>CAWAKN010000005.1:0-246011 GCA_963782625.1 uncultured beta proteobacterium | reverse complement strand
GTATTGCGCGGAAGTGCTCGACGACGATCTGGACCTTCTGCGCGATGTTGTAGGGGTGCAGCCGCACCCAGCCCATGATCCCCTTCATGCGCCGCGCTGCGTTCGACCTCCTTGTCGTCGCAGCTCCTTGCCGTCGTGCGCCAGCTTGAAGGCCAGCTTGTAGGTGCGTGTAGTTCTGCAGCACGTCGAGGATGAACCTCTCCTCGATGGCCTGCCGCATCGAATAGACGTGGAACGGCGTCGGGCAGATTGTCCGTGCTCGCCGGCTTCGGCGTCGGGATCGGGCCGCGTGCCGAACAGCTCCATCGTCTTGGTCTTCGGCGTCGCCGTGAAGGCGACGAACGTGATGCCGGCGTCGTCGGCCCGTGCCGCCATCTGCGCCGCCAGGATGTCCTCCGTGCTGACCTCGCCGCCGTCGCCCAGTTCCTTCAGTTCCTCGGCGCGACAGCACCGCCTTCAGCTTGGCCGCCGCCTCGCCGGTCTGCGAACTGTGGGCCTCGTCGGCGATCACGGCGAACCGCTTGCCCTGCGTCGCCGCCAGCTCGCGCACGGCCTCCAGCGCGAACGGGAACGTCTGGATGGTGCAGACCACGATCTTCTTGTCGCCGGACAGCGCCTCGGCCAGTTCGCCGCTCTTGCTGCCGCTCTCGCCCTTGATCGTCGCGACCACGCCGGTCGTGCGCTCGAAGTCGAAGATCGCCTCCTGCAGCTGCGAGTCGATCACGTTGCGGTCGGAGACCACCAGCACGGTAGTCGAACACCTTCTTGTCCTGCGCGTCGTGCAGGTCGGCCAGAAAGTGCGCGGTCCACGCGATGGAGTTCGTCTTGCCCGAGCCCGCCGAGTGCTGGATCGAGGTACTTGCCGCCCGGCCCGTCCGCCAGCACGGCGGCCTGCAGCTTGCGGGTCGCGTCGAGTTGGTGGAACCGGGGGAAGATGATCGTCTTGATCTGCTTCTTCTCGTCCCGCTGGGCGACGAGGTAGCGGCCGAGGATCTCCAGCCAGCTTTCCCGCTCCCAGACCTGTTCCCACAGGTAGGCGGTGCGATGGCCGCCGTTCGGGTTCAGCGGATTGCCCGCCGCGCCGTGGTCGCCCTGGTTGAACGGCAGGAACACGGTGGCCGGCCCGTCCAGCCTGGTCGTCATGTGGACTTCGCGGTTGCTGACGGCGAAATGGACCAGCGCCCCGCTGGGGAAGGACAGCAGCGGCTCGGCGGCTTGGCCCTTGGGCCGCGGGATGGCGGTCGAAGCGATACTGGTCGATCGCGTCGCCGATGCTCTGGGTGAAGTCGGTCTTCAGTTCGACCGTCGCCACCGGCATGCCGTTCAGGAACAGCACGAGGTCGATGCAGTTCTCGTTGTGCAGCGAATAGCGCACCTGCCGCACGACCCGCAGGCGGTTGGCGGCGTAGCGGGCGAGGATGTCGGGGTTCATGGCCAGCGCCGGCTTGAACTGCGCCAGCGTCAGCGTGCTGCTGCAGGCCGAGCAGCTCGATGCCGTGCCGCAGCACGTCGAGCGTGCCGCGCTGGTCGAGTTGAGTCGCGCAGGCGGGCCAGCAGCGTTTCGGCGGCCTGCGCGCCGTGGTTCTTGGTGAGCGCTTCCCACGCCTTCGGCTGGGTGGCCTGCACCCAGGCCAGCACGTCCGCCGGGAACAGCGCCCGCGCCCGGTCGTAGCTTCGCCGCGTCGCCTTCGGCGTACAGCCAGCCGTTGGCGGCGAGGTGCTCGCAGATCTCGGTCTCGAAGTTGATCTCCTTGTGCAGGCTCATGCGGCCTCCGTTTCGACGAAGCTCGCGCACGTCGATCTTGCCGGTGACGGCGGCGGAGATCAGGGCGGTGCGGCGTTCTTGCAGCAGGTCGATGGCGCGCTGGGCTTCGGCGGTGAGGGTGTCGAACTTGGCGAGTCTCGCTGTCGAGGAATGCGACGATCTCGGCCTGTTCTGTCAAGCGGCGGAACGGCAATGCGAACGTCTTCACGATCTGCTCGACAGTTGATGCGCGATGCACGTCGCTGCCAGTACTGAACTCGCAGTTCAGCTGCGATTGCGATAGCGCATGTCAGAAAGCAGTGCAGGAATCGCTGGCATCGAACGTCCGTCGAGTCGAGCGCGATATGAGCCTGCTGCAAGATCAGACTGTCGAGCTTCGTCGATCACAGCTGGCGCATCCCGACGAGCTCGCCGTCTGTCGTGAACAGACATCACCTCGCCAGCATGTGACCCGACTCATGACTGATCGCATCGATTCCGGAGTCGATCGTAACGTATCGTCTCGAGCGAATCATCCACCGTTGCATGTCGCGACGCTGCAGACATGAGCAATCCCACCTTCGTCGACATAGTGCTCGCGTCGAGCGTCCGTACCGTCGATCGACACTGTGTCGATGCGTATTCGACAGCGTCGCGACCTCCCAATGCTCCGGCACGTCGCCGAGCCATTCGATGCCGGAGGCTTCATGGGGGCGTGGGGGTTCAGGCCTTTGGTGACGGCGTGGGAGATGACGGCCTGGCGTTTCTCTTTCAGCAGTTCGATCAGCCGCCGCTGCTCCGCCACCAGCGCGTCAATCTTCGCCGTCTCCCGGTCCAGAAACGCGGCGATGGCGGTTTGCTCGGCGAGCGGCGGAACCGGAACGCGAGATTCGTCGAAGTCATGCTCGATGCTGATCGTCGCCGATGCCCATTCGAGTCTGCCATCGACAGAATGCTCGAGCATGAAGCTCGAACACGTAGTCGCAGAAGTGCGTAGATCGCCGAACGTGACGACTGCAAGCTGACCGTATGACGATTCAGGACGCATCAGCGCAGCGACTGCAGTGACGCCGAGTCGTGCAGTCGATGACGCCACACGAGACGATCGCCTCGCTCGTGACTTCGATCGCGAAGTCACCTGCGTCGAACGACTCGCTCTTGCAGTCAGTCGATCGACTCTGTGTCGTCGATGTCGTCCGTCGATCTTCAGCTACGGAATGATCCGCACGCGCCATCGTCGAAGTACGTCATCGCTCGTCTCCGTGCCATCCGCAGTCGTCGTGAACAAGCGTCGACTTCGAGCGCGACTGTCCCAATGCTCCGGCACCTCGCCCAGCCATTCCACGCCGCTGTCCTTGTACTTCGGGTAGCGCGGGAAGCTCATTTCGACAGCCCCCCGATCATCGTCAGGATGCGGTCGGTGACGACCTTCAGCTCGGCGTCGATCTCGGCCAGCGGGCGCGGCGGCTTGAAGACGTAGAAGTGCCGGTTGAACGGGATCTCGTAGCCGACCTTGGTCTTCTCGTGGTCGATCCACGCATCGGGCGCGTGCGGCAGCACCTCGCGCTTGAAGTAGGTCTCGACGTCCTCGCTGAGCGGCACGTTCTCGGTGTCGCGCAGGTCGGCATCCGGCTCGGGCTTGCCTTTGCCCTTGCCCTTGGTGCCGAGCACGATCTTGCCCTCCGCGTCGCGCTCGGGGCGCTCGACCGTGATCGTGCGGTAGCCGAAGTCCTCGTTCTTGAAGATGCGGCTGATCGGCACGCCGTCGCGTGGTGACCTCCTCGACAGTCGCCGAACAGCCGCGTGATGTCCTCGATGTGCTCCGGGCTGAGTTCCTTGCGCTTGCTGCCCAGGCTCTTGCGCATCTTCTGCCAGAAGCTGCTGGCGTCGATCAGTTGCACCTTGCCCTTGCGCGCGGTCGGGCTTGCGGTTGCTGACGATCCAGACGTAGGTGCTGATGCCGGTGTTGTAGAACATGTCGGTGGGCAGGCCGATGATGGCCTCGACCAGGTCGTTCTCCAGCACGTAGCGGCGGATCTCGCTCTCGCCCGAGCCCGCGCCGCCGGTGAACAGCGGCGAGCCGTTGAGGACGATGCCGAAGCGGCTGCCGCCATCCTTGGCCGGCCGCATCTTGGAGATCAGGTGCAGCAGGAACAGCAGCGAGCCGTCGCTGACGCGCGGCAGGCCGGGGCCGAAGCGGCCGTTGAAGCCCTGCTGCTCGGCCTCCTTGCGGACCTCCTTCTCGATCTTCTTCCACTCCACGCCGAACGGCGGATTGGAGAGCATGTAGTCGAAGTGCTTGCCCGGCAGGCCGTCGTTCGGACAGCGTGTTGCCGAAGATGATGTTGGCGATGTCCTGCCCCTTGATGAGCATGTCGGCCTTGCAGATGGCGTAGGACTCGGGGTTCAGCTCCTGGCCGTACATCACGAGCCGGGCGTCGGGGTTCAGGCTCGGCGAGGTGCTCGCCGGCCACGGACAACATGCCGCCGGTGCCGGCCGTGGGGTCGTAGATGCGAGCGCACCACGCCGGGCTTGGTCAGGGCGTCGTCGTCCTCGATGAAGAGCAGGTTGACCATCAGCCGGATGACTTCGCGCGGGGTGAAGTGCTCCCCGGCGGTCTCGTTGGAGAGTTCGGCGAACTTGCGGATCAGTTCCTCGAAGACCGCGCCCATCTGGGCGTTGCTGACGACGTCGGGGTGCAGGTCGATGTTGGCGAACTTCTCGGTGACCAGGTAGAGCAGCCCGGCCTTGGCCAGCCGGTCGATCTGGGTGTGGAAGTCGAAGCGCTCGAAGATGTCGCGCACGGCGGGCGAGAACGCCTGCATGTAGGCGCAGCAGGTTCTCGCCGATGTGGTCCTGGTCGCCCATCAGCTTCTTCATGTCGAGCGGCGACGTGTTGTAGAAGAGCTGGCCGGACTTCCGCAGCAGGAACGGCTCGGGGTTCAGCCCGGCCTTCTTGCGCTTGGCCAGCTCGGCCAGCACGGCGGCCTTGGTGGCCTCCAGCACGCAGTCGAGGCGGCGCAGCACGGTGAACGGCAGGATGACCTTGCCGTATTCGGATTGCTTGTAGTCGCCGCGCAGCAGATCGGCGACGGACCAGATGAAGGAGGAGAGGTTGGGATCGCTCATGAAGTCGGTAGTTGGGTTACGGACGTGACGACGCGGTCCCCGATGGTCGCTTGGCGTCAAGCTCGTGCGATGGGTGTTTGTTTCCCCTGGGACGTACTTTAGCAAGCTCGGGCGAAATTGTGCGACCTTGGTTCCGCAGCTTCTACTGGGTTGCAGATCAGGTGGGGGCCCACTCGTCGGAAAGACGATGTAATACCTCGGCACGCGCCGTCCCAAGTGCCTTGATTTGGTCTCGCAGCTCGGCCGAGCACCACGAACTTACCCTGTGCCATTCGAGCAACTCGAAAATATCGTTGAATTCGGCCACGTCTATGAAGCCATCTCCGCGCGGTTTCAGAGTATCGCTTATCTGCGCCACGACGTTCAGCACTTCATCGCTGTCATCAGAATCCAGCAGCGTGCGCGGGTCGGCAGCATTTCCGCTCAGGTCATACCATTCATACGTGGAAGTCGCGTCATCCATCTGGTCGAGCGCGATCTCGCCCATGCCTTTCGCCGCTTCGACGATTTCGTCCCGGGAGTCGGAGACATAGCCGCTTGGCCCAACAATTCCATCAATCTCGAAATAGCATGTATAGAGCATCGTTCCGCCGTTTGCTGAAGCATTCCTTTCGGCCAGACTGGCTTCGTCCAATTGGCCTCGAAGCCACGGCAATTCCTACTGTTGTGGGAGGACAGAAGCATAGCCCAGCCGCCTAATTCCGCCTACTGTAGGAGGGTGGGTGGACGCTGCTGTCGCATTCGGAGTCGTACTTCGCAGACTGAGACTGGAAGCCGGACTGACCCAGGAGAATCTGGGCTTCGAGGCTGGGCTGCGTCGTACTTACGTAAGCGTCCTCGAGCTAGGTAATCAGCAGCCAAGCCTGACGACCATTTTGAAATTAGCGGATGCACTTGGCCGATCAGCGTCAGAGGTCTTGGCCCTAGTTGAAAGGGAGTTGCCGAAAGCCACTGCCATTCCGCGGCGGCGGCGCGCCGCGCGCATAGCGTGATCGGGACCTGACGCCGTCCCGCGGTCAACGCGGCGGGACAACCTGCCAAGGCGTGGTAGCGGTTCGCGTGTGCTGGCCAAACCCCATGACGCGCGCGCCCGCGCCCGCGCGTGGGCGGTGTATACATTGTCGTAGCTCAACTCCAATGCAGTATCCCACGCGATTCATCTTCGGAATCTAGGGCGCGAGGGCGAGATCAAGACCAAGCCCTGCCGGAGACGCACCGTCGCAGATTTCCAGCCGATCGCGCCTTACCCTCCGGCGTCCGAGGGCCGGTGGACATGCCGCCATGGAATCGGCAGCGCTGCCCGCGAAGTAGCTTCCTACACTGGCAGGGTGTACCAGATCTGGTTCGCGCGCCGCACAATGCCTTCGCGTCCATTTCAGTGCCCCAATTAGTTGGGTCGGCCTCTTCTAACGCATTGCGCTACTGGGCATCGACTGCACGCAATGCGTACACCCAACCGCGCTTCCATCGAACGAATCCGTCGCCAGCGCGACCGCTAACAACGGACTCAACTCAATTCGAGAACCCGAGGGCCGAAGCCCTCGGGCGGCGTTCGGACAGTCGTATATCCGGGCCGCGCCTTTTGTCTCAGGCCCGAATTCGTCAATCTGGCGTACCCGAATTTGCCATCGCACCAAGCGGAATCCCTTGGTGGCCGCGCCTTCCGGAGGATTCGAGGCGGGACGGGACAGGACGGGTCACTGCTACTGCTTACTGCCATTGCGTTGCTCACTGCAAATGCTAGAAAGGTGTCTATCAATCAGCTCTCACAATGTCATCAACGATGGAATATTGGGCCAACTCGGACAAATCACGGTGGTCTCGATCCATAGTCACGGTGCGCGTGAGGATGCGCAGAGGTAAGTGTCGAAGCGGACGCAAAGTGATGCGGTCGGTTCGCAGCCGCACATCGAGCACACGTACCAGCATCCGGTAGAGGTCCCCTCCAGCATGGAGAACAAATCTTCCGTGTTCGCCAATCGGCTTTTCCGCTCGGCGAACACGATAGGGCCGCAACAATTGAATCCCTTTGTCGAAATATTCACCATGTTCGACGATCTCAAATTTTAGAAATACTTTTGGTTGCTTGAACATCAACCTCGTATCCCACCCCAAGAATTTTGCACAGTACCAGCCGTCGGGGACCCGCTCCTTGAACCCTTCGACATCAATCACTACGTCGTCCGCTTCGGGTCTCCGCAATGGTTGAACAACGCAGAGGGAGCCACTATCATTTGTATTGCGCATGGCGAACTTGTCCTTCGCGTTGCGACGCCCTCGGTGGCAGCCGGGGGCTTTTTATTGGGGGCAGACCTGGTAGCTTCTCAAGTCGGACAATGAAGCCGTGGTGCAACAGGGCCACCAAAGCCGCATCGACCGCTGCCGTGCTTGAGTAACGTCCCCAAGTTAGAGTGCGGCAACCGTCGTACACAACAATGCGGAAGGGTCTCGCGGGCGGCGCAGGTCCCGCACGTCGAAATTGGCCCCGAGGAACTCCTGCCTGAGTCTCAGCCGAGTCTCCGAGTTCTTCGGGTTCTTCGGGTGGCGGGGCGTTCATTCCGTCGCCTCTCGGCTGGCGGCAACCCTGCTGGCGACCCAGTCGGAAATCTCAGAGTCAAGCCATCCGACAGCTCGCGAGCCTAAGTTGACTGGCGGGGGAAAGGTTCCTCCGGCAACGCGAAGATAAATGGTGCTACGAGACAGGCCGGTTCGAGCCTCTACTTGCCTGCGCCGGAGGATCGAGGGCTTGGATTCAATCTGACTCGCCAGCGGCGGCGGGGGCGCTACTTTTCGTCTTTGTGCCATGTTCGCTCCCAATGAGCGTCCCCGAACATCTCGGGAACATGGCACGCATCGTAGAATTCGGCTTAGTTAATCAGTGAGCGTTTCAATAGAATCATCGTGAAAGTGGGCCCTGCGGTATTTCTTCACTATTTCCCAATCGGGATTGCGGGCTGCCTTGGCTTCGTCGTGCGGACAGGTCGAGCAACCATTTGACCACCTCGTCCGTGGCGCGGAAGTAGGCGCGACGCAGGACCTCGCCGGGATTTCTCCCCTTTCCAATTTTCTTGGCCCAAGCTGGTTGTTTGGCGACGTATGATGCCGCCGCCTTTACGCTCAACTTCTGATTACGACTGCGCCCCGAGATGAAATGGTCAATTGCAATTTTCGCGAGTGCGTCATCAAATTCCGACCATTTCCTGACTCTCCCCGATTTTTTCGCAAATTGAAACCCGGGAACGTGTGCCCGCGCAAGGCAGAGGCTAAGTTTGAACCAACAAAGGTCATCGTTCTTGTCTATGTCGTAATGCTGTAGCAGCAGGGCCAGCTTCTCTCTTTCTACTTCATCCCGCCGGTCCAAGTATTGCTCAAACTGCGTCGGGGATTCTTCAAGGGCATGAAAATACGGCCCATCAAAAGCCTGGAGCGGAACTTCGAGAGCGCCGACGTATGTGGATTTTTTGCCTTTGGCCATCTCCCCTACCCCATTACAAGCTCCACTACGAGTGAATTACCCAATACGTTGCAAAGGTATAACCTGTACCCCCTTCTTAAACGCCGCGAGCATGTCCGCCCATTGCTGCATCAACTTGCGTCTCTGGCAGATACTCGGCCCGATTGTAAGCGCCCCGAATCTCATTGCGCTCACTATGTGCGAGTTGTCTTTCGATCACGTCTCCACGAATGCCAGCTTCATTCAGAATCGTTGAAGCGACAGCGCGAAAACCATGGCCCGTCATCCTGCCTTTGTAGCCGAGGCGGTACAGAGCAAACAGCATTGTGTTGTTACTTATCGGCTTGTCTAGATTGCGGCCAGGGAATACGATATCGGCTTCCACCCCCAAGGGCGCGCAGACTCCGCAGCACGGCAATCGCTTGCTTCGACAATGGCACCACGTGCTCGGAGTTCATTTTCGTTCGCTCAGAAGGAATATCCACGTCTCCATCCATGTCTATCTCATCCCATTCGCACCGATTAGTTCACCTGTGCGAACAAACGTAAGTGCCAATAGTTGAAAGGCGTGAGAGGTCATCTTGTCGCCAAGCTCACCATATCCATCGATTGCGCGAAGCAGCGCCGGAACCTCGTCCGGGTCACCGCTGCCTGATTCTTGGCCTTGTGGGGAGAGAGCGCGCCACGAAGGTCAACCGAAAGATCTCGCCTGCACCGGCCTGTGGCCACGCCATAGCGAAATACTTGACCTGTCACTTGCAATACCCTGTGCGCTAGGTCATACGCTCCACGGCTTTCGATTTTTTGGAGCGCGGCGAGGAGATCTGGCGCGGTGATCTCGGAAATGGGTGACGCGCCGATCTCAGGGAACAAATTGGACTCCAGTCTACGCAGACGTCCGCAGCATGATTCGGCACCCATATATGAGTCTGCTTGGCATACCACTCGCGAGCGACTGCCTCGAAGCTATTCGTGGCACGCCCGAGTACTTCGCGACGGTCCGCCTTGCGTTCTCGCTGGGATCGTTCCGGATGCCAATAACTTGCGAGCAGCATCGCGTATCTCGCGCATCAGTCAATGAGATATCGGGATAACGCCAAGCGACAACCTCTTTTCTTTGCCGCCGATTCGATACTTAATCGCCACCACTTACCACCACTCGGTGCAATTTCAAGATACATCCCGCCGCTATCGGCGAGCCTTATGGCTTGTCGCGGGCTTTGCATTTCGGATGGAACGGTCGGTAAGAGGCATGGGGGCAACTCCAACGATCGGCATGTCCTATGCCCCAAATCCTGCCCCCAGTTGCCCCCGGCTGTCAAACGCTGCTATTGGACGATACGGAATATCGGACAGATTTTTGCCTATTAAAACGGCCCAGAGGTTGGAACTCTTGGGCCGCTAGTCGGAACTTGATCTTGGCGGAGAGGGCGGGATTCGAACCCGCGGAGGGCTATTAACCCTCGCACGCTTTCCAGGCGTGTGACTTAAACCGCTCATCCACCTCTCCGGTGGTCGGCATTTTACCCTGCATTTTGCTTGGTCGCCGCCCTCGCCCGCCCGGGAAACCGCCCCTCCTGTGCTAGATTTGCGCGGATTCCAACAATCGGTCAATTTCCATGGCAGTTCCGGCAACCAGCCGCATCGTCATCATCGGCGGCGGCGTCATCGGCTGCAGCATCGCGTACCACCTGGCCAAGCGCGGCGAGCGCGACGTCACGCTGATCGAGCGGCTGCAGCTCACGCACGGCGCCACGTGGCACGCGGCGGGCCTGGTCGGGCAACTGCGCAGCAGCAGCAACCTGACGCGCCTGATGAAGTACTCAGCCGAGCTGTACGGCAAGCTCGAAGCGGAAACGGGCCAGGCCACCGGATGGCACGGCTCGGGCAGCCTGCGCCTGGCCTCCTCGCAGGCGCGCTGGCAGGAATTGAAGCGCTCGGCGACGATGGCCAAGGGCTTCGGCTTCCACGTCGACCTGGTGTCGCCGCAGGAAGCGCAGAAGCTCTTCCCGCTGATGACGATGGACGGCGTGGTGGGTGCGGCGTGGATCGCGGGCGACGGCTATGTCGACCCGACCAGCCTCACCAATGCGTACGCGGCGGGCGCGCGCGCGGGTGGCGTCAAGATCATCCAGAACTGTCGCGTGACGGCGCTCACCAAGAGCGGCCGGCGAATTACAAGGGTTGTAACCGACCAGGGCGAGATCGAGACCGAATGCGTGATCAACGCGGCCGGCATGTGGGGCCGCGAGATCGCCGCGATGGTCGGCACGCGCGTGCCGGCGTGCGCGGTCGAGCACCAGTATTTCGTCACCGAGAAGACGACCAAGATTCCCGACGGCCTGCCGTCGCTTGCGCGACCCCGACCACAACTTCTACGTGAAGCCCGAACCCGGCGCGCTGGCGGTGGGTGGCTGGGAGGACAACACGCCGCCGTGGGGCGCCAACGGCATCGCGCAGGACTTCGGTCCCGAATTGCTGCAGCCGGACTTCGACCGCTTCGCACCGCTCGCGGAAGCGGCGGGCATGCGCATTCCGGCGCTGAACGAAGTGGGCATCCGGCAATTGATCAACGGCCCCATCCCGATCACGGCGGACGGCGAGCCGATCATCGGCCTCTCGCCCGAGCTCGACAATTTCTACCTGTGCTGCGGCTTTACGTCCGGCATCGCGGGGTCGGGCGGCGCGGGCATGGTGATGGCCAACTGGATCGTCGACGGCGACCCGGGCATGGACCTGTGGCCGTTCGACGTGCGCCGCTTCGGCGCGCCGCATTCGGTCAAGCAGTTCATGTACGAGCGCGCGGTGGAAAGTTACGGCCGCTACTACCACGTCGCGTGGCCGACCAACGAGTCGGATGTCGGCCGCGACGCGCGGCGCAGTCCGCTGCACGCGCGGCTGAAGGAGATGGGCGGCGTCTACGGCAACAAGTTCGGCTGGGAGCGGCCCAACTGGTTCGCGCCAGTCGGGCACACCGGCCGTGGACACGCTGTCGTTCGAGCGCGGGCCGTCGTTCGCCGCCATCGGCGAAGAGCACAAGGCGATCCGCGAACGCGTCGCGCTGATCGACATGACGTCGTTCTCCAAGTACGAGATCCGCGGCCCCGGCGCGCTGGCGCTGCTGCAGAAGCTGGCGGTCAACAACCTCGACCGGCCGGTCGGGACGATCGTCTACACGCAGTTGTGCAACGAGCGCGGCGGCATCGAGGCCGACGTGACGATCACGCGGCTGGCCGACGACCGCTTCTACTTCGTCACCGGCAGTGCCTTGGGCGTGCGCGACCGCTCGACCATCGAGCGCCACCTGCCCGCCGACGGCAGCGTGGAGATCGTCGAGCATACGTCGGCGCGCGCGGTGCTGAACCTGTGCGGGCCGAAGTCGCGCGACGTGCTGGCGACGCTGACCGACGCGCCGCTCGACAACGCGAGCTTCCCGTACATGAGCGCGCGGCAGCTGGACTTGGGGCTAGCGCCGGCGCTGGCGCTGCGCGTGACCTACCTGGGCGAGCTGGGCTACGAACTGCACGTGCCGGCCGAATACGCGCTGTACCTGTACGAGAAGCTGTGGGCGGCCGGCGAGCCGCACGGCATCGCCAACGCCGGCTACCGCGCCATCAACAGCCTGCGCCTGGAAAAGCACTACCTGGTGTGGGGCTCGGACATCACGCAGGATTACAATAACTACGAGGCGGGACTGGGCTTTTGCGTGGCGGCCAACAAGGGCGATTTCCTGGCGCGCGCGGCACTGGCGGACATCAAGGCGCGCGGGCCGAAGCAGAAGCTGACGTGGTTCACCGCGCCCGCGGAGGTCAACATGTTCGGCGGCGAAATCGTGCTGGCGGAGACCGCGTGCTGGGCCGCATCACCAGCGCGGGCTACGGCTACACGGTGGGCCGCAACATCTTCTGCGCGTACATCGCCGCCGACGAGCCCGTTCACACCGAGTACAGCGTCGAGGTGATGGGCGAGCGCTATCCCGCCGTGCGCCACACCAAGCCGCTGTACGACCCTGATCGCATCAAAATTCTAGCCTGAGCAACGACCATGCCAAGACCGCTCTACGCCGACCTCACCGCCCTCCTCGCCACGCGCCGCGAAGGCTACGGCATGCCGCGCGCGTTCTACAACACCGACGCGCTGTACGCCGAGGAAGTGGCGCGCATCTGGCAAGGCGGCTGGCTCTTCGCCGGCTTCACGCTGGAAATCCCGAAGCCGGGCGACTACATCACGCTGACGGTCGACAACACGCCGGTGCTGGTGATGCGCGACGATGCCGGCGAAGTGCGCGCGTTCCACAACGTCTGCCGCCATCGCGGCACGATTCTCTGCCGCCCGGACAGCGGCCACGTGCGCGCGATCATCTGCCCGTACCATAGCTGGACGTATTCGCGGAAAGGCGACCTGATCGCGTGCCACGGCATGCAGGAGGAGCTGGACAAGTCGAAGCTGGGATTGAAGCCGCTGCACGTGGAGGTCTGCGCGGGATTGATCTACGTGTCGCTTGCCGCCAGTCCGCCCTCATTTTCGCACATTGCGCGAGGAATTCGAGCCGGCGGCCACACCGCAGGGATTCGACCGCGCCAAGATCGCCAAGGTCATCGACTACGAGGTGCCGGCGAACTGGAAGCTGGTGTGGGAGAACAACCGCGAGTGCTTCCACTGTGTGCGCTGCCATCCGCAATACTTCAAGGCCAACTTCGACGTGTACGAAGAGGAATATCGCGTCGGACGAGGTCAAGCGGCAGATGGCCGCGGCCGTCGCGCGCACGCAATCGAAGTGGTCGGCGCAGGGCATCGAGATCACGCACCAGCACGGCGGACTGGCGACGTTCCCCGATCCGGACCGCGGCCTCTGGTATGCCGCCGATCGCACGCTGCTGGCCGAAGGCTTCGCCACGGAATCGATGGACGGCAAGCGCCTGGCACCGTTGATGGGCGACTACACCGACGAGGATGTGGGCGTGCTCAGGATGCGCAGCATGCCCAACTTCTGGGTGCACGCGAGCTGCGATCATGCCGTCGCCGCGCGCCTCTTGCCCGCCGGCCCGCGCATGACCAAGGTGCGCGGCTACTGGCTGGTGCACGAGGACGCCGTCGAGGGCAAGGACTACGACCTCGAAAAGATGCTGCCGTTCTGGCACCTCACCAACGAGCAGGACTGGGACATCTGCAAGTGGCAGCAGAAGGGTGTCGACTCGATCGGCTACGAGCCGGGTCCGCTGTCCACGCGCAAGGAGTACAACGTCGACGCGTTCATCCGCTGGTACCTGCAGGAAATGCGCGGCGGCGCGGCCGCGCCGCAGTTGCGCATCGCGTAAGCCTGCCGGCCTATCGCAAAGGAGGTCGGATTCAAGGAGTTCTGGAACGGCTGAATCCGGCGGCGCCGACTCGGACGGAGCCGGTTAGCAATAATGCGAACGCGAGAAGTATGCGGTGACGGTGGGCGCGATCGTCGAATTCGCGTGCGGAAGAAGCGTGAACAATCGCCTTGACGAAGTCGTCAGTTTCAGTATGCTGGTCATACGACGTCGATAGTCGCGCATTGGTTGGGCTGGCTTACCCACTCGAGGAGGCCATCATGCGAAAAGTCTCTTGGCTGGTGTTGCTGCTGTTGCTCCCCGCTGCGGTTGCCATCGGGGCCACCCACAACGTGTTGATTGGTGACGACTGTCCCGCTGTCGGGGAGTGTTTCTGGCCGACGCCGCTCACGATCCAGGCTGGCGACAGCGTAACGTTCAAGAACTACAACAGTATCGTTTTCAACGGTCCGCACAATGTCGTGGCGGATGATGGCTCGTTTCGTTGCGCCATGGCTGCGATGACGAAGGCGGCGATGGCTCCCCTCGTTCAACAGTAGCGGCTCGACCTTACCTCAATGGTCCTTCACCCGAACGTTCAACGCGCCCGGCGTCGTCACGTATCACGATGAAGTGAGTCACGCGAGCGGCGCCATCGTCGTGCAGGGAACCGGCACGGTGGCGCAAGTGCAAACCCTGGTCGAGTATATCTACGGGCAGCCGTGGGACTACAGCTACTTCAGTTCGTACTTCGTCACGTCTTCTCCAGACGAGATCACGGCGCTCGACGGAGGCGCTTTTGGCGGAATGTGGCATCGTATGCCAGAAACATTCCCCGTTTGGAGCGGGCCCGCCAGCGGAGTACTCCCGACCTGCCGCTTCTTTAACAGGTTGTATGGCGCGCATTTCTACACGCCGTATGAAGCCGAGTGCGCGTGGCTCCAGGCCGAATACGGCTGGCAACAGGGCTGGCAATACGAAGGGATGGCCTTTTACTTGCAGCTCCCGGACGGAAACGGCAATTGCCCGATGGGCACGACCATCCTCTATCGCCTCTACAACGACAGTGCACACGGGCCGCCCTTTTACCCCGACGCTGCTGTGCCGCTTCACCGCCTTACAACGAATGCAGCAACGTTCAACCAAATGCGTGCAGCGGGCTGGGTCTTTGAAGGTGACGCCAGAACCTTTGCCTTCGCATGCGCCCCGCTCTCTCCCACATGATCCGGCAAGCGCTTCTACCTCCTGGTGCAGGAACTGCGCGGTGGCGCCGCAGTTGCGTATCGCCGCCGCACTTGCGCATCGCGTATCGTCGTTCGATCTAGACGACGGTGACCTTGCCGGTGGCGAGGTCGTACACGCCGCCGACAATGTCGATCTTCTTGCCGGCGTACGCCTTCTGGACGATCGGCGGTGAGGTCTTGAGCAGCGTCACCTGGCGCCGCACGTTCTCGGCGACCGCGTTGTCGAGCAGGTTTCCGGACGGCATCTTCTCCGCTGCGGCCACCGCCGGCTTGATCCCGGCAATGAGGCCCGGCAAATGGCCTGGCAGAACGGCCTTGGCCTTCAGCACCTTGATCGCGGCGTCGACGGCGCCGCAGCCGGAATGGCCCAACACCATGATCAGCGGCACGCCCAAGAACTGAACGCCATATTCGAGCGAGGCCAGCAGGTCCGGGCTCACGATGTTGCCGGCGACGCGCATGACGAAGAGTTCGCCCGGCCCCTGGTCGAACAGCAACTCCGGCGACACCCGGGAGTCGGCGCAGCTCAGGATCTGCGCGAACGGGTATTGCCCCTGCACGCGAGCAGCGCGGCCGTACGTGAAGTCGCGCTCGTTCAGTGCGTTGGCGGCATAGCGCGCGTTGCCCTCCAACAGCCGCTTCAGCGCATCCGCGGGCGCAATCGCATTCGGCGGCGGCGCAACGCCTGGCGCCGGCGGATCGGCTGCAAAGGCCGTACCCATGGCCCACGGTGCGAGCGCCGCGAATGCGCCGGTCTTCAGGAAATCCCGACGCGACAATTCCGGTTCGTGCTTCAGGTCGCCGCATGCTTCGCACATGAATCGACTCCTCCTTGGTGGTCAACGGCCACGAGTGCTATAGCGATCCCGGCCAGCGTGCTGGCGGGCCGGTCACCTGCGGGTGTACGCTGCCCAACCCGACACGACGTTTCAGGTCCAGCATGCAGGGAGAAGCTCTCAGAGTCGCGATCAGCGACTGGATCATGGTCCGCGCACTGGCGGGTGCGACCGAGGTTGAAATACTCGCCGGCATCTGCGAGCAGATGAACCGTGCGGGCCTTCCGATATTGCGAGCCTCGGTGGCGCACGACCTTCTCGACCCACAATTCGACGCCCGCGGCGTGCGCTGGCAGCGCGACCATGGCGCGCTCGAGGAGGCATTCCCGCGTTCGGATGACCCACTGCAGAATCAGGAATGGACGCGCAGTCCCTTCTTCTACCTTCTCGAAAGCCATGAACCGATGCTGCGAAGGCGATTGGACGCAACTTATCGACGAGGCGAGTTTCCGATGCTCGACCGGCTCCAGGATGAGGGGGCGGCCGACTACATCGCGTTTATATCGCGCGTCGGGGAAAGCGTGGTGCCTAGGTGAAGGTGAAGGCATCATGGCATCGTGGACGACGGATGCTCCGGAAGGTTTCAGCGGCGCCCAGATCCAGCTGCTGGCCGACGTCATGCCGCCGCTCACGTTGGTCTTCATGCTGAGGACGATGAATCGCACGGCGCGCACCCTGCTCCAGACGTACCTCGGAAGCGACGCCGCGGAACGCGTGCTCGCGGGCAACATCGTTCGCGGACGGGCCGACCCGATACGCGCTGTCGTGTGGTTCAGCGATCTCGTCGGCTTTACGCGAATCTCGGATACGTCGAGCCCGGGCACGGTGCTCGAACTGCTGAACGACTATGCCGAAGCGCAGGTCGAGGAGATCGAGGCGCAGGGCGGACACGTGCTGAAGTTCATCGGCGACGGCATCCTGGCCATCTTCCCGCAGGACGAGATGGCGCGCGCATGCGCCCGTGCGCTGGACGCGGCGACCAACCTGACGAGCCGGATCGTGACGTTGAACGTGCGCCGCGCAGCCCATGGCATGCCGGTCACCACCGCGCACATAGCATTGCACGTGGGCGAGCTCCTCTACGGCAATCTGGGCAGTCCGCGCCGGCTCGATTTCACCGTTCTCGGCCCCGCGGTCAACGAGGCGGCGCGCATCGAGTCGTTCTGCGCTTCGCTCGAGCAGCCTGTCATCGTGTCAACGGCGTTCGCGGAAGCTTCCGGCGAGGAACGGCGCCGGCTGGTCAGCGTCGGTCGTTATGCGATGAAGGGAGTCGCCCGGCCGCAGGAGCTCTTCACGCTTGATCCTGCGCACGCGTTCGTCGAGTCCGGCTAGAGCGCGCGCCGTGGATTCTAGTGCGGCTTCACGTCGACGTAGGGCAGGACCGAATAGAGGAATGGGTGAACCTTGTGCCCCAGCACCCACGGCTGGAGCACGGCGATGGACCTCGTGTTCGCGAGCAGCACCCACGCGGCGTCAGCCTCGAGCTGGCGCGTCATGTCGATGAAGAGCCGCTGCCGCTCAGGGCCATCGGCGAGCGCTTGCGCCTTTTCGTACATCCGGTCGTACACGGCAGACTGGTAGCAGCCGGTATTGCTCTGGTGGCTATTGGGACCATACATCGCCTGCATGAAGTTTTCGCCGTCGGGATAATCGGCGAACCAGTTCCAATCGAAGATCGTCAAGGTGCACTGCGTGGATAGCTTCGCCGTCTCCGCGCCCGTCAACGTATCCATTCGAATGCGGATACCGATGCGCTCCATCGAGCTCTGCCAGATCTTGTCCTGGTCGCGAAAGGAGCCGCCGCTGGCCGTGTTGCGCACAAGGAGCAGCGGCTTGTCGTCGGGCGTGCGGCGAAAGCCGTCGGATCCACGCTTGTAGCCGAAGCGGTCGAGCAGCCGGTTAGCAAGGTCGGGGTCGTAGGGAATGCTGCTGCGGTAAGCGGGGTCGTGGCCATAAACGCCGGGCGGGATGAACATTTGCGCGCGGGTGGCGTTGTCCTGGAACACGACATGCAGGAGGTCATCGGTGTTGAAAGACATCGCGATGGCGCGGCGCAGCGCGATCTTCGCGGGCTCGAAGCCGCCGACCGCAGGATCGCGGAAATTGAATGTGGCGTAGCCGGTCCCTGGGTTCACAAAGCGGTAGATGGACAGGCCCTTGGCCTTGAGCTCGGGCTTGAGCTCTCCGTTCTCGAGCGAGGCTGCCTGGAAACGCGGCAGCAGGGACGCAACATCGAGCTTGCCGTTCAGGAACGTGAGCCAGTAGGACGTGTCCTCCTCGATGATGGACAGCTCGATGTGCCCGATCTGCGGGATGGTCTTGCCGCGCATCGCCTTCACGATTTCCCTGTCGCGCGGATCGCTGCCGGCGGCGAAGTCCCATACCACTTTTCGGTAAAGGGGATTGGCGTCGAGCACATAGCGTGTGCCTGCGAGCTTCGAGTTGAGAACGTAGGGTCCCGTGCCGACGGGGTGATCGCCGATCGAGGCGCCGTAGGCTTCGACCACCTCGCGCGCCATCACGCCGCCGTTGGCGTGGGCGAGGAGATACGGGAAGCGCCGGTCAGGGCTCTTGAGCTCGAAGCGCAGCGTGTAGCGGTCCACTGCCTGCAGCCCTTCCACCGGCACGTCGTAATCGAACCGACCGCTGGTTTCCGCCGCCTTGGCCACCTCATCGAGACCGACGAATTTGCCGCGAAACAGGAACTGATTGGGTGAGCGCACCTTCGGATCGAGGAAGCGCTTGAGGGAGTAGACGAAGTCCTGCGCCGTCAATTCGCGTTTCACGCCCTTGAACGCGGGGTCAGGCGTGAATAGGATTCCCTGCTTGAGGCGCACAGTCCACGTCTTGCCGTCGTTGCTTGCTTCCGGCATTGCAGCCGCGGCCAGTGGCACGAGCTTGGCGGGCCGCGCGAGATAGTCGTACGTGAGCAACCGATCGAAGATGAGCTCGAGCAGCACCTCGGCCGAGGTATTGGTTGGGCCAGCGGGGTCGAGCGATGGCGGATCCTCGGAAAGGACGGCGTGCCAGACCTTGGTGGGATCGGCCGCCGCTGCCGACATCGGTGGCAGAGCAAGCGGAAAGCCAAGAAGCAGAACGAAAAGCAATCGCATGCAACAGTCTAGTACGGGCTGGCCCGAACCAAGTCACCTCGACGCTCGGCCTTATGCTAACCATGTGGCGAACTGTCCAGCGTCCCAAACGACAAGCCCCGCCGGAGCGGGGCCTGTCCTGGCGCCGGCTGGGTTACCGCTTTCTTCGCGCGAGCGCGAGCACAAGCACAAGGAGAGCCACGCCGAGCAGCGTGAGCGTGGCAGGTTCGGGAGCAGCGATTACGCCGAACAGGCCGTGCGACTCGCCATCGGGGCCCGCCGAAAAGTAGATCGCCTCCGACAGCCCGCCATTGCCGGCACCACTGCCCGCCATCAGTGCCCACAGGCCGTCGATCACCAGTGGATTGCCGTCCGGCGCAAGCAACTGCGCCAGGAAGGTATTGGTGGCGAGGTCGAACACGTTGATGGTCCCGTCGCCGAAGTTGCCCACCAGGAGATCGCCGGCATAGGCACCGAACGACGGAGGCGCCAGCGCCAGGCCCCACGGCGAATTCAGCGTGCCCTGCGAACCTACGCGGGAAATGAAATTGCCTTGCGCATCGAACACGCTCACGAAACCGTTGCCGGGCCCCGAAGCATCCTCGTCACCGTCGCATTCTTCAGCGCGTAAGTCACATAGAGATTGCCGTCGATGTCCTGGATGTTGAACGGCGCGTACCCCGCAGGTATGCCGGGATCGACAAAGTTTCCGGCCAAGGTCCGGGGCGCCGCCATTGCCCTTGTAGACGTCGATCTTCCCTGTACGGAAATTGGCGCCATAAAGATAGCCGTTGCCGAGAATGTTCTCGAACGCGCTTCCCTTGTAGACGTTGTTCGCCGAGGGGAGGACAAGTGTTTCCGCAACGGTACCCAGCGCCCCCCTCCACCCGGAAACAGTCCCGTCCTCGCTCACGAAGAGAAATGCATCGCCGTTGAAACTGCCGGCGACGCCTGCGAACACCTGTCCGGTTACGTTGCCCAGCCAGGAATCGACACGACCAGCGGATTTATGGACGGCACACCGGTGATCGGGTTGACGCGATAAAGCGTCGCGACGCCGGTGCCATTGTCGGATACCCAGAACGGCGACGTCCCGGAGCGCGAGATGCCCCAGGCATTGACGAGATTCGGATCGGTCAGGACCGCGGCGTTCGCCGCCTGATCATCGGTCACCAGGTTTGTGGATTTGAACGGACCGGCCCCCCACGCCGGCATTGTCAACCCGAGCGCGATGATCAACGTGGAACAGAACTGGAGGACGGGACGGGAGTTCGGTACGTTGCCCGGGGAGAGAGTCGCCGGCTTGCGTTGGGTTTGCATGGATACCTCCATGATCGGGTCGGACGGTACGCTACAAAGGGGTAGTATACAAAGCAACATTCGTGCAACCTAACAAAATCAGGCACTTACGATTAAGCTGCCGGGCCGATGTCAGTTCCGTCGACGTGTGGAGGTCCACTTCCCTATTTGATCTCGATGGTTGCCAGCCGGAGAGGGGACGAACCCAGTCCGATCCGTTGCAGGTGTACGCTGTCGACTCGCGGACGCGGTGAAGGGGCCAGGGGATGACCGCCAAATCCATTCAGATCATTCTGGCGAGGCAACTCGCGAGCAGCATTGCCACGCCCATCCTTCTGGTCGATGAGCAGAATGCGCTCATCTACTACAACGAGCCGGCGGAACAGATCTTCAATCAGCGCTTCGACGAGACAGGCGAAATGCCCGCCGCGGAGTGGACCACGCGCTTTGCCGCCGTCGACGAAGACCGCAATCCCATTCCGCCCAAGGACCGGCCCATGGGGCGGGCGCTCTCCGAAATCACGCCGATCTCGCAGCACGATGTGGATGCGTGTCACGGGCGGCGAGTGGCGCCATTTGCACGTCACGGCCATTCCGCTTGTCGGCGAGAAGGGCCTGCTCTTTGGCGCGATGAGCATCTTCTGGGCCATTTGAGATGAACGTGACGCTGTGGGGGACGCGCGGCTCGCTGGCCACGCCCGGCGCCGATACGGCACGCTATGGCGGCAACACCTCCTGTGTCGGCGTGATCGGGGACGAAGGGACGGTGCTGGTGCTGGACGCCGGCACGGGCATCCGCGGCCTCGGCAAGACCATCGATGCATCCGTGCGCCGCGTGGACATCCTGCTCACGCATCTGCACATGGATCATATCCAGGGACTGGGATTTTTCGCGCCGCTGTTTCGCCCCGATCTCGAAGTCCGCATCTGGGGACCGGTGAGCAGCCACGTCAGCTTGCGGGAGCGGCTCATGCGCTACCTTTCGCCGCCGCTCTTCCCCGTGAGCCTGCGCGAATTGCCGTGCATGATCTCGCTGCACGACGTGCCGTGCGGCGAGATCTCGATCGGCGAATTTCGCATGACATCGGCGCTGGTCTGCCACCCGGGTCCGACCGTGGGATACCGCGTCGCCGATCAGCGGGGCAGCGTATTGACCTACCTGCCGGACCACGAGCCGGCGCTGGGCGCGTTGGCATTCCCGTCGCTGCCCCTCGCGTGGACGTCCGGCGGTTCGCTGGCTGCGAATGCCGACCTGCTGATCCACGACAGCCAGTACAGCGCCGCGGAATACGTCAACCATGTCGGCTGGGGACACAGCTCGTTCAAGGATGCGCTGGCGTTTGCCGCGCTCTCCGACGTCAAGCACTTCGTGCCCTTTCATCACGATCCCGGCCACACCGACATCGATATCGACCGGATGATGAAAGAGGCGCTGGCCGAGGTGACGCCGGCCTGTCGCGTCACGACGGCGCTCGAGGGCGCGACGTTCCAAATCTGAATTCATGATCGATCGACGCATGTTCATCCGCGCGGCCGGCGCGAGCATGACGATGGCCGTGCTCGCCGCCAAGGCACAGCAACCGAAACGCCTGCCGCGAATCGGTGTCCTGTACCCGGGGAAGACGGGTACGGGCAATGAGGTGCTGCTCGACGGATTTCGGGAGCTGGGCTATGCCGACGGCAGCACCGCCGTCATCGAATGGCGATGGTGGCAGGGGCCCGACGAGCTGCGCGACGCCGTCGCAGAACTGATGCGGCTCAATCTGGATGTCATCGTCGTCGGCGGCTCCGAAGGGACCAAGGCCCTGAAGGATGCGACGCGGTCCGTCCCGATCGTATTCATCGGCCCCAGTTATCCGGTCGAGGAACTGTTGGTGGAGAGCTTCGCGCGACCGGGCGGAAATATCACAGGTGTCACGGTAGCGCAGTCAGACCACGTGGCAAAGTCGCTGCAACTGATGTTGGACATCTCCCCGTCGCTCTCCGAAGTCAGCGTCATCTGGAGCCCGACCAATGCTGGATCGGCATTCATTCTGCGGGACATGATCACCGCGGCGAAGAGCTTGAATCTGAAGGTGTCGCCCGTGCCCATGGCAATCGCCGCCGACGCGGAACCTGCCCTTGCGGCCGTAGCGCGTGCCCGTCCTGGTGCGCTGATCGTACTTCCTTCCCCCATTCCCGCCGCCTACACGGAGCGAATCAGCGAACTGGCGATCCGGTTACGGATACCGTCGATATCGGCGTTCAAGGCGCTGATGGAACGCGGCCTGCTCCTGTCCTACGGCGCAGATTTTCGCGATGTTCAAAAGCGGATTCCTGGTTACGTCGATCGCATTCTCAAGGGTGCCAAGCCCGCCGACATGCCCGTCGAGCGGCCAACCCGGTTCGAGCTGGGCATCAACATGAAGACGGCGAAGGCGATCGGCGTGACGATTCCGCAGTCGCTGCTGTTGCGCGCGGACACAGTAATCCAGTGAGGGAATCTGAATGAAAGGAGTGCTGAAGTACGGCGCATGGGGACTGGCGGCGATCGTGGCCGTCGCGCTGATCGCATGGGCTTGGGCTCACCAGGTGGCGACCAGCCGCTACGAGCAGACGTGGACCGTGCACAAAGCGGAATTTCCGATTCCGTTTCCGCTCAGCGGCGCCGACATGGAAGCTCTCCGGGCGGAACGAATCTTGGCGGGCGCCCCGGAGGCGGATCCGCTTGCCGGCGTCGATCTCAATGCCATGGCGCTCGAGCGCGCGATCAAGCGCGGCAAGCACCTCGTCGCGAGTCGCGTTTCGTGCGACGGCTGCCACGGCGCCGACTTCGGCGGCGCGGCCGTCGTCGACATCGCGCTCGTCGGGCATTGGGTCGCGCCCAACCTGACCTCCGGCGAAGGCAGCGTGACCAAGGGCTTCACCGCGAACGACTGGGACCGCGCCGTGCGTCATGGCGTGCGCCGCAACGGAATGTCGTCGTCGATGCCCGCAGGGGACTTCTCCAACCTGACCGACCACGAATTGTCGGACGTCGTCGCGTTACATTCGCTCGATGCCGCCGGTGAATCGCGACATGGGTCCGGTGAAGCTGGGGCCGGTGTTCGCCTTCATGATCGCCACCGATCCCAAGGCATTCACCGCGGCCACGATCGATCACGACAAGGCGCACGTCGTTGAGCCGCCCGTCCAGGCGCCCAGCGTGGAATTGGGGCAGCACATCGCCCAGGTCTGCCGCGGATGCCACGGCGCGCATTTGTCCGGCGGCACGCTGGCGGGCGACCCCGAGATGCCGGTCGTCGCGAACATCACGCCGCACTTAACCGGCCTCAAGTCGTGGAGCGAGGCCGACTTCATCCGCGCGCTGCGCGAAGGCAAGCGCAAGGACGGGACGGAGATCAGCAGGATGATGCCGTGGCAGGCCTATGGGCAGATGTCGGATACGGAGTTGAAGGCCTTGTGGGCGTACCTGCAGACGGTGCCCCCGCTGGAGAAGGGGAACCACTAGGACGGTCGACCCATCATGCCTCGCGGCAGGTGGCCAGACTGCACGGCGCCGCCGTTCCTTCGCCATGTGGCCGGCGGCATGCCGAACTCGCGCTTGAACGCGCGATTGAATGCGGCTTCGGATTCGTAGCCGACATCCTCGGCGATTACCGCAAGCGGCGAACTGCTGAGGCGAAGCTGCTGCGCGGCGAGCTGCAGACGCCATTGCGCCAGGTATTGCATCGGTGGCACGCCGAGCAGGTCCGTGAAACGCTGAGCCAAGCCGGAACGGGACATGCCGACCCGGTGGGCAAGGTCCTCCACCGTCCACGGGTGCGCCGGGCGGGCGTGCATCAGCATGAGCGCCCGGGCGACCAGGCGGTCGCGCAATCCCGCCAGCCAGCCTTTGCAATCGTCGGGCAACGTACCGACGTAATGCCTTACCGCCTCGACGAATACCAGCTCCGACAACTTGGCCAGCACCGTGGCGCTGCCGGCGTGTGCCGAAGTCGCCTCCTCCGTCGCAAAGCGCATCGACGTTTCCAGCCAGGACGCGCTGGATCCGCGCATGCTGACCTTGAACAGCCGCGGCAACGCGGCAAGCAAAGGATTCCTCCACAGGTCCTGTGCCGCGAGAAAGCCGCAGACCATGTGCGTGACCGCCTCGCCACCGCCGTATTCGAGCTTCATCACCTCACCCGGCCGTGTCGCGACTTGATTCGCCAATAGCGGCGCCAACACCTCCGGCGTCAGGTCGGTGGAACTGCCGATGATGTGGGTTTCGCCCCGCGGCACCACGATCACGTCGCCCGCATCGATCTGCAACGCGCCAGCGCGATCGTCCGGCAGCATCGCCCAGCAGCGACCTTCCGTAACAAGATGGAACGACACGATGCACTCGGCAGGCGGCAGATACGTCGAGCAAAGCGGCGAATCCGCCGGGACGATAGCGCACCAGGGCGCCGAAAACTCGGCGTCGAGGAATACGGCGCCGGTCAGTTGGACGACGCGCAATACGTCGGAGAGGGCATCCATCGTAGCGGCTGTGCAATCCCGGCGTCGCGCGCAAGAAAGCTGGACGCCTGGTCATTCAAGGTCGCTGTTGCGGAGGGAATACTAGCACCGTGTTCATGGGGCAGCGAACCCGGAACTTTAGACCATCGGGAGGTATTGATCATGATCCGCTCGGGTGAATGGTTTGGCACGCAGGCGCTCAACGCATTGCGGCATCGCATGGGGAGCCGGGACGCCGTCGACACAGTCGCAGCGCGCCGGCCGTTGCCACAGGTTTCAGGCCAGCCGTCACCGGTACGGGCCGCCCGGAACGGCGCCGTGCGGCACCATGGTCAGCCTTGGTTGTTGGCCGAAACGGCGAAATTGCACGTGGGGATCATGGCGGGTCTCGCCGGGTTCTCGTTCACCGGGATCGTTCTCCTGGTTGGCCTCGCGCATGACCGGTCAGACATGGTGGCGGCTTCGTTCGACACGGTGCTGGTGATGTTCATCGTTTCGTTCATCTACTACATCGGCAACGCCTTCCTGATTTCGTACCTGCCCAATCCGGATACGAGTCGAGGGCTCGTGCCCCGCGTCCATTTCAGCCTCGCCTCGACCATCGAGTACCGGACGTTGTTCGTATCCTGGTTCGCGCTGCTGCCGCTGCTTCAAGCGTATGGACTCAACCGTGCCGCCGACATGCTCGCAGTTCTCCTGCCGCTATCCCTCGCCCTCGGCTCGGTGATTCTCGCGATGGCCGCCGATGGGCTCGGCCTCATGCGGCTCAAGGAGACATACACCGCGGCAGCGGTCGGTACCGGCCTCGCGCTGGCCTGCGCCGGTGTCGTCCGACTGGTCGCGCCTGACGCGACCACCGCAGCGTCCACGCTCTACGTCACAATCGCGATCTTCTGCCTCAATGGCATCGGGTTCGCGCTGGCGGCCTTGACGGCGCTGCTTCCGCGATACCCGAGGCTCGAGCGCTTCTACGAGCGCCATGGTAGAAACATCGTGATCGCAGACGTGCAAGCCACAATGATTGCGCTGGCGTTCCTTTGGCTGGCTGTCATCGGCGTCATATAGCAGCACCGGGGCCTGCAACAGCCCACCGCCTTTAGCAGCGCATCGACCCGCTTACTCTCAACCGGCCGCCGCGATCAGATCAGCTCTCGTTGCCGCTGCGTGCAGTCCACGACGGTCAACGCCGTCATGTTGACGATGCGGCGCACGGTGGCAGACTGGGTCAGGATGTGCACCGGCTTGGCCACGCCGAGCAGGATCGGGCCCAGCGTCACGCCGGAGCCTCCCGACACCTTGAGCAGGTTGAACGAGATGTTGGCCGCGTCGAGCGTGGGCATCATGAGGAGGTTGGCCTCGCCTTTGAGGCGCGAATTGGGGAACGCGGCGAGGCGGACGTCCTCCTGCAGCGCCGCGTCGCCGTGCATCTCGCCTTCGCATTCCAATTCCGGGTCCATCAGCGTTACCAGCGCCAGCGCTGCCTGCATCTTCTTCGCGGTCGGATAGTTCGACGATCCGAAACTCGAATGCGACAGGAACGCGACCTTGGGCACGAGGCCGAAGCGGCGCATTTCCTCAGCCGCCAGCAGCGTGATCTCGGCCAACTGCTCGGCCGTCGGGTCGGCGTTGACGTAGGTGTCGGCGATGAAGATCGTGCGCGCCGGCATCATCAGCGCGTTCATCGCGGCGTAGGTGCGCACGCCCTTGCGCAAGCCGATCACCTGGTCGATGTAGTGGCGGTGAATTTCGTGTGTGCCGAACGTGCCGCACAGCATGCCGTCGGCGTCGCCCATGTGCAGCATCATCGCGCCGATCAGCGTCTGGCGTCGGCGCATCTCGATCTGCGCATAGGCCTGTGACACGCCGCGGCGCTCAGTCAGGCGGTAATACTCCTGCCAGTAGGCGCGGTAGCGCTCGTCGAACTCGGGATTGATGATGTCGAAGTCGACGCCGGGAACGATGCGCAGGCCATAACGCTCGATGCGCCTTTCGAGCACCGCCGGCCGGCCGACGAGAATCGGCCGCGCGAGGCCCTCGTCCACGACGACCTGCACGGCGCGCAACACGCGCTCTTCCTCGCCTTCCGCGTACACGATCCGCTTCGGGTCCTTCTTGGCGCCTGCGAAGATCGGCTTCATCAGCAGGCCGGAGTGGTACACGAACTGCGTCAGCTTTTCCTTGTACGCGGACCAGTCGGCAATGGGGCGCGTGGCAACTCCCGAGTCCATCGCGGCCTTGGCCACGGCCGGCGCGATCATCACGATCAGGCGCGGATCGAATGGTTTGGGGATCAGGTATTCCGGGCCGAAGCGCAGGTTCTCGATGTTGTATGCGTGCGCGACGATGTCCGACTGCTCGGCCATCGCCAGGTCGGCGATCGCGCGCACGCACGCGAGCTTCATCGCCTCGTTGATCGTCGTCGCGCCGACGTCGAGCGCCCCGCGAAAGATAAACGGGAAGCACAGCACGTTGTTGACCTGGTTGGGGAAATCCGAACGGCCGGTGGCGATGACGGCATCCGGCCGCGCGGCCTTGGCCACGTCCGGCATGATCTCCGGCTCCGGATTGGCCAGCGCCATGATCAGCGGCTTGTCGTTCATCTTGGCCAGCCATTCGGGCTTCAGCACCCGCGCGGCGGAAAGGCCCAGGAAGATGTCGGCGCCCGGCAGGATCTCCGCCAGCGTGCGAGCCTTCGTCGGCTGTGCGTAGATGGCCTTGTGCTCGTCCATCTCCTCCTTGCGGCCCTCGTACACGACACCCTTGATGTCGGCGACGAAGATGTTCTCGCGCCTGATGCCGAGGCCCACCAGCAGGTCGAGGCACGCCAGCGCCGCGGCGCCCGCGCCCGAGCACACGAGCTTGACCTTGGCCATGTCCTTGCCGACGACGCGCAGTCCGTTCAGGATCGCCGCGCCGACGATGATCGCCGTGCCGTGCTGGTCGTCGTGGAACACGGGGATCTTCATGCGCTCGCGGCACATCTTCTCGATGTGGAAGCATTCCGGCGCCTTGATGTCCTCGAGATTGATGCCGCCGAACGTCGGCTCCAGCGCCACGATCATGTCGACCAGCTTGTCCGGGTCGAGCTCCTTGATCTCAATGTCGAAGCAGTCGATGCCCGCGAACTTCTTGAACAGCACCGCCTTGCCTTCCATCACCGGCTTGGCGGCGAGCGGGCCGATCGCGCCCAGTCCCAGCACGGCGGTGCCGTTGGTGACCACGCCGACCAGGTTGCCGCGGGCGGTGAGGTTCGACACCTCATGCGGGTCGCGGACGATCTCGTCGCACGCAGCGGCTACGCCCGGCGTATAGGCCAGGCCCAGATCGTGCTGGTTGGTGAGCTGCTTGGTCGCCTGCAGCGCGATCTTCCCCGGCGGGTGCTGCCGGTGGTACTCGAGGGAAGCCTCACGGATGTTCTTGTCCGACATGGGTTCGCCGCAGGGAGGACGCGCCGCTTGGGACGCGGGGCCGACCATCATAGACGATTGCCTTGCCCCGTTCACTGCGCCCGGGATTGACGCAGTGCAATGTCGCGCGGAGACCCGAGGCTATAATTCGGGCTTTCCCGCACCCCGCGCGCTTAGCCGTTCCCCCGCGCCTGAATCCTCCCATGAGCCCCATGCCGCTCTTCTGGTTGTCCGCGTTTGCCTTGGCGGTGGCCGTTCTCGTTGCCCTCGTGTGGCCGCTGATGCGCCAGCGCAAGAGCGAGGCGCCCGAGGACGAAGCCGTGGCCACCGCCATCTTTCGCGACCACAAGCGGCAGTTGGATGCCGACTTCGCGGCCGGCACGCTGAGCGCCTCCGACCGCGACGCGGCGCAAGCCGAGCTGGTCGCGCGTCTTGGTGGCGAACTCGCCATCGAGCCCGCGGTGGCAACGACATCGTCTGATCGTTCGCGCTGGATCGCGGCGCTGGTCCTCGTCGCCGTGGTGCCCATCGTGGCGGGCGTGCTCTACGTGTTGCTGGGCAATCCGGCGGCGGTCAATGCGCCGGCCGCACCGGCGATGTCCGCCGCTGCCCCGCACGGTGCCGGCGACGCCACCGATCCGCAAATCGTGGCGATGATCGACCGGCTGGCGGAAAAGATGAAGGCGAATCCCGACGACCCCAAGGGATGGGTCCTGCTGGGTCGCTCGTATCTCAAGATGGGCCGCTATGACGACGCGTTGGCGGCCTTTGCGGAAGCTTCGAAGCGCTTGCCGGAAAACGCGAGCCTGCTCGCGGACCAGGCCGAGGCCATCGCGATGACGCAAGGAAGAAAGCTGTCCGGCCGTCCCGCGGAATTATTGAAGCGCGCGCTGGAAATCGATCCCGACGACCCGAAGACGATCGCCATGTCGGGCGCGGCCGCGGCCGAGCGTGGCGATGCGGACACCGCCATCAAGCACTATCAGCGTCTCAAGACTATGGTTCCACCGAACAGCGAGGACTCGCAGCAGATCGACCAGGTAATCGCGGAACTCCAGGCGTCGCGCAAGGGCGCGCCCGCGCCGGCCGTGGCGGCGGCGCCTGCATCCGCTCCTCCATCGGCGCCGGCCACAGCCAATGCCGCGCCAGCGGCAAGCGTGGCAGGCGCCGGCATATCGGGCAGCGTCGAGATCGACCCCAAGCTCGCGGCCAAGATGGCGCCCGGCGACACACTGTTCATCTACGCTCGCAATGCGGAAGGTTCGCGCATGCCGCTGGCGATCCTGCGCGGAACTGCAGGTGAATTGCCCAAGGCGTTCGCGCTGACCGACGCGATGGCCATGACGCCGGCGCAGACCATTTCACTCGCCAAGTCGGTCGTTGTCGAAGCGCGCATTTCCAAGGCAAACACAGCGTCAACGCAGCCTGGCGACCTGCGCGGCGCGTCGGCGCCGATCGCGCCCGGCGCGGCCAACGTGCGCATCGTCATCGACCAGGTCGTTCCGTGAGCCAATTCCCGGTCGCGTGACGGATTTGTGACACCGCGGCCACCGAACATCCGGTATAACTGCACCCCTGCTCACGCCCGGGGCCACCGAAAGCGCGTCCCGAGCGGTCGCGCATGGGAGAACGCTGCATGAAAGACAGTTACCCGAAGAAGGTCGACCTGGGACGGTGCGGCGCGGTCACGCTGCACATCGGCAAGGGCGGCAAGCGCCTGTTGCTCGAGTTCGATACCGAGCCCGAGGGCCTGGACAAGACCGGCCTCAACAGCTTCATCGATGCGCTGAAGAAAGCTCGCGAGCACATGGAGCGGTAGCGGTACGTCGCCCACCGGGCCGTGCTATTACATGTAGGCGAGGCGGGAAATGGGACCACGGGAGCGCCGCCCGGAGTCTGCGGGGCTGCCGCCACCCGGCCTTTTTTTTTGACCGGCGTCAAGAAGGTGGCACGCTTACCGTAACAATCGCTGTCCGCGGCGGCTGGGGCAACACGCGCCGCCGCTATAATGGCACGTGTTTTCAACGCCCCCCGCGGCATCGCCGGTCAGCAGCCGCCAGCACCTGCCGATGCCCGCCCCAACCGTCCGCCCCGCCCATGCTCGAAGCCATTGACCTGGCCGCGAGACGCGGCTCATCGCACCTGTTTTCGGCGCTGTCCTTCAGCGTCGAGTCCGGGTGCGCCATGTTCGTCACGGGCGCCAACGGAACGGGCAAGACCACACTGCTGCGAATTCTGGCCGGACTCGGCGCGCCCTTCGCGGGCACGGTTCGCTGGCGCGGGGTGAACGTCGCGCCATTTGCGCAAAGCCTTCGGGACGACGTGGCCTATGGCGGACACCTGCCGGCCTTGAAGGACGAACTCACCGCGGAGGAAAACCTCGCGGCGTTGGTCGCGCTGACCGGCGACTCCATCACGGCATCCAAGATTCGCGACGCGCTCGCGAGCGTCGCCCTGGAACGCCAGGCACGGCTTCCGGCGCGCGCGCTCTCCCAGGGACAGCGCCGCCGCCTGGGCCTGGCGCGCCTGTCGCTTTCCCGCCGCCCGCTATGGCTCCTCGACGAGCCGGCGACCGCGCTCGACAGCGCGGGAATCGCCCTCCTCAAGCGCCTGCTCTCCGGACACCTCGAACGTGGCGGGTGCGCGCTGGTGGCGACGCATCAACCGCTCGAGCTGCCGGCGAACCATGTCCGCGCGCTCTCGCTGTCATGATGTCCGAGCCCAGCGTGGCGACGCTCCGCGCGACCGCGCCCGCGTCCGATTCCGGCGCGTGGTCGGGCGTGCGCTGGGCGCTGGCGCGCGATCTCAAGCTGGCGTTGCGTTCGCGCGCGGAACTCGGCGTGCAGCTCCTGTTCTACGTGATCGTGGTTTCGCTGTTTCCACTGGCGACGACGCCCGAAAAGAACCAGCTCGCGCTGATGGGGCCGGGCGTGCTCTGGGTGGCGGCCTTGCTCGCGTCGCTGCTTTCGCTGCCGCGCCTGTTCGCCTCCGACCACGCCGATGGAACGCTCGAGCAGATGGCACTGTCGCCGTATCCGCTGGCGGCACTGGTGTCCGGTAAAATGATCGCGCATTGGCTGACCACCGGATTGCCCGTGGTCATCCTGGCGCCGGTGCTGGGAATGCAATACGGGATCGACGGCGAGGCGATGGCCGCTTTGGCGGTTGCGCTGCTGATCGGCACGCCGATCCTGTCCCTGCTCGGCGCGATCGGCGCCGCGCTTACGTTGGGTCTGCGCGGTGGCGGCAGTCTCCTTGCTCTGCTGGTCCTGCCGTTGTGCGTGCCGGTGCTGATTTTCGGCGCCGGAACCGTAGACGCGGTGCACGCCGGCCTTGGCGTGACCGCGAACCTGTCGCTGCTTGGCGCGGGTTTGCTGGTCGCAATCGTCGGCGCGCCGCTCGCCGCATCCGCTGCCGTCCGAATTGCGCTCGACTGATGAACTTCTTCCGCTACTCCTCGCCCTCCACGTTCTATCCGCTCGCCGGAAAGCTCATTCCCTGGTTCGGCTGGAGCGCGCTGCTGCTCGCCATCGTCGGCCTCTGGATCGGCTTCGGTCTCGCGCCCACCGACTTCCAGCAGGGCGAGGCCTACCGCATCATCTTCATCCACGTCGCGACCGCATGGATGTCGATGTTCATCTATGTCGTGATGGCGTTCTGGAGCGCGCTGGCGCTGGGTTTCAACACGCGCCTGTCGGGCATGATGGCGCAGGCGCTCGCGCCGACCGGCGCACTGATGACGTTCATCGCGCTGTGGACCGGCGCGCTCTGGGGCCGGCCGACGTGGGGAACGTACTGGGCGTGGGACGCGCGGATGACCTCCGAGCTGATCCTGCTGTTCCTGTACTTCGGGGTCATCGCGCTGCGCAACGCCATCGACGACGACCGCCGCGCGGACCGCGCATGCGGCGTGCTCGCGCTGGTCGGCGTGGTGAACATCCCGATCATCTATTTCTCCGTGCAGTGGTGGAACACGCTGCACCAGGGGTCGTCGGTCAGCGTGGCCGCGGCCCCCAAGATGGCGGCGATCATGCTCGTCGGCATGCTCGTCATGGCGATTGCCGTGTGGTTCTACTCGATCGCGGCCGCGCTGATGCGCGTGCGCTGCATCATCCTCGAGCGGGAACGCGGCGCGGCATGGACAGGTCAACTGACTGAACCGGGAACGATATGAGCGAATTCTTCGCGATGGGTGGTTATGGATTCTACGTCTGGAGCGCCTATGGCGTTGCGACGCTCGCCATCATGGTCGAGTTGATCGCGCTGCGCGCGCGGCGACTGAATGCCGAGGAAGCGCACGCCGAGGCGGTTCGCCGATGAAGCCCCGTCATCGCCGTTTTGCCTGGATCGGCGCAGGCGTCGTCGTCCTCGGCGCCGCGGTTGCGCTGGTGCTGAATGCGTTCCAGTCCAATCTCGTCTTCTTCTTCACGCCTTCGCAGGTCGTGGCCAAGGAGGCGCCGCAGGGCCGGCCGTTCCGCATCGGCGGGCTGGTCGAGTCGGGGACGCTGGTGCGCATCCCCAACTCGCTCGACGTCAAATTCGTCGTGACGGATACGGCGCAGCGCCTGCCGGTCGTCTACCGCGGAATGCTTCCCGATCTGTTCAAGGAAGGCAAGGGCGTGGTGGCGCAGGGCAGCGTCGGGCCGGACGGCGTGTTTCACGCCACCGAAGTCCTGGCCAAGCATGACGAGAACTACATGCCGCCGGAGGCAGCCGGCGCCATCGACAAGGCGCATAAGGACAAAGGCATGTCGCTTCCTACATTGAGTAACGCCAAATGATTCCCGAACTCGGACAGTTTGCCCTCATCCTCGCCCTCCTCGTGGCGCTCGTGCAGGGCGTGGTGCCCCTGATCGGCGCGCACCGCCGCAACGCAGCCCTGATGGGGCTCGCCAAGCCTGCGGCGCGGCTGCAGTTCGCGCTGGTCGCGCTCGCATTCGGGTGCCTGGCCTGGAGCTTCGCCACCAGCGATTTTTCGGTGATCAATGTCGCGGAACATTCGAACACCCAGTTGCCGCTGCAATATCGGATCGCCGCGACCTGGGGTTCGCACGAGGGCTCGCTGCTGCTCTGGGTGCTGATGCTGACCGGCTGGGCCACCGCGGTGACGCTGCGCTCGCGCAACCTGCCGGATGCGCTGCTGGCGCGTGTGCTCGCCGTCATGGGGCTGGTCTCCATCGGCTTCCTGGCATTCCTGCTGTTCACGTCCAATCCGTTCCTGCGCCTCGTTCCCGCCGCCGCCGAAGGCAGCGACCTGAATCCGCTGCTGCAGGATCCCGGCATGGTCATCCATCCGCCGATGCTCTACATGGGCTATGTCGGATTCTCGGTCGCCTTCGCGTTCGCGATCGCAGCGCTGCTGAGCGGCCGCCTCGACGCCACGTGGGCGCGCTGGTCGCGGCCGTGGACCACGGCGGCGTGGTCGTTCCTGACCATCGGCATTGCGCTCGGCAGCTGGTGGGCCTATTACGAATTGGGCTGGGGCGGATGGTGGTTCTGGGATCCGGTCGAGAACGCATCGTTCATGCCGTGGCTGGTGGGCACCGCGCTGCTGCATTCGCTCGCGGTGACCGAAAAGCGCGGCACGTTCAAGAGCTGGACCGTGCTGCTGGCCATCGTCGCGTTTTCGCTGTCGCTGCTCGGAACGTTCCTCGTGCGCTCCGGCGTGCTGACGTCGGTGCATGCGTTCGCAACCGATCCCGCGCGCGGCGTCTTCATCCTGGCATTCCTCGCGATCGTGATCGGCGGCTCGCTCACGCTCTACGCGATGCGCGCCGGCGCCGTCGGCGGTGGCGCCGGCTTTGGAATGGTCTCGCGCGAGTCCGCGCTGCTGGCCAACAACATCTTGCTGGTCGTGGCGCTGAGCGCCGTGTTCCTGGGCACGATGTATCCGCTGTTCCTCGACGCGCTGAACCTGCCCAAGGCGTCGGTCGGGCCTCCGTACTTCAACCTGGTGTTTCCGATTCTGATGGCGCCCGCCGCCTTCCTGATGGGCATCGGACCCATCGCAAGCTGGCGGCAGGCGGAACTGCCCGACCTCGCGGCCAGACTCAAGTGGGCGTTCTTCGTTGCCATCGTGACCGCCGCCCTGCTGCCGCTCACGATGGGCGCGTGGTCGCTGCTGGTGGCGTGCGGGCTGTTTCTCTCGCTGTGGATCGTCGCGACGACGGTCGTGTCCGCGGTGCAACGACTGCGCAAGGCGCAGCAGCCGGGATTGTGGGCGCGCCTCGCCGCCAACCCCGCGGCGTGGTACGGCATGATGCTGGCGCACCTGGGCGTGGCTGCGTTCATCGCCGGCGTGACGCTGGTCAAAGGCTACGAGTTCGAGGTCAACGTGCCGCTCGACGTCGGGCAAAGCGTCACCGTGCGCGGCGAGGATTACACGTTCCGCGGCGTCGAACCCGTCACCGGGCCGAATTACCGGGGCGTCGCGGGCACGGTCGAAGTGCGCCACGACGGCAAGCTGGTACAGACGCTGCGGCCCGAAAAGCGTGTCTACAATGCATCCGGCTCGCCGATGACCGAGGCCGCGATCGATGCGGGATTCCTGGGCGACCGCTACGTCTCGCTCGGTGAACCGGTCACCGACAAGGGCGAAGCCGGCGCGTGGAGCGTGCGCGTCTACGTCAAGCCGTTCGTCGACTGGATCTGGGGCGGATGCTTCATGATGGCGCTGGGCGGATTCATCGCGATGAGCGACCGCCGCTACCGTCTCACCGTCAAGCAGAAATTCACCGCGCTGTCCGGCGCGGCACGGGCGGCCTGACCAATGAAAGCAATGCGCTTCCTGCTGCCGCTCGGTTTCTTCGTCGTCCTCGTCGGCTTTCTCTATGTCGGGCTCTTCCGCGATCCGCATGAAGTACCCTCGCCGCTGGTCGACAAGCCCGCCCCGGCGTTCAGGCTGGCACAGCTGAACGATCCGGCCAGGCAACTCGGCCCCGAGGATCTCAAGGGACAGGTCTGGCTGCTCAACGTGTGGGCATCGTGGTGCGTGTCCTGCCGCGTCGAGCATCCGCTCCTCGTCGAACTGGCCAGGACGAACGTCGTCCCGGTGATCGGGCTCAATTACAAGGATACGAACGCCCTCGGGCGGCGATGGCTGGCGGAGAATGGCGACCCGTACAAGGTCTCCGTCGTCGACGCGGATGGCCGCGTGGGCATCGACTGGGGTGTCTATGGCGTCCCGGAGACGTTCGTCGTCGACAAGAACGGCGTGATTCGCTACAAGCAGATCGGGCCGATCACGCAGGAAAGCCTGAAGGACAAGATCCTGCCGCTGGTGCGCGAGCTGCAGAAATCATGAAGCGCATCCTGCTGGCTTCGGGATTCGCGGCAACGCTATTGTTCATGGCTGCCACCGCGGTCGCGCAGACGTCGAAAGACGCCGCCTTCGAGGCGCGCCTGAAGACACTTTCCGAGGAGCTGCGCTGCCTCGTCTGCCAGAACCAGACGCTGGCCGATTCCACCGCACCGCTGGCGGAGGACCTTCGCCGCGAAGTGCGCGAACTCGCGCAGCAGGGCAAGAGCGACGCCGAGATCAAGCAATACCTGGTCGCGCGCTACGGCGATTTCGTTCTGTACAAGCCGCCGGTGAAGCCGACGACATGGCTGCTTTGGTTCGGGCCGTTCGCATTCATGCTGGGCGGAGCAATGATATGGTTCGTCGTGCTGCGCCGGCGCAGACGTGGTGGTGTCGACATCGAACAACCGGAAGCGGCTCCCAGCGTGGGCGAGCAGTCCGGACGCGCCCGGGCGCAGGCGCTGCTCGACGAATCCAGGGAGCCGTAGGCCGTCCTAGACGGCCGCCCCGCAGTTCCAGCACAGGTCGAAGTTCGCCGGCGAAAGCTCGCCGCACCCGACGCACCTGACCTCGGCCTTCGCCGATCCCGCCGTCTCGATTTCGCGCAGCACGACGCGCGCGCGCTCGACGTCGCATTCGCGTTCGATCCAGACCTGCGGCTGCGCGACATCCGGTGCGACTTCGCCGACGATGCTCGACGCGTGCTGGTTGAACACGTGAGCCTTGATGCCGGCCTGGTTCAGGCGGTCGGCGACGAGGAACGCGTCATAGCGCTGCAGCGCCGTGTAGATGCGAATCATGATCGACGGCCGGAACGCGGTCAATTCGCGCACCAGGCGTTGCAGGACGTCACCCAGGCGGCTCGCCCGGCCCGGGTCCCAGGCGTAAGGCGGCGTCTCGTCCATATAGCAATCCTGCGCCATTTCCAGCTGCAATGCGTGCACGCCCTGTTGCGGTTGCCCGTAGTGGCGCGTGACCCAGCCGCCCTTGAAGCGCCCGTTGACGACGTGCGTGAATCCCTCCGCCTCGGCGAGCACTCGCGTCGCGGCCGCCTGCAGTTGGGCGCGAACAGCTCGCGCCGCTTGCCGTGCCGAGGTTCAGGTCCGGCAGCCGTCCCGCGAAGAATCGCGGCACGTTGGCGCGAATCGAGTGCCCGTCGAGAAGCACGGCGAAGCCATGACGCTCGCGCACGCGCGCGACCTCCGCCGCGAGCGCGGCGTGATAGGGCGCGAACGATGCCGCGCGCCGGTCCGCCACTTCCGACGGCGGCGGCGCTTCGCCGTCCACGTAGATCGCCTCGCCGCCGAACGTGCGCGTCGGGCAGAGTTCGGTATTGTCGGCACCGGCGTACAGCGCCGCACCCGATGGATCGCGATTGAGATCGACCACATACCGCGATTGCGTCGCGCAAAGACAGCGTGGCGCCTTCCGCCGCCGCGAACTGGTAGAGTCGGTCGACATGCCAATCGGTATCGGGAACGGTCCGCCCGATCGTGGTCAGCCGCGACACGAGCGCATCGGGAAGATGCGTGCCCGAATGCGGGACGTCGATGACCAGCGAACTGTCGCCGCGGTGAAGTCGCCACAGGTCCATCATGCCTCCCATCGACCGACGCTGACCGGCGCGAATCACGCCCGCGCACGGATTGCCGCCGATACGATAGGCGAGCTCGGCGGGCTCCGCAATATCCCAAGCGACGATGTCGGCGCGCTGCGCTGCTTCGAGCCTGCCGCGGTCGGGCAGCCCGAGCGCGCGCGCGGCGTGCACCGTCGCGCCCGCCAGCGCCTCCTCCGGCGTCAACCTGAACAGCGTGCACGCCATGTTCAGCATCAGCAGCAGCGACGTCGCAGGCGACGTCCCGGGGTTGCAATCCGTCGCCATGGCCATGGCAACGCCCTGTTCCCGGAACGCGGCGATCGGCGGCAACTGCGTTTCGCGCAATGCGTAAAACGCCCCGGGCAGAAGCACGGCGACCGTCGCCGCGCGCGCCATCGCGGCCACGCCCGCCGCATTGGTGAATTCGAGATGGTCCGCGGAGAGCGCGCCCGCGCCGGCGGCCAGCGCCGCACCGCCCGTGTCCGACAGCTGGTCGGCGTGCAGTTTCACCGGCAGGCGATGCTCGCGCGCCGCCGCGAACACGCGTTGCGTCTGCGCAGGCGTGAAGCCGATCGTCTCGCAGTACGCATCGACTGCATCGGCGGCGCCCGCCTGCGCGACCGCGGGAATCATCTCGCGACACACATAGTCGATGTAATCGTCGCTGCGTCCGGCAAACTCGGGAGGAAGGGCATGCGCCGCGAGCAGCGTCGCGCGCACATCGACGCCGAGCTGACCGCCGAGCGCGCGCGCGACCTCGAGCTGCTTCAATTCGGTCATCGTCTCCAGTCCGTAGCCAGACTTGATCTCGATCGTCGTGACGCCCTCCGCTGCAAGCGCGGCCAGCCGGGGCTGGCTCTGCACGGCGAGGTCGGCAGCGTTCGCGGCGCGGGTCGCGCGCACCGTCGCGTTGATGCCGCCGCCCTGTCGGGAGATGTCGGCGTAGCTCGCGCCGTTCTGCCGCTGTTCGAATTCGCCGGCGCGATTTCCCGCGTAGACGAGATGCGTGTGACAGTCGACGAGTCCCGGCGTCAGCCATCGTCCGCCGCATCGCAATGTCCGGTGAGCCTTGATGTCGCGCGGAACATCGCTCGCGCGGCCCACCCACGCGATGGCGCCGCCGTTCACGCCCACCGCGCCGTCCCGAATCGCGCCGTAGGGCGCGCCGCCGGCACGCATCGTGGCCACGTGTGCGTCCACCAGCAGCAGGTCGAAAGTTGCCGGCGTCATCGTCGGGGGTCGATGCGCGCGAGCGCGGCGCTATAGCGGGCGAAGGTCTCTTCCTCGGCCGCGTGATGACCGTCGCGGACGATCCATTTGCCGCCCGCCATGACGTCGCGCACCGGATTGCGGGACGGGCCGAAGATCGCGGCGTCGAGTACGTCGTCCGCCACCTGCCCGGCCAGCGCCGGGTCGGCAGCATTGAGCACGACCAGGTCGGCGCGAAGACCGGCTTCGAGCGCGCCGACCGGTTGCCCCACCGCCTGCGCGCCACCGCGCGCGGCACTCGCCCAGAGCGTCGTTCCGATCGACTGCTCGCCGGGCGATCCCAGCACATTGCGCCTGCGCATCCGCATCCGCTGCGACCACTCGAATTGCCGCAACTCCGCGAACGGGTCGATGATCGTGTTCGAATCGCTGCCGACGCCGAACCGTCCGCCGGCGGCAAGATAGGCGTGGCCAGGAAATGTGCCATCGCCCAGGTCGGCCTCCGTGGTCGGCGCAAGCCCCGCCACTGCGCCGCTCGCGGCCAGCGCGGCCACCTCTTTTTCCGTCATGTGCGTCGCGTGCACGATGCACCAGCGCGCGTCCACGCTCGCCTGCGTGAGCAGCCACTCGACCGGTCGCAGGCGGCTCCACGCGAAGCAGTCGTCGACTTCCTTCGACTGCTCCGCCGCGTGGATGTGCACCGGGGCGTCCGGCGCGGCAAGGCGGACGACATGGCCCATTTCCTCCGGCGTTACCGCGCGCAGGCTGTGCGGCGCCACGCCCAGCACGTAGCCGTGCTTGGAGATTCCTTGCTGCAATCGCTCGTACAGGTGCGTGAACGTGTAGGTGGTGTGCGCGAAGCGGCGCTGTCCCGCCGTCGTGCGGCGTGCCGCCGAAGCCCGCGTGCGCATAGAACACGGGAAGCAGCGTGAGGCCGATTCCGGCCGACGCGCGCCGCGGCGACGACTCGCCACGCGAGTTCCGCGGGGTCCGCAAACGGCTTGCCTGCCGGATCGTGATGCACGTAATGGAATTCGGCGACCGACGCGTATCCGGCTTTCGCCATTTCCACGTAAGCCTGCGCGGCGATCGCCTCGAACGCGTCGGCGTCGACGCGGTCCAGGAACGCGTACATCGCCTGCCGCCACGTCCAGAAGCTATCGTCATGCGACAGCGACGTCCTGCCGGTGCGGCCGGCGAGCGCGCGCTGGAAAGCATGCGAGTGCAGGTTCGGCATCGCGGGAACGATCGGACCCGCGGCCTGTTCCAACCCGTTCGTGTCGGCATTCGGCTGGATGCTGGCGATGAGCCCGTCGTCACCGATGACGAACACCACGTCGCGCGCCCAGCCTCCGGGCAGCAGCGCCGCCTCCGCGGCAAGCGTCAGCACGTGATCCTCGAGTGGGCGACGGGACCGGCGTTCATTGCAGCCGGATCGCGGCGATCAGCGCGACCGATCCCGCAGCGAGCGGATTCACGCTGAGTCCGTGCGCGCCCGCGCCCGATTCCGGCGTCACCAGCAGCGCATGGTCCTCGGCGAGCGAAATCGGCGGATGGCCGGCGACCAGGCACTCCGACGCTCCAAGCGCCGCGTAGCAGACGTACGTGTCCGCGGGCTGGATTGGCTCGCCTCCTTCGCGGCGAACGACGACATGCGCCGCTTGCCGCGCCGCGCCGGACCATGAGATTGAAATCGCGCACCGGACCGGCCACCAGGCTGCAGTTCAGCGCCTCGTCGCCGGAAAAGTTGAGCGGCTCGTAGGGCATGCGCAACTCCATCGGCTCGCGGTAGCCCTCCAGCTTCATCCCCGCGCCGGTCAGCAGGACCAGCGTGCGATCGACGCCGGCAAACGGAGAAAAGGGACCGTCCTGCGTGACTTCGGCCACACTGACCCGCCACACGAACGACGCGAGACCTGCATCCGCCGGATGAGTGGCGATTTGCAGTCGTGTGACCGAGGCCGTTCTTCCACGGCATCCGTCGGTAGTCGTTGGGGGAAAGGACGCAGTGGGTCGTCATGTTCCGGTCTGCCGGGCGCGCATGCGATTGTAGAGCCATAGGCACAACACGCCAAGCGCTTACCGAATTCCTCCATAATTTCGCTTTTGCAAAAGTACATCCTAACAATGAAACATAGGCAGCGAGTTGTTTCTCACTATCTGAACGGGCCGGACGTCGCGCGCGCTCGCGCTGACCGACGACGAGATCCTCGACGCCGTCGAGGCCGGCCTGCGCGCGCAGGGCCACGGCCAGACGGTGATCGAGCCGCGCATGCATCTCGTCCCCGGACGCGCGCGTATCAACGGCCACTTCAACGTGCTGCGCGGCTACGTCGCGCCGCTCGCGCTCGCCGGCGTCAAGGTCGTCGGCGACTACGTCGACAACTACCGGCGCGGCCTGCCGTCGGAGATGGGGCTGCTCAACCTGTTCGATCCGCGCGACCGGGCAGCCGCTCGCCATCATCGACGCCGCCGGCCTCACCGACATGCGCACCGGCGCCGTGACGGCGATCGGCGCGAAGCACCTCGCGCGCAAGGACAGCCGCGATCCTCGGGCACATCGGCGCGCGCGGCACGGCCTACTGGAACGTGCGCCTGCTCGATCGCCTCTTCGACTTCGACGAGATTCGCGTGCACTCGCGCCGGCCGGAAAGCCGCGACGCTTTCGCCGCGCGGCTGTCGCGCGACCTCGGCAAGCCGGTGCGTCGCGACCGCCGACTGGGAATCGTGCGTGCGCGGCGCCGACATCGTCGTCGAGGCATCGCGCCTGCCAGCAGCCCGAGCCGTTGCTGAAGACCGCGTGGATCAAGCCGCGGCGCGTTCGTCGTGCCCTACGGCACGATGAGCGCGGTCGAGCTGTCGCTCACCGACATCATGGACAAGCTCGTCGTCGACGACTGGGGGCAATGCAAGGCGCGGCCCGTTCGGCAGCGCTGCGCGCGCACGTCGACGCGGGCAAGCTGTCGCGAGGCCACGCTGCACGCCGAGCTGGGCGAGATCGTCGCCGGCCGCAAGCCCGGCCGCGAGCGCGACGACGAGACGATCCTGCTCTGGCATCGCGGGCTGTCGCTGTCCGACATCGCGCTCGGCGCCGCGATGCTCGCAAAGGCTCGCGCGCATGGGCGATCGGGCAGCGCGCTGCGCTATCGCGATGAGCGACCATGCTGATCGCGAACGCGCGGATGTACGCGGTCAACGCCGACCGTCGCCGCGGCGTGGCGCTCGCTGCTCGAGTGGGTCGTCGTGCGCGCCGACGTCGCCCTGCGAGGTGATCGACTATCCGCCGCCGCAGCCGCTGCCGGCCCTGTGGGCGCGCGCCGGATGTCGGCTGCGTGTTCATGTGCGGCTATCCGATCGCGACTGCGCGACCGCCCCGCCGCCAGTTCTCGCTGCGCCGGTGCCCGCGCCGAAGCGCTACCTTGGCATGCCCGTCTACTGCACCGACATCGTCGTGCGCGCCGATGCGCCGCTCGCGGCAGCTGCCGGACGATCCTCGGACGCCGTTTCGCCTTCACGACGCGTCGATTCGCAATCCGGTACCAGGCGCCGCGCCGACTTCTCGCTCCCTTCGCGATGCGATCGCGGCGGACGACTATTCGCAGGCGACCATCGGGCCGCTGGTAACACCCAGCGCGTGTCGTCGACGCGATCGTATCGCGGTGAGGCCGACGCTGGCCCGCTCGACAGCTATTTCCACGACCTGCTGCGCCGACACGAGCCGGCGCTTGCCGCGCAGCTGCGGACCGATCGCGGCGACGCCGCCATGACGCCGATCCCGCCGCTGGTCGCCGCCTCGGGCCTGCCCGACGCGTACGCGACGCGGCTGACGGCGGCCCTGCTGGCGGTCGCCGACGTCGATGCGCTGGCGCCGGTTCGCGCGACGCTGCTGCTGCACGGGTTTGCCGCAGTCGCGGCGGACCTATGCCACACTTCGCGAGGATGCGCGCGCAGCCGACGAGGCGCGGATACCGGCGAATTGCCTGAACGGGTTCGCGCATTCCTGCGCACGATTGACACCGTCTTGCCGCCGCGGGAAGAATGGCCAGTTCGTCGCCGGCCTCGTCGCCCTTCACCGGAGCCTTCCCATGTCCCTGCAGCGCATTGCCAGGTTGGTCGTCGCCGTCGCGTCCCTGATGCTGGCCGCAGCACCGGCGCTCAGCCCAGGTCCGCGTCGGCTCGAAGAATTTCACCGAGCAGTTCATCCTGGCCGAGATCTACGCGCAGGCGCTCGAAGCCGCGGGAATCAAGGTCGAGCGCAAGATCAACCTGGGCGGCACGCTGATCGCGCACAAGGCGCTGGAGGAAAAGCAGATCGACCTCTATCCCGAATACACGGGCACGATGCTGCTGGCCGTGCTCAAGCAGCGAGCGATGACCGACAAGCAGGCCGTCTACGACAAGGTCAAGGCCGAGTACGCGGCCAAAGGACTCGTCGTGCTCAACGAGTCGCCGATGAACAACACGTACAACATGGTCGTGCGTCCCGAGACCGCCGCGCAGTACAAGCTCGAGACGCTGTCGGACCTGGCCAAGGTCGCGAAGGAATTGAAGCTCGGCGCCGGACCGGAGTTCCGCGACCGCAAGGACGGCCTGCCCGGTCTCAAGGCGATGTACGGCATGGAATTCAAGGAAGACCTGCAGATGGCGATCGGCCTGCGCTACCAGGCGCTGACCGACAAGCAGATCGACGTCGTCAACGGCTACGCCACCGACGGCATGATCAGCGCGCTGAAATTGAAGCGCCTGAAGGACGACAAGAACCTGTGGCCGCCGTACTACGTCGTGCCGGTCGTGCGCAAGGAAGCGCTCGACGCCAATCCGCAGATCGCCGAAGTGCTGAACCGCGTCGAGCGCGATGCTCGACGAGGCGACGATGGCCGAGATGAACTACAAGGTCGACGGCGACAAGGTGGAGCCGAAGGACGTCGCGCGCGATTTCCTGAAGGCCAAGGGCGTCGTCCGCTGAGCCTGCGAAGTCCGCGCATGACGACGCCCGCGATCGTCCATTACGCGGCGCGGCGGCGTCGCGCATCGCGCGACGTCGTCTGCGTGTCGCGCGCGCGGCGCGCCGGTCGCGCTCGCGGCCGCGGCGCGCGAGCGCGCTGATCGCCGCGCGCGCGCGTCGTCGATCGCGCTCGCGCCGTCCGAGCACGCCGATCTACGGCCTCACCTCGGCGCTCGGCGCGAACACCGGCAAGCCGATCGCCCGCGGACGATCTTGCGCGCCTATCAGCGGCGCGCGGTGCAGCGCGCGCGCGGTGGGCGTCGGCCCGCGTTTCGCGACGGACGTCGTGCGGGCGATGATGTTCGCGCGCGTCTGCCGGGATGGCGCTCGGCGGCTCCGGCATCTCGCCCGCCGTCTTCGACGCGCTGCGTCGCGATGCTCAACGCCGGCGTCCATCCCGTGGTCCCGACGCTTCGGTTCGATCAGCGTCGGCGACCTGGCGCCGCTCTCGCACCTTTGCGTTGCCGCTGATCGGCGAAGGCGACTGCCGAGTTTCGCGGCGACGTGCTGCCCGGGCGCCGAAGCGCTGGCGCGCGCCGGCTTGCGCCGGTCGCGCTCGCGGCCAAGGACGGCCTCGCGCTGATCAGCGCCAACGCCGCCACCGTGGGCCCCGCGGCGCTGGTGTTCGCGACTGCGCCGACGCGCTGGACGCGCTTGAACGTCGCCGCGGCGCTGTCGTTCGAGGGCTTTCGCGCCAACCTGAGTCGCCGCTCGATCCGCGCGCGCAGGCGGCGCGTCCTGCGCCGGGTCAAGCGCGAGATCGCCGCGCGGCTCGAGGGCGCTGCTCGCGGGGAGCGCGCTATGGCAACGCCGGCGCCGCGCGCCGCGTGCAGGATCCGTTGTCGTTTCGCTGCGTCGCGCAGGTGCACGGCGCGGCGCTCGCCGCGCTCTGGAACGCGCCGCGACGCACGTCGAGCTCGAATTGAACAGCGCGGCCGAGAGCCCGCTCGTGCGTCGGACGAGCGCGATGCTCTCGAACGGCAACTTCCACATCGCCGGCGCTGGCGATTGCGCTCGACGCGCTCGGCCTCGCGCTGGCGCAGTCCGCGATGCTTGTGCGTCGCAGCGCTGCCTCAAGCTGTTCTCGCCTGCGTTGTCGGAGTTGCCGCTGCAGCTCACGCGCCACGGCCCGCGCACTCCGGCTTCGCGACGGTCGCAGAAGACGCTGACCGCGCTGTACGACAACGATTCGCCATCTGGCGAATCCCGCGTGCCTCGATTTCCTGCCGGTGTCGGAACGGTCGAGGATCATGCGCCGATGGCGGTGCAACGTCGTCGAGAAGACCGGCGCGATGCGTCGAGCCGCTGCGCTACTGGCGGCGATCGAGCTGCTCGCCGCCGCGCAGGCCGTCGACCTGCGCGAGCTCGCGCCGCGCGACGCTGGGCGCCGGCGCGCGGCGCGCGCATGCACGCGGTGCGCGCGCGCGTGGCGATGCTCGACGACGACCGCCCGCTCGGACCCGACATCGAGACCATCGCCGCCGGCTCGAGGCCGGCGAGTTGCCGCTCGGCCGACTGCGCGCGCGATGACCTGGCTCCTGCGCAACTGGGACCAGGTGCTGGCGGCGCTCGGCGAACACATCGTCATCTCGCTCACGGCGCTGGCGATCGCGTTCGCGCTGTCGCTCGCCATCGGCATCTGGGCGGCGCGCAACGAGCGCGTCTTCCGCGGCGCTCGGCCGTCAGCGGCTTCCTGTACACGATTCCCACGCTCGCGTTCCTCGCGCTGCTGATCCCGATCGTCGGCCTGGGCAAGACCAACGCGATCATCTGCATGGTCGCGTTCTCGCTGATGATCATGATCCGCAATGTCGCCACCGGCATCCGCGAAGTACCCGCCGAAGTGATCGACGCCGCGCGCGGCATGGGCATGCGCGCGCGGCGAGATCCTGTGGAGAGTCGAGCTGCCGCTGGCGCTGCCGGTCATCGTGGCGGGACTGCGCATCGCGACGGTCACCGTCATCAGCGTCACCGTCGTCGCCGCCTACGTCAACGCGGGTGGCCTGGGCACGCTGATCTTCAACGGCATCAGCAACGACTTCGCGCCGAAGATCTGGGCCGGCGCGCTGACCGCCTGCGCGCTTGCGGTCGCCGCCGATCTCGGCCTCGCGTCGGCTCGAGCGCTGGCTGCGGCGGCGGACCGCGTAGCTGACCGCCATGCTGCTCGTCGAAGCGTGGCAGTTCATCGTCGCGCATCCGGCGCGGTTCTTCGGCGCGCTGCTACATGCACGTCGCGCTGTCGGCGGCCGCGCTCGGCATCGCCATCGCGATCGCGATTCCCGCCGGCGTCGCTGCTCGCGCGACCAGGCGCGCGCGACGCTCGCTGGCGATCAACGCGGCCAACATCGGCCGCACGCTGCCGTCGCTCGCGGTGCTGGCGCTGGTGATGCCCATTCTCGGCACCGGATTCGTGCCGTCGCTGTTCGCGCTGACGCTGCTGGCGCTGCCGCCGATCCTGATCAATACGTGCACGGCGTTGCGCCAGGTCGACGCGGACATGGTCGACGCCGCGCGCGGCATGGGCATGACGCGCGCGCAGATCATGCGCGGCGTCGAGCTGCCGCTCGCGATGCCGGTGATCTTCGCCGGCATGCGCACGGCGGCGGTGCAGGTCGTGTCCGGCGCGGTGCTGGCCGCCTACATCGGCGGCGGCGGACTCGGCGATTTCATCACCGCAGGCATCGCGATGATGGCGTTGCCGCAACTGCTGGTCGGCGCGATCCCCGCGACGCTGCTCGCGATCGGCGCGGACCGTCTGTTCGGCTACCTGCAGACGTGCTGACGCCGGTCGGGATGCGGCGCGATGATCGAGATCCGCGGGCTGGTCAAGCATTTCCCCGGCGCCGCGCGGCCGGCGGTCGACCACCTGACGCTGACGGTCCCCGAGGGCGAAGTGTGCGTGCTGATCGGGCCGTCGGGCTGCGGCAAGACCACGACGATGCGCATCATCAATCGCCTGATCGAGCCCGACGCGGGAAGCGTGCGCGTGGCGGGCCGCGACGTGATGCAGACCGACCCGGTGAGCCTGCGCCGCAGCATCGGCTACGTGATCCAGCAGGTCGGCCTCTTCCCGCACTGGTCGATCGCCGACAACATCGCGACGGTGCCGCAAGCTCCTCGGCTGGGACGATGCGCGGATCGCGCGCGCGTCGACGAGCTGCTGCAGCTGGTCGGCATGGAGCCCGCGCAATATCGCGACCGCTTTCCGCGCGAGCTCTCCGGCGGGCAGAAGCAGCGCGTCGGCGTCGCGCGCGCGCTTGCCGCCGACCCGCCGGTGATGCTGATGGACGAGCCTTTCGGCGCCATCGACCCGATCACGCGCGCGCGGCTGCAGGACGAATTCCTGCGCATCCTGCGCGGCCTCAGGAAGACGATCGTGTTCGTCACTCACGACATCGACGAGGCCATCAAGATGGGCGACCGCATCGCCATCCTGCGCGACGGCGCGCTCGTCCAGTACGACACGCCCGAGGCGATCCTTGCCCATCCTGCCGACGCGTTCGTCGAGTCGTTCGTGGGGACGGACCGCGCATTGAAGCGCATCGCGCTGGTGCGCGTCGACACGGCGCTGGAGCCGCTGGGAAGCCACCTGCCGGCGCACGCGATCCCCGCGGACGCGAGCCTGCGCGACGCATTGGCGATGATGTTCTCGGCTGGCGTCGACGCGCTGACCGTGACCGGCGATGGCGGCGCGCCGCTGGGCAAGCTCACGCTCGCGGGCATCCGCGAACGTACGCGCACCACCGAAGCCTGAGATCACGGCGGCGCGGAATTTCGCGCCTTGCCTTCGCCCGCTACGGGGAATGAAACGAAGCGGTTACTGAATCACCTTGTCCGCGAGATTCAGCACCGACGGCGGAATCGTCACGCCGATCCGCTTCGCCGTATTCAAGTTGATCACCAGCTCGAATTTGGTCGGCTGTTCCACCGGGAGATCGGCCGGCTTGGCGCCCTTGATGATCTTGTCGACGAAGCGTGCGCCGTCGCGGCCCTCCATGGTGTAGCTGGGCCCGTAAGAGAGCATGCAGCCGTTTTCCGCGTAGTCGCCCCGCGCGCATATCGACGGCAGCCGGTTCTTGATGGCGAGTTCCGCGATCAACTTCTGGTTCGAGTTGGCCAACGGGTTGAGCGTTACCCATACCGCGGTGTTGCGCGCTTCGATCGCCTTCCTGAACGCCGCCTCGTAATTGTCGACGCTGCTGACCTCCATCGAGTAGAGCTGCAGATCCAGCTCCTTGGCGGGCGCCTGGCTGCCTTTCCATTGCGGCACCGAGCCTGGCGCCTGCGGGTCCCACAGCACCGCGACGCGGGAAATCCTGGGCAGCGCTTCCTTGAGAAACTCGAGCCGTTTGCCGGTCAGCACCGCGGCCATGTTGGTTATGCCGGTGCTGTTGCCCCCCGGACGCGCCAGGCTCTCGACCAGTCCGGCGGCAATCGGATCGGTGACGCCCATGAAGATGATGGGGACGCTTCCGGCGCTCTTCTTGGCCGCCAGCGCGGCATTCGTCGTGACCGCGACCAGCACGTCGATGTTGAGACGGACCAACTCGGCCGCGACGTCGGGAAGGCGCTCGAAATCGCGATCCTGGTGGCGGTACTCGACAATGATGTTCTGCCCCTCGACGTAACCCAGTTCGCGCAACCCTGCCGGAAGGACTCCAGCCGCGGTGCGTCGGCCGACGCCGAAACCGCCGCCAGATAACCTACGCGCGGAACTTTCTTTGCCTGCTGGGCGGAGGCGAGAGACGCCAGCGCGACCAGCAGAACACAAATGGCGGACCTGGTAATCGCACTGATCAATGGACTTCCCTCGGACGTCCGGCGAGGCGCCGTGCTTGCCACTGCCCGCACCGTGCGGCGAACGCCGGGCGGCATGCGCAGCTGGAGACAAAATATACTACGCCTCCCGATGGGAGTGCCCGCGCCGGCGCAGCGTCGACGCCCGATGCCGCACGCCTTTCGCCCGGGCATTCGGGTCGGAAAGCAGCCGTTGACAGCATTGTCATTGCCCCCTAGATTCAATCGTTCACACCCGGGGGAGGGAGCCGTTCGCGGGGGGGGAGGGCAAAGATTTAGTCCTCCGGCTGCGGCAAGTCGACGCTGTTGCGCATCGTTGCCGGCCTCGATACGCCAACCAGCGGCCGCGTGCTGCTGGATGGCACCCCGGTTACCGCACCGGGCGCGGACCGCGGCATGGTGTTCCAGAGCTACACGCTGTTTCCGTGGCTCACCGTGCGAGAGAACGTCAGCTTCGGGCTGCGCGAAAGAGGCATGCCCGCCGAAGAACAGCAGCAGGTCGTGCACCGCTGGCTCGACCGCGTGGGACTGGCGCGGCTTCGAGCATCACTATCCCAAGATGCTGTCGGGCGGCATGCAACAGCGCACGGCCATCGCGCGCGCTCTGGCCAACGATCCGAAGATCATGCTGCTCGACGAGCCGTTCGGCGCGCTGGACAACCAGACGCGTTCGCTGATGCAGGAGCTGCTGCTGTCGATCTGGGAGACCGACCGCAAGACCGTGCTGTTCGTCACGCACGACATCGAGGAGGCGATCTTCATGGCCAGCCGCGTCGTCGTGATGAGCGCGCGCCCCGGCCGCATCAAGGCCGACGTGCCGGTGCCGCTTGCGCATCCGCGCCACTACACGGTCAAGACGAAACCGGAATTCTCCGAGTTGAAAGCGCGGCTGACCGAGGAGATCCGCGTCGAGGCGCTGAAGGCCGCGGTGACGGTCTAGCGCCACCTGGGTCGGCGACGGCTACTTCGCGCCGCCGGCCGGCGACGGTTGCGCAGCCGGCGCCGGCATGGCGGGCCTGGCGCCGGGAGGCGGGCCGGCATTGCCGTACATCGGCGTCGGTTTGAGCGGCGGCGTCCGGCGCAATTCCTCGATCTCGTCCAGCATGATCCGCGTCATTCCCTCGAGCAGGAATCGGCCTTTGGCGACCGTCGCGCTGGTCGCATCGCCGTAGATGCCCGACGGGTTGTAGCGCGCGCTCTTCGGATCCAGCGAGAACGGTCCCCTTCCGGTGCGGTCCGTCATGTATTCGACCGTCGCCTTCGTCATGTCGACCGCGGACGCGTCGATCGCGAGCATCGCCGATGTCTCGATTTCATCCGCGTGGGTGCCTTGCTTCTGCGTCTCCACCTGTTTCTCGAGCGCCCTGACCGAGGGGCCGGTCAAATCGAGATACCGGAACGAAATGCCCTCCAGCGCGAGAAGTGCCGCGGCCTGCGCCAGCGGCACATTGGTCGATACGCCGATGTTGATCACGTAGAAACGACGCGGCCCGAACTTCGCAATGCCGTGGACGACATCGAGCAGCATGTCGCGCGCGACCGGCAGGCTCAAGCTCGTCGAGCCGGGATACTCGACGAAAGCGGGGTAGTACGAGTAGTTGACGGTCGGCGCGACCACCGACGTCCGCCGCGGTCAGGACGCGCTGCTTGAAGTACTCGGCTTGCCTGTGGTCGGTGTCGAGCGGCAGGTGGGGACCGTGTTCCTTCGACTCGCCGCCGATGGGGATCACGACGACAGTTTCCGCAGTGAGCGCCGCCTTGGCCTCGACCCAGCTCATGCGCGCGAGCAGCCGGCCTTTGGGGTTCGCGTCGGCGGCGAGCGCCGGAACGCTGGCAAATGTGACGAAGACAGCCGTCGCGACGGCAGCGCCAAGTTTGCGCATGGGTATTTCCAGGGGAAAGTACGGCGGGCGGGTGCCGGATCGCGGATCGCGGTCAGTACCGTCCACCGTTCTTCTGCCAGCGCCACGCGTCGGCGCAGATGGCGTGCAGGTCGCGGGTGGCGCTCCAGCCCAGGACCTTCTGCGCGCGCGCCGGATCCGCATAGTAGCTGGCCACGTCGCCCGCGCGGCGCGGCGCGAACGACTTGCCGACCTTGCGTCCGCACGCCTTTTCGAACGCCTCCACCACTTCCATTACCGAATGGCCCCGACCGGCGCCCAGGTTGAACGTGGTCGAGCCATAGGTGCGCGCCAGGAATTGCAGCGCGACCACGTGACCTTCGGCGAGATCCTGCACGTGCAGGTAGTCGCGAATGCCCGTGCCGTCGGGCGTGGGCCAGTCGTTGCCGTAGACCGAAAGCTCCGTGAACTCGCCGGCGGCGATGCGGCACAACAACGGCACCAGATTGTTCGGGCGGCCGCGCGCGGCCTCGCCCAGCATGCCCGACGAATGCGCGCCGGCAGGGTTGAAATAGCGGAGGATCGCGATGCGCCAGTTGGCATTGGCCTTCGCCAGGTCGCGCAGGAATTCCTCGACCACGCGCTTGGTGCGGCCGTAGACGTTCTGCGGGCGCAGCGGCGCGTCCTCGGCGACCGGCAGTTCGTCCGGCTGCCCGTAGACGCTCGCCGACGAACTGAACACGAGCGTGGCCACGCCGGCCTCGCCCATGACCTCGGCCAGGGCCAGCGCGCCGCCGACGTTGACGTCATAATAAGCCAGGGGCCGCGCTTGCGACTCGCCGACGGCTTTCAGTCCCGCGCAGTGAATGACGGCGGAGATCGGGTGGTCGTGGAAGGCCGACCGCAGCGCCACGATATCGCGAACATCCGCGGTCACGCAGGGCACCGGCCGGCCGGCAAGCGCCTGCAATCGCGGCAGGATCGCCGGCGTGCTGTTGCTGAAATTGTCGAGCACGACCGGCGCGTGACCGGCGCGCGCCAGTTCCACGACGACGTGCGAGCCGACGTAGCCGGCGCCGCCAGTGACCAGGATCGTATCCGCCATAACGTCGCGATCCTACACGAGCGCCCGCGCCCGCGGAAAGAAAAAAGCCGGGCTCGCTTCAGCCCGGCCTTTCGGTGCAACGCCCGCGGAGGGCGCCTACTTCTCGACGGTGGTGCCTTCCGGCGCGGCTTCGCCGTTGGGGCGGTCCATCAGCTCGACCCACGCCATCGGCGCGGCATCGCCCTGCCGGAACCCGTACTTGAGGATGCGCAGGTAGCCGCCCGGGCGCCCCTGATAACGCGGGCCCAGTTCGTTGAACAGCTTGGTCACCATGTCGCGATCGCGCAGGCGGTCGAACGCGAGGCGGCGATTGGCCACCGTCGGCGTCTTGGCCAGCGTGATCAGCGGCTCGGCGACGCGGCGCAGTTCCTTCGCCTTCGGCAGCGTCGTCTTGATCGCCTCGTGCAGGAACAGCGAATTGGTCATGTTGCGCAGCATCGCGAGGCGATGGCTGCTGGTCCGGTTGAGCTTGCGCAGCCCGTGTCTGTGTCGCATGACTATTGCCCTTTGGTAGGTGGCGCCGGTTCACACGGCGCTCGGTCTTGTTCTTTGCTTGTTCTCGAATATTACGGTCGGTCGAGGCCGGCGGGCGGCCAGTTCTCGAGCTTCATTCCCAGCGAAAGCCCGCGCGAGGCGAGGACTTCCTTGATCTCGTTCAGCGACTTGCGGCCCAGGTTCGGCGTCTTCAGCAGTTCCGTTTCCGTGCGCTGGATGAGATCGCCGATGTAATAGATGTTCTCGGCCTTGAGGCAGTTCGCGGAACGCACCGTCAGCTCCAGGTCGTCGACCGGGCGCAGCAGGATCGGGTCGACCTGCGGCGAGCTGCGCTCCGTGGCCGGAACGTCCGTGCCCTTCAGGTCGGCGAACACCGACAGCTGCTCGACCAGCACGGACGCGGCGAAGCGCACGGCCTGCTCCGGCTCGACGACGCCATTGGTCTCGATGTCCAGCACCAGCTTGTCCAGGTCGGTGCGCTGTTCGACGCGCGCCGACTCGACGGCGTAGCTCACGCGGCGGACCGGCGAGAACGAAGCGTCGAGCAGGATGCTGCCGATCGTGCGGCCGCCTTCCGGCTTGACGCGAGCCGTTGCCGGTTGATAGCCACGACCCTTTTCGACGCGGATTTCCATCTCGAGCTTGCCGCCGGCCGTGAGGTGGGCGATCACATGCTCGGGATTGATGATCTCGACGTCGTGGTTCGGTTCGATGTCCGCCGCGGTCACGACGCCTTCGCCCGACTTCTGGAGCTTCAGCATGACGTGGTCGCGATTGTGGAGCTTCAGCACCACGCCCTTCAGGTTGAGCAGGACGTCGACGACGTCTTCCTGCACGCCGTCCAGCGCGGAGTACTCGTGCAGCACGCCCGAGATCTTCACCTCGGTCGGCGCATAGCCCGGCATCGACGACAACAGCACGCGGCGCAGCGCGTTGCCGAGCGTGTGGCCATACCCGCGCTCGAACGGCTCCATGACGACCTTGGCGTGAAACGGCGACGTCGATTGCACGTCGATGATGCGCGGCTTCAACAGGATATTGCTCTGCATGCGGTACCTTTAGGGTTATTGAACCCAGAAATACAAAGCGTTGGTCGCGGATTCATCCGCGGCCAACGGCTCACTCCGAATTATTTCGAATACAACTCGACGACCAGGCTTTCGTTGATGTCCTGGCCGAATTCCGAGCGGTCCGGCGCACCCTTGTACGTGCCCGCCATCTTCTTCGGATCGACTTCCACCCACGACGGGAACCCGACCTTCTCGGCCAGTTGCAGCGAATCCGTGATGCGCAGCTGCGCCTTCGATTTTTCCGTCACCGTCACGACGTCGCCCGCCTTCAGGATGGCGGACGGCACGTTGAGGTGCTTGCCGTTGACCATGATCGCGCAATGCGTCACCAGCTGGCGCGCTTCGGCCCGGGTCGAGCCGAAGCCCATCCGGTAGACGACGTTGTCGAGGCGCGACTCGAGCAGCTGCAGCAGGTTGGTGCCGGTCGAGCCCTTGCGGCGGTTGGCCTCGGCGAAGTAGCGGCGGAACTGGCGCTCCATCAATCCGTACATGCGGCGCAGCTTCTGCTTTTCGCGCAGCTGGTTGCCGTAGTCCGACATGCGCATGCCGGATTTCACGCCGTGCTGGCCGGGCTTGGCTTCCAGCTTGCACTTGGAGTCGAGCGAACGCCGCGCGCTCTTCAGGAAAAGGTCAGTGCCTTCCCGGCGCGCCAGCTTGCATTTCGGTCCTGTATATCGAGCCAATTTAATCCCCTGTCAAATTCTGCGGCGCTTCGGCGGACGGCAGCCGTTGTGCGGCACCGGCGTCACGTCGGTGATGCTGGAGATCTTCATGCCCAGCGCATTCAGCGCGCGCACCGCCGATTCGCGGCCAGGGCCGGGGCCCTTGATCCGCACTTCGAGATTCTTGACGCCGCATTCCTGCGCCGCGCGTCCGGCGGCTTCGGCCGCGACCTGCGCCGCGAACGGCGTCGACTTGCGCGAGCCCTTGAAGCCGGCGCCGCCCGACGTCGCCCACGACAGCGCGTTGCCCTGCCGGTCGGTGATCGTGATGATCGTGTTGTTGAAGGACGCGTGGATGTGCGCGATGCCTTCGGTCACGTTCTTCTTGACCTTCTTGCGCGCGCGCGCGACGGTTGCCTTTTGCGACGGTTGCTGTGCCATCTTCGATAGTTCCTCGTTTACGTCCGCACGTTGCTTACTTTGTTACGCCCTTGGCGAGCGCGACGGTGCGGCCCTTCTTCGGGCCCTTGCGCGTGCGGGCATTCGTGCGGGTGCGCTGGCCGCGGACCGGCAGGCCCTTGCGGTGGCGCGAGCCGCGGTAGCAGTTCAGGTCCATCAGCCGCTTGATGCTCATCGTCACTTCGCGGCGCAGGTCGCCCTCGACGCTGAATTTGCCGACCTGCTCGCGCAGGCGGTCCATTTCGCTGTCCGAGAGGTCCTTGATCTTGGCCGACGGCGCGATGCCGGTCGCCTTGCAGATCGCCTTGGCGCGCGCGGGACCAATGCCGTAGATCGCGGTCAGCGCGATGACGGTGTGCTGGTGATTCGGAATGTTGACGCCTGCAATACGGGCCATGTCTTTAAACCTGTCTAGTGTTTAGTCGCGAAAATCGCTGACGCAAACGAGTCAACCCTGGCGCTGCTTGTGGCGCGGGTCCGTGCAGATCACGCGCACGACGCCGTTGCGCCGGATGATCTTGCAGTTGCGGCAAATCTTCTTCACTGATGCCAGTACTTTCATTTTCGTTCCTTTAGCTCGCCACCTGCCTATTTCGCGCGGAAGGTGATCCGCGCCCGGGAGAGGTCATACGGGGAAACCTCCACCGTCACCTTGTCGCCCGGCAATATCTTGATGTAATGCATTCGCATCTTCCCGGAGATATGCCCCAGGACCACATGCCCGTTTTCCAGCTTGACGCGGAACGTGGCGTTGGGGAGCATCTCGACGACCTCCCCCTGCATCTGGATCGTTTCTTCTTTCGACATCAGCGCGTCGGCAGCCCGCCCTTGAAATTGGCTTTGCGAAGCAGGCTCTCGTATTGCTGCGACATCAGGTACGCCTGCACCTGCGTCATGAAGTCCATCGTCACGACCACGATGATCAGCAGGGAAGTGCCGCCGAAATAGAACGGCACGTTCTTCCACGCGATCAGGAAATTCGGGATGAAGCACACGACCACCAGGTACATCGAACCCAGCAGCGTCAGGCGCAGCGTGATCTTCTCCAGGTACTTGGCCGTCTGGTCGCCCGGACGGTAGCCCGGGATGAACGCGCCGCTCTTCTTCAGGTTCTCGGCCGTCTCCTTCGGGTTGTACTGCAGCGCCGTGTAGAAGAAGCAGAAGAAGATGATGGCGGCGGCGTACAGGAGCTCATGCACCGGCTGGCCCGGCGCCAGCGTGGCGGCGATGTCGCGCAGCCAGATCGTGTTGTCGCCGGAGCCGAACCATTGCGCGATCGTCGCCGGGAACAGGATGATCGACGACGCGAAGATGGGCGGAATCACGCCGGCCATGTTGAGCTTGAGCGGCAGGAACGAGCTCTGGCCCTGGTAGACCTTGTTGCCCACCTGGCGCTTGGCGTAGTTGACGAGAATCTTGCGCACGGCGCGCTCGACGAACACGACGAACGCGGTAACCAGCGACGACCAGACGCCGATGCCCAGCACCAGCGGAATCGAATAGGCACCCGTGCGCGCCTGTTCCAGCGTGAGGCCGATGGCGTTGGGCAGGCCGGCGGCGATGCCCGCGAAGATGATCAGCGAAATGCCGTTGCCCAGGCCGCGCTCGGTGATCTGCTCGCCCAGCCACATCAGGAACATGGTGCCGGTGACGAGCGTCAGCGCCGACAGCAGGCGGAACGTCGGGCCCGGCTCCAGGACCAGGCCGGCCTGCGACTCCAGCGCCGACGAAATGGCCAGCGCCTGGAAGAACGCCAGGCCCAGCGTCGCGTAGCGCGTGTATTGGGTGATCTTGCGGCGTCCGGCTTCGCCTTCCTTCTTCAACGCCTCGAGCGTGGGCACCACCACCGTGCACAGCTGCATGATGATCGACGCCGAGATGTACGGCATGATGCCCAGCGCGAAAATCGAGAAGCGCGACAGCGCGCCGCCCGAGAAGACGTTGAAGAGTCCGAGGATGCCGTCCCTCTGCGACTTGAACAGGTCGTCCAGCACGCCCGCGTTGATGCCCGGCACCGGGATGTGCGTCCCGATCCGGTAAACCACGAGCGCGAGCAGCAGAAACCACAAGCGTCGCTTGAGGTCCCCGAACCTGTCACCGCTCTTCTGTGCTGGATTGCCTTGCGCCACTTATTTCTTTCCCTCGGACTTCTGTTCGGTCTTTGGCCCGCCCTTTGCGGCCTTTTCGGCCTTCGCGGCCTTCTTCTCGCCCTTCGGCTCGGCCTTTGGCTCGGCCTTTGGTTCGGCTTTCTGCTCTGCCGCCTTCTTTTGCCAGGCCTTCTGCTCGACTTCTTTCACCTTGCGCGGAGGCACATCGGCTACGCTGCCGCCGGCCGCTTCGATCGCCGCCTTGGCGCCCTTGGTCGCGAGCACGCCCGTCATTAGCTTCACTGCCTTCTCCATCGTCCCTGTCCTGATGACCTTGACCGTCTTGGCGACGCCCGGCACGAGGCCGGCTGCTTGCAGCGCCAGCATGTCGATTCGACGAGCGGCAGCTTCTGCAGGTCCGACAGGCGGATTTCCGCGTGGTCGTTCTTGGCGAGCGACACGAAGCCACGCTTCGGCAACCGCCGCTGCAGCGGCATCTGGCCGCCTTCGAAGCCGACCTTGTGGAAGCCGCCGGAACGGGAGCTTTGTCCCTTGTGGCCGCGGCCGGCAGTCTTGCCCAGGCCCGAGCCGATGCCGCGCCCGACGCGGCGCCGATTCTTCTTGCTGCCGTCGGCCGGCTTCATTGTATTGAGTCGCATGACGCGATTTCCTAAAGTTGCCTCGTGCTTACTGCTCGACGACCTTGAGCAGGTAGCTGACCTTATTGATCATGCCGCGGTTGCACGGCGTATCGATGACCTCGACCGAGTGGTTCGTCCACTTGAGCCCCAGGCCGCGCACCGTGTCGCGATGGTCCTGGCGCGTCCGCGCGATCCCCTTGGCAAGCGTCAGCTTGATTTTCTTCTTGTCGGCCATTGTCAGGCTCCCAGGATTTCTTCGACGGTCTTGCCGCGCTTGGCGGCGATTTCCGACGGCGCGCTGCAGTTCTGCAGCGCATTGAGCGTGGCTCGCACGAGGTTGTACGGATTGGTCGAGCCATGGCACTTCGCCAGCACGTTGGTCACGCCGACCACTTCGAATACCGCGCGCATCGGGCCGCCGGCAATCACGCCGGTACCGTCGGCCGCGGGCTGCATGAACACCTTGGTCGCGCCATGGCGACCTTCGACAGCGTGATGCAGCGTGCCCTTCTTGAGGCTGACCTTGACCATCTTGCGGCGGGCCTCTTCCATCGCCTTTTGCACGGCGACCGGGACTTCCTTCGCCTTGCCTTTGCCGATGCCCACGCGGCCATCGCCGTCGCCGACCACCGTCAGCGCGGCGAAGCCCAGGATCCGTCCGCCCTTCACCACCTTGGTGACGCGGTTGATCCCGATCATCTTTTCCTTCAAGCCGTCGCCGCGGTCGTCCTGCTGCTGATTTCTCGAATTCGAACGTTGTTGGGCCATGGTTTTCTCTGTGCTTGACGCTTAGAACTTCAGACCGCCCGCACGGGCGGCTTCGGCCAGCGCCTTGACGCGGCCGTGGAAGCGGAATCCTGAACGGTCGAACGCAACCGCCTCGATGCCCAGCGTCTTCGCCTTTTCGGCGATGCGCTTGCCAACCAGCTCGGCGGCCGCCTTGTTGCCGCCGCTCTTGCCGTCCTTGCGGACATCGGCTTCAAGCGTCGACGCGCTGGCCAGGACCTTGTCGCCTTCGGGCGCAATGATCTGCGCGTAGATGTGGCAATTCGAGCGGCTGACCACCAGGCGGGTCGCGCGCTGCTCGGCGATGCGCACCCGGGTTTTGCGGGAGCGGCGGCTGCGAGCCTGTTTCTTGTCCATGAGGAGTCCTTACTTCTTCTTCGTTTCTTTGATGATCACGCGCTCGTCGACATAGCGCACGCCCTTGCCCTTGTAAGGCTCCGGCGGACGGTAGGCGCGGATTTCCGCGGCAACCTGGCCGACGGCCTGCTTGTCGATGCCCTTGACGATGATCTCCGTCTGCGCCGGCGTCTCGACCTTGATGCCCTTGGGCATCGTGTGCACGACCGGATGCGAGAAACCCAGCGACAGGTTGATCTTGTCGCCCGCGGCCTGCGCGCGGTAGCCGACGCCGACGAGCGTCAGCTTGCGCTGGTAGCCGTCGGTGACACCCTTGACCATGTTGGCGACCAGCGCACGCAGCGTGCCCTGCATCGCGCCGGCTCCCTCGCCGAGCGCCTTGAACACGAGCTGCTCGCCGTCTTTCTCGATGGACACCGTCTCGCCGAACTTGCGCGTAAGCGAACCCAGCGGACCCTTGACCGTGATCTCGCCTGCAGCCAGGGTGACCTCGACCTTGGGCGGCAGCTTGATCGGATTGTTGCCGATGCGTGACATGTCTGTCTTCCCTCAGTTTCCTGTTACGCGACGATGCACAGCACTTCGCCGCCGACACCGGTGGCGCGAGCCTTGCGATCCGTCATGACGCCGCGGGACGTCGACACGATGGCGATGCCAAGGCCGTTCATCACCTTGGGGATGTCGTCCTTGCTCTTGTAGACGCGAAGGCCCGGCGTGGACACGCGCTCGATCTTCTCGATGACGGCGCGTCCCGCGTGATAGCGCAGCGCGATCTCGAGCATCGGCTTGATTTCCTCGCCGGCGACCAGGAATCCGTCGATGTAGCCCTCGTCCTTCAGGACCTTCGCGATCGCGATCTTGACCTTCGACGAAGGCATCACAACCGTGGCTTTTTCCGTCATCTGCGCATTGCGGATGCGGGTCAGCATGTCGGCGATGGGATCTGTCATGTTCATAAAGTACCCTTGAGTTGCCCTGCTACCAGCTGGCCTTGACGATGCCGGGGATTTCGCCGCGCATTGCGTATTCGCGCAGCTTGTTGCGGCCCAGGCCGAACTTGCTGAACACGCCGCGGGGGCGTCCCGTCAGCGCGCAGCGATTGCGCACGCGGGTCGGATTGGCGTTGCGGGGCAACGCCTGGATCTTGAGCCGCGCCGCGAAGCGAACTTCGTCGGAAGCCTTGGCGTCGTCCACGATGGACTGCAGCGCCGCGTGCTTCTTGGCGAACTTCTTGACGAGCTTCTTGCGCTTCTCGTTGCGATTGATCAGGGCCAGTTTGGACATGATGGCTTTCAGTTCTTGAACGGGAACTTGAACGCGGTCAGCAGCGCGCGCGCTTCCGCGTCCGTCTTCGCGGTCGTCGTGATCGAGATGTTCATGCCCCGGACTGCGTCGATCTTGTCGTACTCGATTTCCGGGAAGATGATCTGTTCCTTGATGCCGATGTTGTAGTTGCCACGGCCGTCGAAAGCGCGGCCCGAGATGCCCCGGAAGTCGCGCACGCGCGGCAGCGCGATCGTGACGAAGCGGTCGAGGAACTCGTACATGCGGTTCTGGCGCAGCGTGACCATGCAGCCGATCGGATAGCCTTCGCGGATCTTGAATCCGGCGATGGCCTTGCGCGCCTTGGTGACCACGGGCTTCTGCCCGGCGATCTTCTGCATGTCGCCCACGGCGTTGTCCAGGATTTTCTTGTCGCCGATCGCTTCGCCGACGCCCATGTTGAGGACGATCTTGGTGATCCGCGGCACCTGCATCGGCGACTTGTACCCGAACTGCTTCATCAGCGCGGGCGCGATATCCTTGGTATAGGTGTCTTTGAGGCGTGCCATGTTCGTGTGTCCTGTGGTCCCTGATTCAGACGAGCTGCTCGCCGTTGCCCTTGAAGAAGCGGACCTTGCGGCCGTCTTCGAGCACACGCATGCCGATGCGGTCGGCCTTCTGCGTGACCGGATTCCAGATCGCGACGTTCGAGACGTCGATCGGCATTTCCTTGGTGACGATGCCGCCCGGCTGGTTCTTCATCGGATTCGGCTTGGCGTGCTTCTTCACCGTGTTGACGCCGTTCACGATCACGTGACGGTCATCGACGATTCGCGCCACGTCTCCGCGCTTGCCCTTGTCCCGGCCGGCGATGACGACGACGTTGTCGCCCTTCTTGATCTTGCGCATCATTGTTCTCCTGCGGGCGCTCTCGATTGGCTCAAAGAACTTCCGGCGCGAGCGACACGATCTTCATGAACCGCTCGTTGCGCAGCTCGCGCGTGACCGGTCCGAAGATGCGCGTGCCGATCGGCTCGAGCTTGGCGTTGAGCAGCACTGCGGCGTTCTTGTCGAAGCGGATCAGCGCGCCGTCCGGGCGGCGGACGCCCTTGCGGGTGCGCACGACGACTGCGTTGTAGATCTCGCCCTTCTTGACGCGACCGCGCGGTGCGGCATCCTTCACCGAAACCTTGATCACGTCGCCGATGTGCGCGTACCGGCGCTTGCTGCCGCCCAATACCTTGATACACATCACGGAGCGCGCGCCGGTGTTATCGGCGACGTCCAGTACCGACTGCATCTGGATCATTGCAAACTCTCCAACTTGAACCGCCGTCCTTCGCCGCGTTCCGGTCAACCGACCCGGAAGGCTCGAAGGTCCATGGTCAAAACGCTGCGGACAACGTTCTGGCGGCCAGTTTTGGACCCCGTACGGGGAGACACCACCGCGGGACCAAAAACTGTTGTCCGCGGCAGGCGAAAACAGTAATTATGACGGGAATTTGCGCATTGCACAAGTCCCCGTCCCTTTGGGACCGACTGCGCCCCGTGCCTGGTCAGACCGGCTGCGCCTTTTCCAGGATGCTCGACACGCGCCACGCCTTTGTCTTGGACAACTTGCGCGTGGCGGCGATCTCGACCAGATCACCTTCCTTGCACTCGTTGGTCTCGTCGTGCGCGTGGTATTTCGCCGACTTCATGACGATCTTGCCGTAGAGCGGATGCTTGACGCGGCGCTCGACCAGCACAGTGACCGTCTTGTTCATCTTGTCGCTGACCACGCGGCCCGTCAGGGTCTGGATCAGCGCCTTGCGCGCCGGCAGCCGCGTCGGCCGCCTTCGTGTTGGCTTGCTCGTTCATGCCTGTTGGCCCCTCAGTTGGCTCTTCTGCTTGACCCATCAGCGTGCGCACGCGGGCAATCCCGCGCCGGACGGTCTGGAGCTTGGACGTGTCCTGGAGCTGCTGGGTCGCCGCTTGCATGCGCAGGCCGAACTGCTCGCGCAGCAGCGCTTCCAGTTCCTTCTGCAGCTCTGCCGGGGACTTGCCCGCCAGCGACTTCTTGGTTTCGGTCTTTTTCACGATTCGGTCCTCATGTGCCCGTTAGCCGCCGATCAGCCGGTGCACGAACGTCGTCTTGATCGGCAGCTTGGCCGATGCCAGCGCGAACGCCTCGCGAGCCAGCGCCTCCTCGACGCCGTCCATCTCGTAGAGCACCTTGCCGGGCACGATCTCGGCCACGTAGAACTCGGGATTGCCCTTGCCGTTGCCCATCCGCACTTCGGCGGGCTTCTTCGACATCGGCTTGTCCGGGAAGATGCGGATCCAGATGCGGCCACCGCGCTTGATGTGGCGCGTCATGGCACGGCGCGCCGCTTCGATCTGGCGCGCGGTCAGCCGGCCGCGGCCGACCGCCTTCAGGCCGTACTCGCCGAAGCTGACCTTGTTGCCGACGGTCGCCACGCCCTTGTTGCGGCCCTTCTGTTCCTTGCGGTACTTCCTTCTAGCTGGTTGCAGCATTCTTCGCTCCTGGTCCTGCGCGACGCGGACGCGCCGGCGCGGGTGCCGGTGCCGGCGCCTGCGCGGGTTCTCCGTTGTGCGGCATCACTTCGCCCCTGAACACCCAGACCTTGATGCCGATCACGCCGTACGTCGTGCGCGCCTCGGAAAAGCCGTAGTCGATGTCGGCCCGCAGCGTGTGCAGCGGAACGCGGCCTTCGCGGTACCACTCGCGGCGGGCGATTTCCGCGCCGTTCAAGCGTCCCGACGACATGACCTTGATCCCCTGCGCGCCGAGGCGCATGGCGTTTTGCATCGCGCGCTTCATCGCGCGGCGGAACATGATCCGCTTTTCCAGCTGCTGCGCGATCGAGTCGGCGATCAGCTGCGCGTCGATTTCCGGCTTGCGGATTTCCTCGATGTTGAGGCCGACGTCGCCGCCCATCATGCGCTTCAAGTCAGCGCGCAGCGTCTCGATGTCCTCGCCCTTCTTGCCGATGACGACGCCGGGACGCGCGCTGTGAATCGTGATGCGGGCGTTCTTCGCCGGGCGCTCGATGGTGATCTTCGACACCGAGGCGTGGGAGAGTTTCTTGCCCAGGTATTCGCGGATGCGGATGTCCTGCGCCAGCGTCGGCGCGTAGTTCTTGCTGTTCGAATACCACTTCGACGTCCAGTTCCGGTTGACGGCAAGACGGAAACCGGTCGGATTGATCTTCTGACCCATGACCTATTGATCCCTTAGTTTCCGTCGCCAACGACGACGTGGATGTGGCAGCTCTGCTTGCCGATGATGTTGCCGCGACCCTTGGCGCGCGCGCTGGTGCGCTTCAGCGTCTCGGCCTTGTCGATGTAGATGGTCTTGACCTTGAGCTCGTCGATGTCGGCGCCGTCGTTGTGCTCGGCGTTCGCGATCGCGGACTCCAGCACCTTCTTGATGATCTTGGCGCCCTTCTTCGGGCTGAACGCGAGAACGCTCAACGCGCGGTCGACCGGCAACCCGCGGATCTGGTCGGCGACCAGCCGGCCCTTCTGGGCCGACAGGCGAACGCCGCGCAGCGTGGCAGTGGTTTGCATCGTCAGTGCTCCTTACTTCTTCCGGGGCGGCGCGGGGGCAGCCACCTTCTTGTCGGCCGAGTGGCCCTTGAAGGTGCGCGTCAGCGCGAATTCGCCCAGCTTGTGGCCAACCATGTTTTCCGACACGTAGACCGGGATGTGCGCCTTGCCGTTGTGCACGGCGACCGTCAGCCCGACGAAATCCGGCGTGATGGTGGACCGGCGCGACCAGGTCTTGATCGGCTTCTTGTCGCTGACCGCGCGCGCCTTTTCCACCTTGGCCTGCAGGTGGGCGTCGACGAACGGGCCCTTCTTGATTGAACGAGCCATTGCTTATCCCTTTGTCGCGTGGCGGCGGCGGACGATCATCACGTCCGTGCGCTTGTTGCTGCGCGTCTTGTAGCCCTTGGTCGGCGTGCCCCACGGCGAGACCGGATGGCCGCCGCCGTTGGAACGGCCACCGTGCGGGTGGTCGACCGGATTCATGCAGATGCCGCGCACCGTCGGGCGGATGCCGCGCCAGCGGTTGGCGCCGGCCTTGCCGATCGAACGCAGGCTGTGCTCTTCGTTACCGACTTCGCCGATGACTGCACGGCAGTCGACGTGCACCTTGCGGATTTCGCCGGAGCGAAGCCGCAACTGCGCGTAGATGCCTTCACGCGCGAGCAGCTGCGCGGAGGTGCCGGCCGAACGCGCGATCTGCGCGCCCTTGCCCTGCTGCATCTCGATGCAATGCACCGTCGTGCCGACCGGGATGTTGCGCAGCGGCAGGCAATTGCCCGGCTTGATGGCGGCTTCGATGCCCGACATCAGCGGCGTGCCCACGGCGACGCCACGCGGCGCGATGATGTAGCGGCGCTCGCCGTCCGTGTACAGCAGCAACGCGAGGTTGGCGCTGCGGTTCGGGTCGTATTCGAGGCGCTCGACCTTCGCCGGGACGCCGTCCTTGTTGCGCTTGAAGTCGACGATCCGGTAGTGATGCTTGTGGCCGCCGCCCTTGTGGCGCATCGTGATGTGGCCGTTGTTGTTGCGGCCCGAACCACGCTTCTGGTGCTCGACCAGCGCGGCGACCGGCGCACCCTTGTGCAGGTCGGGATTGACGACCTTCACCATCGCGCGGCGGCCCGGCGACGTTGGCTTGACTTTGACTAGAGGCATGTCAGGACTCCGTCGCGAAGTTGATTTCCTGGCCCGGCTTCAGGCTGACGTACGCCTTCTTCCAGCCACGACGCCGGCCGATGTACTTGCCGAAGCGCTTTTCCTTGCCCTTGACGATCGCGATCTGGACCGTGTCCACCTCGACCTTCCACATCAACTCGACCGCCGCCTTCACTTCGGGCTTGGTCGCGTCAGGGGTCACACGGAAGATCACCTGCGAATGCTTGTCCGCGATGAACGTGGCCTTTTCCGAGATGACCGGGGCCAGCAGCACCGTCATCAGGCGCTCCGCGTTGAATTTCTTCTTGTCGCTGGTCGTGGCGTTCATCCCAGCATCTCCTCGAATTGCGTCACGGCGCCCTTCGTCAGCAGCACGTTCTTGAAGCGGACGAGGCTGACCGGATCGACTTCGCGCGTCTCGAGCACCAGCACGTCGTGCAGGTTGCGCGACGACAAGTACGTGTTGTCATCCAGGTTGTCGGTGACGACGAGCACGTTGCCCGTCAGCCCGAAGGCCTTGATCTTCTGCGCGAACTGCTTGGTCTTGGGCGAGTCCAGCGCCAGGTCCTCGATCACCGACAGCCGTTCCTCGCGGACCAGCTGCGACAGGATCGAGGCGAGTCCCGCGCGATACATCTTGCGGTTGACCTTGTGCGAGAAATTCTCGTCGGGCGAGGACGGGAAGATCTTGCCGCCGCCGCGCCACAGCGGGCTGTTCGCCTGTCCGGCGCGCGCGCGGCCCGTGCCTTTTTGCGCCCAGGGCTTCTTGTGCGACTTGTTGATGTCGGCACGGCCCTTCTGCGCGCGCGTGCCCTGCCGCGCGTTCGCCTGATAGGCAACGACGACCTGATGCACCAGCGCTTCGTTGTATTCCCGGCCGAACAGGTCGTCGGACGCCTGGAGCTTGGCGCCCGGCTTGCCGTTGCCGTCGATCATTCTGAGTTCCATGGTCACGCCCCCTTCTTGATCGGCGTCTTCACCGAAGGAAGGACGACGATGTGGCCGCCGTCGGCGCCGGGCACGCAGCCCTTGACCAGCAGCAGGCCGCGTTCCGCATCGACGCGAACGACCGAAAGGAGCTGCGTCGTGCGCGTGACATTGCCGAGCTGGCCCGCCATGCGCTTGCCCGGAAACACGCGGCCCGGATCCTGCGCCATGCCGATGGAGCCCGGCGTGTTGTGCGAGCGCGAATTGCCGTGCGACGCGCGGTTGGAGCTGAAGTGGTGGCGCTTGATCACGCCCGAAAAGCCGCGCCCCTTCGTGGTGCCCGTCACGTCGACCAGCTGGCCGACGGCGAACGTATCCACGCCGACGACATCGCCAGGCTTGAATTTGGAAAGGTCGTCCGCCGGAATCTGGAATTCCTTGAGGACGACACCTGCTTCCACGCCCGCCTTCGCGAGGTGGCCCGCCTGGGCCTTGGTCACGCGCGATGCGCGACGCTTGCCATAGGTGACCTGCACGGCCGCATAGCCGTCGGTCTCGGGAGTCTTGATCTGCGTGACGCGGTTGTTGGCGACGTCCAGCACCGTCACCGGGATGGCGGCGCCATCATCGGTGAAGACGCGGGTCATGCCCACTTTGCGCCCGACGAGTCCGAGGCTCATTTTGACTTCCTTTCAACACCCTCGATTACGATTGACCGAAGGTTCGTTTGGTTCTTCCACTTACGAAAAGCGCCGGGCCGTCCCAAGCTTTTCGTCCAACTCTTGCCGTTCCGGCGCAAAGTAGGTTTTTACTTTGCGACGAATCACTGTAGTTTGATTTCCACATCGACACCCGCCGGCAGGTCGAGCTTCATCAGCTGGTCGACCGTCTTGTCGGTCGGGTCGATGATGTCCATCAGCCGCAGGTGCGTACGAATTTCGAACTGGTCGCGCGACGTCTTGTTGACGTGCGGCGAGCGCAGGACGTCGAACCGCTCGATCTTCGTCGGCAGCGGCACCGGGCCCTTGACGACCGCGCCGGAGCGCTTCGCCGTCTCGACGATTTCCAGCGCCGACTGGTCGATCAACTTGTAGTCGAACGCCTTCAGGCGGATGCGGATGCGTTGGTTGTTCATCTATTACTCCAGAATCTTGGCGACGACGCCGGCGCCGACGGTGCGGCCGCCTTCGCGAATCGCGAAGCGCAAGCCCTCTTCCATCGCGATCGGCGCAATCAGCGTCACCGTCAACGACACGTTGTCCCCAGGCATCACCATCTCCGTGCCCTCCGGCAGCACGCAGCTGCCGGTCACGTCCGTGGTCCGGAAATAAAACTGCGGCCGGTACCCCGGGAAGAACGGCGTATGCCGACCACCCTCTTCCTTGCTCAGGATGTACACCTCGCACGTGAACTTGGTGTGCGGCGTGATCGAGCCCGGCTTGGCCAACACCTGCCCCCGCTCCACCTCTTCCCGCTTGGTGCCGCGCAAGCAGCACGCCGACGTTGTCCCCCGCCTGCCCCTGATCCAAGAGCTTGCGGAACATCTCCACCCCCGTGCACACCGTCTGCAAGGTCGGCTTCAACCCGACGATCTCCAGGTTCTCCCCCACCTTCACAATCCCGCGCTCCACCCGCCCGGTCACCACCGTGCCCCGGCCCGAGATCGAAAACACGTCTTCCACCGGCATCAGGAACGGCCCGTCGATCAGCCGCTTCGGCTCCGGAATGTAGCTGTCCAGCGCCTCCGCCAGCTTCAGGATCGAGCCCTCGCCCATCTCGCTCTTGTCCCCGTCCAGCGCCATCTTCGCCGACCCGGTCACGATCGGCGTCTTGTCCCCAGGAAACTGGTACTTGCTCAGCAGTTCCCGAATTTCCATCTCGACGAGCTCCAGCAGCTCCGCGTCGTCGACCATGTCGGCCTTGTTCATGTACACGACGATGTACGGCACCCCCACCTGACGCGCCAGCAGAATGTGCTCCCGCGTCTGCGGCATCGGCCCGTCCGCCGCACTCACCACCAGGATCGCGCCATCCATCTGCGCCGCACCCGTGATCATGTTCTTGATGTAGTCCGCGTGCCCCGGGCAGTCCACGTGCGCGTAGTGCCGGTTCTTGGTCTCGTACTCCACGTGCGCCGTGTTGATCGTGATCCCGCGCGCCTTCTCCTCCGGCGCCGCGTCGATCTGGTCGTACGCCTTCGCCTCCCCACCAAACAGCTTCGACAGCACCAGCGTCAGCGCCGCCGTCAGCGTCGTCTTGCCGTGATCAACGTGCCCAATCGTCCCCACGTTCACGTGCGGCTTCGTACGATTGAATTTGCCTTTTGCCATGATTGATAGTCCTTAACGATCAGGATTTCTTGTTGATCACTGCCTCGGCGACGTTCTTGGGCGCCTCGGTGTAGTGCTTGAATTCCATCGTGTACGTCGCGCGACCCTGCGACAGCGAACGCAGTGTCGTCGAGTATCCGAACATTTCGGCCAACGGAACTTCGGCCTTGATCACCTTGCCCGTGGGCAGGTCGTCCATGCCCTGGATCATGCCGCGCCGCGACGACAGGTCGCCGACGACGTTGCCCATGAAGTCCTCGGGCGTCTCGACCTCGACCGCCATCATCGGCTCGAGCAGCACCGGGTTCGCCTGGCGCATGCCGTCCTTGAACGCCATCGACGCGGCCATCTTGAACGCGTTTTCGTTCGAGTCGACGTCGTGGTAGGAACCGTCGAACAGCGTGACCTTGACGTCGACGACCGGGAACCCGGCCAGCACGCCATTGGGCAGCGTTTCGATCAGTCCCTTGGCCACGGCCGGGATGAACTCGCGCGGCACCGTGCCGCCCTTGATCGCGTCGACGAACTCGTAGCCCTTGCCCTTTTCGTTCGGCTCCATCTTGATCCAGACGTGGCCGTACTGGCCGCGACCGCCGGACTGCTTGATGAACTTGCCTTCGACCTGGACCGGCTTGCGGATGGCTTCGCGGTACGCCACCTGCGGCGCGCCGACGTTGGCTTCCACGCCGAATTCGCGCTTCATGCGGTCGACCAGGATCTCGAGGTGGAGCTCGCCCATCCCCGAAATGATCGTCTGGCCCGATTCCTCGTCGGTATGGACGCGGAACGACGGGTCTTCCTGCGCAAGGCGATTGAGCGCGATGCCCATCTTTTCCTGGTCGGCCTTGGTCTTCGGCTCGACCGCGACGTGGATCACCGGCTCCGGGAAGATCATCTTCTCGAGCATGATCACGTGCGCCGGGTCGCACAGCGTGTCGCCCGTCGTCGCTTCCTTCAATCCGACGGCCGCGGCGATGTCGCCGGCGCGCACTTCCTTCAGCTCTTCGCGCTGGTTGGCGTGCATCTGCAGGATGCGGCCGATGCGTTCCTTGCGTCCCTTGATCGGGTTGTAGATCGTGTCGCCCGAATTGATGACGCCCGAATAGACGCGGAAGAAGATCAGCTGGCCGACGTAGGGGTCGGTCATGATCTTGAACGCCAGCGCCGAGAACGATTCGTCGTCGGCGGGCTTGCGCTCGCCCATCTTGCCGTTCTCGAGCTCGCCCTTCACCGGCGGGATGTCCGTCGGCGCAGGCATGTATTCGATCACGGCATCCAGCATGGCCTGGACGCCCTTGTTCTTGAACGCGGACCCGCACATCATCGGCACGATTTCGCTGGCGATCGTGCGCGTGCGCAGGCCGAGCTTGATCTCCTCGGGAGTCAGGTCGCCCGACTCGAGGTACTTGTTCATCAGCTCTTCGTTCGCCTCGGCGGCGCTCTCGAGCATCTTTTCGCGCCATTCCTTGGCGGTCGCTTCGAGCTCGGCCGGGATCGGACGCATTTCGTACTTCATCCCCTGCGACTTCTCGTCCCAGTAGATGGCCTGCATCCTGATCAGGTCGACGACGCCTTCGAACTTTTCCTCGGCGCCGATCGGGATCTGGATGGGCACCGGGTTGGCCTTGAGGCGCGCCTTCATCTGGTCGTAGACCTTGAAGAAGTTCGCGCCCTGGCGGTCCATCTTGTTGACGAACGCAAGCCGCGGCACCTTGTACTTGTTGGCCTGCCGCCACACGGTTTCCGACTGCGGCTGCACGCCGCCGACCGCGCAATAGACCATGCACGCGCCGTCGAGCACGCGCATCGACCGCTCGACTTCGATCGTGAAGTCGACGTGGCCGGGGGTGTCGATGATGTTGATGCGGTGTTCGGGGAAGTTCTTGTCCATCCCCTTCCAGAAACAGGTCGTCGCCGCGGACGTGATCGTGATGCCGCGCTCGCGCTCCTGCTCCATCCAGTCCATGACGGTGGCGCCGTCATGCACTTCGCCGATCTTGTGGGACACACCTGTGTAGAACAGGATGCGTTCGGTGGTCGTGGTCTTGCCTGCGTCTATGTGCGCACTGATTCCAATGTTGCGATACCGATCAATTGGGGTGACTCTGGGCATAGAATTCTTTTCACGTTCGAGCAATGAAAGGCTTCTTTTCATTGCTCGTGAGATCCGCCTTGAAATGTTTTTCGTAGGTTCTAGAATCTGAAATGCGAGAACGCCTTGTTCGCCTCGGCCATGCGGTGCACTTCCTCGCGCTTCTTGACCGCGCCGCCACGCCCTTCGGACGCTTCGATCAGCTCCGCCGCGAGACGCTGCCCCATCGACTTCTCGCCGCGCTTGCGCGCCGCTTCGCGCAGCCAGCGCATGGCCAGCGCCGTGCGCCGCACGGGGCGCACTTCGACCGGGACCTGGAAGTTGGCGCCGCCCACGCGGCGGCTCTTCACTTCGACCATCGGGCGCGAGTTCGACAGTGCCTGCGTGAAGACTTCCAGCGGATCCTTGCCGCCCTTCTTGGCGATCGACTCGAACGCGCCGTAGATGATCCGTTCGGCGACCGACTTCTTGCCGCTGTCCATCAGCACGTTGATGAACTTGGCGACTTCGGTGCTGGCGAACTTCGGATCCGGCAGGATCTCGCGCTTCGGTACTTCGCGACGACGTGGCATGACTCGTTTCCTTGCTAGTTGGTCTTATGCAGCCTTGGGGCGCTTGGCGCCGTACTTCGAGCGGGCCTGCTTGCGATCCTTGACGCCGGCGGTGTCGAGCGCGCCGCGCACCATGTGGTAGCGCACGCCCGGCAAGTCCTTGACGCGGCCGCCGCGGATCAGCACCACCGAGTGCTCCTGCAGGTTGTGGCCTTCGCCGCCGATGTAGCTGATGACCTCGAAGCCGTTGGTCAGGCGCACCTTGGCGACCTTGCGCAGCGCCGAGTTCGGCTTTTTCGGGGTCGTCGTGTACACACGCGTGCATACGCCGCGCTTTTGCGGGCTGTTCTGCAGCGCCGGCACCTTGCTTTTCGACACGGGGGCCTTGCGGCCCTTACGCACGAGCTGATTGATCGTTGGCATCTAAATTTTCCGTTTCGTGCGGTTTCCCGACCGTTTCCAGCCAGGCACCGCGGGGCTTAATGCTCGGCCAGGTGATTCAGCCGGCTTCCCGAAACTGCGACGTGTAACCACCGGGCAAAAACCGCGAACTCCGCAATTCCAATCCGGTTCGCGCCGGTCCAAGCACAATTCGGTCTGCAACAAATCAAAGTGGCCCACGCTAGGCACCGGTTTTGAACCACCGGCACGACGCACGGACCACTCTTTAGCGCCTCGGTCGACCTCATGTGTTTCCGTGCTGCGACCGGGTACGCCCACCCGCTTCGGCCGCGACTCGGTCTTGTTTACCGGGCTGCCAAGGGGAGAAAAGACTGCGATTATAGGGGCCAAACGCCTTTTGGGTCAATACCCTGCTGCGGTGCAAAACGGGGCGGCGGGCCGATTTTCGGGCCGACACGCCTTTTCCGGCCTAAAAACCTCAAACGCGGAGTCGTCGGCCCCTCGCAGGGGGTCGGGGCTGCGCAGGCGCCCGGGAGTCGCAAACGCCGGCCTGCGGGTACCCGGCGCGCCTTCGCTCGTCAACACAAGACTTCGCTTGCCGCGCCACCCGCGACGGCCGGCGCGACTCACGGGCGCCTGTGCAGCCCCGACCCCCTGCGAGGCCTGCGCGAGGCGCTACCGAAGCGCGGAGTGGGGCCTTCGCCGCGGGCGAATGTGCCGCCGCCGGCGGTGTGCGTGCGCGCGCAGCCGGGTAGTCGTGGGTTGACTGCCCGGCGCGCGGCGAATCACGCACCCGACGGCATGTCTGGTGGCACCTGAGCCCGAGGCGAAGGCCCCGCTCCGCGCGCCAAATCAGCGAACCAAAAAAACGGGCCGGCGATGATCGCCAGCCCGTCGTCCAACGCATTGCAGAGATGCTGTGTCAGGCAGCGTCGGCAGCCGCCTCCGAGGTCGTCGGCGCGACTTCGTCCGCCGGCGCGAACGCCGCCTCGGCCGCCGCCGCCGCTTCCGGCCCCATCATCTTCAGGCGCTTGCGTGCCGTGTGGTACGCCAGGCCCGTGCCCGCCGGAATCAGGCGGCCGACGATGACGTTTTCCTTCAGTCCGCGCAGGTCGTCCCGCTTGCCCATGATCGCGGCCTCGGTGAGGACGCGCGTGGTTTCCTGGAACGACGCCGCAGAGATGAACGAATCCGTCGACAGCGACGCCTTGGTGATGCCCAGCAGCAGATGGTGGTACTGCGCCGGCTCCTTGCCATCCTTCAACGCCTTGTCGTTCTCGTCGAACAGCTCCGAGCGCTCCACGCCTTCCTCGCGGATGAAGCGCGTATCGCCCGGCTCGGTGATGACCACCCGGCGCAGCATCTGGCGCACGATCACCTCGATGTGCTTGTCGTTGATCTTCACGCCCTGCAGCCGGTAGACGTCCTGCACCTCGTCGGTGATGTAGCGCGCGAGCGCTTCCACCCCCAGCAAGCGCAGGATGTCGTGCGGATCGGCCGGACCGTCGACGATCGTCTCGCCCTTGTTCACCACCTGCCCGTCGTGCACCGTGACGTGCTTGTCCTTGGTGATCAGGAACTCGTGCGCGACGCCGTCCATGTCGGTGATCACCAGGCGCTGCTTGCCCTTGGTGTCCTTGCCGAACGACGCCGTGCCCGTGACTTCCGCCAGCATGCCCGCGTCCTTCGGCGAGCGCGCTTCGAAGAGCTCCGCCACGCGCGGCAGGCCGCCCGTGATGTCGCGGGTCTTCGACGTTTCCTGCGGGATCCGCGCGAGCACTTCGCCCACCGCGACCTGCTGGCCGTCCTTCACCGTGATGATGGAGCCCAGCTGGAACGTGATGTTGACCGGCAGTTCCGAACCGGCGAGCTTGATCTCCTCGCCGCTCTCGTCCAGCAGTTTGACCTGCGGACGCACGCCCTTGGCCGTAGCCGTCGCGCGGCGCTTCGGATCGATGACGACGAGGGTCGACAGGCCCGTCACGTCGTCCACCTGCTTGGCGACCGTGACGCCTTCCTCCACGTGCTCGAACTTCACGCGGCCCGCGTACTCGGTGATGATCGGACGCGCGGTCGCGTCCCACATCGCCAGCACCTTGCCGGCCTTGACGTTGTCGCCGTCCTTGACCTGCAGCGTGGCGCCGTACGGCACCTTGTGGCGCTCGCGCTCGCGGCCGTTGTCGTCATGGATCAGCACTTCGCCGGAACGCGCGATGACGATCAGGTCGCCCTTGCCGCCGGTGACGTAGCGCATCAGCGCCGAGAATCGCACGGTACCCGCCGACTTCGACTCGATCTGCGATACCGCCGCCGTACGCGACGCCGCGCCGCCGATGTGGAACGTCCGCATCGTCAACTGCGTGCCTGGCTCGCCGATCGATTGCGCGGCGATGACGCCGACCGCTTCGCCGACGTTGACCAGATGGCCGCGGCCCAGGTCGCGGCCGTAGCACGTCGCGCACAGGCCGTGACGCGTGTCGCAGGTGAGCGGCGTGCGCACCTTGACTTCGTCGATGCCCAGCGCTTCGATCTCGTCGACCTCGTCCTCGCCCAGCAGCGTGCCCGGGTGATACAGCGTCGCCTGCGTTTCCGGATGGATGACATCGGCTGCCACGGAGCGGCCGAGGATGCGCTCGCGCAACGGCTCGATCACTTCGCCGCCTTCGACCAGCGCCTTCATCGCCACACCGTTGCTGGTGCCGCAATCGTCTTCCGTCACCACCAGATCCTGCGTCACGTCGACCAGGCGCCGGGTCAGGTACCCCGAGTTGGCCGTCTTCAGCGCCGTGTCCGCGAGACCCTTCCGCGCACCGTGCGTCGAGATGAAGTACTGCAGCACGTTCAGGCCTTCACGGAAATTGGCCGTGATCGGCGTCTCGATGATCGAGCCGTCCGGCTTGGCCATCAGGCCGCGCATGCCGGCCAGCTGGCGAATCTGCGCCGCGGAACCCCGCGCGCCGGAATCGGCCATCATGAAGATCGAATTGAACGAGTCCTGCTTCACCATGGTGCCTTCGGCATCCTTGACTTCCATGGTGCCCAGCTGCGCCATCATCGCCTTGGCGATTTCGTCGCCGGCGCGGCCCCAGATATCGACGACCTTGTTGTAGCGCTCACCCTCGGTGACGAGACCCGACGTGTACTGCGCCTGGATTTCCTTCACCTGGCCTTCGGCCTCGCTGATGATCGCGACCTTTTCCACCGGCACCAGCATGTCGTCGGCGGCGAAGGAAATGCCTCCGCGCGTGGCGAGCGAATAGCCGGCCTGCATCAGCTTGTCCGCGAAGATGACCGTTTCGCGCAAGCCGCAGCGGCGGAAGCTCGCGTTGATGATGCGCGAGATTTCCTTCTTCTTGAGCGGCTTGTTGATGAACGAGAACGGCAGCCCAGGCGGCAGGATCTCCGACAGCAGCGCGCGGCCGACCGTCGTTTCGTAGCGGGTGATCTTCTCGACCTTCTCGGTCGTCCCGTCCGGGCCGGCCTTCAGTTCGATTTCCTTGATGCGAACCTTCACCCGCGCATGCAGTTCGGCCTGGCGCGACTCGTACGCACGCGACACTTCCGCCAAGTCCGAGAACATCTGGCCTTCGCCCGGCGCGTTGATCTTTTCCCGCGTGGCGTAATACAGGCCCAGCACGATGTCCTGCGACGGCACGATGCAAGGCTCGCCGTTGGACGGCAGCAGCACGTTGTTGGACGCGAGCATCAGCGTGCGCGCTTCCATCTGCGCTTCCAGCGACAGCGGCACGTGGACGGCCATCTGGTCGCCGTCGAAGTCGGCGTTGAACGCCGTGCAGACCAGCGGATGCAGCTGGATGGCCTTGCCTTCGATCAGCACCGGCTCGAACGCCTGGATGCCCAGGCGATGCAGCGTCGGCGCGCGGTTCAGCATGACCGGGTGCTCGCGGATGACTTCCTCGAGAATGTCCCAGACCACCGGCTCCTGCGCCTCGACCATCTTCTTGGCGGCCTTGATCGTGGTCGCCAGGCCCATCGTTTCGAGCTTGTTGAAGATGAACGGCTTGAAGAGCTCGAGCGCCATCAGCTTGGGCAGGCCGCACTGATGCAGCTTCAACTGCGGGCCCACGACGATGACCGAACGGCCCGAGTAGTCGACGCGCTTGCCCAGCAGGTTCTGGCGGAAGCGTCCGCCCTTGCCCTTGATCATGTCGGCGAGCGACTTCAGCGGACGCTTGTTGGCGCCCGTCATCGCCTTGCCGCGGCGGCCGTTGTCGAGCAGCGAGTCGACGGCTTCCTGCAGCATCCGCTTCTCGTTGCGCACGATGATGTCCGGCGCTTTCAGTTCGAGCAGCCGCTTCAACCGGTTGTTGCGGTTGATCACGCGGCGGTACAGGTCGTTCAAGTCGGACGTCGCGAAGCGGCCGCCGTCCAGCGGGACCAGCGGACGCAGTTCCGGCGGCAGCACCGGCAGCACTTCCAGGATCATCCACTCCGGCTTGATGCCCGACTTGTTGAACGCCTCGAGCACCTTCAGGCGCTTGGCGATCTTCTTGATCTTGGTGTCCGAGCCGGTGGTCTCGAGTTCCTTGCGCAGCTTGTCGATCTCGTGATTCACGTCGAGCGACTTGAGCAGCGCGCGGATGCCTTCGGCGCCCATGTAGGCGTCGAAGTCGTCACCGTACTGCTCGAGCTTGGCCAGGTAGTCGTCTTCGGTCAGCAGCTGCGCGCGATTGAGCGGCGTCAGGCCGGGATCCGTCACCACGAACGCTTCGAAGTACAGCACGCGTTCGATGTCGCGCAGCGTCATGTCGAGCACCATGCCCATCCGCGACGGCAGCGACTTCAGGAACCAGATGTGCGCGACCGGCGAGGCCAGTTCGATGTGGCCCATGCGCTCGCGGCGCACCTTGGCCAGCGTCACTTCGACGCCGCACTTCTCGCAGATCACGCCGCGGTGCTTCAGGCGCTTGTACTTGCCGCACAGGCACTCGTAGTCCTTGACCGGCCCGAAGATCTTGGCGCAGAACAGGCCATCACGCTCCGGCTTGAACGTGCGGTAGTTGATCGTTTCCGGCTTCTTCACCTCGCCGTACGACCACGAGCGGATTTTTTCCGGCGACGCCAGGCCGATGCGGATGGCATCGAATTCTTCTTCCTGCGTTACCTGCTTGAACAGATCGAGCAATGCTTTCATGCGTACTCCCGAGTAATTCGTTTCGGAGTTACATCCAATTCAATTCGGTCAGCGGTTCTGACGGTCAGTCGCGTTCCATGTCCACGTCGATGGCGAGCGAGCGAATTTCCTTCACCAGCACGTTGAACGACTCCGGCATGCCGGCCTCGATCTTGTGCTCGCCCTTGACGATGTTCTCGTAGACCTTGGTGCGGCCGTTGACGTCGTCGGACTTGACCGTGAGCATCTCCTGCAGCGTGTACGCCGCGCCGTAGGCTTCGAGCGCCCAGACTTCCATTTCGCCGAAGCGCTGGCCGCCGAACTGCGCCTTGCCGCCAAGCGGCTGCTGCGTGACGAGGCTGTACGGTCCGGTCGAACGCGCGTGCATCTTGTCGTCGACCAGGTGATGCAGCTTGAGCACGTGCATGAAGCCGACGGTGACCTGGCGGTCGAATGACTCGCCGGTGCGACCGTCGTGCAGCGTCACCTGGCCCGAACGCGGGAGACCGGCCATGTCGAGCATGCCCTTGATCTCCTCTTCCGTCGCGCCGTCGAACACCGGGGTCGCGAACGGCACGCCACCCTTGAGGTTCTCGGCAAGATGGACGATCTCGGCATCGTCGAACGCGTCGAGGTTCTCTGCGCGCCCGGTCGTGTTGTAGATCTTCTCCAGGAACTTGCGCACGTCGGCCGCCTTCGCCTCCGCCTTCAGCATGTCGTCGATCTTGCGACCGAGCCCCTTGGCGGCCCAGCCCAGGTGGACTTCGAGGATCTGCCCGACGTTCATCCGCGACGGCACGCCCAGCGGGTTCAGCACGATGTCGACCGGCGTGCCATCCGCCATGTACGGCATGTCTTCCACCGGAACGATCTTCGACACCACGCCCTTGTTGCCGTGGCGTCCTGCCATCTTGTCGCCCGGCTGCAGGCGGCGCTTCACCGCCACGTAGACCTTGACCATCTTCTGCACGCCCGGCGGCAATTCGTCGCCCTGCGTGAGCTTCTTCTTCTTCAGGTCGAACATCGCGTCGAACTGGTCGCGCAGCTTGGCGAGCGATTCCTTGCTCGCTTCGAGCTGCTGCGCCGATTCCTCGTTGGAAAGACGGATGTCGAACCAGTCGTGACGCGGAACGCTCTCCAGGTACTCCTTGGTGACCTTGGCACCCTTGGCGATCTTCTTCGGGCCGCCATTGACGACCTTGCCCGAAATCAGTTTCTCGATCCGGGCGTACTGGTCGTTCTCGACGATGCGCAGCTGGTCGTTCAGGTCCTTGCGATAGCCCTTCAGGTCGTCGTCGATGATCTGCGCGGCGCGCTTGTCGCGCTCGATGCCTTCGCGCGTGAACACCTGCACGTCGATCACCGTGCCCGAGATTCCCGACGGAACGCGCAAGCTGGTGTCCTTCACGTCCGAGGCCTTTTCGCCGAAGATCGCGCGCAGCAGCTTCTCTTCCGGCGTCAATTGCGTCTCGCCCTTCGGCGTGACCTTGCCGACCAGCACGTCGCCGGCTTCGACTTCCGCGCCGATGTAGACGATGCCGGAGTCGTCGAGACGACCCAGCTGGCCTTCGCCCAGGCTGGAGATGTCGCGCGTGATTTCCTCGGGTCCCAGCTTGGTGTCGCGCGCGACGACGGAGAGTTCCTCGATGTGGATCGACGTGTAGCGGTCGTCGCCGACCACGCGCTCGCTGATCAGGATCGAGTCTTCGTAGTTGTAGCCGTTCCAGGGCATGAACGCGACGAGCATGTTCTGCCCGAGCGCCAGCTCGCCCATGTCGGTGGACGCGCCGTCGGCGATGACGTCACCCTTGGCGATGACGTCGCCCACGACGACCAGCGGCCGCTGGTTGATGTTGGTGTTCTGGTTCGACCGCTTGTACTTCGTCAGGTTGTAGATGTCGACGCCGACTTCACCGGCCGCCGTTTCCGAGTCGTGCACGCGCACGACGATCCGCGATGCGTCGATGTAGTCGACCTTGCCGCCCCGGCGCGCCATCACGGCGGTGCCGGAGTCGACCGCGGCGGTGCGCTCCACGCCGGTGCCGACGAGCGGCTTTTCCGGACGCAGGCACGGCACGGCCTGCCGCTGCATGTTCGAACCCATCAATGCGCGGTTGGCGTCGTCGTGCTCGAGGAACGGGATCAGCGATGCCGCCACCGACACGATCTGCGATGGCGCGACGTCCATGTAGTTGACCTTGTCGGCGGTCGACAGCATGAACTCGTTCTTGCTGCGGCAGGACACGAGCTCGTCCGCCAGCTTGCCGTGCTTGTCGACCTTGGCGTTGGCCTGGGCGATGACGAACTGGCCTTCCTCGATCGCAGAGAGAAAGTCGATCTGGTCGGTGACCTTGCTGTCGGCGACGCGGCGATACGGCGTCTCGAGGAAGCCGTATTCGTTGGTGCGGGCATACAGCGCGAGCGAGTTGATGAGGCCGATGTTCGGGCCTTCAGGCGTCTCGATCGGGCACACGCGGCCGTAGTGCGTCGGATGCACGTCGCGCACTTCGAAGCCCGCGCGCTCGCGCGTCAGGCCGCCCGGTCCCGAGCGCGGACACGCGGCGCTTGTGCGTGATCTCGGACAGCGGATTCGTCTGGTCCATGAACTGCGACAATTGCGACGAGCCGAAGAACTCCTTGATCGCGGCCGAGATCGGCTTGGCGTTGATGAGGTCGTGCGGCAACAGGTTGTCCGACTCGGCCTGGCCGAGACGTTCCTTCACCGCGCGCTCGACGCGCACCAGCCCCGAACGGAACTGGTTTTCCGCGAGCTCGCCCACCGACCGCACGCGGCGGTTTCCCAGGTGATCGATGTCGTCGATCTCGCCGCGGCCGTTGCGCAGGTCCACGAGGATCTTGATGACGGCAATGATGTCTTCATTGGTCAGCGTCGACGGGCCTTTGAGTTCCGGCCGGCCAATGCGCCGGTTGAACTTCATCCGGCCGACGGCCGACAGGTCGTAGCGTTCCTCCGAGAAGAACAACCCATGAAACAGCGATTCGACGGCGTCTTCGGTCGGCGGCTCACCGGGGCGCATCATCCGGTAGATGGCGACCTTGGCGGCGTACTGGTCCGGCGTGTCGTCGGTGCGCAGCGTCTGCGAGATGAACGGCCCCATGTCGAGGTCGTTGGTGTAGATCGTCTGGATCGCCGCCACGCCGCCATCGAGCAGCTTGGCCAGCAGGTCCTCGGTGATCTCGTCGTTGGCCTTGGCGATCAGTTCGCCGGTCGTCTTGTCGATGACGTTGGTCGCCAGCGTGCGGCCCAGGATGTACTCATTGGGCACGGCAATCTTCTTGATGCCGCTGTCGACGAGTTCGCGCACGTGGCGCGCGGTGATGCGCTTGTCCCGGCCGGCGATGACCTTGCCGTCCTTGCCGGTGATGTCGAAGCGCGCCATTTCGCCGCGCAGGCGTTCCGGCACGAAGTCCAGCTCGGAGCCCTTGACGCCCAGGTGGAACGTGTCGAACACGAAGAACTGCTTCAGGATGTCCTCGTTGGTCAGGCCGATGGCCTTGAGCAGCGTCGTGACCGGCATCTTGCGGCGGCGGTCCACCCGGAAGAACAGGAAATCCTTCGGGTCGAACTCGAAGTCGAGCCACGAGCCGCGGTACGGAATCACGCGGGCCGAGAACAGGAGCTTGCCGGAGCTGTGCGTCTTGCCGCGGTCATGTTCGAAGAACACGCCAGGCGAGCGGTGCAGCTGGGAGACGATCACGCGTTCCGTGCCGTTGATGATGAACGAGCCGTTCTCGGTCATGAGCGGAATCTCGCCCATGTAGACCTCCTGCTCCTTCACCTCCTTCACGGTGTCCTTCGGCGCTTCCTTGTCCATGATGATCAGGCGGACCTTGGCGCGCAGCGCGGAACAGAACGTGAGGCCGCGCTGCTGGCATTCGACGACGTCGAACGCCGGAGGCAGCAGCGAGAAGCTGACGAACTCGAGCCGGGCATTGCCCGAATGGCTCGAGATCGGGAAGATCGACGTGAACGCGGCCTGCAGGCCTTCGTTCTTGCGCTGGTCTCCCGGAGTGAATTCCTGCAGGAACGCGCGATAGGACGCGAGCTGCGTTTCGAGGAGGAACGGCACCTGCAGGACGCTTGCGCGCTTGGCGAAGCTCTTGCGGATGCGTTTCTTTTCGGTAAAGGTATAGGGCGTAGCGTGCGTGGTCGCCATGTGGTTCGTCCCGTCTCCAGTTCGATCAGGCCCACGCGAAGGTACGCGGGCCTTAGTTGACACGTTGTGCGCCGCGCGGGGGCGCGACGCATTGTCTACTTCAAGCGAGCTGCCAACCTGTCAGTTGCCAACCTGTGCTGCTTCGACTGTCCGGGGGCGTTGCACCCCTGGCCTGGTGGCTGGCCACTACCAGCCGCTGGCGGACGACATTCCCTTGCGGAAACGCCCGACCAAACCTGCTTTCTGCAGTCGATTCAGAAAGCGAAGCAAAACGGGCGACGCGACCCGCTTTGCTTCGACCTCTGACGGTCAAAGCAACCCGACAAGAACAGGCGCCGGGCTTTGCAGCCTTTACTAGAGTGAATCGTCGGGCTCCGCCCGCGATTCACCCCACTTCAGCTTTTCATCAGGCAACACGCTACGTGATACTTCAGATGCGAATCGGGGCCTCATTTGGCAAATGAGCCTCGATTCGCATGTGCTTTGACACTTACTTGATGTCGGCTTTTCCACCGGCCTCTTCGAGCTTCTTCTTGGCAGCTTCGGCATCGGCCTTGTTGACGCCTTCCTTGACCGGCTTCGGCGCGCCGTCGACCAGGTCCTTCGCTTCCTTCAGGCCGAGGCCCGTCAGTTCGCGCACGGCCTTGATGACGTTGACCTTGTTGTCGCCAATCGCCGAGAGAACGACCGTGAATTCGGTCTGCTCTTCGGCAGCGGCGGCCGGGGCAGCGCCCGCGGCGGGGCCGGCAACGGCAACGGCGGCGGCAGCGGAAACGCCGAACTTGGTTTCCATTGCCGAGATGAGCTCGGAGAGCTCGAGAACGGTCATCGACGAGATCTTGTCGAGAATTTCAGTTTGGACTGCAGACATGTTTGTGCTCCTGGAACGTAACAGTTGGAAATGGGTAGTCGTGGCCGGTATTTCAAGCCGCCTGCTTTGCATCGCGCACCGCGGCGAGCGCCCGGACGAACTTCGACGGCACCTCATTCATGGTGCGGACGAGCTTCGTGACAGGGGCCTGCATGGTGCCGAGCAGCTTGGCGATAAGAACTTCGCGCGACGGCAACGAGGCGAGCGCGGTGATCTCCTTGGTGGAAATCATCTTGCCCGGCATCGCACCGCCGGTGATCACGAACTTGTCGTTGCCCTTGGCGAAGTCGTTCAGGACCTTCGCCACGGCGACCGGATCAGGACCGATGCCATAAGCCAGCGGACCGACCATCTTGTCGGCCAGCGTGGCGAACGGCGTATCGGCGACCGCACGGCGCACCAGGGTGTTCTTCACAACCCGGAAATACACGCCGGAAGCCCGCGCCTGCGCGCGGAGCTTCGTCATCTCGGCAACGGGCAAGCCGCGGTTCTCGGCCATAACAATGGCCTGCGCACCGGAGACCTGCTTAGCAACCTCCGCGACTACCGCTTGCTTCTCTTGCAGATTAAGACTCAAGGTTCACCTCTTTCTTCTGGTGCTACTGCGGTGACCGTTCGTCCAGGAAATCCTGTCCGAGGGCACCATCTGCGCTGGATCGGGATCGAAATCCCGGATTAAGCTACTGCTCCAGCGGTCTTTGACGGTCCGCTTCGGCATTGCTGCCGAAGCGTTCCCCCAAAAAACATTCGAAAACTTCTTGTGGACCCGAGGCGTGCCTGAAGCGCTAGGCACGCCTCGACTCCATAATTCTTAGGCGCTCGGCTGCGTCTGCAACGACGCCTGGTCGACGCGCACACCCGCGCCCATCGTCGACGACAGGCTGATCTTGCGCAGGTACACGCCCTTCGTACCTTGCGGCTTGGCCTTGTTCAGAGCCTCGATCAGCGCGACCAGGTTGGTCTTCAGCTGCTCGGGCGTGAACGAGGCGCGGCCGATCGTGCATTGGATGATGCCGGCCTTGTCGGTGCGGTACTGCACTTGGCCCGCCTTGGCGTTCTTGACCGCCTGCACGACGTCGGCGGACACGGTGCCGACCTTCGGGTTGGGCATCAGTCCGCGGGGACCCAGTATCTGGCCCAGCTGGCCCACGACGCGCATCGCATCAGGGGAGGCGATCACGACGTCGAAGTCCATGAAGCCTTCCTTGATCTTGGCGGCCAGGTCGTCGAATCCGACGATGTCCGCGCCGGCGGCCGTCGCGTCCTTGGCCTTGTCACCTTGCGCGAACACGGCGACGCGGACCTTCTTGCCGGTGCCCGAGGGCAGCACGACGGAGCCGCGAACCGTCTGGTCCGACTTCTTCGCGTCCACGCCCAGGTTGACGGCGACGTCGACCGACTCGTCGAACTTGGCGACGGCGGTTTCCTTGACGAGCTTCAGCGCCTCGTCGACCGGATACATCTTGGAGCGGTCCACTTTGCCGCGGACCGTCTTCATGCGCTTGGAAAGGCGCGGTGTCTTTTGCTCGGCCATGATTACTTCACCCCTTCGACCGTGATGCCCATGCTGCGGGCGCTGCCGGCAATCGTGCGTACCGCGGCGTCGAGTCCGCCTGCGGTCAGGTCAGGCATCTTGGCCTTGGCGATTTCCTCGGCCTGGGCGCGCGTCAGCTTGCCGACCTTGTCGGAATGCGGCTTCGGGCTGCCCTTGTCCACCTTCGCCGCCTTCTTGATGAGGACCGTCGCCGGCGGCGTCTTCATGATGAACGTGAAGCTCTTGTCCGCGTACGCGGTGATCACCACGGGGATCGGTAGGCCCGGTTCCACCTTCTGCGTCTGGGCGTTGAACGCCTTGCAGAATTCCATGATGTTGAGGCCGCGCTGACCCAGCGCGGGCCCGATCGGCGGGCTGGGATTCGCTTTCCCGGCCGGCACCTGCAGCTTGATGAAACCGACGATTTTCTTCGCCATGATCTATCTCCTGGTGGGTTCAAGCGGACGCGCATTGCGCCCTCCCCGTTGTAAAGACAACTTCGAAACTTCGATCGTTACGCCTTTTCCACTTGGGAAAAATCCAGCTCCACGGGTGTCGACCGACCGAAGATCGTCACCGACACGCGCAACTTGCTCTTCTCGTAGTTCACGTCCTCGACATTGCCGTGGAAGTCGGTGAACGGGCCTTCCTTCACGCGCACCGCCTCGCCCGTCTCGAACAGCACCTTCGGACGCGGCTTCTCAACCCCTTCCTGCACCTGGCGCAGGATCGCTTCGACTTCCTTCTGCGTGATCGGCGTCGGCTTGTTGGCCGTGCCGCCCACGAAACCCGTGACCTTCGGCGTGCTCTTGACCAGATGCCAGGAGTCGTCGGTCATATCCATCTCGACCAGCACGTAGCCGGGAAAGAACTTGCGCTCCGAAATGGCCTTGGCGCCGTTCTTCATCTCGACCACTTCTTCCACCGGCACGAGGATCTGGCCGAAGAGGTCGCCCATCTCCGACCGCTTGATGCGCTCGATCAACGCACGCTGGACGCTCTTCTCGAAACCCGAGTAGGCGTGAACGACGAACCACTTTTTGCTCATCCGTCTGCCCTGCCCGTCAACATTTTGATGATCCACGCGAGCATGGTGTCGACGCCGAACAGGAACAGCGCCATGATCACCACGAACGCGAACACGATGCCGGTGGTCTGGATCGTTTCCTTGCGCGTCGGCCACGACACGCGTTCGGCCTCGTGCCAGGCTTCCTGAGCGAAGGCGAAGAATTCCTTGCCGGGCGCGGACAGCCAAGCCACGCCGGCCGCGGCGAGCAAGCCGCCCATCACCATCAGCACGCGTAGCACCTGCGCGGTCTCGGAGAAGTGGTAGTAACCCCACACCCCCGCCACCACGCACGCGAACGCCAGAACGATCTTTACCTTGTCCATTGAGTCTTCAGCAGCCAGTCGTCAGTATTTCGTTGCGCTTCAGTCAGTCTTCCGCCAATACGCTTCCACCACTTCCACCTGTCACCGAACCTCTGACAACTGTAGTGGCAGGCCAGGAGGGAATCGAACCCCCAACCTGCGGTTTTGGAGACCGCCGCTCTGCCAATTGAGCTACTGGCCTAGTTCGTACGTCCGAAAGTGAAAACCTACTTTCGGCCGGAGCTCGTTTCCAACGAATCGCGGGCAGAGCCCGTCGATTCGTTGTAGAACTTCTATTACTCTAAAATCTTGGCGACGACGCCGGCGCCGACGGTGCGGCCGCCTTCGCGAATCGCGAAGCGCAAGCCCTCTTCCATCGCGATCGGCGCAATCAGCGTCACCGTCAACGACACGTTGTCCCCAGGCATCACCATCTCCGTGCCCTCCGGCAGCACGCAGCTGCCGGTCACGTCCGTGGTCCGGAAATAAAACTGCGGCCGGTACCCCGGGAAGAACGGCGTATGCCGCCCACCCTCTTCCTTGCTCAGGATGTACACCTCGCACGTGAACTTGGTGTGCGGCGTGATCGAGCCCGGCTTGGCCAACACCTGCCCCCGCTCCACCTCTTCCCGCTTGGTGCCGCGCAAGCAGCACGCCCACGTTGTCCCCCGCCTGCCCCTGGTCCAAGAGCTTGCGGAACATCTCCACCCCCGTGCACACCGTCTGCAAGGTCGGCTTCAACCCGACAATCTCCAGGTTCTCCCCCACCTTCACAATCCCGCGCTCCACCCGCCCGGTCACCACCGTGCCCCGGCCCGAGATCGAAAACACGTCTTCCACCGGCATCAGGAACGGCCCGTCGATCAGCCGCTTCGGCTCCGGAATGTAGCTGTCCAGCGCCTCCGCCAGCTTCAGGATCGAGCCCTCGCCCATCTCGCTCTTGTCCCCGTCCAGCGCCATCTTCGCCGACCCGGTCACGATCGGCGTCTTGTCCCCAGGAAACTGGTACTTGCTCAGCAGTTCACGAATTTCCATCTCGACGAGCTCCAGCAGCTCCGCGTCGTCGACCATGTCGGCCTTGTTCATGTACACGACGATGTACGGCACCCCCACCTGACGCGCCAGCAGAATGTGCTCCCGCGTCTGCGGCATCGGCCCGTCCGCCGCACTCACCACCAGGATCGCGCCATCCATCTGCGCCGCACCCGTGATCATGTTCTTGATGTAGTCCGCGTGCCCCGGGCAGTCCACGTGCGCGTAGTGCCGGTTCTTGGTCTCGTACTCCACGTGCGCCGTGTTGATCGTGATCCCGCGCGCCTTCTCCTCCGGCGCCGCGTCGATCTGGTCGTACGCCTTCGCCTCCCCGCCAAACAGCTTCGACAGCACCAGCGTCAGCGCCGCCGTCAGCGTCGTCTTGCCGTGATCAACGTGCCCAATCGTCCCCACGTTCACGTGCGGCTTCGTACGATTGAATTTGCCCTTGGCCATGACTCTCTCTCCAGCTCTTTCCTAGTTTTTCCCAACTCGAATCAACGGGCTTCGCCCGGGATTCGAGTCTGACAAGTTCGGACCAAAGTAGGTTTTTACTTTGGTCCGCCGCACTGGTGCCCATGGAGCGGATCGAACGCTCGACCTCTCCCTTACCAAGGGAGTGCTCTGCCACTGAGCTACATGGGCGCGGTCTCGCAATCCGCCGTGCTGCAAATCCACCTTCCTGCAATCGATCGACTTACAATTCCATTGCGCCGAGCGCCTTAGCTGTCTTGCGGTTGCCTTGCTATCCTTCGCTGAAGCCCAAGCCTGGAGCGGGTGAAGGGAATCGAACCCTCGTCATAAGCTTGGAAGGCTTCTGCTCTACCATTGAGCTACACCCGCGGTTCAGGTTTGGTGGAGGGGGAAGGATTCGAACCTTCGAAGGCAGAGCCGACAGATTTACAGTCTGTTCCCTTTGACCGCTCGGGAACCCCTCCCAAGATTTCCACCGCCGAAACGCGCGATTGTAGCAGCTTCCGCGTCCGCCGGTCAAACCAGGGCGGGGCGGCGGGGTGGTCTGCCGCCGGCATGAATAGTTGCTGTAATTCAACAGGTTGAATGGCTTCCACCGGCCTTGCCGTGGCTTTGTGACCCGGGCCGGTCAATCGACAGTCCCAAACTGAGGAATTCCCATGAATTGCTGCCACGCCGATTTCGCCCTTGTCGAGGGCTCGGACCGGGGATTCACCGTCGGCATGCCGACTTTCACCTTCGGCTCGGGCGTCCTGCGCGAGGCCGGCCCGCAGGCGCAGGAGCTGGGCCTGCGCCGGGTGGCTGTGTTCACCGACAAGTACGTCCGGGCGACCGAGCCGTTCGCGACGGTCATGGCCTCGCTTGCCGCGGCAGGCGTCGAGGCGGTCGTTTTCGACGAAATATCGATCGAACCCACCGACGTATCCTTTCAGGCCGCCGCCCGGTTCGCTGCAGACGCGGATATCGACGGCTACATTTCCGTTGGCGGCGGGTCCGTCATGGACACCTGCAAGGCGGCCAACCTGTACGCCTGCTTCCCCGCCGACTTCATGACCTATGTGAACGCGCCGATCGGCGCGGGGCAAAAGGTCCCCGGCCCGGTCAAACCCCACATTGCCTGTCCCACGACGTCCGGCACCGGTTCGGAAACCACCGGCATCGCCATCTTCAACCTGCAGTCGATGAACGCGAAGACCGGGATCATTTCGCGCCGCCTGATCCCGACCGTCGCACTCATCGACCCCGATGTCACGAAGACACTGCCCGCGAAAATGGTCGCCGCTACCGGGTTCGACTGCATGAGCCACGCGCTGGAAGCGATCACGGCGCGCGCCTATCCGCGCCGGGTCAGTCCCGCGCAAGGCGTCAACCGTCCGGTATCGCAAGGCGCGAATCCGTTTTCCGACCTGCTCGCGGGCGAAGCGCTCGGACTGGTCGGCAAGTTTCTGCCGCGCGCGGTCGCGGACGCCGCGGATGTCGAGGCGCGCACGGAAATGATGTACGCCGCGATGCTCGCCGGAATTGCCTTCAACGCCTCGGGCTGCCATTTGCCGCACGGCCTCTCCTATGCGGTGTCGGGACTGGCGAAAGACTGGCACGTTCCCGGCTATCCTCCGGCCAAGTCGCTGGTGCCGCACGGAATGGCGGTCGTGCTCAACAATCCATCGGTTTGGCGCTACACCGCGCCGAAGCATCCGCCGCGGCACCTGCATTGTGCCGCCTGCCTGGGTGCGGACACACGAGGCGCCGGTCCGGAGGATGCGGGCGAGGTCCTCGCCGGACGCGTGATCGACATGATGAAGATGACCGGCATGCCCAACGGGCTTTCGGCGCTGGGTTTCGGGGAAGATCAGCTGGACGCGCTGGCGGACGGCGCCGAACCGCAGTACCGCGTGATCCGGAACGCGCCCGTGGACGTCGGGCGCGAGGAGCTCAAGACATTGTTCCGTTCGGCGCTTCGCTACTGGTAACCGGCGCGGGCGCCTCCGGCGCAACAAGCGCGCGCTGCACTCGCCGGGCCGGCAGCCTGACGGCGAACGTGCTGCCGTTGCCGGGTTCACTGGCGATTTCCAGCGTCGCCTGGTGCCGCAGCAGCACGTGCTTGACGATGGCCAGGCCGAGTCCGGTGCCACCGGTTGCGCGTGACCGGCTGCGGTCGATGCGATAGAAGCGTTCGGTCAGGCGCGGCAGATGCTCAGGCGCGATGCCGATGCCGCTGTCGGAAACGGCAAATACGCCCGTGCCGTTGTCGTCGACGCGCCACGCCAGCGTGATCTTGCCTCCGGCGGGCGTGTAACGGATCGCATTCGAAACGAGGTTGCCGAACGCGCTCGCGAGTTCGTCCCGGCCGCCGGTTACCGTGGCCGCGTCGCCGATGTCGAGCGCCACCGCGTGCTTGTCCTGGGACAGGCTCTTGGCGTCAGACGACAGATGCAGCATTAGCGGCACGATGGCGAAATTCTCGTCGACCAGCGGATTCTGCTCGCTCTCCAGCGCCGACAGCGTCAGCAGGTCCTCGACCAGCCGCTGCATGCTGGCCGCCTGCTCCTGCATCAGCTGGACGAACCGCCCGCGCTGTTTTTCGTCGAGGTTGAGTTCCTGCAGCGTTTCCAGGAATCCGGCAATGACCGTCAGCGGTGTCTTCAATTCGTGCGAGACGTTGGCGATGAAGTCGCGGCGCATCCGTGCGACCGCCTCGATACGCGTGATGTCGCGGCTGATAAGCAGCTTCTCTTCGATGCCGAATGGCACGATCTGGAGCGCGAGCGTGACGCCCGCCTCGCGCTGCGACTCGATGACGATCGGTTCGGTGAAATCACCAAGCTCCAGAAAGCGAACGAACTCGGGCTGGCGCACGATGTTCATGAGCGGTGAGCCGATGTCGTGCCGCTCGTCCAAGCCCAGATGCGCGCACGCGCGGACGTTGGCCCACTTGATGCGATTGGCGGTGTCCAGGACGACCATTCCATCCGGGATCGCCTCCGCGGCGCTCTGGAACCGCTCGATCGTGCGCGCGAGGTCGCGCTGGTGGGCCGCGCGTGTACGCACGCGACGGTACAGCGCCGAAAAGGCGGGCCGCCAGGATCCCGTGCCTTCCGGGACCGCCAGAATCGAGCGAGCCTTCGGCCCATTGGGTGAGCCGATCGAGGTTGCGCAGATGGTGCAGGATCATCACGCCCCAACCGAAGAACAGCACGATCAGCGCCGCCGCCGCACCGGCGATCACCCACACCAATCCTGCGATCGCCGCCACAGCCGCCGGCGCCAGGGTCGTCGCGAGAAGAGTCCGGTTCATCGCCGCGCCATTGCACTCAGCGCGGGACCGCCAGCCGATAGCCGCTGCCGCGCACTGTCTCGATCATCCGGTCCTGCCCGAATGGCTCGAGCGCCTGTCGCAGCCTGCGGATGTGCACGTCCACCGTGCGCTCCTCGATGTAGACGTGATCGCCCCACACCTGGTCGAGCAGCTGCGTGCGAGTATGGACGCGTTCCGGCCGCGCCAGGAAGAACCGCAGCAGCCGAAATTCGGTGGGCCCCAGCTGGACCGGCCGCCCGTCGACGGAGACGCGATGCGTGACGGGATCGAGGTCGAGCGGCCCCGCGGACAGCCGCTCCTGCGCCGCTTCGGGCGCGCGACGTCGCAATACCGATTTGATCCGCGCCTTCAGCTCGCGCGTCGAAAATGGCTTAGTCACGTAATCGTCGACCCAGGCCTCGAGGCCGGCGACTCGATCGGCCTCGTCGGTGCGCGCCGTGACCATGATCACCGGCAGCTCCTTCGTGCGCGCATCGGTGCGCAGCTGCTTCGCGAACGCGAGACCCGATTGCCCGGGGAGCATCCAGTCAAGCAGCAGCAGGTCGGGCAGCGCTTCGTTCAGCATGGTCTGCGCCGTTTCGGCGTCGGATGCCGCGCGCACGTCGTAGCCGGCGTCGACGAGATTGACCTGAAGCAACTCCATGATCGCCGGTTCGTCCTCGACGACGAGGATCGTGGGCATCACTCTCGGCCTCCTTGAAATGGTGTGAAGAGGGCAACGCCTGCGTGTCGGCCTCCGTCAATCGCGCGGCGACGCGCCCTTCGAGCCTGGCCTTCGGCCGCAGCGCTCATTCTCGGCCTCCTTGACGGTGTGCAGTGGGCGGCGCCTGCGTGTCGGCCTCCGTCAATCGCGCGGCGACGCGCCCTTCGAGCCTGGCCTTCGGCCGCCGCGCTCATTCTCGGCCTCCTTGACGGTGTGAAGAGGGCAACGCCTGCGTGTCGGCCTCCGTCAATCGCGCGGCGACGCGCCCTTCGAGCCTGGCCTTCGGCCGCAGCGCTCATTCTTCGGCGACCTCGGCGCGAATCTGCTCCGCCGTCGCATGGCGAACGTCCTTGCCCATGACCAATTGGACCACGGCCTCGGCGATGTTCTTGGCATGATCGCCGACGCGTTCGACTGACTTTGCGATGAACACGATTTCCATCGCCGGCGTAATCGTCCGCGGGTCTTCCATCATGTAGCTGACCAGCTGCCGCATCACGCTGGAAAACGCGGCGTCGACCTCTTCGTCGATCGCGATGACGTCCGCGGCGGCGTTGACGTCCATGCGCGCGAACGCATCGAGCGCCAGCTGCAGCATTTCCTTTGCGCGCTCGGCCGACCGAGCGACATCGTAATAGCGCACGCGGGCCAGGCGATGGTGGCCCGTGGCCTCTGACGCCTTGTAGGCGATCTTCTTGGTCTCGTCGCCGATCCGCTCCAGGTCGTTGACGATCTTGGTGACCGTCAGGATCATCCGCAGGTCGATAGCCGTCGGCTGACGCTTGGCGATGATCTGGCTGCACAGCTGGTCCATGTCGACCTGCATCTGGTTGATCTGCTGCTCGTTGGCGCCGATGACGTCGAGCGCGGCGTTCTCCTTGTCGAGCTCCAGCGACTCGATCGCGCGCGACATCTGCGTTTCGACCAGGCCGCCCATCGTGAGCACGCCGCTCCGGATCGATTCCATCTCGGCGTCGAATTGCTTGTTGGTGTGTTCCATCATCTTCTCTCCTGGCCGCAGCGCGGATTCAACCGAAACGGCCGGTGATGTAGTCCTCGGTTTCCTTGCGCTTCGGCTTCAGGAACAACTGGTCCGTCTCGCCGAATTCGATGAGTTCGCCCAGGTACATGTACCCCGTGAAGTCGGACACGCGCGCCGCCTGCTGCATATTGTGCGTCACGATCGCGATCGTGTAATCCTCCTTGAGCTCGGTGATCAGCTCCTCGATCTTGGCCGTCGAGATCGGGTCCAGCGCCGACGTGGGCTCGTCCAGCAGCAGACGTCCGGCTTGACGGCAACGGCGCGGGCGATGCACAGGCGCTGCTGCTGTCCACCCGACAGCGCCATGCCGCTCTGCTTCAGCTTGTCCTTGGCCTCGACCCACATCGCCGCCTTGGTCAACGCCCACTCCACGCGCTCGTCCATGTCGCGCTGGCCCAGGTTTTCGTACAGGCTGACGCCGAAGGCGATATTGTCATAGATCGACATCGGGAACGGCGTGGGCTTCTGGAACACCATGCCGACCTTGGCCCGCAGCATGTTGAGGTCCGACCCGGCATCGAGGATGTTCTGGCCGTGGAAACGGATTTCACCGGTCGCCTTCTGTCCGGGATACAGCGAATACATTCGGTTCAGCGTGCGCAGCAGCGTCGACTTGCCGCATCCGGATGGTCCGATGAACGCGGTGACGCGGTTTTCCGCAATCTCGAGATTGACATTCTTCAGCGCATGGAATTTGCCGTAGTGGAAATCGAGGCTCCTGATCGTCATCTTGGCCGGCGACGGCGGCAGCGCGGACGAGGTCACCTCGGGTCGGGACACCAGCGTAGCTTCCATGTTCATCTCGTGAACCCTTCATCGAACCTGAGTCTGCCGGAACACGGACCGGGCCAGAATATTGATGATGAGGACCGCCAGCGTGATCAGCAGCGCGCCGGCCCAAGCCAGCGACTTCCAGTCATCGTAGGGGCTGAGCGCGAACTGGAAGATGACCACCGGAAGATTGGCCATCGGCGCGTTCATGTTCGTGCTCCAGAACTGATTGTTGAGCGCGGTGAAAAGAAGCGGCGCGGTTTCGCCCGACATGCGCGCGACGGCAAGCAGGACTCCCGTGATGACGCCGCCGCGCACCGCCTTCAGCGTAACCATCATGATCACCTTCCACATCGGAGCGCCCAGCGCCACGGCCGCTTCGCGCAGGCTGTTGGGCACCAGAAGCAGCATGTTCTCGGTCGTGCGCACCACGACCGGAATGGCGATCAGCGCGAGCGCGAACGACCCCGCCCATCCCGAGAAGTGATTGACCTGCGCCACATACACCGTATACACGAACAGGCCGATCACGATCGAAGGGGCCGACAGCAGAATGTCGTTGATGAAGCGCGTCGCGCTCGCCACCCACTTGCCCCCTTCCAAATTCCGCGAGATAGATCCCGGCGAGAATGCCGATCGGAGTGCTGATGAACGTCGCCACGAGCACGATGATCACGCTGCCGTAGATGGCGTTCGCCAAGCCGCCGGCCGATCCCGGCGGCGGCGTCGTTTGCGTGAACAGCGTCGGCGACAGCGCCGTGAATCCCTGGTAGAAAAGAACGCCCAGGATCCACAGCAGGAAGAACATGCCGAATCCCATCGTGCCCAGCGACATCGCCAGATTGAACCGGTTGAGGAACAGCCGGCGGCGATAGCGTTTGCTCACGGACGCAGCCCTTTCTGGAACGGCGGCGGCGCTCATGTTTCCTTACCCTCGCCCTTCGCGAGCTGCGCGATGAGCAGGCGCGAGCACGCGAGTACGATTGTCGTGAGTACGAACAGGACGAGTCCCAGCGCGATGAGCGACGCGCGGTGCACCGGGTCGGCTGCCTCGTTGAACTCGTTGGCGAGAGCGGAGGCGATCGAATTGCCGGGAGCGAACAGCGATGCGTTGATCCGGTAGGCATTGCCGATGACGAAGGTCACCGCCATGGTCTCGCCCAGCGCGCGGCCAAGGCCCAGCATGATGCCGCCGATCACGCCGACCTTGGTGTAGGGCAGCACGACGTTCCATACCACCTCCCACGTGGTGCAGCCGATGCCGTAAGCGGACTCCTTCAACACGGGCGGTACGATCTCGAAGACGTCGCGCATCACCGACGCGACGAAGGGAATGATCATGACGGAAAGGATCACCCCGGCGGACAGCATGCCGATGCCGTTCGGCGCGCCCTGGAACAGCGGACCCAGTATCCAAAGGTTGCCGAAAATCTTGGTAAGCGCGGGCTGAATGTAGTCGCCGAAAATCGGGGCGAACACGAAGAGCCCCCACATGCCGTAGATGATCGACGGAATGGCGGCGAGCAGCTCCACGGCCGTTCCCAGCGGCCGCTTGAGCGTCGCCGGGCACATTTCGGTCAGGAACAACGCAATGCCGAAACTTACGGGCACGCCGATCATCAGAGCGATCAGCGACGTCACCATAGTTCCGTAGATCGGTGCGAGCGCGCCGAATTCGCTCTTGACCGGGTTCCAGACGTTGGTCGTGAAGAACGCCGAATCCGAACTTATCGAACGCGGGAATCGCGGCATATCCCAGCGCCAGCAGGATGAACAGCAGCGACGCCAGCACGAACACCGCGAAGAACAGCGTCGTGCGCTCGAACAGCCAGTCCTGCCACTGCCCTGCGGCTTGGCGCCGCGCCGGCGGGTTGGGCTGGCGCTCCAGCCTGGTCTCGGGTGGCACGGTCATGGAAGCGTGAAATGCAGCGGTTGCCGACGTGGCCGCCATGATAGTCCTCCCCGAACAACACGGGTCGCGAACGAGGGTTCGCGACTCGCCCTATCGATGCTTGCGAACGGTCCCCTCCCGCACCGCGGAAGGGGCTGAACATCAGTTCCAGACCGCCTTGCCGGACGCATCCTTGATTTCGTTCTTCCATGCAGTCTCGACGATCCTGGCGACGCTCTCCGGCATTGGGACGTAGTCGAGTTCTTCGGCAAGCTTGCCGCCGTTCTTGTACGCCCATTCGAAGAACTTCAGCACTTCGGCGGCGTTCTGCGGCTTGTCCTGCTTGGTGTGCATGAGGATGAACGACGCGCCGGTGATCGGCCAGCTGTTCTTGCCCGGCTGGTTGGTCAGGATCTGATACATGCCGGGTGCTTTCCAGTCGGCATAGGCTGCCGCGGCCTGGAACGTGTCGTCGTCTGGCTTCACGAAGGCGCCATCCTTGTTCTGGACGGAGCCGACGTTCATCTTGTTCTTCTTCGCGTACGCATATTCGACGTAGCCGATCGAGCCCTTGATCCGCTGCACGTAGGCCGACACACCTTCATTGCCCTTGCCGCCCACGCCTTCCGGCCAGGCGACCGCGGTGCTGGCGCCCACCTTTTCCTTCCATTCCGGGCTCACCTTGGACAGGTAATCGGTCCAGATAAAGGACGTACCGGATCCATCGGAGCGGCGCACGACGGTGATCGGATCGTCGGGCAGCTTGATGCCGGGATTCAGGTCGGCGATCGGCTTGTCGTTCCATTTCTTGATCTTGCCGAGGTAGATGTCAGCAAGGACGGGACCGGTGAATTTGAGCGCGCCTGAAGCGATGCCTTCGATGTTCACGACCGGCACGACGCCGCCGATGATCGCCGGAAACTGCGTCAGTCCGGCGGCCTGCAGGTCTTCCGGCTTGAGCGGCATGTCGGATGCGCCGAAGTCCACGGTCTTGGCCTTGATCTGCGCAATGCCGCCGCCCGAACCGATCGACTGGTAATTCATGCCGACCCCCGTCTTCTGCTTGTACGCTTCCGCCCACTTGGCATAGATCGGATACGGAAACGTGGCGCCCGCGCCCGTGATGTCGACAGCCTGCGCCGCCAAGCCGAACGTCAACGCAGCAATGGCGAGGAAACTCTTGATCGTATTGGTGGTGGTCATGGTTTGGCCCTGTTGATTTGCATCGACCCAAATTGTCATGTTCGCGTGTTACACGTAGATGACAAATTTCATTCGATCGATGACAGTATCGGGGTCGGTGCTGGAGGCCATTGATTAGGCGCAGCTTTTCAACACAACGGTCAACTTTCTGGGCGCCGGCGATCACCGGTCCGCGAGAATCAGGTCGCTCGCCTTCTCCGCGATCATCACGACGGGCGCGTTGGTGTTGCCCGAAACCAGCGTCGGCATGATCGAACAATCGACGACGCGCAGGGCGGCGACGCCGTGGACGCGCAGACGGTCATCGACAACGGCTTGTGGCCCTGATCCCATCCCGCATGTTCCGGACGGATGAAAGATCGTGGCGCCGAATTCGCGCGCGAATTCGAGCAGGTCCGCGTCGCTGGTCGCCGCGGAGCCAGGCCGATACTCGGCGAGGACATAGGGACGCATCGCCTTGGTGGCCGCGAGCCGGCGCGCGAACTTGACGCCTTCGACCGCGCAACGCCGGTCCTCCTCGGTGGAAAGGTAGTTGGGCTGCATCGCCGGCGGCGCCAGCGGGTCCGCGGACTTGATGCGCACGTGTCCGCGCGACGTCGGGCGCAGTTGGCACACGCTCATCGTGAATCCGGAAAAAGGATGCGGCTTGGCGCCGGCCAGGTCCGCCGACAGCGTGGCGAAGTGAAACTGGATATCGGGGCGCGTCGATTCCGGCAGCGCGCACGTGAACAGTCCGCCCTGATTGATTCCGACGGCAAGAGGGCCGGTGCGGCGAAGCAGCCATTGCAGCCCGATTCTGGCCGAGCGCCAGGTCGATGCCAGGTCGTCGTTCGTCGTGATGGGTTTGGTGCATTTGAAGATGAGGCGCAATTGCAGGTGGTCCTGCAGATTCTCCCCCACGCCGGGAAGATCGCGGACGACGGGAATGCCGAACTGCCGCAGTAGTGGTGCCGGACCGATGCCCGACAACTGCAGAAGCTGGGGACTTTGCAGCGAACCCGCGGCGAGTATGACTTCGCGCGCGGCCGTCACGCGCTTCGTCTCGCCGTGCTGCCGGTATTCGACGCCGGTCGCGCGGGTGCCATCGAACAGGACGCGTGTTGCCTGCGCATCGACCTCGACCGCGAGGTTCGACCGCGCCTTTGCCGGCCGCAGGTAGCCCACCGCCGAACTGCAGCGCAGCCCATTTTTCGTGAACAGCTGGTAGTAGCCGACGCCCTCCTGCGCGCCGCCGTTGAAATCGTCGGTGCGGGGCACGCCAAGCTCGCCGGCGCCCGCGATGATCGCTTCGATCAATTCGTGTTTTGCGCCGATGTCGGAACACGCGAGCGGACCGTCTCCACCATGCGTCGCGCTGGCCCCGCGTTGGTTGCCTTCGCTGCGGATGAAATAGGGGAGCACGTCGCGCCAACCCCACTCGCGATTGCCCGCCTGCGCCCATGCGTCGTAGTCCTGCGGCTGACCGCGGACGTAGATGAGACCGTTGATCGATGACGATCCGCCCAGGCCCCGGCCGCGCGGCCAATAAATCCTGCGTCCTTTCATTTCCGGTTCCGGCTCGGTATGGAACCCCCAGTTGTAGACCGGGTGGAACATCGTCTTGCCGTAACCGATCGGGATGTGGATCCACGGATAGTTGTCGCGCGGTCCCGCTTCGAGCATCAGAACGCGCGTTTGTCCGTCCGCGGTCAGGCGGTTGGCCAGCACGCAGCCGGCGGTGCCCCCGCCGACGATGACGTAATCGAATACGGCTTGGGTCACCGGCGGGGACCCTGACCCCTCGTCACTGCAGCACGGCTCCGGCGGGCACGTATTTGTAGCCCAGCGCCTCCGCGACCGGCGCGCAGGTGACCTTGCCGAAAGCGACGTTGAGGCCGTTGCGCAAGTGACCATCCTCGGCGAGCGCGCGCTGCCAGCCTTTGTCGGCCAGCGCCAGCGTGAACGGCAACGTGGCATTGTTGAGCGCGAACGTCGACGTGCGCGGCACGCCACCCGGCATGTTGGCCACGCAGTAGTGCACGACGCCGTCGACGACGTATGTTGGATCCGCGTGCGTCGTCGCGCGCGACGTCTCGAAGCAGCCGCCCTGGTCGATCGCCACGTCGACGACGACGGAACCCGGCTGCATCTTCCGGATCATCGCGGCCGACACCAATTTGGGCGCCGACGCGCCGGGAATCAGCACGCCGCCGACGACGAGGTCCGCGCCGGTGACGTGGTGCTCGAGGGCCGCCCGGCTCGAGAAGTCGGTCTTGAGCGCCGACCCGAATTGCCTCCACAGCGCGCGCATCACGTCCGGGCTGCGGTCGAGCACCGTGACGTCCGCGCCCATGCCCAGCGCAATCATCGCCGCGTGGGTGCCGACGACGCCGCCACCGAGAATCACGACCTTGCCCGGCGCCACGCCGGGCACGCCACCCAGCAGGATTCCCCGGCCGCCGTTCGGCTTCTCCAGGAAATGCGCGCCGGCCTGCACGGCCATGCGCCCCGCCACTTCGGACATCGGCGCGAGCAGCGGCAGGCCGCCGGTATCGGCGGTGACGGTCTCGTAGGCGATGCAGATCGCACCGCTAGCCACGAGGTCCTTGGTCTGCTCCGGATCGGGCGCGAGGTGCAGGTAGGTGAAGAGAATCTGCCCGGGGCGCAGCCGCTTGCGCTCCTGCGCCTGCGGCTCCTTGACCTTCACGATCATATCCGCGGCGGCAAACACTTCATCGGCACTTGCGGCGATCGCCGCGCCGACCTCGCGATAGGCGGCATCGTCGAGACCGATGCCCTGCCCCGCCTTGCTTTCCACGATCACCTCGTGGCCGTGCGAGACGAGTTCGTGCACGGAGGCCGGCGTGAGGCCGACGCGGTTTTCCAGCACTTTGATTTCCTTCGGCACGCCGACGCGCATGGCAGGTTCTCCAGTCCAAAAACGATGGGACGAAGATTACGCGGGAATGCGGTCGCGGCGCCATCCCTCGCGCGCAAACGTTTGACATAGGTCTATCATTGCCGGAGGACACACGCGGGCTTCGCCGCCAGCGAGCGCAAGGAGGATTCCATGGGCCACGCCGAACCCACCATTCAGGACTCGATTCAGGACCGGGCCGCCGCGCACCGGATTTCGCTCGACGAGTACTGGATGCCGTTCACGCCGAATCGCGACTTCAAGCACGATCCGAAGATGATCGTGCGCGCCGAAGGCATGTACTACTGGAACGATCGTGGCGAAAAGATCATCGATGCGTCGTCGGGCCTGTTCTGCGTTGCGGCCGGCCATTGCCGCAAGGAAATCGCCGATGCCGTGAGCAGGCAACTGCAGGAACTCGATTTCTGCGCGCCGTTCCTGCGCGGCCATCCGAAGCAGTTCGAGCTCGCCACGCGCGTGGCCGAATTGACGCCGGGCGATCTCAACCGAATCTTCTTCGTAAACTCCGGCTCCGAAGCCATCGACACGGCGATGAAGGTCGTGCTGGCCTACCATCAGGCACGAGGTCAGGGCGGCCGCACGATGTTCGTGTCGCGGGAACGCGCCTATCACGGCGTCAACTTCGGCGGCGTTTCGCTTTCGGGCCTGGTCAACAACCGCCGCCGCTTCGGCCCCACGCTTCCCGGCATCGCGCACATGCGCCACACGCATCTGCCCGAGAACCGCTTCACGCCCGGCGAAGGCGCGCATGGCGCCGACCTGGCCGAGGACCTGCAGCGATTCGTCAACCTTTATGGCGCGGAGAACATCGCCGCATGCTTTGTCGAGCCGATCGCCGGTTCAACCGGCGTTCTCGTCCCGCCCAAGGGCTATCTCAAGCGGTTGCGGGAAATCTGCGACCTGCACGGCATCCTGCTGGTGTTCGACGAGGTGATCACCGGCTTCGGCCGCACCGGGCAGGCATTTGCGGCGCAGAGTTTCGGCGTCACGCCCGACATCATGACGATGGCCAAGGCGCTGACCAACGCCGCGCAGCCGATGGGCGCGGTCGCCGTTTCCGAACGCATCCACGACGCGATTTTCGCGGCCGCCCCCGAAGACGCGATCGAGTTCTTCCACGGCTACACGTATTCCGGCCATCCCGCAGCCTGCGCCGCCGGGCTGGCGACGCTCGACGTCTACCGGGACGAAGACCTGTTCGCGCGCGGCCGCGCGCTGGCGCCGTACTTCCTCGATGCCATGTTTTCGCTCAAGGACCTGCCGGTTGTCGCGGACATTCGTGGCTACGGCATGCTGGCCGCCATCGAACTGCACTCCGACGGCGCCGCCGGCAGGCGCGGCCACGCGTTCCAGAAGGACCTGTTCGACCACGGACTGAACCTCAAGACGACGGGCGACTCGGCCATCGTCGCGCCGCCGCTGATCGCCGAACGGGCCCACGTCGACACGATCGTGGAAATTCTCCGCGCGAGGCTGGCCCGCGCTTAGGCGGTTGAAGCGCTCCAAGCGGTCGTTCCCATGGCGTCCATGCTGCGCTGCGGCTGACCGAATCTGCGCCCATTGCGCCCTTCCGTCGGGGGTGGGTTGACAATGCCATTCGGCCTTGCCACGCTCTAGCGCATGGCTGCTCGCGCGCACTTCCAGAAGCTGGTCGAAAAAACCCGGATGCAGGCGCCCCTGCAGGCGGCGGTGGTTTATCCGTGCGACCGCGAATCGCTGCAGCTTGCCCTCTCCGGAGCGTTCGCCGGTTACCTGGCTCCGACGCTGGTCGGCCCGGAAACGCGCATCCGCGACCTTGCGGGGAAATTCGGGCTGGATATCTCGCGCCTTCCGATCGTCGATACGCCGGATGTCCCCAGGGCGGCCGGCATTCGCGCCGTCGAGCTGGCCCGGGAAGGCCAGGTATCCGCGCTGATCAAGGGCAGCCTGAGCAACGAGGACCTGCTGCAGTCCCGTTGCCGCCCACGACTCGGGCCTGCGTACCGACCGTCGCCTCTCGCATGCATTCTTCCTGGACCTGCCGGGAATTTCGCGCGGCCTGCTGCTGGCCGACGCGCAACTGAACGTTTCGCCCAACCTGGCCGCCAAGAAGGACATCGTCCTGAACACGATCCAGCTGGCGATTTCGCTCGGACTGGCGGCACCCAACGTCGCGCTGCTGGCCGCGATGGACGGCCCGGCGCCCGCATTTCCGTCGACGACCGATGCGGTCGCACTGAAAGCCATGGCGGCCCAGGGCATGTTCCGCGGCGCCATCGTCGACGGCCCGATGACGCCGGACAGCGCGTTGTCCGGCGATGCGGCGCGCGCCAACGGCGTGACTTCCGAAGTCGCCGGGCACGTCGATGTACTGATCGCGCCGTCGATGGAATCGGCGCTGATGGTGCTGCGCACGCTGATGGCGTTCAATGGCGGCCTCGCCGCGGGCATCGTGCTCGGCGCGAGAGTCCCCATCGTCATTCCCGCGCGCAACGACTCGATGGAAGTGCGCATGGCGTCCTGCGTGCTCGCGTCGCTCGTCGGCGTCGGCGGTCGGCGAAGCGGCAGCGTCTCAGCATCGGCCGCGGCGCGGTAGTTCCGCCGAAGCCAATTCCAAAGTCGCTGCGTAACGCACGTCTCTTGGCTCGCTAGCTGTTGCGCAACCTAGCGCGCGGAGCGGGCCATCCGCCCCGGGCTCAGCTGTCGCCAAGCATGTCGTCGCGTGCGTGGTTCGCCGCGCGCCGGGCAGTCAACACACGACTACCCGCCGCGCGCCGCACGCACTGCGCCGACGGCGACAGATTCGCCCGCGTCGGATGGCCCGCTCCGCGCTGCGCGTCGCGATTCGCCACCGAAGCGCAGCGGTCGGGGGCCGCGTGGGCGCACGTAGGTCGCGCCGGACGTCGCGGGTGGCGCGACAAGCGAAGTCTTGTGTTGACGAGCGCAGACGCGCCGGGAACCCGCAGGCCGGCGGTTGCGACCTCCGGGCGCCCCTGGCGGCCCTGACTGCTGCGCCGTAAGCAGCGTCTTACCGCCCGTTCGCGGGCACCGCGCTCGCCCGCACGCAATCCATGTAGTACCGCGTCTTCCCGCCCGAGGTCTCCTCGACCAGGCCATGGATGTCGGTGTCGAAGCCCGGGAATTTCTCGTTGAAATTGCGCGCGAATTTCAGGTATTCGACGATCGTGCGGTTGAACCGCTCGCCGGGAATCAGCAGCGGGATGCCCGGCGGATAGGGCGTGAGCAGGACGCTGGTCACGCGCCCCTCGAGGTTGTCGATCTCCACCCGGTCCAGTTCGCGGTGCGCCATGCACGCATATGCGTCCGACGGCTTCATCGCCGGCTGCATGTCGGAGCGGTACATCTCGGTGGTCACCCGCGCGACGTCGTTGGCCTTGTACATCTCGTGGATCTGCTGGCAGAGGTCGCGCAGGCCAACGCGCTCGTATTGCGGCTGCTTGGCGACGAATTCCGGCAGGATCTTCCACAGCGGCTGGTTCTTGTCGTAATCGTCCTTGAACTGCTGCAGCGCGGTCACCAGCGTGTTCCAGCGGCCCTTGGTGATGCCGATGGTGAACATGATGAAGAACGAGTACAGCCCGGTCTTCTCCACGATCACGCCGTGCTCGGCCAGGAACTTGGTGACGATCGACGCGGGAATGCCGGTCTTGGCGAATTTGCCCGACACGTCGAGGCCGGGCGTGATGATCGTCGCCTTGATCGGGTCGAGGATGTTGAAGCCCGGCGCCAGATTGCCGAAGCCGTGCCACTTCTCGTTGGCGCGCAGGAACCAGTCGTCGCGCTTGATGCCCTCGACGGACAGGCGCTCCGGACCCCAGACCTTGAACCACCAGTCCTTGCCCCACTCGTCGTCCACCTTGCGCATCGCGCGGCGGAAATCGAGCGCCTCGATCAGCGACTCCTCCACCAGCGCCGTGCCGCCCGGCGGTTCCATCATCGCCGCCGACACGTCGCACGAGGCGATGATCGCGTACTGCGGCGACGTCGACGTGTGCATCAGGTACGCCTCGTTGAAGCGATGGCGGTCGAGCTTCTGCGTGTCGGAATCCTGCACGATGATCTGCGACGCCTGCGAGATGCCCGCCAGCAGCTTGTGCGTCGAGTGCGTCGCGAAGATCAGCGCTTCCTTGCTGCGCGGGCGGTCCTTGCCGATGGCGTGCATGTCGCGGTAGAAGTCGTGGAACGCCGCGTGCGGCAGCCAGGCCTCGTCGAAGTGCAGCGTCTCGATGCTGTTCCCGAGCGTCTTCTTCAGCATCTCGACGTTGTAGGCGATGCCGTCGTAGGTGCTTTGCGTGAGCGTCAGGATGCGCGGCTTCTTGTTCTTGGCCGCCCGCGCGAACGGGTTGGCGTCGATGCGCTTCTGGATGTTCTCCGGCTTGAACTCCTCGAGCGGGATCGGCCCGATGATGCCCAGGTGGTTGCGCGTCGGCGGCAGGAACACCGGAATGGCGCCGGTCATCGTGATCGCGTGCAGGATCGACACGTGGCAGTTGCGGTCGACGACGACGATGTCGTTGGGCGCGACGTTGGCGTGCCACACCATCTTGTTCGACGTGGACGTGCCGTTGGTGACGAAGAAGCAGTGGTCGGCGTTGAAGATGCGCGCCGCGTTGCGCTCGGCCGCGGCCACCGGACCCGTGTGGTCGAGCAGCTGGCCCAGTTCGTCGACCGCGTTGCACACGTCGGCGCGCAGCATGTTCTCGCCGAAGAACTGGTGGAACATCTGCCCGACCGGACTCTTCAGGAACGCGACGCCGCCCGAGTGGCCCGGGCAATGCCACGAGTACGAGCCGTCCTGCGCGTAGTCGACCAGCGCGCGGAAGAACGGCGGCGCCAGCGAATCGAGGTAGGACTTGGTCTCGCGGATGATGTGCCGCGCGACGAACTCCGGCGTGTCCTCGAACATGTGGATGAAGCCGTGCAGTTCGCGCAGGACGTCGTTCGGGATGTGCTGGGACGTGCGCGTCTCGCCGTACAGGTAGATCGGAATCTCGGCGTTCTTGAACCGGATCTCGGTGATGAAGTTGCGCAGGTTGACGACGGCAGGGTCGAGTTCCGGACCCGGCGTGAACTCCTCGTCGTCGATGGACAGGATGAAGGCCGACGCCCGCGACTGCTGCTGCGCGAACTGCGACAGGTCGCCGTAGCTCGTCACGCCCAGCACCTCCATGCCCTCCTTCTCGATCGCCTGGGCAAGTGCGCGGATGCCCAGTCCCGACGTGTTCTCGGAGCGGTAGTCCTCGTCGATGATGACGATGGGAAAGCGGAATTTCATCTGCGGCTCCTGGCGCCGAACGTGCGGCGGAAAAGGAAAGCGGGGCGCCCGATACCCCGGAAGCGCCCCCTTTAGTGTGCTGACTAGGGCCGGATTGTGCGCCTGATTAGTACACTGAGGGGCGCGAATGGGGGAAGTTGGGGGCCGAGGCGGCCTCGGCAAGCTCCGTCGCGATGCAAGAATGCAACAAACCCGCGCCCGGACAGGCAGCGAGCGCCCGTCAGGCGTTGGTCAGGACGATCGCGGCGGCCCAGCCGATCAGCCCCAGCCCCAGCGGCGCACGCAGCCGCCGTCCCCAGGGCAGGTTCTTTTCCGCGGCCATGACGGCGGCGAGCACGAGCATCCATCCCAGGCTGCCCATGCCGACGACGAACATGACGAGCATCAGCGCCCAGCAGCAACCGACGCAGAACAGGCCGTGATCAATGCCCAGCCGGAACGCTTCGCGCGATGCCGACCGGCCGTGCCAGCGCGAGACGACGAAGCCGAACGGCGTGTGGCACTGCTCCAGGCACCGATACTTGAGCGCGCTGAACTGGAACAGGCCGGCGCCCGCCAGCACGGCGGCGCCGATCACCCAGCCGTAGGCAATGAGCGCGCCCTCGCGACGCGCGACTGCCAGCAACACTGCGTCGGCGGCGTGCGCAAGCAGGCCGAACCCCATCCACGCCACGAAGAAGCCGACGATGACCAGCGTGGTGAGGCGTCCGGCATCCGGACGCTGGGCGACGATGCGGCGGAACGTCTCGAGCACCGGATAGGTCGTCGGCAACATCATGGCGGCGATCATCAGCACCCACGCCGACGCGTGCAGCGCCGCCGGAACCACGATGTCACCCTGCGGGATCGCCGAGCAGAGCGCCGCCAGCGCGCCAGCCTCGCCCCAGCCCCCGTGTTCGACGTAGCGGCCGTAAGGACTCGCGCGCAGCGCCCACAACGCCGCCCATGCCGCCGCCGCCAGGAGCGAACATCAGCCAGGCGAAGGTCGTGCGCCGGTCGGGGCCGCGCAAGCGCGCTGCCGGCGGCACGGCGGATTCTGCGGTCGTGCTCATCGCGCATTTCCGGCGCGTCCCGCCAGAACGGCGTTGGCGGGTCGCGCCCGGAACGAATGCTAGGCGTCGAAGACGAACGTGCTTTGCAGCGCGTTGTGACCCTTGATGTCGAGGTCGATGCCGAGCTTGGCGTTCTTCGAGCGGTACGCAGTGGCCTTGCCGACGAACACCGGCGCGCCCGGCACCGTCGAGAACACCGTGTCGGCCAGCGTCGTCGTGGCGCCGGTGGCGTTCTTGTAGGGCTCGAGTTCGGCGAACGCGGCATCGCCCAACTTGATCGTCCCGTGGCCACCCTTGACAGTGAACGTGATCGGCACCTTTTCCACCGACACCACTTCGCCGACGAGCTTGACCAGTTCGCCCACCGGCCCGCCCAGCTTGCCCGTGTAGACGTTGAGGATCGCCTGCTCCTGCGCCGGCGTCACGCGCTCGTCGAGATAGACCGCGGCTTTCCAGTTGCCTTGCAGGATGTTGCCCGGGCACGTGCGCCACCAGCGCGATCGTGCGGTCGGAGACGTCGACGCCGTCGATGATCCCCTTGTCGAAACGCCATGCGATGACGGTATCGCAAGTGCCGAAATCGGGATCCTCGCCGATCCAGCACGGGCACAGAACGCGGCAGTTGCAGACTTCAAGCAGATCGACCTTCCAGGTGATAACCCATGATTGTCTCCATCAAAAGTGGAATGACGGGCGGGCGCCAGGTGGCACCAATGGTCGGCGCGGGAAAAGCATCCTACGCCCGCGCGGCCACGCGTGCCAGACGAAATGTTCCGGCCGGCCCCTATCGCCGGCCGCCGGCCAACGCGCTGCGAGCGCGGGTTCGCGCGCAGCCGTGCCATCGCCCAGACGCCCAACGCCGGGCCGATGGCCAGTGGCAGGAACGCGTAGCGCCAGCCGAGCGCGTCGACCAGATAGGGCATCAGGTGGATGGTCGCGAGCGTCAGCGTGAATCCGAGCGCCGTCTGGACCGTCAGCATCGTCCCGACGCGCGCTGCGGTCGGCCAGTTCCGCGATGGACGCGGAGAATTGCGCCGAGTCCGCGACGATGCTCACGCCCCACACCAGCGCCAGCGCGACCAGCGGCCAGGGATCGCCGCCGAACAGGAACCCGATCGTCGCCGCGCAGGTGCCGCTGACGGCCATCGCGGCGATCGTCAAGCGTCGTCCGGCCGAGCCGGTCGGCCAGCAGTCCCGCGCCCACCGAGCCGATCGGCGCCGACGCCGATCGTCGCGAACGCCGCCAGCTTGGCCGCCACCGGGGCCACGTCGGCGGGCAGCGTCAACGCAAAGCTCGCGCTGAAGAACACGCCGATCCACGCCCACATCGCGTAGAGCTCCCACATGTGGCCGAGATAGCCCAGGTTGGCGAGGCGCAGCGGAACATCGCGCCATGCGGTCAGCGCGGCGCCGGGATCGAAGCGCGGCGCCGGCGCGCGATTCGGGCCCATGCCCGGCGAACGCCGATCAGGATGGCGGCGGCCAGCGCGCGACGCGGACGCCGCAACCAGCGGGATGCGCCACTGGATGCCGCCGAACGCATTGAACAGGTGGGGCGCGGCGGAGCCCAGCGTGAGCGCGCCGACCAGGATGCCGACCATGAGCCCCATGTCCCCCTTGGCCCACGTCGCGGCGAGCTTCATGCCGACCGGATAGATTCCCGCCATGCAGATGCCGGTCACCACGCGCAGCGCCGGCGCCGCCGGCGACGCCGGATCGACGACCAGCAGCAGCAGGTTGGCGGCCGCGCCGATGCCGGCCGAGACGGCAAAGAAACGGCGAGGATCGAGGCGATCGGCCAGCCCGAACACGGCGCTCGCCAGGCAGCCGATGACGAATCCGGCCTGCACGCCGCTGGTCAGCGCCGCCTGCGCAAACGGGGACAGATGGAATTCGGCCGTGAGCGACGGAACGATGGCCGAGGCGGAGAACCACAGCGCCATCGCCATCACCTGGCAGACGGCAATGATCGTTACCGACGCGACCTTGGATTCCGCCCACGCCATGCGCGCTCCTTGCGATCGCGATCGGACGCCCGCCATCGCGGGATTCGCGCAATGCTCAAATCTTGGGGAGAGTGACGCCCTGCTGCCCCTGGTACTTGCCGCCGCGGTCCTTGTACGACGTCTCGCAGACCTCGTCGGACTCGAAGAAGATCACCTGGGCCACGCCTTCGTTCGCGTAGATCTTCGCCGGCAGCGGCGTGGTGTTGGAGAACTCGAGCGTCACGTAGCCCTCCCACTCCGGCTCGAACGGCGTCACGTTGACGATGATGCCGCAGCGCGCGTAGGTGCGACTTGCCCAGGCAGATCGTCAGCACGTTGCGCGGAATCCGGAAATACTCGACCGTGCGGGCGAGCGCAAACGAGTTGGGCGGGATGATGCATACGTCGCCGGTGAAGTCGACGAACGAACCCGCGTCGAACGCCTTGGGGTCGACGATCGTCGAGTTGATGTTGGTGAAGATCTTGAATTCGCGCGAGCAGCGGATGTCGTAGCCGTAGCTGGACGTGCCGTAGGACACGATCCGGCGCCCGTCGACCTCGCGCACCTGCCCGGGCTCGAACGGCTCGATCATCCGCGTCGCCTGCGCCATCCGGCGGATCCATTTGTCGGACTTGATCAACGCTTCTCTCCCAAGGATGACGCGGTCAGGTGTTCTGGATGACGATGCTGGGGAACTTGGCCGAGAAGTCCGCCGCCTTCTGCGCGACCGAGATCGCCACCTTGCGCGCGATTTCCTTGTAGATCTGCGCGACCTTGCCGTCGGGATCCGCCACGACCGTGGGGCGCCCGGAGTCGGCCTGCTCGCGGATGCGGATGTCGAGCGGAAGCCCGCCCAGGAACGGGAACGTCGTACTCGGCGCACATCCGCTGCGCGCCGCCTTCGCCGAAGATGTGCTCGGCGTGGCCGCAGTTCGAGCACACGTGGATGCTCATGTTCTCGACGATGCCCACGATGGGCACGCCGACCTTCTCGAACATCTTGAGGCCCTTCTTCGCGTCCAGCAGCGCGATGTCCTGCGGCGTCGTGACGATCACCGCGCCGGTGACCGGCACCTTCTGCGACAGCGTGAGCTGGATGTCGCCGGTGCCCGGCGGCATGTCGACGACGAGGAAGTCCAACTCGCGCCAGTTGGTGTCCTTGAGCAGTTGCTCCAGCGCCTGCGTGACCATCGGCCCGCGCCAGACCATCGGCGTGTCCGGGTCGATCAGGAAGCCGATCGACATCGCCTGCAGGCCGTACGCCTCCATCGGTTCCAGCGTCTTGCCGTCGTTGGACTCGGGGCGCCCGGCGATGCCGAGCATCATCGGCTGCGACGGACCGTAGATGTCCGCGTCGAGGATGCCCACCGACGCGCCTTCCGCGGCAAGCGCCAGTGCGAGGTTGACCGCAGTCGTGGACTTGCCCACGCCGCCCTTGCCGCTCGCCACTGCGACGATGTTCTTCACGCCGGGAACCAGCTTCACGCCGCGTTGCACGGCGTGCGCCAGGACCTTGGTCGTGATGCTGATCGTGACGCGCCCGGCGCCGGGCAGCGCTCCGACCGCCTGCTGCACGAGCTGCTTCATCGATTCGTGCTGGCTGCGCGCCGGATAGCCGAGCGCCAGCTCGATCGCGACGTCCGCCCCCGTCACGGTGATTTTCTTCACCGCCTTGCCCGCGACGAAATCGCGGCCGGTATTGGGATCGACGACGGTGGCGAGACACGCCTGCACGTCGGCTTCGGTGAGCGCCATCGATGTACTCCGGAGAACCGCGTTAGAAAAGCAGCAACAAAACCATGAAATTCTAGCCGATTTCCCGGTGCTCACGATGTGACGGCGAGTGCTTCTTGCTAGAATCGGTCGATTCCCCTGCACATTGCAAGGTTTTCCCGATGTCCGCCGCTGTTGCTACCACGTTGTCCAAACCGCCACACCGAAAACTGTTCGTCACCACGGCGCTGCCGTACGCGAACGGCCCCTTCCATATCGGCCACATCATGGAATACATCCAGGCCGATATCTGGGTGCGGTTCCAGCGGATGCAGGGACACGATGTGCATTTCGTCTGCGCCGACGACGCGCACGGCGCGCCGATCATGCTGCGCGCCGAGAGCGAGGGCGTGACGCCGCAGGCCCTGGTCGCGCGGATCGCGGCCACGCGCCCGAAGACGCTCGACGGCTTTCACCTGAGCTTCGACCACTGGCATTCGACCGACTCGCCGGAGAACGTCGAGCTGTTGCAGGACATCTACCGCCGACTGAAGGCGAAGGGTCTTGTCGATTCGAAACCGGTCGAGCAGTTCTACGACCCGGTCAAGGCGATGTTCCTGCCGGACCGCTACATCAGGGGCACGTGCCCGAAGTGCGGGACCAAGGACCAGTACGGCGATGCGTGCGAGAACTGCAGTGCGCTCAACGCGCCGACCGATCTCATCGAGCCGTACTCGACATTGACCGGCGCGCGCCCGGAGTTGCGCACGTCGGAGCATCTCTTCTTCCGGCTGACCGATCCGACCGTCGTCGCGTTCCTGCGCGAATGGACGCGCGCCCCGGCGGCTGGCCAGTCGTTGCAGCCGGAAGTGCTGAACAAGATCCAGGAATGGCTCGGCGCCGAAGACGGAGCGGACAAGCTGACCGACTGGGACATTTCGCGCGACGCGCCATATTTCGGCATCCCGATCCCGGACGAGCCCGGCAAATATTTCTATGTCTGGATCGACGCGCCAGTGGGTTACCTGGCCAGCCTCGAAGCGCACCTGCGGAAGCTCGGCATCGATTGGAAGCAATTCCTGCAGGACCCGCACGTCGACCAGTATCACTTCATCGGCAAGGACATCATCTACTTCCATACGCTGTTCTGGCCGGCCATTCTCGAGTTCGCAGGCGCGCCATACCGCACGCCTACCAACGTGTTCGTGCACGGATTCCTGACGGCGCTGGGCGAGAAGATGTCGAAGTCGCGCGGCACCGGCATCAGCCCCGATTTCTATCTCGACCTTGGCCTCAATTCCGAATGGCTGCGCTACTACATCGCGGCCAAGCTCAACGAGAAGGTCGAGGACATCGACTTCAACCCCGACGATTTCATCGCGCGCGTGAACAGCGACCTGATCGGCAAGTACGTCAATATCGCCGCACGGGCCGCGCGTTTCGTCGCAGGCGCCGGCAACCGGCTTGGGCAAGGGCAGCCGTTCGCACCGCGCCACAACGGCATGACGCCGGGCCAGGTCGCGGATCTGGTCGGCGCGCACTACGAACGGCGGGAATTCGCCAAAGCGTTGCGCGAGATCATGGTGATCGCCGACCAGACCAATCAGTATTTCGACACGGCTAAGCCTTGGGAACTCGCCAAGGATGCCGCCAAGGCGCAGAGCGCGGTGGTCGTGAGCTCCGAATGCCTGGAGGATTTCCGGATTCTGACGGTACTCCTTAAACCCGTGCTGCCCGCACTTGCCGCGCAGGCCGAAGGCTTTCTCAAGTTGACGCCGCAAGCGTGGGCCGACATCGAGCGACCTTTGCCCGATGGGCACCACATCGACAACTATGCGCACCTCATGTCCCGAATCGACCCCAAGCAGATCGACGCGCTGATCGAAGGCCCCACACCGGCCGCGGCAGCGTCGCCGGTCGCTCCCACGACTGCCGCTGCGGCTCAACAGGCATTGCCGGGCGGCACGATCTCCATCGACGACTTCACGAAGGTCGACCTGCGCATCGCGAGAATCGTCAATGCCGAGCACGTCGCCGGCGCCGACAAGCTGCTCAAGCTGACGCTCGACGTGGGCGACGGCCGACGCGCGCACGGTATTCGCGGGCATCAAGTCCGCCTACGACCCGGCGCAGCTGATCGGTCGCCTGACGCCGATGGTCGCCAACCTCGCGCCACGCAAAATGAAGTTCGGGCTGTCGGAGGGCATGGTGCTCGCGGCGTCGGGGGACGGCCCCGGCATCTACCTGCTGGCTCCCGACAGCGGCGCCGAGCCGGGAATGCGCGTCAAGTGAGGTCGAAGCGCGCGAAAGCACGCGTCGCGCGAGGCGACACGGTGAACCCGCAGCCCCTCGATCTGGTCGTCGCCGCGATCGTCGCGTGGCTGGTGATCGGCGCGCTCGGCCTCGTCCGTCCGCGCCATTTCGTATTCATCACCCGCGTCCTGTTCCCTGTCGGGCTCGGCCGTTGGCCTTGGCGCTGGCCGTCGTGGCGGTGATGGCCATGGCGTCGCCGCCGCAGGCGACGATATTGCCGCTGGGACTGCCCGACCTGCCCTTCCACCTGCGCCTGGATTCGCTGTCGGCGTTCTTCCTGTTCCTGCTTGGCGCGACCGGCACGGCGATCTCGCTCTATTCGGCGGGCTATTTCCGGTCGAGCGAAGGCACGGCGCCGGGGCTCATCTGCTTCGAGTACCACGCATTCCTCGCGGCCATGGCGCTGGTGATGATCGCCGACGACGCCTACCTGTTCATGGTGGCGTGGGAGACGATGGCGCTGACGCTCGTTCTTCCTCGTCACCACCGAGCACCGGATTCCCGAGATCCGCCGCGCCGGATTCCTGTACCTGCTGATCGCGCACATCGGCGCCATCGCGATCCTGCTGTGCTTCGGCACGCTGCAGGGCGGCAGCGGCGACTACACGTTCGCGACGATGCGCACGATGCACCTGACGGGCGCGTGGCCCAGCGCAGCGTTCTTCCTTGCGCTGTTCGGCTTCGGCGCCAAGGCGGGACTCCTGCCGCTGCACATCTGGCTGCCCGAAGCGCACCCGGCGGCGCCTTCGCCGGTGTCGGCGCTGATGAGCGGCGTCATGCTCAAGACGGCGATCTACGGCCTGCTGCGCGTGACCTTCGATCTGCTGACCGGCCAGCTCTGGTGGTGGGGCGTGGTCGCGTTGGCGCTGGGTCTCGCCACTGCGCTGTTCGGCGTCATCTTCGCCGCCGTGCAGACGGACATGAAGCGGCTGCTCGCGTATTCGTCGATCGAGAACATCGGCATCATCGTCGCCGGGCATCGGCCTCACGATCCTGTTCAAGTCCTACGACAAGTCGCTGCTGGCCGCGATCACGCTGACCGCCGTTCTCTACCACGCGCTGAATCACGCGTTCTTCAAGAGCCTGCTGTTCCTGGCCACCGGCTCGGTATTGCACGCGACGCACGAACGCAGCCTGGGCAAGCTGGGCGGACTCATCCACCGCATGCCATGGGTGGCGTGGCTGGCGCTGGTCGGCGCGCTGGCGTGCGCGGGCTTGCCGCCGCTGAACGGATTCGTCTCGGAATGGCTGCTGCTGCAGGCATTCCTGTTCACGCCCAGCCTTCCGCAGTCGTTCGTCAACATGCTGGTCCCGGTGGCCGCGGCCGCGCTGGTGCTCGCAGTCGCGCTCTCCGCGTACGTCATGGTCAAGTTCTTCGGCGTGATCTTCCTGGGCAGGCCGCGCGAGGCGAACCTCGCCTATGCCAAGGACGCCGGGAAATTCGAGCGCGTCGCGCTGGTGTGGCTGGCCGCGGGATGCGTGCTGCTGGGACTCTTTCCGGTGACCGTGATCACGCTGCTGGACCCGATCAACACGATGCTCGTGGGCGCCAGCGCGATCCAGGACCGGGGACAGCACCTGGCTGCTGCTGGCGCCGATCAACGCCGACCGCGCGAGCTACAGCCCGCTGATCATGCTGGTCGTGATCCTCGCCATCGTGCTGCTGACCGTGCAGGTCGTGCATCGCTATTACCACGGCCGTGTGCGCCGCGCGCCGCCATGGGACTGCGGTTTCCCCGCGCAGACGCCGCGAATGCAGGACACGGCCGAGGGCTTCGGCATGCCGATCCGCACCGTGTTCGAGCCGTTCTTCCGCATCAAGCGCCATCTGCCGTCGCCGTTCGATGCAGAGCCGCGGTATGAAGTGACGGCCGAGGACCACTTCTGGCACTGGTTCTACGTGCCGATCGCGCGTGGCGCGGACGTGCTTGCGCGGCTCGTCGGGTACATCCAGCAGGGACGCATTTCCGTGTACCTGACCTACAGCTTCTTCACGCTGCTCGCGTTGCTGTTCCTGGTGCGATGAGCGCCGGAGCGAACTGATGACTTTAAGCGGCTTCTTTTCCCAACTGCTGCAGCTGGCGATCGCGCTGGCGCTGGCGCCGCTGCTGGTCGGGTGGGTCAACAAGTGCCGCGCGTGGCTGTCGAACCGGACCGCGCCGTCGATCCTCCTGCCGTACCGGATGATCCGCAAGCTGTTCTTCAAGGATGCAGTGGTCGCCGAGAACGCGTCGTCGATCTTCCGCCTGACGCCCTACATCGTCTTCGGCGCGATGTGCTGCGCGGCGGCGATCGTGCCTTCGCTCGCCACCGACCTTCCGTTTGCGCGCGCCGCCGACACCATCGCGCTGGTCGGCCTGTTTGCGCTGGCGCGCGTATTCATGGCGCTGGCGGCGATGGACATCGGCACGTCCTTCGGTTCGCTGGGCGCGCGACGCGAGATGTTCGTCGGCTTCCTCGCCGAGCCGGCGCTGCTGATGGTGCTGTTCACCGCATCGCTGATCTCCGGATCGACGTCGCTGCCGTCGATCGTCGACACGTTTGCGCACCGCGAACTCGCCATCTATCCCAGCCTGGCGTTCGCCGGCGTCGCGTTCACGATGGTGTCGCTGGCCGAGAACGCGCGCGATCCCGGTGGACAATCCCGACGACGCATCTCGAGCTGACGATGATCCACGAGGCGATGCTGCTCGAGTATTCGGCGCGGCACCTGGCGCTGCTGGAATGGGCGGCGGCGCTGAAGCTCTTCAACTACTCGTGCATCGGCCTGGCGCTGTTCTTCCCGTTCGGCATCGTCGTCAGCGGCACCGACTGGCTGGCGCTGCTGGGCGCGGCGCCCGCACTGATCGCGAAGCTCATGGCGGGCGGATTCGCGCTGGCGCTGATCGAGACGCTTTCGGCCAAGATGCGCATCTTCCGCGCGCCGGAATTCCTGGGCACGGCATTCATGCTCGCCGTGCTGGCGATGCTGGTCAACCTGCTGCTCGGCGCCTGAGTGACCCAGCGGAACTGACATGGCAGCTCTTCCTCTCTACGCGCAACTCATCAACCTGCTGGCGGCGATCCTGCTGCTGCTCGCCTTCGCCATGCTGGCGCAGCGCCGCGTGCTGTCGCTGATCGACCTCTTCGCGGCGCAGGGCCTGGCGTTGAGTTGCTCCACGGCGATCGTGGCCTACGGCACCCACCAGACGCACCTGTATTTCTCCGCCGGACTGACGCTGCTGCTCAAGGTCCTGCTGCTGCCGTGGCTGCTGCACCGCCTGATTCGCAAACTCGACGTGAAGTGGGACGTCGAGGGGCTGATCAACGTTCCGACGACGATGATCATCGGCCTCGTTCTCGTCGTGTTTTCGTTCAACCTCGCCGTGCCGATTTCGACGCTCGCCAGCACCGTCACGCGCTCGACGCTCGGCATCGCGATGGCCACGGTGATGCTGTCGTTCCTGATGATGATCACCCGGCGCAAGGCCATCCCCCAGGTGATCGGCTTCCTGTCGATGGAAAACGGCCTGTTCTTCGCGGCGACCAGCGCCACCTACGGCATGCCCATGGTGGTCGAGCTCGGCATCGCGCTCGACGTGCTGGTCGGCATGCTGATCCTCGGCGTGTTCTTCTTCCAGATCCGCGAGCAGTTCGACAGCCTCGACTTGAAGCACATGGAAAAGCTCAAGGAAGGCGAGTGAGCGGCGGGAGTGAGCGGTGCTTGAGATCCTCGCCGTCCTGGGCTTTCCGCTCGCCGGTGCCGCGCTGCTCGCCATCGTCGGCGAGCGCAGGATTGCGCCGCGCGTCAACGTCGGCGTGAGCCTGTTCACGTTCCTGGCCGCAACGGCGCTGACCGTGCGCGTCATCAGCGACGGTCCGCTGCTCGTCCTCGACCGCCAGTTCTTCGTCGACCCGTTCAACGTGTTCCTGGTCGCGCTGACGGCGTTCGTCGGCTTCACGACGTCGATATTCTCGCAGCCCTACATGCGCATCGAGGAGGAGCACGGCCGCCTTTCCGCCGCCCGGCTGCGCCTGTATCACAGCATGTACCAGCTGTTCAATTTCACGATGCTGCTGGCGCTGCTCACCAACAACATGGGCATTCTCTGGGTGGCCATGGAGGCGGCAACGCTGACGACCGTGCTGCTCGTGTCGCTGTACCGGACGCCGGCAAGCCTCGAGGCCGCGTGGAAGTATTTCATCCTGTGCGGCGTGGGCATCGCGCAGGCGCTGTTCGGCACCATCCTGCTCTACTTCGCGGCCGAGAGGCTGCTCGGCGCCGAGGGAGGCGCGCTTCTGTGGACCGAACTCGACAGCGTCAAGGGCCAGCTCGAGCCGACCGTGCTCTCGCTCGCGTTCGTCTTTCTGCTGGTGGGCTACGGCACCAAGGTGGGCCTCGTGCCGCTGCACAACTGGCTGCCGGACGCGCACGCGGAGGGCCCCACGCCGGTGTCCGCCGTGCTCTCCGGATTGCTGCTCAACGTCGCGCTGTATGCGGTCGTGCGCTGCAAGGTGCTGGTGGAAGGCTCGGTGCAAACGTCGTTCGCGCGGGAGCTGATGATGGGATTCGGCCTCCTGTCGGTCGTCGTCGCCGCGTTCCTGCTGTCGCGCCAGAAGGACATCAAGCGGCTGTTCGCGTATTCGTCGATCGAGCACATGGGCATCATCACGTTCGCGTTCGGCATGGGCGGGCCCATCGCGAATTTCGCCGGGCTGCTGCACATGACCGTGCATTCGCTGACCAAGTCGGCGATATTCTTCACGGTCGGCCACGCGACGCAGAAGACCGGCACGCAGATCATGGACAACATACGCGGGCTGATCACGACCAGCCCGATGCTCGGATGGGGGCTGATCCTGGGCACGCTGGCGATCCTCGGCATGCCGCCGTTCGGTGTTTTCGCGAGCGAGTTCCTGATCCTGATCACCGCGATGCACGAGCATCCGTGGGCCACGCCGTTCCTGCTGGGCGCGCTCGGCCTCGCCTTCGCGGCGGTGTTCGGCAAGGTGCAGCCGATGGTGTTCGGCGAAACCTCGGCCAAGCGCCTGCCGGTGCGGCCCGCGATGATTCCCGTGTTCGTGCATCTTGCGATCGTGCTGATGCTGGGCTTGTGGATACCGCCGTTTCTCGCCGACTGGTACCGCCAGGCGGCGCGCCTGATCGGTTGAACGCGATGAACCTCTCGCGCACTCGGACTCTCCGCCGCCACGCTGCCGTCGGCCGTGCCCGCCCGCCGCGTTCCGGTCAGCTCCGGCCAGCTGCTTGCGGCGTGCCGCGTCGCGTGGGAGGAAGGCGGGCAGTTGGTCGCGCTGTGGCTGAGCGACGAGCGCGACCGCGGCCGCGGCTATTGCCTGCGCGTGGTGCTGCAGGACAGCGACGGACTGATGCTGCTCGAACACACGATGCCCGATGGCGACGTGCACTATCCGGACCTCGTCGCTGATCTTTCCGGCCGCGAACCGAATGCAACGCGCCGCGTTCGATCTCGTCGGCATTCCCTCCGACTCCGACGACCAGCGGCCGTGGCTTTGGCTGGCGAGCTGGCCGATCGACCAGTTTCCGTTGCGCCGCGACTTCGTGGCGTCGCCCAAGTGGGAGCCCGGACAGGAGGAATACGCGTTCGTGAAGGTCGCGGGCGACGGCGTCCACGAAATTCCGGTGGGTCCCGTGCACGCGGGCATCATCGAGCCCGGACATTTCCGCTTCCAGATCGTCGGCGAAAAAGTGCTGCGGCTGGAAGAGCGCCTGGGCTATACGCACAAGGGCATCGAAAAGCGCTTCGAGGCGCTCACGCTCGCACGAGGGCCATCGCCTCGCGGGCCGCGTCTCCGGCGACAGCACCGTCGCGTACGCGTGGGCCTACGCGCAGGCGCTCGAGGCCATCGCCGGACGTGAGCATTCCAACCCGCGCCGCGTGGCTGCGCGCGCTCGCGCTGGAACGCGAGCGCCTCGCCAACCACCTGGGCGACCTGGGTTACCTTGGCAACGACGGCGGTTTCGCGTTCGGCCTTGCGCAGTTTTCGCGATTGAAGGAGGACGTGCTGCGCACCAACCTCGCCGCCTTCGGCCACCGGCTGGCGATGGACTATGTGATCCCGGGCGGCGTCGCGCGCGACTCGTCGCCCGAACATGCGGCGAGCGATCAGCGAAGAATGCGCGGCATTGGAACGCGAGATCCGGATCATCCGCGACATCTATGACGAGCACGCGGGCCTGCAGGACCGCTTCCGGACCTGCGGCACGGTCTCGCCCGCGCTGGCGGCGAAGCTTGGCCTCACGGGCATGGCGGGCCGCGCGAGCGGGCAGGCGCGCGACCTGCGCTGCGATTTTCCGGTGGCGCCCTACGATTCGCTGGCCGTGCGCAAGGCGGGATCGCTGGATGGCGACGTCGCCGCGCGCGTCGCCGTGCGCTTCGATGAGGCGCGCGAATCGCTGCGGCTCATCCAGAACATCGTCAAGGCGCTTCCCGTCGGTCCGATCCACGAGCCGCTGCCGGCGGTTCCGGAGTACAGGCAGGGTCTGGGCTATCGTCGAAGGCTGGCGCGGCCCCGTATTGCTCGCGCTCACCAGCGGTCCCGGACGGAACCATTCGCCGCTGCCACCCGCACGATCCGTCATGGTCGAACTGGCCGGTCATCGAACATGCGGTCATCGGCAACATCGTTCCCGACTTCCCGCTGATCAACAAGTCGTTCAACCTCTCCTACAGCGGGCACGATCTCTAGGAACGGCACCCGATGCTGCACATCCTCCGCCAGATCGCCAGAACCGGAATCAAGACCGAAGCCGCGCCCGCGCCGGCCGATGAAATGGTGCTCGTCGCGCGCCTGCAGGAAAAGCTGCTGCGAACGCTCGGCCGCGCGCTGACCATCCGCCAGGTGGACGCCGGCTCGTGCAACGGCTGCGAACTGGAGATCCACGCGCTCGGCAATCCGTACTACAACCTGGAAGGGCTCGGCATCAAGTTCGTGGCCAGCCCGCGCCATGCCGACATGCTGCTGGTGACAGGCCCCGTGTCGAAGCACATGGCGATCGCGCTCAAGCGGACCTACGACGCGACGCCGGAACCGAAACTCGTCGTCGCCGTGGGCGAATGCGGCTGCACTGGCGGCATCTTCGGCGAGAGCTACGCCAGCATGGGCCGCGTCGCGCAACGTCATTCCCGTCGACGTCGAAGTTCCCGGCTGCCCGCCGACGCCCGTGGCGCTGCTGCAGGGCATCCTTGCGGCGATCACAAAACACGCGCCGCCGGCACCCGCCACCGACGACGCGCCGCCCGCGGCGGATTCCTGACCCTGCGGCAATCTTTGTCGTTGGCACCGGCGGCAATTCGACAGACCGCACAGTCGTCCGCATAGGGCTGGCGTCGGCCGAGCTTCGAATCGGCGCAATTCCGGTTGCCAACAGCCGGAAACGGCCATAAGCAGACATAGCGCAATGGACTCCATTGCAGTCATTGACCGGTAATGGCCCGCCATAGCGGTCGACGTGGCGCGTGCCCAAGGACTCGCCAAATTTACTCATGCGGCCGAAACTCCACCACGCCACACGGGAGTTGCAGCTTTTGACCGGGCTCAGAAAATCCCTGAGAATGACAACCGTGGTTTGCGATTCGGAGGATCAAAGGCCTAGTCCGATACAGGTTGGTCTACTTTGCTCCGCGGCGACAACCATGGCGCCGCATTCGCGCCATACGCCACGTTGGGCGCCTTGGCGAGCCTTAGAGATCAGGGACCGTTAGGTGAAGAAGATTGCGGTCTTCGGCAACGCGGGTGGCGGCAAGTCCACGCTGGCCCGGAAGTTGGCAGAGTTGACGAACCTGCCACTTTACGCTTTGGACATGATCCAGTATCGAGCGGGTGGCGGCGAGGTCCCGCACGAGGAGTATTTGAGGGCGCACGCAGAATTGTTGGGGCGTGACGCATGGATCATTGATGGCTACGGTTGTCGCAAGTCCGCCTGGGAGCGTTTTGCTTCTGCGGACACACTGGTCTATGTCGATCTCCCGCTCTTCACGCATTTTCGGTGGGTTACGAAGCGCCTGTTCAAAGGCCTCCTTGTAACTCCTGAGGGCTGGCCCGAAGGCAGTCCAATGCTCCGCAGTACCATCAAGAGCTATCGAGTCTTGTGGTTATGTCACCGGCAGTTGACGCCAAAGTACAGAGATCTTGTTTCTGAAGCTCGACACCACAAGCGCGTTTACCACCTAAGGACCCCGACCGAAATTGTTTCCTTCTTGGCCACTGCAAAACTGGAGGCCCGGGGCGCCTGAGTCGGTGCCCAAGGCGTTGTTGGGTCGGACCCTCTGCTCGGCGGCGCGAACGACTTCCGCGGTACTCGAAATGAGCTTACGCCAGCGCGCTGAACATCATTACCGTTAGGAAGCGATGGATCGAAATCGTCAAATCCTTTTCGAATCTCGGCTTGCAATCAGCGAAGCCTGTTCGCGACGCCTTGTTCGCAGCCCGAAAGAAGGTAAGGCTGGAACGAATGCAGAACGTAGGGTTGATAACTTTTGACGTTCTCCCGGATACCCATCGTGCAGACTGGCGTGGTCGGACCTTGCGCGTCGTCGAACGTCCACTCCATCACCGTTCCACCCATGTTTCCACCGAAGATGAGGACGTATGCGCCTGCGAGCGGATCCCACGCTGCTGAGCCGGAGCATCCCCACTCATTGCATTCCGGACCTTGTCCGATGTGCAGGATTGGTGTTGGCGGGACGGCGAGCCCGTAGTAGCCAAACCAGGAGACGGCCACTTCGATGTTTGTGGCGGTTATGGGTGCGAATTGGGTTCGCACCCTGCCGTCGCCGGTGACCGAAAGGAATACGGCCGGCGCCGGAAGTTCCCACGTTGACCCGTTCAAGACCAGTGTCTGAGCCATTGGATCGGCAGCGGCCAAAGGTGCGCAGAACGCCACCTCTTCGGAGACCCACCCTGTGCCGACCAGTGTGTTCAGCTTGGCGGCGTCCGCGGTATAGGCGTGATTGGGCGCGCCGCCTTGGCCGTTGTTGAACAGGCGACGGATCGCCGCAGTACCCGCGGGACAGTTTCCCTGCGCATCGGGCAGGCGAGCATAGAACGCCACGCCCTCGTAGGTCCAGTCGGGCATGTTCCTGACGTGCGCGCATTCAGACTCGGATGCCGTGAAGAAGTGCGACGCCTTGCCCGCATACGCCGACGTGTAGAACCGGCAAACCGGAACGAGGCCGTCCGCCGACGCAGTATCGACCTGATAGCGCTGACCGGTCCGCCACCAGCCGCTGAACGCCCCCGAGTCGAGCGCGGCGATCTCCGCCGGATTGGCCGTCACGAAGTAGTGCTCGAACGCCTGGTGGTAATACTCTACGGCGCGAACGACTTCCGCTGCCGCCGGGGTAGCGAATATGCAGAGCCACACCACGGCTGCGGCAAATTGGAAACGTCGGTCGAATGAATTCATTGCACGCTCCTCGGAACTCGACGGTAAGATGGTTCGAACCGATTTCTAAGCGGATAGACCCTGGTCTCCTAATGATGTCGCCGGTGTCGGCGGCGGAGCATCGTCGCCGCCGCCACCGGCACATCCGGCCAGCAAGATCGCACACACCGAACAAATAGCGCCCCGACGAGTCGTCATTCGATACTCCCACTCACCTCGCGCATTAGGACGACGGTCCGCGTCAAGCGTCATCCGGAACCGGGATCAGCCCATATCGTGGACGCTAGTCCATCCGCACCGCCACGGCGGTCGCGCACCCGCTTGGTGGAACCTTATTGCCGTTAACGTCACGAAAGGTCACGACAACAGTGCTCGTCCAGTTGTCGGCATCGACAAGCTCGATCTCCTGATCGAAGCGCTGCGTGCCGCGCACGTAACTCGTCGGCGTGGCCGGTTCCGTAGCGAATTGGATGAACGCCTGGAGTACCCCTGTATAAGTGGTCCGACCGGTGCGCTCCCAGTAGCCAAGCCCCGGACTGCGCTGCCCTGGCATGAACCTGGGGTTAGACGTCGTCTCGACGAGCGTTCCGCCGGCGCCAAAGGTCAAATACGAGTCGACGGCGGCCTGCGGGAAGCTCACGATCGGGTCGCTGCCGCAGACGTACGGCGTTATCCGGACCTGCCAGGTGCCCCGTAGCGGGGCCGGAGCTTCGCTTCGTCCGAAGTCGTTGCCGTCTGCTGCCGCCAGGGTGGCGGCGGTCGAGAGTGCAAGTGCTGCCAAGGTCGTGCGCACCGCTTTGCTGTTCATCGCTTTGCCTCCGAGATGGTGGGCCAGCCCCGCTCACGATTGCGAGAATGGTTTGCTCGATAGCCCAAGTCATTGCCAACCGATCAAATTTCCTGAAAACTTCTGGAAGGGTGGCGATTTCGACGACATGTCCTCCCGCCCCGGGGGTAGGGAGCGCTTTGCTGGTGCAGCGCGTCCGGCCTCCGAAGCAAGCGTGTCGAGGGGCCTGCTGATGTCCAATTTCGCAGTCGGAACGGAAGCGTTCGCCAAAGTCCGCGAGATCGCGTTCGGGCGTTTTCGGGTGCGTCCTGTCGAGCGCAAGTTTCTGGTGGATGGCCGTTCAGTCCGACTCGGCGGTCGGGCATTCGACCTATTGCTAGCATTGATCGAGCGGCGAGACCGAACAGCAAGCAAGAACGAACTGCTCGACGTGGTCTGGCCGGGCCTGGTCGTCGAGGAAAACAACCTTCAGACCCAGATCAGCGCGCTGCGCAAGCTGCTCGGCCCCGAGGTGATCGTTACTATCCCGGGGCGCGGATACCGGTTTGCGGCGCCGCTGAATCGCGACCCAATACGCGACCCTAAAAGGGTGGAAGCGGAGGACCTATCGTCTGGCACAAGGCAAGCATCGGCAGCCGCAATTACTAACGCGCCGATCGCCGCTGGCCCGCTGATGGGAAGGGATCAAGATCTGGCGGCGCTAACTGAGTTGTTGACGCAACACCGCATCGTCTCCATTGTTGGAACCGGCGGCATCGGAAAGACCCGGGTAGCGCAGGCACTTGCCCATGGCATCAAGGATAATTTTCGAGATGGAGTCCGTTGGGTAGAACTCGCGCCGGCCAGCAACCGGTTGCACATGATCGCATCGATTACCTCAGCAATCGGCGCGCTTGGTATCGGCGACATTGAAGCGCATGCCGGGCTGATCTCCGCGCTTGCACCCATGGATGTCCTGGTAGTACTGGATAACTGCGAACACCTGCTAGTGGACGTCGCGGAACTCGTTCACAGTGCGCTGACATCTTGTCGGCGCGTATTCTGGCTAACAACCTCGATTGAGCCGTTGAAGCTATCGGACGAGTACATTTATCGCTTGGACACCCTAGCGGTCCCACCGACTGGTAGCTCCCTTAGCGAAGCCATGGGGTTTGGTGCTTTCGATCTATTTGCGCGGCGCGCCAAAGCAGTTGATCGGCGATTTTCCGCGGCTGACGTCAACACCGGTGTGATTATTGACATCTGTCGCCAACTTGACGGCGTTGCGCTGGCCCTCGAGATGGCAGCCGCACGAGTGCCACATCTGGGGTTGGCCGGTGTCCACGACCGGTTATCTGAGCGATTGCGGCTCCTCATCGGCGCGCGAGGAGCGCCCTCGCGCCAGCAGACGTTACGAGCCACGGTCGATTGGAGCTACGGCCTGCTCGCGCACGACGAACAGAAGGTACTACGAAGCCTCGCCGCCTTTGTTAATGGCTTCACACTGGACTCTTTACAACGCACGGTAGTTAGCTCGGGAATGACATCGTCGGACGTTCTACAGGCGCTTAGTGGACTCGTGGATAAGTCGTTGGTGCAAGTCGCCGTGGAGGGCGCTCATACACCACCCAGATACTCGTTGTTGGAAACGACACGGCTTTACGCCATGGAGAGGCTTGCCGAGACCGCGCAAGTCGAGATGCTGGCGCGAAGTCACTGTCGCGCGATGGCCCACTGGGCTATGCAAGTGCAGCAACTAGAAGAAGCTGTTTCCTTTAAGGAACTTCTTTTGCGCTGCCAAATGGAGTGGGCTAACTTGCTCGCGGCGCTTGATTGCGCCAGACGTTTCAACATGGATGCAGAGTTCGTGCCACTGTTCATTGCCGGATCTTTTCTCGCTGTTCAAGGCGCGGAACGCACGTCCATCAAGCACCTTGCCGAGCATGCATCCCGACTCGCAAGTACCGAGTCACCGATCGTCGCCGCCGGTTTGTATCGCGCAATCGGTTCACTGTTTAGCGTGGCGGCGAATCAGCGAGCTGCAGATGCCTATCGCCGCGCGTTGGATTGCAGTCGAAAGGCGGGCGACCAGTGGCAGTTGTACAGATCACTGGTTACCCTAACGAGATTATTGGCGTCAGGCTCGCAACTTGGAACGCCCGCGGAACTCGAGAGGCTTATTGACGAGGCTCTCTCCATCGAGCAATCAGACTGGCCGCCCCGACAGCGTGTCCTCGAGACGCGCGCGTCACTTCGGCATGCTCGCGCTGGCGCGTACTCTGACCGAGGTGAGTTTGATCTCGCGCGGATTCAATTTAATGAAGCGAAAATGCTCTTCGAGGAAGCATCCTCGCGACGCGGTGCATTGACCACGCTTATCGGACTCATGGATCTCGAAATCCGGGCGGGCAAACTGTCCGTGGCAGTCCGTATCGGCGAGTCGCTCCTGCCCCAGCTAAGGGCGGCCGGCGTCGTCCGGACGTTCTTTCCTCTTTCGATGCTCTGCGGACTTTATGCAAAGGTTGATCTTGATCGCGCGAGATCGCTGGCTGCCGAAACACTGGTGGTGGTACGTCAGCAGCGCGTGGCACTGGCGCCGTTCACTTCAGTAGCCCTTTTCGTGGCTTGCGAAGGAAGGATGGAGGATGCCGCCCGCTTCATCGGGTATGTAGACGCCTCCGTTCGAGGCGCGCACCACAGTTACGAGCGCACCGAGGATAATTTTCGGGCCCAGCCTTGGATCTGGTAGATAAGGCGCTTGGACCTACATCGCGTGCCCGGTTGCTGGACGAAGGTGCCTCACTCACTGATGCCGAGGCCGATTCAATCGTGCTTAGATCGCTTGAGAAATAGGGAAGCGCGGTTCGTGCCACGGGCAGTCTTTACGTGCAACTCCGCTGCGTTTCCGGGTGAACTCATGGCTATCTTCATATGTCTCGCCGGGCAATTTTGCGAAAGTTGGTCGAGGCGGCTTGCGATGCCTAACCTTCGTATATGGACTCCCCCAGGTAGGGAAGAGACTAATCAACCATGACCGCCAAGTTCTATGACGAACTCGCACCCTACTATCACCTGATCTACGGCGATTGGGAACATGCCATCGCTACGCAGGGCTTGGCGCTTGCCAGGCTTCTCCAGGAATTTGGAGTCGGGCCTGACGACACCGTTCTTGATGCAGCTTGCGGAATCGGCACGCAGACTATCGGCCTCCTGCGCCACAATTATCGTGTCGCGGCATCCGACGTTTCGGTCGGCGCAATCGCGCGGCTCAAGACTGAGTTAGCTAGTCGATCGCTTTGTGCGGATGCCTATGTAGATGACATCCGGCATCTTGGGCATGCTGGCAATGGCTCAGTGGCCGCCGCAATCGCTTGCGACAATGCCGTCCCCCACTTGTTGTCGGATACGGAGATCCTACAAGCGTTCCGCAGTTGCCATCGCTGCCTACGGCCGGGTGGGGTCGTGATCATTTCGGTGAGAGATTACGCGGGTATTGAGCGCAGGAATCGGACGTGCGTCCGTATGGTCTGCGGCACGAAGCCGGCCGTCGATTTCTTGCGTGCAGGTCTGGGAATGGGACGGCGACCAATACGATCTGAGGCTATACCTCACCTCCGAGTCATCAACCTGAGCATGCGAAACTCGCGTACTTACAAGTCGCTACTACGCGGTGTCGTTGGCGCGACTGGCGGAACTTCTTGCAGAGGCGGGTTTCACGGACGTACAGCGTCGATATGATGTACTCTTTCAGCCGGTCCTGCTAGGACGCAGGAATCAATCGGTTTGATCGTTCGCGCAGTCGGACCGGCTGGTCCAGATCTTATCGCTAGCGAGTACCCATGCAGCTTGCCATTTGGCTACCTTGCTTGAGCGACCGCTTTCTCGCAACGACGAGGACCGCTCAGGGTCGTTAGCGGTCGCTGCTGAGGGGCAGCTACCGACCATTCGCGGTCGCCGCGGAGTCTTCTAGTAAATGGACTCCCGTGGCAGGAGCGATCCACGTCCGCCCATTCCAAACCCTGATCAAGTTCCCGGGAATACTTCGCGTAACCGCTCGATGAGACACAAACGGCCGGCCCGAGGGCCGGCCGTTTTCTTCCAATTCCGGCGCCAGTGCTTCTACGGACCCGGAGTCGGATTGTCCGGCAGCGAAGGTATGGCGCTCAGGTATTCGTATATCGCCCGCAGGTCATAGTCGGTCTTTTTGCCGAATACCGGCCACGGCATGATTTGAAGGGCGATGCCGGGTGGATCAAGCGGGTTGTGGCCCGTCTGTAATGTAGTGCGAAACTGATCGAAGGTCAGCCCCGCAGGCTTGCCGCTTGCGTCGGGAGTAAGGTTGTCGGACACGAATGGTGAAGGTGGGAAGGTACCGGCCGCCGGACATGAATTGTGCGGCATTGATCAACTCCGGCTGTCCAAAGAAAGGATTGTGTCCGGGCAGATAGGACGGATGGGTGTGGTACTCGTTACAACCGGTTGTGTTGACGATATAGCTTCCCAATCCTACGAGCGCCCGATTCTTGCCGTGCAAATTGAGCGGTACGGGATTGATCTCGAATCCGCGGCGGATCCCACTCTGACTTCCTCCGTCTTCATCGTTCTGAGCAATCGCGCTCGATGAATGTAACGTCAGGGCTGCACATGCCCACACCGTACCGACGACACAGCGAATAGCGACACGTTTGTTCATGGCGATCCGTTCTCTGGTTGGTTGGCGGAGAAGATGTGGCGTCGAGGGGTTCGTTACCCGGATCCCACATTCTCGCCACTGTCTATGGTACGCCCGCAGGAGCCGAGCCGGCGTGGTTCCACGGAAGGCACAATATCGCGAGCAGGCCGGACACCCACCTTCCGTTAAGCGGCCGCGGGCTACCGCAATCTATTGCGAGCTACTGAGACCGTCCGCGCTGCTATTCTCGCTGCCGAGGCGAATTGCGCCGTCGTAGCCTGCCGCTCGGCCCTGTCGAGTTCGTTGAGGATGGCAATGCTCTGAAAGTGTAGCCGTGCCTTACTCGTCATCACGGTAGCGCCGACTCGTCGGGTTGGAGCGTGTTCGTTTATAACTGTTAGGGTCCCTTCCGATAACACTTCCCGGGGATAGGCGCTTCCCTCACGGTCCGTTGCTCCGAGGTGCCGGCAAAGGCTGAGGCGGTGCGGATGGCGCGAGCCAGCGTTCCTCGAGCTGATGTCGCAACTGTTCCGCGAGCTCGATTTCGGCATTGGTAGTGAAGCAAGGCACCGGATCAGCGTTGGTGCCCTGATTGTGCAGTTCAATCTTGAGCATAGCGGGCTGCTTCCTTTGGAAGAAATGACCTCAAAGGCTCGCCGCCTGGCTATTTGCATGTAGCGTGCCAGCGATGGAATGTCCTGTTAAAACAAACTACGGAGCCCGGGTACGCAGCATCGACCGCTTGCTGTGAAGTACTCCGTGTAAACATTCGCGACACCTTGGCCGTGGGGTCGCGCTCCGCCGCATGTGCACGGCAAATGTGCGCATTGGAACGGCAAACGATCGTCTCAAATCGAGTTGGCTACTCCCCCTCCGTGGTGCTGGAGAAGCATCGCGCCTGAATGTCCGATTCTTGTCCCGCGCACTGGCCGGTTAGGGTCGATAGCGGTCGCCGCTGACGGTCTGCTTCCGGCCAATTCCTGCCGTTCAGGGTCGCGTGGAAATGTCCCGTGCGCGGGACACGACGCTCGCCCGCCGGCACCCGGATTGTGGAATCCTTGCAGGGGCATAATGTCAGCCACGAGGGGGCCAACCGCCAGAGTGACGCGGGCTCTCGGCGATTGAGCGCCCGCGTCTTTCCGAAAAGACGGACATCGATTCCATTCTCTACCGCACACTCGGTCGTTGCAATGTGGCCGAGTGCGCGCAGTCGCGATGAACGCTACGTGAGCTACGTGGCCGGACCGTGCAATAGCCGGATCGAGTCGCAAATGGAGCGTTGACTTAGCGACGATCAGGTAGCCTGGGCGACCGAGGCAAAGCTCAGGCAGCAGGTCGCCCTCGCGAAGAACTGACCATTTTCCGCCGGGCTTTGGAATCTCCATTCCATTTAATAGGAGGCGACATGGGCAAGGTATCCGAGAAGATCAAGGAAGAGTTCTTGGCGATGATTCCGCCGACGATCTTCTTTTTCTTTACCCTCGGCCTGGTTGCGGTGGTGCGCATGCTGATGACGAAGGGAACCGGGATTCCCATCAGCACACCGATACAAGTTGCGCTCGGCGCCTTGATTCTCGGCAAGGCGGTGTTGATCTCCGACATGCTGCCGATCATCAACCGCTTCCCTGACAAACCGCTCTTCTCACAACGTTGCATGGAAAACCGTGATCTACTTTCTGGTGGCTCTGGTAATCCATTATCTGGAACGCCTCTTCGATTTCTGGAAAGCAGCGGGCGGCTTCGCAGCGGCCAACGAGAAGCTGCTGGCGGAAATGGTGTGGCCCCATTTCTGGGCCATCCAGATCATTCTGCTCGTGCTGATTTTCGGCTACTGTGTAATGCACGAACTGGCCCGCGTCATAGGGGTCAACAAGCTGCGAGGGATGTTTTTCGGGACACCGGCCCGCGCAGGTACGTGATCAGGACGTAATCGTCGCACGATCCCGCGGCTAGGTCGCGTGACTTATCGCTCTCGGCCAGAAGCGGCCAGAGGCCGTTGCCATGCAAATTTTCCGAATGCAGTCGTTCGCGTTGCGTAGCCCATGAGTACGTCAACGAGAGTTTTGTAGCCTTGACCTCACCCTTCCGGACCGCGGAGACGTGGGGAGCAGCTGGCGCATAATGAAACGATAGCTGCCTCGCCGATAACCGACAAAGACCCCCTGTCACTCGACGTGCCTCGGGAATTCCACCGTCGAATGGCCGCGATCATAGACGCGGTCCAAAGCGGCGTCTGGGAGGCAGGCGTGCACAATCTTCTTGGCTACGCCACGGATTACGCTTTTGGCCAGCAACGGGGTTTGCAGACGCTGGTCCTGAAGAGCAGCAACAGGTCTGCGTACGTACGCCTGCATTGGGACACCCTAATGGGAAATACCGAGGGCGACCGACAACTGGTGGACTCGGCGATCAGCAGCGCGATTAGAGGAATTGAGCTAGCCGAAGCACAAGGTGTTGAACGATGGAGTGGGAATAGAGGGCTGGAGCCCCGATGAAGACCCCGCCCGATTATATTCAGGCTCGGTACCGGCGCTTTACGACCGCTATCGAGGTCCGGTCTTCTTTGAGCCGTTTGCGCGCGACCTCGCGGATCGTCTGGCTTATCTCCGCTCGGGAAATCTCCTCGAAATCGCCGCGGGGACCGGCATCGTCACGCGCGTGCTCGCTCGCGTGCTCCCCGAAACGGTGTCGATAATTGCAAGCGACATCAATCAGGCGATGCTCGATTTTGCAGCAGCGCAACCAGGTCTTGCCCGGATCAGCTGGAGACGGGCGAACGCGCTGGCGCTGCCGTTCGACGACTCGGCGTTCGATGCGGTACTTTGCCAATTCGGCGTCATGTTCTTTCGCGACAAGGTGGCCGGATATCGTGAAGCGCGGCGAGTACTGAAGCCGGGCGGCTGTTTCGTCTTCGATGTCTGGGACCGGATCGAGAACCATGAATTCTGCCGGGTTGTGTGCGAGGCCGTGGCTCGCTTGTTCCCGAACAACCCGCCCGATCTACTGGCGCGAATCCCGTACGGGTATTTCGACACCGAACTGATCCGCAATGACCTGACGCAGGCCGGGTTTGACAAGATCGTGATCGAAACCGTGAATCGGCAGAGCAATGCCCCGTCGGCGCGCGATCTGGCGATCGGTTTTTGCCAAGGGTCGCCGCTACGCAGCGAAATCGAAGAACGCGATCCAAACCGTCTCGGCGAAGCAACGGATGCGGTGACCAAGGCTCTATTGTCCCGGTTCGGCAACGGGCCGATCGCTGGGAAAATGCGCGCTCATGTGATCATTGCCGCTGTTTAATCAGGCCCCGCATGAGGATCCGTACCTGATCACACTGCGCGCCCACAAAGTAATGGAGCAAGCGCGCGAACGACCGTTATGTAGAAAGCCGACCGTCTGTAACGGGTCCACTTGCGACGGTCGGGAAATGTCGCGCCCACGATGGACGTCGTGTGAAACCGATGGGATTGCCGAGGCCCGCAAGGACGTCGCGCGTGCCCTGGAGCGCGATGCGGACTACGCGACGCGCGGCGCCCGCACCGGGGTTAAATTACAGTGTCCTGAGAAAAGCCACCAGATTGGCCCGCTCTTGGACGTCAAGCCAATATTGAAGCGCTGATTATAGAAATCCACGACCGCTTCGAGGTCGGCGGCGAAACCATTGTGGAAATAGGGTGCGCGGGAAGCTAATCCACGCAGTATCGGACCCTTGAAGCGACCAATGTCTTTCCACTTGCCGGTGATCATTGCACGTCCAGGGTCCGTGGTCGCACTGACCTCGCCGGTTGTCTTGTTGCGCAGCTGATAGAGTGGCATGTCCGGCGTGCGGCGGCAGGCGTCGGTCAGCCCGATGTCGAGCGGCGCGGGAATCGAATGGTTGCCGGCATTCGGGGAGTCGTGGCATGTGGTGCACGTTCCCTGCAGAAGAGGGATGCTAAGATCGTCGTTCAATCCCTTTACGCCCACGATGCTGATTGGCTTGGCGTTGAACAGCGCCTGGCCGCGCGCTACGGTTTGGCGCGCCTGAATTGCACGCCCGTCGTGGTCATGGCCAGCCGTAAGATTCGTCCAGACGTTGTATAGCGTGAACACGACCGGATCGAAAGGCGTCCTCGTCTTGTAGTCGCCGGAAACCACGTCATTGATGCCGAAATAGGATGACTGGGTCGCAAGGTACTGCGGTCCGCCGTTGGCGCCGTGCGCGCCGAGAAAATGTGCGTCGGAATCGAACACCTGTGCCGTAAACAAGCCCATCTCGAATTGGACGATCGCGTCGCGCTGTGCCGGGGTCAGCGGCTGTGCGGCCTTGGCATGACCTGTGGTCGCGCTATTCGACTCGGTCGGCCAGATCGAAATGAAGCGCCGCGAAACACTTAATGGTTCCAAAGATGCAGTCGGTCGACGCAGCGTCCGGAAACGTCTCGCGCCCATCCCACATCACCGTGCTCAGGAACTTGAGATTCGCCGTGGGCAATGGCCGCCGGACAGGCGAGAGTTCCGTAGCGGTCGCAAAATCGTACGGATCGTCCACGTCGACCAACTCGAATTCGGCGCTGTCCGGAATGCCGATGCCGACCCGGATCAGTCCTTTGGTGAGCAGCATGCTGTAGGCCACCTTGCGGGCGGCCACAGTGGATACGTCCGCTTTAGGCGAATTGGAGCCGTCGTTGGTCCGGAAGATCGGATCTGTGCCTTTCGTCTCCTCGAAGCGTTCCCGAATGTGGGAGGGGATGACGGTCCAGCCGTCGCTCGCCTGATGGCAGGTGTCGCAGCTGCGTCCGTTCGTGCCGAGCTTCTGAAAGAACGGGCTGCCGCGATCGATCTTGCCGGCCATGTTGAACGTCGCGGCCAAACCCGATGAGTTCGCGAAGACCATCAGGGGTCCTTGTTGCTGATCCTCTTGCGCACTCGTCACGCCAGTAGATCGCCTGACGCCTTCTTGCCGCGCGCCGCGCGCGCGGCGCCGCCGGCGCCGCCTTGCCGCGACGCTTCGCCTCCGCATCGAGCACCGGCTTCAGGTAATGCCCCGTGTAGCTCGCCGGCGTCCGCCGCGATCGCTTTCCGGCGGGCCTTCGGCGATGATCATGCCGCCGCCGGCGCCGCCCTCCGGGCCCAGGTCGATGATCCAGTCGGCCGTCTTGATCACGTCGAGGTTGTGCTCGATCACGACGACCGTGTTGCCGTGGTCGCGCAGCCGATGCAGCACCGTCAGCAGCAGCTCGATGTCGTGGAAGTGCAGGCCGGTCGTCGGCTCGTCGAGGATGTACAGCGTGCGGCCGGTGTCGCGCTTCGACAGCTCGAGCGCGAGCTTCACGCGCTGCGCCTCGCCGCCCGACAGCGTCGTCGCGGACTGGCCGAGCGTGATGTAGCCGAGGCCCACGTCGAGCAGCGTGGCGAGCTTGCGCGCGACCGCCGGCACCGGCTCGAAGAACGCGTACGCCTGCTCGACCGTCATCGCCAGCACTTCGTGGATGTTCTTGCCCTTGTAGCGGATCTCGAGCGTCTCGCGGTTGTAGCGCTGGCCGTGGCAGACGTCGCACGGCACGTAGACGTCGGGCAGGAAGTGCATCTCGACCTTGATGAGGCCGTCGCCCTGGCACGCCTCGCAGCGCCCGCCCTTCACGTTGAACGAGAAGCGGCCGGGCCGTAGCCGCGCTCGCGCGCCTCCTTCACCTGCGCGAACAGCTCGCGGATCGGCGTGAACAGCCCGGTGTACGTCGCCGGATTGGAGCGCGGCGTGCGGCCGATCGGGCTCTGGTCGACGCTGATCACCTTGTCGAAATGCTCGAGCCCGTCGATCTCGCCGTACGGCGCGGGCTCCTCCGCGCTGTCGTACAGGTGCCGCGCGACGGCGTGGTACAGCGTGTCGTTGATGAGCGTCGACTTGCCCGAGCCGGACACGCCGGTCACGCAGACGAACAGTCCCACCGGCAGGTTGCAGCGTCACGCCCTGCAGGTTGTTGCCGGTCGCGCCGCTGATCGTCAGCTCGCGCCCGCGATCGGCGCGGTGCCGCTGCGCCGGGATCGGAATCTGCCGGTGGCCGGCGAGATACTGGCCGGTCAGCGAATGCGGCGCGCGGCGGATGTCCTCGGGCGTGCCCTGCGCGACCACCTGCCCGCCGTGCTCGCCCGCGCCCGGTCCCATGTCGACGACGTAGTCGGCGGCGTTGATCGCATCCTCGTCGTGCTCGACGACGATGACGCTGTTGCCGAGGTCGCGCAGGTGCTTCAGCGTCGTCGAGCAGGCGGTCGTTGTCGCGCTGGTGCAGGCCGATCGACGGCTCGTCGAGCACGTACATCACGCCGGTCAGCCCCGAGCCGATCTGGCTACGCGAGGCGGATGCGCTGCGCCTCGCCGCCGGACAGCGTCTCCGCGGAGCGGTCGAGCGCCAGGTAGTCGAGGCCGACGTTGTTGAGGAACTGCAGCCGGCTGATGATCTCCTTGACGATGCGGTCGGCGATCGCCGCCTTCTGGCCGTCGAGCTTCAGCGCGCGGAAGAACGTCCATCGCGCTCCTTGAGCGGCAGGCCGGAGATCTCGTAGATCGCGCGCGCCTGCGTCGCCGCTGCCGACCTTGACGAAGCGCGCCTCGCGCCGCAGCCGCGTGCCGTCGCACTCCGGGCACGGCTTGTTGTTCAGGTACTTCGCGAGCTCCTCGCGCACCATCACCGAATCGGTCTCGCGGTAGCGCCGCTCGAGGTTCGGCATGATGCCTTCGAACGCGTGCTCGCGCACCATCGGCTTGCCGCGCTCGGACAGGTACGTGAACGGGATCTTCTCGTCGCCCGAGCCGTACAGCACGAGCTTCTGCACGCGCTCGGGCAGTTTCGCGAACGGCTTGTCGACGTCGAAGCCGACGTGCTTGGCGAGGCTCTGCAGCAGCTGGAAGTAGAACTGGTTGCGCCGGTCCCAGCCCTTGATCGCGCCGGACGCGAGCGAGAGCTGCGGAAAGGCGACGACGCGCTTGGGATCGAAGAAGGTGATCGAGCCCAGGCCGTCGCAGCGCGGGCACGCGCCGAGCGGGCTGTTGAACGAGAACAGGCGCGGCTCGAGCTCGGCCAGCGAGTAGTTGCAGATCGGGCACGCGAACTTCGCCGAGAACAGGTGCTCCGTCTCCGCTCGTTCCGTGTCCATCTCGACCGCGATCGCGCGGCCGTCGCCGTGGCGCAGCGCGGTCTCGAACGACTCGGCCAGGCGCTGCTTGAATTCCTCGCGCACCTTCAGCCGGTCGACGACGACCTCGATCGTGTGCTTCGTGGTCTTGGCGAGCTTGGGCACCGCGTCGATCTCGCACACCTTGCCGTCGACGCGCACGCGCACGAAGCCCTTGGCGCGCAGCTCGACGAACAGCTCGAGGTGCTCGCCCTTGCGGTTGACGACCACCGGCGCGAGGATCATGAGCTGCGTGTCCTCCGGGCAAGCGCGAGCGTCGCGTCGACCATCTGCGAGATCGTCATCGCCGCCAGCTTCTGCTCCGGATGGTCGGGGCAATACGGATCGCCGACGCGCGCGAACAGCAGGCGCAGGTAGTCGTGGATCTCGGTGACCGTGCCCACCGTCGAGCGCGGATTGTGCGACGTCGCCTTCTGCTCGATCGAGATCGCCGGCGACAGGCCTTCGATCAGGTCGACGTCGGGCTTCTCCATCAGCTGCAGGAACTGCCGCGCGTACGCGGACAGCGACTCGACGTAGCGGCGCTGCCCTTCCGCGTACAGCGTGTCGAAGGCGAGCGAGCTCTTGCCCGAGCCGGACAGGCCGGTGATCACGATCAGCCGGTGGCGCGGCAGGTCGAGATTCAGGTTCTTGAGGTTGTGCGTGCGTGCGCCGCGGATGCGGATCGAGTCCATGCGGGGGAGTTTCGTTTCTCGCGTCTTCGCGATTGGTGCGTTCGCTGCGAGTGACTGCAATCGGCATCGCTGGCCTAGGCCATAGGGCCTAAGGACGCGACGCCGAACCTGTTAGTATATTGCGTTTCGCTTGCCCGTCATAACCCGCCTGCGCATCGATCCGCGCGCGCGGCGGCGGCAACCACTCATCGACGGGAGAATGCACGATGGCCTCGGTCAACAAGGTGATCCTGCTCGGCAATCTCGGCCGCGATCCGGAAACGCGCTACACCACCGGCGGCGACGCCGTGACCAACCTGAACATCGCCACCACCGACAATGGAAGGACAAGAGCGGCGAGAAGCAGGAAAAGACCGAATGGCACCGCGTCGTGCTGTTCGGGCGCCAGGCGGAAATCGCCGGCGAATACCTGAAGAAGGGCCGCTCCGTCTATATCGAGGGCCGCCTGCAGACGCGCAAGTACACCGACAAGGAAGGCGTCGAGAAATATTCGACCGAGATCGTCGGCGACCGCATGCAGCTGATCGGCAGCCGGAAGGCGAAGGCGGCGGCGGCGGTGACGCCGAATTCTCCGGCGGCGGCGAGCGGCGGCGCGCGGCGCGAAGGCGGCGGCGGCAATCGGCGGCGGTGCGCGCCAAGCCCGCCGGCGGGGCAAGAAGAACGTCGACGACTTCGACGACGACATTCCGTTCTGACGATTTCAAGCCAGACGGGTCGTTGCGGAGCGCGCGCCGGCGTGACGCTCGCGCGCGTGACGCACTGACTAGGGCTACCTAGGGCGCGGTCGCGCGGGCCAGCAGCGCTCGGCGAGCGCAGGCGCTCAGCTTCCGTCGGCGCCGCGTAGATCACGCCGCCGCCCAGGCACACGTCACCGTCGTACAGCACGAGGTATTGTCCCGGCGTCGGCGCCCACTGCGGCGCGTCGAACGTCGCGCGCCATCCGTCGCGCCGCGGCCGCCACGTGCACGCCGCATCGGGCATCCGATAGCGCGTCTTCGCGCCGAGCGCGCGCGGCAGCGCGGGCGGCGCGCCGGCGATCCAGTGCATGTCGATGGCGTCGACGTCGCGCCGGTACAGCAGCGGATGATCGTGGCCCTGCACGGCCACCAGCGCGTTGCGCGCCAGGTCCTTCCCCGCGACGAACCATGGCGCGTCCGTTCCGTCCGCGCGTGCCGCCGATGCGCAGTCCCTGGCGCTGGCCCAGCGTGTAATACGCAAGCCCCTCGTGCTGGCCGACCACGTCGCCGTCCGGCGTCTCCACCGGTCCCGGCGTGCGCGGCAGGTAGCGCGCCAGGAAGTCGCGGAACGGCCGCTCGCCGATGAAGCAGATGCCCGTGGAATCCTTCTTCGCCTAGGTCGGGATGCCCTCGCGCGCGCGATCCGCCGCACGTCGCGCTTGTGCATCTCGCCCGAGCGGGAACATCACGGGCGCCAGTTGCCCCTGCGTCAGCCGATGCAGGAAGTAGCTCTGGTCCTTGCTCGCGTCGCCGGCCTTCAGGAGTTCGACGCGCGCGGCGTCGCCGGGCGCGGCGCACGCGCGCGTAGTGGCCGGTCGCGATGGGTCCGCGCCGAGCGCAGCGCGTGGTCGAGGAACGCGCGGAACTTGATCTCGCTGTTGCACAGCACGTCGGGATTCGGCGTGCGGCCGGCCTCGTACTCGCGCAGGAACTGCGCGAACACGCGCTCCCGATATTCCGCCGCGAAGTTCACCGCCACGAGCTCGATGCCGAGCACGTCGGCGACCGCCGCCGCGTCGACCAGGTCCTCGCGCGACGTGCAGTACTCGTCGGTGTCGTCGTCTTCCCAGTTCTTCATGAAGACGCCGACGACCTCGTGGCCCTGCTGCTTCAGCAGCCACGCCGCGACGGACGAGTCGACGCCGCCGGACAGGCCGACGACGACGCGCTGGCGGCGCGTCTCATGCGACTTCCTTCACGAACTCGAGCGGCCAGCGCCTGCCGGCGCGATAGTCGTCGATGCAGCGCAGCACGAGCGGGCTGCGATGGTCGGCGCGCCGCGCGGCGATCTCGTCGTAGGTGAGCCACAGCGCGCGCACGATGCCGGCGTCGAGCGGGCGGGCCGGGTCGTGCGCCCGCGCATCGCCCGCGAACGAAAAGCGGACGAACGTCGCGCCGGTGTCGGCGCCTCCCAGCGATAGACGCCGACCAGCGCGGTCGGCTCGACGGTCCAGGCGGTTTCCTCGAGCGTTTCGCGCGCGGCCGCCTGCGGCAGCGTTTCGCCGGCTCGAGGTGGCCCGCCGGCTGGTTGAGTCGCGTCCCGGCGCGCGTTTCCTCCTCGACCAGCAGGAACCGGCCGTCGCGCTCGACGACGGTCGCGACGGTCACGGCGGGACGGGACAGCGGCAATTCGCTCATGGTCGACCTAGGATAGTCGCAGGCATGTTCAGTGCCAATGAAAAGGGCAAGGCGCGAACGCCTTGCCCTTGTTTGCTGCAAGGCTGCAGATTTAGGGCTTGGCGGCCTTTTCCATCGCCTTTTCGGCGGCGGGCGTGCCCATGTCCACCTTCTGCTTCGGCATTTCCTTCGAGACAGCGGTGTTCTTCTGAGCCTGCGCGGCGGTCGAAGTACCGGACTGCGGATAGGTCGCGGCAGCCTTCGTCTTGGCAGCCTTCTGTTCCTTCGTCGGCTTGGCGACCTTCTTCGACGCGGCGGTGTTCTTCGCCTGTTGCTTGGCGGTGGCGGCCGCTCCCGAAGTACCGACGGCAGACTGCGTCGTGGATTGCACTGCTTCCTGCTTGGCCTTGTTTTCGGCGGCCTTGGGGGCTGCCGCGGGAGCGGTGGCAGGAGTAGCAGCCGGATGCGGCCGTCTGTGGCGATGGCACCGGTCGAAACGATCAGTGATGCCTCGAATTGTTGCGATAATTGCTATTCATGGGTATTTCCTGAAATATGCATCCGGATGTGTGCAAGGATGGACAAACGAAAGGCAAGGCGCGGACGCCTTGCCTTTCGTGATAACAATTGCTTTGCCGAGTGCTTACGGCGTGGCGTTCTTCGGCGAGGCAGCTGCCTTGGCGTCGGCTTTCTTTTGCGCGGCCGTCGGCTTCGCCACTTCCTTCGACTCGGCCGTGTTCGTCTTGGCTTGCGCGGCGGTTTCCGGGCCACCGGTCGCGTTCTCGCCGCCGGCGGCGGTGGCGGACTCGGCGTCGGCCTTGCTTCTGCGCGGTCGTCGGCTTGGCAACCTTCTTCGAGGCGGCCGTGTTCGCCTTTTGTTTGCGCGGCAGTGGCCGTGCCGCTGGTCGGTTTTCGCCGGCCTTGGTCGTCACGGCCTCAGTGGCCTTGGCCTTTTCCGCGTTCTTTTCCTTCGTGGTCGGGCCGCGGCGCGGCGGCGGGAGCGGCGGTTTGTGCGGCAGCGACGGTGGCGAAAGCACCGGCGATCAGTGCTACGAGCAGCTTGTTCATTTGCGATCCCTTTAGTTTCGGAGTTGGACAGAAAAGTTTGTTACTTCGTGGGCTTCTGGTCGGTCGCACTCGGCGTCGCGGACGACGTCATGTGTCGATTTTTTCGCCTTCTTCTTCTTGGTCTTCTTTGGTCTTTGGCTTTTCCGGTCTTGGCCGGCTGCGCGGTGGCGACAGCTGCGCCGCCGGGGCGGCCGGCGCCGCCGGGTCGTACCTTGGGCGAGCGCGACGGCGCAAACGCCGTCGCCACCAGTGCCACAACCAAGTTCTTCATTAAGATGATCCTTGGAGTTTTCGAAAATGACACCAGCTTGCCGTGTCGACGCCATTAACGGACGCGTCGTCGTGCCGGTTGACATCGGCCGCGTCAGCCCGGGCGGCTACCCAACATTTTAGCTTAACAATCAAAGAACTAACAGACCCCGGCCCGGCAGCCCTTGTCGCCGTTTGGAGACGACCGCCAGGCAGTGGGCAAGGGAGGCAGGTCCGGACGAGGCCTGACCGGTAAGCCCTAGTCCGCGCTGCAGCCATTCCCCAGCAGGAGGCACGGTGATCGGGCGCTTGGTGGCGAGCGAGTGGCGGTCCAGCGCCGCCAGCGTGGCGACCAGCGTCGGCATGTCGCGGCGGCCGTGGGCCAGCAGGTAGGCGATCACGTCGGCGGACAGCGCAAAGCCGCGTGCCCGCGCGTAGGCGGCCAGCGCCGCCGGCTTGTCGGCGTCCGCCAGCGGCACGACCTCGTAGACGAGGCCCCAGCCCAGCCGGGTGCGCAGGTCGTCGCGCAGCGGCAGGCGCGCGGGCGGGACCGGCGGCCGGCGACGAGCGGCCCCCGGTGGCCTTGAGCGCGTTGTACAGCGTGAAGAGCCGCCCCTGCGCCGCGGCATCGGCGCGGTCGACGTCGTCGACCAGCATCAGCGCCGCCGGCGCCGGCGGCTCGGCCGGGAGCGTCTCGGGTCCGGCGCAGACATGGACCGGCCGCACGCCCTCGGCGAGCCGCGGCCGTGGCGCGCAGCAGGTGCGTCTTGCCGGCGCCGGGCGCGCCCCACAGCAGGAACCCCGTCTCGGCCGCCTCGCCGCTCGCGAAGCGCGCCGAGCGCGCCACCGCTTCCCCGTTGCGGCCCGGCGAGGAAATTGGCGAACGACGGCGGCTCGGGCGGCGCCAGCTCGAAGACGAGCTGCTCCATCGGGCGTTCAGGAGTCATCGCGGTAGACCGGCGAGGTCGAAGTAGGCCGCGCGCAGGTGGCGCAGGCCGACCAGCAGCGCGGCCGACACCGGCAGCGCGAGCAGCACGCCGGCGAAGCCGAAGAGCTGCGCCGAACGCGAGCAGCGCGAAGATCACCGCCAGCGGATGCAGCCCGATCCGGTCGCCGACGAGATACGGCACCAGCACGTAGTTCTCGAGGAGCTGCCCGATGCCGTAGACCGCGAGCACCGCGAGGAAGCCCGGCCAGCCCGTCCACTGCAGCAGCGCGGCCAGCACGCCGAGCGCGAAGCCCGAGCCCGAACCCGACGTACGGGATGAACACGAGCAGGCCGGTGAGCATGCCGATCGCGAGCGCGCGGTCGAGCCCGGCGATGCGACAGCGCGACCGTGTAGTAGACCGCGAGCACGAGCATCACCAAGATCTGGCCGCGCAGGAACTCGGCGAGCACGCTGTCGATGTCGCGGGCGATCGCGCGCACCTCGGCAGCCAACGCCGCGGCACCAGCTCGTCGATGCGCTCGCCGATCATGTTCCAGTCGCGCAGCAGGTAGAACATCACCACCGGAATCAGCGCCAGGTTGACGAGCACCGACGATCACGATCCGGCCGCCGGTCTTGACGCCCGAAAGGAGCCGCAGCGACAGGTCCTGCGCGCTCTCGATGTTCTCGGCGACGAGCGCCTTCAGCGAGGCGAGGTCGAGCGCGAGCGTGATGCCGAAGCTGCTGCTCGAGCCAGGGCGCAGATGCGCGCCGACGCCTGCGCGACCAGCTCCGGGAGGCGCTGCGCCAGCGCCACCTCGGCTGCACCAGCGGAACGAGCACCAGGAACAGCGCGAACAGCACGAGGCCGAACAGCAGGACCACGATCGTCGGTCGCCGAGCGCGCGCGGAATGCGGCGCGCCTGCGCCGCAGTTGACGAGCGGCGTGCCGAGGTAGGCGAGGATCGCGCCGATCAGGAACGGCGTGAGCACCGGCCCCAGCCAGTGCAGCGCGAGAACACGACGAGCGCCGCGCCGACGACCCAGACGTAGTGCGCGCAGCGGCAGCGGGCGGCGCGCGGGCGGCGCGGCGCCGCTTCGGCGGCGAGCTGGCGGGCGTGCGCGGCGGTCATTTCCGGTAAAATTCGGCGGTTGGCGATGGGCGTCGGACATTTCCGGCAAGCAAAGTCCCGATCGTAGAAGTTCGCGTGCCGGCGCGGCCGAAGTCGCGCGCGATCCGTAACGAGTGCCTCCGGCGACTCAACCTCGCTGCGCCGCGTCCTTCACGCGATCGCCGTCCCCATTCCATGCCTCCAGCCCGTCCACGCCGGGCCTGACCTACCGCGACGCCGGCGTCGACATCGACGCCGGCGACGCGCTCGTCGAGCGCATCAAGCCGTTCGCCAAGCGCACGATGCGCCCCGAGGTGCTCGCCGGCATCGGCGGCTTCGGCGCGCTGGTCGAGATCGGCAAGCGCTATCGCGAGCCGGTGCTGGTCGCCGGGCACCGACGGCGTCGGCACCAAGCTCAATGCTCGCCTTCGCGCTCGGCCGGCACGACACCGTCGGCATCGACCTCGTCGCGATGAGCGTCAACGACATCCTCGTGCAGGGCGCCGAGCCGCTGTTCTTCCTCGACTACTTCGCCTGCGGCAAGCTCGACGTCGACGTCGCGGCCGACGTGATCAAGGGCATCGCCGCCGGCTGCGAGCAGGCCGGCTGCGCGCTGATCGGCGGCGAGACGGCCGAGCATGCCGGGCATGTACGCGCCGGGCGAGTACGACCTCGCGGGCTTCGCGGTCGGCGTGGTCGAGAAGATCGCGATCGATCGACGGCCGCGGCATCGTCGCCGGCGACGTGGTGCTCGGCCTCGCGTCGAGCGGGCTGCATTCGAACGGCTTCTCGCTGGTCCGCCGGATCGTCGACGTCAGCGGCGCCGATCTCGCGCAGCCGTTCGCCGCGTCGACGGCACGCGCACGCTCGGCGACGCGCTGCTCGCGCCGACGCGCATCTACGTCAAGCCCGTGCTGGCGCTGCTGCGCGACGCTCGCCGGTCAAGGGCATGGCGCACATCACCGGCGGCGGCCTGTCGAAAACGTGCCGCGCATGCTTCCCGACGGGCCTGCAGGCGCGGCTCGACCGCGCGCCTGGACGCGGCCGCCGATCTTCGACTGGCTGCAGCGCGCACGGCAACGTCGCCGACGCCGAGATGCACCGCGTCTTCAACTGCGGCATCGGCATGGTCGTGGTCGTCGCGGCCGAGCACGCCGAGCGCGCGCATGCGCTGCTCGCGGCCGCCGGCGAGACGCGTCCACGCGCATCGGCGCGATCGTGCCGCGCGCCGGCGGCGCGCCCGCCACGGTCGTCGTCTGACACGCGCGCCGCGCGCCGAGCGCGCATCGCGCATGGCCACCCCGCGCATCACCGTCCTCATCTCCGGCCGCGGCTCGAACCTCGCGGCGCTGCTCGACGCCGAGCGCGACGGCGCGCTCGGCGGCGACGATCGCGCGCGTCATCAGCAACCGCGCCGGACGCGCCGGGCCTCGCGATCGCCGCGCGCGCACGGCGTCGCGACGCACGGTCGTCGATCATCGCGCATTCGCCGACCGCGACGCCTTCGACGCCGCGCTCGCCGCCGCGATCGACGCGAGCGCGCCCGATCTCGTCGTGCTCGCCGGCTTCATGCGCATCCTGGGCGCGGCGTTCGTGCGCGCGCTACGCAGGGCGGCATGCTCAACATCCATCCGTCGCTGCTGCCGGCGTATCCCGGGCCTGCACACGCACCGCCGCGCGCTCGCCGACGGCGTGCGCATCCACGGCTGCACCGTGCATTTCGTCACGCCGGAACTCGACGACGGCCCGATCGTCGCGCAGGGCGCGGTGCCGGTGCGCGACGACGACGACGAGGCCACGCTCGCGGCGCGCGTGCTCGCCGTCGAGCACGTGCTGCTGCCGGCGGCGGTGCGCTGGTTCTGCGAAGGCCGGCTTGTCATCGCGGGCCGCCGGGTCCGCGTTAAGGGATCTCGCACGCCGGCGGACGCCGGCACGCTCCGCGTTCCGCGGCCTGCACATCCGGGCAGCGTGACGCGCGGACCGATCCGCTGATCCACCGCCCGTGCGCCACGCGCCGACGCTCCTCACGCCCGCCGCTGCGGCCTCGCGCCGTCGCGGGCGCCGGCATCGGCGCGCACGCGCCGCGCGCTGGCGCTCGCGCTGGCGCTGTCGCTCGCGTGCATCTCGCGTTGACGCTTCTGGCCGCGTCGAACTTCGCGACGCGCCGGAACCACGCCGCTGCACGGCCACGATCACCGAGCTGCCGCCGCCGCCCGCTGCCGGTCGCGACGGCGCGCCGCAAGCCCAAGCCTGCGCGCCAAGCGCGCGGCGCCGGTCGCCCGTCGCCCGCGCCGCGCGCCGGTCGACGGCGCCGACGAAGCGCCGGCGCTGCCGAGACGCCCGCGCCGGAGCGCCGCCGGACGCCGCGGCCCGCAGCCGCGCCGAGGACGTCGCCGGACGAGCCGCAGGTCATCGCCCGGCGCCGCGGTCGTCGCGCCGAAGACGCTGCCGCCGCGCGTCGACCTCGCGTACAAGGTGTTCCTCGGCACGCACGGCTTCCTGATCGGCGACGCCGACCTACCGCTTCGAGCACACGGACAACCACTACCGGATCGCCACCGTCGGCGAGGCGCGCGGGCTGCCGCGCTGGTGCTGCGCGGGCAGGGCAAGCTCGAAAGCCGCGGCCTCATCACCGAGGACGGGTCTGCAGCCGCACGATTCGCGTCGAGCGCGGCAGCCCCGATCGGCGCGAGGTCGCGATCTTCGACTGGGAATCGGGCATCGTCACGCTGCACGACAACAAGACCGCGGCGCTCGACCTGCCGACGTTCGATCCGCTGTCGCTGATGTGGCAGTACTACTTCACGCCGCCGGACGACGACCAGCTGACGTTCAGCGTCGCGACGACGCGCCGCGTCTTCGCTACACCATCACGCGCGAAGGCACCGAGACGATCGAGTGGCCGCAGGGCAGATCGACACCGAGCGCTGGCACCGCCGCAGCGACGACGGCAAGACCGACGCCTACATCTGGCTCGCGCCGTCGCTGCACTACATTCCGGTGAAGATGCGCGTGGTCGACGACCGATCGCGGCACGCTCGAGGTCGCTGCTCGATTCGATCCGCGTCGACGAGCGCGACATGGCGGCGCAATCGACGCGATCGCGCGCGCAACCAGCTCGCCGGGCGCTCGCCGCCGGCGATCGCAGCGACGTGCGGCCGCTTCGCCGGCGCCCGGCGCGACACGGCTGCTGCACTCTTCTTCCGCGCGCATCCCGCAGATGGGCGCAGCACGACCGCGCGTTCGTCGCCGAAGGCGTGTTCGCGTGGCTGCGGCGCGTGCGCTCGCTCGAAGCGCTCGCCGCAGACCACGCGACCCGCGCAAGCTCGCGCTCGCCGTGCTCGTGCGCGAGCTCGGCCGCTCGCTGCGCGAGCTCGAGCCGGCGCTCACGACCGCCGACGACGTCTGGCTGCGCGCGTTCAAGTCGCGCCTGCACGACCCGCTGCCGCCGGCCGTCGCCGCCGACCTTCCCGACTGGCTGTGGGACCGGCTCGGCGACGCGTACGGCGACGACGAGCGCGTCGGCGCTCGCGCGCGCGTGGCTCGCGCCGGCGCCGCTCGACCTGCGCGTCAACCCGCTGAAGACCACGCGCGACGAGGCGCTCGCGGCGCTGGCCGCGGACGGGCATCGACGCGACGCCGACGCCGTACTCGCCGCTCGGGCATCCGCGTCGCCGGGCCGGCCGTCGCTCGCGCGCCATCCGCTGGCTCGCCGACGGCGCGGCTCGAAGTGCAGGACGAAGGCAGCCAGCTCGTCGGCTACCTGGTCGCGCCGAAGCGCACCGACATGGTCGTCGATTTCTGCGCCGGCGCGGGCGGCAAGACGCTGCTGCTCGGCGCGCTGATGCGCTCGCAGGGCCGCCTCTACGCGTTCGACGTCGTGCGACAAGCGGCTCGCCAAGCTGAAGCCGCGGCTTGCGCGCTCGGGACTGTCGAACGTGCATCCGCAGCTGCTCGCCAGCGAGCGCGACGCGAAGGTCAAGCGCCTCGCCGGCAAGATCGACCGCGTGCTGGTCGACGCGCCGTGCACCGGCTTCGGCACGCTGCGGCGCAATCCCGACCTCAAGTGGCGGCAGCCGGAGCCGCGGTCGCCGAGCTCGCGCGCGAAGCAGCGCGCGATCCTCGCCGCCGCCGCGACGCTGGTGAAGCCCGGCGGCCGGCTCGTCTACGCGACGTGCAGCGTGCTGCCCGATGAGAACGAGGCGATCGTCGAGGCTTCCTCGCCGCGCATCCCGGAGTTCGCGCCGGGCGACGCGGCGGCGGAGCTCGCGCGCGCCGGCATCGCGCTCGATACCGGCCCGACGCTGAAGCTCTTTCCGCACCGTGCACGGCTGCGACGGATTCTTCGCCGCGGTGCTCGAGCGCGTCGCGCTGAAGCGCTGCGCGTCTGGCGATGCGCGAGCGTAGCGGCCCGATGCTCGCCCCGTTCGACTTCTCGCCACTTCGATGCCGCGCTCGCGTCGCCGGCGGCTGGATCGAGCTCGCGCCTCGTCGCCGCCTGCTTCGGCATCGCGTGGTTCGATCGACCGCTGCGCTCAAGTCGCATCGGCGCGCGCACGAGCGTCGCGCCATCGGCCGTCTGCGGCGGCGTCAACCGCCTCGTCTTCTCCGCTGCTCGCGCTGCTGCTGCTGCTCGTCGGCGCGCGTGCGTTCCGCCACTGGCGGCGCGCCGCTTCTTCATCGACGATCGCGCTGCCGCTCCTGGTCGCGCTCGCGGTCATCCGGCTCTCGTGTACGCGATGCGCGAGCTGTTCGGCGCGCCGGCGTGGCTGCCAGCCGTCCGAGCGCGCGATCGCGTTCTCGATCTGGGGCCTCGCGATGCTCTACTTCATCGGCGTGCTGCCCGAATTCGCGCGCGAGCTCGACGCGATCGTGCTGCCGATCGGCAGCCACGCACGTCTCGCTGCTCGACGATCATCCGCGGCGCGGTCGCGGTGCTCCTCACGCTCGTCGTCACGCTCTGGCTGTCGGGGCTGATCGAGCAGCGGCTGCTGCAGCGCGACGCCATCTCGACACCAACGTCGCGCGCGGTGCTCGGCAAGTTCCTCCGCGCGCTGCTGCTCGTCGTCGGCGTGCTGTTCGCGCTGCAGGCGATCGGCTTCGACCTCACGCTGCTCACCGTGTTCGGCGGCGCGCTCGGCGTCGGCATCGGGCTCGGCCTGCAGAAGCTCGCGAGCAACTACATCGCCGGCTTCACGATCCTGCTCGACCGCTCGATCCGGCTGGGCGACATGATCACCGTCGACAATCGGCACGGCGTCGTGACCAAGGTCACCGCGCGCTACGTCGTGGTGCGCAGCGCGACGGCATCGAGGCGATCGTGCCGAACGAGACGCTGGTGACCACGACCGTGCTCAACCACTCCTACTCGACGCCCGACATCCGGGTCGGCATCCCGTGCAGGTGAGCTACGACAGCGACGTCGATCTCGCGCTCCGCGCTGATGGAAGAGGCGGCGCGCGCGGAGCCGCGCGTGCTGAAGCGCCCGAAGGCGCCCGCGGCCTTCGTCGTGCGCTTCGGCGAGAACGGCATCGACCTCGAGCTCGGGCGTCTGGATCAGCGATCCGCGAGGAGGGCCAGCTCAACCTGCGGAGCTCGATCAACCGGCGGATCTGGCGTCGTTCAGCGACACGGCATCAGGATCCCCTTCCCGCAGCGCGACGTCGGATCGTCGATCCGGCGACCGCGGCCGCGCGGCAGCGGCGGGATCCGCCGGCCCGAGACCCTCCGGCCTGACGTGCCGTTCGGCGGCAGCGCACCGCTACCGCTTGATCCCAGATCATGGCTCGGCCCGGACCGCCGTTCGCGTATAATCCGCGCTCGTTGCCATTCCGGGCCTCCGTTGCCTCGAACGCGGCCTCAATCTAGGGATAATCAATGACATTCGATTTTCTTTCCTTCGCCGCGCACGGCCTCGTGCCCTGCCGTGGTGGGGTTATGTCGTCGTCACGCTGGTCGCTGACGCACATCACGATCGCCTGCGTCACGATCTTCCTGCACCGCGCGCAGGCGCATCGCGCGCTCGACCTGCACCCGGCCGTCAGCCACTTCTTCCGCTTCTGGCTGTGGCTGACCACCGGCATGGTCACCAAGGAATGGGTCGCCATCCATCGCAAGCACCACGCCAAGTGGAGACGCCGGACGATCCGCACAGCCCGCAGACGCGCGGCATCAAGACGGTGTTCTGGCAGGGCACCGAGCTCTATCGCGCCGAAGCGAAGAACCAGGAGACGCTCGACAAGTACGGCCACGGCACGCCCGACGACTGGATCGAGCGCAACCTCTACACGCGCTACTCGTGGCAGGGCGTGGGCCTGATGCTGGTGATCGACCTCGTGCTGTTCGGGCCGATCGGCGCCACGATCTGGGCCGTGCAGATGATCTGGATCCCGATCACCGCCGCCGGCATCATCAACGGCATCGGCCACTACTGGGGCTATCGCAATTTCGCGTGCGCCGACGCGTCGACCAACATCGTGCCGTGGGGCATCCTGATCGGCGGCGAGGAGCTGCACAACAACCACCACGCGTACGGCACGTCGGCCAAGCTGTCGTCGCAGTGGTACGAGTTCGACATCGGCTGGACCTACATCCGGATGCTCGAGGCGCTGCGGCTCGCCAAGGTGCGCAAGATCGCGCCGCAGCTCAAGTTCGACCGCGCCAAGGCGGTGCCCGACCTCGCACGCTGCAGGCGGTGATCACCCACCGCTACGTGGTCGCGACCAGTTACGCGCGTTCGCTGAAGGCCGCGTGCGCCGCCGAGCTCGCGCGCCTCAAGTCGCGTGCCGGCGCGCGGCGCATCGCGCCGACGTGCCGAGCGCGCGCCGTATCAAGCGCTGGCTGCTCCGCCGACGGCGCAAGCTGCCCGAGCGCGAGCGCGCGACGCTCGCCGCGGCGCTCGAGAACAGCAAGGCGCTGCGACCGATCTACGCGATGCGCCAGGAGCTGAGCGCGCTGTGGGAGCGCTCGACCGAGTCGTCGCGAGCAGCTGCTCGCCCGGCTGCAGGACTGGTGCCGCCGCGCCGAAGCCTCCGGCATCGCCGCCGCTCGCGCAGTTCTCGCTGCAGCTGAGCGCTACGCGTAAGCGCGGACAAGCGACCTCTCGCGGAAAGCCCGCCGAAGTCGGCGAGACCGCTACTTCGTGTAGACCCAACAAAAAGCCCGCCGATCGGCGGGCTTTTTTGCTGCGGCGTCGACCGCGGTCGCGGCGTTACTTGAGCTTCGTTTCCTTGTACATGACGTGCTTGCGGGCGACGGGATCGAACTTCTTGATCTCCATCTTTTCCGGCATCAGCTTCTTGTTCTTGGTCGTCGTGTAGAAATGGCCGGTGCCGGCCGACGATTCGAGCTTGATCTTTTCGCGCATGATCGGTTTCCTTTGAGCGGACTGGACGTGTCAGATCGTGCTCGCCGCGGCGCGCAGTTCGGCCAGCACGACGTCGATGCCCTTCTTGTCGATGGGGCGCAGCCGGCGTTGGTGAGGCGCAGGCTCACCCAGCGATTCTCGCCCTCGACCCAGAACCGGCGGTTCTGCAGGTTGGGCAGGAAGCGGCGCTTGGTCCTGTTGTTGGCGTGCGAAACGTTGTTGCCCACCATCGGGGCCTTTCCGGTAACTTGGCAGACGCGAGCCATGGCTCGTTCCTTGTAATCGTGGTGCCGGACCGGGGCGCAATCGCTGGCCGTCGGGCAAGCGGCTTGTGCGAAGCTCATCATTATCGCATCGAAAGCCGGCCGCATCAACCCCTTACCGCTCCGCGCCGGATCGGCTAGAGCAACCCCCGCTCGGCGAACGAGACCAGGCGGCTGCCGGCGACGACGAAATGGTCCAGCGTGCGGATGTCCACCAGCGCCAGCGCCTGCTTCAGCGCCTGCGTCAGGAGTTCGTCGGCGCGGCGGGGCTCGGCGACGCCGACTGGTGGTTGTGCGCGAAGATCACGGCCGCCGCATTGCAGGCCAGCGCTGCCTTGACGACTTCGCGCGGGTAGACGCTGGTCTGCGCCAGCGTGCCGCGAAACATCTCCTCGGCGGCCACAGCCGGTTCTGGCTGTCGAGGAACATCGCCATGAACACCTCGTACGGCAGCGCCGACAGCGTGAGGCGCAGGTAGTCGCGGACCGCTTCGGGCGACGTGAGTGCGTCGGCGGCGGTCGCCTCCAGCAGCGCGCGGCGGGTGAGCTCGACCACCGCCTCGAGCTCGGCCGCCTTGGCCGGGCCGAAGCCCGCACCGCGCGGATGTCGGTCACCGTGCGCCAGACGCCGGCGAAACTGCCGAACCGCTGCAGGAGATCGCGCGCGAGTTCGAGCGCGATCGTCCGCGACACCGGTGCGCAGCAGCAGCGCCAGCAATTCGGCATCGGTCAGACGCGCCGGCGCCGTATCGCAGCAGCCGCTCGCGCGGGCGTTCGGCGGGCCAATCGCGATGTCCATGCAGCCTTCCCGTTCCGGCGATTGCGCCCACGCGAATTCGGCGCACTGAGCATTGGCCGGGAAGTAGGCGTCGACGCTGCGGCCGGCCTATCCGCCGCTCGGACGATATCAGGACTCGCGCGCGACCGCGAAGCTCGCCGGCGGCTCGCCGCGCTGCGTTCGCTCCCACATCGTCACGTAGGCCGCTTCGATGTTGCGGCGGAAGCGGTCGGTGTCGAACAACGGATAAGTGTCGCGGTTGCGCGCGAGCCGTTGCCTCAACTCCGCCAGACGCGGCCGCGTCGGTCGCCAGCTGCAGCGCTAGCGCCTCGTAGTCGGCCAAGGTGTGCGTGACCAATTCCGGCAACCCGATCGCGTGCAGCAGGCTGCCCGCCATGCGCGCCGCAAACGCCTCGCCCGCGCAGGTGAGCACAGGCAATCCCGCCCACAGCGCGTCGCTCGCCGTCGCGCCGCCGTTGAACGGCAGCGTATCGAGGAACAGATCGGCCAGCCGATACCGCGCGAGGTATGCTCCGCACGGGCATCCGCTGCGCAAACACCAGCGCGCTCGGGATCGACGCCGCGCGCTCGCGCCTCGCGCCGCAGATTGCGCTTCGACCATCGGTTGCCGGCGAGCAGCCAGAGCACGCTGCCGGGCACCCGCGGCAGCAGCCGCATCCAGATCGTCGAACATCGCGGGCGTGATCTTGAAGCTGTTGTTGAAGCAGCAGAACACGAAGCCCTGCTCCGGCAAGTCCCAGCTTCGCGCTCGCGTCGGCGTGCCTCCGCGATGCGCCGCTTCGAATCGTTGACCTGGAAAGTATCCGGCAGGTAGACCACTTTTTCTGCGTAATGCTGCGCATTCGCCTCCGGAATCAGGATGCGATCGGCCATGATGTAGTCGATGTAGGGCGCGCCCATCGTCCCGGGATAGCCCAGGTAGTTGACCTGGACCGGCGCCGGCCGGGGCGCAAAGATTCCCGTGCGCGAATGCTGCGTGAATCCCATCAGATCGACGGCGATGTCGATTTCGAGCTCGCGCAGCAGTCGCGCCGCTTCCGCCGTCGCTCTTGCCTGCGGACGTCGACGAAGCGCTCGAACGCCGCCTCGAGCCGGTCGCGCATCGGGCTCGCGTGGTCCGGGCCGAAGACGATGCCGGTGATTTCGAAGCGCTGACGATCGTGCCGTTCGAACATGCCGGCCATCGAGGTACGCGACCGCATGCTCGTGAAAATCCGCCGACAGATACGCGATGCGGATCCGGTCGTGCCCGTAGCGCTCGCCTTCCAGAGCGGCTGCGGCCGCGGCGGATGGATAGCGATCGACGACGGACGGCGGCGCACGCGCGTTGCCGCCGCGCTCGTCCGACAACGTCAGGAACGCGAACGGGACGATGACCGGCTTGCCCGCGGCACGCCCGCGTCGACCCGTTGACGATGGCGTCCCGGTCCGTCCATCGCACATGTGTGCCCGCTCCAGGGCGACGTTGCCGAGCACATGCGGATAGTCCGGTTCGCACGCGAGGATCTGTTCGAAATTGGCCAGCGCCTTCGTCGTGGCGATTCCGTCCGCTTTGCAGCACCGCGCAGTTGAACAGCGCCTGGACGTGGTCGGGCTGGATCGCGAGGGCCCATTCGTAGTCGGCGATGGCCTCGTCGTAGCGACCCATCGCGCTCAGTACGATGCGCGCGGTTGTACGGCCGCCGGCGAAATCGTGGCGCGATTTCGATCGCCCGGTCGTATTCGGCGAACGCCTCCTCGTTGCGTCCGAGCGCATTAAGCGCATTGCCGCGCCCGATCGACGCGAAGATGGTCGGGTCTAGTGCCAGCACGAGGTCCTACTCGGCCAGCGCATCGGCAGTCGACCCAGGTTGCAGCAGCGCATTGCGCGCGGTCGTTGCGCACGTCGCGATTTCCCGGCTGACCGAGCGCCGTCGAACTGCGCGATCGCGATTCGCAGCGCGCGCTGCTCGTCCAGAGCTGCCCGAGTGCCGGCAAGTGCGCCGCCATGGTCCGGATCGCAAGCGCCAGCCGTGGTCGGGAGTGCGTCTTCGCGTGCCGAGCGAGCAAGTGCGCAGCGCATTGCGCGCGCCTGCGTCATAGCCTCGACGTGGTCGGGACGCAACGCCGCCGAGTCGTAGATTTGCCAGCGCGTCGGCGTAGCTGACCCAGCGCGTCGAGCCGGCCTCGTTCAGGCGCCAGCGACGTCGTCCGGTTCGATCGCAAGAGCGTCGGCGAAGGTTGCGCCGCCTCCGCCAACTTGCCCTGCGCCATGCAGATTGATCCCGACAGATGCAGCGCCTCGACGTGCCAGGCTCGGCCGAGGACGTTGCGGTAGGGCTTCTCGGCTTCGGCCAGCCGCCCCTGCTGCCTGCAACGCGACGGCCTGTTGCAGCGTCTGCGGAACATCGACGGGCGGCGGGAATAAAGATTTGAGCATGCGGAATTGTCATGCGGGTTGCTTGAAGCTCCGCGCGAATCCGATCGTATCAAAATCGCACGAGAACTCTCGCACCGCTCGACGCCGCCCGTGTCGCCGCAAGGGAGCGTGTAAACTTCGCGGCATCGTCACTTCGGACTGCCACGGGAAACCGAATTGAACTCCGAATCGCAAGCGCTCACCCGCGTCGTGCTGGGAATCACCGGCGGAATTGCCGCGTACAAGGCGGCGGAACTCCCCGCCTGCTGGTCAAGGCCGGTATCGTCGTCGACGTCGTGATGACCGATGCCGCGACGCACTTCGTGACGCCGATCACGTTTCAGGCGTTGTCCGGCCGCCCCGTGTTGACCGATCTTTGGGATTCCGGCGCCGCCAACGCCATGGGCCACATCGACGTTTCGCGCGGCGCCGACGCCATCCTCGTCGCGCCGGCGTCGGCGGACTTCCTGGCCAAGCTCGCGCAGGGCCACGCCGATGACCTGCTGACGACGCTTTGCCTTGCCCGCGATTGTCCGCTGTTCGTCGCGCCGGCGATGAACCGGCAGATGTGGGCGAACAAGGCCACGCAGCGCAACGTCACGCAACTTGTCCAGGATGGCGTCGCGATCCTCGGCCGGACATCGGCGAACTCGCGTGCAACGAAAACGGCGAAGGCCGGATGCTCGAGGCCGAGGCGCTGTTCGCGGCGATGGTCGCATTAGCCAGCCCAAGGTTCTCGCCGGCAAGCGCGTGCTGCTGACGGCCGGTCCGACGTTCGAGGCGATCGACCCGGTGCGCGGCATCACCAACTCCAGTTCCGGCAAAATGGGCTTTGCCATGGCGCAGGCCGCCGCCGAAGCCGGCGCGAACGTGACGCTGGTCGCCGGTCCGACGGCCATGGCCACCCCTGCGGGCGTCACGCGCGTCGACGTGACCAGCGCCGCGCAAATGGCCGACGCGGTGCTCGGGCGGGTCGATCGTGCGATATCTTCATCGCCGTCGCGGCCGTCGCCGACTATGCGCCTGAAGCGCCGTCGGACCGGAAATTCAAGAAGTCGCCGGCCACGCTGACGCTGACGCTCAAGCCGACCGTCGACATCCTGGCGACTGTTGCTGCGCGGCCCAATGCGCCCTTTTGCGTCGGGTTTGCCGCCGAGAGCCACGACGTGCTGGGCCAGGCCGAGGACAAGCGCAGGCGCAAGAAGCTGCCGCTGCTGATCGCCAATCGCGTGCAGGACGCGCTGGGCAGCGACGACAACGAAGTCGCACTTCTCGACGATGACGGCGCGCACCCGCTGCCGCGGATGGACAAGCTGGCGCTGGCGCGCCGGCTGATCAGCGAGATCGCGCAAAGACTGCCGCGGAAATGAGCGCGGAGGCGTCCCGGCTTTGAGACGAAGGCTACGCGTAGCTCGAGCAGCGCCGTTTCGCCGAGCGCGCACGCTGCTGGAAAAAGCGCGCGCGCTGGCGCCCGACGATGCGCGGATTCACTACCTCCTAGGACTGTTGTTCAGCGACCACGGGCAGGCGCGCGACGCGCTCGCCGCATTCGACGCGTCGCTGCTTCTTAATCCGGACGACTACAAGGCGCACAACAATCGCGGCTCGATGCTCCAGATCTTGGGACGCCTGTCGGAAGCGGATATTGCCTTCCGCCGCGCGCTCGACTTGCGGCCGGACCTGGACTGCCCTATCTCAACCTGGGCAAGCTGCTGGAGAAGCAGACGGACATGCAGGGCGCCATTGAGATCTATGACCTCGCGATCGCTCGCGGCCTGGACCGGCATCTGTTCGGCCAGCACCGCGCCGCCGGCCGGGGCTGTCGACCCACCGCTCCCCGGATCGTTGGGTCGTCGCGACGTTCGACAATTTTGCGCCCACGTTCGACGCGCACCTCGAGAAGTTGCGGTACAACGTGCCGCGGCAGCTCGCGGCAATGCTGCAGCCGCATGCAGGCCGTCCGCTCGCGATCCTCGACTTGGGATGCGGCACGGGCCAGGTCGCTGCCGCGATGGCGGGACAGGGACACCGTTTCGTCGGCGTCGATCTGTCGGAGAAGATGCTCGCCCAGGCAAGGGACCGCAACGTCTACGCGCAACTCGACTGGCCGAAATCCACGCCTTGCTGCGCGATGCGGAGCGGTCGAGCATTCGACGCCGTGTTCGCCGCCGACGTGCTGATCTACATTGGCGCAATCGAAACGTTGTTTCGCGAAGCCGCGAGAATCCTGCGTCCGGTGGCTGGTTCGTCTTTTCCACCGAAGAGTGCGCCCCAGACTACCAGTTGCTGGCCACCGGCCGCTACGCGCAATCGGAAGACTATGTTCGACGGCTGGCCGCCGAAGCGTTCGCCGTCCTGCGCGCCGATCCGACGACGATCCGCATCGAATCCGGGATTCCCGCTGCCCGGCCGCCTCTACCTGCTGCAAAAACGCTGACCATCTTCGCCAAGACTCTCCATGCCAGCCCGTCATCGCACTTCGGATCCTCGACGAACGCATCCGTCCCTATCTGCCGGCCTATGCCACGCCGGGTCGGCGGGACTCGACCTGCGCGCATGCATTGACGACGCCGCTTCGCTTACTGCCGGGAACGACCGACTCATCCGTACGGCATCGCGATCCATATCGCCGATCCCGGGCTGGCCGCAGTGATCCTGCCGGGTCCGGACTTGGCCACAAGCACGGCATCGTGCTGGGCAACCTGGTCGGCCTCATCGATTCCGACTACCAGGGCGCGTGATGGTGAGTTGCTGGAATCGCGGACAAGGCGATTCACGCTCAAGCCCTTCGACCGGCTGGCGCAGCTGGTCATCGTCCGGTCGTGCAGGCGGCGTTTCGGACGTCAGCGAATTCGACGCGAGCGAGCGGGCGACGGGAGGTTTCGGCAGCACCGGCAAGAGCTAGAGCCGGTGCCTCCGCGAAGCTCAGACAGGCTTGAAGATATCGGCGGCCCACGCCGGCATTTTTCGCCAGAACGCATGCAGGTTTGGCGAGAAGCTTACCGAGCTCGAATCCCTCTTTTTGCCCAGCAGCGCCAGGCTGCGGCGCGAGAAAGACTGATGTGCCCGTTGCGCGGCGACGCATACCACCACTGCAGGCGCTGGTTGCGACAGATTCCGTCCGACAGCAGCGTGCTGAACAGCACCATGCCGTCATCGTCGACCAGCGAGGACAGTGTCGAGATCAGGCGATTCACTTCCGGCACGTGCTCGAACACTTCGAAACTCGTGACCAGGTTGAACCGTCCCATGTCTGCGCGCAGCGGGCCGTCGACGAACGGATCATAGGACGTCGAATCCCAACCGGCGGCGAAGAGTTCGCTGCTCAAGACGCCGTTGCCGCCACCGTAGTCGAGGTGGCGGATGATCAGCGCCTGGTTCGCGAATTTCCCGGCGAGCATCTGCGCATTGGCATGCGGGCGCACTTCAAGGTAGTCCGGATCCACGAGCTTGTAGTCGTCGTTGTAGATGCGCGTGGAAAACTCCTCGATGGACCATCGATGCATTTCCGGGGCGAAGCAGAAGCCGCACTGATCGCACAGCGCAGTAATAGACCGGTACGCCGGCCATCGGCAGGAACATGCCGCGCGCCTCCTCGCACGATTTGTTCAGGTCGACGACATCGAGCAGCGATGCGCCGAAGCGCATACGGGACAGGCGGGCACGTGCCCTGGCGTCGAATCCATGGCGCTCGGCGGCGTCATGGCAATGTCTTCCATGTTTCCTGGATCGAGATGACCTGGCGCAGGCCCGCCACCGGAAAGTTCGTCTCCCTGGGAACGCAGAGAATATTCACGGACGCGATGTTGCCGAAGACATTCTCCGCATCGCCGTAGTAATTTTCGGATTGAAAACGCGGCGGAAAATGCCAGTAGGCGCTGTAGTCGAGACGCTCGACGATTCTCAGCAATTCCTCCGAGCGCTCGACCCGATCGTTTTCCAGGTACATCATTGGCCGATGCGTCTCGATCAGTTGCTCGCTTCCTTTCAGGACTTCGACCTCCATCCCCTCGACGTCGACCTTGAGCAATTGGCATGCCGGCAGGTCGAGGCTGTCGAGCGTGATCAGCGGAACGCTTTCGCCGAAGGTCACGCCCTGCAGCGACACGCCGCCGAAATTGTCCCGGACCGCGGGATCGAGGTGCGGGACCGTGATCGTGCCGGCTTCTCGCCGACGGCCGCCTGCCGGGCAAATACGTTGGTGCATTGGTTGAAGCGCCAGATTGGCGCACAGGTTCTGGAAGACGATTCGTTGCGGCTCGAACGCATGGACTTCGCCGTCGCGCCGGCCAGGCGCGCAAGCTCCACCGTGTGGGCGCCGATATTCGCGCCGACCTCGACGACCAGCGCTCCGGCGGACGATCTGGGAAAAGACGTCCTGTTCGCCCACCGAGAATTCGCCGTATTTCTGCAGCGATCCGCCCATGTAGATGTCGTTCTTGTTGTAGAGCATCGGCCCGGTGCGGCACATGCGCAGCTCGTTGAATCCGTTGGGGTCGAGCCGACTTCGGCGCTTCTTCCTGTCGTTCATGAATCAGTCCGACTTTGCTGGCACTAAAATCGTTAAAGCGCAGTCGGCCACCTGCGTCGATGACATGGCGCCAACCCTCGCGCTTCGCGCTGCCTGAAGATCCGCATGCTTGGGTACCACGGACTGTGCTCGGACTCGAGGCCCCAGCGCCATTCGCTGCCGTAGCGGTTGAGCAGCCAGACCGGCTTGCCCAATGCGCCCGCCAGATGTGCCACCGCGGTGTCGACGCTGATGACGAGATCGAGGTTGTTGACCAGCGCCGCGGTGTCCATAAAATCGTCGCATTCGTCCATCCAGTCCTCGATTTGGCCGCGCCAGGCACCGGCCTGTTCCGCGCCGCGCCCTTCTGCAGGCTGACGAACCGTACCGCCCTCGACCTTCATCAGCGGTTCGAATGCCACGAGGGGAATGCTGCGCCTCGCATCGTCCGCAGCGTCTTGCTCCGGCCCAGGCAAGTCCGACGCGAGGCTTGATCGCCCGGCGACAGGCGCTCGCTTCCATGCGCGCCGCGAGTTCATCCGGAACGGCAATATAGGGCACGCGGCACGGAATGGTCTCGAGTGTCGTGTCGAACAGGAATGGCAGGCTCATGATCGGACAATGCAGGTCGAACGCACTCCGCGGGACCGATTGCGCGCAGCGAACGCCGATCGTCATCCCGACGACGGAACGATACCACCCGCTCCAGCGCGCGCTCGCACAGGACGATGAGTTCGCCCGCTCCCCGCGCTTTCAACATCGGCAGGTAGCGCAGCATCATCAGGCTGTCGCCGAATCCTTGCTCGGTCCAGACCAGCAGCCGCCGCCCGCGCAAGTGCCTCGCCTTGCCAGCGGCGCTGTCGTTCAACAACTCCCGGATCGCCGGCGCGACGCCGAAATCCTCGTGCAGGACTTCGAATCGGCTCTCATACAATTGCCAGCCCTTCCTCGTAATCGCCGTGCATCATCCCGAGCATCGACAGGTTGTACCGCGCGCTCGCGGAATTCGGCTGCAGCCGCAGCGCCGATGCGAAAACATGCTTCGGCTTCGGCGCCAACGATCGCGCGCATTGAGGATGTTGCCCAGCGTGATCTGCGTCGGCGCATCGTCGTTGCGAATCGACAGCGCCTTCCGGCAACAGGCCTCCGCCTCATCCAACGCTGCGTGTTCGCAGCAGCACGCACGCCAGGGTATTCAGCGCATCCGGGTCGTCCGGCCGGAGCGCCAGCGCGGCCGCGCAAGGATTCCGCTTCGTCCAGCCGATCGAGCCGGCGCAGCGTGTCGCCCAGGTTGCACGTCGCGTCGAACCGCGTCTCCGTCGACCTGCAGTGCAGCCCGAAAGCAGCGCTCCGCCTCGACAAGTCCGACCTCGCGTCGCATGAACCGAACCGATATCGACGTAAGCGTTCGCGTCCCTCGGCCGCAGCTCCAGCACTTCCCGCGAAGCAATCCATCGCTTCATCGAGCGATCCGCGTTCCCTGCAGATCCTGCCCAGGTTGCTCGAGGCATCCGCATTCGCCGGGTTGAGCCGCACCGCCTTCCTGAACGACGCCTCCGCTTCATCCACTCTGCCGACGGCGCGCAGCACCGTTCCCAGGCTGTTGTGGCTCCATCCCAGTCGGGCTGCAGCGCGATGGCCCTGCGCAGTGATGCCACGGCCTCGTCCAGCCGGTTCAACGACTGATAGGCATGAGCCCAGTTGCGGTGGGCCATGGCACTTCCGGGCGCGATGGCAATGGCCCGTTCGATCAATTCGACAGCTTCGGCACTTTGGCCGCGCTGCAGGTGCACGACACCCAGCATGTGCAACGCGTCGAAATTTCGGTCATCGGTTGCCAGCGCTTCGCGATAGAGCGCCTCCGCTTCGGCCAGGCGACCGGCGCGATGATGAATCAATGCCGACTTCGACGCATTGCCTGAGGAGATCGCGCAGGGGCAGCCGGCGTCGCGCAGTCACCGATGGCTTGGCGTCGCGAAATCTCTTCGGAAATTCTCCTGAGCAGGCCTCTTCATCGCAAGAGATCGGCGTCTTGGACGGATGCGCGGCAAACCGCGCTACTTGACCGCAAGCCGGGTCACGACCTGCTTGGTGGCGCGATCCACGAACGCTTCGCTGTAGCCCAGCTCGGTGAGCTTCCACTTGAACACGTTGGCCAGCTTGGCCTTCTTGTAGACACCCAGCTTGTGCTGTTCGTGAAACCGGACCGCACGCACGGTCAACCCCTCGAGAATGACCTTGATCTGATGCTCGACGCCCGGATCCGTCCTGGCCTCGGACGCCGGAGGAAAGCGACGGCCGAGATCGTTGGCCAGCGCCGTGGCGAATTCTTCCAGTTCCCGCGTATCAAAGACCTTGAGAATAGCCATCGTTTGCACCACATAGAATATGACGGAATCGGCCATGCCGGCATGGCTCACCGGTAACCGGACTGTGTTCATGATAGCTCGACACATCCGCTTTGCGCTACGCCGCTTCGCTTTCCTCCGGTATCGCCACAAGCGCCAGCGCAACACGGCCCGCGAAGAGGTCGTTGTCGCGGCGATTGAAGTCGGCGGATTGAACCAACGGTGTCCATCCGCGGCACAGTCGCTTCCGTTCACGGCAGCAGTTTTCGCAGCTTTTCCATCAGTCCGGGTCGGGCATTCGTGTCGGTCCTTCCGCTGCCGGGCGCGCCCGGAGTTCCACGCATCTATCGAGCGGCGGGCGACTTCGACCTCCTCCGGAATCGCCAGCAGCGCAAGTGCCGTCTCCCCAGCGAAGATGTCAGTGTCGCGCCTGAAGGAAATTGTCCGGACTGAACAGCGCGATTTCCATGCGCCAGCAGCGATAGCCGAACTCCTGCATGCGTTCTGCCAGTTGCCGCCACACGCGCTGCGCTCGGGGCGGCGATGAATACGCGTCGGGCGCAGACGCCACAATGTCTCGCTTGCCCCGTCGAGGATGTCGGCAGCCGTCGCGGCCGACCGGATCTTGAGCAGATCGAGGCGATCCAGCAGCAAATCATCCACCGTGTCGACAGCGTTCGCGCGCATTCGCCGATGAACCGGCATGGATCCGGCGGAGTCCGATCGCTGTTCGAGCACTTGCCGCGGCCCGGCCAAGGTCTCGCCGCATCAGCGTCACGATTGCCGGCGGCCCGATTGGCGTCGAGATTCTGGCGCAGGACTGGCCGGACGACCGGGCGCGTTTCGTAGAGCCATCACGTGCCCGTGCGCTCCGACCATCTTCGCCAGCGCCATGCGCATGCTCACCGACGCCGCTGCCGGCTTCGACGACATGCGCGCCCGGACCGAATCAATCGCGACAGGAGATCCAGTTGGGGCTGCAGATATTCGCCGTACCATGCAATCGATTGCGCGCGGCGGGCTGGCGTCCGGCAGGTACTGGATGATGCCGTAGCGCGTTTCCGTGACGCGGGCAATGTTCGACGGCGCCGCCGAAAGCGTTCGCTCGAGCATCGACGCGCCTGCATCGATAGCGAATTTCGCCGACGGCACCGGCGCGGCGACGATCCGGCGGCCGCGCAATCCGGTTCGCACCGCCTCCCGCAATGCGACGCTCGACGCGCGCGACGACCTCGTCCCATTCGCCCAGCACGCGCTGGCGAAACAGCCGCATCGTCGGATACCAGGGACTGTCTTCGCGTCCTTCCAGCCAGCGGAAATCGCCGATTTCCGGCAGCAGCAGCCACACCGGCTTGCCCAGCGCGCCGGCGAGATGCGCGATCGCCGTGTCGACGCAAATGACCAGGTCGAGTTGCGCGATCGCCGCCGCGGTATCCGAGAAATCGGTCAATTCGGGACCGAGATTGACCAATGTCGCCTGCGCCGGAAAGCTTTCCAGCTCCCCGTCCTTGAGTGGCGTCTGCAACGAGAAGTAGTCGACGCCTTCGCACGTCCCAAAGTTCCGTTCAGCTTGGCGAATGCGATCGAACGAAAATTGTCGCGCGGATATTTCGGATTGCCGGCCCACGCGAGCCCGACCTTCAGTCCGCTTCCGGAAATTCGCGCGGACCAGTGCTGCGCCTTGCCGGGATCGACACGCACATAGGGAACGTCTGCCGGAATCGTCGCGAGCTCCGTGCCGAGCACATGCGGAATGCTCATCAGCGCGATGTAATAGTCGAAAGGCGGCGGCGGCTCCGGCGGCGCGAAGACGACGTCGACGCCGTCGAATCCCTGCGCGAGCTGCGCCAGCTCCGGACGGACCTGCAGCAGCACGGTGGCGCCCATCGCCTTCAGTACCGCGACGCATAGCGGGCAAAATGAATGATGTCGCCCGCGCCTTGCTCCACCATCACCAGGATCGTCTTGCCGGCCAGGTCCTGTCCCGCCCATGGCGGCTGCGCGAAACGCCGGACGCTTGGAGAGATGCGGCTCCTGCATCCATCGGAATTCGTACTGGGCCCATCCTTCGCGCAGCCGTCCCTGGTTCAGCAGCAGGAACGCGTAGTAGCCATGCGCGCGCGGGTCCGGCAGCACCGGCAGGTTCTTCCGGAACAGGTCCATAGCCGCCTCGTATTGGCCCGTCGAGACCAGCGCGAATCCCGTGTCGATCATGCTCGATGGCGGCGCGCCCTGCGCCGACTCCAGCTCGGCGGCGCGCTTGAGCACCTCGAGCGACTCCGCGTACCGTCCCTGGTTCGCCATTGCGACACCGAGATTGATCCGGAATTGCGGATTTTCGGGCGCCAGGGCGACCGCGCGCCGCATCCATTCTTCCGCGCTCGCGTGTTCCTTCAGCTCGAGCTTGCAGCGCGCGATGCTCGCGGCGGCCTGCGCATGGTCCGGCGCGATTTCGAGCGTGCGCTCGAAACTGGCGATCGCATCCGCGTACCTCTTCAGGCGCTGCAGGATCGTGCCGAGGCCGAAATGCGCGGCGACATTGGCCGGGTCGAGCTCGATCGCCTTGCGTGCGTACGGTTCGGCAGTCTCTTCCAGTCCAAGCAACTGGCACGACCACGCGAGGTTCAGGTAGAGCGCGGTGCGGTCCAGTCCGGCGGCCTTTGCCTGCAGGAACCCGGTGTACGCCTCGCGGACGCGGCCCCAGTCGAACCAGACCGACGCACGCGCGAACAGCAATTCGGCATCTTCGGGATGCCGCGACAATTCGCCGGAGACCAGCGCGAGCGCCTCGCCATAGCGGCCGGCTTCGGATAGCGCGTGAACGCTCGGCGATCAGCGTCGCGACGCCTGTCCGCCGACGGCGGCAGCTGCCGCACTACTGCATTGGCGTCATCGGCGCGCACGGGTCAAGATCGCGAAATCTTCGGCGCATCTGCAACATCGCTGCAGCGTGAGTCTAGTCGTCGCGCGGGAACTAGCCGTGCTGCTACCCGATGAAAAAGGGCCGGTGGGAAACCCACCAGCCCTTTCCTGCAATCCTGTCTGGATTAACGGAACGAAGACGGCACGTACTTGGTGTCGCAACCGCCGGACGTCGCGGTCCACGACGTGATTTCGAACGCCGGTGCCGCGCCTTGCTCGGACATCAGCGTCAATGAGCAGTCGCCGCATCGCCGCCAGTCGACGAACCCGTGTTTTGCGTAATCACGATCAACGTCGACTGCCGTGCCCGCGCCGCCGCCACCGCCAGTAACGGTGACGCCGCCGTTGACAAATTGGGTCGAGCTGGTGGAACAGCCCGCCATCGCCGGACGTGCTCGGCGTGGTGCCCGCGTGCGACGAAATGTAGTCCTGCACCGACGTCTTGCACGCTGCCAAGGCCGCCGTGCCTTCACTCATCTTCGACCGAACCACGAAGTCCTGATACGCCGGCAGCGCGATAGCCGCCAGGATGCCTACGATGGCGACGACGATCATCAGTTCGATGAGCGTGAAGCCTTGCTGAACTCGTTTCATTTTCCTGTCTCCTTGATTGGTGAACATCCTGTACCGCTCGCACCCAGCGATGCTGTAGTCATAAAAGCAAGGGCTGTGCCGAGCGTGCCAGACAGGAAAATGTCTTCGTATTTTGTTACCAACATATTGATTTTCGTGATAGTTTTTTACTCGTGCACACCGACAGGCGGTCGATCTGCTTTGGGGCGCGCGCGTTTCGCCAACTTGGCGATCCGCTTGCGGACGCGACGCTACGCGGAACCCGGTGACGCGCAGCGTCACCCATTGGAGACAGTCCGAATCAGGCCGGCACGGACAGCTCGAGGCGGACTCCCGCCACCTCGAAGGTGTCACCCGGATGCAGGCGTCGCGCCTTCGGGCGCGACCGGCGTGCCGTTGATCTTGGGCGGCTGCGTCCCTTCCACCGGAACCAGGCGGAATCCCGATCCCACCTTGCGCACCACGGCCACTTGCATTCCCACGCGTCCCACCGACAACTCATCCCTCGTGAACGAGACCGCGCGGCCGAGATTGGGTCCGGAAAGGACCCTGACGCTCGGTTCCGGCCGGGCCGGCTCCACGTCGTGCGATTCTGCGGCGGATTGCGCTCGGGATCCGGTCTCCGGTTGCAGTGCGGCGACCGGTTCCGCCGGACGTGTCGATCGGGCCGGCCACGGCATGACCGCTCGGAGCGGCCCACTCGGCCGCCCATGCGGCGAGTCGCTGATCGGACTCGCGGCGCGTCGGCGGCGGTCGGCGTTCGCCGAACGATGTCGTTGGCGCATCCTTGCGGGCAGCTGCAGCGACCGGCGGCGATTCCTCGATCGGCACGTCCTCGAGGTCGCGTTCCAGAAGGGGAAGCCCCTTCGCCGCCACGCGCCGGCCGCCGATGACCGGAGCCGCGGCTGCTGGCGCGGCATGCACGCCGGCCACGCGATCCGACAACCCCTTCAGCTGGTTGCGCGCGATGTCGGGCGGCAAGCCATCGACACGGACGTTGTCGTCGGAAACGAACACCAGGCGCTGCCGGCCGATGTCGATCTGATCGTAGTCGCGCAGGAAATGCTTGACGATGGACTTGCCGTTGACCAGCGTGCCGTTGGTGCTGCCCAGATCCTCGAGAAAGGAGTCCGCGAGAATGGTCACCACGGAAGAATGCTCGCCGGACACGGCAGGATGGGGCAGGCAGATGTCGTTGTCGGCGCGGCGGCCGATGGTCATTCGCTCCTTGTTCAACGGAACGTCGAGCGTCGTTCCGTCCGCGAGCAGCAGCACGAGCTTGCCCACGCCTTCGTCCCTAGCCTTTCTTCTTGGCCAGCCAGCGCTGCGCCCAGCTGGTCGCCGGCAGGAACTCGGGCGGGATGCGCACGAGGATGACCGAGATGTTGTCGCGCCCGCCATTCTGGTTGGCGAGCTCGATCAGGTCGGCGGCGGCGACGGCCAGATCGCTGCGCTTTTCGTCGACGACCGTGTGGATCACCTCCGGGTCGACCATGTCGGTCAGCCCGTCCGAGCAGAGCAGGTAGATGTCGTTGGCTTCCATCCGGTATTCGGCGATATCGGTCGGCACGATGGCCTCGATGCCCAATGCGCGCGTGACCAGATTCTTGTTGAGCGAATATCGTGCCTGCTCGGGGGTCAGCACGCCGCTGTCGATCTGCTCCTGCAGCAGCGAATGGTCGTGCGTCAGCTGCTCGAACTTCTCCCCGCGCAGCCGATAGCAGCGCGAATCGCCGATATGGCCGATCGACACCCGGTTGCCGCAAAACACCGCGGCGACGATCGTCGTGCCCATGCCGGCGCACTCCGGACGCGCCTGCGCCGCCTCGTAGATGCCCTTGTTGGCGGCGGCGATCTGTTGCTGCAGCAGCAATGCGCCGTGCGTGAGTCCGCTCTGGATGTCGACCTTCGACAGCTCTCGGCCGGATTTCAATTCCGGCATCATGCCGTTGGACACGACGTTGACGGCGATGCCGCTCGCCACTTCGCCCGCGCTGTAGCCGCCCATGCCGTCCGCCAGCACCGCGATGCCGGCGTCGGCATCCGCGAAGATCGTGTCCTCGTTGTGCGCGCGGACCATGCCCGGATGAGACAGGCTCGCGATGTCGAGGGGCGTGGGATCGTTCATGAGCGTAGCAGGTTGCGCGATGCGGCGTTTTCAGCCCGCGAGTGTAGCGGCATGTGCGGCGCCGCGCGAGCGCTTCATCACTGGGCGCTCCGGTCCGCGCGGCGCTTTTGCCACCGCGCCCCAGTCGAGGACGATCCCCACGCCGATAATCGCTCCCGCCCATTCGAGCCACGCTGCATTGACCTTGATCCAGGGCGCAACGGCCACGTCCTCGACCAGCATCTTGCCGGCAATCCAGCCCAGCAAACCGCCGCCGGCCAGGATGATCAGCGGGAACCGTTCGATGAGTTTCAGGATGATCTGGCTCCCGGCGATGACCAGCGGAATGCTGACCAGCAGCCCGAAGACCAGCAGCGGCACGCTGCCCTTGGCCGCCGCGGCGACACCGAGCACGTTGTCCACGCTCATCACCAGATCGGCGACGATGACCGTGCGCACGGCCGCCAACAGGCGATCGCTGGCCTTGATCGTCTGGTCGCCTTCGTCGTCGTCGGCGATCAGCTTGATGCCGATCCACAGCAGCAGCACGCCGCCGACGACCTTGAGCCACGGCAACTCGAGCAGCGTGACCGCGAAGATCGTGAGGATGATGCGCAGCACGATGGCGCCGGCGGCGCCCCAGATGATGCCCCAGCGCCGCTGTTTCGGCGGCAGGTCGCGGCAGGCGAGCGCGATCACCACCGCGTTGTCGCCGGACAACAGGATGTTGATGTAGATGATCTGGAGCGCCGCCAGCCAGAACTGCGGCGTGAATGGTTCCACGAGTCCCTACCTCCGTGCTTCGATTATGGTTGGAATGACCGGCGCGCCGGGGAGCGCGCCGTCCATCATGCCTTGAGCACCGACTTCAACAGCTTCCCCATTTCCGCGGGATTGCGCGTGACCGTGATTCCGCAGGACTCCATGACCGCCAGCTTTTCCTGCGCGGTGCCTTTCCCGCCGGAGATGATCGCGCCGGCGTGGCCCATGCGCTTGCCCGGCGGCGCCGTCACGCCGGCGATGAATCCGACCACGGGCTTCTTCATGTGGTCCTTCACCCACAGCGCCGCGGCCTCTTCGTCGCCTCCGCCGATTTCGCCGATCATCACGACGGCATCCGTGTCGGGATCGTCGTTGAACATCTTCATGATGTCGATGTGCTTGAGGCCGTTCACCGGATCGCCTCCGATGCCAACTGCCGTGGACTGGCCGAGCCCCAGTTCGGTGAGCTGGCCGACCGCCTCGTAGGTCAGCGTGCCGGAGCGCGACATGACGCCGATGCGGCCACGCATGTGAATGTGGCCCGGCATGATGCCGATCTTGATTTCATCGGGCGTGATCACGCCAGGACAGTTGGGACCGAGCAGCAGTGTCTTCTTGCCCTGCATCCGGTTGCGCGTGTCGATCATGTCGCGCACCGGGATGCCCTCGGTGATGCAGACGACCAGGTCGAGGCCGGCATCGACCGCCTCGTTGATCGCCTCCGCGGCGAAAGGCGGCGGCACGTAGATCACGGAAACCGTCGCGCCCGTCGCCTCCTTCGCTTCCTTCACCGTCGCGTAGATCGGGATCCCCTCGAAGTCCTCTCCGGCCTTCTTCGGGTTGACGCCGGCGACGAAACAGTTGCGGCCATTCGCGTAGTCGCGGCACGTGCGCGTGTGGAACTGGCCGGTCTTGCCGGTGATGCCCTGCGTGATGACCTTCGTGTTTTTGTTGACCAGTATCGACATAATCGTTTTCCCTCATTCCCCTCAGTTGCCCTCAGTTGCCCTCTTGCGCCGCGGCGACCACTTTTTCGGCGGCTTCGGCCATGTTGTTCGCCGTGATGATCGGCAGCCCCGAGTCGGCGAGGATCTTCCTGCCCAGCTCGTCGTTGGTGCCTTTCATTCGCACCACCAGCGGTACGTTGAGCGAGACCGCCTTGGACGCGGCAATGATGCCTTCGGCAATCGTGTCGCACTTCATGATGCCGCCGAAGATGTTGACCAGGATGGCCTTGAGGCCCGGGTTCCTGAGCATGATCTTGAACGCCTCGGTGACCTTTTCCGCGGTCGCGCCGCCGCCGACGTCGAGGAAGTTGGCGGGCTCGCCGCCGTAGAGCTTGATCGTGTCCATCGTCGCCATCGCGAGCCCCGCGCCGTTGACGAGGCAGCCGATGTTGCCGTCGAGCGAGATGTACGACAGGTCGAACTTCGACGCCGCGATCTCGGCCGGATCCTCCTCGTCGAGATCGCGCATCTCGACGATCTCGGGATGCCGGAACAGCGCGTTGGAGTCGAAATTGAGCTTGGCATCGAGCGCGATCACGGAACCATCGCCGGTGACGACCAGCGGATTGATTTCCGCCAGCGACGCGTCGGTGTCGTGAAACGCCTTGTACAGTCCCTGCAACACGGTGCGCGCCTGCGCAACCGACCCATCAGGAACGCCGATCTTCCTTGCGACCGCCGTCCGCCTGCGCGTCGGTCAGCCCGGTGACCGGGTCGATGAAGATCGTATGGATTTTCTCCGGCGTCTTCGCGGCGACGGCCTCGATGTCCATGCCGCCCTCGGAACTGGCCATCAGCGCGACGCGCTGCGTGCCGCGGTCGACGACCATGCCGACGTAGAGTTCCTGCTTGATGTCCGCGCCTTCCTCCACCAGCAACCGGCGCACCTTCTGTCCGCCCGGCCCGGTCTGGTGCGTGACCAGCTGCATGCCGAGGATCTCGCTCGCGCGCTGCTTCACCTCGTCGAGCGACTTCGCGACCTTGACGCCGCCGCCCTTGCCGCGTCCGCCGGCATGGATCTGCGCCTTGACGACCCACACCTTGCCCCCGAGCGACTGCGCGGCCTTGACGGCCTCGTCGACGGAAAACGCCGGAATGCCACGCGGAACGGGCATGCCGAACCTGCGGAAGATCTCCTTGCCCTGGTACTCGTGAATCTTCACTGTTGCTCCCGATTGAAATTGCCGAAGTTCACCGCTTGATGACCAGCCCTTGACCGGTGGGAAGCGGCATCACCCGGTATTGCCGCGCTTCAAACCATGGATCCTCGGCGAGTTTCTGGCCGCGGTACGCACCGGCCCACTCGTAGTCGTCGAGGATGACGATGCCGCCCGGGACGATCCTGTCGAACAAGGCGTCGAGCGCCGCAATTTCGGCCGGCGCCTCGTTGAGGTCGATATGAAGATAGGCGATGTCCTGTGGCGATTGGCCTTCGAACACGTCCGGAATGTAGCCCTTGAAGATCTTCACCTGAGGATATGACTTGAACTTCTCCCTCACCCTCGCCTCGAGCCCGGGCCCATGTTCTTCCATGGCATGGTGCAGCATCCATTCCTCGTGCTCGAACAGGTCGTAGAGCCAGAAATCCTTGGGGAATTGTTCGCCGCCGAGGAAATCGACCACGGTTTTCACGCCGACGCCGGTATAGGCGCCGCATTCGACGAAGTCGCCTTTGAGTTGCACGCAGTGGTAGGCCGCGCACGCCAGGATGTAGCGGCGCCAGATGATCGCCTTGTCGGCATCGGTCTCGACATTGCTCTTCCACGAAGCGACGAACGCCTCGTCTTCCAGCATCGAATTGTTGCGGCACCACGTGAAGAAATTGTCGGCGAAGTGGAAGCCGGGCTCGGCCAGGTCCGCAACCTCCTTGACGTGCTGGGCGACGAGTTCCGGATTTCGGGTCCCCCAGAACATCGGCATGAAATAGCCCTTGACCGTGGTCAACGGAGGACTGCCGAGCTTGGGCAGCTGGAATCCCCGGGGTGCCTTGGGCTTAAAGAACGACATTGCGGGCGCCTCTATTCATTCCCGATGCGAGGGCATTCAGGACCCGGGGGGATCGATGACCTGCCCGCGGTACCACTTGGGGTAATACTCGCGGACGGTATCGGTGGTGGTTTCCAACGCATGGCAATGGTCGAGCTGGAACGGCTTGCCGTCTCCTTCATCCTCGCGCACGAGCCCCGCGAACGTCTGCACCGCCGCAGTCGGCAGGAAGGAAAGCATCTCGGTCAGGTGAGTGCAGCCTTGCACGCCGCCCACGACGTCGTGCAGATGCTTGCGAAAACCCTTGACCAGGTTGGCGCCGACCAGCTTCTGATACGCCGGCCCGATGCGGTTGCAGGCGCCCGGATAGGGCATGCCATCGGTAACCGCTTCGATGGCGTGGATCACGAACCTGCGGTCGATGGTGACGCGGACCCACATGTCGTGGACCGCCTCGCGCGCGGGGCGCACGCCGGTCAGCAACTCGTAGTCGTGGTCCTTGGCATCGACGATGTGCGCCTCGATGTCGAACAGCCCGTCGTCGCGGCGAAACCCGTCATAGGTCACCGAACGGCGGTGCAGCCGCTCGCGCGTCACGGTGGGCGTTGATAGCGGCATGGGCGGAGGAATCGGAGGCGTGGGTTGCCGAGTTGTGGCGGGCAGCCCGTTGGCGAACGGCTAAAATGGCCCAAGAGCGACGATTTTACGCCGTGGCGACGATTCGCGGCAACCGGAGGGGTCCATGCAGTACGTCATCGCCCTCGACCAGGGGACAACCAGTTCGCGCGCCATCGTGTTCGATCGCGAGGGCGGCATTCGCGGCGCCGCGCAGCGGGAGTTCCGCCAGGTCTTCCCGCAGCCCGGCTGGGTCGAGCATGACGCGACCGAAATCTGGGCGAGCCAGTCCGGCGTACTGCACGAGGCGCTGGCCATGGCCGGCGCGGGCACGCGGGACATCGCGGCCATCGGCATCACCAACCAGCGGGAAACCACCGTGGTCTGGGAGCGCGCCACCGGACGGCCCGTCGCCAACGCCATCGTCTGGCAGGACCGGCGCACGGCGCCGCTGTGCGACCAGCTTCGCGCGGCGGGCCACGCACCGTTGTTCGCGCGCAAGACCGGGCTCGTGCTCGACGCGTATTTTTCCGGCACCAAGCTCCGCTGGCTGCTGGACAATGTCGACGGCGCGCGCGCGCGCGCCGAACGCGGCGAACTGGCGTTCGGGACCATCGACACGTGGCTCATCTGGAACCTCACCGGCGGCCGCGTCCATTGCACCGACCCGTCCAACGCGAGCCGCACGCTGCTGTTCGACATTCACGCCTGGCGAATGGGACGATGAACTGCTGGCGCTGCTCGGCGTGCCACGCGCGTTGCTGCCGCAGGTGGTCCCGTCCAGCGGGGTGTGCGCGAACGCCTCCATCGACGGCGCGGACATCCCGATCGCCGGCATCGCCGGCGACCAGCAGGCGGCGCTGTTCGGACAGGCCTGCCTTGCGCCCGGGATGGCCAAGAATACCTACGGCACCGGATGCTTCCTGCTGCTCAATACGGGGAAGGAGGCCGTGACGTCGCGCAACAACCTGTTGACGACCATCGCGTGGCAGCGCGGCGGCGTCACCGACTATGCGCTGGAAGGCAGCGTGTTCATCGGCGGCGCGGTCGTGCAGTGGCTGCGCGACGGCCTGAAGATCATCCGCACGGCCGCCGACGTCGACATGCTTGCGCGCAGCGTTCCGGACAACGGCGGCGTCTATCTGGTGCCGGCGTTCGCGGGTCTCGGCGCGCCGCATTGGGACGCCTATGCGCGCGGCGCGATATTCGGCCTGACGCGCGGCGCGTCCGGAGGCCACATCGCGCGCGCCGCGCTCGAGGCCATCGCCTTCCAGAGCGCCGACGTGCTCGCCGCGATGGAGAAGGATGCAGGCATCACGCTCACGGAACTGCGCGTGGACGGCGGCGCAACGGCCAACGACCTGCTGCTGCAGTTCCAGGCCGACATCCTGGGCGTGCCGGTCGTCCGCTCGCGGGTGCGCGAGACGACGGCGCTTGGCGCCGCCTATCTGGCCGGACTCGCCGTCGGCTACTGGAAAAGCGACGCGGATATCGCTTCGCATTGGCAGGTCGATCGCCGCTTCGAACCCGCGATGCCGCGCGAACGCGCCGCAGCGTTGCGCGCGGAATGGGAAAGGGCCGTGTCGCGCGCGAAGGCGTGGGCGCAGCCTTGAGCCCCGGGAAGTGGCCCCCTTGCCGATGACTGCGACGGAACCCGACAACGGCGGCTCGATCGCCCTGAGTCAACGCCTGATCGAATCGGGTCATCGCCTCGAGGACGCCGGCGACATCCTCGCCGCATTGGGCAAATATGAAGAGGCGGTCGCCGCGTCGCCGTCGCTCATGCGCGCCCATCTCAACCTGGGGAATGCGCTGCATCGGCTGGGCCGGACGCCGGAAGCCGTCGCGGCGCTCGAGACGGCATTGGCGCTCGATCCAGCCTGCGCGCCATGCCGCTTCAATCTCGGCAACGTGCACCTGAGCCGACCGGCAACTTCGCCGCCGCGGAACGCGAATTCCGGGCGGCGCTGGCGCTCGATCCAGCGATGGCCGAAGCCGCGATCGCGCTGGCCAACGCGCTCGAATCGCAGCAGCGTCCGCTGGAGGCCGAGCAGCAATTGCGCGGCCTGCTGGCCGCCACGCCGGACTGCGCGCCGGCCGCCTACAACCTGGGGCTTCTGCTTCTGGCCCGCGATGAATTCGATTCCGCCGAGGCGATGTTCCGCGCGTGCCTGCGAGGCGGATCCGACGTTCCTCGGCGCATGCACGGCCCTCGGCAACCTGATCCGGAACGCCGGCCGTTCCAAGGACGCGGAACACTGGTATCGGAAAGCGCTTGCCATCGATCCGCTCGCGCGCGAGGCGTGGAGCGCGATGCTCCTTTCGTTCAACAATCGCGACGACCTGAGCGCGCAGGACGTCCTGGCCGAGCACCTGCGTTTCGGCGCCGCGTTTCCGCCGCGTGCGACGGCGTTCAAGGCCGGCCATGGCCGCCGCTCGGACGACACGCCCGGATCCGCGTGGGCTACCTGTCCGGCGATTTCATCCAGCACCCGGTCGCACTGTTCCTGCGCCCGGTCCTCATGCATCACGATCGCGCGCGATTCGAATTGTTCTGCTATTCGAACAACGCCAGGGAAGACGGCATGACGCGGGACCTGCGCTCGCGCGTCGACCACTGGCGCAACATCGCGGCACAGGACGACGACGCCGCCGCCGAGGACGATCCGCGACGACGAAATCGACATCCTCATCGACCTTTCCGGCCACTCGGCGCGTTCGCGCATCCTCCTTTTCAATGAGCGCTGCGCGCCGGTGCAGGCGACCTGGCTGGGTTACCTCAATACCTCCGGCCTGCGGTCAGCCGACTTCCGGATTTGCGACCGTTCATACCGATCCTTTGGGATCCGCCGAGGCGTTCAACACGGAAGCTTTGCTGCGGCTGCCCGACAGTCAGTGGTGCTATTTGCCGGTGTTCGACACGCCAATCGCGCCCGCGCGCGTTTCGCCGGAACGGGTCGTATTCGGTTCGTTCAATCACGCGTCGAAGATCAGCGACCGCTGCATCGGCATTTGGTGCAGGGTACTGCGCGCGGTGCCAGGTTCGGTCATTCGGGTCTTCGCAGTGCCGCCCGGGCAGGCGACGACGGCGCTCAGGCAGCGTTTCGAACAGCATGGCATCGAAGGCGACCGGGTCACTCTCCATCCGCGCACCAGCATCGATGCCTACTTCGCCGCCATCGGCGACGTCGATATCGCGCTGGACACGTTCCCTTACAACGGCGGCACGACCACCTTCGACGTGCTCTGGATGCAGGCGCCGCTGGTGGCGCTGGCGGGCGACCGTCCGGCGGCGCGTTCGGGTGTCAGCATCCTTTCCACGCTCGGACTGCCCGAGCTGATCGCGGCCAGCGACGACGACTATGTCGCGATCAATGTCGGGCTGGCCGAGGATAAACCATGGCGCGACGAACTGCGCGCAACGCTCCGGGCGAGGATGCAGGCGTCGCCGCTGATGGACGCGGCCCGTTTCGTCCGCGATTTCGAGGACGGCGTCCGCCGGATGCTCGGCAGATAGACGGCCGGGCGCGTGGCTCACGCTTGCCTTGCGGCGAATATGTGTATATGCTCCCAATATGCGTGCATATGCCCCTAATGGAGCCGCGATGCCTGATGCCAACCCGCGAAACCAGCCTTCCGCCGCGCCCTGCACCTGCTCGCGGCTGCGTCGCGCCGCGCGCGCCGTCACGCAACTCTACGACGACGCGCTACAACCGGTGGGCTTGCGCGTCACGCAACTGTCGCTGCTGCGCACGCTGCAGCGGCAGGGCACGCTCACGATCGGCGAACTCGCCGCCAGGAACCTGCTCGACCGCACGGCGTTGTCGCGCAACCTCGACCCTCTCGCGCAGCGCAAGCTGGTGACCGTCGTCCCGGGGCGGGACGCGCGGAAACGCGAAGTCACGCTGACGCGGCAGGGCGTCGCCGCCCTCGCCGCTGCTGCGCCGCATTGGGAACGCGCGCAGCGGGAAGTCACGCGGCGCGTCGGCCGCGACCGCCTCGACGGCTTGTATGAGGTCCTGCGCGACATGGAAGCGCTGCACCCGACACCCGGCGCTACGGCCTGATCCGCTCACTCGCAAGGAACCTCGATGTCCAAGCCTGATTGGCGTTCTCCCAACGTTGTCCTGGTCTGCGGCGGGATCATCCTGACGATTGCCATGGGTATTCGCCATGGCTTCGGCCTCTTCCTCCAGCCGATATCGCAAGACATGGGCTGGGGCCGCGAGACCTTTGCGCTGGCGATCGCCGTGCAGAATCTCGTCTGGGGCGCCACGCAACCCTTCGTGGGAATGATCTCCGACAAATTCGGCGCCGCGCGCGTCGTGATGGCGGGCGCGGCGTTGTATGCGCTTGGCCTGGTTGCGATGGCCAACTCGCACTCGCCCTTCGTGTTCGTCCTGACCTCCGGCGTGCTGCTCGGCATCGGCCTGTCCGGCGTCACCTTCAGCGTCATCTCGGGCGTGCTCGGCCGCACTTTCCCGCCGGAAAAACGGAGCATGGCCCTTGGCATCTCCGCGGCTGCGGGTTCGTTCGGTCAGTTCGCGATGTTACCTGTGGCGCAGTGGCTCCTCTCCCACGTCGGCTGGTACGGCGCGCTGCTGGCCATGGCCGCGGTCGCGCTGTGCATGGCGCCGATGGCCGCGGCGCTGATCGAGCGGCGGAGCGCGCAGAGTCACGCGTTCGTCCAGTCCGCGGGACAGGCGATGCGCGAGGCGCTCGGACACCGCGGCTACATGCTGCTCACCGCCGGCTTCTTCGTCTGCGGCTTCCAGGTCGTGTTCCTCGCCGTGCATTTGCCGGCGTACCTGTCCGACAAGGGGATGCCGGCCCACGTGGCGGTGACCGCGCTCGCGCTCATCGGCCTGTTCAATATCGTCGGCACCTACATTGCGGGATGGCTGGGCGGCCGAATTCCCAAGAGGTACATCCTGTCGGCGATCTATTTCTGCCGCGCCGTCGTGTTCGCGCTCTTCTTCTGGATACCGATCAGCGAGGCCAGTGTCTACGCGTTTGCCGTCGCTCTGGGTTTCCTCTGGCTGTCGACGGTGCCGGTGACCAATGGCGTCGTCGCGCAGATTTTCGGCGTCCGCTACCTGGCGATGCTGTCGGGATTCGCGTTCTTCTCGCACCAGATCGGAAGCTTCCTCGGCGCCTGGCTCGGCGGCAAGGTGTACGACCTGACCGGAAACTACGACGTTGTCTGGTACCTGTCGATCGCGCTCGCGCTGATGGCCGGTTTCATCAACCTTCCGATCGATGAGCGCGAGATCAGGCGACCGGCATTGCGGGCGGCCTAGACTCCGGCCGGCGGGTAGGTGTCCGCGGCGATCTGGTCGACCGCATCGGTGATGATCGTGTCCACGCCCCATCCCGCCAGCTCCGCCACGCGCGCCGGGTCGTTCGGCGTGTAGCTGCACACGCGGAAGCCGCCTCGGTGAGCGGTTTTCACGATTTCGGCGCTCAGCGCTTCGTGATTGGCGTCGAGCGCGACGCACTGCAGCGCGCGCAGGCGGTCCGCCCAATCTCCGTCCAATTCGTCCAAAAGCAATGCGCGCGGCAGCAGGGGCGCGGCATCGCGCGCGGCCACCAGCGAAGCCTCGTCGAACGACGACAACAACGGCGGAACTTCGGCGTCCCGCCACAGCGCCAGCGCATCGAGCGCCACCGCGCCGCCGGTTTCGCGCTCGCGCCCGGGCGTGGCCTTGATCTCGATATTGCATGCGACGCCGTGCGCGCGCGCCCAACGGGCGATGGACGCTAACGTAGGCAGCATTTCCCCCGCATATTTGGCCGAATGCCATCCGCCCGCGTCGAGCCGCGTCAGCTCACGCCAGGGCAGCGCGTCGGCGCGTCCGCGGCCGCTCGTCGTGCGCTCGAGTGTCGGGTCATGCAGGAGGAAGGCGACATTGTCCGCCGTGAGCTTCACGTCGATCTCCACCATGCCGTAGCCGTGCGCGTGTCCGACCCGCATCGCAGTCAGCGTGTTCTCCGGCGCCAGCGTGCCGGCGCCGCGGTGGGCGCACAGCCGGGGATAGGGCCAGGGAGGCAGCGAGGGCATGGTCATGTCGCGAAATTGATTGCGCCGGGGCTCATGACATGCGCGCGCCGGTGGCGGAGTCGAACAGGAACACGCTGGCCGGATCCGCCGCCAGGTGCATCGTCGTGCCGACCTCCGGATGCGCGCCGTGGGGCAGCCGCGCGATGATCGTGTCCGCGCCGTGACCAACGTGCAGCAGCGTGTCGGCGCCGAGCTGCTCGACCATTTCCACCGTGCCCGACACCATCGCGTTCGCCGCATCGACGGTCCGCAGGTGCTCGGGACGAATGCCGACGGTCACGGCGCGGCCCGCTTCCGCTCCGCCGATCGCGGCGGTTGCGGTGCCGCCGGCCAGCAGCGAAAAACGCGAGCCGCCTTCGCCCCTGGCCGGCAGGAAATTCATCGCGGGCGAGCCGATGAACCCGGCCACGAACAGCGTCGCGGGATTCTGGTAGACCTCCATCGGCGTGCCGATCTGTTCCGCGCGGCCCGCGTTCATCACGATCATCCGTTGTGCCAGCGTCATCGCTTCCACCTGGTCGTGGGTCACGTAGAGGCTGGTGGTGCCGAGGCGACGGTGCAGCTTCTGGATCTCGAAGCGCATCTGCACGCGCAGCTTGGCATCGAGGTTGGACAGCGGCTCGTCGAACAGAAACACGGCCGGCTCGCGCACGATCGCGCGGCCCATCGCGACGCGCTGCCGCTGGCCACCGGAGAGCGCGCGCGGCTTGCGCTCGAGCAGCGGCCCCAGTTCGAGGATTCCGGCGGCGCGGTCGACGCGGCTCTTGATGTCGTTCTTGGAGAAGCCGCGGATCTTGAGCCCGTAGGCCATGTTCTCGAATACGCTCATGTGCGGATAGAGCGCGTAGTTCTGGAAGACCATGGCGATATCGCGGTCCTTGGGCTCCAGCCTGTTGACGACGCGGTCGCCGATGACGATCTCGCCCGCCGTAATGCTCTCGAGGCCCGCGACCATGCGCAGCAACGTCGATTTGCCGCAGCCGGACGGCCCGACCATCACGATGAACTCGCCGTCGGCCACGTCGGCGCTGATGCCATGGATGACCTCGAGATCCCCGTAGCTCTTGCGCACGTCGCGGATATCCACCTTTGCCATCGCTATCTCACTTTTCGCTCATTTTTCCGTATCCACCAGGCCCTTGACGAACCAGCGCTGCATCAGCACCACGACCAGCGCCGGCGGCACCATCGCGAGCAGCGCGGTCGCCATCACCAGGTTCCACTCGGTGGCAGCATCGCCTCCCGTGATCATCCGCTTGATGCCGATCACCGTCGTGTACATCGCCTCGTCCGTGGTGACCAGCAGCGGCCACAGGTACTGGTTCCAGCCGTAGAGGAACGTGATGACGAACAGCGCGGCGATATTGGTTCGCGACAGCGGGATCACGACGTCCCACAGGAACCGCAGTGGCCCGGCACCGTCGATGCGCGCGGCCTCGGCCAGCTCGTCGGGAATCGTCAGGAAGAACTGGCGGAACAGGAACGTCGCCGTCGCGGAGGCGATCAGTGGCAGCGTAAGCCCCGCGTAGGTATTGATCATGCCGAGGTCGGCGATCACCTTGTAGGTCGGCAGGATTCGCACTTCGACGGGCAGCATCAGCGTGACGAAGATCATCCAGAAGAAGAACGCCCGCAGCGGAAAGCGGAAGTAGACGATCGCGAACGCCGAAATCAGCGAGATCGCGATCTTGCCGACGGCGATCGACCAGCGCGGAGACGAAGCTGTTGAACATCATCCGGCTCACCGGCGCGGACGACCCTCGCGCCGAGCCGTGGGTCAGCACCTGCGAATAGTTCTCCAGCATCTGGTTCCCCGGGATGAGCGTCATCGGCGCCTCCTGCGCCTGCTCCGGCGTGACCGTCGACGCCACGAACGCGACGTACAGCGGCAGCGCGACCAGCGCAACGCCGATCACGAGGATCAGATGGGTGAAGAACGTCAGCAGCGGTCGGTTCTCGACCATCAGTACTGGACCTTGCGCTCGACGAACCGGAACTGCACGAACGTCAGCGCGATCAGGATCACCATCAGCACGACCGACTGCGCCGACGACCCGCCGAGGTCCAGTCCTTTGAATCCGTCATGGTAGATCTTGTACACGAGGATGGTCGTCGCCTTGCCCGGGCCACCGCCGGTCGCCGCGTCGATGATTCCGAAGGTATCGATGAACACATAGACGATGTTGACGACGACCAGGAAAAACGTCGTCGGCGACAGCAGCGGAAAGACGATCGTCACGAAACGCCGGACCGGGCCCGCGCCGTCGATCGCCGCGGCCTCGATCAGCGACTTCGGGATCGACTGCAGGCCCGCAAGGAAGAACAGGAAGTTGTAGCGAGATCTGCTTCCACACCGCCGCGATGACGACGAGCGTCAGCGCGTCGTTGTCGTCGAGCAGTGGATTCCAGTCCGATGCCCAGCGCGTGCAGCCAGTGCGCGACGATGCCGAGCGTCGGGCTGAACAGGAACAGCCACAGCACAGCCGCCACCGCCGGCGCGACCGCGTACGGCCAGATCAGCAGCGTCTTGTAGACGTGCGCGCCGCGAAGGACGCGATCGGCGAGCACGGCGAGGACCAGCGAGATCGACAGCCCCAGGCCGGTGACCAGCAACGAAAAGACCGCGGTCACGCGGAACGACGCCAGGTACTCGTCGTTGTGGAACAGCTCGCTGAAATTGTCGTAGCCCGACGAACTCGCGGCTCGCGCCGAACGCGTCCTCGAGCAACAACGACTGGTAGAGCGTCTGGAACGCGGGCCAGAAGAAGAAAACGATCGTGATCGCGATCTGCGGCGCGACCAGCGCGTAGGGCAGCCAGCGGGACTGGAAGCGGACTCGCTTTTCCATGACAGGGACGGCGGCGGCGTGCGGTGTGTGGCGAAGCTTAGCCGATTGGCGGAAAAAGGCGCCCGGCCGAGATGGCCGGACGCCTTTCGTCCGTGGCCGGTCGTGCGCCCTAGCCCTTTTGCGCCTTGGCGAACTTCTCGATCAGCTCATTGCCCTTCTTGGCCCCGGCTTCGACCGCTTCCTTCGCGGTCTTCTTGCCGGCAAGCGCCGCCTCGAACTCTTCCTGGATGGCGTCGCGGACCTGCACGAAGTTGCCGATGCGCACGCCGCGCGAGTTCTTGGTCGTCTTGACGATCATCTGCTCGACCGAGACGTTGGTGCCGGGGTTCTTGTCGTAGAAGCCCGATTTCTTGGTGATCTCGTACGCCGCCATCGTGATCGGCAGGTAGCCGGTCTCCTGGTGCCACTGCGCCTGGATCTCCGGCGACGACAGGAACGTGAAGAACTTGGCGATGCCCTTGTATTCCTCGGGTTTCTTGCCGTTCATCACCCACAGCGAGGCGCCACCGATGATCGTGTTCTGCGGCGCGCCCGGGGCGTCCGGGTAATAGGGAATCGTCGAGATGCCGAACGCGAACTTCGCATTGCGCTTGATGTTCGCGTAGGCGGCGGAGCTCGACGTCAGCATCGCGCATTCGCCGCTGGCGAACTTCGACTCCGGCCTCGTTGGTGCGGCCGCCATAGGTGAAGTAGCCCTTCTTCGACCACTCGACGAGGTTCTCGATGTGCTTGATCTGCAGCGGGTTGACGATCAGCAGCTTCGGATTGTTGCCGGCGAAGCCGTTCTGCTCGGACGCGAACGGCATGTCGTGCCAGGCGCTGAAAGTCTCGTACTGCACCCAGGACGGCCAACCCGTCGTGTAGCTGCACTTCTCGCCCGAGACCTTGAGCTTCGCGGCCGCCGCCATCACTGCCGGCCACGTCTTCGGCGGCATGTTCGGGTCGAGGCCCGCCTTCACGAAGGCGTCCTTGTTGTAATAGAACACCGGCGTCGAGCTGTTGAACGGAAACGACAGCATCTGGCCCGATGGCGTCGAGTAGTAGCCGGCGACCGCCGGAACGTAATTCTTCGGGTCGAACTTCTCGCCCGCCTGCGCCATCACTTCATAGACCGGCTTGATCGCCTTGCCCGACGCCATCATCGTCGCGGTGCCGACCTCGAACACCTGGACGACGTGCGGCGGATTGCCGGCGCGCGTCGCAGCGACCGTGGCCGCCATCGATTCCGGGTAGGTGCCCTTGAACACCGGCACGATCTTGTAGTCCTTCTGGCTCTCGTTGAACCGCTTGGCCAAGTCGCTGACGCGATCGCCCAGGGCACCGGTCATCGAGTGCCAAAACTGGATCTCGGTCTGCGCGCTGGCCGTCATGGCCACGCCAAAGAGCGCGGCGGCCAGCGCAGCGCGCGCGAAGCCGGATAGTGCGTACTTCATGGATCCTCCTTGTGGATGGGCGAAACCGGGCAGTCTGCCTCTTGTGGGTGACGATTCTATGTCAAATGTGACAGCGGCGGCAGTGTGCGCGTAAGGACGGCCCTAGTCGGAATGCGCGGGCTGCGGCAGCGGGGCCACCGCCGGCGCGTGAGCCGCGCCGGAGGCGACGTCGTGCGTATGACCGGCGAGCAGCGTGTAGGCGGTCGGCACGACGAACAGCGTGAGGAATGTCCCGAACGTCATGCCGCCGACGATGACCCAGCCGATCTGCGTGCGCGACTCCGCGCCGGCGCCGGTGGCCAGCGCCAGCGGCAGCGCGCCCAGCACCATCGCGCCGGTCGTCATCAGGATCGGGCGCAGGCGCATCGTCGCGGCGTCGACCACCGCCTGCAGCATCGGCTCGCCCTTGTCCCGCAGCTGGTTCGAGAATTCCACGATCAGGATGCCGTGCTTGGTGATGAGCCCGACCAGCGTCACCAGTCCCACCTGGCTGTAGATGTTGAGCGTGCCGCCGGCCAGCCACAGCGTGAACAGCGCGCCGGTCATCGACAGCGGCACCGACAGCATGATCACGAACGGATTGATGAAGCTCTCGAATTGCGCCGAGAGGACCAGGTAGATGAACGCCAACGCCAGCACGAACGTGAAGTAGATTTCGACGCCCGACTTCTTGAACTCGCGCGATTGCCCGTCGAAGTCGGTCTGCGCCGTGTTGGGCAGCGCGACCTTCGCCGCCGCGGTCATGGCGTCGAGGGCCTCGCCCACCGCGTAGCCGGGCGCCAGCGTGCCGGTGATCTTGACCGCGCGCAGGCGGTTGAAGTGATTGAGCGACTGCGGCGCCACGCCCTCGCGCACGTCGACCAGGTTGGAAAGCTGCACCATGCTGCCGTCGCGCGCCCGGACATAGGCATCGCTGATGTCGGCGGGCGTGGTGCGGTCGAGCGGCGCGACCTGCACGATCACGTCGTATTGCTCTCCCTCGCGCTTGAACCGCGTCACCTGCCGGCCGCCCAGCATCGTCTCGAGCGTGCGGCCGACGGTTTCCACGGCCACGCCGATATCCGAAAGCTTGTCGCGGTTGATCGCGACCCGCACCTCGGGCGTGTTGAGCCGAAGGTCGGTCTGCAGGTTCTGCACGCCCGGATACTTGCGCACCTCTTCCAGATAGCGGTCGACGGTCCGCTGCAGTTCGGCGTAGGGCACCTGCGACATCACGACGAATTCGACCGGCGTGGAGCGAAACGACTGCCCGAGCGATGGGGGATTGATGGGGAACGCGATGGCGCCGGGGATCGACGCGAGCTTGGGCCGCATCTCGTCGGTGATCTGCTGCTGCTTCTTCTTGCGCTCCTCCCAGGGCTTGAGCCGCAATATCGCATTGCCGTCGACGACCGTCGGAAAGCCCTGGATCGACGTGAAGGCGCCGGCCTCGGGGACCTGCGCGTAGAACTCCTCGATCGGGCGGATCTGGTCCGCGACGTAGGACGGCGTCGAGCCCTGCGGCGCGGTGACGAGGCCGAACACGACGCCCCGGTCTTCCGTGGGTGCGAGTTCGGCCTTGAGCAGCGTGAAGAACAGCGCGCCCAGCCCCAGGACGACCACCCATACCAGCGCCACCAGCCAGCGCGCATGCAGCGTCGCGGTGAGCGCACGCCGGTAGCCGTTGGTGAGCGCATTGATCCAGCCTTCGATGGTGTTGTAGATCCACGAATGCCGCTCCTGGTGCTTGAGCAGCAGCGAGCACATCATCGGCGACAGCGTCAGCGCGATGAACCCGGAAACCATCACCGCGCCCGCCAGCGTGAGCGCGAACTCGATGAACAGCCGGCCGGTGCGCCCGGTGGCAAAGGCCAGCGGCGCGAATACCGATGCGAGCGTCAGCGTCATCGCGATGATCGCGAAGCCGATTTCCCGCGCACCCTGGATGGCCGCCTCCTTGCGCGGCATGCCGGCCTCGACATGGCGGAAGATGTTCTCGAGCATGACGATGGCGTCGTCCACCACCAGGCCGATCGCCAGCACGATGGCCAGCAGCGACAGCGTGTTGATGGTGAAGCCGAACGCATACATGATCCCGAAGGTGCCGATCAGCGACACCGGAATCGTAATGAGCGGGATCAGCGTCGCGCGCAGGCTGCGCAGGAAGAAGTAGATGACGAGCACGACGAGCAGGATGGCCTCGCCGATCGTCTCGAACACCGACTTGATCGAGCGGTCGATGAACACCGACGTGTCGTACGCGACGACGAGCTTCATGCCGGGCGGCAACCCCGGGTTGATCTTGTCCACCTCGGCGCGGACCGCGTTCGACAGCTCCAGCGGATTCGAGACCGCCTGCTTGATGACGCCGATGTTGAGCGACGACTTGCCGTTGTAGCGCGAGATGACGCGCTCGTCGATCGGGCCGATCGCCGCGGATCCGACATCGCGGATGCGCACCGGATAGCCGCCGACGTTGGCGATGATGATGTTGTTGAACTGCTCGGGCGTGCGCGTGTCGGTCTCCGCGACCACCGTGAACTCTCGCGCCGTGGACTCGATGCGGCCCGCCGGAATTTCGGCGTTCTGCTTGCGGATGGCGTCCTCGACGTCCTGCACCGTCAGCTTGTAGGCGGCCAGCCGCGTGCGGTCCAGGTTGATGCGCATGGATACCTGCCGCTCGCCGAAGATGCGCACGTCCGCCGCGCCGGGCAGCACCGAAAGCCGTGGCTGCACGTAGCGCTTGACATAGTCGGAGGCTTCGAGCGTCGACAGCGAACCGGCCTGCACCGCGATGTAGATGATCGGATTGGAGTCCGCTTCCACCTTGGAGATGATCGGCTCGTCGATCGTGTCCGGAAGTTTGCCGCGCGCCCGCGCCACCTTGTCGCGAACGTCCGCGGCGGCGGAGTCCGGGTCGCGTTTCAGCGTGAAGCGGACGTTGATGCGCGACGTCTCCGAGCGGCTCTGCGACGTCATCACCTCGACGCCCTCGATGCCGGCCAGCGAATCCTCGAGGGGCTTGGTGACCTGCGACTCGACCACTTCGGCGGATGCCCCGCGATAGGTCACCGCGACGCTGACGACGGGCTCGTCGATGCGCGGGTACTCGCGCACCGACAGCCGCGTGTACGAAATGAGACCGACCAGCACGATGATCAGCGACAGGACCGTCGCGAAGACGGGGCGCTTGATACAGATTTCAGGGAGCATCATGGCCGGCTACTCCACGTGCTCAGGACTTGGACGCCGGCGGCGGCGCATCGGCCTTGCCGGGCGCGGCATTGGCTGGCGCAATGACTGACGTGCCGCCACCTGCGGGCGCCGGCGGTGGGGCGGCGGCCGTGGGAACTGCCCGGCACCGGTTCCGCGCCGGCGATGCTGACCGGGGCCCCTTCACGGAGTTTCAACTGGCCGGCCGTCACGACGACATCGTCCTTGTCGAGCCCGTTCAGGATCTCGACCTTGGAGTCCCTGCGCTGTCCCACCTCCACCTTCGCGCGCACGGCTTTGCCGTCGACGATGCGGAAGACGAATTGCTGATCTCCCTGCGGAACGAGCGCCTGTTCCGGCAGCACCAGGGCATCCTGCGCGTCGCGCGTGATGAGCCGCACGCGCGCGAACATTCCCGGGCGCAGGCTGGTGTCGGGATTGCGCACCATCGCGCGGATCACCACCGAGCGGCCGGCCGCATCGATCAACGGATTGACTGCGAAAACCTTGCCCTCGAACGTCCTGCCGGGCAGCGCGTCGAGCTGCACCTGCAGCGGCTGGCCGACCTTGACCTGCCGCATGTAGATCTCGGGCACGCGGAAGTCCACCTTGAGCGGGTCGATCGATTCGAGATTGACGAGATCCGCACCTTCCTTGACGTAGTCACCCACCGACACCGAACGCAGGCCGATGACGCCGGAAAACGGCGCGCGCAGGTCCATCTTCGCGAGCTTGGCCTCGGCCAACTGCGCCGATGCTTCCGCCACCTTGTAGTTGTTCTCCGCTTCGTCCTTGGCCTGACCCGAAATGAAGTTGCTCTTCGCCAGGTCGACGGCGCGATCCCACTTGGTCTTGGCCAGCACGAGGTTGGCGCGCGCCTGCTGCGCCTCGGCCTGTGGCACGGCAGGATCCAGCCGGACGAGCATCGCGCCCTTCGCGACGGGTTGTCCTTCCTGGAACGAAATCGTGCTGATCCGGCCGGCCACTTCGGGCCGCAGCGTGACCGATTCATCGGAGCGAAGGCTGCCGACCGCGGTGATCGTTTGCGGCAGCGAAAGCGTGGCCACCTTGACGGCTTCCACGGTCACGTTGCCGGCACCGGGTCCGGGCGAACTTCCCCCCTTGGCCGACCCCTGGCCGGTTGCATTACCAGGCCCGGACGCGACTTGCTCCGCCGGTACGGCGCTCTTGGTCCCATACCAGTACGCGCCGACCATGCCGGCCACGGCAAACGCCACCGCGGTGACCACTGCTACTGCTTTCTTCATCTGCATCGGGAGTCGGGAAGGTATGGCCGTGGATCGGAGATTCGCGGCGCAAAAAAGGCCCTGAAATGGGGCGATTTTAGCCAAGGCCCGCGTGGCGCGCGGACCAGTATCGAAAAGTTGCGATTATGCGCCGCCATGCCGGTCATCGCCAGACGCCCCGCATTTGCCCATGCGACCCGCGATGCCTTGCTAGAATCGAACAGACAGCCAACTCACGGAGTCGTTCCAACATGCCTGCCGGCCCTGCCTTGCCGAACCCGCGCGTGACACTCCGTCTCTGGTCCTGCGTCGTCCTTACCTTGCTCGCGCTGGCTGCCGCGGCGATGTCCGTTCCGGCTGCCGCCCAGGTTTACCCGACCCGTCCCGTGAAGCTGGTCGTCCCGTTTCCTCCGGGCGGCTCGCTCGATATCACCGGCCGCCTGATCGCGCAGCGCCTGACCGACCTTTGGGGTCAATCGGTGGTTGTGGAGAACAAACCCGGCGCCGGAGGCAACATCGGCGCGGATTTCGTCGCGAAGTCCACGCCGGACGGCTACACGATCCTTCTTGGCGCGCTGTCGACGCACGCGGTGAATCCCAGCCTGTACAAGACGATGCCGTACGACGCAGCGAAGGACTTCGCACCCATCACGCTGATCGCGATCACGCCGAATGTGCTCGTCGTCAACGCGGCTGCGCCGGTGAACAACGTCAAGGAGTTCATCACCTGGACCAAGGCCAATCCCGGCAAGCTCTCGTTTGGCTCCGGCAGCATCGGCAGCGGCGGACACCTGGCGGGTGAACTGTACAAGGTCGAGACCGGCACCGACGCCGTGCACGTGCCTTTCAAGGGCGGCGCGCCGGCCACGCAGGCGCTGCTGGCCGGCGACACGCAGTTCATGTTCGACAATCTTGCCAACGCGATGGCGCAGGTGAAGGCCGGCAAGTTGAAGGCTCTCGCGGTGACGACGGCGCAACGCTCGCCGCTGGTACCGGACTTGCCGACGATGGCGGAGGCCGGCCTGCCGGGATTCGACATCTCGACGTGGTATGGATTCTTCGCCCCGGCCGGCACGCCGCCGACGATTGTCGCCAAGTGGAACGCCGATGTCGCCAGGATTTTGAATGCGCCGGATGTGCGCGCCAAGATCGTCGCCGACGGCGCGGAGCCCGCGCCCGACACGCCCGAACAATTCTCGCAATTCATCGCGCGCGAGCTCGCCAAATACGCGCGGATCATCAAGGCGTCCGGCGCGAAAGTCGACTGAGTCAATCGCCGGTCGCCGCAACGCGGAACAGAAGACTCCCGATCCACGGGAATTATCCATCGGAGGCAATGATGAAAGGCTGGATCCATCGTCTTGTGCTGGGAGCAATGTCCGCAGCGTTTGCAGCCGGCGTATCGGCGCAGGCGTACCCAACGAAGCCGATCCGCATCGTCGTGCCCTTCCCGGCCGGCGGCACCACCGATGTCCTTGCCCGAGCGGCGGCGCAGAAGCTCACCGAATCGCTGGGACAGGCGGCCGTCGTCGACAACCGGCCCGGCGCCGGCGGCAACATCGGCGCGGAACTCGTGGCCAAGTCGCCGCCCGACGGCTACACGCTGCTGATGGGAACCGTGGGCACGCACGCGATCAATCCGAGCCTCTACCCGAAGATGCCCTACGACCACGTGAAAGACTTCGCTCCGGTGATCCTCGTCGCAGGCGTTCCCAACGTGCTCGTGATCAATCCTGCGCTGCCCGTGAACTCGGTGCAGGAACTGATCGCCTACGCGAAGGCGAATCCCGGCAAGCTCAACTTCGCGTCGTCGGGCAACGGGACGTCGATCCATCTGTCCGGCGAGCTCTTCAAGTCGATGGCGGGCGTGCAGATGACCCACGTCCCGTACAAAGGCAGCGCGCCGGCGCTGCAGGACCTGGTGGGCGGCCAGGTGCAGCTCATGTTCGACAACCTTCCGTCGTCGCTGGCGCTCATCAAGGCGGGCAAGCTCAAGGCGCTCGCGGTGACCAGCCTGACGCGCGCCGCGGCCCTTCCCGACGTACCCACGCTGTCCGAATCGGGCCTGCCCGGATTCGAGGCCTCATCATGGTTCGGCCTGCTCGCGCCCGCGGGAACGCCGCAGCCTGTCATCGCCAAGCTGGACTCGGAAATCGCGAAATGGCTGGCCACGCCGGAAGCCAAGGAGAAGCTGCTCGCGCAAGGGGCGAATGCCGCTGGCGGCACGCCGGAGGATTTCGCACGGCACATCGCCGCGGAGACGGCCAAATGGCAAAAGGTGGTGAAGGATTCGGGGGCGAAGATCGACTAGCGACGAATTAGCGCAGGTCACGCCACGCTGACCAGGCGAAGGCAGCCCATCCGGCCAGGTACGCGACGCCGCCGAGTGGGGTGATCAGCCCGAGGCCGCGCGCGCCGGTCGCGGCGATGACGTAGAGGCTGCCCGCGAACAGCAGGTTTCCGGCGACGAACAGCCAAGCCGCCAGCTTGAAGCCTCGGCTATCGGGATAGTGCAGCAACAGGCTACCGATCCCAATCAGCGCAATCGCATGCCAGACGTGATACTGGACCGCGGATTGCCACACCACCGTCATCTGGGGGTCCAGGTATCCGCGAAGCGCATGCGCGCCCAGGGCGCCGAGCGCCACCGCGGCGAACATGAAGATTCCCCCCATCACCAAGGCTAGCCGCGCATTCATTTCCATTACAATTCCCGATCCCTCACACTTCCGGCTCGAGATCATATCGTGCCCAACACTATGCCAATCGAGCGTCGTCATACCGGCAAGCGCATGTCGGACATCGTCGTCTTCATGCCGGCGGGGGAACGCATGGCCTGGCTCGCCGGGCAGGTCGCGGCGGATCCGGCGGCCGACATCACCGGCCAAGCACGGTCGGTGCTCGCCCAGATCGACGCGCTGCTGGCGGAAATCGGCAGCGACAAGACGCAAATCCTGTCGGCAACGATCTATCTGCCCGACATCAAGGATTTCGCGGCGATGAACGCCGTGTGGGACGCGTGGGTGCCGCAGGGACACACGCCGGCGCGCGCGACGGTCGAGGCCAGGCTCGCCAGTCCCGCCTACAAGATCGAAATCCAAGTCGTCGCGGCGGCGCCTTCCGCATTGAACACCGATTGACGCTAAGGCCACGATGAGCAACCTTTCCGCAGACAAGCAGGCCTTGGTCGCCGCCACGGCCCGGCGTGAGGTCGCCGCCGCCCCGTCGAGCGCCGCGACGCTGCCGGTGACGCGCGCGATGTTCGACGAATGGATGGTGCCCTGCTACGCGCCCGCGCCGTTCGTGCCGGTGCGCGGCGAAGGCTCGCGCGTCTGGGACCAGAGCGGTCGCATGTACATCGACTTCGCCAGCGGAGTCGCCGTCACCGCGCTGGGTCACTGCCATCCGGCGATGATCCGCGCGATCACCGACCAGGCGTGCACGCTGTGGCACGTATCGAACTGGCTGACCAACGAGCCGGCGCTGCAGGCTCGCCAAGCGCCTCATCGACAACACGTTCGCCGAGCGCGTCTTCTTTGCCAATTCCGGCGCGGAGGCCAACGAGGCGGCGCTGAAGCTCGCGCGCCGCTATGCGCACGACCGCGCGGGCGACAGGAAGATACGCGTCGTCTCCACGCTGAACAGTTTCCACGGCCGCACGTTGTTCACCGTCACCGCCGGCGGGCAGGCCAAGTATGCGAGCGGATTCGGGCCGAACCCGGCGGGCATCACGCACATCCCTTACAACGACGTCGCGGCGCTGGAACGTGAATTCGCCGAGCACGGGGCGGATACCTGCGCCGTGATCCTCGAGCCGATGCAGGGCGAAGGCGGCATGCGTCCCGGCACGCCGGCGTTCCTGCAGGCCGCGCGCCGGCTGTGCACCGAACATGGCGCGCTGCTGATCTTGGACGAGATCCAGAGCGGGATGGGCCGCACCGGCACCCTTTTCTCCTACATGCAGAAGGGCATCGTTCCCGACATCCTCACCAGCGCCAAAGGCCTGGGCGGCGGCTTTCCCATCGGCGCGATGCTCACGACCGCCGAAATCGCCGGCGCGTTCACGGTCGGCGTGCACGGCACGACCTATGGCGGCAATCCGCTCGCGTGCGCGGTGGCGGGCGCGGTCTTCGACGTGATCAACACCACCGAGGTGATGGACGGCGTCCGGGCGCGACATGCATTGTTCATGGAAGGACTGAAGGCGATCAACGCGCGGCGGCGCGTGTTCTCCGACCTGCGCGGCGAAGGCGTGTGGATCGGCGGCGAGCTCGAAGCAGCGTGGAAGGGCAAGGCCATGGACGTCGTGAAGGCCGCCGGCGAGGCGGGACTCATGCTGCTCGTCGCGGGTCCCGACGTCATCCGCATCGCGCCGTCGCTCGTCATCTCGCTCGACGAAATCCTCGAAGGCCTGGCGCGGTTGGAAACAGCGCTGAATCGCGCGCTGGTCTAGGCGCCAACCGCGGCGATGTTCTACATCCGTCCGATTGCGCGCGACGACGTCGGGGCCGTCCTCGCGTTGTCCGAGCGCACCGGCACCGGGCTCACCACGCTTCCGGCCAATCGCGAGCGGCTGGCATCGCGCATCGAACGCTCGCTGGCGTCGTTTGCCGGCAGCGCCGAACGCGCGGACGCGTGCTACATGTTCGTGCTGATCGACAGTCGCAGCGGCAACACGGGCCGCGCGAGCCACCAGCCGGACCGCATCGTCGGCATCAGCGCCATCGAAGCAGCGGTCGGACTGAAGGAGCCTTTCTACAATTTTCACGTCGGCACGTTGGTCCACGCGTCGCGCGCGCTCAACGTGTACACGGTCGCGCCAACGCTGTTTCTCGCCAACGACCACACCGGCCACAGCGAGCTGTGTTCGCTGTTCCTCGACCAGGGCTTTCGCCGGGGCAAGAACGGCGTGCTGCTGGCGAAGAGCCGGCTCCTGTTCATCGCGGAATTCAGGCAGCTCTTTTCGGCCAAGATCATCGCCGAGTTGCGCGGCCGGCTGACACCGGAGGGCAAGAGCCCGTTCTGGGAGGGCCTGGGGCGGCATTTTTTCGCGATGGAATACTCGACGGCCGATTACCTGACCGGCATCGGGCAGAAATCTTTCATCGCCGAATTGATGCCCAAGCACCCGGTCTATGTGAACCTGCTGCCGGCCGACGCGCGCGACGCGATCGGTGTCGTGCATGCGGACACCGTGCCGGCGCGCACGATGCTGGAACAGGAAGGCTTTCGTTACGAAGGCTACGTCGACATCTTCGACGCCGGCCCCACGGTCGAATGCTTTCGCGACGACATCCACGCGGTCCGGCAATCGCTGGTGCTGCCGGTGACGCTCGAGGAAGAGGATCCGGTGCCGGACAGCCTGACCGACGACATGCTGTGGCTGGTCGCCAACCGCGATCTGCAGAATTTCCGCGTGCTGGTGACGACGGCGCCCTCGCGCACTGACCGCTTTCCGCTGAAACCCTACGCCGCGACCACGCTGGGCGTGGCCGAAGGCGACACCGTGCGCGCGGTGCCGCTGTCGCCCGCGGACCGCTGAACCGGCAATCCCGATGCCCGAATTCAATTTCGACGGCATCCCCGGCCCGACGCACAACTACTCCGGCCTGGCGACGGGAAACGTCGCGTCCGAACACAACGCGGGACTCGTCGCCAACCCGCGCGAAGCGGCGCTGCAGGGACTCGCCAAGATGCGCGCGCTGGCGGCGCGCGGATTTCCGCAGGCGGTACTGCCGCCCCACGAGCGGCCTTTCCTTCCGGCGTTGCGCGCGCTGGGTTTTGCCGGCGACGACGCCGCGGTCCTGCGGCGCGCCGCGCACGGACGCCCCGGCGCTGCTGGCCGCCTGCTCGTCGGCCGCCGCGATGTGGGTCGCCAACGCCGCCACCGTCAGCCCATCGCCGGATACCGCGGACGGGCGCGTGCACTTCACGCCCGCGAATCTCGCGTCGCATTTCCATCGCTCGCTTGAGGCGCCGACGACCACCGCGGTCCTGCGCGCGATCTTTTCCGACGCCGCGCATTTCACCGTGCACGATCCCTTGCCCGCCGCGCCGCAATTGGGCGACGAAGGCGCCGCCAACCACACGCGCTTCGCGCCGGATTCGACCGCGCCCGGCGTCGAGTTCTTCGTCTACGGCCGGCACGGCTTCGGCGGCGGCATGGCGCCAACGCGATACCCGGCGCGCCAGACATCGGACGCCTTTGCCGCCATCGCGCGGCGGCATGGCCTGGCGCCGGCGCGAACGGTTTTCGCGCAACAGAATCCGGCGGCCATCGATGCCGGCGTATTTCACAACGACGTGATCAGCGTCGGCCAGGGCAGCGTGCTGTTCTGCCACGAGCGCGCCTACGTCGATCAGCACGCGGTGCTGGCGGACCTCGCCGCACGCGTCGGCCCCGCATTCACGCCGATCGTCGTGCAGGAGCGCGACGTGAGCCTCGCGGACGCAGTCGCGACGTACCTTTTCAACAGCCAGCTGCTGGCCCGCCCCGACGGCCGCCTGCTGCTCGTCGCGCCGGCCGAGTGCCGCGAGAACGCGCGCGTCGACGCGTACCTGAAGCGCTCGTCGCGAGCGGCGGTCCCATCGCCGAGGTGCTGACGTTCGACCTGAAGCAGAGCATGAAGAACGGCGGCGGGCCCGCCTGTCTCCGTCTGCGCGTGGCGCTGTCGGACAGTGAGCGCGCGGCCGTGCGCGCAAATGTCTTTCTCGACGACCCGCTCGCGGCCGCGCTGGAGAAATGGATTCGCGCCCATTATCGGGATCGGCTGGCGCCGTCCGACCTGGCCGACCCGCTGCTGCTCGATGAATCGCGGCGTGCGCTGGACGAACTGTCACGGCTGCTGCGATTGGGAAACGTGTATCCGTTCCAGCGCCTCGGTCAGGCGTTTGATCCTCGTCAATGACCGCCCGCAACGCGAGGCAGACACTGAGGGCATGCAGAACGCGGCGGAGGGAATGTGTGCAGTACCGGCAGCGGCGGGCCGTTTCGAGTTGTTCTGGAAATACGCGCGGCTGATCCTTTGCGCATTGCCGCTGGCGTGCCTGCCTCGCTGCGTTGCAGCGACAGCGGATCTCCGACTCCGCGGGCGACGTTCCGAAACCTCGGCATCCTCTCCGGATACGCGTCGAGCCAGGCCAAGCGCCCTCTCGGCCGATGGAAGCTGTGGTCGCGGGAACGAGCGCGACGACGGCCGGCAATCGCCAGGCGTTTCGCTGGACCGCGCAGCAAGGCATGTCGGGCCTGGGATTCATTGCCGGCGGCAGCGTCCAGCAGGGCGACCGGGGTTTCCGCCGATGGCGCCGTGATCGTCGGCGATGCGGACGCCAACGCCGGCAGCCCGCCGACGTCGTCCGCGGGCTTTCGCTGGACCGCAGCAGACGGGAATGCAGCGCATCCCCGCGCTGCCAGGTTCGGCGCTGTGCTCCGCAGCCGCCGTTTCCGGCGATGGCACCGTCGTGGCGGGTACCTGCCTGCAATCCGGCAACACGGCGTTTCGCTGGACCGCGCCACGGGTCCGGTCGCATTGAGCCGCTTGGGTCCGGGCAGCAACGCGCAAAGCACCGCGTCGGCGATTTCGCGGGACGGTTCGGTCATCGCAGGCGCCGGTCATCCCGTGCTCACGGGCGCGGCAATCTGGTTGGCCGACGGCAGCGCGACCATCCTGGGCAAGCTTCCAGGCGACGTGGAAGGCATCGCTACGGCCGCTTCGAGCGACGGATCGGTCGTCACCGGCGTATCGACCGGAACCACCGGGACTCCGCACGCGTTTCGCTGGACACAGCAAGGGGGCATGGTTGACCTGGACAGCGGTCCCGGCGGTCTTCCTGGAATGGTCGCCACCTCGATATCCGACAACGGCCGCGTCATCGTCGGGTGGTACGCATCGTCGTCAGGCGACGTCGCGCTGATATGGGACGCCGACCACGGTTGGCGGGCGTTGGATGCCGTCCTGGCCCTCGACTTCGGGACGCAGGTACCAGGCTGGACATTGAGCCGCGCCACCGCAGTCTCCGGCGACGGCCGCGCGATCGCGGGTTTCGGCACCAATCCGCAGGGGCAGACCGAGGCGTGGGTCGTCATCCTGCCTGAATGATGCGGGCCGATCGCCGGACGCTTGTGCGCATGCGTCAGACGACCTCGACATCGCTGACACCGGTGGCATCGCCGGTCGATTGGCGTTCGCGGTATAGCTCCCACCAGGCGCGCGCGCGGTCACGCGTCCACGCCGGCAAGCGCAGTGACGCCAACACCATCTGGATATCGCCAATCGCGCCCGGACGCTCGATCGGCAGCTTCGCGAGACAGCGCGCGACGAGATCGTCGAGTGCCTCGGGCACGCCGGGCACAGCATCCGCGAGCCGCGGCGCAGGCATGGCGAGAACCTCGCGCAGGACAGAGGCCTGGTCGTCGCCGACGAAAGGCGGGCGCCCAGCGCTCAGGAAGTAGATCAGCGCGCCGACCCCGTATACATCGGTGCGCGCGTCGACGTCGGACGGATGGCCGATGCGTTCCGGCGGCATGTACGCTGGGGTCCCGAGCAGCCGCACCTGCCGCGTCAGCACGCGACTTGCGTCCGGGTGCGTCTCGGGTGCGTTCTCGATGCGCTTGACGATGCCGAAGTCGAGAAGCTTGACGAAGTCATACTCGCCGCCGCGTTCACAGATCATCACATTCTCGGGCTTGATGTCGCGGTGGACCATGCCTCGGGCGTGCACCTCCGCCAGCGCCGCGCACACCTGCGTGATGATATGAACCATCCGTTCCAGCGGCAGCGCGCTCTCGCGGGCGACAAGCGCGTCCAGCGCCAGGCCGTCGACGTACTCCATCGCGTAATAGAGCAGGCCGTCGCGCGTGTGCCCGTAGTCGTAAATCTCGATCGTATTCGGATGCTGCAATTCGCTGACCAGTCGTACTTCGCGCTCGAACCGCGCCGCCTGCTCGTCAGTGGCCATGTGGTGCTTCATGATCTTGATGGCGGTGGGGCGCTTGAGCAATGCATGGTGCGCAAGGTGCACCGTTGCCGTGCCGCCTTCGGCCAATTCGCGCACGAGCCGGTACGCGCCGATCCTGCGCCCGGCCGACGGCTTGGCGCTCAGGCGTGCGAGGGCCAGTGTCGACCAGGCGGCCCAACCCGCGGTCACTACCAGCAACGCGAGGATCGCGGCCAGCGCAACCCGCACGTAACGCAGCGGCGCATAGGCCTCGTCGAGGCCGATTTCGGCGACAACCCCCATCCTTTCGTCGGGCAACCAGCGCCACGCGCCGATCACTTCGACGCCGCGATAATTGCGATACGGATCGAGCAGCACGCCGCGGGCCGGTGCGCCACTCTGCGCGGACGTGCCCGCAGCGAGCGCCGCCGCGACCGGTCGGGTCAGCGGCCACGTGGCCACGTCGCTTGCGGGTGTCGCGTCGGTTTCGAGTTCGACGCCCGGATCGCGCACCGGGAGGCGAAAGGCGGTGCCATTGACGCCGGCGGGCAAGAGTCCCCCGCGATGCAGTCCGCGCACGTCGCGAACGTCGGACAGCAACGTGCCAGTTTCGTCGAACGCATAGGCTTCGCCGGTTTCGCCGGGCCGCGCCGCGGACAGGATGTTCTCGAAATCGCTGATCGACGTAGCTCGCGAAGCCCAGCACAGCCACCACGTTGCCCGCCGCGTCGCGGACCGGCGTCTCGACCCAGGCAAGGGGGTGCTTGCCGAGGAACGGCTGCGCGGCCACCAGCCGGGAATCGGCCGCATAGGGCCGGATGAACTGCGTGCGGCCGCGAATACCTGCGCGAGCTGGGGCGCCATCGTCCGCGGCTGCGCGCGCAGGCCGCAGATCTCCGGAAGCGACGACGCGATGATGCGGCGTTCGCGATCCACTGCGTTCACCGCGGCGATGTTCTCGTCGCGCAGCAGCGGCGCGAGCAGCGCGCGCCACGCGGCCGCTTCGTCACTTCGGCAACGCTCACCGATGTCGCCGCTATGGGCGCGGCGCGCGAGCTCGGCAGTCAGCGCGGCGACCTCCGGGTCACGCGCCCACCGCTCACCGTCTGACCGCCGTTCGGCGATGAACACTTCGAGCGACTTGGTCTTGGCGTCGAGCAGCGCCGGCAACCCCTGCGCGCGCAGCTCGCGCAGTGAGCGCTCGATTCCCACGTACATCCACGCCGAGGCGGCGGCGATCGCGGCGCAGAGCGCACACACGCAAAATGCTCAGCCGGCGCCGGCTCGCAAGAAACGGCGCGCGCATGCGATGGGAGGGATGCTCCGGCGCCAGTGTCGGCGAAGCCGGTCGCACGGGATCGGGGGCGATGTGCGTCGGCGTGCCCATGGACGGATGCTACGCCCGGGAAGCTCGCGCACCGCGCACAAGGTCGTTATAGCGAATTGGAATATACAACCTCTATAAATATCATTTCCGCGCATTTAGGCGAAAACCTACTATCCGGGGTCGAGGTCCTCCGGGCGCGCGTCGCGCAGTTCCGGGTGCCGACCGGGACTGCCTGTCACATGAACATGCCTTTGCGCAATGGGGAAGCCACGCAGCGCCTGCGCCACGCGGTGTCGGCGCACGCGCCGGCCACGCTCGCCTCGAGCTTCGGCGCCGAGGACATGGTGATCCTCGACCTGATCGCGACGCTGGATCTCCCGGTGGAGGTGTTCACGCTGGACACGGGCCGGCTTCACGAAGAAACCCACGCGTTCATCGAATCCGTGCGGCAGCGCTATGGCATTCCCATACACATCTTTGCGCCGGACGCGGCCGACATCGAGTCGTTCGTCGCGGCGCACGGGCCCAATCCGTTCTATCGCTCAACGAACCTGCGCAAGCAATGCTGCGAGTTGCGCAAGGTGCGCCCGCTCGCGCGCGCGCTGGCCGGCAAGGGGCTGTGGATCACCGGCCTGCGCCGCGACCAATCCGTCACGCGCACGGAAACGCCGATTCTCGCCCACGACGCGCAGCACGGCCTCATGAAACTGTGCCCGCTGGCCGACTGGCAGGAAGATGATGTCTGGGCCTACGTGCGCGCGAACGACGTGCCGACGCATCCGCTGCATCAGCGCGGCTTTCCCTCCATCGGCTGTGCGCCATGCACGCGCGCCGTGATGCCCGGCGAGGACCCGCGGTCGGGCCGCTGGTGGTGGGAGGCGCCCGCCGAACGCGAATGCGGCATCCATATCGACGACCAGGGCCGCGTGGTTCGCACGCGGGCCGCTGCCGTCACGAACTGACAGGCTCCCGCCATGCTGATGGACGAACTCGCAGTCGCCGACATCGCCACGCCGCCGCTCCCGGTCGCGCGGCATCGCAACGCCTATCTCGCCGAGCTCGAGTCCGAGTCGATCTTCATCCTGCGCGAGATCGCGGCCGAGTGCCGCAACGTCGCGCTGCTGTTCTCCGGCGGCAAGGACTCCGCGGTCGTGCTGCACCTGGCCCGGAAAGCCTTTGCGCCCGAGAAGGCGCCGGTGACGCTGCTGCACATCGACACCGAGCAGAATTTTCCCGAGGTGATCGCCTTCCGCGACCGGATGGCGCGCGACACCGGACTGCCGCTGGTGGTGCGCTCGCTGGACGAGTCGATCCGCACCGGCCGCGTGCGGCTGCGCCATGCCAACGAATCGCGCAACCCGCACCAGGCCGTCACGCTGCTCGACGCCATCGCGGAATTCGGATTCGACGCGTGCATCGGCGGCGCGCGGCGCGACGAGGAAAAGGCGCGCGCCAAGGAGCGCGTGTTCTCGTTTCGCGACGACTCGGGGCAATGGAACCCGAAGGCGCAGCGGCCGGAACTCTGGTCGCTCTACAACGCGCGCGTGCACAAGGGCGAGAACATGCGCGTGTTCCCGCTGTCGAACTGGACCGAGCTGGACGTGTGGCAATACATCCGGCAGGAAGCCATTCCGCTACCGGAACTCTATTTCGCGCATGCGCGCGACGTCGTCCGCCGCGGCGGCGCGCTGGTTCCGGTCACCCACCTGACCCCGGCCGCGAGCGGCGACCGCATCGAGAATCTTTCCGTGCGCTTCCGCACCGTCGGTGACATCCCCTGCACGGCGCCGGTCGAGTCGGATGCGGTCGACGCTGGACGATATCGTCGATGAGACGGCCGCGACGCGCATCACCGAGCGCGGCGCCACCCGGCTGGACGACCAGGCCAACGATGCCGCGATGGAGCTGCGCAAGCGCCAGGGCTACTTCTGATGCACTCGACTTCCACAGCGGCACGCCACGCCCTTGCGCTTCACCACGGCCGGCAGCGTCGACGACGGCAAGAGCACGCTGATCGGCCGACTGCTCTGGGACAGCAAGAGCCTGCTGTCCGACCAGGTGACGGCGCTGGAAGCCGGCTCGCGCCGCGCCGGCCAGATGCCGATCGATTTTTCGCTGGTCACCGACGGCCTGCTCGCCGAGCGCGAACAGGGCATCACGATCGACGTCGCGTACCGCTATTTCGCCACGCCGGCGCGCAAGTTCATCATCGGCGACGCGCCGGGTCACGAGCAGTACACGCGCAACATGGTCACTGCCGCAAGCACTGCGGATGTCGCCGTGTTGCTGGTGGACGCCGTGCACGGTCTGCAGCCGCAGACGCGGCGTCACGCATTCCTTGCGCGCTGGGCCGGCATTTCACGGCTGGTGCTGGCGGTGAACAAGATGGATCTCGTGAACTGGGATCGCGCGTGCTTCGAAGCCATCCACGCCGAATTCACGGCGCTCGCGGCGCATCTGGGCTTCGTCGAGGTGCATGCCATTCCTTTGTCCGCGCTGACCGGCGACATGGTCGCGGCGCGCGGCGATGCGCTGCCCTGGTACGGCGGGCCCGACGCTGCTCGCCTACCTGGAAAGCGTCGACGTCGTGCGTTCGCGCGCCACGCAGCCGCTGCGCTTCCCGGTGCAGCGCGTCACGCGCAGCCTGGCAGCCGAGCGCGGCCGCCCCCAACGCGGGCTGCAGGGCACGCTGGCCAGCGGCACGCTCGAAGTCGGCGCCGAGGTTGCCGTGATGCCCGCCGGTTTGCGCGCCGTGGTCGCAGGCATTGCCGGACCCGACGGTCCGGTATCGGTGGCGCTGCCGGGACACGCGATCACCGTGCGGCTCGACCGTGACCTCGATGTCGCGCGTGGCGACCTGCTGGTGCCGGCGGACGCGCGCCCGCGCGTCACGCGCGAGATCGTCGCGGACCTCTGTTGGTTCGACGCCGAATCGTTGCAGCCGGCCGCGAGCTACCTCGTCAAGCACACGACGCGCACCGTCCGCGCGCGGTTTGCCGAGATCGTGCACGCAGTGGACCTGACCACGCTTACGCCGGTCGCGCCGCCCACTGAAGTCGGCATGAACGACCTGGTGCGCGCACGCTTGGCCGTCAACGAACCGCTGGCCGTCGACGCGTTCCACGACGACCGCACGACCGGCGCGTTCATCGTCATCGACGAAGTCACCAATCGCACGGTCGCCGCGGGCACGATCGTCTGACCGGTCGCAACGACCGGTTCCCTCGGTTGCCTCGCCTACTCCGCGGGGACCACCGGCAGCGTCCGATGCCGACGCACCGGCGACCAGAGCACGGCACCGGCGGTGAGGGCGAGCGCCAGCACGCCGACCGTCAGCAGCGTATTGCGCAGTCCTATCGCGGTCGCCAGCGCGCCGCCCGCGAGCGAGCCCAGCGGCGCCGCAGCCACCGTCAGGAAGCGCATCGTCGCCGTCATTCGCCCCATCAGCCGATCGGGCGTGATGGCCTGGCGCAGCGCGAGGTAGTTGATCGCGTACAGCACTGCGCCGAAGTCGAACACCAGCATCGCGAAGCCCAGCACGACCGTAGCGAACCACACCGGCCCCGACACCAAGCCGAACGCCTGCCACCCGACTGCCGTCAGCATCAGCCCGTGCACGATCACCGTGCCGACGCCGAATCGCGACGACAGCTTTTCCGCCGACGCCGCCGCGATGATGCAACCCACGCCGCCGAACGCGTAGGCGAGCCCGATCGCTCCCGCCGAGAGTCCCAAGTCGCGCGTGGCGAACAGGATCAGCACGGCAAGCTGCATGTGGTGCAGCAATTGCCACAGCGCGGCCACCCACGCCAGCGACAGCAGCGTTCGGTTGTGCCACACGAGCTTCAGCCCCTCGATGATTTCCGCCGTGACCGACGCCTTGGGTCCCGCATGCGGCACGTCCTGAGGCACGCGGATCCGGCGCAGCATCCATGCGGAGTAGAAGAACGTCAGCGCATCGAGGATGATCGCGAACGGCGCCGTCAGCAGCTGGATCAGGCCGCCTGCCAGTCCCGGGCCGATCAGCGCCGACGAAGTTTCGCCCAGCGCGATCTTGGCATTGGCCTCGACCAGCCGCCCGCGCCCTGCCAGCTGCGCGATCAGCACCTGGTGCGCGCCGCCGCCGACGACGTTCGAGACGCCGCAGAAGAAACCGACGACGTACAGGATCTCCATGGCCAGCGTGCCGGTGAAAGCCGCCACGGGAATCGCAAGCAGCGCAATGCCGCGCACGAGATCCGACGCCACCACGATCGGCAGCTTGCGGACACGATCGAGCAGCACGCCTGCATGCAGCGAGACCAGCGCGAAAGGCAGCGTCTCCAGCGCGATCAGGATGCCCATCTGAAGCGGCGTGGCGTGCAGCAGCAGCGCCGCCGTCAGCGGCAGTGCGAGATTGGTTATCTGGCTGCCGAAAGCCGTGATCGTCAGCGAGGCCCACAGCTTCCGGAAATCCGGAGAGAGCCAAAGTCCGCGAAACGTTCGGCGCATCCAGCGTTGCAACTGTTCCATGACGACACCTGTGACGTTGCTGCGCGTTCGCTATAACCGCGAACGCAATGAACCAACGACAGGCGGGAGGTCCGGAAAGGAAGACGCCTACTGCTCCGGTTCCCGCCTGACCCGGCGGGTAACCCGGCGGGCCTTATTTGGACACTGAGATCGGTACGGCGATGAAAGCTGAGTACGGTCCTGCTTGCGGCGTTGCGTTGGAGACGGCGGTGAGGCCGAATCGCGACATGGCGCCATTGGAAATGGACGATACCCAACCCATGCGCAGTCGCGCCGCTGGTGCCGGCGAGTGCGAATTGTGGTTGCGGTTCACGTTGAGTTCGTCCAGGGAGGTGGGAAATGTTACGGCAATTCTACGCGCGAAGGTGCCGTCGAGCCAAGCGCGGCAGGCACCGACCACGCATCCCTTCGCCCGATTGTGGCGCCGGCGCCACGCCCGGCGCCAGCTTGTCGCGCCGCGCTCGACTCACTGCTGGACCGGCCGTCGCGGGACCTTGAGGTCGATGTCGAAGTACATCCACGGATGGTTCTGGAACGGGTTGTACTTGATGCCGTCACCCACGGATACACGGCGATGCTCTCGATCCGGAACGCGTTGAGCATCCACGGCGAATACGCGGAGACGATCTGCGACATTTCGCGGAAGTGCTTGGTGCGCTCCGGGCTGTCGGGGAGGCTGCGCGACAGGTCGTACAGGCGGTCGAAGTCCGGCTGCTTGAACCGCCCCAGGTTCGACAGTCCCGCGAAGCCCGCCATAGAGGAGTCCCAGGAACTGGTAGCCCTCCGGCGTCGAGCTCGTGTTCCCCAGCGCCCACATCTGCAGCTGGCCCGGCGCGCGCCATCTTCAGCAGGTCGCCGAACTTCTGGTTGACGAATTCGATCTTGATGCCCACGGCATTGAGGTTGCGCTGCCACAACTCGTTGTACTGCCGGTCCAGCGCCGACGGCGAAGTTCCCATCTTGAGCACCAGCGGCTTGCCGTCGGGCAGGTCGCGCCAGCCGTCCTTGTCGCGATCGACGTAGCCGAACTTGTCGAGCAGCGCCTTTGCCCCCGCCGGATCGAATTTGGTATGCCCCGAGAAATTCGGATCGTGGCCGGTGACGTTGGGAGGAATGACCTGCGTGGCCGGCATGGCCTGGCCCTGGCGCAGCACGCGGACTTCCTCCTCCACGTTGTAGGCCATGCCGATCGCGCGGCGCAGCGCGACCTTGTCCTTGGTGTAGCCGCCGACGACCGGATCCTCCATGTTGAAGTAGGTGAAGGTGATCGTCGGCTGGACGCCGCGCGCAAGCGCCACGCCCGCCGCGGCGAAACGTGGCAGCAGCTTGTTGTCCTTGCCCAGCACGTTCCAGACCAGATCGCGCGGGACTTCGACGTAATCGAGATCCCCTTTCTCGAACGCGAGCAGCCGCGGCTGCGACTCCTCGATGATCGTAATCTCGACGCGTCCGATCCGCGGCAGCCTCGCACCCTTGTTCTTCGCGACGATTTCGCGGTCCGCGGGGTCCTTGCTGTCCGGGAAGATCACCTCGCGAAAACCCGGATTGGCTTCGAGGACGATCTTCTGGCCGCGCCGCCATTCCTTCAGACGATACGGCCCGGTCCCCACCGGGTTCTGCTGCACCCAGCTACTCAGCGTCGCCATACGCGTCGACGACTTCACGCGCGACGGCACCGCTCTGAATCTGCGTCAAGTTCGACAGCAGGTCATAGGACGGCCGCTTCAGCTTGATCCGGATCGTGTAGCGGTCCGTCGCCAGCAATCCTTCCATCGGCGCGTCATAGTCGAACTTGCCGGTCTCCTTCGCCTTGGCGATCGCGGCGTCGGCGCCTTCGAACAGATCGTCGAATATCTGCAGGTTCGGCGAGCGCACCTTGGGGTCGATCACGCGCTTCCACGAGTAGACGTAGTCGGCGGCGGTCAACTCGCGCTTCTGGCCCTTGAAGGCCGGATCGTCGCTGAAGTAGATACCGGGCTTGATGCGAATCGTCCAGTCGCGGCCATCGGAGGAAATCTGCGGCAGCGCAACGGCGGTGTTGGGCACGAGCTTGAACGGCCGCGCGAGGTAATCGTAGGTGTAGGGCGGATCGAATATCGCGCGGTTGACGTGGTTGGAATAAAGATCGTTGCCCACCTGCGGATCAAAGCCGGTCTCGGCGGCGGGGAACGACACGCGCAGCACCTTGTTCGGATCGGCCTGCGCCATGGCAAGCGAGGCGAAGCCGGCGACCAGCAGCAGCATGGCGACACAGGAGATTCGTCGCGCGCTCATTGCTGCACCGGCTTGTGCGGAATCTTGAGGTCGATGTCGTAGTACATCCACGGATGCGCGGAAAACGCGTTGTACTTGTACCCGATCACCCACGGATAGACGACGACGTTTTCGTAGCGATAAACCTCGAGATTCCATGGCGCATAGGCGGTGACCAGCGCCGACATCTCGCGAAACAGCTTCGTGCGCTCGGGACCGTCGGGCAGGCCGCGCGATTGGTCGTAGAGCTTGTTGTACTCCGGCAGGTTGAACCGGGAAATGTTCGACAGGCCCGCATGCCCGCCGTAGAGCAGGCCCAGGAAGCCGTAGCCGTCGGTGGTCGTATTGATGTTACCCAGGTACCACATCTGCAATTTCCCGGCGCGCGCCATCTTGAGCAGGTCCGGCCACTTCTGGTTGCGGAATTCTGCGCGCACGCCCAGCGCGTTCAGCGTCTTCTTCCACAGTTCCTCGTATTGCCTGCCCCGCGCATCGGGCACCGAGCCCATGTCCAGCACCAGCGGCTTGCCATCAGGCATTTCGCGGAATCCGTCGCCATCGCGGTCGATGTACCCGAACTTGTCGAGCAGGGCCTTGGCGCCGGGCAGGTCGTAGCTGACGTGGCCGTTCAATTTCGGGTCATAGCCGACGACGTGCGGCGGTATCGGTCCCGTGGCCGGCACCGCCTGCCCTTTCCACAGCACCTTGATTTCCTCGTCGGTGTTGAACGCCATGCCGATCGCGCGCCGCAGCGCCACCTTGTCCTTCGTGTAGCCGCCGACGACCGGGTCCTCCATGTTGAAGAACGTATAGCTGACGGCGGGCTGGATGCCCCGCGCCAGCGTGATGCCGGCCTTGGCAAAGCGCGGCAACAGCGTGTTCGCCGGCGAGAGAACGTTCGGGACCAGATCCGGCGGCACCTGGATGTAGTCGAGGTCGCCCTTTTCGAAAGCCAGCAAGCGCGGATTGGATTCCTCGACGATGCTGATGTCGATCTTCCCCAGCAGCGGAAGCTTCCTGCCCTTCATCTTCGCGACGATCGCACGGTCCGCCGGGTCGTCGCTGCCTGGATACAGCACTTCCCGAAAGCCGGGATTCGCTTCCAGCACGATCTTCTGGGCGCGCCGCCATTCCTTGAGGCGGAAGGGTCCGGTGCCCACTGGGTTCTGCATTGCCCAGCCGCTGTTGTCGCCGTACGTCTCGATGACTTCGCGCGCCACCGCGGACGACTGTACCGTCGTCAGGTTGGGCAGCAGGTCATAGGCCGGGTGCACGAGCTTGATCCTGATCGTGTAGCGGTCGAGCGCTTCCAGGCCCGCCATCGGCGCGTCGTAGTCGAACTTGCCGGTCTCCTATGCCCTCGCGACCAGCGCGGGCGCACCTTCGAACAAACCATCGAACGTCTGCAGCCAGAACGAGCGAATCTTCGGATCGAACACGCGCTTCCACGAATAGATGTAGTCGGCAGCCGTCAGTTCGCGCTTGCGGCCCTTGAACGCCGGATCCTCGTTGAAATAGATGCCCGGCTTGATGCGCAGTGTCCACGTCAGGCCGTCCGGCGAGATATCCGGCAGGGCCTCGGCCGTGTTGGGAACGATCGTGTAGGGCCGCTTGAGAATGTCGTAGTTGTACAGCGGATCGAAGATCGCGCGTTCGACATACGCGGAATAGACGTCGTTCGAGGCCTGCGGGTCGAAGCCGGTCTCGGCGACCGGAAACGCGACGCGCAGCACCTTGTTCGGGTCGGCCTGCGCGGCGGCGGGCAGCGGGACCAACGTCGCGCATGACCGCAAGCGCGACGACCGCGACGGCAACGCGCATCAAAGCGCTTTTTCGATGTCGCCGGCGATCGATTCCGGCGTGTCGTTAGGCGCGTAGCGTGCGAGCACGTTGCCCTTGCGGTCCACCAGGAACTTCGTGAAATTCCACTTGATCGCCTCGCTGCCGAGCAGTCCGGGCTTCTCCGCCTTCAGGTACTTGTACACGGGTGCGGTCTTGGCGCCGTTGACATCGACCTTGGCGAACATCGGGAATTTCACGCCGTAGTTCAATTCGCAGAACTGTGCGATTTCCGCTTCGGTCCCCGGTTCCTGTGCGCCGAACTGGTTGCACGGGAAGCCCAGCACCTCGAGGCCCTTGCCGTGGAATTTTTCGTACAGTTCCTCCAGCCCCTTGTATTGCGGCGTGAATCCGCACTTGCTCGCCGTGTTGACGATGAGCATCACCTTGTTCTTGTACTTGTCCAGCGTAACCTTCTTGCCGTGGATGTCGTCGACGCTGAAATCGTAGATGGAGGGCATGGCGCACCTTCGTGGTTGGACCGGCGGGGGAGCCGTATGATGCGGAATTATGCGGCCAAGCGCCCGGAATCGCACTTCAGGGACCGGGCTTCAGGCGAGGCGGCCGCAGGAAGTCCAGCGGCGCCGCCCGCACCCGAGAGAACACGGCCCGGCGCAGGCGCCGGCGCGACACCGCGCCGCGTCCCGTCGACCGGATGGCGACACCCAGCGCCAGCCCGAACGACACCGTCAGATTCATGAAGCCGATCACGCCGATGCCCACGACCGCCCACCAGAAGGCGGCGAGCGAAAAGACTCCCCCGCCGTACGACCATGACGCGAGCGCCAGCTGGCCGGTGGACAACGTCACGTGCCGGACTTCGAGCGGCAGGCCGAAGAACGTCGCAATCACGGGCTCCATGCCGAGGAGAATGCCCAGCGAGATGTTGCCGCCCAGCGCGGCGACGTTGTTCTCGATGATGCGGGCGGCCCGGACCGCGCGTTCCGGCCCAAGCAACGAGACGATCCTGGGCGAGCGCGCGACCGCCTCGGGCAGACGGCGAAACGTCGCCCAGTTCTCGAACCAGCCGGCGATCACCGCCGAAACCCAGAGCAGCACGCCGGTGAACGCCGCGTAGAACGGCGCCGCACTCCACACCGACAGCGACTCGATGTAGTCGCGGGCATGGCCGGGTTCGGGCAAGTGGCCGAACCCGAGCAGCAGCAGGATCGCCTGCAGCGCCAGCGCCGCGGGCACGACCAGCAACAGGTTGCCCGCGATGGCCGCCACCTGCGAGCGCACGAGGTTGGCCACCTCGTCGACGAACCCGCGCAATCGGCCGCGCGCGCGCGGTGCGTTGAGCTGGTGCGCCATGGCGGCCGCCGTCATCGCCGGCTGCTTGGTGGCGAGGGTCCCGTGCAGCAGGTGGATCAGCACGAACGATGCCGCGTAGTTGATCGACGCCACGAGGCCGTCGATGAACAGCGGCAAGCCGTGGCCGACGACAGCGATCTTGACCAGCACCGTCATGCCGGTGACCGCGCCGCCGATCGCCGCCGATGCCACCATGGCGCGATACTCGGTGCCGTCGCGGGTGATGTAGTGATCGCCCGTCTTGCGCGCGGACTCGACGATGCGCCGGGTCATGAGCATCAGGTTTTCCCGCAGCAGCGCACGCACGCTGTCCTGCTTGTCGTTGGCGCGGATCAGCGCGGCCACGAAAAGCGCGGCGGCGCGTGGGTCCGGCGCCGTGCGTCCGTAGAGTTCAATGAGTACGGACATCCGTTGCAACGAAAGCTGCGCGCGCTCGAGCTGGTACACGAGGTCGATCGAAACGCCATAATTTTCGAGGTGGCCAGTGACGTCGGCCAGCGCGCGCCCGCAGCGCGCCACGAAACTCTTCACCGCCGCTTCCTCGGCTTCGAAGCGTTCCGATCCGAACGCCGCCTCGACGTAATCGTGGACAGCCGACGCAATTCCTGCGAACGGCGTATCGAGCGGGCGCTCCGTGGCCGTGCGCTGGCGAACGCGCTGCGACAGGCCGATCGCCTGGACTTGGCTCGCCAGGATCATCAGGGCGTCGGCGGCGTCGCGACGGAAACCGGACCAGGTTTCGACGTTGTCCGCGCCTTCGCCCTGCCGCACAAGGTCGCCGATGCCTTCGAGTACCGCGAACGACAGCGCCGCCACCCACTCGGCGTCGGCTTCCTCGGGGAATGCCCGCCGGAACACCGCCGCCATGTCGTTCTCGGCCGGCGGCGGCGGAAGCAGCTTCGACGCCAGCCGATCGGACAGTTCCTGGAAGAACGCGCTGGCGCGCGGCAGGCCGGTCTCGCACAGCAGCGCGACCGCATCCAGTTCGCGCAGTGTCTTGCGCAACATCAGCGACACCGCGATGCGGCGATCGGGGTGGCGCTCGAGCACCTGCAGGAAGAAGCGAATCCGAGTGGCGGGCGCCGCCCCGCCCTCGGCGTCCGCTCCGCCCCGCGCACGAACCCAATCCAGGAATTGTTCGAGCCACGCGACGCGCACGGCGAGCGTCGCATCCGGCTGCGCGCCAGCGACCAGCCAGTCGATGCCTACCGTCCGGTTCAACGTGTCCCCTTCCGCGCGGCCAAGGCAACTATGATTTGCAGGGCCCGAAGCCGCCGCCGCCAGGCGTCTCGATCACGAATACATCGCCGGGCCGCATGGCCACCGCACATGTCGCGCCGAATTCCTCGCGCGTGCCGTCCCGCCGTTCCACCCAGTTGCGGCCCAGCGCGCCTGGCGCGCCGCCGGCGACGCCGAAAGGCGCGACGCGGCGATGGTTGGCGAGCATCACAGCGGTCATCTCTTCCAGGAAGCGCACGCGCCGAACGGCGCCGTCGCCGCCGCGATGGCGGCCGCGCCCGCCGCTGCCGGGGCGAATGGCGAAGGCGTCAAGCCGTACCGGAAAGCGCCATTCGAGAACCTCGGGATCGGTGAGCCGGGAATTGGTCATGTGCGTCTGCACGACGCTCGCGCCGTCGAAATCGGGTCCGGCGCCGGCGCCCCCGGCGATCGTCTCGTAGTACTGGTAGTCCGCGTTGCCGAACGTGAAATTGTTCATCGTTCCCTGCGACGCGGCAAGCACGCCCAGCGCGCCGAAGAGCGCGTCGGTGACCGTCTGCGATGTTTCCACGTTGCCGGCCACCACCGCCGCGGGATAGCGCGGACTGAGCATCGAGCCGTCGGGAATGACGATATGCAGCGGCTTCAAGCAACCGGCATTCATCGGGATCTCGTCGTCGACGAGCGTGCGAAACACATAGAGCACCGCGGCCTTGCATACCGCCGACGGCGCATTGAAGTTGGTGGGCTGCTGCGCGCTGGTTCCCGTGAAGTCGATGGTCGCCTCGCGCGCGGCCTTGTCGATCGAGATGGCGACGACGATTTTCGCGCCGCTGTCCATCTCGTACTCGAAGCGGCCATCCTTGAGGACGTCGAGCACGCGCCGCACCGATTCCTCGGCGTTGTCCTGCACGTGGCGCATGTAAGCGCGGACCACCGGGAGCGTGAAGTGCGCGACCATCTTGCCGAGTTCCACCGCGCCCTTTGCGCATGCCGCCACCTGCGCTCGCAGGTCGGCGAGGTTCTGGTCGACGTTGCGCGACGGGTAGCGACCCGACGCCAGGATGGCGCGCATCTCGCCCTCCAGGAAGCGTCCGCCGGCGACGAGCTGCACGTTGTCGAGCAGCACGCCCTCCTCGTCCACGTGAGTCGAGGATGGCGGCATCGATCCCGGCGTGATGCCGCCAATGTCGGCGTGATGACCGCGCGACGCGACATAGAACTCGGGTGCCGATCCAAACTGAGCGCCATCGAGGAAGACCGGCGCGATCACCGTGACGTCCGGCAGATGAGTGCCGCCGTTGTACGGGGCGTTCAGCACGAACACGTCCCCGCGCTGCATGGCGCCGGCGCGCCGGTCGATGATCGTCGTCACCGACTCGCCCATCGAGCCCAGGTGCACGGGCATGTGCGGCGCATTGGCGATAAGGTTTCCGCCGGCGTCGAAGATCGCGCAGGAGAAGTCGAGGCGCTCCTTGATGTTGACCGAATAGGACGTGTTGGCGAGCGTCACGCCCATCTGCTCGGCGATCGCCATGAACAGGTTGTTGAACACCTCGAGCAGGACCGGATCGGCGGTGGTGCCGATGGCGTGCGCGCGCCGTGCCGCTACCACGCGCTCGAGCACGAGATGGTCAAGTTCGGTCAGCGTCGCGCGCCAGCCCGGCTCGATGACCGTGGTCGCGTTCTGTTCGCGAATGACAGCGGGGCCGGCGATCGCATCGCCGGGGCGCAGATCCGTGCGGTCGAACACGTTCGCGTCGCGGAATTCGCCGTCGGTATAGACACGGTTGACCTTGCGCGCCGCCAGCGGCCCCGAACGCGGCGCGAACACCGGGCGCTCGTCCGCCGCCGACTGCATGCTGCCGATCGCCTCGACCGCAACGGCTTCGATGATGAGCCGCTTGTCCGGCATCAGGAAGCCGTACTGTTGCACGTAGCGCTTCTCGAATTCCGCAACGATGACCGGCATCGCAGGGGCCACCGGGAGTTCGAGTGTCGTGTCGGTGCCGTCGTATTTGACGTGGAGCGTGCGCCGGACGGTAATCCGCGCAGTCGGTATGCCTTGCCCTGCGACTTCCGCGCGCGAGATCTCTTCCAACCCTGCAAAGATCGCGTCGGTCGAGGCCAGCGCCGATTCCGTCAGCGCCGCCTCGACCGCCTGTTGCCGCAACGACCGCACATCGGCGAGTCCCATACCGTACGCCGACAGCACCCCCGCGAGCGGATGGATGAACGCGCGCGTCATACCCAGCGCGTCGGCAACCAGGCACGCGTGCTGGCCCGCTGCGCCGCCGAAGCAGCACAGTGTGTACTCGGTGACGTCGTAGCCCCGCTGCACCGAGATGTGCTTGATCGCGTTGGCCATGTTCTCGACCGCGATGCGCAGGAAGCCGTCGGCGACCTCCTCCGGTGACCGCGCGATTCCCTGGTGCCGCGGACACTGCCTTCGCGAGTGCCGCGAATTTCGTCCGCACCACGTCTGCGTCGAGCGCCTCGTTGCCGCCCGCGCCGAACACTTTCGGAAACAGTTCCGGGTCGAGCTTGCCGACCATGACATTGCAGTCGGTCACTGTCAGCGGTCCGCCGCGCCGATAGGCCGCGGGACCGGGCGCCGCGCCCGCCGACTCCGGTCCCGACGCGAAACCGCGCGCCGTCGAACGTGCATATGGACCCGCCGCCCGCGGCGACGGTGTGAATGCTCATCATCGGCGCGCGCAACCGGACGCCTGCGACCTCGGTCACGAACGCCCGCTCGTACTCGCCGGCCCAGTGCGTGACGTCGGTGGACGTGCCGCCCATGTCGAAGCCGATGATCCGGTCGAAGCCCGCCTGGCGTGAAACCTCGACCGCCCCGACGATGCCACCGGCGGGTCCGGACAGGATGGCGTCCTTGCCCTGGAAGAGTCGCGCGTCCGTCAATCCGCCGCTCGATTGCATGAACTGCAGGCGGATGCCGGCGGCCGCACCCCCGCCGGTCAATTCCCGCTCGACCTGTTCCACATAGCGCCGCAGGATCGGAGAAAGGTAGGCGTCGACAACGGTGGTGTCGCCGCGCGACACCAGCTTCATCAGTGGACTCACCTCATGCGACACGGAGACCTGCGGAAAGCCGATGGCTCGCGCAAGCGCGGCCAGCGCGTGCTCGTGCGCCGGGAAGCGATAGCCATGCATCAGCACGATCGCCACGGCGCGGATGCCGTCCCCCCATGCGGCGCGCAGATCTCTTTCGGCGCCGGCGAGATCAAGCGGCGTCACCACGTCGCCATGCGCAGCCATGCGCTCGTCGACCTCGATCACCCGGTCGACGAGCATCGAAGGCAATTCGATGTGGCGCACGAACAGCTTGGGACGGTGCTGGTAGGCGATGCGCAGCGCGTCGCCGAACCCGCGCGTGATCAGCAGCGCCGTGCGCTCGCCCTTGCGCTCGAGCAAGGCATTGGTGGCGACCGTCGTGCCCATCTTCACCGCGTCGATGACGCCGGCGCCGATCGGCTCGCCGGGCGCCAATCCCAGCAATTCACGGATGCCCTGCACCGCGGCGTCCGCGTAGCGTTCCGGGTTCTCGGACAGCAGCTTTGCCGTCAGCAGCGCGCCGTCGGGTTTGCGCGCGACAATGTCGGTGAACGTGCCTCCGCGATCGATCCAGAACTGCCATTGCCCGATTGTCGCCATGCTGCTCACTAGTGTACTTTACGGCAGGAACTCGACCTTCACTGCGCGACGGGCAGGTTCCCGCGCCATGTCCACAGGAGACACCCGATGAAGCAAGCCACCATCCTCGCTGCCGCGCTCGGCCTGGCCATCGCGATGGCGCAGACCGCAATGGCACAGACAAAATGGGACCTGCCCACCGCCTATCCGGCTTCGAACTTCCACACCGAAAACATCATGCAGTTCGTGGCCGACGTCGACCGCACCTCGGGTGGCAAGCTCAAGATCCAGGTCCACCCCGCGGCCGCGTTGTTCAAGGCGCCCGAAATCAAGCGTGCGGTGCAGGGCGGCCAGGCGCAGGCGGGCGAAATCCTGCTCGTCAATTACGAAAACGAGGATCCGCTCTATGGCCTCGACGGCATCCCTTTCCTGGCCACGTCCTACGGCGAAGCGGCGAAACTCTACAAGGCGTCGCGCAAGGCGCTCGACGACAAGCTCGCGAAGCAGGGCATGAAGGTCCTGTACACGGTACCGTGGCCGCCGCAGGGCATCTTCGCCAAGAAGACGCTGGCGTCGGGCGCGGACATGAAGGGCCTCAAGTGGCGCGCGTACAGCCCGGCCACGTCGAAAATCGCCGAACTGGTCGGCGCGCAACCGGTGACCGTCCAAGCCGCCGAAGTGTCGCAGGCACTGGCCACCGGCGTCATCGATTCCTACATGTCGTCGAGCGCGACGGGCTTTGACTCCAAAACCTACGAGTACCTCAAGTATTTCTACGACACGCAGGCGTGGTTGCCCAAGAACGCGGTGATCGTCAACCAGAAGGCCTTCGACGCGCTGGACAAGCCGACGCAGGCCGCCGTGCTCAAGGCTGCGGCCGACGCCGAAACGCGCGGCTGGAAGCTTTCGGAGGAAAAGACCGCCTGGTACATGGACCAGCTGAAGCAGAAGGGAATGAACCTCGAAAAGCCGTCCGACCAACTGACCGCGGATATGCGCAAGGTGGGCAACTACATGCTCGCCGAATGGCAGCGCAAGGCCGGCGACGACGGCAGGAAGGTCATCGAAGGCTATCGCGCGCAGCAATAACGCGGTGCGAATCGTTCTCGACCGCCTCTACCTTGCCGCCGGCATCCTGGCGGCGTTCTTCATGGTCGGGACGCTGGCGATGGTCATCGCCGGGCATCGCCGGCCGGCTTCTCAATTTCAACGTGCCGGGCACGGACGCGTATGCCGGCTACTGCATGGCCGCGGCGGGATTCCTCGCGCTGGCGCATACGCTGAAGCGCGGCGAACACATCCGGGTGACGCTGATCCTCGAACACGTGGGGCCCGGCGCGCAGCGCGCGCTGGAACTGTGGGCGCTGGGCGTGGCGACGGTGCTCGCCGCGCTCTTCGCGTACTACAGCGTGCGGCTGTCCTGGCAATCGTGGGACTTCCACGACATCTCCACCGGCAACGACGCCACGCCGCTGTGGATTCCGCAGCTGACGATGGCGCTGGGCACGGTCGTGCTGTGCATCGCGTTCATCGACGAATTCGTCCTCGAGTGGCGTGGCGCGCGCCTCGCGAAAATGCCCGACGAAGCGCTGCACAACGAATAGCGCCCATGGACGCGCTCATCACCACGCTGCTCATCGTCGCGCTGTTCGCGCTGCTCGGCAGCGGCGTGTGGATCGGCCTGGCGCTGGCCGGCGTTGCGTGGATCGGCATGGAGCTGTTCTCGTCGCGCCCGGCCGGCGACGCGATGGCGGTCACCATCTGGGGCAGCGCGTCGTCGTGGACGCTGACGGCGTTGCCGCTGTTCGTGTGGATGGGCGAGATCCTGTTTCGCACGCGGCTCTCCGAGGACATGTTCAAGGGACTGGCGCCGTGGCTCGAGCGCGTGCCGGGTCGCCTGCTGCACACGAACATCATCGGCTGCACGATCTTCGCCGCTGTATCGGGATCGTCGGCGGCAACCTGCGCGACCATCGGCAAGATGACGCTGCCCGAACTTTCGGCGCGCGGCTACCCCGACGCCATCACGATCGGCACGCTGGCCGGCGCCGGCACGCTGGGATTGCTGATTCCCCCGTCGATCATCATGATCGTCTACGGCGTCACCGCCAACGTGTCCATCGCGGAACTGTTCATTGCCGGCGTGATCCCCGGCATCCTGCTCGCCGCGCTGTTCTCCGGCTACATCGTGGCGTGGGCACTGCTGAATCCCGGCAAGATTCCGGTCATCGCCGAGCGGACGTCGATCGCGCAGAAACTCCACGCGTCGCGCCATCTGATCCCTGTCGTGCTGCTGATCGCCGCTGGTATTGGGTTCGATCTACGTAGGCGTCGCGACGGCCACCGAAGCGGCGGCGTTCGGCGTCATCGGGTCGCTCGTGCTGTCCGCGGTGCAGGGTTCGCTCGACCGCAGGACGTTCGGCGACAGCCTGATGGGCGCAACGCGGCTTTACTGCATGATCGCGCTGATCCTCTCCGGCGCCGCGTTCCTGACCATCGCCATGGGCTACATCGGCCTGCCGCGGCATCTCGCCGAATGGATCGGTTCGCTGGGCCTGTCCTCCGTCGCGCTGATCGTCGCGCTGACGCTGTTCTATATCGTGCTGGGCTGCTTCCTCGACGGCATTTCGATGGTCGTGCTGACGATGGGCGTCATCCTGCCGACGGTGGAGGCCGCGCATATCGACCTCGTCTGGTTCGGCATCTTCGTCGTGCTGGTGGTCGAGATGGCGCAGATCACCCCGCCCGTCGGCTTCAACCTGTTCGTGCTGCAGGGCATGACCCATCGCCAGATCACGTGGATCGCGCGCCAGGCGATTCCGATGTTCGTGCTGATGTGCGTCGCCGTCGCCTGCGTGTGGATCTGGCCGCAGATCATCCTGTGGCTGCCGGCGCATATGAAACTGGGCGGATGAGCGCCACGACCGCATGAACGCGTCCCTCAGTGCGTCCGCCCGTGCGCCCGTCTTCGCCGCCAAACTCGCGACTCCGTTCGCGGTGCTCGGGTTGCGCACCAACGGCAGCGCGCTGACGTCGCTCCACTACCTTTCTGTGGACGAACCCACGGCCGCGCCCGGCGATCGCGTCGCCGAGCAGGCGGCGCGGGAAATCGCACGCTGGCTGGAGGATCCCGACTTTCGCTTCAGCGTCGCGCTGGCACCCGTCGGCACGCCCTTCCGCCAGCGCGTCTGGGCGGCGTTGCTGGCCATTCCGCGCGGCCAGTCGCGCACGTACGGCGACGTCGCGCGGCTCGTCGGTTCGGCACCGCGCGCCGTCGGACAGGCGTGCGGCGACAACCCGATCCCGCTCATCATTCCGTGCCATCGTGTCGTCGGCGCGAACGGTGCGCTCGGCGGCTTCATGCACGCGGGCGACGGCAACCCCATCGCGATCAAGCGCTGGCTGCTGGCGCACGAGGGCGTCCGCTTCGCCCCCTGATCCGGCCGCCGCTGCGGTATAACGGGCGTCATGGCCAATTCCGCGGATCTCATCGACGCGTTCTGCGACCAGCTCTGGCTGCAGGACGGCCTCGCCGCGTCGTCGCTGTCGAGTTATCGCCGAGACCTCCACGCCTGGGCCGCGTGGCTGGCCCCGCGCGAATTGCTCGCGGCGGACCGCGGCGACGTCGAAGGCTGGCTGGCCGACCAGTTCCGCGCCAAGGCCAAGGCGACGTCGGTCGCGCGCCGCCTGTCCGCGCTGCGCCGCTTCTACCGATTGCAGCTCGAACGCGCGGCCGTGCGCGAGGATCCCACCGCGCGCGTGCGCTCGCCGAAGCAGCCGCGCCGCCTGCCCAAGCTCCTGTCGGAGGCGCAGGTGGAAGCGCTGCTTGCGGCGCCCGCCACCGAAACCACGCTGGGCCTGCGCGACCGCGCGATGCTGGAAACGCTTTATGCCACCGGCCTGCGCGTTTCCGAACTCGTCGGGCTGCGCATGGCGCAGGTTTCCATGGACATGGGCGTCGTGCGCGTCGTCGGCAAGGGCAGCAAGGAGCGGCTGGTTCCCCTCGGCGACGAAGCGGTGGAATGGCTGCAGCGCTACGTCAAGGAGGCGCGGCCGGTGCTGGCAGGCGGCGGCAAGAACGAATGCGTGTTCCTGACGAATCGGCACACGCCGCTGACGCGCCAGGCGTTCTGGGCGCTGATCAAGCGCTACGCGCTGAAATCCGCCATCGCACCCGCGGCGCTGTCGCCGCACGTGCTGCGGCATGCGTTCGCCACGCACCTCCTCAATCACGGCGCGGATCTGCGCGTCGTGCAACTGCTGCTCGGACACGCGGACATCACGACGACGACGATCTACACGCACGTGGCGCGAGAACGCTTGAAGCAGCTGCACGCGCAGCACCACCCGCGGGGCTAGGTCAGGCGTTCAGGCATTCGACCGCAGATTGCCGCGCCGCCGCCGCGTCAGCGCACCCGCTCGATCTCGATGCCGATTTCCTTGACGCCGGGCAGCGGCGCCAGCTTGGCGACGCGCAGCCGCAATCCGGGCGCGCCGAATTCCGCCACGACGATCTGCGCGACGGCCTCGGCGAATCGCTCCAGCAGCGGATGCGGGTTGTCCTTCGCGAAGGACTTGATGCGCGCGACGACGGCCGCGTAGTCGAGCGCGTCCTCCAGCTTGCCGGACGCGAACGGCTTGTCCGAAGGCAGCGTGATCTCGAGGTCGAGGCGAATGGTCTGCGGCAGGTGCCGCTCCCATTCGTAGACGCCGATGCGCGTCTCCAGGCGCAGGTCGTTGATGAATATCTTGTTCATTGTCCGCCGTCGGCGCTCGCTGCTCCAGGGAATGCAATCGGACAACGCCACGTTGCCATTGCGCTAGAATTGGCCCCGATTCTAACCTCAAGCCGATCGTGACCTCAGCCGCAATCATCGTCGTCGCTGCGTACCTGCTGGGATCGGTTTCATTTGCGGTGGTCGTCAGCCGCGCCTTCAATCTTCCCGATCCGCACGAGTATGGCTCCGGCAATCCCGGCGCCACCAACGTGCTGCGCACCGGCAACAAGGCGGCCGCGCTGCTCACGCTCGTCGGCGACGGCGTCAAGGGTTGGCTTGCCGTGTTCCTGGCCGGCGTGGCCGCGCGCGACTTCGGCGTACCGACGTGGGTTGTTCCCGCCGCGGCACTGGCCGTGTTCATCGGACACCTGTATCCGGTGTTCCACGACTTCGCCGGAGGCAAAGGCGTGTCCACCGCCGCCGGCATCGTGTACGCGCTGCACTGGCCGCTTGGCCTGGCGCTGATGGTGATCTGGTCGGCAATGGCCATCGGCTTCAGGATTTCATCGCTCGCGGCCCTCACGGCGGCGGCGCTGATGCCTCTGGGCGGATTCTATTTCTTCGGCAACTCGCTGACCGCGTGGGTGCTGGTTCCGATTGCCGCGCTGCTGTTCTGGCGCCACCGCGCCAACATCCGGCAGCTCATGGAAGGCAGGGAAAAGCCCATCGGCCGTTAGCGCGATCTCCATGCGCGCGATCATGGCGCGGCCAGTGACGCCAATTCCCAGCGCGGCCTGATCGAGAATCCGAGATCGTCGTCCTGCGCGGCGCCGAGACGCAGCGCGCCGACCAGCGCGATCATTGCGCCGTTGTCCGTGCAATACGCAAGTTCCGGGAAATACACCTCACCCCCTCTCGCCTTCGCTTCGCGTCCGAGACGCGCGCGCAGTTCCCGGTTTGCGCCGACCCCTCCGGCCACCACAAGTGTGCGCAGCCCGGTCGCGTCGAGCGCGGCGACGGACTTTGCCGCCAGAACATCGACGACGGCGGCCTGGAACTCGCGCGCGATGTCGGCCTTGCGCGATTCCGCAAGCGTCGACGGCGGCGCATCGCCGGCCTCGCGGCGCGCAAGCGTAAGCACCGCTGTCTTGAGGCCGGAAAAGCTGAAATCCAGATCGTCGGAATGCTGCATCGGCCGCGGCAGCTTGACCGCGCCGGGCGTGCCCCGCGCCGCCAGCGCCGCCAATGCGGGCCCGCCCGGGTAAGGCAAGCCCAGCAGCTTCGCCGTCTTGTCGAAGGCCTCGCCCGCCGCGTCGTCCTGCGTATCGCCGAGCAGCCGGTAGCGTCCCACGCCCTTGACCTCGAACAGCTGGCTGTGGCCGCCGGAAACCAGCAGCGCCACGAAGGGGAACTCCGGCCTCGGATCGGACAGGAGCGGCGACAGCAGGTGCCCCTCCAGGTGATGGACGCCGATCGCCGGCTTGTCCAGCGCATAGGCCAGCGCCCGGGCGACGCTGGCACCCACCAGCAGCGCGCCGGCGAGTCCTGGCCCGCGCGTGTACGCGATTCCGTCCAGATCGGGCAGTGCCAGTCCGGCGGCGTCGAGCGCCTGCTTCGCCAGCGGGACCACCCTGCGCACGTGATCGCGCGATGCCAATTCGGGCACGACCCCGCCATAGGCCTCGTGCATCGCCACCTGCGAATGCAGCGTTTGCGCGAGAAGCCCGCGTTCCGTGTCGTACACGGCCACGCCGGTCTCGTCGCAGGAGGTCTCGATGCCGAGGACGCGCATAAGGGTGAACGCGAAGGAAAAGTGAAATCATACAGGGGGTTGCAGGTTTCCTCGCGATCGGATATAGTCTTGGGCTACCGATTTTCCATGCCACCCATTTAACGAAACCCAGGGATTCACCAGCCATGCCCAGCGTACGCGTCCGCGACAACGAGCCCTTCGAGGCAGCGCTTCGCCGTTTCAAGCGCACCATCGAGAAGACGGGACTGCTTACGGAACTGCGCGCCCGCGAGTTCTACGAGAAGCCCACGGCCGAGCGCAAGCGCAAGAAGGCCGCCGCCGTGAAGCGCCACTACAAGCGCATCCGCAGCCAGCAGCTGCCGCCCAAGCTGTTCTAGGCGTTCGCATCCGTTGATTGGCGCAGCAGGGGCGAAGCGATTCGCCCCTTTTGCATTGGAGCTCCCGAAATGACGCTCAAGGCCCGGATCACCGAGGACATGAAGATCGCGATGCGCGCGAAGGACGCCGCGCGCCTGTCGACGATCCGCCTGCTGCTGGCCGCGATCAAGCAGCGCGAGGTCGACGAGCGCCGCGACATGACCGATGGCGACGTCGCGGTCATCATCGACAAGATGGTGAAGCAGCGGCGCGATTCGATCACGCAGTTCGAAGCAGGCAAGCGCGCGGACCTGGCCGACCTGGAAAGGGCCGAGGTAACGGTGCTGCAGGCGTACATGCCGCAGCAGCTGACGGACGTGGAAATTGAGGCGGAGATCGACGCGGCGATTGCTGCCGCTGTTGCCGGCGGCGCCCCGGCCGGACCTGCCGGCATGGGCAAGGTGATGGCGCAGCTGAAGCCGAAGCTGGCCGGCCGCGCCGACATGACCGCGGTCTCGGCGAAGGTCAAGGCGAAGCTCGCCTAAGCGCCGTCGGAGGAGTTTGCGGCGTTTTCGCGCGCCTATAATCGACAGGTTCCGCCCATTTTCCGCTGACCAATGATCCCCACCGATTTCATCCAGGCGCTGCTGTCGCGGGTGGACATCGTCGAGGTCATCGACCGCTACGTGCCGCTGAAGAAAGCGGGCGCGAATTACGTGGCGTGCTGCCCCTTCCACAGCGAAAAGACGCCGTCGTTCTCGGTCAGCCCGGGCAAGCAGTTTTACCACTGCTTCGGCTGCGGCGCGCACGGCACGGCCGTCGGCTTCCTGATGGAATATGGCGGCAAGGCGTTTCCCGATGCCGTCGAGGAACTCGCGCGCGACGCCGGCATGGAAGTGCCGCGCGTCGAGCGCCCGGGCGAGCGCGAGAAGCGCGACGAAGCGCAGGACCTGAATGAAATCCTGCTCGCCGCGGCCAAGTTCTATCGTTCGCAGTTGAAGGATGCACCACGCGCGATCGACTACCTCAAGGGCCGCGGTCTCACCGGCGAAGTCGCCGCGCACTTCGGCATCGGTTATGCGCCGGACGCATGGCAGGGACTCGAGGCGGTGTTTCCGAAGTACGACGCGCCGGAGCTGGATGCCGCGGGCCTCGTGATCAACGGCGACGGCGGCAAGCGCTACGACCGCTTCCGCGATCGCGTGATGTTCCCCATCCATGACAGCCGCGGCCGCGTGATCGGCTTCGGCGGGAGAGTGATGGGCGACGGCGAGCCCAAGTACCTCAACTCGCCGGAAACGCCCGTGTTCTCCAAGGGCCGCGAACTCTACGGACTCTACCTTGCCCGCAACGCGATCCGCGATGCCGGCCGCGTCGTCGTCGTCGAAGGCTACATGGACGTGGTGGCGTTGGCGCAGCACGGCATCGAGTACGCCGTCGCGACGCTCGGCACCGCCACGACGCCGACGCACGTGCAGAAGCTGTTCCGCCTGACCGACACCGTCGTGTTCTGCTTCGATGGCGACAATGCGGGCCGCAAGGCAGCATGGCGCGCACTGGAGAACACGTTGCCGGTGCTGGCGGACGGCAAGAATGCGGTGTTCCTGTTCCTGCCCGACGGCGAGGACCCTGACGACTACGTGCGCAAGCGCGGCCGCGCGGCGTTCGAGAAGGCGCAGGAAGCTGCAATGCCGCTGTCCGAATTCCTGCTTGCGGAATTGTCCGCGCGGCATCCGCCGACGTCGGCCGAAGGCCGGGCGGCGCTGGTTGCGGCGGCGCGCCCTCATTTGGCGGAGATCAACGCGCCGGTACTCGCCGCGATCCTGCGCCGGCGCCTGTCCGAACTCTCGGGCCTGCCGGAAACGGAACTGCGCGGATTGCTCAACCTGCCCGGTCCGGTGGCAAGCTCCGGCCAGGAGTCTCGCGCATCGCGCGATGCCGCCCGGCAGGCGCCGCGCGGCGCCAGTTTCCGGTCGAATGTGCGACGCGCACCGTCGCTGGTGCGCGAACTTATCCAGGGGTTGCTGCTGCAGCCCGGTCTCGCGCGTTCTCTTGAATTTCCCAGGCCGGACGACGGCAGCGCGGACAGCGCGGCGCTGGTCGCGCTGGTCGACCATTGCGCCACGGCCACAGGCGAACTAACCGCGGCGGGTGTCCTCCAACACTTTGCGGGATCGCCGCATGAGGCCATCTTGGCGAGCGTCCTGGCGAAGGCCGAAGATCACGCCCTTACGCTGGAAATGACCGAAGCAAACGTCCGCAAAGGGCTCGAGAACTGGTGGCAGCAGGCGCGCCGCAGCGGCACCGCCGCGCCTGCGCCTGCCGCAGGCGGCCAGACCGCCGAGGAAGTCCAGCGGCTGCGCCAACTGGACTATGTCCGGCAAACGGCCGCCCGGGGACCGGGAACGAACCCGTCTGAGGATTCGTTTTAGCTCGGCCGACAGGGTCAACTCGTGGTATTATTTGAGGTTTTCCCGATCCGGCCCCATATGTAGGACACCGAGTCAGGGAAGTGCGGGCGCGTGACCGCCAACGCCCCGCCGGCAGCCGTTTCCATCAAGGACGACCATGGTCAAGAAGCCCGCCAAGCCTACCCGCAAGACGCCCGCGAAATCCAAGGTGCAGCCCAAATCCAAGCCGCGCCTTGCCAAGCCGGCCGCGAAAAAGGCTGCCAAGCCGAAGGGCAAGCCCTTGGCCAAGTCCGGTGCGCACAAGACGTCCCGGACCAAGCCTGCCGCAAAGAAGGCATCGAATTCCGCTAGCCGGAAGGCCGCGCCGAAGAAGCCCGTGCGCAAGCCGGTTGTCAAAGTCGGCAAGAAGGCCGCGCCCAAGCACAAGGTCGCCGCCAAAACCGCGGTGAAGGGAAAAGCAGCAGCGAAGGTCGCGGCCACCAAGCATCCGAAGAACGCCAAGGCTGTCGCGACCAGGCCAACCGGCAAGCTCGTCGGCAAGCTGCCCGTTGCGGTGAAGGCTGCTCAGAAACAGCATGGCGCGGTCAAGGGCGCCCCTGCCGCCGCGAAAGGTTCGCCGGCCGCTTCCGGCAAGGGAACACCTGTCGCCACCGGCAAGGGAGTGCCGGTCGCCGCGAAAGGTTCGCCGGCCGCTTCCGGCAAGGGAACACCTGTCGCCGCCGGCAAGGGAACGCCGGTCGCCGCCGGCAAGGGCGGCACTGTGCCGGCGCATAAGCCGACCCCGGGCGAAATCGCCGCCAAGCTCGCCGGCAAGCGCGCGGAAGATGCCGCGTCGAAGAAGGGCAAGAACGGCCGGCACGCCGAAATCGCGCCGCGCGTTCTCACGCCGGCCGACGTCGAAGCGCGCAAGCGCCGCCTCAAGACGCTGATCGTCCTGGGCAAGGAGCGCGGTTACCTGACTTACGCTGAAATCAACGACCACCTTCCGGACGACATCCTGGATGCCGAGCAGATCGAGGGCGTGATCTCGATGATCGGCGACATGGGCATCCTGGTCTACGACGAGGCCCCCGACGCCGAAACGCTGCTGATGTCCGAGGCGCCGGCCACGGTTCCGGCGGAAGACGTCGAGGAAGAAGCCGAAGCCGCGGCCTCCACGCTCGACTCGGAATTCGGCCGCACCACCGACCCCGTCCGCATGTACATGCGTGAGATGGGCTCGGTCGAACTCCTCACGCGCGAAGGCGAAATCGAAATCGCCAAGCGCATCGAGGAAGGCCTGAAGCACATGATCATGGCGATCAGCGCGTGCCCGATGACGGTCGCGCAGATCCTCGACCTGGCCGGCAAGATCGAGAAGGACGAACTCAAGATCGACGACCTGGTCGATGGCCTGATGGACTTCAAGGAAGAATTGGCGCCGGTCAACGAGAACGACGACGAGGAAACCGAGGAAGACGAGGCCGACGCCGGCAAGCTCGCCAGCGAGAACCTCGAGCGGCTCAAGGTCGCGTCGATGGAAAAATTCCTGGCCATCCGCAAGCACTTCGCGCGGATGCTGGTGGTGCTCACCAAGGACGGCCACAAGGCGCCCAAGTACTTCGAGCACCAGAAGAAGATCTCGGCGGAGCTGATGCAGATCCGCTTCGCGGCGCGCATGGTCGAGAAGCTGTGCGACTCCGTGCGCACCGAGGTCGACAACATCCGCCAGATCGAGCGCAAGATCCAGGACCTGGTCGTGCACAAGGGCGGCATGCCGCGCCCGGACTTCATCAAGGCGTTCCCCGCCAACGAGACCAGCCTGCGCTGGATCGACCGCGAGGTCGCCGCGCACCACAGCTACAGCGAACAGCTCGCCCGCTATCGGCAGGCGATCGTCGAGCAGCAGCAGAAGCTCCTCGACCTGCAGGTGCGGGTGATGATCCCGTTGAAGGACCTGAAGGACATCAACAAGCAGATGTCCACGGGCGAGGCCAAGGCGCGCAAGGCCAAGCGCGAGATGACCGAGGCCAACCTGCGCCTCGTGATCTCGATCGCCAAGAAGTACACGAACCGCGGCCTGCAGTTCCTCGACCTGATCCAGGAAGGCAACATCGGCTTGATGAAGGCCGTGGACAAGTTCGAATACCGGCGCGGCTACAAATTCTCGACGTATGCCACGTGGTGGATCCGGCAGGCGATCACGCGCTCGATCGCCGACCAGGCGCGCACGATCCGCATCCCGGTGCACATGATCGAGACGATCAACAAGATGAACCGCATCTCGCGGCAGATCCTGCAGGAGACGGGTCAGGAGCCCGATCCGGCTACGCTCGCTGAAAAAATGGAAATGCCGGAAGAAAAGATCCGGAAGATCCTCAAGATCAGCAAAGAGCCGATCTCGATGGAAACGCCGATCGGCGACGACGACGACTCGCACCTGGGCGACTTCATCGAGGACCAGTCGACGGTGGCGCCTTCCGATGCCGCGGTCAACGCGTCGTTGCGCGACGTCTGCAAGGACATCCTCGACACGCTGACGCCGCGCGAAGCGAAGGTGCTGCGCATGCGCTTCGGCATCGAGATGAACACCGACCACACGCTGGAAGAAGTCGGCAAGCAGTTCGACGTCACGCGCGAGCGGATCCGCCAGATCGAGGCGAAGGCGCTGCGCAAGCTGCGGCATCCGTCGCGGTCGGAGAAGCTGCGAAGCTTCCTTGAAGGCGAATAACTAGGGTTGCACGTACTCCGAAGGACAAAACGCCCCGGCAACCTCGGGGCGTTTTGCTTTTGGGGGTCCCCATTAGCGCGGGTGTTTCGGACGCGGCGTTCACCTTCGAGCACGGACTCATTCTCGAAAAAAATGGCAATGTGACGACGTTCGTCCATCCGGCCCCGCTTACCAATACGCAAGCCAGAGCCATTGGTGCTTCGGGGCTGGTGACCGGCTATGCGTATGACGAAGCTTTCACCATGGCTGCCGGATTCATCTACGATCCCAGGAGAAACACCTTCATCGATATCCTCCCGTCCGAGTTGACCATTGCGCAGGGTATCAATGCGCGCGGCGATGTCGTAGGCAGCACGTCGTCTCCGTCTGGCGATCAAGGGTTCCTGCGTGACAGCCACGGCACCATCACGCTGTTCCAGGTGAACGGCGCCCAGACCCGCGCCCGGGGCATCAACGACTCGGGCCAGATCGCGGGCTTCCGCGAAGGCATTAGCGGATTGGAGGGGTTCGTCGGAACCCTGTCGGGTGGTTTCGAGCCACTGATCGTGCCTGGCGCGACCGACACAATCGTCCAAGGAATCGCCAACTCCGGAGTCGTCGTAGGCTATTGGTTCGACGTTGACGGCTTCGTCCACGGCTTCATCGCCACACCATTGCCGCCCAAGGGGAAGTAAAGGAACGTCGCACTACGGGCAACCGCAACGACTCCGGCAATGAAAACGCCCCGGCTCAGCCCGGGGCGTTTTGCTTGTTGGCGCTACCGATTACTTCACGGCGAAGCAGTACAACAGTCCGGCGCCGCCGGTACTGACCAAGGCGGCGTCGCTGCAGCCCTTGGTCGCATGCGACGAATTCCACGACGTGCGCACAGCGACGGGATCCTGGGGCAGGCCATCCCGGTCGATGTGACCGACGATGGCGGAGCCCTCGCCGCTCTTGGTCCAGTTGCCGCAGGTCTTGTCATCGGTGCCGGGGAACGCCGTGCCGTTCGGCTGCGTGCCGGTCAGTACATCGTGCTTGTTGGGCGTGTCGCCGCGTCCGTTCACCACAGCGCCCTTTTCGGTTAACGACGTCTGCTTGGTGAGATTGTTGTCGGCGTGCAGCTCGTCCACGCTGGTGGCGACGACGACGCCCTTCACGTTCCTCCACGGCCCGGTGCCGATCCGGTCTCGCGCATTGACTGCCGGCGTCGAGCCTGCTGCCGATGCGCTCAGGTAGGCGCGCCACGTCTTGTCGCCAAGGCCTGCCGCCGCGGCGAGCGTCTGGCAATGCTGGTCAGCGCCCGCAAGGCCGCCGAAATCCGCACCGTTGCCGCTGCCCTGACTGGTCACGAAATAGCTGGGCCCGGACTGCGGCGTGCTCGTTGCGCATCCCGCCAAGGCGGCGGCAAGAATCGCCGTGGACGCCACGCTCCATGTGTATCGAACGTTCATTGCACTCCTCCGATGACGCGCCCTCACCGTCAATCTGCGGTTCGTAGCGACTACCTCCTAACACAGCCGCAATCTAGATTATTCCCGCGGCCGAGGCAATCGCGCAGCGCTCGCGGCGGATCGTGCGCAGGAGTCAGGAAAGCGGCAGGGTGACCGTGACCTGTTCCGGTTCCTCCGCGCTTTCGCGGACCTCGAAGCCGAGCTGCTCCGAAAATTTCAGCATGCCCCGGTTCGCGCGCAGCACGACGCCCTCCAGGCGCTTCAATCCGCGGTGCCTGGCGCAGGCGATGATCCGCTCCATCAGCATCCGGCCGATGCCGCGGCCCTGCCACGTGTCGGTGACGACCACCGCGAACTCCGCGCTTTCGCCATCGAAATTGGCAATGTAGCGCGCCACGCCGACGATCTTCTCCCCGGTCGGCGACGCAGGGTCAGCGGTGAGCGCGAGCAGCGCCATCTCGCGATCGTAGTCGACCTGCGTGAAGCGCGCCAGCATGGCCGGCGTCAGCTGGTGCAGCCGGTAGAAGAATCGGAAGTAGCGCGTCTGTTCCGACAGCGATGCCACGAAATTGCGCTCCAATTCGGCGTCCTCGGGCCGCACTGCGCGCACGTCGATCCGGGTACCGTCCTTGGCGACCCATTCGGACGCGAGAGCGGTCGGATACGGATGGATTGCCATGTGCCGGAAGCCGGGACCGGCCTTGCGCTTCGGATCGACGACCAGCCGCGCGCCGATGATTTCCGCGCGCTCGGCAGTGACGATGATCGGGTCGAGCGCCAATTCGCACACCCACGGCAACGCGCACGCCAGCGCCGAGACGCGCAGCAGCACATCGATCAGCGCCTCGCTCGGCGGCACGTGCCGCAACGACGCCGTGGCGATGAAGTCGCGCGCGAGACGATGGTTGAGCGGGGGAAGCATCACCGCGCGCGCGGCATGCGCAACCGCCATGCGTTCGCTGGCGCCGAACGTGACGACCGGGCCGAACACGGCATCGGTGTAAACCGAGATGGCCGTCTGGATGCCTTCATAGGTCGTCATATCGTGCTGCACGACGACGCGGCCGCTCCAGTTCGCACGCTGCTTCGCCGAAATGGCGTGGCTCAACTCGCCATACGCCCGCGCGAGCGCCCGGCCGCTGCGAATGCCACCGCGCGACGCCGGCAGTACGGGTCCGTCGAAGTCCAGCGCCAGACGCACCGGATAGCGCAGCTTGCGGGCCGCGACGTGCGCTTCGGCCAACGTGTCGACGGCGGACAGCGGCGGCAGCGTGATGCCGAACGCGTCGAGCAGCGCCTGCGTATCCTTCAACGGCAGCGACCCGCGGCCCTGTGGAGCAACCTGCGCGAGGATGCGCTCCGCCGTCGCCAGGTCGGGCGGTTCAGGATCGGCCTGCGGAGGCGGCACTTCGAGAAGCCATTCCTGATTGCGGCGATAAGCGGCGAGGAAGGATAGCGCCTCGACCGCATTTTCCGGCGTGTAGAAATTGGCGATGCCGCCGGCCTCCAGCGCGTCGTGGACGTGCTGCCGGTCGAGCGCGCCGAGCCAGGAAGCCAGCACGGGCTTGGTCGATCCGCGCGCCACCGCCGCCACGGCGTGCGCCGCGTCGATGGCCGGCGTGATCGGCCGCGTCACGTGCAGTGCGAGCACCGCGTCGACCTGCGGATCCGACAGCGTCGCGGCGACCGCCGCCGCGAGCCGCGCCGGCGGCGCATCGGCGCGCACGTCGACAGGATTGGCGCGCACGATTTCCTTGGGCAGCAGCGCATCCAGCGCCTGCACCGTTTCCGGATCCAGGCTGGCCAGCGCGATGCCATTGGCCACGGCGCTGTCCGCGGCAAGTATTCCGGGTCCGCGACCGTTGGAAACGATGGCGATGCGATTGCCGCCGGGAATCTTGCCCATCGCAAGGATGCGCGCGGCGGCGAACAACTGCGTATACGTGCGCACGCGCACGGTACCCGAGCGCATCAGCGCGGCATCGAATACCGAATCCGGCATCGGCGAGATGTCGTCGTCGTTATCCTGGCCGCGCATCGGTTCGAGCGAGCGGCCGGCCTTCAGCACCACTACCGGCTTGATGCGCGCGGCCGCGCGCAACGCCGACAGGAACGCGCGTGCATCGCCCACCGATTCGACGTAGAGAAGGATGCCGTCGGTGACGGTATCCTGTACCAGCGCGTCGAGCAACTCGCCGAAGCTGACGTCCAGCGCTCCGCCGAGCGAAAGCACCGACGAGAAGCCGATGTGCATGGGCGCTGCGAAATCGAGCATGGCCGTGCATACCGCGCCCGATTGGGAAACCAGCGCCAGGCGCCCCGCCAGTGTCGGCGTCGTTCCAAATGTCGCGTTGAGCCCGACGTCGGTGCGAATGATGCCAAAGGCGCCCGGACCGACCACGCGGATATTCCGTTTCTTGGCGGCGGCTGAAACGTCGCGTCGCCACGCGCGCGCGGCGGCGACGTCGGTCGCGTCCGGCGTGGACATCACGACGGCCGCGCGGACCTGCGCGGTCATCGCGCCAAGGAGTCCGGGGACGGCACCCGCAGGTGCGGTGATCACGGCGAGATCGACCGGCTTGCCGATCGCCGAAATGCTCGCATAGGAGCGCTGCCCCGACACGCGCCGGTGACGCGGATTGACCGCGTAGATGTCGCCCTTGAAGCCGCCTCCGCGCAGGTTCTCGAACACGCTGCGCCCCAGCGAGCCCGCCCGATCGGACGCACCCACCAGCGCGACCGACTTCGGCATAAGCAAGGGGTGGAGGTAATGCTGCACGAATCTTTCGCGGAGAACCTGACGAACGTGGCCAAGTCTACGTTACCCGGCACGCCGCCGAAAGCCCGCGCACACTACGCTTCGCGAATATGTGTTCCTAGCTCGTCGGCAGCATTTGCTCGAAAGCCGTCAGCGCGTCGGCGGCGTACATCAGCGACGGCCCGCCGCCCATGTATACCGCCACGGCCAGCGCTTCCTCGATCTCCGTTTTGGTCGCGCCGGCCTTGATCAGCGCCTGAATGTGAAATCCGATGCAGGCATCGCAATGGCCCGCCACGCCCAAAGACAGTGCAATCAGCTCCTTGGTCTTGTGATCGAGAACGCCATCCTGCATCGACGACTGGGCCAGCGCGTTGAATCCCTTCATCACTTCGGGCATGTCGGCGCGAAACTTGCGCAACGATCCGGAAACCCTTTGCGTGCGTTCCTTGTAATCTTTTGGCATCGATGCTTCCTTTCGCCACCGCGGGCTTTGACACTCACCGGGCAACATCCAGCACTTTGTCGGTGAACATTTGCAGCGTAGCCCCATGCGGACCGGGGATTCGTGACCTAAGTCAGAAAGCCTCCATCTTCCCGGCTCCGGCACGCGTTGTAGAATGCGCCGCAGCCGTGACCCCTCCATGCGAGAATCGGCCTTGCGAGAGACTCCTACGGGCCCGTAGCTCAGTTGGTTAGAGCAGGGGACTCATAATCCCTTGGTCGCTGGTTCGAGTCCAGCCGGGCCCACCACATTGACCTATCCGTTGCCACCCGACATCGACCCGCACATGGCAATGCCCACCGCACTATTACGCACCTACCGGTTCTGCATGGGTGACGGCAGCCTGACGATCGCGGTCGCCATCCTCATTTTCTTCTCGTTTGCACTCTACCCGATGGTCGAGGTAGGCGTGATCCGGCGCTTCTGGCTCGACATGACCTTCGCTTCCTTCCTGGCGATGGGCGCGGTCGTCGTGTTCGAGCCGCGGCCCATCGTGCGGCTGTTCCTCATCTTCCTGGCGGGTGCCGTCGGGGCCAGCCTCCTCGATCATTTCTTCGAGCATTCGTGGATTTCCGTTCTGCGTGCAGTGCTGGCGATGCTGGCGTGCGCAGTTCTCGGCGTGCTGCTGATGGCGCGCGTGCTGCGCGATGGCCGCATGAACCTGAACCGCCTGATGGGCGCGATCGGGTCGTACCTGCTCATCGGAGTCGTGTTCGCGCAGGCATACCGGCTGCTAGCGGCTTTCTTCCCGGGCGCGTTCGCGATCGGCGGGAACCCAGCCGATTTCAGCGCAGTCAACCTCAAGCTCTCCTATTTCAGCTTCATCACGCTGACTTCGACCGGCTATGGCGACATCACGCCCGTGCATCCGTACGCGCGTTCGCTCGCCGCCTTGGAGGCCCTGTCGGGCAACCTGTTCCTCACCGTACTGGTGGCGCGGCTGGTCGGCATGGAGATCGACTGGAGGCACGAACAGCGGGATTTGCGGCGAGCCGAACCAGCCGCGCACACGACGGAACACAAGTGACGCCCGGACGATCGCCTCAGACCGCGAGCAGCGCGCGCACATTGTCGTCGTCCATCGTGGCGCCCGGGCCCCGGGCGACCACTTCGCCGCGCGACATCACGACATAGCTGTCGGCCAGCGACTTGGCGAAGTCGTAATACTGTTCGACCAGCAGGATCGCCATCTCGCCGCCCTGCGTGAGCTTGCGGATCGCACGCTCGATGTCCTTGATGATGGACGGCTGGATGCCTTCGGTGGGCTCGTCCAGTATCAGCAGTTTCGGACGCAGCGCGAGCGCGCGGCCGATCGCCAGCTGCTGCTGCTGGCCTCCCGACAGGTCTCCGCCCCGGCGGTTCAGCATGTCCTTCAGCACCGGAAACATTTCATAGATGAACGCGGGGATGCCGGCGCCCTTCTTCTGCGTGGCCAGCCCCATCTGCAGATTTTCGAGCACGGTCAGGCGCGGGAAGATGTCACGCCCCTGCGGAACGTAGCCCAGCCCCAGGCTCGCGCGGGCATAGGGCGGAAGCGACGTGATCGTCGCGGTATCGAACCGAATGTCGCCCGAGCGCACGGGCACCATGCCCATGAGGCAGCGCAGCAGCGTAGTCTTGCCGACGCCATTTCGTCCAAGCAGCGTCGTGCACTTGCCGGAAGGGACATCGAACGACACGTTGCGCAGGATGTGGCTGCCGCCGTAGTACTGGTTGAGTTTTTCGACGTGGAGCATGTCAGATGTCAGTCCCGCTGGGCCGTCCCAAGGGACTGACTGCGCCCCCTCCGGGGGCAGCGATGGCGAACGCAAGTGAGGCGAGCGTGGGGGTTGTTCATTCAGCGCCCCAGGAACACTTCGATGACCTGCTCGTTTTCCTGTACGTTCTTCATCGAGCCCTCGGCCAGAACGTGACCCTCGTGCAGCACCGTGACGCGATCGGCGATCTTGGCCACGAAATCCATGTCGTGCTCGACCACGACGAGCGTGTATTCGCCGGCCAGCGTCAGGAACAGCTCGGCACTGCGCATCGTCTCGTCGTCGGTCATGCCCGCCACCGGCTCGTCCAGCAGCAGCAGCTGCGGTTCCTGCATCAGGAGCATGCCGATCTCGAGCCACTGCTTCTGTCCGTGCGACAGCAGCCCGGCGAGGCGTGACGCCTCTGGCGCCAGCTGGATCGTCTCGAGAATGGCCAGGATGCGGTCGCGCGCCGTGGAATCGAGTCCGGCACGCAGTGTCGGCCACACGCGCTTGTCCGCCTTGCGCGCGAGCTCCAGGTTCTCGAACACCGTATGCTTCTCAAAGACCGTGGGCTTCTGGAACTTGCGGCCGATGCCGCTACCGGCGATTTCCGGTTCCGTGAGTTTGGTGAGGTCGATCGTCTGGCCGAAATAGGCGGTACCCGCGTCCGGGGACGTCTTGCCGGTGATCACGTCCATCATCGTGGTCTTGCCGGCGCCGTTGGGGCCGATCACGCAGCGCAGTTCGCCGGCATCGACGGTTAGTGACAGGTCGTTCAGCGCCTTGAACCCGTCGAACGACACGGAGATCGAATCGAGATACAGAATCGCGCCGTGACTGATGTCGACGCCGGGCCGGACGAGATGGCCGTCGCTGATGCCTGTATCCTTGCTGCTGATCTGGGAATCCGGGATTGGGCTGTTCTCGGGCAGGCCGGGGAAGACGTGCATGCTCATGTCTTCTTCTCCCACAGGCCGGCAATGCCCCGCGGCAGATACAGCGTCACCAGGATGAACAGCAGGCCCAGCAGATACAACCAGTATTCGGGAAACGCCTGGGTGAACCAGCTCTTGCCGAGGTTGACGGCAGCGGCACCGATGACCGGCCCGACGAGCGTGCCGCGTCCTCCGACCGCGGTCCAGATCGCGATCTCGATCGAATTGGCCGGCGACATCTCGCTCGGATTGATGATGCCGACCTGCGGCACGTAGAGCGCGCCCGCGATGCCGCAGATCATCGCCGACAGCGTCCAGATGAAGAGCTTGAAGTACAGCGGGTTGTAACCGGAAAACATCACGCGCGTCTCGGCGTCGCGGATCGCGGTGAGCACGCGGCCGAGCTTGGACGAGACGATCGCGCGGCCCAGCAGCAGGAACCCCAGCAACGCCGCACCGGTGAGCATGAACAGCGCTATGCGCGTCCCCGAGGCGGTGATCGGGAATCCGAGGATGCGCTTGAAGTCGGTGAATCCGTTGTTGCCGCCGAACCCCGTGTCGTTGCGGAAGAACAACAGCATGGCCGCATAGGTCAGCGCCTGCGTGATGATGGAGAAATAGACGCCCTTGATGCGCGAGCGGAAGGCGAAGAACCCGAACACCAGGGCGAGCAGTCCCGGCACGAGCACGACGAGCAGCGCGCAGTACCAGAAGTGCTGCGTAAATTTCCAGTACCAGGGGTACGCCTTCCAGTCGAGGAACACCATGAAGTCCGGCAGCGGGCTCTTGTAAACGCCATCGAGGCCAATGGAGCGCATCAGGTACATTCCCATTGCGTAGCCGCCGAGCGCGAAGAACAACCCGTGCCCGAGCGACAGGATGCCGGTGTAACCCCAGATCAGGTCCATTGCCAGCGCGACGATGGCGTAGCACATGATCTTGCCCGCCAGCGTCACCGTGTATTCGGAGACATGGAATACGCTGCCTTCCGGCACGACCAGGTTGGCGACAGGAACGATGACGAAGATGACGAGCGCCGCCGCGCCGAGCGCGCTCCACATCCGCCCCGACCACAGCCGCGCCAGCGCGAAGCCGCCGGCGGGCGCGGCGAGCGGCATGAATCCCACCGCCATCGGCGTCAAGCCTCCACCGTGCGGCCCTTGAGCGCGAACAGCCCCTGCGGACGCTTCTGGATGAAGACGATGATGAACACGAGGATCATGATCTTGGCCAGCACCGCGCCTTGCCACGCTTCGAGGAACTTGTTCATCACGCCCAGCCCGAGCGCCGCGTAGACGGTTCCCGCCAACTGACCGACACCGCCCAGCACGACGACCATGAACGAGTCGACGATGTAGCTCTGGCCCAGGTCGGGACCGACATTGCCGATCTGCGACAGCGCGCATCCCGCCAGCCCGGCGATGCCCGACCCGAGGCCGAAGGCCATCATGTCGATCTTCGGCGTGCGCACGCCCAGCGCGTTGGCCATCGACCGGTTCTGAGTGACGGCGCGCACGTAAAGACCCAGGCGAGTTCGCGTGAGCGTCAGCCATACCGCAACGAGAACACTGGCGGCGAAGGCGATGATCACCACGCGGCTCCACGGCAGCACGACGTTGGTCATGATTTCGAAGCCGCCGGACATCCATGACGGGTTCTGGACCTGCACGTTCTGCGCGCCGAAGATCGTGCGCACGCCCTGGATCAGGATGAGGCTCAAACCCCAGGTCGCGAGCAGTGTCTCCAGCGGCCGGCCATAGAGATGCCGGATTACCGTCCGCTCGAGGACCACGCCGACACCCGCGCTGATCGCGAAGGCCACGGGCACCGCCACCAGCGGATAGAAGTCGAACGCGGCCGGCGCATGCTGCCGGAACAAGCTCTGCACGACGTAGGTTGCATACGCACCGACCATGATCAGCTCGCCGTGCGCCATGTTGATGACGCCCATCAGGCCATACGTGATCGCGAGGCCCAGCGCGGCCAGCAGCAGGATGGTCCCGAGCGAGATGCCTGAAAACACTCGCGCCGCGATGTCGCCCAGCAGCAGGCGTCGCTCGACCGTCGCGAGCGACCGCTGCGCTTCCGCACGGACCTGCGCATCCGGCTCGACGTAGACGCCGCCTTGGCGTTCGAGTACTTTCACCAACAATGTCTTCGTGGCACCGGTGTCGGACAGACCAAGTGCACGAATGGCCGCGAGCTTCTTGCCTTTGTCGCCACCACGCAGGTCGATCGACGCCTTGGTCAGCGCGAGCAAGCCCTTCACCTCGGGGTCGGCTTCCTTGGCCAGCGCCACGTCGATCGCGGGCAGCACCGTCCCGCTGGAATTGTTCTGCAGGACCTTGGCGGCGGCCAGGCGGAGCGCGCGGTCCGGCGACGACAGCGTCAGCGCGGCGATGGCCGTCGTGAGCTCCTGTCGCATCCGGTTGTTCACTATTACATCGTCAAGCGTCTCGGGGAGCGGCGTGACCGCCTTGCCTGTGTATGCGTCGACGGCGGTGTCACCCTTGACGACCAGGACGATGTCCTCGCCCGACGTCTGCACTTCGCCGTCCAGCAGCGATTGAAGAAAGGGAAGGGCCGCGCTGTCACCGCTATTGACCAGCGTGCCGATGGCCTGGATTTTCTCATCGCTTTCACCGAATGCAAGATCCTTGATTGCCGGCGCCGGCAGCGCCATTGCGCCGGTGGCAAAGAACGAAACTGAGCACGCCGCCGCGAGCACCAGCGCAAACGCTAGTTGACCAACGAGTTGCCGGCCACCCTTGCCCATTGCATCATTCCCGTGTTTCGCTCAAATCGAGTCCAAAAAAAACCGGCAGCGGGTGACGGCAGCGGTAGCTTCACCGTATCTGCCGCTCCCGCGCCGGCGGGCTGTCCAACCCATTTCATGCACTTGCGTTACTAGAACTCCAACAGCTACTTCTTTACCGGCTCATCCTTCTTGCCCTTGTTCTCCGGGATGTACGGGCTCCACGGCGTGGCCCGGATCGGGCCCTTGGTCTTCCAGACGACCTTGAACTGACCGTCACCCTGCACTTCGCCGATGAACACGGGCTTCCACAGGTGGTGGTTCGTTTCGTCCATCTTGATCGTGAATCCGTCCGGCGCCGGGAACGTCTGTCCTGCCATCGCCGCAATCACCTTGTCGGTGTCGGTGCTCTTGGCCTTGGTCACCGCCTGCGCCCACATGTGGATGCCGATCCACGCGGCTTCCATCGGATCGTTGGTCAACGGCTTGTCCGCATTCGGCAGTTTCACTTTCTTGGCGTACGCGGCCCACTCCTTCGTCCACGCGGCGTTCACGGGATTCTTGATCGACATGAAATAGTTCCATGCCGCGAGATGGCCCTTCAGTGGATTGGTGTCCACGCCGCGCAGCTCTTCCTCGCCGACCGAGAAGGCCACTACGGGAACGTCGGTCGCCTTCAGGCCCGCGTTGCCCAGTTCCTTGTAGAACGGCACGTTGGAGTCGCCATTGATCGTCGATACGACGGCCGTCTTGCCGCCGGCCGCGAACTTCTTGATGTCCGCCACGATCGTCTGGTAATCGCTGTGGCCGAACGGCGTATACGTCTCCATGATGTCCTTGTCCTCGATACCCTTGGTATGGAGGAATGAGCGCAGGATCTTGTTGGTCGTGCGCGGATAGACGTAATCGGTACCGAGCAGCACGATGCGCTTGGCGCCGCCGCCTTCCTTGCTCAACAGGTACTCGACCGCGGGAATCGCCTGCTGGTTCGGCGCCGCGCCCGTGTAGAACACATTCTTCGACAGCTCTTCGCCTTCGTACTGCACCGGATAGAACAGCAGGCCGTTCAGTTCCTCGAACACCGGCAGCACCGACTTGCGCGAAACGGAGGTCCAGCAGCCGAACACGACAGCCACCTTGTCCTGGGTCAGCAGCTGCCGCGCCTTTTCGGCGAACAATGGCCAGTTTGACGCGGGGTCGACGACCACGGGCTCGAGCTTCTTGCCGAGCAGGCCGCCTTTGGCATTAATATCCTCGATTGCCATCAGCGTGACATCCTTCAACACCGTCTCGCTGATCGCCATCGTTCCGGACAGCGAGTGGAGCACACCGACCTTGATCGTGTCGGCCGCCAGCACCGGCGTGCCGAAAGATAGGCCAGCGGCGGTGGCTGCCGCAATCACCGACAGACGCTGGATGAAAGTTCTGCGTTGCAATGGCATGTCGTGTTTCCCCGCGTTGAAGAATTGAAGTGGACGACCCCGGTCCGATGGAACCTGGCCGCGCACAACGCCGCAATCAGGCCCCACTGCGTTGTTGCATTGCACGACGCATGCCAAGCGTCCGGGTCTTGCCGAATGTGTTGATTTGATTGCGAATTGCGACCGTTTTGGGAATCACGGACGGTGCCGTGCGCCAGCAATGTGCGTGTCGCTCATCCCATCTTGGTGCGCTAACGAACGTACCGCACCAAGATGGCTCAGTGGGGTCGTTTGGGCATGCGGGTGCGGCGGCGCAGGCGAAGGAAGATGGTCGCGATGAGCGCCAAAACTGCAGCCACGATGAAGAAGTCGCGTTCGATACGCATGACATTGCCGAGCAATCGTTGCGCGGCCTCGCCCAGCGCGTAGCCCGCGCCCACCCAACATGCGCTCCATGCCAGCGCGCCGAGTGCATTGAGCAGCAGGAAGCGCGGCCACCCAAGCGCACTGGTCCCGATGACCACGGGACCAACGGTGCGCAGGCCATAGAGAAAGCGGATGCCGATTACCGCGAGATTGGGAAAGCGCTCGATCAACGCGTGCACGCGCGCGGCGGCAGGTGCGAACCTGGGATAGCGCTCGAGCAGCGTCGCACCAAACCGCCGGCCCAGCGCGAAATATGCGATGTCTCCGACGGTACCCCCAATGGCGCCAAGCGCGATGACCAGCGGCAGATCCAGTACGCCGCGATGGGCAAAGAGGCCCGCCAGGACCAGCACGGTCTCGCCTTCGAACAGCGCGCCGACCAATGCGGCGGCGTAGCCATAGGCGGCGACCCAGTGAACGAAGTCAAAGGCCATCGGACTTCTGCCGCGAGCGGCCATTCCGCATTCGGGGTCAAACGCCCAGGCGCGCCGCCAGTTCCGCGGGCTTCGCCATGAGCACGCCCGAAGCGTCCTCGATGATCACGCGGCCCTTCTCCAGGACGACGGCGCGATCGGTGTTGGCCAGCACGGTGCGGAAATTGCGGTCTACGATCAGTGAGGCGATTCCGGTGCCGCGAATGTCGTTGATGATCCGCCATATCTCGCGCACGATCAGCGGCGCCAGGCCTTCAGTCGCCTCGTCCAGGATCAGCAGGTCGGGATTGGTGGAGAGCGCGCGGCCGATGGCCAGCATCTGCTGTTCGCCGCCGGAAAGCTGCTGACCGCCATGACCGAGCCGCTCCTTCAGCCGTGGAAACGTCGCGAGGATGCGTTCGAGGGGCCAGTCGTTGCGGCCGGAGACACCGCTGCGCGCCGCGACGACGAGATTCTCGCGCACAGAAAGATTCGCGAAGATGCCCCTGCCCTCCGGCACGTAGGCCACCCCCCAGCGGGCAACACGATCGGGCGGCGCATGCGTCGCTTCATGGCCGCGGACTGCGATGCGTCCCCGCGTCGCACGCACATGGCCCATCAGCGCACGGATCAGCGTCGTCTTGCCCATGCCGTTGCGCCCGAGCAGGCCGACCGCCTCCCCGGCGCGTACCGTCAACGAAACTCCGCGCAGCACGTGACTCTCGCCGTAGTGCACATGGAGGTCATGCGCCTCCACCAAAGGATTTGCGTCAGACATGCACCTCGCCCAGGTAAGCCAGCTGCACTTCTGCGTCGGCGCGCACCGCGGCCGGGACGTCGCTCGCGATCACCGCGCCGTTGACCATCACGGTGATGCGGTCCGACACGCGAAACACCGCGTCCATGTCGTGCTCGACCAATAGGATCGCGTGTCCCGACTTGAGACCGGACAGCAGATCGAGCATGCGCTCCGTTTCCGCGGCGCCCATGCCGGCAAGCGGCTCGTCCAGTAGCAGCACGCGCGGCCGCGTGGCGACGCACATCGCGATCTCCAATTGCCGCTTCTCGCCGTGCGAGAGCAGTCCGGCCGTGCGGTCCGCGAGACCTCCGAGACCCGTCCTCTCCAGCGCTTCCTGCGCCAACGCAGTGCTTATTGGACAACGCGCCGCCGCCGCCCACCAGTTCCAGGGAACCTGATGCGTGGCCTGCGCGGCGAGGCGGCAGTTCTCGAATACCGAAAAGCGCGGAAAGATCGTCGTGCGCTGATAGCTGCGGCCGAGTCCGGCCTGCGCACGCTTCGGTTGCGGCCAATGCGTGACGTCCACTCCCAGCAATTCGACCGCCCCCGCGGTGATGGCGATTTCCCCCGCGAGCACGTTGATGAGAGTCGACTTGCCGGCGCCATTGGTGCCGATCACCGCATGGATCTCGCCCTCGGCCAGGTCGAGCGACACCCCCGATACCGCCGCAAGCCCGCCAAAGCGGCGCGTGACGCCGCGGGCGCGGAGGAGCGGTGCGGCGTTGTCAGGCACGTGCCGCCTCCGTCCCCTTGCGCGCACGCCGCGCGCGCCATTGCGCCGGCAATCCGATGAGACCATTGGGCATGAACGCAACGCACAGGATGATCGTACCGCCGAGCATGAGCGGCCAATGCTTCGCGAAACCGCCGAAGACCGCCTCCCATTGGAAGAACAGCTGCAGCAGCGCAAACGCGAAGGCGCCGAGCACCGCGCCCGACAGGCGTCCCATGCCTCCCAGAATGAGCATCAGCAGCACGGCGCCCGACTCGTGCCACGAAAGCATTTCCGGATTGACGAATCCATCTTTCACTGCCACCAGGAAGCCCGCGAGTCCCGCGAGCGCGCCGGCCAGCGTGAACGCGGCCCACTTGTAGGGAAACGTCGCGAATCCGGCGGCGCGCATCCGCTGTTCGTTGCTTTTGATGCCCGCCAGCACGCGGCCGAAGCGGCTCCGGAGCAACACGGATAGGAACAGGAACACCAGCACCAGGCTCGCCAACACGACGTAGTAGAGCGCGACCGGCTTGCCCAAGTCGATGATGCGCGTGCCGAACAGCGCTACTTCCGGCTTGAAGTTGAGGTAGATGCCGTCCGTGCCGCCGCCCAATTTCGTGTCGTGGAACACGTAGTACGCCATCTGCGCGAACGCGAGCGTCACCATGATGAAATAGACGCCTTTGGTCCGCAGCGACAGCGCGCCGACGAAGACCGCGTAGAGCGCCGAGCATGCGACGGCCGCGGGAAGGAGCCAGAAGACGCTGGCAGCGCCGGCCTCGGGAGACAGCAGCACCGTGGCGTACGCCGCGATGCCATAGAAAGCCGCATGGCCAAGGCTCACCAGGCCGGTCGCGCCTACCAGTAGTTCGAGCGACAGCGCAAAGATCGCCAGGATCATGACCTTGGACGTGAATTCGAGGTAGAAGCCGGTCGTCGCCAGTGGGAACGCGAGCAGCAGCGCGACAATGGCGAACGGCACTGAGAGGCGGCGGGCGGTGGCCATCATCACGACATCAGCCTTGCCGGAACAGGCCTTCGGGTTTCCACAACAGTATCGCTGCCATCAGCAGGTAGATGGCGATTCCCGCGGCCTGCGGAAACAGCACCTTGCCGAAGGTGTCGACGATTCCAACCAGCAGCGCCGCGAGAAACGCGCCGCGCACGGAGCCGATGCCACCGATGACGACGACGACGAAGCAGACGATGAGCACCTGCGCGCCCATGCCAGGATAGACGGACGAAACCGGCGCGGCGATCATGCCTGCCAGCACCGCCAGCGCCACACCCGCGGCAAACACGACGCGGTACAGGAACTTGATGTTGATGCCGAGCGACTGGACCATCTCGCGGTTCGAACTGCCGGCGCGGATCATCATCCCGAGGCGCGTGCGCGCGATCACGACGTAGAGCGCCGCCGCCACGGCAAGGCAGACCGCGGAGATCGCCAGCCGGTACACCGGGTACTGCATGAGATCGCCCAGTTGCACGCTGCCGTCAAGCCAGTTGGGCACCGGCACGCCGTGCACGTCGTTGTCGACCAGGATGCTGCGCATTTCCTCGAAGACAAGGATGAGGCCGTAGGTCATCAAGACCTGCTGCAGATGGTCGCGCTCGTAGAGGTATGACACGAACAGCCATTCGAGCGCGTACCCGAAGATCACCGCCAGCACCAATCCTGCCAGCAGCGTCGCCGCGAAGTTGCCGCCGAACACGGGCGAGAGCGAAAACGCGAGATAGGCGCCGATCATGTAGAAGCTGCCGTGCGCCAGGTTGATCACGCCCATGATCCCGAAGATGAGCGTCAGGCCACTGGCGACCAGGAACAGCAGCAGGCCGTACTGCAGCGCGTTGAGGCACTGGACGAGAAAGGTGGGCAGATCCATGCGGTGTCGGTGATCGTAGCCTATCCGGCGCCCCGGCACCGGGCCGACTCCGGGCATCGCGCGGACCGATCCGGATCGTACCTACATTCGCCCGGCCGCGATTGGGATTTGTGGTTTTTCGGCCGCCCGTCCGTGCCTGTCGCGATTCATCCGGGCGGAGCGCGACCGGTCGCCCGAGATCCAACATGCGGCCGCGCTGGCGCGGATGTTGGCTTAAGAATCAATGAGGAAGTCCTAACGGATCATTTAGCAAACGGCGCCTCCCGCCCCCGGTAATCTGCGGCCATCGATCGCGAGATCGCGACACAACCGGGCCCGCCGGGGCCAACGAGGAGAGGCAGACCATGAAGATGTCGAGATTAGTCCGCATCGTGGCCGCAGCGGCCGCGCTCAGTTCGGGGATGGCCCTCGCCGCCGACCCCGCCGCCGACGCAGCGTCGATCGCCCGCGGCAAATACATTATCCAGATCGGCGCTTGCAACGATTGCCATACCGCGCATTACCCGGAGGCGGACGGCAAGGTTCCCGAGTCCGAGTGGCTCTCCGGCAGCCCGGTGGGTTTCATGGGCCCGTGGGGCACAACGTATCCGGCCAACCTGCGGCTGTCGATGCAGAAACTGACCGAAGAGCAATGGATGGCCCAGGCGCGCGCGGCGCGGCGGCCCCCGATGCCCTGGTTCAACCTGCGCGACATGAGCGACGACGACCTGCGCGCGATCTATCGCTATGCGCGCAGCCTGGGGCCGACGGGCGAACCCGCCCCGGCCTACGTGCCGCCGGGCCAGGTCCCCGCATCGCCATACATCGTGTTCGAACCGCAGAACCTTCCGGTCAAGACCGCGAGCGGCAAGGCCGGCCACTGATCATCCAACCCCCGCCCGCTGCCCATTGCAGCGGCCGTTCCCGGAGACAAAAGCTATGGATCGCAATGCCTTCACCACCGCCGAAATCCCTGCGGATTCGTATGCCAGCCATGCATCGACCGCGCCGCGTCGTCGCGCACTGCCGGCGACTCCGCGCCACGACCTGTATCGCAACATCCACGCCGGGCTGCGCCTGTGCATGGGCGACGCGTTGTCCGCGGTCGGCCGTATGGACGCGGACGACCCTGCCGACGTGGCGGCCGTCACGCTGCAGATGAACGAGCTGCTCGTTCTCTTCCGCGGCCACCTCGACAAGGAGAACGCGTGGATCCACCCGGCGCTCGAGGCGCGGCAGCCCGGCGCGACGGCGCGCATCGCGCACGATCACGAGGAACACGTCGCCTCGTTTGCGCGACTGGCCGCGGACCTGCTGGCGTTGGGCAACGCGACGGCGGCCCGACGCGGCGCGGCCGCCCGCGTCCTGTATCGCGCCCTCGCCGCGTTCGTCGCCGACAACCTGGTGCACATGGCGGCCGAGGAGACCGATCACAACGCCGTGCTGTGGTCGACGCACAGCGACGAGGAACTGGTCGGGATCGAGCGCGCCATCGTCGGCTCGATCGCACCACCCTTGAAGTCCGCGTACATGCGTTGGATGGTGCCTGCCATCCCGCACACCGATCGCCTGGCGCTGCTGTCGGCGCTCCGCGCGAGCGCGCCCGCGGAAGTCTTCGATGCGACGCTCGCGATGCTCAAGGCGCATCTCGCGCACCGCGATTGGGCCAAGCTGGTGGCCGGGCTCACATCCGGAACCAACGTACGTTGACGTTCGCCTGAACTGCGGGCAACGCGCGTCGACGGCCGGCTACGCGCCGGCCTTCGCGCCCGCGGAGATTTCCTGCAGCTCCATGGGCCGCTGTACGCAAAGGCGGAAACGGCCGCGGCCCGTCTTCTCGATGCGCACCGCGTCGTTGCGCTCGGCCAGTCGCCGCTGCAGCAGGATGAGGCGCGCCTCGAGATTGTCGAACAGGTCCGGGAGCCGGATCTGCGGGTCCAGCCGCAGCTCGCGGTTGGTGAAGTCGGTGCGGCCCGCGCTCGCGTAGTCGCCGACCAGCTTCCAAAGGATCGCCCCTGCGACACCTTTGATCAGGTAATCGTCGCCTACGAAGATGCTGTCATCGGCGGCGTAGTGGCGCAGTTTCAGCGGCGGCCCCAAGACGCTTGGCTGCCCGGACCGCTGGCGCGGCGCGTCGTCGGCGTCGTCGGCGCAAGCCTGCATGCCGCGAATCGCGGGACCCAGCAGCCCCGCGATCGCGAGCAGCGCGTCCTCGTCGTCATAGCCGAAGCGCCGGTCGGCGACATCCTCGACGAACAGCACGCCGACGAGTGCGCCTCCGGCGAGCAGCGGCACAGCGAGCTGGCTGCGCGAGTCGGCCAGTCCCGGCAACGGAATTTCCTTGGCGATGACGTCGCGCAACCCGTCGTCGGCGGCGCTTTCGCGAATCGCGCGGCCATAGCCCCACTCATTGGTCGCATGCATGATGCGGATCGGCGTGCGTTCGCGCGCGGCGACGCCGATCACGCCGGCGCCGAACGCGATCTCGGATCCGACTCCCGATGTCGCATATCCGCGCGTTGCGACGGTATACACGCGCTCCCGCGGTGGGTCGGCCATCAGCAGCATCGCGTGCCGGATCCCGAAGTTCGCCTCCAGTGCGATCAGCGTCTCGTCGAACAGGTGCGCGAGATCGGTGCTGCCGCCCACGCGTTGCGCGACGCCGCGTACGGCGGCCAGAAGATTGCGTCGCCCCGCCGGCTCCGGCAGCGTCACGCAGGGCACGGGGTCGATCGCCCGCACACGGTAGACGTCCGCGCCCTGCAGTTTGAACACGCCCGCCATGCCCGTGTGCGAAGCGATGCCGGCCAGGTGGGCCTTCATTCGCTCGAACAGCGGCCCCTCGACCTCGGTGCGCACATAGTCGAGCACGAGCCGGTACCGGGCCATCGTCTGCGGATCGATGGCCAGCGCCATGGCTCGCAGCGTGGCCAACACGTTCTGCCGCGTCTTGTTGAAGAACTGGTATGACAACGCGACGTGCGCTCCGTCGACATAGAAAACCTGCGAGACCAACGACACGTTCGGTGTACCGTCCGGCGCGCAGGTCGCCACAGCCGCCGGGATCGCGCCGTCCATGCACGCCCGGATGTCGTCGACGGAAAGGGTGGAACTCATTGCGCGGGAGGCGGCATCGGCGCACCGGCCTTGGGACCGGGCGTTTGCACGAACGCGCTCTCCGGCACGAAATCGATCGCGACAAGGTCGCCTTCGGTGAACGCGAACAGCGTGGCCATCTGGCGCGGCTCGTAGCCGAACGGCGATACGCCCGACGTGAACGCGTCGACGTAGGCAGCGACGTGATCGGTCTCGCCGGGCGCCGGCGGGCGCACCACCGCATGTTCGCTCTTCAATTGAATCGTGCGATGCGTCGGCGGATAGCTAAACACGACGGCCAGCGCGCCGCAGCGGCCGACGTCGTCGAGCAAGGTTCCGGCCTGGCCGCGGGCGACGAAGATCGTCACCCGGCGCCGGTCGGCGGATACGCGGCATCCGTGCGAACGGGCCACCGACGGCGCGTCGTCGGCGTCACGCGACGCAGCGAGGATCGACACGCCACTTTCTACGAATGCGGCGTGCTCGGCGTCGAGCAGCGGCGGTTCTTCGGGAGCCTTGGCCATGCGGAAATTCTAGCAGCGCCGGACAAGGATGTGCGTTCCCTTGCAAGTGTTTCCCTCGCGAAGGGCATGCACGCCACTCGCCCACCTTCGGCAGTCAGTCTTCAGCGAATCAATTCATCCGCGCGCACCACCAGTGATTGCGGAACGGTGATGCCGAGCGCTGTCGCCGTCCTGAGATTGATCACCAGATCGACCTTGGTCGCACGCTCAATCGGCAGGTCATCCGGCTTCGCGCCTTTGAGAATTCTGTCCACAAAATAAGCGGAGCGCCGATACAGCGGAATCGGATCAGGCCCGTATCCGATCAGCCCGCCGGCGACCGCGAATTCCCTGGACCCGGCCGAAGGGAGCTTGAGACTTGCTGCACGGCCTGCGATCTCGATGGCGTGGGCTCGGAAGAGCGTGTCCGTTGGAACCATCAGCGCATCGACGCGGCGCTGCGCCAAAGTCGCAAGCGCATCCCCCAACTCCTTGGCGCTGCGTCCTTCGAGTACTTGCACCTCCACGTGCAATGCGTTTGCCCTAACGCGCAGGGTCTCAAGTTGCAGCGAAGTCCCGGCGTTCGCAGGATTGACGAGTACCGCAATTCGCGTGATGCGCGGAATTGCCTCCTTGAGAAACTCCAGCCTTTTCGCGGCGGTTTCCGGCGAAAACTGGACGGACCCGGTGATATTCCCTCCCGGCCGTGCGAGGCTGCTGGAGAGGCCGAGCGCAACGGGATCGCCCATGACCGGATCGACGATGGGAATCGTCGCGGTGGCACGCTGGGCTGCCGACACCGCTTTGGTTCCAAACGCGACGATCACGTCGACCCTGAGGCTGGCCAGCTCCGCCGCCAGTTCGGGCAGACGATCGTAATTGCCCTCGGCCGATCGAAGTTCGATAACGATGCTCTTGCTCTCGACATAGCCGTAACCGCGTAGGCCCGCGCGCAGCGCTTCGACGCGACTCGCCTCAACGGAAGGCGTCTCCGGAATCAGTAGGCCGATCCGCGGGATCGGCCGCGGCTGTTGGGCGAACGGAGCAACCTGCGGCGCGAGCGCACTAACGCCCAGCACGACGACAAAACGTCGCCGGTCAATCGTCACATCGTGCAGCCGCGTCCGGGATCGGCGAGCGACTTCGCAGCCAGGCCGATGGATCTGTTTTCCCCGTTCTCGACCTTGCGCAGGTAGAAGTCCTGCACCACGTTGTGCGAGGGCGAGAGTGTAATCTTGCCGCGCGGGCTGTCGATCTCCGCCGCAGCCATCGCCCGGTAGAGCAGTTGACGCTGGCTGATGTCACCACCAACGGCCCGCAACCCGAGCCCTAAGAGCTGCGCCGAATCGTAGCCCTGCACGGCGTAGACGTCGGCCTTGGCGCTGTAAGTCTTGGCGTAGGCGAGTCGAAACGAGTTGTTGCGCGGTGTGGTCAGATTGTCGGCGTAATGCAGCGTGGTGAGTAGCCCATCTGCGGCCGCACCTTGCGCATCGAGCGTGCCGTCGGTAAGAAATCCCGCGCCGAGCAACGGAATCTTGTCCTTGAGGCCGGCCGCGGCATAGTCCTTGACGAACTTGACGGCACCTCCGCCGGCGAAGAAGGCGTAGGCGCAGGAGGGCTTGAGCGAAGCGAGTTCGGTCAAGAGTGGCTGAAATTCGACGCCAGGGAACGGCAGCGAGAGCTCCTTCAACACCTTGCCACCACCCTTCTCGAAGGTGCTCTTGAACCCGCCGATCGACTGCTCTCCCGCGGCGTACTTCCAGGTAATCGTGACCGCGGTCTTGTACCCCTTCAGCGCAGCGACGATGCCCATCGCGAGTCCAGGTTGCGAATTGGAGAACGAGACTCGGAAGACATTCGGCGCGCACAGCGGGCCGGTCGCCTCGTCCACCCCGGCATTGGGAATGATCAGCAGCGTGTTGTTGTCGCGCGCGGCCTTCACGATCCCCATCTGCACGCCCGAATGGACGGTGCCGACGATGACATCCACATTGTCGCGCTTGATGAGCTTGTTGACGTTGTCCGCCGCCTTCGCGGGGTCCGATTCGTCGTCGACGGTGAAATACTCGAGCTCGCGTCCGCCGAGCTTGCCGCCCTGCTCGGCAACATAGAGCTTGAAGCCGTTCTCGATGGCTCGCCCCAGCGCCGCGAAGGTGCCGGTATAGGGCAACATGAAACCGATCTTGAGCTTGCCGGCCTGGGCCAGTGCCAACTTCGATCCCCCGACCGCGCCAAGCGTGCCCGCAGCGCCAAGCGCCTGGATCACCCGGCGGCGTTGCCGCAACTGTTCGTTCGTCCCCACTGCTCTCCTCCTCAACGTTGCTCCGCGTCCTCTCAGCGGTTCGCGAGTCATCCTACACGACTCATCGTCGCCCGCGCATCCTGTACGCCGAACCTCGCCCGCTGCGGTCGTACTCCCGGATCATGGACCGGCGGCAGCGGCCGAGCGTACCGGAACCCGTCGATTTTCGTCGAGGAACGCCACCACAGCCTCGGTCAGCGCCACGGGCTGATCGCGGTGCGGCGAGTGGCCGCAGGCCGACAGCTTGAGCAGGCGCGTCTGCGGGACCAGCTGCGCGATGGCGTCGACCTGCGCCATCGTTCCGTACTCGTCGTCCTCGCCTTGCACGGCGAGCACCGGGCAGCGGATGCCCGTAAGGCAGGACTCGATGTTCCAGCCGCGAAACGCGGGATCGAGCCAGACGTCGTTCCAGCCGCGAAACGCGGAATCGGGGTCGTCGTGATAGCGCGCCAGCCGGCGCCTGAGATCGGTCGCGGCGTAGGCGACGCGCGCCTGCTCGATGCTGGCCACGCTGACGTCCTCGACGAAGACATGCGGCGCGACCGCGACCAGTCCGGCGACGCGCTCCGCGTGCTCGGCCGCGTAGAGCAGCGCGATGGAGGCGCCGTCGCTGTGACCGAACAGCCAGACCGGTTCATCGATTCGAAGCGACGTCAACAAGGCTGGCAGCACTTCCTTCGCCTGCACATGCATGAAATCGACCGGCCACTTCTCCTCCGCCGGTCGCGGCGTGGAGCGTCCGTAGCCATAGCGCGAGTACACCAGCCCGCGTGCACCTGCTGCTGCGCAGAGCGCGGCCGGATAGTCCTTCCACATGGCGAGCGACCCCAGGCCTTCGTGCAGGAACACGATGACCGGCCCGCCGTCACTTTCGGAACCGATCCAAGCGTATTCGAGCCGTTGCAACCGGCCGCCGATGACGAGATCCGCAAACGCGGGCTCCAAACGGAAATTCAAGGCGCCATCAGCCCGCCGCGCCTTCGCGCAGCTTGAACCGCTGAATCTTGCCGGTCGCGGTCTTGGGCAGTTCCGACAGGAATCGGATCTCGCGCGGATACTTGTAGGGAGCAAGCTGGTCCTTGACGAATGCCTGCAGCGCCTGCGCCAGTTGCGCGTCACCGCCCTGCCCGGACTTGAGGACGACAAACGCGAGAGTCCGGGTGAGCCCGTCGTCGCCGATCTTGCCGACGACGGCCGCCTCCTGCACGGCGTCGTGCCGCATCAGCGCGGCCTCGACCTCGAACGGCGACACATATTGGCCGCTGACCTTGAGCATGTCGTCGCTGCGTCCCGCATATGTGTAATAGCCATCGGCGCCGCGCGTGTACTTGTCGCCGCTTTTCGTCCACTCGCCCTGGAACGTCGCGCGCGAGCGTTCACGACTCCCCCAGTACATTAACGCCGCAGTAGGCCCGCGGACATAGAGATCCCCGATCACATCGACGCCGACCGGCTTGCCGTCCTCCCCGCGCAGTTCAATGTCATAGCCCGGCACGGGTTTGCCCGTCGTGCCGTAGCGGACCTGGCCCGGAAGGTTGGACAGGAAGATGTGCAGCATCTCGGTCGATCCGATGCCATCCAGCACTTCGCAGCCGAAGCGCGCGGCGAAGCGTTCGCCGACCTCGCGCGGCAGCGCTTCTCCCGCGGAGACGCAGCGGCGCAACGCCACGTCCGCGCGCGCAGGCAAGGCGGGCGACGCCAGCATGGCCGCATAGAGCGTGGGCACGCCGCAGAAGATCGTCGGCTTGCGTTCGACCAGCCGCTGGAACACCGCCTGTGGCGTTGCCCGCTCGGCCATCAGGATCGTTGTCGCGCCAACGCCCAGCGGAAACGTGAGCGCGTTGCCGAGACCATAGGCGAAGAAGAGTTTGGCCGCAGAGAACACGACATCGTTCTCCGTCACCCCCATGACCGGCGTCCCGTAGAGTTCGCTGGTCCAATGCAGGTTGGCGTGCGTATGCACCGTACCCTTGGGCCGTCCCGTGGATCCGGACGAGTAGAGCCAGAACGCGATGTCGTCCGCGCCGGTGTCCGCTGGCATCGTCATGGGTGCCAAAGCCTTACGCCATTGCGCAAAATCCAGCACGGGCTCGAGCGTTGCGGCAGCCGGCGACGAAACCGCGCGCGACACGATCACGTGCCTCACGTCGTGACCGCCGCGCGCAAGCGCCTGCTGCAGCGTCGGCAGCAGCGCACCTGACACCAGCAGCGCCTGCGCGCGGCTGTGGGCCAGCATGTACGCGTAGTCGTCCGCGGTGAGCAGCGTGTTGACCGCGACCGGCACGACGCCCGCGTACAGCGCGCCAAGAAACGCCACGGGGAAATCGACCGTGTCCTGCAGGCAGAGCAGGACCCGTTCTTCGCGACGTAGCCCCAGCGCGAGATACGCCGCCGCCGCCGCGCGCACGCGCCGGTCGAGTTCGCCGTAGGAAAGCGCTTCCAGGTCGTCGATGTAGGCTGGTTTGTCCCCGCGCCCTGCATTGCGCTCGAGGGTGGCGTGGGCAAAGTTGAGCCGTTCCGGCGGCGTGCCGTGCGCGGGCATTGCGACCTCCAAAATTCGGCAGATTACCCTGTGGCAGCGGGACAAAAATTTGCGCCGCGGCGGTGTGTCTGGTACTTTAATGCATGCCATTTCTCCGTGGCAAGCAATAAAATGCATGATCCATTCGCACTGTAGTTGACCATGACCGAAGCAGCTTCAGCAATCGATGTAAGGGACCCGTTCCTGACCGTACTAGGGGAACGCGTACGCCTGATGCGCTCGCGGCGGGGGGTCACCCGCAAGGTGCTTGCGCGGGAGGCCGGAATCTCCGAGCGCCACCTGGCGAACCTGGAAACCGGGACCGGGAATGCCTCCGTCCTGCTGCTGCGGCAGCTTGCACAGGCGCTGAATTGCTCCATGGCCGAGTTGGTCGGCCAGGACGGTATCGCGTCGCCCGAGTTGATCCGAATCCGCCAAATGCTTCGTGGGCGGGATGAGGCGACGCTGCAACGGGTGCGGCTCGCGCTGGCCGACCTGCTGGGCGCCGATCATCCCCACCCGTCGCGCACCGGCCGAATTGCGCTCATCGGGCTGCGCGGCGCGGGTAAGTCCTCACTAGGCCGGATGCTGGCCGAAGCGTTGGGCGTCCCGTTCGTGGAACTCAATCGCATTGTCGAGCGCATCGCCGGCTGCGATGTCCTGGAAATACATTCCCTCTACGGTTCACAGGCTTACCGCCGATACGAGCAGCGCGCCCTGGACGAGGCGATCTCGACATTCCCCAAGGCGGTCGTCGCCACGGCGGGCGGTTTGGTTTCCGAGCCCGCTACCTACGAATTGCTGCGATCCCGGTGCTTCACGGTCTGGCTCCGCGCATCGCCCGAAGAGCACATGCAGCGGGTCGTCGCCCAAGGCGATATGCGGCCCATGGCCGGCAACGCCGAAGCCATGGCCGATCTCAAGCGCATCCTGGCCGGGCGCGAAGCGCTGTACGGCCGGGCTGATGTCACCGTCAACACCAGCGGCAAGTCCCAAGACGATGCCTTTGCAGAGTTGCTGGCGATCATCCAGCTGCGGTTGCCGCCAGATGTGCTACAAGCGTCAACTTGATATGCATCATATTGCCAATTAATTGCCCGTATCATGCATTATTTTACATTTTTGGGTTACCGCAAGCGCCCTGCCCCATGGAGATCGTAGATGGCCGATGATCCTGGCATCGTCGACTACCGGACGGAGCCATCCCGTTACCGGCACTGGAAGATGTCCTTCGCCGGGCCGATCGCGACGCTTGCGCTCGACGTTGCCGAGGACGGCGGCATCCGGGGCGGGTACAAGCTCAAGCTCAACTCCTACGACCTGGGTGTCGACATCGAGCTGCACGATGCCGTGCAGCGCATCCGCTTCGAGCATCCGGAAGTCCGCTGCGTCATCGTCACAAGTGCGAAGGATCGCGTGTTCTGTTCGGGGGCCAACATCTTCATGCTTGGCCTTTCCAGCCATGCGTGGAAGGTCAACTTCTGCAAATTCACTAATGAGACGCGCAACGGGCTGGAGGATGCGAGCCGTCACTCCGGACTCAAGTTCGTCGCAGCCGTGAACGGCGCGTGCGCGGGCGGCGGTTATGAATTGGCGCTGGCGTGCGACGAAATAATCCTCGTCGACGACCGCTCGTCGAGCGTCGCCTTGCCCGAAGTTCCGCTGCTGGGGGTCCTGCCGGGAACCGGCGGCCTGACCCGGCTCACCGACAAGCGTCGCGTGCGGCACGACCTCGCCGATATCTTCTGCACGCTGAACGAAGGTATACGCGGCCAGAAGGCCCGCGACTGGCGGCTGGTCGACGCCATTGTCAAGCCTGCGCAGTTCGCGGACGCCGTCCGCGCACGCGCGCTGGAGCTTGCGGACAACAGCAACCGCCCCGCCGAAGGCAACGGCGTCGCGCTGACGCCATTGCAGCGCCAGGTCGACGCTACGGGCCTCCACTATGAACACGTCGACGTGAACATCGATCGTGTGGCGCGCACCGCAACGCTCGTCGTGCGGGGACCCGCGCAAACGCAGCCATCGGACGTCGCCGGCATCGAAGCGGCGGGCGCGACATGGTGGCCGCTGGCGATGGCGCGCGAACTGGACGATGCGATCCTGTCGCTGCGCACCAACGAGACCGCCATCGGCACGTGGCTCATGAAAACGCAGGGGGATGCGCAATCCGTTCTCGCGCTCGATGCCACCATGTGGCAATGGCGCGACCATTGGCTCGTCCGCGAGACGATCGGCCTGCTGCGCCGGACGTTCGCGCGGCTCGACGTGACGTCGCGCACACTGTTCGCGTTGGTCGAACCCGGATCGTGCTTCGCGGGCACGCTGTTCGAGCTGGCCCTGGCCGCGGATCGCACCTACATGGCGAGCCTGCCTGACGACGGCGAGCGCGAACCGCGCATTGCGCTGACCGAACTCAACTTCTCCGCGTATCCGATGGTCAGCGGCCAGACGCGCCTCGCCCGCCGCTTCTCCGACGAGGCCGATCCGATCGTGACCGTGCGCGCGACGATGGGCAAGGCATTGTCGCCCGTCGACGCGGAACGCCTCGGTCTGGTCACGGCGGCGCCCGACGATCTGGACTGGACCGACGAGATCCGCATTGCGATCGAAGAGCGGGCGAGCATGTCGCCGGACGCGCTGACCGGCCTCGAAGCCAACCTGCGCTTCGGCGGCAAGGAAACGATGGAAACGCGCATTTTCGGGCGGCTGTCCGCGTGGCAGAACTGGATCTTCATCCGGCCCAACGCCGTCGGCGAAAAGGGCGCGCTCAAGGTCTACGGCAAGGGCGGCAAGCCGCAGTTCGATCCGAACCGCGTGTAGCTGAAGAAAGGGATTGCGCGATGAGCAGCATCAACTACAGCGAGATGATTCCCAACAACGTCGACCTGGCCGGCGACCGGACCCTGCAGCGTGCGCTCGAGCAATGGCGGCCGAACTATCTCAAGTGGTGGGCCGACATGGGGCCGGATGGGGCGCAGGACTTCGATGTGTACCTTCGTACCGCAGTGAGCGTGGAACCGGGTGGTTGGGCGCATTTCGATCACGTGAAGATGCCCGACTATCGCTGGGGCATTTTCCTCGCCCCGGCCGAGACGGAACGCAAGATCCACTTCGGCGAGCACCTCGGCGAACCCGCCTGGCAGGACATCCCCGGAGAGCACCGTGCCAACCTGCGCCGCATCATCGTGACCCAGGGAGACACGGAACCCGCATCCGTGGAGCAGCAACGTCACCTGGGACTCACCTGCCCGTCGCAGTACGACCTGCGCAACCTGTTCCAGGTGAATGTCGAGGAGGGCCGCCACTTGTGGGCGATGGTCTATCTGCTGCACCGCTACTTCGGACGCGACGGCCGCGAGGAAGCGGAAGACCTGCTGCAGCGCCGCTCCGGCGACAGCGACAATCCGCGCATTCTCGGCGCGTTCAACGAGAAGACGCCGGACTGGCTCGCGTTCTTCATGTTCACCTACTTCACCGATCGCGACGGCAAGTTCCAGCTGTGCGCACTGGCCGAGTCGAGCTTCGACCCGCTGGCGCGCACGACGAAATTCATGTTGACCGAGGAAGCCCACCACATGTTCGTCGGCGAATCGGGCGTGGCGCGCGTGCTGCAGCGCACGTGCGACGTGATGAAGCGGCTCGAGACCGACGATCCCGCGCGCATCCGCGCCGAAGGCGCCATCGACCTGCCAACGATTCAGCGCTATCTCAATTTCCATTTTTCCGTGACGGTCGACCTCTTCGGCGCCGACCAGTCGTCGAACGCGGCGACGTTCTACAACGCGGGACTGAAGGGACGCTTCGAGGAAGCCAAGCGCGGCGACGACCACCGGCTGCAGGACGCGCACTACGGCATCCTCGAAGCTGTCGACGGCCGCCTGGTGCAGCGCGACGTGCCCATGCTGAACGCGCTGAACGAAGTGCTGCGCGACGACTACATCAAGGACTCCGTGAGCGGGATCGGCCGCTGGAACAAGGTGATGGAAAAGGCCGGGGTGCCATTTCGCCTCGCGGTGCCGCACAAGGCGTTCAACCGCAAGATCGGCACGCTCGCCAACACCCGCGTCTCTCCCGACGGACGCGTCGTCGACGCAGCGGAGTGGTCCGCGCGCGAACGCGAGTGGCTCGCGACACCCGAGGATCGCGCGTTCGTTGCGTCGCTGATGGGCCGTGTTGTCGAGCCCGGAAGGTTCGCCAACTGGATCGCGCCGCCCACCATGGGCATCAACAAGCAGCCGGTCGATTTCCGCTACGTGCGGTTCAACTAGCCCCGGGGCAACGACAACTGTGGACGCGGCGCCGATCGAGGTCATTCGCCAGCACCTGATCGACCCGGAGATCTGCATCCGCTGCAATACTTGCGAGGAGACGTGCCCGGTCGATGCGATCACGCACGACTCGCGCAACTACGTCGTCGACGCCGCAAAGTGCAACGGCTGCAACGCCTGCATCTCGCCATGCCCGACCGGTTCCATCGACAACTGGCGGCAGGTTTCGCGCGCCAGGATCTACACGCTCGACGAGCAATTCGCGTGGGACGCGCTGCCGGCGCAGGAGGATCCAGGTCCCGGCGCGGCGCCGGAGATCCCGCAGGACATCGCGCGCATCACGGCCGAGGCCAGCGCGGGCCAGGGTGGCGCGGTCGCAGCGCCGTGGTCGGCCGCGCATCCGTACGTGAACCTGCACACCGTGGCCAATCCTGCGCTGGCCACCGTCAGCGGCAACTTCGCACTCACCGCGCAGGGGGCCTCGAGCGACATCCGGCACATCGTGCTCGACTTCGGCGCGACGGCGTTTCCGGTCCTCGAGGGTCAGACGATCGGCATCGTCCCGCCCGGAGCCGACGCGTTGGGACGGCCGCATCACGTGCGGCTGTATTCGGTCGCCAGCCCGCGCGAAGGCGAACGCCCGGGCTACAACAACGTCGCGCTGACGGTCAAGCGCGTCACCGCGGATCACGCAGGTACCGCGGTCGCAGGCGTCGCGTCGAACTATCTGTGCGACCTGGCCAAGGGAGACACTGTCCAGGTCGTCGGGCCGTTCGGGTCCAGCTTCCTCATGCCGAACCATCCGGGTTCGAGCCTCCTCATGATCTGCACGGGAACCGGCTCGGCGCCGATGCGCGCCATGACGGAACGGCGGCGCCGCCGCATCGCGCAAAAGGAAGGCGGCGAGCTGATGCTGTTCTTCGGCGCGCGTGCCGCGGAGGAACTGCCCTACTTCGGTCCGCTGCAAAAGTTGCCAAAGGACTTCATCGACATCAACTTCGCGTTCTCACGCGTCCCGGGAGAGCCTAAGCGCTACGTGCAGGACCTGATCCGGCGCCGCGGCGAAGACGTTGCGCGTCTGCTGCGCGACGAGCATTGCTACATCTACATCTGCGGACTGAAGGGGATGGAGGAAGGGGTCGCGGAGGCGTTCGCCGACGTCTGCCGCCAGTGCGACATGGACTGGGCCACGCTGCTGCCGGACCTGCGCGCCAAGGGTCGCTATCACCTCGAAACGTACTGATCCAAATAAGGCGCACGACAAG
>CAWAKN010000004.1:0-363203 GCA_963782625.1 uncultured beta proteobacterium | reverse complement strand
TACCGCAATCGAACCTTGGCGATCGCGCAGGAGATCATCAGGCACAGGCCGTAGGGCGGCGTGACGAGGCCGAACGCCAGCGCCACGATGCCGATGATCGCAAACGACACCGGATGCATGTGCACGGACTCCGCCAGCGGCTGCAGCGTCGTACCGACGATGATGATCGCGGGAATCGCGTCCAGGAAGCAGCCGACGACGAGGAACACGAACGCGATGAAGAAGCCGACGCCGATGATGCCCAATCCCCATGTCGTTACATTCTCGAGCAGCGCCTTGGGAATCTGGAAGTAGGCGAGCAACCAGCCGAACACCGACGCGGTCCCGACGCAGAACAGCGCGATGGCCGACAGCTTGCCGGTCTCGAGCAGCGCATGCCACAGTTCCTTGCTGCCCATCTCGCGATAGAAGCCGAGCGACAGCACGGCGGCGTAGATCACGGCAGCCGCCGCGGACTCGGTGGCGGTGAACCAGCCTAGCAGGATGCCGCCGACGATGATGAACGGCGTCATCAGTGCGGGACGGCCACGGCCGCGGCGGAAAGAACTCGCGCAGAGCGGCGCGCGGGTAGGTCGGGTACTTGCGGACCTTGGCGTACGCGTGCACGGTCGCCATCTGCGCGAGACCGATGAGCAGGCCCGGGACCACGCCGGCCAGGTATAGCGCCCCGATCGACACCTGCAGTACGCCGCCCCAGACGACCATCAGGATCGAGGGCGGAATGATCACCGCGAGCACGGCCGACACGGCGGTGATCGCTATCGAGAACGAGAGGTCGTAGCCCTCCTTGACCTGCGCTTCGATGAAGATCTTGCCCTGGCTCGCCGCATCGGCGGTGGACGAGCCGGAGATGCCGGCGAAGAACACCGACAGCAGCACGTTGATCTGCGCCAGCGCGCCGGGGAAGTTGCCGACCATCGTCCGCGACAGAGTGACCAGACGATCGGTGATGCCGCCGACGTTCATCAGGTTGGCGGTCAGCAGGAAGAACGGAACCGCGAGCAGGATGAACGAGTTGTAGGCCTTGAACGTCGTGTTGAACACTACCATCGGCGACAGCCGCGGCTCGACGAACAGCACGGGCAGGCAGGCGAGCCCAGCGCGAACGCCACCGGCACGCGCAGGATCATCAGGAGGAAGAACGGTCCGAACAGCCACATCGCCGCGACGGCCGGCGTGAGGGTTGCGCCGGTCATTCTTGGACCCCCACGCGAGTTTGCCGCGCCCGCAGGGCCGTCCCAAGGGCGCGGCTGCCCCCTGGGGGGAGGCGAACGCAGTTCGCTTCGGGGGAGCTTCATACCACGCTGCCCGTGCCGATTTCGCGGCGGACATCGCCGACATCCGGCCCCGGCCCGTCGATCACGATGCGCAGGTCGGCGCGGAGGCGCTCGAATCCGAACAGCAGCCACGTGACTCCAGTCAGCGGCCACGCGACGAATATCCACGTCATCGGCATGTCTGCCAGCTCGGAGGACTGGTTCCACCCGAACTGCACGAACTTGATGCCGTACCACACGAACACCAGCGCGAACACGAGGACGAACAGCATCGACACGATCCGCAGCAGTGCGTTGGCCCTGGGCTTTAACTCCGGCCACACGTCGACGTCGAAATGGGAGCCGTCGCGCACGCCGATCATCGCGCCCAGCATCACCATCCAGATGAACAGGAAGCGCGCCATCTCCTCGGTCCAGATCCATGCGGGGATCAGCTGGGTGAAGCGCGAGAACATCTGGATCGTCACCGGCACGACGAGCACGCCGACGCTGATGCCCAGCAGGACATTGAGCAGCCGGTAATAGCCGTTGATGAACTTGCGCATTTACCCTCCCGCACGTCGCCGCAAGGCGGCAAAAAAAATCCGGCGGAAGCATCGCGTCCGCCGGATTTCCGAGCGACCGCTACATCGCGTTGATCTTGTTGTAGATTTCCGAGGCGCCGATTTCCTTGGCGTAGTCGGCCATCACGGGGTCCGCCAGCTTCTTCATTGCCGCGCGATCGGCGAACGGAATCATCTTGAGCTTGCCGGCTGCCTGCATCGCTTCGAGCTTCTTCTGGTCCTCGCCCGACTCGATCTGGCGGCCGTAGATGCCGGCTTCCTTGCCCGCTTTGAGGATCGCGGCCTGCAGGTCCGGTGGCAGCTTCTTGAACGTCTTGCCCGAGAAGCAGATCGGCCGGATCGTGATCGCGTGCTGCGTCATGTTGAGATTGGGACCGACTTCATAGAACTTCATCGCTTCCACGCCGGCGGCTTCGTTCTCGCCCGCGCTGATCACGCCGTTCTGGATCGCGTTGTAGATTTCGTCGTAGGCGATCACCGTCGGCGACATGCCGACCGCGGAGAAGGTCTTGCTCCAGATCGGCGCGCCCTGCACGCGGACCTTGAGCCCCTTCATCTCCTGCAGGTTGCGCACCGGCTTGTTGGCGAAGATGTTGCGCGTGCCGCCGCCGGCGAAACCGATCAGCATCACGTCACCCTTGGCAGAGACTTCGTCGGCGATCGGCTTCAGCGTGTCGGCGTCAAGCACCTTGTTCCAGTGGTCGAGGTCGCGGAACAGGAACGGCGCATCGATGAACGGCGCGGCCTTGGAGAACGTCGACATGTGCGCCGGCGACACGATGCCGTAATCGACCGAGATGCCCTGGTTCATGAATGCGAAGTAGTCCTTCTCGAGACCGAGTTCGCTGTTCTTGTGCAACACGAAGGTGATCGGCTTGCCGTAGTATTTGGCCGTCAGTTCCTGGAACTTCTCCAGCGACCGGTTGAACGCGTGGCCGTCATTGAATTGCACGGCACCGTGCAGCGTGATGGGTGCCTGCGCGAAAACTGCCGCAGATACTGCAAGGCCGGCGACCAGCAGGCCATGCAGCACAACGCGTATCGGGTCTCGCATGTATTCCTCCTCAGGGTGGTGGGTCCACGCAAGGCGCCTTTGCGGAACGAACGGCCGCGGCGCTCTGGTCAAGTGGCCAGACCAATTGAACCGCGTTGCCCGGGACGTGTCAACGCGAATTCCATTGTGCTGTGCAGCACGATCGCGGCTTACCGGATTGCTGCGCGGCGCGCGCCATCGCCGGTCGAACTCCTTGGACCGACTGCTAGAATCTCCCACGATGAGGCGAATCCTGCGTCCTTGTTTGATGTTCCTGGCGGCTGCGATGCACGTCGCCGCGCCCGTCGTGTCCTACGCCGCACCGGCGCCTGCCGCGTTGCCCGGCGACTTCTGTACGTCGGTGCGCGGTGCCCCCACCGCATCTCCCGATCGCGCCCCTCCCCGGCATTCGAGCGAGCGTCATTGCGCGCACGCACCATGCTGCCCCGCCGGTGCGCACGATTCAGCTGCGCTGCCGCCACCTATTCTTGCCGTGTTCCCGGGTGCCGGCGCGGCCGATGGCCCACTGCAGTCGACGCCGGCCGCCGCCGCCATCGCGGCTGTCCTTGCCGCGCAACCGCGCGGCCCGCCATCGCACGCCTGACGTCGGACGCACACGCGCAGCGTTGCGTGTCGGCTTCACGCGCGGACCTCCGCGCGCCATTCGATGATCCACAAAGGTTCATCCCATGGCACGTACCATCGCCTTTGCATTGCTTGCTGCCGCTGTGTTGAGTGGCGCCGCGCTGGCTGACGACTATCGGCCAAGATCGCTGCGCGTCAGCAACCCGTTTGCGCGCGCCACGCCGCCGGGCGCCAAGGTCGCCGGCGCATTCATGTCCATCGAGAACCGGGGCAAGGAGGCCGACCGGTTGGTCTCCATCAGTTCGCCCGTTGCGGGACTGGTGGAGATTCACGAAATGGCCATGGACGGCGGCTCATGAAGATGCGCGCGGTGAAGGGCATCGACCTCAAGCCGGGCGCGACGGTGGAACTTCGGCCCGGCGGCTATCACGTGATGCTGGAAGACCTGAAGGCAGCCGCTGAAGCAGGGCGACCAGTTTCCGCTGCTCCTGACTTTCGAGAAGGCCGGCGCTGTGGAAGTCAAGGTCAAGGTCGAAGCGATGGGCGCCTCGCGCACATGCATTGAGCGATGCGCACATCGGACGGCAGATGGAGACCGACATGACGCGACGCATCGCATTGCTGGTCGCGGTGCTTGCCGCGACCGGTGGGGCGCCGGCCGCGCTGGCCTGTTCGAGTTGTGGCTGCAGCCTCAGCTCGGACTGGTCGAGCCAGGGACTTGCGCCGTCGGGCGAGGGCTTTCGCTTCGACTTTCGCTTCGACTATTTCAACCAGGACCAGCTCCGCTCCGGCACGCACAAGGTCGACCGCGGCAACCTCGAGGTCCCGAATGAGCAGGAGATCCAGCAGACGACGATCAACCGCAACTACGCGCTGGGCTTCGACTACAGCCCGAACCTCGACTGGGGCGTCAACGTACAGCTGCCCTACTACAACCGCTACCACACGACGATCGCGGAAGGCGACACTGAAATCTCGACGTCGCACACGCAAAGCATTGGCGATGTCCGCGTCGTCGGCCGCTATCTGGGCTTCACCGAGGACCACAGCATCGGCGTGCAGCTCGGATTCAAGCTCGCCACCGGCAGCTTCGACAACAATTTCATTGCCGGCCCGCAGGAAGGCGAGCCGCTCGACCGAGGACTGCAACCGGGCACGGGCACGACGGACCTGCTGGTCGGCGCATTCAATTTCGGCGCGCTGTACCGCAACTGGGACTATTTCGCGCAAGGCATGTTGCAGCAGCCGCTGGATTCGCGCGACGGGTTTCGTCCTGGCACCGGATTCAATCTGAATGCCGGATTCCGCTATGTCGGTATCGAGCATGTCGTGCCTTCGATCCAGGTCAACGCGCGCATCGAGGGCCGGGAATCGGGACCGAATGCAGATGTGGAGAACAGTGGCGCCACGCTCGTGTACCTGAGTCCAGGCGTGAATTTCCAGATCGCCGGCATGCTGCACGGCTACGTGTTCGCGCAGGTGCCTGTCTATCAGCGCGTCAACGGGCTGCAGATCGAGCCGCGCTATACCGTGACGCTAGGGCTCTACTACACGATGTGAAGCCGGCAGGCGAAGGAGCAGCGAAGGCGCGCGGCGGAGGACCGAAGCTCGCCGAGTTCGTGCGCGCACGCAACAGTGGCGTCACGGCCTGCTCGAGGGTGGCGGCGTCGAGCAGCGGGTCGCCGTACCAGCCATCCTTGCGCAGCACCCCCTGCCGGTCGATGACGAAGGTCAACGGCAGGCGCCAGATGCGGCCATAACCCTTGAGGCTCATGTCGCGCCCGAACGCCGCCGGAAACGAGAAGGCCCGCATCAATTCGCGCGCCTTTGCCTCGTCCTTCGGACTGTCCATGCTGATGGCGACGAGCTCCAGGCCTTCGCTGCGATGGCGGCGGTAATACGCATCCAGTGCCGGCATTTCCTCGACGGCATGGTGCGCACCACGTCGCCCAGAAATTGAGCACGACCACCTTGCCCGCATGGTCCGCAAGCGAAAAGCGGGTGCCGTCGAACAGCGTGCCTGTCGAGCGCGGGCGCGGGTGCCCCTTCCGCGATCGCGCGTGCAGCCCGGAAACCACCAGAAGCATATCAGCACCAGACATTGAAAGAAGGTCATGGTCGGACGTGGCGATTTCGCGATGATGGAGTCGAGTGCTTCGGACAAGCCCGTGCAATTGTACGCGACATTGCAGTCGAACGCGCCAAGTCCGCCGAGAGTGCCATGCGATAATTCGCGCCATGGCAACGTCAGCGGATCGCTCTGTATCGCTCTCGACTGCCGCGCTGGGCGCGCGGTACGCCGCAGGCACGAATCGCCAGGTCGCCGCATGGCTCCTTGCCTGCTGCGCGCTCGTGTTCGCGATCGTCGTCGTCGGCGGCGTCACGCGCCTCACCCACTCCGGTCTTTCGATCACCGAGTGGCAGCCCATCGTCGGCACGCTACCGCCTCTGTCCGATGCCGATTGGGACGCCGCGTTTTCGAAATACCGGCAGACGCCCGAATACCTGCAGGTGAACAAGGGCATGACGCTGCCCGAGTTCCAGCGCATCTTCTGGTGGGAATATTTTCACCGGCTGCTCGGCCGCCTGATTGGTTTCGCGTTTCTCGTGCCGTTCCTGTGGTTCCTCGCGCGCCGGACGATTCCGCCAGGCCACGGCGTTCGCCTGGCCGTCATCTTCGCTCTCGGCGCGGCGCAGGGCGCGCTCGGCTGGTACATGGTGGAGAGCGGGCTCGTCGACGACCCGCGCGTGTCGCAGTTCCGGCTTACGGCGCACCTGGGGCTCGCATTCCTGATTTTCGCCGCGATGTTCTGGACCGCGCTGTCGTTGCTTGCGCCGCCGCGGACGCGCACCCAGGTCGCGGCGCCGTCCGCGCGCTTTTGTCCGTCGCGCGTCCCGCTCGCCGTGTTCGTGCAGGTCCTCTCCGGCGGCATGGTCGCGGGCATCCGCGCCGGCCTCGCCTACAACACGTTTCCGCTGATGAACGGAGCGTGGGTGCCCGCCGGAGATTCTGGCGCTCGAGCCGGCGTGGAAGAACTTCTTCTACAACATGGCGACTGTGCAGTTCGATCATCGGCTGATCGCATGGATGCTTGCGTTCGCGGTACCTCTGCGTGGTGGCGAATCGCACGCGATCCGCGTGCGCCGCGCGCCGCGCATCTTGGCGCGCCCTGCTGCTGGCGATGCTTGCGGTGCAGGTGACGTTTGGCATCCTCACGCTCGTCCACGGCGTACCGTTGCCGCTCGCCGCGCTGCACCAGGCCGGCGCGCTGCTGTTGTTCGCCGCCGCGCTCAACGTCGCGCACGCGGTCCGCTGATCGGGGTCGTCCGCGCGAGGTTGCGTCAATCCTCGATAACGGTGATCATATGCGGTTCGAAGTTCGAAACATTCAAGACCGCCGCGCGACGCAACCGCTGTTACCGGAAAGAAGCCATGGCTGCCGAAACCCGAACCCTCGACGAACCACTGAGCGACGCCGAACTCGACGAACTCGAGACTTTCCTCGCTTCCGACGCGGTTCCCGAAGACTGCATGGACCTCGAGATGCTCGACGGGTTCCTGGCGGCCATCGTGAGCGGACCGGAATCGATCCAGCCTTCCGAGTGGCTGCCGCAGGTCTGGAGCGACGGCGGCCGCAGCGCCACGCCGGCCTACGGCAACAGTGAACAGGCGCAGCAGATCATGACGCTGATCCTGCGGCACATGGTCGGCATCCAGCGCACGCTCGCCGAGTCGCCGACGCGCTTTCGTCCTCTGCTCTACCTGCCCGAGGAAAAGAAGCCCAGCCAGAAGCCCGCGGAACGCCAGCCGCCGGAGGGCACCGCGTGGTGCGAAGGCTTCATGGCCGGAGTGAAGCTGCGCGACGACGAGTGGCAACCGCTGTACGACGCCGAGGACGCGCGCGACTGGGTCTTTCCGATCGAAGCGCTCGCGTTCGGCGAGCAGGACCCCGAGTTCGCCGAGTGGATCGACGACCGCGAAAAACGCGCGAGCCTGGTCGAGGAACTTGCCGTCGCATCGGTGCTCATCTTTCGCTTCTGGCAGGATCGCCGCAAGGCCACGTCCACCCGCGGCGGCGGCGCGCGTCGCACGCTGACCGAAACGGCGCGCAAGTCGCGCGAACGACTGCACTGAGGAAGTTCCGGGCATTCGGTGTTCCGCGTGGCTGGGTGGCGCGGCTGCGGCGCCGCAACCGGATCACGCTGTCACGCATCAAGTTCGACACTGCCCTTGAATTTCGACTTCCGCTCCCTTGACGGGGCTATGCCTACGTCGCGAGCGAGTGGGTCATCCGCGTGGCCGCGCTGCTCGTCGTGCCGCAGCGGCGCGCACCGAGCGCCGCGCGCGCATGGCTGCTGTTCATCTTCTTCCTTCCCTGGCCCGGACTCCTGTTCTATTCGCTGATCGGCCGCGCTTACTTGCCGCGGCGCCGGCGCGACGTGCAGCAGCAGATCTACGAGACGATCCGGCGCATCGAACCGCGCGCGCTGTCGGGCGAAGCGGTCGTCGCGCCCCGAGTGTCGCCGGAATTGCTCCCGGCGCTGCGTCTGGCCGAGCAGCTCTCGGAGTTCCCCGTCGTCGGCGGCAACCGCTTCGAATTGCTGCCTGTTTATGACGCTGCCATCGACCGTGTCATTGCGGATGTCGATGCCGCCGAGCGCTACGTGCACATGCTTTTCTACATCTTCGAGAACGACGATGCCGGCGCCCGGATGGCCGCCGCGCTCGTGCGGGCGCGGCATCGCGGCGTGGTGGTGCGCGTGCTGATGGACGCGATCGGCTCGCGGGGCGGGTTCAAAGGCATCGCGCCCGGGACTGCGCGCGTCCGGCGCCGAAGTCCTCTCCGTGATGTCGTTGCGGCTGTGGGGGCCGAACGCCGCGCGCTTCGACCTGCGCAATCATCGCAAGATCGTCGTCATCGACGGCCGCTTCGCTTTCTTCGGATCCCAAAACGTCGTGAGCGCGCATGCCAATCGCGGCCTGGTCAACGAGGAAATGTTCGTGCGCGCGACCGGTCCCATCGTGCGCCATCTGCACGCCGTGCTGCTGGGCGACCGTTATCTCGAGACCGGCGACCTGCCGCCGGAGTCCAATAGCCTGGCGCCCGCCGAGCGCCCGGAGACGGCGACCGGGCTCGCGCAGGTCGTCCCCAGCGGCCCGGGCTACAACGAGGGCACGGCGGAGGCGGTGATGATCGCGCTGTTGTATGGCGCCCGCTCGCGGGTGGTGCTGACGGCGCCCTATGTCATTCCGAGCGAGGCCTTCCTGTCCGCCATGTGCAGCACCGCGCGGCGCGGGGTGGTGGTGGAACTCGATCGTCGACCAGGAGTCGAACAAGCCGCTCGTGCAGCTCGCGCAGCAGTCCTACTACGACGTCATGCTCAAATCCGGCGTGCGCATCCTTCGCCATACCGGCAGCTTCCTGCACGCCAAGCACCTGAGCATCGACGACGAGGTCGCGCTCATCGGCTCGTCGAACCTCGACATCCGCTCGTTCGCGCTGAATGCCGAGGTCAGCGTGCTGATCTATGATCGCGTCGGTGGTGGCCGATCTGGCGCAGCGTGCAGCACGGATACATGCAGCACGCGTCGCTGGTCACCCGCGACGAACGTCGCCAGCTACCCTTCGGCCGCCGAGCGCTGGAGAATCTCGCGCGGCTGACCGACTCGCTTCTCTGATTCGCTCTGAGCGAATGTGAATCCACTTCCTGAAGCCCAAGTTGCCGGCAACTGCATCCGCTGACGATCCTCGCGACAGCGCGCTCGTGCTGTTTTCCGGCGGCCAGGACTCCGCCACGTGCGTCGCGTGGGCGCTCGACCGCTTCGCGCACGTCGAGACCATCGGCTTCGACTACGGGCAGCGGCACGCGGTCGAACTTGTGTGCCGCGGCGCGTTCCTCGACGCACTGCGGGAGCGCTATCCCAAGTGGTCGCCTCGGCTGGGGGCCGATCATGTGCTCGACCTGGGCCTGATCAAGGACCTCGGCGACACGGCCCTGACCGGCGACGGCGAAATCGCGATGGGCGCCAACGGCCTGCCGACGACGTTCGTGCCGGGCCGCAACATCCTGTTCCTGACGGCCGCCGCGGCCATCGCCTATCGTCGCGGCCTTCGCGTGCTGGTCGGCGGCATGTGCGAGACCGACTACTCCGGATATCCCGACTGCCGCGACGACACGCTGAAGGCGCTGCAGGTCGCGCTCAACCTGGGCATGGACCAGCGCTTCGTTATCGAGACGCCGCTGATGTGGCTCGACAAGGCGGCGACGTGGCAACTTGCGGAATCGCTCGCCGGCGAAGGCTTCGTCGAGTTGATCATCGAACAGACGCACACCTGTTACCGGGGCGACCGCACGCAGAGGCATCCCTGGGGCTATGGTTGCGGAACGTGCCCGGCGTGCCAGTTGCGGTCCCGCGGCTACGCCGCCTATCGTGCCGGCGGCTCGGCGAGCGGCGCCTAGCGAGGCGCGCCGGCAGCCAGCATTCGCTTCATGCGATCGAGATCGTAGCCGTCGCGGCGCAACTCGTAATCCTCGATCAGCCGGACCAGCTCGTCGAAGCGCTTTCCCGCCGGCGTTCCGGGATCGGCCAGCATCAGGTCCTCGAGTTCGTCGAGCGCTGCGCAATATTGCGCTTCGTCGCGAATCTGCGACGGATCGAACAGGTGGGTCATGGATCCTCCATTCGCGTAGGGACGCGAGACGGATGATCGGTGCCGGCGCGGCACCGCCGCCATCAGACGGATTGCCTAGTTCGCCGCTATTCCGGCGGCGCGACCGCAGGTTCGATGACGGGTGGCGTCTCGGTCGAAGGTGCCGCCAAGCGATGCGCGAGCGCGGTCAGGGCGGCCGTCACGAGGACGATGAGCATGACCGACCCGAACGGAAAGTGTTGCAAATTGCCGGAACCGGAGGCGCTGAGGAACAGGAGCACGGTGATGAGGCCGCGCGGCGCGATCCACAACAACCGCTCCGCGGCCTCCTGCCGCAGTACTTTCAGGATCAGCCACCGCGACAGGTAGATGATCGCGATTCCCGCACCCGCGACCATCCACGCCTTCACCGACACCATCTCCTTGACGTCGGTCCAGTAGCCGAGCAGCAGGAAGAAGAAGCTCTTGGTCGCGAAGGTCAATTCGGCGACCAGTCCCTTGAACTCCTTCAGCGTCTGCTCGTATTTCTCGCTGTGCAGCGCGCGCAACGTCGCATTCCACTTGATCAGGCCCGGATTGTTGATCAGCAATCCGCAGCCCAGGACCATGATGAGCGGCGACAGGTGAAGCTCCTTGCCCACTGCGTACAGGCAGATCAGTCCTGCGATCAGCGGCAGGAAGCGCACGTGCCCCTCGAGCTGGTTGATGAAGTAGTAGAGCAGCAGCGCCACGACGGCTGCCGCCACGAGCGACACGCCGCCTCCGCCCAGCAGGTCGAAGGCAAAGAGCTCCAGCGAGCCTTCCGCGTTCAGCCAGGCGTAGAACACGAGGACGCCGAAGATGTCGGAGAGCGAGGATTCGTAGATCACGAATTCGCGCGGCTGCACGGGGAGCCCGTGCGCAGCGGGAATGGCCACGGCGCTGCTGATGACGGCGAAGGGTATCGCCGCCAGTATCGCTACCGGCACTTCCAGCGACAGCGCGAAATGGAATAGTGCGGCGAAGGCCGCAAGGGTTGCCGAGAATCCCAGCACCGTGGACGCGCCCGCGCGGGCGATAAGCCCCAGGCGATCGCGCGAAACCTTGAGGTCGAGCGCGCCTTCGAGCACGATCAGGATCAGGCCCAGCGTGCCGATCACCGGCACCACCGGGTCGATCCAGTGCAGGTGCAGGTGGATCGACCCCATGACCTGCCGCAACACGATGCCGGTGACGATCAGCAGCACCACGGAAGGCAGCTTCCAGCGCCGCCCGACGATGTCGAGCAGGTACGCGAACATCAGCAAAGCCGAGGCGGCGAGTATGGCGGTATTGGTCATGCGCGCGCGAGCCTTGGGGCCGCTACGGCATCTGGATTTTTCCGCCGCCGGGAAAGCCGCCGCCGGTCAGTGCGCTGGCTGCGCCCGCGGGAGGCACGATCAATCCGGACGACTGCTGGCGCCGCAGTTCCTGCAACTCGCGCATCGTGCGTTCGATGCCGACCTTGGCGGCTTCGCCGTAGTTGGCGACGGCTTCGGCGAGATTGGAGGCTTCGATGTCGAAGCTCACCGGCAGCGCGCCCATGTTGGTCATGATCTGTGCGTCGCCCGTGTAGATGGTCGGGCGGGCAGGATCGAGCGAGCCGTCGCTCTTGACCGGAACCATCAGGCGAATGGTGCCGACCTTGCGATCGGTGATGATTTCTTCGCGATAGAGCGACGCAGCATCCATCGTCGCATCGGCGGGGCGGGGGTCGGCGGGCATGTCTGATCCTTGGCAGGTCCTGGGGAACCGCCCATTTTAAAGGACTCCGCCGCTTCTTGCCCGCCGGCTTTACGCGTGCGCGAATGCCTCGTCCGCGTGGAACAGGTACGAGTCCATGGCCAGCGCGCCGTTCAGGAATCCGTCGACGAACCGCTCCGGCCGCGGCCTTTCGCCTGCGGCGCCGTACGCGACGAACAACGGCAGGAAATGCTCGTCGCTGGGATGCGCGCGCGCGGCCTCCGGCGCGCGCTCGCGATAGCCGACCAGCGCTTCCGTGTCATGCGCAGCGAGCGCCGCGGCGAGCCACGCAGAGAAGGCCTGCGCATACTTGAGCGGATCCGGGCGCCGCGCATTGGCCATCCAGTCGCGCAGGTTGTGCGTCGTGTGGCCCGAGCCGATGATCAGGACGCCGTCCCCGGCCAGCGGGGCGAGCGCGCGCCCCAGCTGCACGTGGTGCGCGGGGCCCAACCCAGGTTGCACCGACAACTGCACGACGGGGATATCCGCCTCCGGATACATCCAGCGCAGCGGCACCCAGGCGCCATGGTCGAGCCCGCGGCAGCCATCGACACCCGCAGCAATCCCTCGTGCCTTGAGCAGCGCCACGCACTGCGTCGCAAGCCCGGGCGCGCCCGGCGCCGGGTACGCGATGCGATAGAGCTCCGGCGGGAAGCCGCCGAAGTCGTGGATCGTCTCCGGCTTCGTGCTTCCGGAAAGCATGGGCACTGCGGTTTCCCAATGCGCGGAAACCATGAGCACCGCGCGGGGCTTGGGCAGCGTGCGCCCGAGTTCAGCCCATGCGCGTCCCGCGTCGCCGGGTTCGACGGCGTACATCGGCGACCCATGCGAAAGAAACAATGTCGGCAGGCGGTTATGCATGAGCATTAATCCAGGGAAACCGGTTCGCCTGCTCCGCGCGCCGTAACTTCGGTTCGCGGAGCAGAATCGTTCAGGCAGGCACCGGCTCCGCCTTGGCCAAGCCTTCGGCCACAAGCGTTTCATGCACTTGCGGGCGCGCCGCGACCCTGGCCAGGAATTGCTGCAATGACGGCCATGGCGACAGATCGACCTTGAGCATACCCGCCCAGTTCAGGATCGTGAACAGATACGCGTCGGCAATTCCAAACGTGTCGCCCGCGAGGTATGGCTGCACGGCCAGTGTCTTGGACACATAGTCGAAACGCTTGGCCAGCGTGGCGCGCTGCTTGTCGCGGGTCGCCTCGGGCGTGTCGGGATACCACAGCGGGCCGAACTGCTTGTGAAGTTCGGTCGCGATGAAGTTGAGCCACTCCATTACGCGATAGCGTTCCATCGTGCCGGGCACGGGCGCGAGCGAGCCGGGCTTGCGGTCGGCGATGTACTGGAGGATCACGGCGACTTCCGACAGGCGCTGGCCGTCGTCGAGCTCGAGCAGCGGCACGTAGCCCTTCGGATTGATCGTCAGGTAGTCGGTGCCGTCGGCAAGTCGATGGCGCTTGAGGTCGACCTTTGCGGTGTCGTAGCTGAGACCGGCTTCGCTGAGCGCGATATGCGGCGCGAGCGAGCAGGCGCCGGGCGAGTAGTAGAGCTTCATGCAAGTTCTCCTGTGGGTTGAATGGGCGGGACCGCCATGGCGGGCCTCCGCGGGGTCGGGACGCATTGCGATGCCACCATTGGAGAATGTGCCTTGTCGTGGGTAAGATAAAGTAGGCTGTCCGTGACATACTATTGCAAGTAACGCAACAATAGAACGATGGACCGATTCCTCGCGCTCACCGCCTTTGCCAAGGTCGTCGAGACCGGCAGCTTCGCCCGCGCCGCGCAGCGCCTGAACACATCGGTGTCGTCCGTATCGCGGCACGTTTCGGACCTCGAGGCGCACCTCAACGCGCGATTACTGAACCGCACGACCCGAAGGCTGTCGCTGACGGAAAGCGGGCGCGCGTTCCACGAGCGCTGCGTGCAGCTGCTGGCCGACCTCGAGGAAGCCGAGGAGTCGGCTGGTGCGGCCACGATCCGGCCGCGCGGCACGCTTCGGCTGACGTCGTCGATTACATTCGGCGCGCGCCACCTGGCGCCGGCGATCGCCGCCTTCATCACGCGTTATCCGGAGATGCGCTTCGACATCGAGTTGTCCGACCGCGCGGTCGACCTCGTGGACGAAGGATTCGACGTCGCGGTGCGCATCGGCCCCATCGGCAGCCAGAATCTCGTCGGGCGCAAGGTCGGCGAGACGCGCCTCGTCTGCTGCGCGGCGCCGTCCTACCTGGCGCGGCATGGTCAGCCTGCGACGCCGGAGAATCTCGCGGCGCACGCGTGCCTTACCTACGAGTATTCATCGCTCGGGAACGTGTGGCCCTTTCGCGATCGCGAGGGGCGCGAACGCAATGTGCGGGTCGCCGGCCCGGTGCACGCCAACAACGGCCGTTTCCTCGAGGCGCTCGCCGTGGAGGGCGCGGGAATCGTGTACGAGCCGGATTTCATCGTCGGTCCGGACGTGCGAGCCGCGAAACTGACGACGATCCTGCGCGAATACTCACCTTCGCCATCGTCGATCTACGTCGTGTATCCCAGCCGGCGTCACCTGTCCGCCAAGGTCCGGGCGTTCACCGATTTCCTTGCCGAGCGATTCACGGCCGCCGACTGGACGCTGTCGGCGCCGGCAAAGTCCACGCGCGGCAGGAAGGGATGACGCGTCTGGCCGCTCAGGGCCTGCCGCGCCAAGTGGGGCCTCCGCCGCGCCAGTAGCGAAGCATGATGAATCCGCCGACCATGCCGCCCAGATGCGCGAAGTGCGCCACGCCCGATTGCGCGCCGGTCACGCCCATGACCAACTCGAGCGCCGCATAGATGAGGACGAACACGCGCGCCGGCAGCGGGATGGGCGGGAAGAGCAGCATCACCCGGTTGTTCGGGAAATACAGCCCATACGCGAGCAGCAGGCCGAACACGCCGCCGGATGCGCCGACCGTCGGATAGAACCCGCCCATCAGCTTCGCGACCAGCAGTTGCGCGAGCGCCGCCGAGACGACACAGACGGCGTAGTAGATGAGATAACGGCGCGACCCGAACACCTGCTCGATGGCGCTGCCGAACATGTACAGCGCAAACATATTGAACAGCAAGTGCAGCACGCTGCCGTGCAGGAACGCGTAGGTGACGAGCTGCCATGGGGCGAATCCGATGCCGACGTATTGCGCGGCGCCGAGCGGCCACAGGGCCAGCGGCGAGAGCAGGTCGCCGGTGCTCGAAAAGAGCAGGAACATCGCGACGTTGGCGACGATAAGAGATGTGGTGACGGGAGGCATGGTCGGGAAATCGAAGCTGCGTTGCGACCGTATTACAGCACAGGCCCGGATTGGGGTAGATTGCAACGGCAAATCGCGCCCCTTGCGACAGGAGGAAATTGCATGAAGCGTTCCACGTTGAAGGTCCTGGCCTGCATCGTCATGGCGCTCGCCGCCTGCGCAGTACGCGCGCAGGACTATCCCAACCGCCCGGTGAAAATCATCGTGCCGTTCGCCGCCGGCGGGCCGGCGGATGTCTATGCGCGCTTCCTGGCGCAGCGGCTGCAGGAGGCGATGGGGCAGCCGTTCGTGGTGGAGGATCGCCCGGGTGCGGGATCGGTGACCGGAACCGACGCCGTGGCCAAGAGTCCGCCCGACGGCTACACGCTGCTGCTGATGTCGAACGCGCAGACCGTCAACGAGTCGCTGATCCCCAATAAGCCGTATGCGCTGCTGCGCGATTTCGTCCCGGTGTCGCCGATCAACTACTCGGACCTGGTGCTGGTCGTGCATCCTTCGGTCGCGGCCAATTCCCTGGCCGATCTGATCCGCCTCGCGAAGACGTCGCCCGGCAAGCTCAACTACGCATCGTCCGGACCGGGCACGCCGTACCACATGGCCGGCGAGCTCTTCAAGTCGATGGCGGGCGTGGACATCGTGCACATTCCCTACAAGGGCAGCTCGGGTGCGCGCACCGACGTGCTGGGCGGGCAAGTCGACATGATGTTCGATGCCGTGACGACGATGAACGAATATGCGAAGGCCGGCCGCGTGCGACCGCTGGCGACGACCGGCAAGACGCGCTCGACCGTGCTGCCGAGCGTGCCGACGATGAACGAAGCCGGCGTGGCGGGCTACGAGGCCGTGATCTGGCTCGGCGTCATGGCGCCGAAGGCGACGCCGCCGGCGATCGTGAATCGCCTGAACGCGGAGATCCGCCGAATCGTCGCGCGGCCCGAAGTCCGCGACGAATGGGCGAAGCAGGGCGCGGTCGGCATGCTCATGACCCCCGAGGAGTTCAGCCGCTATGCCGCCGACGACATCGTCAAGTGGGAACGCATCGTCAAGATATCCGGTGCGAAACCCGACCAGTGACGTGCGGCGCGCGTAATGGTTGACGCCGGCATGGCGCGTAGCGCGGTGATGGACCTGCACGTGTTGAGCGCCGGCGCGGCGAGGGGTCTCGTCGAAGCGCTTGCGCCCGCGCTGCTGGCGGCGACGGGCGCGACGCTGCGCGGCGAATTCGGAGCAGTCGGTGCGATTCGCGAACGGCTGCTGGGCGGCGCGCCGTGCGATGTGATCATTCTTACCGCCGCGATGCTCGATGCGCTCGCGCAGGAAGGCCTTGCAGTCGGCGACACCATTGCGCCGCTCGGACGCGTGCGCACGGGCATTGCGGTGCGCGACGGCGAGGCGCTGCCGACAATCACCGGCCGCGAAGAACTGCGCCGAAGCCTGCTGGCGGCGAACGGCTTGTACCTGCCCGACCCGGAGCGTTCCACCGCGGGTGCGCACTGCATGAAGGTGCTGCGTCAGCTGGACATCCACGACGCCGTCGCTTCACGACTGCGCGCGTTTCCCAATGGCGCCATCGCGATGCGCGAGCTCGCGCAAACGCGCGAACCCGGACTCGTGGGCTGCACGCAAATCACGGAGATTCACTATACCCAAGGCGTAGTGCTGGTCGGTCCGCTGCCCGCGGAATTCGAATTGTCCACGACCTATTCGGTGGCCATCGCAGTGTCGGCGCGGCGGCCCGATGTGGCTCTATCGCTAGCCGATATGCTGACAGGCGAGAATTCGCGCGAATTGCGGCGAAAGGGAGGATTCGACGCCTGACCGGCCCCGCGCCGGGCTGTAATCCGCTGCGGGGGGTGAAGCGTTAATATTTATTGAGCGCGGCGCCGACCAATGGGCTCTTCCACTGTCGCGGGCCACGAACTTGGGCTGCGAACCCGGGTCGAACAAGCGTTGCAAGCAGGAGCGAGTCCATGAAGAAATATCTTGTTACATTTGCGGCGCTGGCGTTGGCTGTAGCGGTCAGTGGCGCTGCGGAGGCACAGGGTCGTGGCGGCGGAGGTGGCGGCGGCGGATCGCGCGGCGGGGGCGGAGGCTCCTGGAGCGGTGGTTCAGGCGGCGGCTGGCATGGCGGCGGCTCCGGTGGTGGCAACTGGAGCGGCGGATCGGGTTGGCATGGTGGCTCCGGCGGCAATTGGCACGGAGGTTATTACGGCGGTCGCGGCTACGGTTGGGGCGGCGGCTATTGGGGTGCCCGCTACGGATGGGGCTGGGGCTGGTGGGGATGGCCGCTGGCTTATGCCGGTGCCTACACGTGGGGCTATCCTTACGTCTATGGAGCTTGGGGATATCCCGCGGATACGACTGTCTATATCCAGCAGGAATCGCCCGCGTTGACCTATACGCCGCTACCCCAGGCGGCACCCTCGGCGAACAGCTTCTGGTATTACTGCGTCGATCCGGCCGGCTACTATCCGTACGTGAAGTCGTGCAACAAGTCCTGGATGCAGGTTGTGCCGCAGACCAATCCCGACGCGGCGGTCGCCCCGCGGCTGGCGCAATGACCGTCGCGCGAACGGTAGCCTGAGCATGCGCTTACTTCTATTGCCGGTCGCTACGGTGCTCGTGCTTGGGGGCTGCGTAACCGTTCCCACCGCACCGACGGTCATGGTCCTGCCGGGGCCACAGAAGAGCCTCGAGCAATTTCAGGACGACGGCGTGTCCTGCCAGCAATATGCGCAAAACGTCGTTGCTCCGCAAGGCGTTGCGGCGGCGAACAATGCCGCAGCCAATGCGGCCGTGGGTACCGCGCTCGGCGCGGCCGCCGGCGCGATCATCGGGTCGGCCACGGGCCAGGCGGGGCAGGGCGCCGCCATTGGCGCAGGCACGGGTCTTCTGTTCAGCGCGCCGGGAACCAGCAACATGGCGTACGCATCGTCCTGGCAGATGCAGCGCGGCTACGACATGGCCTACGTGCAATGCATGTACGCGCGCGGCAACCAGTTGCCGGGACAGGTCGTGCAGCGACGGCTGCCGGTCTACAGCTATCCGCCGCCCAACTATCCGGCTCCGGCCGGTGCGCCACCAGGCAATCCGCCTGGCAGCTATCCGCCGCCCAATACGCCGCCACCTGAAGGTCTGGGGCCGAAAGGCTAGGGCCGCGCCTCCCTGTCGTTCCTACCAGTCTCTTGCGCGGTCGGCGGCGCGTATAGTTTCCGCACGTGCCCATCCTGCGGAGTACCAAGATGAACCGGATCGCGATGTGCGTCGGCGTGCTCGCTGCCGGTCTGGTCGCGCCGCCCTCCCATGCGGCGCCAGCCTATGCAGCGGTTCCGCTGGGCACGCTCGGTGGAACCAACGGCCACACCAACGCCATCAACAACGTCGGGGCGATTGCGGGATTGGCGTGCACGGCCGGGAACGCGGAATGTCATGCCGTCATCTACGCCGACGGACAGGTGAAGGACCTGGGCCCGGCGGGCGTCAAGCTGAGCAACGCGTACGACATCAACGACGCGGGTCAAGTGTCCGGGTTCGCGCTGGTGAGCGGCGCGCGACGCGGGTTTCTGTATGCCAAGGGTGTCTTGACGGACATCGGCACGCTGGGTGGAACCGACAGCGACGCTTCCAGCATCAACGCCAGCGGACAGATCGCGGGTGCCGCCACGCTGGCAGGCAACACCTTCCAGCACGCATTCCGCTACGCCAATGGCGTGATGACCGACCTGGGCACGCTGGGCGGCGACGGCTCCGCCGCAATGGGAATCAATGCCAGCGGGCAGGTGACGGGGTTCTCGGATCTTCCCTTCGTTTCTGCCCTCGGTTCACGGCAGCATGCGTTCCTGTTTTCCGCCGGCGTCATGCGCGACCTGGGCACGCTGGGCGGTGGATTCAGCATGGGCACCGCCGTCAACGACAGTGGACAGGTGACCGGACAGGCGGCGATTGGCGGGGACAACCAGCTCACCCACGCGTTTCTCTATTCGGGTGGAGTGATGCGCGACCTCGGCACACTGGGGGGCGACCTGAGCAACGGTCACGCGCTCAACGCCGCCGGACAGGTCGTTGGAAGCGCGCAGATGGCGGATGGCTCCAATCACGCGTTCCTCTATTCCGACGGCGTAATGCATGACTTGAACCAACTGGTCACCGGTCTTGCCGGTACCGCCCTGATCAACGCCACCGGCATCAACGACGGCGGACAGATTGCCGCGAGCGCATGCAGCCCCAGCCTCATCTGCCAGGCATTTCGCCTCGATCCGCTGCCGCAGGCGCCGCCGACGGTGGCCAAGGTGGCGGCGGTCGAATTCCACCACGCGGAATTCGACCACTATTTCATCACGTCGGATCCGGCGGAAATCGCCGCGCTCAGCGGCGGAAGATTCGAGGGCTGGGCGCCGACCGACGAGACGGTCAACGTCTATTCCGGCTCCTCGGTCGAGTCGGCAGCGGTCTGCCGTTTCTTCGGGGCGGCATTCGGTGCGAAGAGCTCGCATTTCTACACGCACGATGCCGGTGAATGCTCGCTCGTGAAGGAAAGTGGCGAGTGGGGATTCGAGGGCGTGGTGATGAACATTCCCGTGCCGGACGGCACTGGGACCTGCGCCGCGGGTATGCGACCCGTGTACCGGCTGTTCAACGCGATGCAGGGAGGCGCTCCCAGCCATCGCTACACGACGAAACTCGCGATCGTCGCGCAGATGCGCGCGCAGGGGTGGGTCTCCGAGGGCTACGGGGACAACGGCGTGTTCATGTGCTCGCCGCTCTAGGCGCGAAGAAATCGCTCGATAGAGGTTGCCAGTGCCACCGGCGTCTCGTGCATCGGGACGTGCCCCGCGTTTTTCATGATTTCGAGCGTCGCGTTCGGATACCACACGAGGTAGGTCGCCTTGATTGCGTCGGCGGTGATCGCCTGGTCGTGCTCGCCGACAATCACGTGCATCGGGTGCGGCAGTCCCTTCACGTCGGCACTGAAGTCGGTTTTGGCCCACGCGATCAGATACGCGGCAAACGCGGCCTTCGTCGAACTGGCGAGTGAATTCGCCACCATCTGGTTGATCCACGTCGGCGACAGCCGGTTGCCGGTCGTGAAGTCGATGATCGCGTAGCGGTTGGCCGCGTTCTCCGCAGCACCCGAGAACAGCGCCCAGCCCGCGTCGTCGAACGGGGAACCGGAGGCCGGCACCGGTGTGATCCCTACCAGCTTCTTCACGCGCGAAGGCGCGCGGGTCAGCACGCGCTGGATCGCCATGCCGCCCATCGAGTGGCCGATCAGGCTGAATTCGCGCCAGCCGAGCGCGTCGGCCAGCGCCAATGTATCGGCGGCGATCTCGTCCATCGTAAATGCGCCGCCGACATCCTTCATGCCGCCATAGCCGCGGTAGTCCATGAACGCGTAGGTGAACTCGCTGCCGGTCAGGCTCGGCTCCATCGGCGCAAAGGCGTGCCGGTCTCCGAACCAGCCGTGCAGCGCGATGACCTTGTGCGGACCGGTGCCGGTCAGGTGATGTGTGTTGGCCATGGCGCTGCGCTCCTCCGGCTCTGCCTCAGTTCTGTAACACCCACTTGCCATCCTTGATCTGCACCATGACCCGCGCGCGCGAGTCGAGACCCAGGTGGTCGGCCTTGCTCATGTTGACGACGCCGTTGGTCACGGGAAGATCCTTCGTCGCCTCCAGCGCATCGCGCAGCGCGCGCCGGAATTCCTTGGTGCCGGGTTGCGCAACCTTCAGCGCCTGCGGGATTGCGCCGGCGAGTTCCAGGCACGCGTCCCACGTGTACGACCCGAAGGCCGAGACGCTGCCCGGCCCGAATGCCGTTTCGTAGACGCGGATGTATTCCGTCGCCTGCTTCTTCGCAGGATGGCTGTCGGGCAACTGTGCCGCGACGATTACCGGGCTCGTCGGCACGTAGCCACCTTCAATGTCCTTGCCGCCAACGCGGAGGAAGTCGTTGTTGGCCACGCCATGATTGAAATAAAGCTTGCCTTTGTAGCCCTGCTCGACGAGCGTTCGCGCCGGCAATGCCGCGGGCGTGCCGGAGGCGCCGATCACGATGGCGTCGGGCTTCGCCGCGAGCAACTTCAGCGACTGGCCGACGACGCTCGTATCCTTGGGCGCGAAGCGCTCGTTCGCGGCCAGCGTGATGTTGCGCGCCTTCGCCGCCTTGTCGATCTCGGCGAAGAATGCCTCGCCCAGGGCGTCATTGAAGCCGACGTAGCCGATCGTCTTCACGCCGTTCTTGGCCATGTGCTCGAGGATGGCGCCGGCCATCATCACGTCGGTCTGCGGCGTCTTGAACATCCACGCGCGCTTGGCGTCCATCGGTTCGATGATGCGGATGGAAGAGGCAAGCGAGATCGTCGGCGTTTCGCCGTCGGAGATCACATCGAGGATCGCCAGCGTGGTCGGCGTCGTCGTCGTGCCGATGATCGCGTCGACCTTGTCCTCGCCGATCACCTTCTTCGCATTCTGGACCGCCGTCGTGGTGTCGGACGCCTCGTCGAGCAGGATAAACTCCACGGTCTTGCCGCCCATCGACTTCGAGCACAGGCCGACCGTGTTCTTTTCGGGAATGCCCAGCGAAGCCGCCGGCCCGGTGGCGGACACGATAACTCCCACTTTGACCTGTGCGCCGGCGATGCCGGCCATCGCGAGCATCGCGCACAGCAGCGCACTGCCGACAAATACGTGTTTCATGTTTCCTCCGGGAGATCGTTCGATGCGGCGTTCCGGTCCGTCGCCGGCGCCAGGCGGCAATGATAGCGGAACCGGTTCGCATCGGGTGCCGCGGCGGGCGGTCATCGCGCGGGCGCTGATGCATAATCGGCACCGCCGCCGCTTCCTCCAGCACCCACCTACGACGAAAGCCTCCCGCCCGTGCAGATCACCAAAGCAGGACTCGCCGCGCGCTGGATCGCGCTCGCCGCCTTGGTCGCCGGCTGCGTGGGGCATGCGGCGCATGCGGCAGATCCGGCCAAGGTGCTGCATTTCGCGTCCTTCGACATCGAGACCTTCGATCCCCAGCAGTTCAACGACGATCCTTCGTTCCAGATCTTCACGGCGATCTTCGAAGGACTCTACGAATACGACTACCTGGCGTCGCCGCCGCGACTCGCGCCGGTCACGGCGGCCGGTCTGCCGGTGGTTACCGACGAAGGCAGGACGTGGACGATTCGGATCACGCCGGGCATCTACTTCACCGACGACCCGGCGTTCGGCGGCAAGCGCCGCGAACTGGTCGCGGAAGACTACGTCTACTCGCTGAAACGCTGGATCGACCCCAATCTGCGTCGCGGCGGCGCCACAGTCACCTCCGACTTGCTCGTCGGCGCGCGCGAGGTCGTCGACGCCGCCAAAGCGGGGGGCAAGTTCGACTACGACCGCCCGATCGAGGGGCTGCGCGCCACGGACCGCTACACATTGCACCTGCGCCTCATCGAGCCCAACTACCCGATCATCCACGACAACCTGGTGCGCGGCGCCGTCGCGCGCGAAGTCGTCGAAGCCGCGGGCGGCGACATCCGCACGCGCGCGGTTGGGACCGGCCCGTACAAGTTGCGCGAATGGCGGCAAGGCTCGAAGGTTATCCTCGACGCCAATCCAGGCTATCGCCCGATTCGCTTTCCGGAAAGCAACGACCCCGCGCGCGCCGCGCTGGTGCGCAGCATGAAAGGCAAGACGCTGCCCCAGGTGGGCGTGGTCGACATCAGCCTGATCGACGAAGACTCGGTACGGCTGCTCGAATTCGAGAAGGGCGGCCTCGACTACATCGTCGTTCGCGGCGAATCGGCGACGCGCCTCATGGTGAACGGCAAGCTCAAGCCCGAGCTCGCGGCGAAAGGGGTGACGCGGCACACGTTCGTCGAGCCGGTCGTGTTCTCGATCTACTTCAACATGGAGGACAAGACGGTCGGCGGCATGGATCGCGAGCACATCGCGCTGCGTCGCGCCATCGCGCTCGCCGTCGACACCGAAACACTGGTCAGGGTCGTGTACGCCGGGCAGGGAATCCCGGCCAACCAGATCGTGCCGCCGACGATGACCGGATACGATCCGGCGTTGCCGAAGAAGCCGCCGTTCGACCGGGCCGCGGCCATGCGCCTGCTCGATCGCGTGGGCTTCGACAAGCTGGATTCCGACGGTTTTCGCAAGGGTCCGGACGGCAAACCGCTGACCGTGACCTTCACCATCCGCTCGGGTGCGATCTCGCGCGAGACGCAGACGCTGCTCAAGCGCGACATGGATGCGATCAAGTTGCGCATGGAGTTCCACGTCACGCCGTTCCAGGACGCGGTCAAGGAAATGGTCGCCGGCAAGTACCAGTTGGCATTCGTCGGGCAGGGCGGAATCCCGTCCGGCTACGGCGTGCTGATTCCGCTCTGGGGAAAGGCGCAATCGAGCATCAACCTGAGCCGCTTCAAGCTGGCGGAATTCGACGCGGCGTTCGGCGAATTCCTGCGCAGCGAAGAACCGGCCGCGCAGATCGCGTCGGCGCGGAAGATGACGGAATTGGCACAGGCGTACATGCCGATGCTGCCCGCGGTCTTTCGCATCGAGACCAACTATGTGCAGCCGTGGATCTCGGGCTTCAGTCCGCCGATCTTCAAGCAATACTGGAAATTCCTCGACATCGATGTCGCCATGCGGCGGCGGATGTTGTCGGGAAAGTGAGCGCGGCAGCCCGCGCGCGTCAGGGCGCGAGCAGGCAGGGCAGATGCAGGAAACCTCGGAAGCGCGCGCGCCCGCCGCGCGTCGGTTTACCGGCCAGCGTGTAGCCGGGAAAGCGCGCGAGGAATTTCGCCAGGGCCACACGGGCTTCCAGTCGCGCGAGATTCATGCCGGCGCACGTATGAATGCCGAAGCCGAACGCGATGTGCTTGTTCGGCTCGCGCGTGATGTCGAGCCGGTCAGGATCGGGGAACTGCGCCGGATCGCGATTGGCGGCGCCGATACACATCGTGATGCGCGCATCGGCCGGAAGCCTCATGCCGCCGACGGTGGTTTCGCAGGTCGTGATCCGGTTGCCCAGCTGGTTCGAGCTCTCGAACCGCAGGAATTCCTCGACCGCCGACTTGACGATGGCCGGATCGCCGACGTTCGCGATCAGCCGCGCCTTTTCATCCGGCCACTCGGTCAGCGCATGCAGCGCGTTGCCGATCAGGTTGGTCGTGGTCTCGTGTCCGGCGTTGAGCAGGAAGATGCATTGGTGCATCAGCTCGGTCTCGGTCAGCCGCTCGACCTCATTCGCGTTTCCGTGCTCGCCCTGGATGAGCCGCGTGAGCACGTCGGTCTCCGGATCGCGAGGATGCAGGCGGCGGTCGCTGGCCAGCGCGCCCAGGTAGGCCATCATTTCGCGAACCGCGGCGTTGCCGGACGCCGCGCGCTCCGGCGTGAGTACGGGCTCCAGCGCGCCCAGGATAGCCAGCGACCAACCGCGCAGCGGCGCCCGCTCGTCGCGCGGCACGCCCAGCAGGTTGCCGATGATCTCGATCGGGATCGACGCCGCGAAGTCCTCGATCAGATCGACGTGGCCCTTGTGCGCCATCGCAGAGAGCAATCCGTCGACCAGCGTCTCCAGTCCCGCTTCCATCGCCGCAATATGGCGTTGCGACAGCGCGCCCAGGATCAGCCGGCGGACGCGCGTGTGCAGCGGCGGATCGTTGAACACGAGACTCGTCGTGTGGTGTTCGAGCAATGGCGACGGCCCGTACTTCGGACCGAACTCCTTCTTCTTGTCGGAACTGAAGACCTTCGGGTCGCGGTAGACGGGCAGGATGTCGTCGTAGCGCGTGAGGAACCAGGAGCCATCGGGCATCGCCTTGACCGGCACGTGCTCGCGCAGCGCGCGATAGGTCGGATACGGATTGGCGAAGAAATCCGGCGTGAGCGTCGCCAGGTCGAACCTGTCGGCGATGCCGGCGCCGTCCATGGACATGGCGTGACTGCCCTTCCCGCCTTATGCGTGCGCGAGCCGCTGCCCGTGTTCGCGTGTCGTGTGGAAGCCGACCTTGGGCCAGCGCTCCATCGCCGCCTGCAGGTTGAACCGGTTGGTGGCCAGGTACACGGGATTGTCGTCGACGTCGGTCGCCAGGGATGCCGCGCGGTCGCGCTCGAAATCGCGTCGCGTCGTCTCGTCAGGATAGGTGAGCCAGCGCGCGGTCGCAATGCCCGCGTCGTCGTAGAGCGCATCGACCTTGTATTCGCTGGCCAGGCGCGCCGCGACCACTTCGAATTGCAGCTGCCCGACCGCGCCCAGCAGCAGCGTCTTGCTCGACACGGTCTCGAACACCTGGATCGCGCCTTCCTCTCCCAGCTGTTGGAGGCCCTTTTGCAGCTGTTTCGCCTTGAACGGGTCGCGTGGGCGCGCGACGCGAAACATCTCCGGCGCGAAATACGGAATGCCCTTGAAGCCGAGCGCCTCGCCTTCGGTAAGCGTGTCGCCGATCTGCAATTGCCCGTGGTTGTGGATGCCGATGATGTCGCCGGCCACGGCGTCCTGGCTCGCCACGCGCTCGTTGGCCATGAAGGTCATGACGTTGCCGAGCTTCATCTCGCGCCCGATGCGCTGGTGCTGGACCTTCATCGCCGGCGTATAGCGCCCGGAGCACACACGGAAGAACGCAATGCGATCGCGGTGCTTGGGGTCCATGTTCGCCTGGATCTTGAACACGAAACCCGTGAACGGCGCTTCCGCCGGGTGCACGATGCGCTCGCCGCCGTCCCGCGGTTGCGGCGGCGGCGCCCAGTCGACCAGCGCCTGCAGGATTTCCTGCACGCCGAAATTGTTGATGCCGGAGCCGAAGAATACCGGCGTCTGTGTACCGGCCAGGAACTCGTCCAGGTCGAACGGCGAGCTGGCGCTGCGAATCAGGTCGATGTCGTGGCGCAACGCCGCGGTTTCCTGCGGAAACAGCGCGTCGAGGCGTGGATTGGCGATGCCCTTGATCAGTTCGCTGTCTTCGGACGCGGTGCGCCGCTCTTCGCCCGGCGTGAAGCGCACCAGCCGGTCCCGCAGCAGGTCGAATACGCCGCGGAAGGACTTGCCCATGCCGATGGGCCAGCTGACCGGCGCGCAGTCGATCTTCAGCACCGACTCGATTTCCTCGACCAGCGCGACCGGCTCGCGCACCTCGCGGTCCATCTTGTTCACGAACGTGATGATCGGCGTGTTGCGCATGCGGCACACGTTGAGCAGCTTGATCGTCTGCTCTTCCACGCCCTTCGCGGCATCGATGACCATGACGGCCGCGTCGACGGCGGTCAGCACGCGGTACGTATCCTCCGAAAAGTCCTGATGGCCCGGTGTGTCGAGCAGGTTGATCGTGTGGCCGGCATAGTCGAATTGCATCACCGAACTGGTGACGGAGATGCCGCGCTGCTTCTCGACCTCCATCCAGTCCGAGGTCGCATGGCGCGAACTCTTGCGCGCCTTGACCGTTCCCGCCATCAGGATCGCGCCGCCGAACAGCAGCAGCTTTTCCGTCAGCGTCGTCTTGCCCGCGTCCGGGTGCGAGATGATCGCGAAGGTGCGGCGACGGGCAACGTCGCGGACGAGATCGGCGGGGAAGGAGGTTTCGTTCATCGCAAAGGCGACTCGGCCAAAACAAAGCCGCCGGCCGGAAGGGCGGGCGGCTGATTCGGGTCACGTCGCGGTCGGCATTATAGCAAGCGACCGGCGCCGACCTGGCAGGGACCCGTCAGTCCACGCAGGAGAACGCCAGAACCTCCGTGGGGTCTTCGGCATGGCCGTGCCCGAAGCTTACGCGTCCGCGTCCTCGCAGCATCAGCTCCTCGCGGCGCAGCATAATCTCCGGCTCGCCGTCGACCGTGACGTAGGTCCCGTTCGAACTCTGGTCGACGATGACGAACTTGTCGCGGCGGCGTTCCAAGCGGGCGTGCAGCCGCGACGCCTTGGGGTCGGCGATCACGATGTCGTTCTGGGCGTCGCGGCCCAGCGTGATCGACGTGGCGGATTCGTCGAGGATGCGTTCCGTCGCGCCATGACGCAGCACGATGCGCGCGGGGAGCGGCTTCCACCGCGTCGCCACTGCCGTCAGATCCGCATCGGAATCCTGCCAGATCAACTCGAAAATGCCGATATCCTGCGTCTTGCCCTTGACCGACAGCGTGTCGACTTCGCGGACGCGGGCGCGCAGCAACGGAGCCAGCGCGGCGACCGTGTGCGACGACAGGATGATCTGTTCGCGCTTGGCCAGCGCCGCCATGCGGGACGCGACATTCACGGAGTCGCCGAAGACATCGCCTGCGGTTTCGATCGCCGGCCCCAGGTGAAAGCCGACGCGAATCGCCAGGCGCGAGCCGCCGACGGGCGTGTGCGCGGCAATTCGCGACTGCATTTCCGCCGCGGCTTCGGCTGCCTTGTCGGCAGATGCGAACACCGCCATCACCTCGTCGCCGATGGTCTTCACCACGCGGCCGCCGTGCCCGACGCACACGTCGCTCATGAGCGTGACGCAACGGCCGATGGTCGCCAGCGCTTCCACATCGCCGAGCGACTCGTACAGCTTGGTGCTGCCGCTGACGTCGGCGAACAGCACGGCCAGGTCCGACGTCGCGTCAGTCATGCGTGGCGCGCGCTGCCGGTCGCGACAACCATTGTGGGCTGCGCCAAGTCACCTGGCCGACGTGTCCAGCGGCCGCAACTTGGGCTTGTGCGTGTCGATCGTATTGCTGTAGTCCGCCTTGCTGAATCCCGGGACTCCAAGGCGCAGCGCCCACCACTTCCACTTGGTCACGGCGTGGAACGGGAGGTCGTCCCCCGGAGCGCGCTGCACCGGCCGGCCGTCGGACAGCTCATGGGTGATGGACGGTTGCTCGCCGGGGTGCGGCTTGCATGACCAGAGGTCGCGGTCGGTGACGTTGCAATCGGTGTATTTTCCGGACGCGCTGGCCGAGCCAGCTATCCAGTACACGACTTCGTTGCGGCTGTGACTGGAGCGGAACCGGTGGCGGTCGCCCGCTGTGATGCGCCCCGAACATCGCAGGCCCTCCCACACGCCCCGTTCGCAGGTGACCGTGTAGATCGTGCGCTCGCCTTCCCACGTGATGCGGTCGCTGGACCAGATGAACGCGGCGAGCGCGCCGACAATGACGAGGGTGAAGATCGTGGCGCGGATCATGGCGTAAGGGTACAGCAGCGCGCGAACGGCGGGCGCGGACGTCAGGTCTTCGCCGTGGTGGCCGGCCGCAGCGCGCTGCCGCACTCGGCGCGCGCCGGATCGCCGGCCGGCAGGCGTGCGCAGACTTCCGCCATCTGCGCGCGAATGCGCTGCAGCGAATCGTCATGCTTGTTGTCCTTGTTCCACGCGGTCAGCCGCTTGCCGATGCGCTCGAGGGACTTCTGGTTGCGCCCGAAGAACGTGTCGGGCTTCGCGTCCAGTTCGCCGATCACGTGGGACGCTGCGGCTTCGATGCGGCGCGCGTCCTGCGGTGCCAAATCCACGAGCGCGCTGACGTACCCGGCACCCCATTGCAGGCGCGTGGCCGGGCCATCGGCGGCGGCGTAGGCCTTTTCGTACCAATCGAGCGCGGCAGCCTTGTCGCCACGTTTCTTCGCGTTGGCCGCAAGTCCCAGCATGTAGTAATACGGCGTTTGCGAACGCGTGAGTTCGCGCGTCAGCAGCGCATCGGACTCCGTCATCAGGCCTGCCTCCTCGAGCGCGTCGGCCGCGGTGCTGATCACGGCCCCGCGCGCATACGGATCGGTCGTCTCGCGGTCGGCGCGCGCGACTTGCTCGCGCACGTTGCGTTGCAGCGTGTCCGGCATGGGGTTCTTGCCGAGGTCGACCTGCGCCAGCTGTGCCTGGGCCGTCACCGCGGTGAGGCGGTCTGCCGTGGACAGTGTCGCGTCGCCGGCGAGCCGGGCGAGCGCCGCGTCCCACTCGGCGATCAATTTCGCGCGCGCGGGAGTTTTTTCCAGCGTGACGTGGCTCGCGAGCTGGCTCGCGTAGTTGGTCAGGATGTCGAAATTGGCGCGCGCCGCCTGGTTGTCGGCCAGCACCTTGCCGATGAGCGCCACGCCGGCCGCGTCGTCGCGCGGTTTCGCATCCTTGGCCGTCGCGACGGCAACCGCAGCCTTCAGCGCAAGGCGCGTCGCGGAATCGGCTTGATCGGAGGGACACGCGCCGGCGAGTCGCTGCAGCGTCGCCGCGACGTCGTCCTTCCCGACAAGCTGCGCATCATCGGTGTCCCACGAATAGAACGACAACATGCGCCAGTCCTCGGGGGTGAGCTGCGTCCTGGCCGCGCGGTCGGCGGAAAGCGCGGCGGCCAGCGTCTCCCTGACCGGGCGGGCGCCATTCATGCCCATGTTCAGGACCCGCATGTACTGATCGGCGTCGACTTCACCGGGCAGGCGGGTGATTTCCTTGCCGTCCGGGGTGAACAGGATCATCGTGGGGTAGCCGCTCACCTTGAAGCGCGACGCGAGCCGCTGCGCGCTCGCCGTGTCGCCGTCGACATAGACAGGCGCGAAATGGCGCGAACGCTCGATGAAGTCCTGGCGATTGAAGATCGTCGCCTTGACCTGGTTGCACGGCGGGCACCACTTCGCGCCCCAGTACAGGAAAACCGGCATCTTCGTGGCCTTGGCGGCCGCGAACACCGCGTCGACGTCACCCGTTTGCCACGCGACGCCCTGTTCGGCATGAGTAGCGGCGGCTTTCGTTGTCGCCGCCGGCGGAGGCACCGGTTCCGGCGCCTTGGAGCATGCGACGAGCAGGCACGGCAACAGGACCCAGGTGGCAGCGGACAGGATGGATTTCATGGTTAAAACGCATTCGAATGCGCCGTTCGGAAAGGCCGCCATTATACGGCGGCGACCAAGGCGGTACCCGGCCGTTCGGCGGGCCCCGTGCCGCGTTGGGAGTGCGGCAACGCGGTGTAACCTGCGCCTTCCATGACCGACACCGCGCGTTTGATCGCCCACCTCGACATGGACGCCTTCTATGCGTCGGTCGCGTTGCTGCGCTACCCGGAATTGCGTGGCAAGCCCGTGGTCATCGGTGGCGGCAGCCTGCACCAGCCCCTCGAGACGGCGGACCGGGTTACCGGCGGCGTGGTCCGCAAATTCGCCACGCTGCGCGACTACACGGGACGGGGCGTGGTGATGACCGCGACCTACGAGGCGCGTGCGCTCGGCCTTCATTCCGCGCTGGGGCTGATGAAGGCCGGCGCGATCGCGCCGGACGTGGTGCTGCTACCGACGGACTTCGACAGTTATCGCAAGTATTCCCGTTTGTTCAAGGCAGCCGTGCGCACGCTGGCAACACAGATCGAGGACCGGGGGATCGACGAAATCTACATCGACCTGACCGATGTGGAGACACCCTTCCAGGGACTGGCCGCGCGCGAACCGTCGCCGGACCCGTGGCGGCGCGCCGGTGCCGTCGCGCAATCCATCAAGGAGGCCGTGCGGGCGGCGACGGGTTTGTCGTGCTCGATCGGCGTGGCGTCGAACAAACTCCTTGCGAAGATCGCGTCGGACCTGGACAAGCCCGACGGGCTGACGCTGCTGACCCCCGCCGACATTCCGAAGCGTATCTGGCCGCTGCCCGCGCGCAAGATCAACGGCATCGGACCCAAGACCAGCGCGAAACTGGAAGCGCTCGGCATCCGGACCATTGGCGAACTGGCGTGTGCCGACCCGCCTTGGCTGATCGAGAACTTCGGCGCCAACTACGGCGCGTGGCTGCACGAGGTGGCGCATGGCCGCGACGAGCGACCGGTGGTCACCCACAGCGAGACAAAGTCGATCAGCCGGGAAACCACGTTCGAGCGCGACCTCTCGGCGACGCGCGATCGCGATGAGCTTTCGCGCGTCTTCACCGAGCTCTGCGCGGGCGTGAGCGACGATCTGCGCCGCAAAGGTTATGTCGGCCGCACCATCGGCCTGAAGCTGCGCTTCGACAACTTCAAGACCGTCACGCGCGACCAGACCATCGACCCGCCGACGCGGGACCCGCAGACGATCAGGCGCGTCGCCGGTGAATGCCTGAAGCGCGTTCCGCTCGACCGGCGCATTCGCCTGCTGGGAGTGCGCGCGAGCGCGCTGGCACCGGAGGACGGATTGGCCACGACGCCGGAACCGGCGGAGGACCAGGCGACCGGCTCGCTCTTCGACTGACCTGGTCCAGGACATAGGCCATGGTTATGACGGTCATCCAAATATACAAATTGATTTATGGATCGGCCTCGCCGATGATGATGACCATCATCCACTGAAAGGAAAAGCCGCCATGTCCCAAGCCAGACTGCCCACCCGCGAGGGCCAACTCGTTCCCGACGTCACGTTCCGCCTGCGCCGCAACGGCGAATGGACGACGGTGACCAGCGCCGACATCTTCGCCGGCAAGAATGTGGTCGTGTTCTCGCTGCCCGGCGCGTTCACGCCGACCTGCTCGTCCACGCACCTGCCGCGCTTCAACGAACTGGCGCCGGTCTTCGCCGAGCAGGGGATCGACGAAATCGTCTGCATCTCGGTCAACGATCCGTTCGTCATGGAAGAATGGGGCAAGGACCAGGAAGCGGAGAACATCTTCCTGCTGCCCGACGGCAATGGCGAATTCACCGAGAAGATGGGCCTGCTGGTCGACAAGTCGGACCTTAACTTTGGCAAGCGCTCGTGGCGCTATTCGATGCTCGTGCGCGACGGCAAGATCGAAAAGCAGTTCCTCGAACCGCAGGAGCCGGGCGATCCGTTCAAGGTGTCCGATGCCGACACGATGCTCAAGTACCTGAATCCGGGGGCGAGGAAACCCGACCAGGTGGCGGTCCTCACGCGCGAAGGCTGCGCGTTCTGCGCCAAGGCCAAGCGCCAGCTGACGGAAGCCGGATACAAGTTCGTCGAGGTGCCGCTCACGCACGCGATCCGTACCAAGGCGCTGGGCGCCATCGCGGGCGCCGGGACGGTGCCCCAGGTCTTCATCAACGGCCGGCTGATCGGCGGTTCGGAGGCCCTCGAAGCGTTTCTCCGGAAGGCGGCGTAAGCTCGGCGTGCAGCGCGCGACATAAAGTGGGCGAAGGCGGCTCCCGGAAACGGTGCGCCGCGAAGCCTACGCACATTGAAAGTTCAGCGATGACGAATCCGGAATCGAGGGTGACCAACGAACTGCGCGCCGACGTGGCGGTGATTGGTGCGGGAACGGCCGGATTGGCGGCCTATCGCGCGGCCAAGGCGGCCGGCGCGCGCACGCTGCTCATCGAAGGCGGTCCGTACGGCACGACCTGCGCCCGCGTCGGCTGCATGCCCAGCAAGCTGCTGATCGCGCCCGCCGAAGCCGCGCACGCGGTCGACCGCTTCCCCGGATTCGGTCTCGCGCTGGAAGGCCGCGTTCATGTCGACGGCAAGGCGGTAATGGCCCGGGTGCGCAGCGAGCGCGATCGTTTCGTCGGCTTTGTCACGCGCGGCGTGGACGAGATTCCCGACGGCGACAAGGTGCGCGGACATGCCCGATTCGTCGACAACAACACGCTGGCTGTCGATGGCGGCATCACGGTCCATGCAAAGTCCATCGTCATCGCGACTGGGTCGTCGACCGCCTATCCGCCCGCTTGGAAGGCGCTCGGCGAGCGGCTGATCACGAATGAAGAAGTGTTCGAGCTCCCCGATCTCCCCGGCAGCGTGGCCGTGTTCGGGCCGGGTGTCGTCGGCCTGGAACTGGGCCAGGCATTGCATCGCCTGGGTGTGCGCGTCAAGGTGTTCGGACGCGGCGGCGGCGTGGGTCCGCTTTCCGATCCGGTGCTCTTGCGCGAAGCCAGGGACGTCTTCGGCGCGGAGTTCTACCTCGACACCGACGCGCATGCGGAAGTAGCGCGGGACGGCGATGACGTCGTGGTCCACTATCGCGCGACCGACGGTTCTGCGCAGGTCGAGCGCTTCGACTACCTGCTCGCAGCCACCGGCCGCACTGCCAATCTCGCGGAGCTTGGACTCGCGCGGACCACGCTCGCCACGGATGCGCGTGGCGTGCCGCTGTTCGACCGGAATACCATGCGTTGCGGCAACTCGTCGGTGTTCATCGCCGGCGACGTCGACAACGATGTTCCGCTGCTGCACGAAGCGGCCGACGAGGGCCGCATCGCCGGCGAAAACGCCGCGCGATTCCCAGGCGTGCGTCCCGGCCTGCGTCGCGCATTGCTGAGCGTCGTGTTCTCGGATCCGCAGATTGCGATCGTCGGCGGCGGCTGGGCACGCCTGCACGACACGCCGCATGTCGTGGGCGAAGTGTCGTTCGCGAAACAGGGCCGCGCGCGTGTCATGCTGCGCAATCAGGGCTTGCTCCACGTCTACGCGGAACGCGACAGCGGTCTCTTCCTGGGCGCGGAGATGCTTGGGCCCGACGCCGAACACATTGGGCACCTGCTCGCGTGGGCTCTGCAGATGAACCTGACCATCGCGCAGATGCTCGACATGCCCTTCTACCACCCGGTGGTGGAGGAGGGACTGCGCACGGCGCTGCGCGATGCGCAGGCCAAGCTGAAGCTGGCCGCGGAGGCACGGCGCGCGGCCTGACACAGGTCGCGACTCCGCGGAACCGTCGAACGCGGGTCAGATCGGCGGATGGCGACGGTGCCACGCCGTCGCCCGCTGCACGGCGCGACCGATCCGAACCAGCGTGACCTCGGCGAACGGGGCGCCGATGAATTGCATGCCGATCGGAAGCCCCTTCGCGTCGGGCTCGACCGGCAGCGACAACGCGCAGGCGCCCAGATAGTTGGCGACGCGGGTGTAGGTCGCCAGCGGCGTGGCTTCCTCGTCCACATCCGCGACCGGCGTCGCAGTGATCGGGAGCGTGGGTGTGAGCAGCGCGTCGCGACCGCGCATCCAGTCGGCGAAGGCAGCACTCGCGCGCCGCTTGTACGCAAGATCGTCGATGTAGTCGGCAGCGCTGCGCGACTTCCCCCCCAGCAGGCGCTTGCGGACCCACGGGTCCAGCGGCAGTGTCTCGTCCTCGACGCTGCCGTGGTGAAACGCGTAGGCCTCCGTCGCGATCAGCCTTCCATTGCGCACCATTAGGTCCTCGAAGTCGAACGGGAAGCGAGCCTCTTCGACGATGGCGCCCAAGTTGCGCAGCAGCGCGATCATCTCCGCGTGCCGCGCGCGAATCTCGGGGATGACGTCGGCGGTGAACTGTTCGGCCGCCAACGCGGTGATGCGCATGCCGCGCACGTCCGGGTCGCCGCCCAGCGCGGCTGCCACGTCGAAGCGCGGCGCGCCCAGCGTGGCCGGGTCGAAAGCATCGGGTCCGGCCATCGCGGCCGTCAGCAAGGCGGCGTCTTCGACGGTGTGCGCGAGCGGCCCGAGCGAGTCGAGCGTCGTCGACAGCGGAACGGCGCCGTGAAGACTGATGAGGCCATAGGTCGACTTAAGGCCGGTGAGGCCGCATAGCGATGCGGGAATGCGGATCGATCCGCCGGTATCCGAACCGATGGCCGCCGGCGCCAACCCTGCGGCGACAGCGACGGCAGAACCGCTGCTGGATCCGCCGGCTACCCGATGCGTCGTCATGTCCCACGGGTTCCACGGCGCGCCCATCGGCTGGTTGCGGCCCCAGCCGCCGAATGCGAACTCCACCATGTGCGTCTTGCCGAGCGGAATCATGCCCGCCGCCAGCAGCCTGGACAGCGCGGTTGCGGTATGGTCGGAAATGCGACCCAGCCAGCTCTTCGATCCGGCGGTCGTCTGCCTTCCTTCGAAATGAACGAGGTCCTTGAGCGCGATCGGCAGGCCGTGCAGCGGGCCGCGGGACTTGCCGCTCTTGCGTTCCTGATCGGCCACCCGGGCCATCGCCAGCGCATCATCGCGATAGACATCGATGAACGCATGCAGCCTGCCATCGAGCGCGTCGATACGCGCAAGGCAGCCGGCGACGATGTCCTGCGACGTGGTTTCACCGGCATCGAGGCGGCGACCGAGTTCGATCAACGAACAGTACGCGGAATCGGAGGACATGATGTCGATTGAAAGGATGGATTGGTTGGCCGATCGTACCGCTTGGCGGAAGGACGAACAGAAATGCGGCATTCTGCCCGTCGTTAATCCGACAACGCCGCCCGTCGCTTAAACTATCCTTAGCGTACCACCCGCTCCCTCAACGTCACTCTCCTTTTCATGTCTGCCTACCCCCACCTGCTGGCGCCTCTCGACCTGGGCTTCACCACGCTTAAGAATCGCGTGCTGATGGGCTCGATGCACACGGGGCTGGAAGAGGAGTCCAACGGCTTCGCGAAGATGGCCGAGTTCTACGCTACGCGCGCCCGCGGCGGTGTGGCACTGATCGTGACCGGCGGGATCGCGCCCAATCTCTCGGGACGCCTGGAGCCGCGCGCCTCCCAGCTGTCATTCTCTTGGCAGGTACCGAAACACCGCAAGGTCACCGACGCGGTGCACGCCGCCGGCGGGAAGATCGCGCTGCAGATCCTGCATGCGGGGCGCTACGCCTATCACCCGCTGGCGGTCGCGCCGTCCACGTCGCGCTCGCCGATCAGCCCGTTCCGCGCCCGCGGCCTTACCAGTTGGGGGGTGCGCAAGACGATCACGGATTACGTGCGCTGCGCGCAGCTGGCGCAGCGCGCGGGTTACGACGGCGTGGAAATCATGGGATCGGAAGGCTATCTCATCAACCAGTTCGTGGCGCCGCAGACCAACCATCGCGACGACGAGTGGGGAGGCTCGTTCGAGCATCGCATCCGCTTCCCCGTCGAGATCGTCCGGCGCACGCGCGATGCGGTCGGCAAGGAATTCATCATCATCTACCGCCTTTCCATGCTCGACCTCGTGGACGGCGGCAGCAACTGGGATGAAGTCGTGCAGCTGGCGCAGGTGGTCGAGGCCGCGGGCGCCTCGATCATCAATACCGGCATCGGCTGGCACGAGGCGCGTATTCCCACGATCGGCACGATGGTGCCGCGCGCGGCGTTCGCGTGGGTGACCCGGCGGATGAAGGGGTCGGTCAGCATCCCGCTTATCACGACCAACCGCATCAACGATCCGGCGACGGGCGAGGCGATCCTCGCGCGCGGCGACGCCGACATGGTCTCGATGGCGCGGCCGTTCCTGGCGGACCCGGAGTTCGTCAACAAGGCCAGTGAAAATCGCGCGGACGAGATCAATACCTGCATCGGCTGCAACCAGGCGTGCCTCGATCACATCTTCGCCCGGCAGCTGGCGTCGTGTCTGGTCAACCCATTCGCGTGCCGTGAAACCGAGATGAATCTGCAGCCGGCGGCACGGCGGCAAAGGATCGCGGTGGTCGGCGCGGGACCTGCGGGGCTCGCCTGCGCGACGACGGCCGCGGCACGCGGACACTACGTGACGATGTTCGAGGCGGCAGCGGAGATCGGCGGCCAGTTCAACCTCGCGCGCCGCATTCCCGGCAAGGAGGAATTCGCGGAAACGCTCCGGTACTTCCGTACGCGCTTGCGGCAGTTGGGCGTGCGCGTCGAGCTGAATCGCCGTGTTACCGCGGACCACCTCCGCGACTATGACCACGTGATCGTGGCGACCGGCATCGTGCCGCGGGTTCCGCCGATTTCCGGCATCGACCATCCGAAGGTCGCAAGCTACGTCGAGATCGTCGACGGACGCCGGCAGGCGGGCCGCCGCGTGGCGATCATCGGCGCTGGCGGCATCGGCTTCGACGTCGGCGAATTCCTCACCGCGGGCGCCGCGCCCCCCGACGGCCACCGCAGCGTCGGCCGCGACGATGATCCGGCCGTCGTGGCCTTCCGCGACGAATGGGGCATCGATCGGACCTACGCGCAGCGCGGCGGGCTCAAGGACGCGGAGGATCATGCTTCACCGCGCCGATTGTGGCTGTTGCAGCGGAAGGAGCAGAAAGTCGGCGCCGGCCTCGCCAAGACCACCGGCTGGATACGCCGAACGCTGCTCAAGAAGCGTGGTGTCGCGATGCTCTCCGGCGTGCAGTACAACCGGATCGACGACCTGGGGCTCTCGATCACGGTGGACGGCCATCCCGAGTTACTCGACGTGGATACCGTGGTGATCTGCGCCGGACAGGAGCCGCAGCGCGAACTTGTCGCTGGGCTCACGGCCGCGAGAATCCCGCATCAGCTGATCGGCGGCGCGGACGTCGCGCTGGAACTCGACGCCAAGCGCGCCATCGAGCAGGGAACCAGCGTGGCGATGGCGCTGTAGCCGGCGCGCTCGCCCCGCGCCCGGTTACTGTAGCGTGCCGGGCGCGATCCCGCCGTGCCCCAAACGGCGGCGATCGAGAACACGTTGCGCCGTCGACCGCAAGCGCTGCTGCACGTCGGCGGCCGGAACCCATGGCGCCGCGGCTTCCGTGATCCACGGGGAACTTTCGACCGGAGCGATGCCGGACGCGGACTTCACCAAGGTGCCGGACGAGTTCACCCGCCCCGCGAAAACGTCGGTGCGATTGGCGGGGTTGCCGTCGTTGGTCTTGACATAGAACGGGATGAAAGTCGGCCCGATGCTGACCAGCGCGTGATAGTCGCCGAGGAAAAGCCCTTCCGCGTTCGGCGCGATGGACAGGTCGAACGAGCCGGTTACGTGACTCTCGCGCCAGGTCACTCCGTCGGCGGACTGCGCGAGCCACAGGTCCGTGGGCAGGTTGGTGGGGTCGCTGGTGTTGTTGCGGAAGTCGTAATAGGTGACGCCGATCGTTCCGTCACTTCTCACGGTTACCGTGGGCGAGAACGCCTGCACATTGGGATCGCGATTGACGCGGACCGGCGCCGACCACGTGAGCCCGCCATCGATGGAACGGGAAAGGGCGATGCCGTCGCGGACACCGCCGGAAAAGCGGGAATCCTGCCATGCGGCGACCAGCATGCCCTGCGCGCTGACGGCTATCGATCCCAGTGCCGCGCTGTCGCGCACCTCGGTGCCGCGTTCGGGATCGCGCGCGCCGAGAGCCTGCGCCTGCGCGATGACGATCGGCGCGGACCACGAGACGCCCTTGTCGGCGGAGCGGATGACGGCAAGCGCTGGGGCCGGGTCGAACAGCGTGAAGAAGTCGATCAGCGTGCCGCCGGGCAGCACGACGATCTGGTTGTTGAGCGTCTGCTTGTCCGCGCCGGGATCGAATATCGCCCGCGCGGGCTCCCACGACGCGCCGCCGTCCGTCGTGCGCGCCAGATAGCTCGGTCCGCGATTGCCCGCCAGGCGATCCCACGTCGCATAAACCAACCGCGCATCGGCCGGGTCGGCGGTGATCGTTTCCTTGTCGTTGAACGCTTGCGGTCCGTCGCGAATCAGCGTGATCGGGAAGCTCCAGTTCCTGCCGCGGTCGGTGGAGCGACTGACCAGCACCGCACTGGACGAACCCGGCTGGCCCTCGGCACCGTTGAAGGACAGTGAGATCTGGTAGGCGGTGCCGTCGGGTGCGAAGCTGACCCACGGGTCGCTCGCGCGTTCGTAATCGCCCCCGTTGGCGGCATTGCCGCCGGCACAGCGCGAAAGGGGCGCCGCGGTGCGCGCCCACGTGCGGCCACCATCGGACGAATAGCCGGTCAGCAGCCCGCGCGACCCGCCGTTCGACCAGCGGTCCTGCTGCCAGACGCCGACAAGGTTGGCAGGATTCGTCGGGTCCACCGCAACCATCGGTTCCACTTCCGCGTTTTCGAACAGCGTACCGGTGGCGGCGACGCCATCGCATCCGGGCGCGAATGGCGACGCGGCGGACACCGGGAACTGCGGATTCGGTTGCCCCGCGCTGCTGGCGCACATGCTGACTGCGTCCGGCCCGTAGCCTTCGGCGAAGTAGCCGCGGGCGACCATCTGCGCCTTCACGACGGGGTCGGTCGTGAAGCGGTGGTTGGAGTCGAAACGCTGGTTCCAGAGCCTGTAGACCGGAAGCGTGCCGGCTGGGCACGCGCCGGTCGTCGTGTTGGGGAGTGCCATGAAGAAGGCGTTTGGCGACTCGAGGATGTATCCGCTGAAACTGGGGTTGGTCGCGGTCTGGTCGAGGATGAAGGTGCAGTCGGCCGGCGACGCGGAGAAAAAATGCGAATTGCCGTGTTGCGGCGGGATGAAGAAGCGGCACACCGGATTGACGCCGGCGCCGCCGCTCGCCTGGGTCGGATACGCGTTGAATGTGAACCCGGTGCGCGTCCAGCCGCCGAAAACTCCCGTATCCAGCGCAACGATGTCCGGCGCGAGCGGGCTCATGAAATAGTGATCGAGCGCCTGGTTGTAGAACTCGACGACGCTGATCGTGGTGACGGGCAGGGACACGGCGACACCGGCGTAATTGGTCGCAAGGTTGGGGCCGCTCGCGCGACCGGCGAATTGCGCGTTGATGCCGTCGACGGGGAGCGGGCCATGCGCGAACAGATCGACGTTCGCGAAGTTCACCGTGCCGCCATCGGTCGCGACGAAGCGGTCGGGCATCACATAGTCGGGCGTGACGAGGCCGGCCGCCGCAACGCCTTGCGTGGCGATCAGCACGTGCCGGTTCGCGGTGGCGGTGTCGGGCAGATCGAGGCCAAACGTGAAGGTCTTGACGACGCCGGCATGGCTCGCCGTCAGGGTGCGTCCAGCGAGATTGTTCATGCTGTTCATCCCCGACGCTTCCTTCAGCACCACGAATTGCCGGGAACCGTCGGCGTTGGAGTAGACCTCGTCGATCCTCCAGGACTCGAAGCCCGCCCTTGCAGCGGACGCCGCGACGGCGAGCAGGATCAGAGCGAGACCAAGGCGCAAGCAGGTGCATGGAACGCGGTCCTTGAGACATCGGAAACGATCTCCGTACGGGCGAGGCTGGCCTTCAGGCCGCGCCGCGCATGACGTCGATGGTGAGGCGCAGCAGCTTTGCCAGCGCCTCGGTATCCGGCAGTGTAGCGTCGGTCACGCCAATGGCGCGAAGGTAGGCCGCGCCGGCGCGCAGCGCGCGCGCCCGCGTCTCCAGCGGCACGCTGGAATAGCGGGAACCGTAGGCCACGCGCAATGCGTCGACCAGCGCGACGTTGAGTTTCTCCTGCAGCAGCGAAACGTCGTCCTCGTCCAGCCGCATGGTTCCGCGGCCGGTGAGCAGCCAATGCAGGTTGATGTTGCGCGACTCCGCGATCCGCAGCAGGTATTCCTGCGTCGCCGAATTGCGCCGCTCGGCATTGGACACGGAGTTCTCGTGGATCCCCAGTTCGGCGGCGAAGGCTTTCTGGCTGGCCGCGCCCCTGACCAGCTTCAGGCGCTCGCCCAGCGTCATCGCGCGCGTCCGGGGACCGACATGGGCATCACCTTCCCGCCAGATTCTGTGTGTTGCATTTATGCCCATCGTCCGGTTGAATTGAGCGTCCGAACCTTGCGTTCGCGCGCCACGAATACTAACATTGCATCACCAGCCCAACTTCGTGCGCAACGTCGCACCTGAAACCCATGCTGAACGCACATTGCAAGACCACAGCCGCCGCACCGGACCTTCGCGTCCGTGGCACCGGCGCGTGCTCGCTTGCAGGCGCCGGCATGCGGAATTCGAAGGCTTTTGCTGTTCGCATCCAGCCGGACCTGTCCGGCGTGAACGTGGGCAACAAGGCGACGTAGCAGCACCCCTGACCGGAAGACATTCCGCCAGGTGGGAAGGCGGAACGCTCTGAAGGTCCTTCACTCTCCTTCGCGCAGTTCCGCCGTCCGGCCCAGGATGGCCGTTTTCGTTGCCCGTGCGCACGGTGCGCGCGGGTGCCGCAGGAAAGGAGAAGCGAACCGCATGATCAATTTCGATGACATGACCGCAATGGCCCGAACCGGGCTGCGCATGACCGTGACGTTCGTCCGCAGGGACGCGCCGTCGAACGGCTTTGCGTGCCGGGGCATCGGGAAGCACGGCGGCCGGATTTTCGTTGCGGGAGGCGCCAGCTAGACAACGCGCACTCTCCCCGACCAAGTCCGGCCCGGTGCGATCGTACCGGGCTTTTTTGTTGCCTGGTATCACCATAACTGACGATAGCGAGGCACAACAAATGACCAGGCTCTGGGATGAATTGGAGCTGCCGTGCAGGTTCGGAGAGGGCGTGCGCCTGCGGGCGCCGCGCGAAGGCACCTGGTGGCAGCTGAAGGATGGGCTGATCGTCCGCGTTTCGGCTGGGGAATCGGTCGATGCCGCGGAAAGCCAACAGCGTGCGTTGCTGGCGCTGGCGGTCCGCGACGCGCTCGACCAGCAGTAGACGCCGGTTCGGTGACGACCCGGTGGCAGTAACGGCGATTCCGAGCGCTGTGCGCGGCGCTCCTAACCGACAATGCGGGATCGCCGCCGCGCCCGTCCTCCAGCGGGCGCGGTTGGCAGTCGCGGCAACCCGGCGGGGCGACCCGCCGGGGCCGTGGCGAAACTGGCAGGTCCACGATCCCCCTAACCCTCGGGTAAAGACAAACTGACGCAAGGTCGTGCATACTTATGGGCACGTACTTTGCTAACGGCGTATTCCCAAGGAATTCAACCAACTGGGTGTAGCCAGGCCGGCTGGCCGGATTCCGCGACCGCTCATGGAACCACTGGTACTCACCGTAGACATGGCAGGACTTCCCCAGGCGTGGGTGGCGCTGGAGGAAGCAATCACCTATCACGCCAAGCAGATGGTGGCGTGGTCGCTCGGGCAGGAAGTCCGCGAGTTTCGCGGCGGCTGGCAACGCAACGGCGAACGCTCGCGCATCGCGACCAAGTCCATCCTGGCGATCAAGGGCACCGGCGCCGGCGCGCACCTGCACGCTCCCGGTCTCACCAATCCGATGCTGTTCGCGCGCGACCGCCAGTTGTGCGCCTACTGCGGCAAGCGGTACCTCGCGCGCGACCTGTCAAGGGACCACGTCATCCCGGTGTCGCGGGGAGGGCGTGATACCTGGACCAACACGGTCACCGCGTGCCGCCACTGCAATATCCGCAAGGGCGGCCAGACGCCCGAGCAGGCCAGCATGCCGCTGCTCTACGTGCCGTACGTCCCCAATCGCCACGAGCACTTCATCCTGCGCAACCGGCGCATCCTGTCCGACCAGATGGAATACCTGCTTGCGGGTGTTCCCCGCACCAGCCGCCTGCATGCGCCGCCCGCGCTCGCGAAGGTCGCCCGCGCCTCCTAACGTTTTCGCTCCGGCAACAACCCGTTACAGCACGACCTGCGAGCCCAGTTCGACGACGCGATTGGGCGGCAGCATGAACCACGTTGCGGCGTCTCCGGCGTTGCGGAACATCGACACGAACAGCTTCTCGCGCCAGAACGCCATGTCCGAGCGCAGCTTCGGGATCAGCGTTTCGCGGCCGAGGAAAAAAGAGGTGTCCATCGCTTCCAGATCCAGGCCCTGCTCGCAGCACCATTCGAGCGCGCGCGGCAGGTCCGGCGTGTCCATGAAGCCGAAGAACACCTTGACCTTGTGGAACTGGGTGTTGATCGACTCGACGACGACGCGCTGCGCCTCGGGCACGTGGGGCACGTCCAGCGTGACGGCATTGAGCAGGATCACCTTGCTGTGCAGGCTCTTGTAGTGCTTGAGGCTGTGCAGCAGCGCGTGCGGGACCGAGTCCGAGATTGGTCGTCATGAACACCGCGGCTGCCCGGCACCGTTGCACAGCCCAGCGACGCGCTCGCGACGAACGCGTCGAGCGGGATCGAGTCCGCCTCCAGGCGCGACGTCAGCAATTGCCGGCCGCGCTTCCACGTCGACATCAGCGTGAACACGCCGAGGCCGAACACCAGCGGGAACCATCCGCCTTCGCTCACCTTGAGGAGGTTGGCGCTGAAGAACGCGACGTCGATCAGCAGGAACGCGCCGAACAGCGCTGCACTTGCGGGCACGCTCCATTTCCACATGGATCGCGCCACCACGTACGCCAGGATCGTCGTGGTCGCCATGGTCCCGGTCACCGCAATGCCGTAGGCCGCCGCCAGGTTCGTCGAGGACTTGAAGCCGATGACGAGCGCGACGACGCCCAGAAACAGTGCCCAGTTGATTCCCGGAAGGTAGATCTGCCCGATTTGCCGGCTGGACGTGTGCTGTATGGCCATGCGCGGGCTGTAGCCCAGTTGCATCGCCTGCTGCGTGATCGAGAACGCGCCAGAAATCACCGCTTGCGACGCGATGACGGTGGCAATCGTCGACAGGATCACCAGCGGATAGAGGGCCCAATCCGGGGCCAGCAGGTAGAACGGATTTTCGATCGCCTTGGCATCCGCGATCAGCAGCGCGCCCTGGCCGAAGTAGTTCAGCGTGAGCGAGGGCAAGACGAAGCACATCCATGCCAATCGCACCGGCACACGCCCGAAGTGCCCCATGTCGGCGTACAACGCTTCGGCGCCGGTCACGACCAGCACGACCGCGCCGAGCGAGAAGAACCCCAGCGAGCCATGGCGGAACATGAACTCCACCGCGTAGCTGGGGTCGATCGCGGCGAGCACGCGCGGTACGTGGACAATGTTGACGACGCCGAGCACCGCAAGGACGGTGAACCAGAGCGCCATTACCGGGCCGAACAGCGCGCCCATGTGCCCGGTGCCCCATTTCTGCACGGTGAAGAGCCCGGTCAGGACGAGCAGCGTGAGTGGAATGATGTAGGGCTTGAATGCCGGCGTGGCGACCTCGAGGCCCTCGATTGCGGACAGCACGGAAACCGCCGGCGTGATCGTCCCGTCGCCGTAGAAGAGCGCGGCGCCGGCGAGTCCCAGCAGCATCAGGATTCGCGCGCGGCGGGCGTCCGGCTGCGCGTGCACGACCAGCGCCATCAGCGCCATGATCCCGCCTTCGCCCTTGTTGGAGGCGCGCATGATGAAGATCGACGTACTTGATCGTGACGACCAGCATCAGCGACCAGAACACCAGCGACAGGATGCCCAGCACGTTGTGTTCGGTGATCGGAACGGGGTGGTGCGCGCCGCCGAAGACTTCCTTCAGCGCGTACAGCGGGCTGGTGCCGATGTCGCCGTACACCACGCCAAGCGCGCCGAGCGAGAGGAGCGCAAGGCGCTTGGGGTCCTTGGTAGCGCGTCGGCTCATTGGGGGTCGGGCAGTCGGGAAATTCGTCGCCGTCGCGAGCCACCGAATGCCTTGCGCGCTGCGGGCAAGCGAGGATGCTACGCCGAATGCTGCGGCGCGGCAAAGGCGTTGGGCAAGCGTTAAGGCGACGCTGGCTTCAGGGGCCCTTGCGTGCGGCGTCATCTGCGGGACCTGCCGGAACGGCTTTGCGACAAAAGGAAATCAGGTCGACCGGAAACAACGCCTGCATACCGACGCAGCGGGGGCGACCCGCGAGCCGCAAAATGTACAGGTCTTGATCATCGAAGCGCGCCAGCGCCAGATGCCGAAGACCAAACCCATGGCCGCCAGCGCGATGGCGGGCCAGTGCGGAAACTAGTTGCCGCTGGAGTTGCCCGGAACGGGGCTGTCGAGAAGCCATTTCATTGCAGCGGTTTCCGTCGTCTGGACGTCGCAGACCAGGCCGAGGCTGGCCGCGACTTTCACGCCGAACTTTCGCGAATGGATATACTTGTCGTGGACCACCAGCACGACCACGACGGTGCCTTGCGCGACCTGCGCCCAGTCCTCGACCATCAGGAAGCGATCGACGAGCGACGGAACGGACAGGTCCTCGAAGCCGGAGGCGTCGATGAGCAGGCGGCTCACGCCCTGGTCGCGGCAATGGCCAATCGCGCGCGAAATGAGGTCGACGGCATCCACCAGCGAATACCTGCCACGCGGGCGGTATCGGCATATGCCGTCCGTGTACTCGATCGCGTCAAGCTTCTGCAACATGGCGCTCTGCGTCGTTGTTGATCACGGGTGAATTATGCACGCGGCTGCCGGAGGGATGACGACGTTGTGGAACGCCCAGCGCGCCCCCATGTGACCGAAGACGCCATTCGACCGTCCGTCCTTCGCCCAATGGAAATTCACCAACCGGATCCGGATTACACCAACTCTGCGCGTGCCCGCGCCAACTTTCGCCTGGCCGCGCTGACGTCGCTCTTCTTCGTCGCGCTGCTCTGGCTGATTCCGCTGTTGGGGTGGGGATTGGGACTCGCCGATTTCGGCATACGGCCCCGGCAACTGGCCGGACTGCCCGGAATTCTTGTGGCGCCGCTGCTGCATGCGGACTTCTGGCACCTCATCGCAAATTCCCTGCCGCTGGTGGTTCTCGGCACCGCGATGTTCCATGTCTATCCGCATGCGGCCTTTCGCGTGCTGCCGATGGTCTATCTGGTCCCGGGCATTGCCGTATGGCTGTTCGCCAGAGATGGCGTTCACGTCGGCGCCAGCGGGCTGGTCTACGGCCTGGTCGCGTACATCTTCGTGGCCGGGCTCCTGCGGCGCGACCGGCGCGCGATCGCCACGTCCATGATCGTCGCATTCATGTACGGCTCGGTCGCGTGGGGCGTGCTGCCGATCAATCCCGGCGTTTCCTGGGAAACCCATCTGGCGGCCCTGCTGGTCGGTGTCGTCATGGCGATCCTGATGCGCGACCGCGATAATCCGCCGCGTGCGCGCTATTCGTGGGAGAACGAGGTCGAGACGATCGACGTCGAGGAATTGGGGGACGAGCCCGCCGGCGACGGCAACGCCCGCCCTCCAGTCACGATTCACTGAAGGGCGCACCGCTGTGCCGGTCCGCACGATTGGGCGCGGCTACGGCTTCACGAACCGCAGCGCAAACTTGTCGGTGGGAATCTTCGCGTCGCCAGAAGAAACTTCGCGCGTGTCGGCCGGGTCGCGCAGGAAGTCGCCTTCCGCCTCGAGCACGAATCCCGCCTTGCGTACCTCCGCGATGACGATGGCCTGGTCGATGCGGTGCAGCGTCTTGCCGGACGAAATGTCGGCACCGGCCTTGGCGGAGTGATCGACGATGACGAACTTTCCGCCGGACTTCAATGCCGCGAACAGCCGCTGGTTCATCTTGTCGCGGTCGACGGCAAGATAGGTGATATCGTGATAGTTGTTGACGAGTGTGATGAGATCGAGCGTCGGCGCCTGTTCCGGCACGGGGTCGTCGAACGGGCGCAGCACCACCACGAAGTTGGCCTGCGGCGCGTCGGCGAGCCGCTTGGTCAGCGCGTCTCCGGCAGAAACGCGCTGCGCCCAGACCTTGCCCGTGGGTCCCACTGAGAGTGCCATCAGCTGCGACGTGTAGCCGCCGCCCGCCGCGACATCCAATACCTGCATGCCGGGTTTCACCGTGGTGAACGGCAGGAACTCGGCGGGACGGCGCGACGTATCCATGCGCCGGTCCTGATCCGTCCGGATCGGGCTCGCGATGACCGCCTGCGCGCGTTCGGCGGCGGCGCGCGGGTTGTCGGCAGACATTGACGAGCAGCCCGCGAGAACGGAAAGCATGACGACTGCGAAAGACAGGGCGGTCTTGCATGGCGCATTTCGGAGTGGGGTCGGCATCGTTCGTTTCGCTCGAAATCGGTGGAGATCGGGCAGGATACTACGGTGCGGTCCGTGCCAGCCAACGTCGATTATGGGCCGGCAGCTCTTCGAAGGGCGCCAGCCAGCTGCATCAGCGCGGGCAAGGCGACGAGCGTCCATACGACTGTCAATGCGACAAGCGTGAGCAGGACCGCCGCGCTCCCCAGATCCTTGGCGCGTTTCGACAGCCTATGTGTGTCGAGCCCGATGCGGTCGACCGCCGCTTCCACGCTTGAATTGAGCAGTTCCACGATAAGCAACAGTAATACCGACGCAATCAGCAGCGCCTTTTCGATAGGCATCAGCGGGAGAAGGCACGCCGACGGAATGAGAACTGCGGCCAACGCCATTTCCTGCCGGAATGCGCTCTCGTGCAAGAACGCGAGACGGAGCCCCGACAGTGAGAACAACAGAGCATTGAACAACCGGCGCAATCCGCGCTGCCCCTTGTGCGGACTTTCGTTGTAGTCACCCTCGGGCATACAGCGGACGCAGGTTGGCCAGGAATTGCGCGGTGGCGCTCTTCCATGACGAGGCGTGCGCGTGTGTCGCAACCACGTCGCGCGGCAAATGCAGCGCCGCAAGCGCGGCCGCGCGCAGGTCGCTGTCGAGCGCACCGGTAATGCCATGCTGGACCACGTCGATGGGGCCGGTCACCGGGAACGCAGCCACCGGCGTTCCCGACGCGATGGCCTCGAGAAGGACGAGACCGAAGGTGTCGGTGCGGCTCGGAAACACGAACGCATCCGCCTGCCGGTAATACCACGCGAGGTCCTCGCCCAGCTTCATGCCGAAAAACCGCGCGTGCGGGTACGCGCGTTCGAGCGCTGCGCGCGCCGGCCCGTCGCCGACTACCCACTTCGTGCCGGGCAGGTCGAGCGCGAGAAAGGCTTCGAGGTTCTTTTCCACGGCCACCCTGCCGGCGTAGAGAAAGATCGGCCGCGGGTCGGCGAGTTCCGCGTGCTCCCCGGCGAAAAACACCTTGGTGTCGACGCCCCGCGACCACATCGCCAGGTTTGTGAATCCGCGCACAGCGAGCCGCCGGTGAATGTCCGGCGTTGCGACCATCAGCGCGCTGGCCGGTGCGTGGAACCAGTGCATCCAGCGATAGGTCACTCCGACCGGCAGGCGAATCCGCGCATGGACATATTCGGGAAACTGCGTGTGATACGCGGTCGAGAACGGTCGCCGCGTGCGAAGGCAGTGACGGCGAGCGGCCAGGCCGAGCGGACCCTCGGTCGCGATGTGGACCGCATCGGGCAGGAATTCCTCGATGCGGCGCGCCACGCGTCGTCCCGGAAACAGCGCCAGCCGGATTTCCGGATATGTGGGGCACGGGAGCGACTTGAAGCCATCGGGCGTGATCGTCGCAACGGTGTGGCCTTCGGCCTCGAGTTCGCGGATCGTGTTGCGTAGCGTAATGACGACGCCATTGATTTGCGGTGACCACGCGTCGCTGACGATGAGGATGCGCATGGCGCGCAGATTTCCCGCGTCGCGCGTCATGGTGGCGACGGCAGGTGCTGCTGGCGAAGTGGGTGGTTGTTTCATGAGAGGCTAAGGCTCCATGCTGACTGCCGCCGGATTCGCCACGGCAATTGGGATCAGGGCGGGGGCCAGCAGTTGCGGCCAACGGACGATGGACAGCGTTCCGTCCTGAAATTCGACCAGGGCGGTGAGGCTTTCCACCCAGTCGCCGGAATTGCAGTAGAGGATGTCGTCGATCCTGCGGATCTCGGCGTGATGGATGTGACCACAGACGACGCCATCGAATCCCCTGGTGCGCGCTTCCCGCGCCAGGGCTTCCTCGAAGGCCGTGATAAAACGCACGGCGTTCTTCACCTTGAACTTCAGGAACTGCGATAGGGACCAGTAAGGCAGCCCCAGCCGTGCGCGCGCAACGTTGAAGTGCTGGTTGAGCTTCAGGATGAACGAATAGAGGTTGTCGCCAACCAACGCGAGCCACTTGGCGCACGTCACGACGCCATCGAAGCGGTCGCCATGCGTGACCAGCAGGCGCAGGCCGGCGTTCGTGACGTGGAAGGCCTCGCCGCGAATGGCGACGCCGCCGAAGTCGACGCCGACGTAGTGCCGCGCTGCCTCGTCGTGATTGCCCGGGACATAGACGACCTGCGTGCCCTTGCGCACCTTGCGCAGGACCTTCTGGATCACGTCGTTGTGAAGCTGGTGCCAGTACCAGCGGCGCCGCAGCTGCCAGCCGTCGATGATGTCGCCGACAAGGTACAGATAATCGGACTCGGTATGGCGCAGGAACTCAAGCAGCGCACCAGCCTGGCAGCCCGGCGTGCCCAGGTGGCAATCGGAGATGAAGATGGCGCGAAAGCGCTGCGCCGGCGAAGAAGGCTGCCCGTCCGATGAATCAGGTTCGGCAGCAAGCGGCAATGGCAAGCTGTTGCTGGATAGACATGGCCGCGACTCTACCGGCGCGATAAGACACCCCGATGAACGTGGGATGACAGCTCCGTGACTACGGCAGGAAGTGCTTTGCCTCCAGCAGCGCATGCAGCTTGTCGGAGTCGCTGCGGAAGACGTCGGGGTCATACTTGGCGGTGCTCGTGTAGAACTGCGCGAGCGACGTGATGCCCAGTTCTTCGATTCGTGCCTTCAATTCCGGGAATGCCATGTATCGCGCCCAGCCGCGGACTTCACGCTGTTCGTAGATTTTCTCGAGCTCGGTTTCCGACGGTCGCCGATAGGTCTCGTCGTGCAGGCAGCCGTGTATGGGCAACCGGTCGCGCTTGGCCGGGTCTTCGTCGGGCCAGCCGGCCACTATGGTGGTGACCGGCACGCAGGTGTCGGGAAGGTCGAGGAAATCGGCGATCTCCGGCATCGAGTGCAGTGTCGTGCCCATGTAGCAGATGCCGATGCCGAGCGCCTCGAAGCCCAGGCAGACGTTCTGCGCCACGATGATCGCGTCGAAGGCCGCGACGTGATAGCCGAGCAGGTTATTGAAATTGTCACGCGCGCCGCGCTTGCGCAGCCACTCGCGGGTGCGGTACCAGTCCGCGCAGAACGTGATGACCAGCGGCGCCTGCAACACCATCTCCTGTTCGAAGTGCAGCTCGTAGAGCTTGCGCTTGCGCTCGGCATCGCGCGTCAGCACCAGGGTCACGCTGTTCAAATTGCCGGACGACGAGCCGCCCGCGATCGCGTCCGCGCACACCTGTTCCACCAGCGCCGGATCGATCGGGTCCGGCTTGTAGCTGCGAATGGAGCGGTGGCGATTGAGGAGCTGCGAGGTCTCGGTCATGAAAAGTCCGGGTGGGATGACGCAATTCGCCGATTGCGGCGACAAGCAAGAAAACGCCGGCGAATGTGCCGGCGGATCCGGAAGGGAGACTAACCAAGAACGCTGCGCTGGGCAAGCAAGGCGCCTAAGGTGAAGACCGCGAAGCGCCTGCAAGACGGCCAAGACCTGCCGTGCGAAGCTTTGCCCGGTCGACAAGTACGCCGGACAGAAAGAGCGCGAGAGCCAGTCCCATCAACGAACGGTCGAATGGAGGATGGTTTCGATTTCTGTCGCGATGCCGGGCAAGAGAGTCAGGATTCCAATTGGCGACAAGTCCGGCGGTCCTCCATGCGTCCAGCGACGGGTTGATGCCCCAAGTCTCGTTCTCCGCACGATGTCGCCGCAGGTGCAATTGCCGCTGTGTACCGAGCGAAGTGGACACCAGGAATGTGTAGAGGCCGGAACCGGCGTCAGGCAGCGTCGCCCGTAAGCGGCCCGGGGCGACATGGTTCATCGATAGCAATTGACTCTGCGCCGTCGGCGTCTGCGCCGCTATCGACACGACGCCTGTATCGGATTGGTTGCCCTCGCCTTGGACATCGGCCTCGACCAGAAGGCCGCCGGGGACATCCGACACGTCCAGCGTGACCGCTCCGCCCTGGGATGTCCCGCTGATCCAATCTGTCATGCCACCCGCAAGCAGTGGCCATTCTCGCCACGGCAACCATCGTGGGGTCCAGCTTCCCAATCCGCTTGTCACGGCAACCACTCGGCCATGGCCGGACCGATTGGAATGCGATCAACGGGTCGCCGCGTTCGGTCTGCACGGCCACGGCTGCCGTGGGTTGCGGCCGGGTGACGGCGTAGGCCGCGACCGCCGGCCAGTCCTTCAGCGTTCCGGGTGAGAACGGCAGCGGCTGACGCTGCGTGACCGCGATCGAACCGCGCTCGATGCGCGCCCTGCGCCGCTCGACCCCGGTGCGCATGACGAGCGGCAATTCGGCAGCTTCGTTCACGCGAAGCACAACGCCCGCTTCCCCGCCGACCAGTCGTTCCAAGGCGGTGGCGTCGGCGTCGGGCCCGACAGCCAGTACGATCGTCTCGATTCGCGACCGATCCAGGCGCGCCCTCAGTTCGGCGAGGGAGGCGTCTTCGATGAAACCGTCAGTGACCAGGACCAGCATGCGCCGTGCGCCGCGCGAGCGCTCGAGCTCGTTGATCGCAGCGTCGAGTGCGGGGGCGAGCCTTGTTCCGCCGTTCGGCTTTGCCTGCCAATCTCGCTCCAGCGCGCGCGTCCCCGCAGCAGCGGGTCCGAGCGGAATCAGCACGCGCGGCGCCACGTCGAAGACCACCAGACCCAGTGAATCGCGCTCGCTGAGACCGCGCGCGGTCTCGAGCACCGCGCGCTGGGCCAGTTGAAAGCGATCCACGCCCCCACTGCCCTGGCCCATGCTGCCCGACTTGTCGACGACGAACACGACGCTCGCAGGCTGATCGAGCGCCGCCGGCTCGGACAACACGGGCAGCACCGACTCGAGCGCCGAACCCCGATATCCGCCGCGGGCAAACGACCGCTCGCCTCCCAGCGCCATCAAACCAAGGCCGCGATTCTGCACAGCGGCCACCAGCGTCCTCCAGAAGCGCGGATTCGCGTCGGTAATTGCAATGTCGTCGAGAACGACCGCGTGGTACCCACCCAGTGCGTCGGCGTGAGCGTCGAGCCGCGAAGCAGGAACGATATCCAGCATCCAGCCGCCCTTGCGCAGGCTGCGCGAAAGCGCCCCCGACGAACCCTGCGCATACAGGATCGCCCCGCGCGGGACCACGTCCACGACGGCGGCGTCCGGCAGTGTCCCGAGCGTTTGTCCCGAGTCCGGGTCCTCCAGCGCCACGTCTACCAGAACGGCGCCAGGGCGGCTCGCGTCGAGCTCGATTGCCGCCCTGCCTCTGCCATCTGCATCGCCACTTGCTGCCTGCGCCTCGCCGCTTGCCGTGCGCGTGGTTGTCTTGACGCGCAGCGGTTTGTCCAGCCGCCCCGCCAACTGCACTGTGATCTGGATTCGTTGGCCGGCGATTGCGCGGTCTGGCGCCAGCACCTCCGCGATGCGCGTCTCCGGCAGCGGCCGGCCGACCGGAATCCATTGCACGGGCAACCGGGCGTCGCGCGCAGTGCGCAGCGCGCGTTCCGTGTCGCCTGCGTTCTCGAGTCCGTCGGAGATGACAACGATGCCGGCAACTGGCGAGCGCGCGTCCGCAGCCAGCGCCGCATCCAGTGCCGCCTCGATATTCGTCGCCGACGGCTCGAGATCGGCAACGGATTCTGCCGCTTTCGTCGACGGCGCCGCCGGTCTGCCCGCGAACTCCAATAATTGCATGTCGCCGCCACCGGCCGCATTCGCCGCGTGAATGACGTCCGCGAGCGCCTTGTCGCTGGCCGTCCGCGGCACGCTCTGCGAACGGTCGACCAACACCAGCACACGCGGCCGGCTGCGCGCGTCGAGCCACGAGTATCCGAGCAGCGACAGCGATAGCGCGACGAGCGCCGCCAATTGCAGCGCCAGCGCCACCCAGGTCCTGGAGCCGCTTGCGTTCACCTGGGCTCTGCGCCCCGGTAGCCCAACGCTCGGTACGCCTGGAGTGCGAGCGCGGCCAGTTCCCACAGCAGCACGAACAGAGCGGCCACTAGAAACGGCTGTGTCCAATCACGGAGGGAGCGCGAGGCACTCGGCGCGCGTGCGGCCGCATTCGCGCCGGCGCGGTCGGAAGGCGCGACCTTGGTCGAACCCGCGCCGCGGTCGACGATCGCGAACTCGTCGAGCAAGGGGCTGTCGAGAAGTCGTTCGAACATCAAGTTCACCAGCAACGGAATCTCGGGGCCGCGCAGGGCCTCCTCCGAGTCGAAATCAAGCGATGTCTCGAGGCGTTTCGATTCGCCTGCGCGACGGACGATCAGAGGCTCGTCGCCGACGGCAAGCAAGACGACATCCCCCGGCCTCGGTTCGAGCCGCGCCGCAACCCGGATTCGCTCGGTGTCGAGCCTGATCCGGCGTGACTCGGGCACGGAGGACGACCACTGCATCGATCCCTGTGGTCGTGACGGCGTGCGGTTCGCGAGCACCTGGATCGATGCAACGCCGCTGACTGCGCCACGCGTCCCGCAGTCCAGGACGGCTTCAACATCGGTAGCGCCGTGATCAACCGGGACAAGGGCAGGGTGCGCGGCAACTGCGGCCTTCAGCGCCGTGGAACACTTCGCATCGGTCGCCACCCGACGCCGGCGCAGCGGGCCCAAGTCGAGGACGATCTCGTCGTCTTCGGCAAGCGCGTCGCCGGGCTGCAGTGTGGCGCGAACCTTGGCCGACGCCGGGATCGACGCGTTCATGAGCGTGGATCCTCCCGGGTCCAGTCGGAGATTCGAGCGAGCGAGTTCGCCCGCATCCGTGGCGAAGACGACAACCCGCGTTTCGGGAGTGGTCCCGCCATTCGCGACGCTGAGCGACACGTCATACCGTTCCGGATCGCTCAGACTACGGCGCGCCGACAGCCGCTCCAGCCCGACGTTACGCGTGACGCTGCCCACTTGAATGACGCGATCGGGGCGACTTTCGCCGGGCCATTCGAACAGCGCGGCATCCGCGCCGTCCGTCAACAGCCAATGCGCAGCGTCGCTTCGCAGGAGGGCCGCGGGCGGGGCGGTCGACTGCTTGCGTCCGGCGCCGGCGACGATGGCCGCGATGGTCGCGTCGGTGAGCGGGCCGAGTCCGTGCCACGGGTCACCGAGCGTACGCACCTCGACGCCGGCACGCGGAACCTCGGCCAGCAGCGAGCGCACTTGCGCAAATCCCTGTGCCAGCCGCGTCCCCTGCTCCTCGCGAGTCAGCATGCTGAGCGAATCGTCGATCCAGAGCGTAATGTCGGTGCGCTGCTCCGGCAACTGGGGTCCGGCCAGCGCGACGACGAGAAGCGCGGCCAACAGTGCACGCCGTCGCCACGCCGGGTCGGGGGGCCTGCGTTCGCCCGCGGCGGGACTGCGCGCCGCCGCGCGCCGCCACAAGTCCAGCCGGGATACGGGCACCGCACGAAGCTGTCGTCCTCCGCGGTGCAGCCAGCGAATTACCGGCAGCAGCAAGAATCCGAACAACCATACCGGCGAGACGAAGGTCAGCAAACCGATCGCGCCTGGATCAGATGTCGCAGCAGCGTGTGCTGCCAGGGTTGTGCGACGTCCCAGTCGGTGAACGCGATGCCGCTGCGGGCGCAGAAACTGCGCAACCTGCCGGTCATTGCGCCGCGTTCGCCGGCCGCCAGCGCGTTCACGCTCGTGCCGGCGCGCGTTGTCATCCGCGCCCCGGTTTCCACGTCCACCAGATCGAGGTCGCCTGCTAACCGCAATTCGGTCTCGGCCGAATCGGTCACCTGCAATGCGTGCAGCGCCGTGCAGCGCTGGAGCAGCGCGCCCAAGTCGCGGCGCATTTCGTCGTCCGCGAGGAAGTCGCTGATGGCGAAGACCGAACCTGCGCCATGCAGGTGCCGGGCACATACGCCGAGTTCGGAGCGCTCACCGGCGCGCGCCGGCTGCAGCTCGACGAGCAGGCGCGCGATGGCGGCGTAGTGGTGTTGCCCGCGCCCGCGGCGAAGCTCCGACAACACGTGCCCGCCAAACACCAGCAGTCCCACGCGATGGCCGAGTTCGAGCAGCGCGTAACTCATCGCTGCCGTCATGCGCATCGCTGCCCGATACTTGGCCGCGCCATGCACGGCCATGGAGGAGCTGGCATCGAGCAGGAGGGTCCAGTCGGACGCGGATTCGGATTCGAAGCGTCGGACGATCGGCCGCCGGCGGCGTGCCGTCTGCCGCCAGTCGATGTGGCGGACCTCGTCGCCGGCGGCATAGTCGCGGTGATCGAGATGCTGGATGCCGACGCCGGCACGGCGATTGACGGTCCGCGCGCCTTGCGTGTGAGGCAGCCGCTCGACCAGCAATTGCGCGGCTGCGCGCGCGAAGGATTGCAGCTCGGACTCGCTCGGCAGCGCTGCGCGAATTAGAACCGGCGTCGCCATCCGTCGATCACCGACGCGAGTGCGGCGTCCGCATCGAGGCCGTCGAGCTCGCTTTCGAGACGCAGCAGAATGCGGTGGCGCAATACCGGCAGGGCAACAGCCGCGAGATCATCGATGTCGACGTGCGAGCGGCCGGCCATGACTGCGCCCACGCGCGCCGCGCGGATCACCGCCTGCAGCGCCCGCGGGCTCGCGCCATAGCGAATATGCCGGCGAGCCCCGGAGTCCGCCCCGCCCGAATCCGGCTGCGTGGCCACGACCAGGTCGACCGCCGCCGCCTTGCAGCGCTCTGCCAGCAACACGGTACGGCACAGTTCCGTGATCCGCAGCACATCTGCGGGGCCGGCGATCGGCTGCAGCGTGTCCGCAGGTTCGACATCGAGCGACACATCGAGCAGGGCCCGGAGCGACCCGCGGTCGGGGAACGGCACCGTTAGCTTGAACATGAAGCGATCGAGCTGTGCCTCGGGCAACGGGTAGGTTCCCTCGAGTTCGATCGGGTTCTGCGTCGCCAGCACGCAAAACGGATTCGGCAGGCGGTGGGAGATGCCTGCGTGCGTGACCTGTCGCTCCTGCATCGCTTCGAGCAGTGCGGATTGCGTGCGGGGCGTCGCGCGATTGATCTCATCGACCAGCACGAGCTGGGCGAAGACCGGGCCGGGCCGAAATTCGAATGTCGAGGCGCCGCCGGCCGCGGTCGCGTAGATCTCTGCGCCGGTGACGTCGGCCGGCATCAGGTCGGGCGTGCATTGCACGCGCGCCCAGTGCAGTCCCAGTGCCGCGGCCAGCGCCTTGGCCAGGTGGGTCTTCCCGAGACCGGGCAGCCCCTCGATGAGGACGTGGCCCCCCGCAAAGACGGCGGTGATCAGATGGGTTACGAGCGCTTCCTGTCCGACGATCACGCGTTCAAGCAGCGCGCGCAGATCCTGGAGCTTGGAATGTGCGTCGGCGTACGCGCCGTCGGCGGCAGGATCTGCTGTCAACGGTGTTGCCTGCTGGCTTTCATCCATGCTTGTACGTAGGCAGCCCTGGTCGGAGTCAGTGGCGTGGCGTCAGTGGCTGGGGGAGGTGTTGCGGCGGCCGGCGCGGGATGCTCTCCCTCCATGGCCGGGCGACGCATCGGAAGATCGTCGTCGAACGTCGCCAGCTGGTCCACGTCAGCCTGCCTTTCCAGCGATGGACGCCGTTCGCTCGATTCGCGTCTTTGCACCTGAATCGTACTCCGCGCGACCCGCGAAGCGCCAGCGTCGACACGATCGTCGCGGCTGTCGCCGGCGTTGCGGCCGGAGCCGGCGCCGGAAGCCTGTGTTGTCACAGCCTTCGAAGCCGCGTCACCGACGGCGCCCGGCAGCGGTGCGCCGAGGCTCGTCTGTTCGCCATTTGGCGCAGCGCCGGTTTCGGCCATTCGGGAGGCGGTGCCGACATCAATCTTGCCGGGTCCCGCCGCCGGCGCATTGCCGTCGTCGGGACGATCCGATGCGCGACGCGATTCCGAGGAGCGCAACGCGTTCGCAAGCGCAGTGACGAGTTCCCTGGATGCGGGCCGTTCGGCGTCCGGCGTTGGACGATCGGCGGCGCCCGAGTTCGAAGTTGCGGCAGGTGTCGGGGGCGCGGTGGGAGCCGTGCCGGGCAGCGACAGGATAATCGTCGCAAGAGCCGTGCACACGAGCACTGAAAGAAGCGGCTGGGACAGGCGCGTGGACTCATGGCGCCCGCCGAGGAGTTGCAGGCTGTGCGGCACCCTCGCCGCGGCCCAATGTTCGAGCCATCGCATGGCTGGCGCGTCCGGCACTGTCCGCTTGCTTGCGCGCATTTCGAGCAACGTGCTGAATGCTGAGGCTCCGCCAAGGTGATGATCCGCCCAGAGCGCGCACGCCGAATCGGATGGAGGCCGCAATGCCGCCCATGCAATCATCGCGGTCCACAGCGCGACAATCGCGTACAGGACGACGTCGACGCGGACGGCCCGCACTGCCAGGTGCACGGTCACGGCGAGCAACAGCAGTCCCGCCGAGCCCCATAACGCCATTCGGGCGGCAGCGACGAACTGGCCTCGCCATAGCCGACGTCGTACCGCAAGCTGCAGCGACTGTATGCTCGAATGGGCCATCGTCTTCAACTCAAGGCGACGGCATGTGCCACAGGCCGCGCGTGGCCCACGCCGACGCCGCGAGCGCGATTCCCAAAACCGTTCCCGAGACAACGGCAAGTTCCGCCCTTTGCAGCAAACGATGCAAGCCGAGCCCGATCAGCGGCAGCACAGCGCTTCCGGCCAGCATCAGGACTTCCGCCAGTACCACGTACGTCGCCGGCGTGGTGCCGGCGGACCATGCAAGAACCACGACGGGCCACGCGGGCGCAATCAGCACTATCCCTGCCGCTACCCCCGGAAACCAGCCGCGCAGCGCGCCGACGCGCACGCTGACTATCGCGAGCGTCGTGATGCGGACGAGCAGCAGCGCTTGCAGCGTGTCGTCTGCGGAGCGGCTCGCATCCGACCCGTGGTCGAGCGCGAGGCGAGTGCTGGCGAGCCACCACACGGCAATCGCGGCCGCGAGCGCCAGGCCGGTCATCATGTCCAGGCGATGCGCCGGTGCTTTGCTCATGGCGGCGGAATGGAAACGAGGAGCCATGCTTTCGATTGGGGCGGGATGTCGGCAACACCATCCAGCTCGAGCTCCCACAACGCGGCCGCGCCGTCGGTGCGAGTTCGCGCCATCGCCGTTCGCAGCAAGGCATCGCGAAACGGCTTGCTTGCGCGGCTGCCGATGATCGCGTCGTCACCGGGCCCGAGCGCCCGGAACTCGCGGACGAGGCCGCCTGCCAGGAGCATGCCATTGGGCCAGCCGATGCTTCCCGTGTTGCGTACATGGAGCGATCCGTCCGGCCGGGCTTCGATGGCGATCGCCCTCGCCACCGGGAAGCTGCCCGAGTAACAGAGCAGGACCTGTCGAAACAGGCGCGTATCGAACTCGGCAAACGTCGCGTGTCCGCGGATGGCATCGAAGTCGAAACGCATCGGCTGGGACGGGTCGCACGACCGCGCGGAGGCGAGTTGTTGCAGAACCGGTACGCGTATGCCACCGCGAGCGAGGCCCGGGATCCGCTGCCATGCCTGGTACCGGGCAGAATGCGCGCCGGAGGTGGCCTCGCTCCAGACGACGAGTTGCGATGACGGCTGCATGACGTTCAGCAGCGCCAGAATTGCCACGGCTGCGACCGCCGGAACCAGCAGCGACACTGTCAGGGATGAGAACAACATGGCCGCCAATATCGCCGCGGCGAAGTACGCGGTGAGGACGACGAGCACACGATTCCAGGTCACGAGATCGGGATGAGCCAGCTCGCCGATTCCTGGCAGCGCCGTCGCCGGAGCCATGCCCGCGGCCAGCGATGACCTGAGCATTGCCAAGCCGTCCGCGAGCGTCGCTGCGTGCATGAGGACGCGGCTGCCGCATCCCCCGGTCCCGTCCAGCACGCGACGCACAGGGGCATCCGCATTCAGCAACACGATGCGGCCACATTCCGCTGCGTGCACGAGCAGCGCGCCGAGTTGTCGTTGATCGAGAGCGCCCAGGGTGGGTGCGTCCAGGATCAGCGCATCGATGCTCGCGTAGGCCGAGGCGTTGCGCGGCAGGTCGCCGGCATCGAGTGCGACCGTGTGAAATCCTTCGAGTTGCACCGGGACGTCGGTCACGAGGCCCAATGCCAGCAATGGAGACTCCGACTGCGCGATGCGGACGTCGCGCCGCTGCGGCGGTGCGGCTGGTGATGCGGCACTTACCACGACTTCTTCGGCCGATTCGATCGGCACCTGCAACAGCACGACTCGGCCGGGTTCGAGGTCGAGGCTGGTGCGCACGACCTGGCGGCCGGCCACGACGTCGAGTCGTCGCTCGCGTCGCAGTGTCGGCACTCAGGCGAATGCCGACTTCGGTCGCCCGCCCCGGACGGGTCCAGCCATTCCAGGCGGGCGTCGCAGCCAGGTCGATGCGCGGCTGGGCGATCGCGTCCGTCATCCCGCAGAGCGCGAGCGTCAGAAGCCATGTCCAGCGTGCCACTGCGTCACTTGAGCATTTGCTCGAGGGCGATCACGCTCCACGCGGTCGCGAGTTCCGGCTTGTCCTCCCACCAGAGCCCCGAGTCCTTGTTGATCCAGGAGCCATCCGGGTTCTGCAACAGAATGAGGCGCTCGGCAAGTTCGTTGCGCCAGTTGTGCCGCTGGCCGCGGCCATCCACGAACTCCTTCTCCCCGTAGGCGGAAGTGACCTTTGCCAGCGCCTGGTAATAGTAGAAGAGTCCGCCCTTGGTATTCGTGCCGGGGTTGCTGTCGAGCGTGTAGTTGGTGGTGAGCCACTTGTAGGCGGACTGCACGCGCGGGTCGGACTTGTCGACGCCCACATACAGCAAACTGATGAGTCCCGCCGCCGTCACCGTCCCGTACGACTTCGTGCCGCCACCATATTCGGGGGGATTGTAGGCAGGCGAATAGAGAAAGCCGCCGTCGTTGCCCGCATATTTCTGGTCGTTGCTCTCGCTGCGGTTCTGCATGCGATTCACGAAGATGAGCGCTTTCTGCCAGACGGGGTCCTTCGGGTCGAGAGACGTCGCACGCAGCGATTCCAGCGCGATGTAGAGGTTGGAAATGTCGGGACGCTCGTCGCCGCCATACCCGAGACCGCCGTACCAGTTGTCAACGGGCATGAAGCCCCTATCCTCACCAACCTGGTGCTTCGTGATGTACTTCTGTCCGTTGGCGATGACCTGCGCGTACTTCGGGTCCTTCGTCGCCGCGAGCGCGGTGATCGCTACGGCGGTGTTGTAGCTTTGATCGTGCTGAATTTCGACGATCGAGCCGTCAGGGTTCGCCTTGGAAGCGATGAATGCCGCGTAGCGCTCGATGGCCGCCTTGTCAGCGGCGGCGACGCCGCGGGGGTCTTCAAGGATCGCGCGCAGCGTCAGCGCCGTGAGCCCGACCGAGTTCGCGATGGAACCATTCGCGGCCTGCTTGCTCTTGAGGAACTTGAGCCCGGCATCAACGGCCTGCTGCGCCTTGGCGCGCGTCTGCGCGTTCATGTCGTCGGCGGCACCGTATGCCGGCGCCCCCAGTACAAGGCCAGACAGCAACGCAAAAAACAGTCGTTTCATCATTTGGCTACCTCCATCTTTGTGAGTCGGGTGGTCGTACTAGAAAGCACATCTGATACGACACATCGTCACTTGAGCGCGTGTTCGAGGGCGATCACGCTCCACGCGGTGACGAGCTGCGGCTTGTCTTCCCACCACGCATTCGAATCGGGATTGGACCAGGACCCGTCCGCCGCCTGCAGGCTGACCAGCTTCTGCGCGAGCTCGCTCTTCCAGGCGTGCTTCTGCCCGCTGCTGTCGATGAAACTGTCCTCCCCGTAGGCAGTCATCACCTTCGCGTACGCGTTGTAGAAGTAGTACAGACCATGTTTCTTGGTCGTGCCCGGATTGACGTCGAGCGTGTAGTTCGCAGTCATCCATTTGTACGCAGCTTGCACCCGCGGATCCGCTTTGTCCGTGCCCGCGAACAGCAAGCTGACGAGCCCGGCGGCAGTCATCCCGCCGTAGGATGATGTTCCGTTGGCAAATTCGCCAGGATTCCAGCCTGGCATGTAGACGAACCCACCATCGTTGGCGGCCCACTTCTGATCGTTGCTCTCGCTGCGGTTCTGGGAGCGGTTCACAAACACCAGCGCCTTCTGCCAAACCGGATCCTTGGGATCGGTGGAAGCGGCCTTGAGGCCTTCTAGCGCCAGGTACACGTTTGACATGTCGGGACGCTCGTCTCCGCCGTAGCCGATCCCGCCGTAATAGCGGTGGTCTTGCTTATAGCCGTCCTCTTCGTCGATCTGGTGCTGGATCAGAAATTTGCGTCCGGCGGCGATGACGGCGTCGTACTTCGGATTTTTCGTCGCCGCGAGTGCGATCAACGAGACGGCCGTGTTGTAGCTGGTGTTCTGCAGCGACTCGCTGATCGAACCATCCTTGTTGACCTTGGACAGCACGAAATCGATTTGCCGCGTGATGAAGGCACCATCATTTTCGTTGTAGCCCCGATGGCTCTCTAGAAAGGCGCGCAGCGACAACGCCGTGATTCCGACGGACCTGGCCACTGAGCCATCTGACGCCTGCTGGCCGCGCAAATAATGCAGCCCGGCGTCCACCGCCCGCCGGGCCTTTTCGCGCAAAGCAGGATCCATTCCGTCCGCGGCATGGACTGCCGGTGCCGCCAATACAAGGCTGGCCAGTAATGCAAGGAGAAGTTTCGTCATCTTCGTGCTCCGTCAGGGGTTAGGCAGAGCCTGCCTGGTTGGTCTGAAGCCGTGGACGCCGGGAGACCAGCGGGAAGAGCGCCAGCGCCAACGACACAAAGCCATAGAACAGCAAGAGCCCCGCAAGGCTGGGATACGCGAACTGCAGAGCCGCGAGATTCGAATGCAGATAGAGCCACTGGTTGCGCAGCAGGTCGTTGCCGCTCGCAACCGCCAGGTGGGTGAGCGGGCTGACGCCGATGGCCGCGTCGATGATCCACGGGTGGCGCCCGGCAAGCAGTTCGCACACAGGTCCAAGCCAGAGCGGCAGGGATCCAACAAACGCGAGCGCGAGCGCCGCGGCGCGGCCCGCCATCTCGCGTGCCGCTTCGGAATCTCCCGATCGGCCTTGCAAGCTCGTCTCCAGTACCGCCGCCACCGCGTGCGTCACGAGCAATATCAACAGCAGCATTCCACAAGCCGCGAGAATCCGCGCGAACGGCTGTCCCGGATTGCCTGCAATCAGGACAATTGCCGCCAGGCACGCCACTGCGACCGACCATGCCGCGATCCGGCGTGCTGTGCGTGCGGGCGTCGCGGCGTTGCCGGGCCAGAAGAGCGGGGCGATCAAGCCGATGATCGCGGTCACGGCCACCCGCAGAGCGGACGGCTGCAAATCGGCTGCGCCGAAAGCGGCGAGCATCAGCACACCCGCCACTGCCAGCGTCACCACGCGCGCTGCGATCATTTCTTCACCGGCGCCATTTCCACGATGAGTTCGACGGCCGAGCCTTCGGGCGGGAGCGCGGCACTGCCCCGCATGGAGCCATAAGGCCCGATGCCGACACCTGACACCGCTTCGATGAGGCCGGTGGGGTCCTTGATGAAGCTGATCAGCGTGCCGGTGAAATCAGCCGCAAACCGGCTGCCATCGATCGACGTGAACGAGCCGGTGTAGACCCATTCGACCGATTCGATCTTCGCCTTGGCATCGGCGTTGAACAATGCCTCGGCGGCCGTGACTTGGCGTCGCTGGCCATCCTGCGTCCATGCCACGGACATGGCAACTCGCTGGCCGACCACGTTCGCCGCGTCGGGCGGCCTGTTGCCGGCCACCTTCGCGTCGCGCTCGAGTCCGATCAGGATGCAGGCCAGGTTGAATTCGCTACCGCTGGCGTCCAGTTCCAGCAGCGCTTCGTAGGCCTTCCTGCCGCGCGGACTAGTGGCCAGATATTCGAGCGGCTTGTCGAGCGCGTGCACGCGGCCGGGCACGGTGAAGCGGTGCGATCGCTTGTCGACGACGATGTTGCCGATCTGATAGCGCTCCTGACCCAGCGGCTTCACCGACCCGACGACGGATGGCGGCGGCTCCGCCGTTTGCGCGAACGCCGGCTGGACGGAGATCGCCAACGCCAACGTCATCGCGGCGGCCATCCACCGGCGCCAACTCATGGCTTGACACCCTGCACGACCCGATGCGGCATCGGCGGCGGCAGCGCAACGGTGCGCAGTTCGCCGAAGCCGGCCTCGGCCATCCAGCGCTTGACGTCGGGATCGGCGTGCACTCCGCCGTTCGGCGCAGTCAGCATCATGTTGAGGCCGAACATCGCCGCGAACGGGGGATGGGTGCCGCCTTCGTCCGCAAACACGTCGCTCACGACAAGCAGGCCGCCGGAAACGAGGCAGTCCGAAGCACGCTTGATCAAGCTGCGGCAGGCCTGCTCGGTTTCGCGATGGAACATGCCGGACATCAACACGACGTCCTTGCCGGTGCCGAAATCCGCGCTGTGGTAGTCGCCGTCGCGCAGCGTCACGCGTTCGCTCGCCCCGGCGGCCGCGACGAGATCGCGCGCCACGGCTGCGACGCCGGGCAGCTCGAGCACCTCGGACTTGAGGCCGGGAAACCGCTCGGTGAGGAGCACCGAGTAGGTTCCCGGTCCGCCGCCCACATCCAGCATCGCGTGCCGGCCGTGGAGATCCAGCGTGCCGACCAACGCGCGCGCGATGCCGAGCGCGCGTTCGTGCATGGCCTGCACGAAGCTGCGGGTTCGGACGGGATCGTCGCCAAGGTAAGTCTCCGCCGGCAGCGCGGGACGGCCGGAGCGCAGCGCATCCTCGAGCTTGCCCCACGTTCCGTAGAGTTGGTCGCTGTAGCGGATGACGTTGCCCATGAAGGCAGGGCTGCGAGTGACCAGGAACGCGGCGGCGACCGCCGAGTTCTCGAAGCGGCCGGAATTTTCCTGGAGAAGTCCCAGACCGACGCAGGCGCGAAGGAACAACCCGGTGCTGCGGGGATCGAGATGCAGCTCCGCCGCTACCTCCTCGGCGGACCGGGCGCCCTTGGCCAGGACGTCGAACAGCCGCAGCCGATTCGCGGTGAGCAGGGTCTGACTTTCCCAATACGCCGTGCTCAGGCGCACGATCGAAGATGGATTCGGTTGCGCGGCCCCCGGTTGTTGCGGCTGCATTTCGCTCATGCCCCGGTCTCGCGACGCCGCAGCCACATCATGGCCTGCATGATCTGGCCACGATCGAGGCTGTTGACCTCCTCGCCGCGACCGATGCCGCGCAGCATCGTCACCGTGAGCTCGCCGCCCAGGTGCTCGCGGAATTCCTCGATGCCTTCCAGTATCACGAAGCGGCCCCGGTCATCGCGCGACTCCATCGCGGGGTGCCACAGGTGAAATCCGAGTCGCTTGAACAGCGCATACACGCGTTCGTCCACGCCGGCCGGCAACATGCCGGTCTGGACGGAATAGCGCGTGTCGAGCGTTACGCCGATCGCCACCGCCTCGCCGTGGCGCAGCTCGTGCGCCGTGAGCGCCTCGAGCTTGTGCGCGGACCAGTGGCCGTAGTCGAGAGGCCGGCCGCTGCCGCTTTCGAAAGGGTCGCCGCCTTGCGCGATTTGCCGCATGTGCAGTTCGGCGCAACGGCGAATCATGCGCGACGTGGCATTGGCAACGCAGTCGCGCAATGCGTCGGCATTCGCCTCCAGCCACTCGAAGAACGTCGCGTCGCGGATCAGGGATACCTTCACCGCCTCGGCGATACCCGAGATGCGGTCGCGCGGATGCAGCGTGCGCAGGAAGTCGAAGTCGTTCAGGACCGCGTGGGGAGGTGCGAAGCAGCCGAGGAAATTCTTCTTTCCGAACGCGTTGATGCCGTTCTTCACGCCGACGCCGGAATCGTTCTGCGCCAGCACCGTGGTGGGAATGCGTATGTGGCGCACGCCGCGGTGGGTGGTCGCGGCGACAAACCCGATCATGTCGAGCAGCGCACCGCCGCCCACCCCGACGACGTAGGAATGCCGGTCGATGCCCAGTTCGCCGAGGCGCTGCTGGAGCCGCATCACGAGCGCCGGGTCGTTCTTCACCTGCTCGCCCGCCGGCACCACTTCCGGCGGCGCGACGAGGTCCATCGTGGCAGCGTGCGCCTGCGCATACGCTGCGATCTCGTGCACCAGCGCCGGCCAGCTCGCGGCGACGTTGGCGTCGACGAAGGCCGCGAAGCGATGCCGCTTCCCGGATTCGCGCCGGGACAGCGCGTGCGCGAACACGGGGTTGTCGCGATCGAAGACCCGCTCGGTGAAGTAAACCGGATAGTCGTAGCGGATCGTGAATTCCTGCTGATAGACCGTCGCAGCCATCAAGTCGACGACCTTTGCTGTTTCGGCATTCATCGCGGTTCCCTGGCCAGAATGTCCCGTGCTCACTTGATCACCTGTTGTTCGTCGCGTTCGGGGATGACGGGGAGTTCGTCCACGCGCGGCTGCTGGCCGCGCAACACGGAATTGCCTTGGAAGAGCAACCGCTCATCGCGCGGCTTGCTGCTCAGCCAGTGCTCTTCCTTGATCTGTCCACTCCGGCCGAATGCCGCGAGTGCGTTCGCGTAGCAGGTGGCCTCGACGTCCGCGCGAGGAATGCCGCGCTCGAGCATCAACCGCGCCGTCTTCGGCACCGCGAGCGGGTCGGACTTGCCCCAGTCGGCGCTCGAGTCGATGAAGATGCGGGTCGATCCGTAGCGGCGCGCGATCTCCACGAAGCGTTCGCTGCCCATCTTGGTTTCGGGATACAGCGTGAAGGCCGCCCAGAAACCGCGGTCGAGCACTTCCTGGACCGTCTCTTCGTTGTTGTGATCGATGACGACCGAACCGGGGTCCAGTCCCATCTCGATGGCGACGTCCATGCTGCGCGACGTGCCGCGTTTCTTGTCGCGGTGCGGCGTGTGGACCTGCACCAGCATCCCGAGATCGAGCGCGAGTTGCAGCTGCGCGCGGTAGTACTTGTCCTCGGCTGCGGTCTGGTCGTCATAACCGATCTCACCGACGGCGACCACGCCCTCCTTGCCGAGATAGAGCGGCAATACGTCCATCACCTGCTCGGCCAGCGCCTCGTTGTTCGCTTCCTTGCTGTTGAGTCCAATCGTGCAGTAGTGGCAAATCCCGAACTGGGAGGCCCGGAAGCGCTCCCAGCCGACGAGACTCGAGAGATAGTCGATGAACGTTCCCACCTGGGTGCGCGGCTGGCCAAGCCAGAACGCGGGCTCGATGACAGCCACGATGCCCGCTGCGGCCATTCGCTCGTAGTCGTCCGTGGTGCGCGCGCTCATGTGAATGTGCGGATCGATGAATCTCATGGTTCTCTCCGTGTCCTAGTCGTCAGTTGCCCGCAGGTCGCGAGCCGTTCCCAGGTCATCTTTGGATCGGCGCGGTCGCCTGTCGCGTGCGCATGCGCGTCGAGCAGGCGCGCCGCGCCGGGATCGGCGGCCTCGCGCAGCGCAAGCACGGCAGCCTTCTGCTCATCGGCCGTGCCGCGGTCGAACAGGCGCGCGAAGTCGTCGAGCATGGGGCCGGCCGCGAACGGGCCGACACAGCGCCACAGTTCGGGACTCACCGGCCGCGATGCCGCCCAGCGTTCATGCGCGTAGTCGCAGAGCATGCGGGCGAGCGTCGAGTTCCGTCGTGCGTCAAGTCCGACGATCGGGTGCAGCGGACTGCCCACGAACAGCGCTTTCAATACCAGTTGATTCCATGCGGGCTCGTTCAGTTGTTCCGCCGGATACGGATTGCGATGCGCCACCGCCTCGAAGACCGCGCGCATGTTGGACCGGATGCCCTCGGCCGCCCGCAATGCGTATCGCGGTTGGTCGGGGTAGAGCGGCAGGCCGCGATAGTACGCAACCAGTTCGCCGATGTCGCCCGCGGCGCAAAGCCGATCGAGCCGCTCGTTCATCACGGCGCCCTCTTGCGTGCTCGCGCACAGCAGATACACGCGCACGGCCTGGTCGAGCGTCCAGTCGCGGGGATCCCAACCCGGCCGGCTTGCCGACCCGGCTTCAAGTTCAGCGTCGCCAAGGGCAAGCGGCGCCTTGCCGACGTGCCGCGAGACACGGCTTATCAACAGGAAGAGGTCGCGATCGGCGATGCCGGTTCTACAACGGTCGATACCGCTCGAGAGCCATGCCGCCGCGCTTTGCGGCAAGCGGGCGCCGAGCCACTGTCCCAGAAGATCGAACGGCTTCACGCTGCCCTCCGCGCGATCGGATTCGCAGCGCCGAAGACATGCTCGAGGAGCAGCGTCTTGACGTCGCTGGCCGCCACCGGCCCGGTGCCCAGCAACTGCGGCATGGACGTAATGAACAACGGACCGTCTTCGGGCCGGTCGGTCGGCCGGCCGTGAGAACCCCGAACAAGCGTCGCATCGAGTGCAATGACGTCCATCAAATAGCGCATGCCGATGATCTTCTGCGCGAGGCGGGTTGCGATGCGCAGCTTCGGCAGCCTGAGCTTGGGGTCGATCAAGAGCTCGACCGGGTCGTAGCCCGGCTTGCGGTGAATATCGACGGTGCGCGCGTAGTCCGGCGCGCGGTCGTCATCGAGGAAGTGGTAGTAGGTGAACCAGCTGCGCGCGTCGGATATCGCGACCAGTTCGCCCGAGCGCGGATGATCGAGACCGATCGCGCGCTGGCCCTCCTGGTCCAATACCTGCTCGACACCCGGCAGGCCGCGCAGCAGCTGCGCGACTTCGCCCACGAGTTCCGGTCGCGCCACGTAAATGTGCGCGATCTGGTGATCGGCCACGGCAAAGGCATCGGATGCGCCTGCGTCGAGCTGTTCGCGGCCCTGCTCTTCGCGCACGCGGAGCCAACCGGCACGGCGCAGCGCCCTGTTCACATGAATCGGATTCGAGACCTCGGTGATCCCGTATTCGGACAGGACCACGATCGCAGCACCCGCCCGCTCGGCGGCGGCGATCAGTTCGCCGCAAACCTCATCGACGGCGGCCACGTCGCGCGCGATGCCCGGGAAGTTCGGTCCGAATCGCTGCAGGTTGTAATCGAGGTGGGGGAGGTAGACGAGCGTCAGCGTCGGGCGCTGACGCTCGAAAATGCGCAGCGCGCTTTGGCCGATCCAGCGGGTGGATTCGATGTCGGCCGTGGGCCCCCAGAACCGGAACAACGGGAACTGCCCGAGGTCGCGCTGCAGCTCGTCGCGAAGCTCCGCCGGGTGCGTGTACACGTCGGGCAGCTTGCGCCCGTCGGCCGTATACATCGGGCGCGGCGTGACCGAGATATCGGCCGACGCGTACATGTTGTACCACCAGAAGAGCTTGGCGCAGGTGAACGACGGGTCGTGCCGCTTCGCTGCATCCCAGATCTTCTCGCCACCCACCAGGTGGTTCGACTGGCGCCAGAACCAGACCTCGGAAAGGTCGCGGAAATACCATCCGTTCCCGACGATGCCGTGCTCGCGCGGCAGTGCGCCGGTGACGAAGGTGGATTGCACCGTGGTCGTGACGGCGGGCGTCACCGTCGTCAGCGGGCGCAGCCCGCCGCGTGCCGCAAGCGCTTTCAGGTTCGGAGCGTGCGCGAGCAGCGCCGGCGTCAGCCCGACGACATCCAGAACGAGCGTCCGTTTCATGACCCGGTCCGGACGGCACGCAAGTTCGTGCGCCGCGGACGCGCAAGAGAGGCGCATGAACCGCCACTCGAATGATGGGATCTTGGGCCAGCGAACATCTTGAGTCCCTCGCGCCCCCCGGCGTTTGGTTCGGTACTGAAACGGGACGACGACCGTGGCTGATCGCGTTCGCGACCGGCCACGGCTCGTTTTTCCGCCGATTCCGGGCGCGAGAGGGACCGCGCGCCAAATTACCCGGCCAGCGGCATGATCCGGGGGGACCGCTGGCGAGCAGCATCCACGGCGGGATGCCTTGCGCCTACACTTAAGCAAATGACGTGCCGCATGCGGACCCGGCGGCGCATCCGCCAGAAGGCGATATTTTTCAGGTGGTTATGTTCGCTTGGCCGCCGACTCGCTGAACTGCGGCGCCAACGTGATGTGCATTTGCGAGGCAGCGCTGGTCGAAGGATTCAGAGCACCTGCGCGCCTAACCCGTTGTCGATACAAGGAAAAAGCGGCCATGACCGATATCTGTCAGGCTGGCCGGAACCTGTTCAGCGCTATTCAAAGCTTCGAGCGCAGTGTGCTGCGGCTGATGCCGAGCAGCCGGGCAGCCGCGACCTGATTGCCCGCGGTGGCCGCGAGCGCACTGCGAATGAGCGCCGCCTCAAGCCGGTTGATGGCGAGTTCGTGGACAGGGACTTCGGTGCCGCCGCGGACCGCCGCATCGATGAGCCGAGCCGCTTGCGCCTCGAGCGCCGCCAGCAGACCGGCGAGGCTGGACCCGCCGTTGTCCGCGGGCGCGGCGCCTTCAGGATCGAAGCTCAGGTCGTGAATTGTCAGCACGGGCCCGCGCGCAATCAACAGCGATCGTGAGATGACATGTTCGAGTTCGCGCACGTTGCCGGGCCAGTCGCGGGCCTTGAGGTTGTCGAGCACGGCCTGCTCGACCGACGTGATCGCCTTGCCGACGTCGCGGTTCGCCCGCTGGACTAGCGCCTGCACAAGCTCGGGTATGTCTTCCCGGCGCTCTCGCAGCGGGGGCACTTGCAGGGTCACGATATTGATCCGGTGATAAAGATCCTCGCGGAAGGTTCCGGCCGCTACCGCCGAGGCGAGATCACGATTGGACGCGCACACGAGGCGGGCGCGGAACGGCACGGGTGTCAGGCTTCCCACGCGTTCGAAGCTGCGTTCCTGCAGCACTCGCAACAGCTTGCTTTGCAGGTGCAGCGGCAGTTCCGAGATCTCGTCCAGGAAAAGCGTTCCCTGCCCGGCCGCCTCGAACCTGCCGGTGCGCGCGGCCTTCGCGTCGGTGAACGCGCCACGCTCATGCCCGAACAACTCGGATTCGATGAGTTGCTCCGGAATCGCGGCGCAGTTGATCGCGACGAATGGCTCGTGCGCGCGCCCGCCCGATGCGTGGATCGCGCGCGCGACCAACTCCTTGCCTACTCCGCTTTCTCCTTGCACGAGCGCGGTCAGGTCGTTGTCGGCGAGCATCACGATGAGCTTGAACAATTCCTGCATCGGTGCGCTCTGCCCGACCAGCGTCGGCCGCGGCCCGGCATCCGCGCCGATCGGCACGCTCGTCGTCTGCGATTCCGGCGCCGGCGAGTGCAACGCGCGCCGCAACACCTGCCGGATCTGCCCCAGGTCCAGCGGCTTGCCGAGATAGTCGAATGCCTCGTTGCGCAGTGCTTCGGCCGCTGTATCCAACGTGCCGTAGGCGGTCATCACAACAACCGGGAGCGTCGGATTCGACCGGCGAATCTCCTTCAGCACGGCGAGGCCGTCCTTGCCGGGCATGCGCACGTCGACGAACACCAGGTCCGGCTGCTCATCGCGCACCAGGCGCAGCGCCCCCTCGCCGGTCGACGCGATGAGTGGCGTGTGTCCCTCGGCTTCGAGCAACAGGCCGAAAGCCTCGCAGATGGACCTTTCGTCGTCGGCGACGAGAACCCTGGCCATGGCGTCAGTCGACCCTATCTGCAGCAGATGGCGCTAGGGATAACGGAAACGCCAGCACGAAGCAAGCGCCACCGAGCTCGCCGCTGCGTTCGATCCGCAGTTCGCCGCCGTGTGCCGCGGCCACCTCCCGGCAGACCGTCATGCCCAACCCGAGACCGAACGGCTTGGTGCTGACGGAAGAGTCGCCCAGGCGGGCGCGGACGTCTTCGGACAGCCCCGGGCCGGAGTCCTCGACCGATATCACCACGCGCGAGGCGGCGGCGTCCTGTTCCGCGCTGATCAGGAGAGCACCGCCTTGCGGCATCGCATCCGCGGCGTTGACGATCAGATTGAGCAGAGCCTGGCGGACACGACCGCGATCGATGTGAGCCTGTACGCTCTCGTCGCAGCGACTGTCGACGCGAATGCCCACGTGCGCGAGTGACGGCCCCATCAGGTCGAGGACCTCCGCGATCAACGGGCGAATACGAGTAAGCGCCGAGTCCAGCGGCTGTTCGCCGCCGAGCATGAGCGTCGAGGACACGAGCAGCTCGAGACGCTGGACTTCCGTCAGCAAGCGCTCGACCCGGCCCGACTCCCGCCCGTCGACGCGTTCCGCAAGCAACTGCAGGTGCAGCTTCAATCCCGTGAGCGGGTTGCGGATTTCGTGAGCGAGCCGCGCCGACATTTCGCCTAGCGCCGACATCCGGCTGCGCGACGCCAGGCGCGATTCGTAATCGCCGAGGCGCAGCATCATCGTGTTCAGCGATTCCCCCAGCGCGCCGATCTCGTCGGCACGCGGCAGCTCGAGGCGGTGCTCGCGCTCGCCGGCAGCGATTCGATCGGCAAATGCCGAGAGCTGGGCGAGAGGGCGAGTGATGTTGCGCACGAGCGCGAGCAGGACGGCGCCAAGAACCGCAGTCGCGGCGAGCATCGCGAGCCCGAGCCATCGCGCCGCGCTCCTTGCCGCCGCCGCGGCGTCGCCGAGCGGCGCGACGGCGACGAGGGCCGAGTAGCGCGGCTCCTCGCTGGCATCGATCGGCTGGTAGACGGCGATGCTTTGCACCGGCGCGTCGATCCTTCGCGTCTCGGTGGCCAGCAGGGGCAGGCGCTCGGCCAGCGACGCCGCGATCGCGTCGCCCACTTTGCCCGACGTGGTCACTGCGACCCTGCCGGCGTGATCGATCAGCACGAAATCCGATTGCTGGACCGATGCCAGCCGTCGCAATACCTCGGGCGTATAGGGAATTCCGCCCGTCGCCAGGACGGTGGCGGCATTGCGCAACTGGCCTTCCAGCCGCTGCTCCAGCGCATTCGTGACGATGCCGACGCCGATCGCCCACGCGGCGGCCATCGCGATGAGCAGCGGACCGAGCAGCGTGAGGATCAGGCGCAGATACAAAGAGGGACGATAGCGCACGCGGCAATGCTACGTTACCGGCACGGCGTACCGCGATCTTCGATCGGCGTAGGAGAGGAGTCGGGAATCGCTCGTGACCTTGCCGCGGATTCCGATCAAAAATGAACCTACGGGGACAATCGGGAAGCGTTCTGTTTTCGCGGCGGATAGGCTTCGGTCGATTCGTTGGGATTTCTTACAGTAGCGGCCCAGTTGGTTGGGCCCATTGAGTCCTGGTTCTCCGGTGACGTCGAATATACCTGCCGGGACAGTAAGAAGCGGTGGCCCATCGTGCCGCCATGGGATCTTCAGTAAGCGACCGAGGACGAGGTGCCCTGTGGGAATTGCTCGTGTTCTGTCGAACCGGCTCGACCGCATGTCAGCATTCTTTACATTGTCCGTGTTATGCCTACGTCATACACCCGCTTGTGCCCTGTTTTTATTGAGGATTTACGTCACGGTATGGAAGTTGCTGTGCGGTTGAGCCTTTAATGGATTCGACGATCGGAGGATCCGGTTGCGGTTGCCGGCTCGGATGATCGATGGGTGCGGTTCGGCGGGTTGATTGACTGCTTGATTCGCACGATCCGTATCTGACGCGCGTGTGATTGGCCGTTGTGCGGTGCCCGGGGGGGTGCCGCGTAAGCGGGTTCAATAGCCGGAGGGACAGCGTGATGATGATTTCCCATATTTTCAAAAGCCTGCTCAAGAACGCGACGCTGGCCGTGGCCGCGTTCGCGATCGCGGCCACGGCGTCGACTGCGTGGGCCGAAACACTGTTGATGCCCAACCGCGACGCGCGGACGACGGCTCCGGTGGTCGTGTGGGGCGTCCACACTCAGGCAGCCGGCACGGCCTGCTCGCTGAATTTCGGCGACGGTACGGCGGTTCAGGACTGCACCGGCGTCGACCGGTCGTACATCGCTTTCGCGCACACCTACGTCCTACAGGCTACATACACTGCCACGCTGACCGTGGGCGTGGAAGTTGCCACCACGAAGATCCAGGTGTTCAACCCCGCCTCATTTGCCGATGGTGGCGCTGCGGGCGACTCCAACCGCAGCCTGGGCATCAACATGGCGATTCAGGACGGCCTGCGTTTCCTCTGGACCACCCAAGTTGGCCGCTCGGTCAGTTTTCCGGCAAACCCCTTGACGAGCTGGAACAACTCCGGGTTCCCGTACGCCGACACGTCGTTGATCGTGCTGGCGTTCGAGAACCAGGGTTACAAGATCGCGGCCAATGTCGCGCCGACCGGACTCTACGAAAAGTATATCGTTCGCCGCGGCCTCAATTACGTGATCTCCCAGCTCGGTCAACTGACACTTGGCTTGACGCCTGCAGGCAACAATCCTTGCTCGGTCTACACTGATGTACTTCCCCCCCCGGGTATTTGCATCGGGCTCGCGCCGCCAGGCGATCAGGGCTACACCACTGCGATGGCGATCCTGAGCCTTGCGGGGAGCGGCGCGCTCGCCCAGGTCAACACCGAAGTCGCCGGCTATACAAATGGCAAGACCTACGGTGAGATTTTGCAGCGCGCGGTCAACGCCATGGTCTGGGGACAGAACGACTCTGGGGCCGGGGAGGGTGGCTGGTCCTACGGCTTCAACGCCGCCAGTCTCGACGGGTCCACGATGGGCTGGACCACACTCGCGCTGCTGGACGCGGCCGCAGCCGGTGCGACGGTACCTGCCTTTGCCAAGACTGAGTACGCGAAGGGATTCACGTGCGCCCTAAACACCGATGGATCGTTCGACTACACCGGTGATTGCAACCCTGCCTTCGCCGGTGGTGTCGCACCAAGCCCGGCGAAAGGCGGCACGGGCCTTCTGGGCTTGTTCTATCTCGCCAATCCTGGTCCCTTGCCCCCAGGCTTGCCCGCTACAGCCGCCACCGTGGCGAGCTACATCAATGGCTGGTGGTCAGGCGCCGGTGGCATCGGTGGCAACTATAACAACTGCAATGGAGGAGGCGGTAACAAGGGTTGCGCCTACGCGATGTTCAACAACTTCAAGGGCCTGAAGCTGCAGGGCATCGCGACGTTGCCGAACGTCGGCCGGCTGGCCGGCCCCGGGGCCCAACCGGCCAACGACTGGTATGCCGACTATCAAGACTGGTTGGTTACCAACCAGACAACGCCCGCCACCACCGGAGGCGGCAATTGGAGTCCGCTGCACTTCTCTTGCTGCTCCGACGGGAGTTCGCTGACGGCCGCGATTGCCGAACTGATTCTTTCGCCGATTACACTCGTCGCGCCCGACCCGATCCTGTTCTCCACGGTGGGTCTGAGCCCAGTGACGGCGACTAATCCGGTGGGCACCGATCACACCGTCACCGCCTTCGCCCAAGCACAGAACGGAGCGCCCGTCCCTGGCGTGACGATCAGCTTCCTGGTCCTCACCGGTCCCAATACCGGCAAGACAGGGTCTAGCGCCACCGGTGCCGACGGCAAGACCACGTTCACATACCACGACGACGGCGGCGCCGGCACGGACACGATCCAAGCCTTCATCACGTTGGGCGCCGTGAAGCTCGGCTCCAATGTCGTGTCGAAGATCTGGGGTGGTCTGGCGTGCGACGTCAACAATGACGGCAAGGTGACCAACGCCGACCTGCTGTTGATTCGCGCAAAGAACGGCCAGTCGCCCGCGGGTGCGAACGCCCCGTACGACGCGAATCACGACGGTGCGATCAACGTGGCGGACGTTCGGTATTGCCAGCTCAAGCTGACCCCGCCCTGATGTTCGCTAGTGGAAAAACTTTTCAGGCCTCCGATGCATGGGCATCGGAGGTCCTGGCAGAGAAGCCAGCCGCTTTGCTTCTCTTGATGCGCCCCGATGGATACCGAGTTCATCGCATAAGTGGGAGATCTGCAAAATGAAAACCATCAGTCGGACACTGCGCATGCTGGCGGCTTCGGCGCTCGCGACAACCGTGCTCCTGTCTCAGGCAGTGGCCTCGCCTACCGTCAGCATTGTCCCGGCGGACCAGACCATCGACGTTGGCGATCCTGCCACGATCGATATCATCGTCAGCGGCTTGACCGATCCGGTAGGCGGCTTCTCGTTTATCATGTCTTTCAACGACACCAAAATATTGGGTGTCGCCTATTTGAACGATCCGGATGGCAAGATGGGGGCCAAGCCCCTGGACCTTAGCACTGGCTTCGCCGGCGCCACTGCCGACAAGTCTCCGCTCGAAGTCTTCTTCGCTGCGGATCCCCTGGAGACCGAGGCAACCCTATCAGCCAAACAAGGCGCGGGGTTCAGGCTCACGGCGGTTGGCTTCCAGGGTTTGGCCGATGGCCTCAGCCTGCTGACGTTGTCGGACGTGGTTCTGTCCAACTGGGACGGAACGGAGACCTTGGCGGACGTCGGAGTCCGTAACGGCCAAATCTGCGTGGGCGGAAACTGTGCGCAAGCGCCCGAACCGGCGACGTTGCTGCTGCTCGGCAGTGCGCTGGGCGCGCTGGGCATCATTCGGCGTCGCAAGCAAGCAGTGTAAGTCAGAGTGCGTTCAGGCGGGCTGCCCGGCAGCGCGCCTGTAGACCGAAGGCAGGACGTGAGCGGGGAGCGATAGCCTCTCACCTTCTGCCTTCTTCTTTTGCAATTCCAGTGTCAGCAGCTCGTCGACCGAGCGATCGGCACCTGATACTCTTGCCGCATCGACTCCGGCCGTATCGGCGCCGTCGATATCGCAGCGGAGCCCCAGCGTGACCAGCGGCGCTACCACTTCCCGCAAGCCCAAGCCTGCCGCCGCGGCGCGCGACGCGGCGCAGACATCAGCCGCCGCGGCACTTCGTTCGAAGTTCGCGCTGGCCCTGCCTCTGGCCTTTGCCGCAGTCCTGGCGGCGCTATCCCTGCTGCCCTCGGTGCAGCAGCAGTCCGCGCTGGCGCGATCGATCCTGGGCGCGGCAGGTTTCATCGGCGTGTGGACGGGCCTCTTCTTCTACATCGCCGGGCCTCGCCACCGGGCGGTCGGACTGGAAGTGGTGCTGCGCAAACAGCATTACCTTCAAGCCTGCGCCCAGTTCTCCGTCATGCTGTACTGGGGCTGGTACTGGCGCGAGGTCTACGACTCGATGCACCTGATCGTGGCGCAACTCCTCTTCGCCTACGCTTTCGACATGTTGCTGACGTGGTCGCGTGGTCAGAAGTATCAGCTTGGCTTCGGCCCTTTCCCGATCATCTTCAGCATCAACCTGTTCCTCTGGTTCAAGCCGGACTGGTTCTACCTGCAGTTCGTGATGGTGGCCGTGGGTTTTCTGGCCAAGGCGTTCATCACGTGGGAAAAAGACGGCAAGCGCGCGCACATCTTCAACCCTTCGTCCTTTCCGCTCGGCCTGTTCTCGCTCGGCCTGATCATCACCGGCACGACCGGGATCACCTGGGGCCAGGAGATCGCGCAGACGTTCGAGTGGCCGCCGTACGTCCGGCCGTTCATCTTCCTCATTGCACTGCCGGGACAGTTCCTCTTCGGCGTCACTACGATGACGATGTCCGCGGTCCTGTCGGTGTTCCTCTTCGGCCTGGGCTATTACTCGATCTTCGGCACCTACTATTTCGTCGATGCGGTCATGCCGGCAGCGGTATTCCTGGGCATGCACCTGCTGTTCACCGACCCGTCGACGTCGCCGCGCAGCGAACTCGGCCGCATCATCTATGGCGTCATGTACGGCCTGGGGGTCGTCGGTCTGTTCGGTCTGCTGGGTGAGCTCGGTGCACCCACCTTCTATGACAAGTTGCTGGCCGTGCCGCTGATGAACATGACGATCCAGCTGATCGACGTGGCGGCCAGGTCCCGTGTCTTGCGGTCATTCGATCCGGCCCGGCTCGGCACTTCGCTCACGCCACGCCAGCGCAATCTGGTGTACATGTCGATCTGGGCCGTGGTGTTCGTGATCGTCAGCGACCCGACCGAGTCGTACCGGCCTCGACGCTGGGTGCCCTTCTGGGAGCAGGCCTGTGTCGAGGATCGGCACAATGGCTGCCTGGTCCTTTCAAAGCTCGAGGCGCAGTATTGCAGGCAAGGGTCGGGATGGGCCTGCAACGAACTGGGGATCCTAGAGGCAACGGGGCGCGCCAAGGAGATCATCCCGCCAAAGGACGCGTTTGCGACCGCATGCGCACAAGGCACTCGCGCCGGATGCGCAAACCGGGTTGTATCGCAGACCGGCGCGGGCCCAATCGGTGCGCAGGCGTATCAGCGTTCGCAGCCGCAGCCCGCCGACTACCCCGTGTTGCTTCAGGAAGGGCAGGGTCCGCTCACTGCGTTGGCGGCTCCGGAGCTCTTTGACCGGGCGTGCCAGCAGGGGTGGGCCGACGGATGCAGTCGGCTCGCGAGCATTTATTCCCTCGGAACCGGCGTTGCAAGGGATGTCCCACGCGCGATGACAGCGCTCGAACGCGCCTGCGACTTGAAATCGTGGCAAGCCTGCGCCGATCTTGGCGCGATGCTCCAGAAAGGCGATGGCGTGGCGGCCGACGCGGAACGGGGTCGCACCTACCTCAAGCGTGCGTGCGACGGCGGCGTGCGTTCTGCGTGCGAACGGCTCGATGGTCGCGGCGCCGGCAACTGAGCGCCGTCCCGTTCGCAATCTGGCTGCGCTGCGCCAATTCACCGGCGGGCGGGTAGATGTCTGCGCACGGGATCACCTGCGGCGTGCCATCAGCGGGACGCCTTAATTCCCGCTCGGCGGCCTCCAACGACCGTCGTCAGGCACTGGGGTTCCGCCGGCAGGTTTTTCCGGGTCAAGTACGGTCGGCGGCGGAAGGGGCATGTACTTCGACCGGTTGCGAGGCACAGCGTTCGGTGGTTCGAGTCCCGAACCTGCCGCCGGCGCTTGCGCCATTCCTGTTGCCGCTGCTGGCAACACGTCGAGCCACATTCGCACGTCGCCATCACCCGCACCAAGGATGGCTCCGCGCGCGGACACTTCCCGCAGGACGAAGGTGCCTTTGACCGTGGCGCCGACGCTGAAGGGACGTGCGGGCTCGTCGTCCACGGCGATGAGCGCAACCCATTCGCTCCCGGGCACTGACTCGCGCGGGGCCACTACGCCAACCAGTTTCAAGCGGTCTCCGGATTCTGCGCGCGCCTCCATTGGCGCGGGCGACGGCAAGTACGCGCCGGAACCTCGGGTCTGATCGCCACGGTTGGGGCTCGCGCGCGAGGACGCACTGGCGACCGGTTCGACCGTGTTCGTGCGCGGCGGCACGCCGCCCTCCGGCGCGAACAGGCGCAGCGCCCATGTCCCGGCGCCGACCGCGAGCGCGGCCGCGACAACGAATGCAAGCCAGCGTGTCGTCACGCGCTGATTATAGCTCCGGGCGTCAGGACACCGTCCATCCGGAAATCGCGTTCACGGGCACGATCAGCGTCTCGGTGAACCGCGCGAACGGCGCCTGGATGCGGCGCACCGTTTCGATGTCGGGCGCTTCGAGCAGCGTGTAATTGTGCGACTGATCTGCCGCGATCCACTCTCCGCGAATCCGCACATCGGCGGGAATCGACGCATAGAACTGCTTTGCGAGCGCAGCAAGTTCGCCGTACTCCGCGGCGGTCAGGTTCGGGCGGGTGCGATTGGTGAGCAGGAACAACATGGCATCAAACTCCCGTACATGGCATGATTTCGGGACGATAACAGAAGCGCCGCGGGACATAGGCCAAGTGCCGCCTCGTTGCGCCCGCGGCTAACGCAGGGAAAGGGATTGCCGACATGAGCACGCTCACCGGCTCGCCAGCGCTGAAGGTCCAGGTCATGTGCGAGGGCATCCGTTACACGGAGTCCCTCGGCCAAGCCGCAGGGCACTCGATGCCCAACTACTACCCGTACCGATTCAAGCCCGGCGAGCACGACCCGACCGGAAAGGGAACCGCGACGATCCCCTACCTCATCAACACCGAGGACGGGACCGAAATCCGCATTCTCGGCAGTGGCGATTCGCCGTGGCACGTGGAAGGCGACCGGCAACAAGGCTATCGGCTGGTCGACGATCGAAGCGGCCGCACGGTGCCGATCGAATTCGAACCGCTGCGACCCTGGATGACGCAGAAGACGGCGGATGGCCTTCCCTTCCCGCAGGCCGGGGTCACGACGCACGGCGACATGCTGGTGATCAACGTCGCGCCGGGCTGCGAGTACTTCCTGCACAAGCAGGATGGCGTGTCGATGCGCTGCACGTTCTGCGCCTACGGCGCGCCGGACGAACGCACCGCGCATCTGGGCCAGAAGCCCGGGTTGGTCGAAATTCCGCCGCCCACGCTCGAGCGCATGCGCGAGGCGCTCGAAGCCGTGATCAACCAGACGGAGATCCGCCACATCTATCTCGTCGGCGGTTCGCTCACCGACGGTCAAAAGGAAGGCGACCGGTTCCTGCAGCTCGCGCGCTTCGTCAAGCAAGCCAACACTCGCGGCGTGCCGGTGACGCTGGGCTCCGGTGCCATCCCCGACGATTACATCGAGCGGTTCCACGCCGAGCAGCTCGTTCAGCACGTGTGCTTCAACCTCGAGATGTGGTCCGAGCCGCTGTTCGCGAAGGTGTGCCCCGGCAAGAATCGCTACGTCGGATATCACCGCTGGATCGAGGCGCTGGAGACCGCCGTTCGCTACTGGGGCCGCGGCAACGTCTACTCGGCCATGGTGGCGGGCATCGAGCTCGAGCCCGAGCACGGCCTGGAATGGGAAGAGGCCGCAAGCATCGCGCTCCAGGGCGCGGAGGATCTCTGCAGTCGCGGCATCATTCCCATTTATTCGCTCGTCTGGCCGGTGGGCGGTCGCGACCGGTCGGACTACCACTCGCGCATCCGCAGCTACTTCGAGACGTTGAGCGCCGGCTACAAGGAAATACGCAAGCGCCACGGACTAACAGTCTCGGAAGGATTCATGTGCCATCGCTGCGCGTACATGCAGCTGGAATGCGATCTCGATCGGACGGCGCTGGTGGCGGCATGATCCGGGGCCAGCTCCGCGCTTCGCGTGCAGAGTCCCTTCAGTGAGGCTCGGCAGCAGCCACCTAAGCTACTGCACGAATATCCACCCGGGCGAATCCTGGGACGAGATCCTCGGCAACCTCACGCGCTACCTGCCGCAGGTCAAGCGTCGCGTTTGCCCCGACGCCCCCTTCGGCGTGGGGCTGCGGCTCTCGGCCCTGGCGGCCCGCTCGCTGAGCGCGCCCGGGACGCTCGCGCAGTTCGTCGGCTTTCTTCGCCAGAACGATCTCTACGTCTTCACGATCAACGGCTTTCCCTACGGACCCTTCCACGGCATGCGCGTCAAGGAAGGCGTCTATCTGCCTGACTGGCGTGAAGAAGCCCGCCTCGAATACACCAATACGCTGGCGGACTTGTTGGCGGCATTGTTGCTTGCGGATGGCGATCACTGGGGAAGCATCAGCACCGTGCCCGGCGCGTTCAAGCCCAACGCAGATTCGCCACAGGCCATTGCGCAAATCGCCGACCTGCTGATCCGGCACGTCGCCCACCTGCTGAGCCTCGAACGCAAGACCGGCCGCACCATTGTCCTTGCGCTCGAGCCGGAGCCCTGCTGCCTGCTCGAAACCGTTGCGGAGACCGTTGCATTTTTTCGCGACCATCTCTACTCGCGGCGCGCGGCGACGACTCTTGCCTCGCTCGCCGGACTCGACGTGCATGAGGCTGAAGATGCGTTGCATCGCCATCTCGGCGCGTGTCTTGATTTGTGCCATGCGGCAGTCGAATTCGAGGATCCCGCGGATTGTATGCATGCGTTGGCCGCTGCGGGCATCCCGATTGCCAAGATCCAGGTGACCGCGGGACTGCGCATCGCGCGCGTTACCCCGGACACCGTTATGGGTCTGCAGAAATTCGATGACGGCGTATACCTGCACCAGGTCGTCGAGCGTGCCTCCGGCGCGTTGCAGCGGTATGTCGACATTGACGCCGCCTGCGCATCGGACCGCTGGCGCGCGGGCAATTGCGAATGGCGCGTGCATTTCCACGTACCGGTTTACGTGGAAGATCTCGACGGATTCTCGTCGACGCAGCCGTTTGTCCGCGCGGCGCTGGCTCTGCACCGGCAGCAGGCGAGGTCGCCGCATCTCGAAGTCGAGACCTATACGTGGTCCGTGCTGCCCGCGCATGCGCGCGATGTCCCGATCGACGAGGCGATAGCGCGGGAACTGCTGTGGGTGCAGAGAGAGCTCGCGTGAATTTGCAGGTTGCCTTCAGGCTCGGCCGGGTCTCCAATCTGCCTACGGTCTGGACAAACACGTTGGCTGGCGTGGTGCTGGCAGGGGGAGCGATGGGCGACGCCCGGGTGCCGTGGCTGCTACTCGCTCTCTCGCTTTGCTACATCGCGGGGATGTTCCTGAACGACGCTTTCGATCGTGAGTTCGATGCGCGGCACCGGCCCGAGCGGCCGATTCCGTCGGGCGAAGTGACTGCAGCGATGGTCTTCGGTGCCGGCTTCGCAATGCTGGGGGCCGGCATTGCGGTCCTGGCCTGGGTCGGTTACGGATTCCCCGCCGGGACTGGCTGGCGGCCGGTGGCGGCGGGCCTGGCGCTTGCGGCAGCGATCGTGTTCTACGACTGGCATCACAAGCAGAGTCTGCTGAGTCCGGTCGTGATGGGGCTGTGCCGCATGCTCGTGTACGTGACGGCAGCGTACGCGATCGCCGTCGAACTTCCGCAGCGCGTCGTCGTGATGGCTGCGCTCCTGCTTTGTTACCTGATCGGGTTGACCTACATCGCGAAGCAGGAACACCTCGGGCGCGTCGCGAATCTCTGGCCGCTTGCGTTCCTCGGTTTGCCCGTGGTCTGGGGGTTGCATGCATCGCTCGACGGGACCGTCGTGGCCGTCGTGGCACTGCTGTTCCTTGCGTGGGTTCTTTACGCGCTGTCGTTCCTGCGCAGACGACGCCCCGGAGACGTGCCGCGCGCGGTCGGCAGTCTCCTCGCCGGAATCTGCCTGTGGGACGCCGTGGTGATCACGGCAGCCGGGCAGCCGGCGGTTGCCGCGCTCGCGCTGGTTCTGTTCGGGTTGACGTTGTTGCTCCAGCGTTACGTTGCGCCAACTTGAGCCATTTGTGGATGGCTGGCGTCAGCTCTTGATGGCGGTGGCGAGAAACAGGATGGCGAACAGGCCCAGCACAATTGCGGTGACTCGCCGTATCGCCACTCCTGTCACAAACGCTTCGGTTCTCAGTCTCAGGGTTGCGCCGATGCAGATCCACATTGTCGCCGCTGCGGTGCAGATTACAGCGAACGCTCCAAGCAAGGCCAAGGTCAGCCGCGTCCCTCCCGTTGGGAAGATTTGGAACGCGAAGATGAGCGCTTTCGGATTGAGCAGTGTGGTAGTGAACACGCGCTGGAAACTCACCAGACTGGTTTGAACCGCGTCGCGTCTTGAGGAACGCCAAATCGTTAGCGCCAGGATCGCGAGGTAGGATCCGCATCCGATTCTCAGGACCGTGGCGGCCAACGGAAGCGCGGCAACGACCGGCTGGAAAATGAAAATTAGAAGGGAGATGGAGGTGAGGTATCCGGCCACCTCCGCCGGAATAAGTTTCAGTCCCTTCGATACTCCCTGCGTAGCGCCCGCGACCGCCATGAGCGTGTTTGTCGGCCCTGGCGTCGCCAGGACCGCAAGAACCGCCAATGCGAACACCGTTGGGTCTGCCACAAGGTTGTACCCGCGAACAATGCCGGACACCATACCGGAAGTGATTGCAATCGTGAATCGTTCGCGCTCCGGACGTGCTTGTACATGGATCGCCGGACACTTCGCCCTCGCAGATCGGACAGGCTTGTTCTAGTTGAGATAGCGGCCACGAAGCGAGGGCAACGGCTTGCGCTGGCCGTGGGACACAGTCGCGCGCCGCAGATGAGCTGCCAGATCGGGGCTGCCGAGTCGAGCGCGGGCCCTAGCCCAAAATCGGGTCGCGCAGCGCCTGACTCCGCTCAACTCGTCGAGTGGCCACTGTAGAAGCTCCTACTGGCCGCTGTAGAACTTCCACGCCGCGGAAAACTCGTCCGAACTCAAATGTCCGTCACGATTCGTGTCGGCATTGTCGAAGCCGGAGAACCCGGGGATGCGATCGGTTTCCGCGCGCGTAACGTAGCCGCGATTGGTCGGGTCCAGCGTCTGAAAAGCGCTGGTCGCCGAGTCGGACCGTGTGGGCAACCGCGTGTTCGACAATTGCGGATTCAACGGCTGGTTGCCGGGCAATGTCGCGGTTGCCGGCGGCGTTACCTGACTACCTATGGGCGGCGGTACGGGTGCTGCGACGGAACCCGGAGGATTGGGCGGCGACGGGGCGACGGTGTCGAGCATGCCGGGCGCGGGATTGGGCATTGCCGGCACGGCACCGGTACTCGGCGTAGCGGGCACGGTTCCAACGGCCGCAGGGGGCGTCCCCGGGTGGCCGGTTGCGGCCGCGCCGGCGGGCGCGCTTTGGCCGAATGCCGCCGCGCTGAAAAATAGGGTCGACGCGACAGCCGCCCACAATGCTGAAGACATCAGGGAATGAGGTTTCATGTGCGTCCAATCTATTGAACATTGCGGGATCGTCACCCGCCCTTCGCGCCCGTTGCGGGGGAGATCACTGCGGCAGGCTCCGGCCGGCTGGGCGGTGTGGCGGCAATTCCCGGTGGCGAATGGGCGCCGGCCGCCTCCAACGGTTTGGACGTCGACGGCGTGACCTGTGCCGTGTAGGGACCAGGGTCGACACATTGCTGCGTCGATTGCGGCGCAGGAATCGTGCTTCCAGCCGTTTTGAGGTTCTGCCGATAGGCATCGGCAGTCCTGTCCATCGCCATGCAAAGTTTGTACAGGCCGACCTTGTCTTCCCAGGCGGCTTTTGCGGCTGCTTCCTCAGCCTTGGCTTTCGCCTCCGGCGTGGGAGGAGGCAGCGTGGCGGATGCAATGCCGGTTAGTGCAACAGCGATCACACCGATAAATTTTTTCATCGCGAACCTCCTCGCAGCGAGGATCGTCGAAATGCAACGCGCGCGCCATCGTCCGTTCCTGTTATGGACGTAGGAAGTTGCCGACAGGGGCTGTCCACAACACGGGCTGCAGGAGACGATCAGCTCACACGCCTATCGGGGTTTGGCCGACTGTCATGGTCACGGCGGTCTGCGAACGTTGGATCGTCCCGTCACCGACAGCCGAACATGGAATACGAAGTCGTCGAATCGCTCACGCTCGTGACGTTTGCGATCATTCTTGTCGTATCGCTGATGCCCCGCTCGGGTTCGAGTTCGCACCGCCGCAGTTTCCGGCACTAGCCGCCTCGCGGTCGCCGGGGGTTGTGCGGTACCCGAGACTCTCGGACGAGGCTTAGCCAAGGCAATCGCGGAAAGCAAGCGTCTGCAACGGACGTTTTGTTCGGCTGCCTCGATGCGAGTCATAAAAAGAAAAGGCCTTGATCGCTCAAGGCCTTCATGAAAACGTGGTGGAGACGAGGAGGATCGAACTCCCGACCTTCGCATTGCGAACGCGACGCTCTCCCAGCTGAGCTACGTCCCCACGAGGGCGGTAATTATAGCCGGGGAGGGGGTATCCCGTAAACTTCGCCCAAATCCCCGCTGGGAGCGGGGTTGGGATCGGAGACGAGCGCCCCCATCCTTCCATTCCGTGCTTCGCTGGATCCGGAATGAATCACCTCCTCGACCTGCTGCAGTATTACGGACTGGCCTTCGTGTTCATCAACGTGCTGGCGCTGCAGGCGGGGTTGCCCGTGCCCGCCTATCCGACGTTGATCGTTACCGGCGCGCTCGCCGCGCGCGGAGGCTATTCGCTGCCGGCGCTGCTGGGAACGGCCGTGGCCGCATCGCTGATCGCGGATCTTTGCTGGTATTCGTTGGGCCGGCGCGTCGGCGGCCCCGTGCTGCGGACGCTGTGCCGGATCTCGCTGTCGCCGGATTCGTGCGTGCGCCAAACCGAGGCCATCTTCACGCGCTGGGGCGCGCGATCGCTGATGGTCGCGAAATTCATCCCGGGCTTCGCATCGGTCGCCACGGCGATGGCCGGCGTGCTGCGCGTCCCCCTGTGGCGCTTTATCCCGGCCGATGTGATCGGCGCGGCGTTGTGGTCGGGCGTCGCGATTGCGCTGGGCTACATTTTCCGCAACGCGATCGACGACGTGCTCGATGGTGCTGCAGGAGATGGGCAAGATCGGGCTGACGCTGATCGTCCTGGCGTTCGTCGCCTACGTGTTCTGGAAATGGCTGCAGCGGAAGCGCTTCATTCGCCAGCTCATCATGGACCGGATTTCGGTGGACGAAGTGCGCCGGCTCATGGACGAAGGCAAACTGGGCATGGTGATCGACGTCCGATCGCCGATGGCGCAACAGGTCACCGGGCGCATTCCCGGGGCGGTGACGGTCGATCCGCAGAACCTGAAATATGACCTGATCGCGGTGGAACCGCAGAGCGAAGTCGTCGTTTACTGCGCGTGCCCTAACGAGGCGACTGCGGCCAAGGTAGCGAAGGCGCTGATCCAGCACGGCTTCAAGCGAGTGCGGCCGCTGCACGGCGGCATCGACGCATGGATCGAAGCCGGCCACGAGGTCGAGTACTGAGGTCGGCGCTGCTCCGGGCTGGATGTTAGAGTCTCGGCTGATCGCGACCGACGAAAGCAGCATATGACCAAGCAAGCCATTGCCTCCGCCGATGCGCCCAAGGCGCTCGGTCCCTATTCCCAGGCCATCCGCGCCGGAAACACAGTCTATCTCTCCGGACAGCTGGGACTCGATCCTGTCACCGGAATCCTGGTCGAAAGCATCGAAGCGCAGACGCACCAGGTATTCCTGAACCTGCGCGCGGTTGCCGTCGCGGCGGGCGGCAGCCTCGACGACATGGTCAAGCTGTCGATCCTGATGCAGGACCTGGGCGATTTCGCCAAAGTGAACGAGATCATGAGCAGCTACTTCAAGCAGCCCTATCCGGCGCGCGCGACCTACCAGGTGGCAGCGCTGCCGCGTGGCGCGCTGATCGAGATCGAAGGCATCCTCGTCCTGCCCGGCGCGGGTTGAATCCCGCGCCGGTTCGCGTGAATGAGCAAAGCCGCGACCCGGGACAAGGACGCTGCGCGCCAAGAAACCCGCCGGCCGCGGACTCGCCGACCAGCTCGCCAGGCTCGGCATCGCGCGCGACGCGGACTTGGTCCTGCACCTGCCGCTGCGCTACGAGGACCACACGCGACTCACGTCGCTCGCGACGCTGGCGCCGGGATTGGCACTGCAGGTCGAAGGCGAAATCGTCAAGACCGACATCCAGTTTCGCCCCCGCCGGCAACTGGTCTGCCTGATCGCGGATCCGGCGCGACGCGACGCGCAACTGACATTGCGCTTTTTCACGTTCTATCCCAGCCAGCAGAAGGTGCTCGCGCCGGGACATCGCGTGCGCGTGTTCGGCGACGTGCGCGACGGCCACCTCGGGCTGGAGATGGTCCACCCGCAGTTCAAGGTCGTGACGGAGGACACGCCGCTGTCGGACCGCCTGACGCCCGTGTACCCGACGACCGCTGGACTGGGGCAGGAGACGTTGCGCAAGGTGGTCGCGCGAGCGCTCGCCTCCGATCCGGCACTTACGGCGGAATCGCTGCCGGAGTGGCTGACCTCGCGTCGGAAGCTCTGGAAGTTCAACGATGCGGTGCGCTTCCTGCACACGCCGCCGCCGCGCCTGAATACATTGACGCAGAACGCGCTGGATGCGCGCACGCACCCGGCGTGGACGCGGCTCAAGTTCGACGAATTGCTCGCGCAGCAGTTGTCGCTCAAAGCGCATCGGCAGGCACGCTCGCTGCGACGGGCGCCGGTGCTGACCGGCACGGGCGCGCTTACGAGGAAGCTGCTCGAGCGCGTGCCGTTCAAGCTGACGCGCGCGCAGGAGCGCGTGTGGCGCGAAATCGCGCATGACTTGAAGCGCGCGTCGCCGATGCAGCGGCTGCTGCAGGGCGACGTCGGCTCCGGCAAGACGATCGTTGCGGCGCTGGCGGCGCTGCAGGCCATTGAATCGGGCAAGCAGGTTGCGTTCATGGCGCCGACGGAAATACTCGCCGAGCAGCACTACCGCAAGCTGGCCTTGTGGCTGGAAGGCTTGGGCGTGCGCATCGCGTGGCTTTCCGGTTCGCTGCCGGCGAAGGAGCGCAACGCCGCGATCGCGGCGCTGGCAAGCGGAGAAGCGCAGTTCGCCGTCGGCACGCACGCACTGTTCCAGGAGGGTGTGGACATCCCGAAGCTTGGCCTCGCGATCATCGACGAGCAGCATCGCTTCGGCGTCGCGCAGCGTTTGGCGCTGCGCGGCAAGGGACTGGCCGAAGCGCACCAGCTGATGATGAGCGCGACGCCGATACCGCGCACGCTGGCGATGACCTTCTACGCCGACCTGGACGTCAGCGTCCTCGACGAATTGCCGCCCGGCCGCCAACCGGTCGCGACGAGGCTGGTCAGCCAGAAGCGGCGGCGCGAGATCGTGGCATGGGTCGGCAAGGCGTGCGCGGAGGGGCGGCAGGTCTACTGGGTATGTCCGCTGATCGAGGAGTCGGAAAAACTCGAGCTGCAAACGGCCGTTGCGCTGCACGAGGAGCTGACGGCGGCGCTGCCCTCGCCGATCAAGGTGGGGCTGCTGCACGGCCGGATGAAGCCGAAGGAAAAGGGCGCGACGATGGACGCCTTCGTGTCGGGCGACATCGACGTCCTCGTGGCGACCACGGTGATCGAAGTCGGCGTCGACGTGCCCAACGCATCTATCATGGTCATCGAGCACGCCGAACGCTTTGGGTTGTCGCAGCTGCACCAGTTGCGCGGTCGCGTCGGGCGCGGCGCGGCGGAGTCGACGTGCATTCTGCTGTTCGAGGAGCCGGTGGGCGATGTCGCGAAGTTGCGCCTCAGGGTGATTTTCGAGAATACCGATGGATTCGAGATCGCGCGCCAGGACCTGCTGATCCGCGGACCCGGCGAATTTCTGGGAGCCCGGCAGTCGGGCGTGCCGATGCTTCGCTTTGCCGATCTGGAACGGGATGTCGCGTTGATCGAGCAGGCGCGCGACGCGGCGAACGAGTTGCTGGAGAAGGAGCCGGCGGCCGCGCAGGCGCACTTGGCCCGCTGGCTGGGCGGCAAGGCGGACTTCATCAAGGCCTAGGGCGAAATCCCGGCGGAAAATCAACCGCCGGACGAGTAACGCCCCCCGTCACATCGGTTATTGTCGCAAATCAAAGTGTTGGGCTGGATTGCCGATTGCCGTGCGGTAGAATGGCCGCCCAAGGATTGACCAGGAACCATGGCCCTATTCGCCCTCGGCTTGAACCACGCGACCGCGCCGGTTGACGTGCGGGAACGCGTAGCGTTTCCGCAGGAAGCGCTGGGGGACGCGTTGCGCGACCTGGTCGGCGCGCGCCAGGTGAAGGAAGCCGCCATCCTGTCGACCTGCAATCGCACCGAAATCTATTTCCACGGCGATGACCCCGATCCGGTGGCGCACTGGCTCGCGGGATTCCACAACCTGCCGCAGGGGTCGCTCCATCCCTATGTTTACACGCTGCCGCAGAATCGCGCGGTGGCGCATGCGTTCCGTGTCGCGAGCGGTCTCGATTCGATGGTGCTGGGCGAACCGCAGATCCTGGGCCAGATGAAGCACGCGGTGCGCTCGGCGGAAGCCGCCGGGTCGCTGGGCCTCGTGCTGAACCGGTTGTTCCAACGCACGTTCGCCGTGGCCAAGGACGTGCGCACGCAGACCGACATCGGCAGTGCGTCCATTTCGATGGCCGCGGCGGCGGTGAAGCTGGCCGAACGCATCTTTCCGTCCATTTCGGACCAGCGGCTGCTGCTGATCGGCGCAGGCGAGATGATCGAGCTGGCCGCCACCCACTTCGTCGCCAGGAACCCGAAATCGATCACCGTCGCCAACCGGACGTTCGACCGCGGCAGCCAACTCGCCTCGCGCCTGGGCGCTGAAGCGATCACGCTGAACGAGCTGCCCGACCGGCTCGCGCAATTCGACATCATTGTCACGTGCACGGCCAGCTCGCTGCCGATCCTGGGCAAGGGAACGCTCGAGCGCGTGGTCAAGCAGCGCAAGCACGCGCCCGTGTTCATCGTCGATCTCGCCGTGCCGCGCGACGTCGAGCCGGAAGCCGCGGAACTCGACGACGTCTTCCTGTACAGCGTCGACGACCTGGCCGAGATCGTGAAGGACAACCTGCAGGTACGGCGCGAGTCGGTCGTGCAGGCGGAGCAGATGATCGCCGACCAGACCGGCCATTTCCTGCGCTGGCTCGAAGGCCGCACCATCGTGCCGACGATCGCGGCGCTGCATGGACACCACGACAACCTGCGCTCGGTTGAACTCGACCGCGCGCGCAAGATGCTCGCGGCCGGCGATTCGCCGGAGAAGGTGCTGGAGGCGCTGGCGCGCGGCCTGACCAACAAGTTCCTGCACGCGCCGCTGTCGGCGCTGAACGGTGCCGGTGAGGCCGAACGCGCCGAATTGATCGCGCTGTTCCAGCACGTCTACAAGCTGCCCGACCCTCCCGCCGACGGGCATTAGCGCGGACTTTCGCTGCCTCGTTTCGACACGGGGCAGCACGCGGATTCTTCTCATCCGCGGCCAGCGTTTCCCGTCATCGTCGGCAAGGTCACCATGAAGTCGTCCCTGCGCTTGAAACTGGACCAGCTCGGAACACGGCTGGTCGAAATCGAACGGCCTGCTCGGTGCCGAGGACGTGACGCGCGACCTTGACCGCTATCGCGCGCTGACCAAGGAGCATTCGGACCTCACGCCCGTCGTCGCGAAGTTTCGCGAATACATGGATGCGGAGGGGGACCTCGCGGCCGCCGTCGACATGGCCAGCGACCCGGCGATGCGCGAATTCGCGGACGAGGAGCGCGCGGCGGCACAGGCGCGCATCGCGGCGCTGGAGGCCGAGCTGCAGGCGGCACTGCTGCCGCGCGACCCCAACGACGAGCGCAACGTGTTCCTGGAAATACGCGCGGGCACCGGGGGCGACGAATCGGCGTTGTTTGCCGGCAACCTGTTCCGGATGTACGTCCGCTACGCGGAACGCCATCGCTGGCAGACCGAGATCGTATCCGAGTCGACGAGCGAGCTGGGCGGCTACAAGGAAGTGATCGTGCGCATCGTCGGGCAGGGCGCGTACTCGAAGCTCAAGTTCGAGTCCGGCGGCCACCGTGTCCAGCGCGTGCCCGATACCGGAAGCGCAGGGGCGCATCCACACGTCGGCGTGCACGGTGGCGGTCATCGCCGAGGCGGATCCGATCGCCGACATCACGATCAACCCGGCCGACCTGCGCATCGACACGTTTCGCGCGTCCGGCGCCGGCGGCCAGCACGTCAACAAGACCGACTCCGCCGTGCGCATCACCCACTTGCCGACGGGCCTCGTGGTCGAGTGCCAGGACGACCGCTCGCAGCACCGCAATCGCGCGTCGGCCATGGCGGTACTGGCGTCGCGCCTGCTCGACAAGCAGCAGCGCGAGCGGCAGCAGAAGGAGGCGGCGCACCGCAAGTCGCTGATCGGCTCCGGCGACCGCAGCGAGCGCATCCGCACCTACAATTTTCCGCAGGGCCGCGTCACCGATCACCGCATCAACCTGACGCTGTACAAGATCGACTCGATCATGGACGGCGAACTGGACGAGCTGACCGGCGCGCTCGCGCAGGAGTTCCAGGCCGAGCAGTTGTCGGCGCTGGCGGGCGAAGAAACGTGAGGGTACGCCAATGAAGAAAAAGCCGCCTGCGCCCTGGCTCGAAACGCTGCGCCTGTCGATGCGCGATTTCACGCTGCGACGACTTTCAGGACCTCTATGCGCTCAACTCCGATCCGAGCGTGATGAAATACATCGCCGACGGAACGGTGTCGACGCGCGACGAAGTTGCGGGGGCGCTGCGAAGGTTCATCCGCTATCCGACGCTGTATCCGGACCTGGGAATCTGGCACACGTCGCGGCGGGACACCGGCGCCTTCATCGGCTTCTTCGCGCTGAATTACACCGGCAAGAGCACCGATATCGAGGTTGGCTATCGCCTGCTGCGCAACGCGTGGGGATTGGGATTCGCGACCGAGGGCGCGACGGCGCTCGTGCATTATGGTTTCGACGACCTGGGTCTGGACCGCATCATCGGCGTCACGCAGCCGGGCAACAAGGCGTCGCAGCGCGTGCTGATGAAGGCGGGGCTGGAGGACCGGGGCTGGGGACGGTACTACAACCGCCGGCTGCGCCTGTTCGCGGCGGAACGCGAAGGGTCATGACGCCGACGGTGCGCCAGGCGCTGGCGCAGAGCGGGCTCGTCCCCGTGGATGCGAAAGCGCTTGCTCGCGCATGTGATGGGCTGCAACCGCGCGTGGCTTGCCGCGCACGAGACGGACATGCTGACGAAGGCCCAGGCCGACGCGTATTCGACACTGTGCCGGCGCCGCCGCGACGGCGAGCCGGTGGCCTATCTCACCGGCTCGCGCGAATTCTGGGGACTCGATACTGTCGGTTACGACAGGACGTGCTGATCCCGCGGCCCGGAAACCGAAACGCTGGTCGAGTTCGCATTGGCGAAATTGCCACTGGACCGCGCGGTGCGCGTGCTCGACCTCGGCACCGGTTCCGGCGCGATTGCACTGGCATTGGCGCACGACCGGCCCGAACGCTGAGGTGCTCGCCACGGACTGTTCGGACGCCGCGCTTGCCGTGGCCGGCGACAATGCTCGCAAGCTGCGCCTATCCAACGTCGCAGTTTGCCGTGGCCGATTGGTACGACGGGTGTTCCGCGTGGACTGTGGGACTTGATCGCGAGCAATCCGCCATACATCGGTGCGGTCGACACGCATTTGCGCGAAGGCGACCTCCGCTTCGAACCGGTGTCCGCGCTGTCGCCGGGCGTCGATGGGCAGGCGGCGCTTCGCACCATCATCGACGGCGCGCGCGAGCGTCTGTCGCCCGGCGGCTGGCTCGTGGTCGAGCACGGTCACGATCAGTCGGACGCGGTGCGAACAGTTTTTTTGGACGCCGGATTTTCCGAGATCACGGCGCTGCGCGATCTCGCCGGCATACCGCGCGTGGTGGCGGGGCGTTAGCCAGCAGCGAGCGATTCGCATGGCCGAATCGCGGCACACGTCGCGAGGCAACTCAGGCGTCCATGGGAGAACAAGATTAACGGTCGCGCCTCCCCTGAACGGCAACAGGTACCAGTCTGGCAAGCTGCGTTACTGAAATGAAAGCGGGGGCGGATAAGCCACGTCCAAGTTGACGGTCGCCTCGACCGGGTGCAGGCCGTTTTGCCGGACCACGACCGGCGCGCAACCGGTGTCGTAGAGAATCGATTGCACCGACACCGTAGTCGCTTGTCCAACCGCGCCCACGTAGAGGCTGATCCCGGCTCGTGTCTGCACTTGTGTCGTAGCCCGTACGCCCGCGCGGGACGAACCGTAGACATGGGCACCTGTCGTGCAATCGGGTGAGGTGAATAGCACGCCTCCTCCCGCTTGCCACGTCGCCAATCCCGACGCCTCACGTCCATCGGGACCGTAGATCGACCGGATCGAGGCCGGAGCGACGACACCACGGCCAATTGTAACGAGCACAGTGGTCTCGTTGAGCGGCTTCGCCACCGCGTTGCCGGCCGCGTCAACCAACACGATAGGGCTTGGCGATGGCGACAATCCAGCAACGTCCGTGCTCTGAGCACCGGCGATACCATTCGCGGTGAGTGCCACCGCAACATATGCTGTAACGATCCAAGCGGACATGGGGAGCTCCTGCTCGCGGATAATGATACTGCGCGCCGCCGACGGTGTGCGAGACGCGTTTTGACGATGTAGGCACCCCTCGAGCGCCGGTTACTGGCCGACTGCCGCCGGTATCGCGCGATCCTTGGACGGCCGCTAGTGGAAATCGCTCTCGTTCGCGCGGTAGGTGCTTTTGGTCCACCAGCCTGAATCGGCGTAGTCATAGAACATGCGTGGCACACGCTGCCGCGCCAGCACCCGCAGGTCCTCGATGGTGGTGATGATCATCCCGTCAGCTGCTTCGGCGGTCAGGCATCGGCACGGCCCGGGGCATCGGTATGTGGAATTTTTCCGCCCAAGGCTGCAGCGACGGCATGATGGCCGGGAACAGCGCGACGCCATTGGCGATTTGCTCGCGATGGCGCTTCAATCCGTTCTCGCCCGGCAGACGCACGCGTTCGACGCCAGGCCGCGGCGTCGCGTCGTGGCACGCGCCGACCAGCCAATCCATCTGCCGCGCGTAGGCGTCCGCGCCGCCGAACGCCGACGGGTCCATGACCTGCACGATAGACCGTCGCTCCCCAGCCTTCGGCAGGATCGGCGCGGCCGAAGCCGGCGAGCCCGCCGGTCAACGCTTCGACGAGCAGCGCGAGCGCATAGCCCTTGTGCCCGCCCTCCAGCCCGCCCAGCGGCAGCAGCGTCCCCGTCGGCTGGTTGAACAGCACGCCAGGATCGGTCGTCGCGTTGCCTTGGGCATCCTGCACCCATGGATGCGCCAGCTTCTCGCCCGCCTTGTGCAGCCGCGCGGTCATGCCGTTGGTCGTGTAGCTCGCGGAGATGTCCAGCAGGATCGGGTCGCCCGACGTCGGGATGCCGGCGGCGAACGGATTGGGCGTGAACACCGACGACACGCCGCCGAAGGGCGCCACGCTGTGCGTCGACGGATCCGAGCAATAGATGAACGCCATCCTGCCCTGGTCGGTCACGCGGCGCAGATACGCGGCGAGGCATGCGATATGGTGCGAGCGGCGAATGACGACGGATCCCATGCCGCAGGCATCCGCCATGGCCATCGCGGCGTCCAGTGCCCGCAGCGTGAGCCACGGGCCGGGCAGGCGATTGCCGTCCCACGCCTGCGTGGCCGCGCGCGCGGTGATGATGGTAGGCGCACCGGATGTAGCCATCGCGCCCTTGGCGATTTCCGCGAGATAGCCGGGGAGCAGCGCGAGGCCGTGCGTGTTGTGGCCGAGGAGATCGCCTTCGACCAGGACAGTCGCGACGTCGGACGCGATGTCGTCGCGCACGCCGGATTTGCGCAGCAGCGCCTGCCCGAACGCGACCAGGGCTTCGGCCGGATAACGCGTGGAGGTGGCGGTGGACATGAGACTTTCAGGCGTGAAGTCGTTGTGCGGGTTGACGCGGACACTCGATTGCCCGAGGATTCTAGCGCTTTTGCCCGCATGGAGAACGGCGCCGGTTCGAGCGCCCGGTCCTGCGCAGCCCGCCTGCCCCGCCACCTACCTCACCGTCCCTTCCAAGCTTTCCGTGCTTCCTTCCTCGCTGCAGATATCGATCGTCACGCACCGGCCGGACGAGAAACTGCTCGAACGCTGCCTGCGCAAGCTGGCCCTCGCGATAGGCGCAGCGCGCGAGGATGGCGCACTGCGCACCGTGCACGTCGCGCTGATCGACAACAGCGAGGACCGCGAGGTGGCCGACACCGTAATGAAGCTGGGCAAGATGCGCTTTTCCGATTCCGGCGTGCACGTGACGTACTTGAACGGCCACGCGAACATCGGCTACGGCGCCGCGCACAACCTGGTGCTGCACGGCACCGGTTCGGATTACCACCTGGTGCTGAATCCGGATGTGGAACTGGCGCCGGATTCGCTTGCCAACGCGGTGCGCTGGCTCGACGAGCACGAGGATGTCGGCGCGCTGGCGCCGCTCGTGCTCGGAACCGACGGCACGCGCGAATACCTGTGCAAGCGGTACCCGGCGATCTTCGACCTGCTCCTGCGCGGATTCGGGCCAGGCGTGCTGCGCACGCTGTTTCGCCGCCGCCTCGACCGGTATGAAATGCGCGACGTGATGGACGTGGAGCCGCCGCGCGACATCATTGGAATTCCCGCGTTGTCGGGCGCGTTCATGCTGGCGAAGCGCGCGGCCATCGACCGCACCGGCGGCTTCGACCCGAAGTACTTCCTCTACTTCGAGGACTTCGACTGGAGCGTGCGCCTCAACGAGGTCACCAGGACCGCGTATGTGCCGTCCGTGCAGATCGGCCACCATGGCGGGGGCGCGGCGAAGAAGGGGTTGAAGCACATCTACTATTTCGTGAAGAGCGGGCTGCGCTTCTACCGCCGGCACGGCTGGAAGTGGTTCTGAACGCCAGGAACGCTGCGCGGACCGTCGTGGTGACGGGCGCCGACGGCTTTGCGGGCCGCGCCGCGTGCGCGCACCTTCACGCCGCAGGCCTTCCGTTTCGCGGCCTGGTGCGCGCGCTGTCGCCGGCCACTGCGGCGCGCGGCCGGACATGCTGCCGGTGGGCGATCTCGCCACGATCTCCGCGGCGTCCCTCGCCAATGCGCTGCGCGGTGCGCATGCCGTCGTGCATCTCGCCGGCCGCGCACACGCGATGCGCGACGATGCCGCCGAACCGGTTTCGGCGTTCCGCGCCGTCAATGTCGCCGCGACCGAACGTCTTGCGCGCGCCGCGGCGGCGGCGGGCGTCGCGCACTTCGTGTTCGCGAGTTCGGTCAAGGTCAATGGCGAATCGGCGCCGCCTGAACGACCTTTTCGCGAGAGCGACCCGCCGGACCCGCGCGACGCTTACGCCGTCAGCAAATGGGAGGCCGAATGCGTGCTGGGCGACGTCGCGCGCGCAACGGCCATGCCCGTCACCGTGCTGCGGCTGCCGTTGATGTATGGGCCTCATGCCAAGGCCAACTTCGCCCGCCTGACCGATGCGATCGCGCGCGGCGTGCCGCTGCCGCTTGGCGCGCATCGACAACCGGCGCAGCATGCTCGGAGCCGGGAATTTCGCCGAGCGCGCTGGAGGCGCTGCTCAGCGCTGCCGCGCCCGCCGCCGCGCACCCTCGCAACCTATTTCGTCGCCGATACGGTGCCGGTTTCGACGCCCGAATTCGCGCGTGCGATTGCTGCGGCGCTCGGCTGTCACCGCGAGGCTCGTTCCGGTGCCGCCCTGGCTCCTCCGGATGGCGTGCGCATGCGTCGGCAAGGCGTCGACATTCGAGCGGCTGGCCGGATCGCTGGTGGTCGACGCCGGCGCCTTCCGCGCGGCATTCGGCTGGCAGCCGCCGCGCACGATGGCGGAAGAATTGGCGGACATGGCGCGCGCCAGGCACTACACAGCGGCGCCGCCTCTATAATCGGCATTCGGTCACATTCAAGGTCGCCATGTCTCCACGTCCCTCCGGTCGCCGCGCCGACGAATTGCGCACCGTGCAATTCACCCGCGCGTTCACGCGTCATGCGGAGGGCTCGGTGCTGGTCGCGATGGGCGACACGCACGTCCTGTGCACCGCGAGCGTCGAGGAAAGCGTGCCGTCGTTCCTCAAGGGCAAGGGCCAGGGCTGGCTCACCGCCGAATACGGGATGCTGCCGCGCGCGACGAACACGCGCATGCGCCGCGAAGCCGCCGAGGGCAAGCAGTCGGGACGCACGCAGGAAATCCAGCGGCTGATCGGCCGCAGCCTGCGCGCCGTGGTGGACTTGGCCGCGCTGGGCGAGCGCACGCTGAGGATCGATTGCGACGTGCTGCAGGCGGATGGCGGCACGCGCTGCGCATCGATCACCGGCGCCTGCGTCGCCGTGGCCGACGCCATTGCCTGGTGCAGGGCCAAGGGACTGATCAACGGCGAGCCGCTGCGCGATCACGTCGCCGCGGTGTCGGTGGGCGTGGTGGACGGCACGGCGGTCCTCGACCTCGACTACGCCGAGGATTCGAATTGCGACACCGACATGAACGTGGTGATGACGGGCGCCGGCGGCTTCGTCGAATTGCAGGGCACGGCGGAAGGCGCGCCGTTCTCGCGCGCGGAAATGGACGCGCTGGTGGCGCTGGCGCAGGACGGCATCGCGCGGCTGGTGGCGGCGCAACGAGCGGCCCTGCGCAGTTGATCCAGCGCCTCGTCCTGGCCTCCGGCAACGAAGGCAAGCTGCGCGAATTCCGCCGCTTGCTGGCGCCGCGCGGCATCGACGTGATTGCCCAGGCGGAACTCGCCATCCCGGAAGCCGACGAGCCGCATGCGACGTTCATCGAGAACGCGCTGGCCAAGGCGCGCCACGCGAGCGCGACGGCGAAGTTGCCGGCGCTCGCCGACGATTCCGGCCTGTGCGTGGCTGCGCTCGGCGGCGCGCCGGGCGTGACGTCCGCGCGCTACGCGGGGCTGCCTTCGTCGGACGCCCGCAACAACGCCAAGCTCGTCGCCGCGCTTGCAAGGTGTTGCCGACCGGCGCGCGCACTACTATTGCGTGCTCGTGCTGGTCCGCCACGCGGACGACCCGGAGCCCCTGATCGCCGAAGGCGCGTGGCAGGGCAGCATCGTCGACGTGCCGCGCGGCGGCGGGGGGTTCGGCTACGACCCCCACTTCCAGGACAATGTGACGGGTCTGACCGGAGCGGAGCTTCCGCTCGAGCGCAAGAACGAGTTGTCGCACCGCGGCCAGGCAATGCGCGTGCTTCTCGCGAGACTCGACGCACTTCAGGCCGGCGAATGACCCAAGGCGCCGCACCGGAAAAAATCACGCTGGATGCCGGAGCGCTGGCGCGGCCCTCATTTACCGCGCTGCCACCGCTTGGCGCTCTACATTCACATTCCGTGGTGCCTCAGGAAATGCCCGTACTGCGACTTCAATTCGCACGAGGTCGCGGGCGACGCGCCGGAAGCTGCCTATGTCGATGCGCTGCTCGCGGATCTCGAGTTCGCGCTGCCGTCGATCTGGGGTCGCAAGGTCGTGTCCGATCTTCATCGGCGGCGGCACGCCGAGCCTCTTCACCGCCGAGGCGATCGACCGGCTGCTGGGCGGTGTCCGCGCGCGCGTGCCGCTGCTCCCCGACGCGGAGATCACGCTGGAAGCCAATCCCGGGAACGTTCGAGCGGCAGAAATTCGCGGGCTTCTACGCCGCGGGCGTGAATCGCCTGTCGCTGGGCGTGCAAAGTTTCGATGCGGCGCAATTGCGGGCGCTGGGACGGGTCCACGATGCCGACGAAGCACGCCGCGCTGCCGAAGCCGCGCTGATGATCTTCGGCAACGTGAACTTCGACCTCATGTACGGGTTGCCGCTCCAGACGGTGGATCAGGCGCGCGCCGATCTCGCCGAAGCACTGGCGTTCGCGCCTCCGCACCTGTCGTTCTATCACCTGACGCTGGAACCCAACACGCTGTTCCATCGCTATCCGCCGCCGCTGCCCGACGAGGACACGGCCGCCGACATCGAGGATGCGGTGCACGAAACACTCGAAGGCGCCGGCTACCAGCATTACGAGACGTCGGCGTATGCGAAGCCGGGCCGGCAATGCGCGCACAATGCGAACTACTGGCGGTTCGGCGATTACCTGGGCATTGGCGCGGGCGCGCACTCCAAGATCTCCTTCGCCGACCGCATCGTGCGCCAGCTGCGCTGGAAGCAGCCGAAGCGCTATCTCGAATGCGTCGCGCTCGGCCGGCCGCTTGCAGGAGGAGATAGAGGTGGCGCGCGATGATGTCGGCTTCGAATTCATGCTCAACGCGTCTGCGGCTCACTTCGGGCGTGCCCACGGCGTTGTTCGCCGAACGCACCGGGTATCCGCTGGCACTCGTCGCCAGGGGAATTGAAACGGCGACCCGCAAGGGACTGCTCGAGCCGGATCCTGCCAGTCTCAAACCCACCGAACTCGGCCGCCGCTTCCTGAACGACCTGCAGTCGCTGTTTCTCGCCGGCGCGCCCGGCGGCCGCGCCGCATCGCGCGCCGCGCCGCTGGTACGCATCGAAGCGACGGGAATCGAGCGATGACGCGGAACCTGCGCAGTTATGCCCTTACGCTGACGGAAGCCGCAGAGGCCCTTGCCGACCGCCAGCTCACTTCGGTGGAGCTTGCCGCCACGCAACTGGCGCGGATCCAGGCCACCGACGCGGCGGTTTGCGCGTGGGAGACGCTGGACCCGGAGCATGTGCTGCGCGAAGCCGCGCGTTGGGATGCGACGCCCGATGCCGCTGCGCTCGGCGGCATCGGCATTGGCGTCAAGGACATCATCGCCACGGCCGATCTGCCGACCACGATGGGCTCGCCGATCTTCGCGGGGCATCGACCGACCGGCGACGCCACGTGCGTTGCGCGCCTCAAGGCGGCCGGCGCGTTCGTGTTCGGCAAGACGGTCACCACGCCGTTCGCGTTCATGGATCCCGGCAAGACGCGCAATCCCTGGGACCCCGCGCACACGCCCGGCGGATCGTCGTCGGGATCGGCCGCGGCCGTCGCGGTAGGCCATGTGGCCGGTGCAATCGGCACGCAGACCAATGGGTCGGTGATCCGGCCCGCGGCCTATTGCGGCGTGGTCGGGTTCAAGCCGACGTTGAACGCCATTCCGACCCATGGCGTGCATCCATTCAGCGAGACGTTCGACACCGTCGGCACGTTCACGCGCACCGTGGAAGACGCGGCGCGGCTCGCGAGCGCGTTGGCCGATCCCGGCCGCATTGCGGGAACGCTGGCGCCGCGTGGGCGTGCGCCGCGCTTCGCCTATCTCGCCGCGTTTCCAAGGACCGCGAACGATCCCGGCGCCGACGCCGTCATCAAAGCCGTCATAGCGCAGCTGCGAAGTCGCGCGGAAGTGGTGCCGGTCGACATTCCTGCTCCGTGGCACGACGCCAGCGCCGTGATGCGGACGATCATGCTGCACGAGGCCGCGCGCAATCTTGGGGACATCCAGCAGCGCGAGCGCGCGCGAATGCCACCCGCGGTCAATGCCGCGCTGGATGAAGGACGGACGATCGGCGCCGGCGCCTATGAAGACGCGCTTTCGTGGCGGGAACGGGCCATCGCTTATTTCACGCGATGGCTCGATGGTTACGACGCGGTACTGGCGCCGTCGGCGCCGGGCGCCGCGCCACGGGGCCTCGCGACGATCGGAGACCCGTCGTGCTGCACGTTGTGGTCGCTGCTGGGATTCCCGGCCATCAGCCTTGCCGGTGGGGCGCATCGAGCAAACTGCCGATCGGCCTGCAACTGGCGGCGCCGCAGGATTGCGACGATTCGTTGCTCTCGGTGGCCGCGTGGTGTGGCGCGCGGCTGTCGTTTCACGGCCTCGTTTAGACGTCTCGTGACCTTTCCGCGTTGCTAACGTGACCGGCGTATCGGCGATCATTCCTTGCCATGAAGCGCGCCAAGCTGCACTCGCCGCCCGCGCCACCCAAGGTGCGCAACCCGGTTGCGCGCTCGCCGCTGCTTGCCAAGGGCGGACCGCACGGCAAGACCAACGCGGCGAAGCGGCGCCAGGCGAACATCGATCTCGTGAAGCTGCAACGTGCCCCGCATCCCGACGAGTGACCCGACGACGCTTTGCCGCAGCGACCTCGAGTCGGGGCGGATGCGCACGCTGTACGTCGAAGCGGCGGGCGATCCGCGGTGGGCCCTCACGGACGAGCAGCTGTCCGATTCGCTGACGGCGATGCTGAAGTCCCGACCCAAAGGCGCAGGCTGGTGGGTATTCGCTTACGGGTCGCTGCTGTGGAATCCGCTGTTTCCCTTCGCGGAGGCGCGGCCGGCGATACTGCGGGGACTGCATCGGCGCTTCTGCCTGCGCTCACTGGCGTCCCGCGGCACGCCCGACCAGCCTGGACTCGTGCTCGGACTCGATCGTGGCGGCGCGTGCACTGGTGTTGCTTATCGGCTTGCCGGCGCCGGTCGCGATGGACGAGTTGCATCTGCTCTGGCGGCGGGAAATGGTGGTAGGCGCGTATCGGCCGCGCTGGGTCCGGGTGCGATCGGGCGAGCGCGAAATCCACGCGCTGACATTCGCCGTCCGCCACGCGCATCCGCAATACGCCGGAAGACTTTCGCTCGACGAGGAGGCGCGCGTAATCGCGGGGGCGAAAGGAGCGTTCGGTTCGTCGCTGGATTACCTCGAGCGCACGCGCGTCGCCCTGGTCACGCATGGAATCATCGATCCTTACCTCGAAGGCATCGCCGCGCGGGTCGCGGCGCTGCGCGGCTAGCGCAACGCCACGCGCGCCCTGCGTCACATCGCCATGTTGCGGCCGCCATCCACGTTGATGGTTTCGCCGGTGATGTAGCTGGCGTCCGCAAGCAGAAAGTGCACGGCGCGCGCGATGTCGTCCGGCGTGCCTTCGCGCTTCAATGGCGTGTGCGAAATGATCCGCTGCCGCGACAGCTCGTCGAACGAATCATCGTCGGGCCACAGGATGGGACCGGGCGCCACGGCGTTGACGCGCACGTCGGGTGCCAGTTCGCGCGCCAGCGAGCGGGTCAGGCCCACCAATCCGGCCTTGGCGATCGAATAGACGACGTAATTCTTCAGCGGACGCTCGGCGTGGATGTCGGACAGGTTGACGATCGCGCCCTGTGTCTTGCGCAGGGCGGGTGTCGCGGCCTGCGCCAGGAACAGCGGCACCTGCAGATTGGTGCCGACCAGGTCGTTCCAGTGCGCTTCGGTGATGTCGCCGGCGGGCGTGGGAAAGAACGACGACGCGTTGTTCACCAGCGCGTCCAGGCGGCCGAACGCCTGCATCGTCTGCTCGACCACCGAGGGCAATTTGTGCAGGTCGAGAAGGTCCGCCTGGATCAGCGAAACGGAATTGGGCCGCGTGTGGTTGAGTTCCGCCTGAAGCAGCCGCGCCTCGCCGGCGGAGGCGCGATAATGCAGCATCAGGTTCGCCCCCGCCAGGTGCAGTCGGCGGCAGATGGCGGCGCCGACGCGCTTGGCGCCGCCGGTGATCAATACGGTCTTTCCTTGCACGCAGCACTCCGCTTCCTGGACCTTCGCGCCGATTCCGCTAGACTTCGCGGCAATCTAGCACATGGTACCCGCGCACGCGAACGACCCGTGCGGACACCGCGCCACGCCATGACATCCACCAAGCCGCCCACCCTGCCCGAACCGGACGCCGCCGCGCGGGACCACAGCGCCCGCGTGGTGGCAATGGTGCGCGCCGAAATCGCGCGTTCGGGCGGCTGGATCACGTTCGCGCGCTACATGCAGCTGGTGCTGTACGCGCCGGGGCTGGGCTACTACGTTGCAGGCGCGCGCAAATTCGGAGGCGACGGCGATTTCGTCACCGCACCGGAAACCACGCCGTTGTTCGCGCAGGCATTGGCCGCGCAGGTCGCGCCCATTCTTGCCGCGACGACGGCGCGCGAGCTCGTGGAATTCGGCGCGGGCAGCGGCGCACTCGCGGCCGACCTCATGAACGCGCTCGGCAAGCTGGGCGCGTTGCCGTCGCGCTACGCGATCCTCGACGTCAGTCCCGACCTGCGCGAACGTCAGCGCGCGGAAATCGCGCGCCGTGCTGGCGACCACATTGCGCGTGTCGAATGGATCGACGTCCTCCCCGCGGAGATCGATGGCGCGGTGGTGATGAATGAAGTTCTCGACGCCATTCCGCCCCATCTCGTCTTGCGCCGGCACGGCGAGTGGTTCGAACGCGGCGTGGCGCGCACCGAAATACTGCGCTGGGAGGACCGGCCGCTGGCGGACGACTCGCTGCGCGCGGCCGCAACAGCGCGATTTCCGGCGGCCGGCGACTACCTGAGTGAAATCAATCCGGCGGCGGAAGCGCTGGTCGAGGACGTCGGCCGGCGCATGACCGGCGGCGCAATGCTGATCATCGACTATGGATTTCCGCAGGCGGAGTTCTATCACGCGCAGCGCAGTGAGGGCACATTGATGGGCCACTACCGCCATCATTCGCATGCCGATCCGTTTCTGTGGCCCGGGCCTTTCCGACCTGACCGTCGCACGTCGACTTCACCGCCATCGCGCTGGCGGGGGAACGAGCGGGGCTGCAGGTGGCGGGCTATGCGCCGCAGGCGGCGTTCCTGATGGGTTGCGGCATTCTCGACCGCTTGCGCGAAGCCGGCGATCCCGGCATCCGTGGCGTACCTGCGCGAAGCGGCCGCGGTACAGAAGCTGACTTCGCCTGCCGAAATGGGCGAACTGTTCAAGGTGCTGGCGCTGGCGAAAGGCGACGACATTGCGTGGCCGGGATTTGCGGTGGTCGACCGTTCGCACCGGCTCTGAACAGCACGTCGCGTGTCCGGGCAATTGCCGCCCGGCGTGAAATACGCGGGATTGTTACAAATACCGTAACGAAATAGCCGGTATGATCGCCGGCTTGCTTGGACGGGCCTGGCGCTGCAGCGGACCCCGGGCAATCCCGAGAAACGTTTCGAAACGGAGAACGCATGAACCTGTTGCGATGTATTTTCTTTGCGTTGACCGGTCTTGCGGCCGGGTTGTTGCTTGCGGCGCCGGCGTTAGCGCAGACGCCGGGCAAGCAGCCCAACATCATCATGATCATGGGCGACGACATCGGCTGGGCCAATATCGGCGCGTACAACCAGGGTGTCATGGCGATGCGCACGCCGAATCTGGACCGCCTCGCGTCCGAAGGCATGCGCTTCACCGACTATTACGCTGAGGCGAGCTGCACCGCGGGCCGCGCCAACTTCATCACCGGCGAACTGCCGATCCGCACGGGCCTGACGACCGTCGGCCAGGCCGGATCGCCGATCGGCATGCCGGCGCAGGCGCCGACGATCGCGACCGCGCTGAAATCGATGGGCTACGCCACCGGGCAGTTCGGCAAGAATCATTTGGGCGACCTGAACAAGTTCCTGCCCACGGTGCACGGCTTCGACGAATTCTTCGGCTACCTCTATCACCTGGACGCGATGGAGGACCACTGCCATCCGACGTATCCGCAGGCGCTGCAGGCGACGGTGGGCGCGCGCAACATGGTGCATTCGTGGGCGACCAACGTCGACGACGCGACGGTGATGCCGCGCTGGGGCGCGATCGGCAAGCAGAAGATCGAGGATGCCGGCGAGCTTTGTCCCAAGCGGATGGAGACCGTCGACGACGAGATCCTCGACCTCACCCTGAAGTTCATGGACAAGGCGCGCGCCGACAAGAAGCCGTTCTTCGTCTGGCTCAATCCGACGCGCATGCACGTCGTCACGCACCTGTCGCCGAAATATGAGGCGCTGCGCAACTCCGACAACAACTGGACGATCCAGGAAGCCGGCATGGCGCAGATCGACGACATCGTCGGCTCCGTCATGAAGTACCTGAAGGACAACAATCTCGAAGGCGACACGATCATCGGGTTCACCACCGACAACGGCGCAGAAAACTTCACGTGGCCGGACGGCGGACAGACGCCCTTTGCCGGCGGCAAGGGCACGGCGCTCGAAGGCGGCTTCCGCGTGCCGATGATCCTGCGCTGGCCGGGCAAGGTCCCGGCGGGCAAAGTCGAGAACAGCATCGTCTCCGGCATGGACTGGTTCCCGACGTTCGTCGCCGCGGCCGGCAATCCGAACATCACGGCGGAATTGCTGAAGGGCAAGCAACTGGGCGACAAGTCGTACAAGGTGCATCTGGACGGCTACAACCAGATGGACCTGATCACGGGGAAGGGCAAGTCGGCGCGCCAGGAGATCTTCTACTTCACCGAAGGCACGCTCTCGGCAGTGCGGATCAACGACTTCAAGTACCGGTTCACCGACCAGCCCCAAGGCTGGCTGGGCGGCACGATCAAAGTCGACTGGCCGATCCTGACCAATCTCCGCCTCGACCCCTACGAGCGCACGGGCATGCCGCAAGGCGCGAATGGCTCGCTCGCGTTCTACAACTGGTTCGTGTTCGAGTTCTGGCGCTTCCAGTTCGTGCAGCAGGAGGTGGCGAAGGTCGCGCAAACCGCGATCGAATTCCCGCCGATGCAGCCTGGAGCGAGCTTCAATCTCGAGGCGGTCAAGGCGCAGATCGAGAAGGCCCGCGCAGCGCACGGCCAGTAGGCCTTCCGCAACGCGGTACCGACGCCGCGCCGTTCGCATTGACCGCGAACAGCGCGGCGTGTTTTTTTGGGCGGGTTGCTCCTAACTCGGCCCCACGAGTTTCCGGGTGACCGTCGCGAGTTCCTTCCTCAGGAACGCGTGTCCCGGATCGGCATCGCGATGCGCATGCCAGATGAGCTTGATCGGCACGCTGACCGATCTGGGACCGACGCCCAGAGCGACGCAACCCAAGCGCGCTGCGGGCGGTCTTTTCCATGCTCCGGGGAATGAGACCGAACAGGTCGGACTGGCTGACGACCATGAACACTTCCAGGATCTCGGACACCTCCAGCGCCACAGGCAGGTTCAGGCGCTGCCACTCCCGCATCCCTGCCACCGGATGCTCTCCCTCGACGCGGGGTCGAAGCGCTACGAACCTGCCTTCGCGCATCGCCTTCATCGACACCGGCCGACGCAGCGCCGGGTGACCCTCGCGCGCCACCGCCACCAGGACATCGTCGAACAGCACTATCGACTTGAACTGATCACCTTCGGGTTCGATCCAGTCGATCGCCGCGTCGATCCGGCCATCACGCAGCGCGCGATCCAGGTCGATGGGCCGGGATCGCGTGCTGGCGGCCACGCCGATATTCGGCGCCGCCGTTGCCAGCCGCTCCAGCAGACGCAATACGATCATCGGTCCAAGCGGATGGGCGATCGCCAGGAAGTACCTGCGCTTCGATGTCCTGGCGACGAATCCCCGCCTCTCGGCAACCGTCTCGCGCATCGATCCCAACGCATCGTGCAGCTTCGCGTACATTGCGTCCGCCGTCGGCGTCGGAACCACGCCCCTCGGACGGCGGACGAACAACTCGTCACCGAACAGCGCGCGCAGGCGGGTCAGCGCGTGACTGACGGCCGACTGCGTCATCGCCAGCCGCACGGCTGCCCGCGACAGGCTCTGTTCCTCATAAACCGCCTCGAACACCGGCAACAGGTTGAGGTCGACGCTTCTGATATTGAACATGTGCATATCACCTATGCGAAATATTCGGTAGTGCGGGCCTCCCCGCGGCACTACTATCTTGCGCCGTTCTGACAGTTGGCTTCGAGCCGGTTGGGCGCATGCCACGAGCGTGCAGCCACAGATCGGGACCGTGCGCGGATCCTGCGAGACGCAATTATGGAATATCAGATGGTGACTTGGGTGTTCTGGCTGGGCGCCGTCGCCGTCGGACTCAGCACGATCTCCGCAACCGTCAGATACGTCCACCATTGGCGACGCGGCGCCAAGATCCTGGCCGCGGAGGCCGCTCTCCAGGCCGTGGTCTGCACCTTCGGACTGGTCATTTTCTGGGCGATCTACCGGACCTACATGTCCCATTAGACAACGCCTCCCGCCTTGCTCGAACGAACGTACGTTCGGCAAGAACATGTGAAATTCGTTTCCGCGCCGCGCCGGCCACAAGTATTGCTAACGGCGCGGCGCATTTTTTTGTCGAGCGATGTGCGCACTCGGTACGGCGCGGATCGGCGATGCGATCACGTCGCAATTGCCACGGGGTCATGGCGTATTCGGCTGCGCGATCCCACCGAGGCTGTACTACAATCCGCGCCGATGACATCCTCGCCTGCATCGCAGACGAAATGTCGCGCAGCGTCCGACTCATCGAAATGTGCAGGACGCGGCAGCGCTGCAGTGCCATCGGAGATCGCTCGAGCGGAGAACAACAGAATGGCAGAAGCGAACGACCGAGGCCCGAATACGCTGACCAAGACGCTTGCGTTCGCCGTGGTCGTCGGAAGTGGCGACCGGGCTTGCGCTGATATTCAAGCCGGCGCTCGTCGTAAAGCTGCTGCTGGGCGTCGACGCTTCGGGCATGGAGATGGTGATCGGCCGCTGTTTCGGCATCGGGTTGTTCGGCCTTTCCTTTGCGTGCTGGCCGGACACGCAGAAATCGGTGAGCACGACGGCGGCTTTTCGCGGCATGCTGATCTACAACGCGTTGATCGCCGCCTATCTCGCCTATCTCGGCTGCTGTCGGCCACGTTGGGAGGATTGCTGCTGTGGCCAGCCGTCGTGTTGCATGCGGTCGTGGCAGGGTTGATGATCCGGTCGATGCGGATCAAATCTCCGACCGCCGAAATCGAGGAATGACCATGCCGCGCATAGAGAAATTCACATCAGCCGCGTGGCTGCTCGGCGCTTCGCGCTGGCGTGGATCGCCGCCGGATCCGCCTCCGCGCAGGGCGCCGCGCCCGCGGCATCTGGCGCAGCAGCCTCCCCGGTTGCCGCAACACCAGCCTTCGACTTCGCTTAAAGGAACGTGGGTTCGTCCCGACGGCGGATATCGAATCGAAATCGCTGGTGTCGCATCGGATGGACAGATTGCGGCGACGTACTTCAATCCGAACCGGCTTCCCTTTGCGAAGGCCTTGGCTACGATGGACGGCGCGACACTGCGCGCGGCGTTCGAACTGCAGGCCGGCGGGTATGCAGGCTCGACCTACGACCTCACGTATGATCCGGCGAGCGACCGGCTCAAGGGAATCTATTATCAGGCGGTCGTGAAGCAGAAGTTCGACGTTTATTTCGTGCGCAAGTGAGCATCGATACGGACGCGGGCCGTGGTCCCGGGTGCCGTCGACAACGAGTTCCCCCTATGAATGAAACGCACTTGAGGAGTGGACCATGAACAAGCGAGGCTATCTGGTTGTGGGCGTGGCGGCGTTGGGCGCGGCAGGCATTGCCATGGGGCAGGGAAGGATCATGGACATGGTCGCGGACAAGGTCGTCTCCAAGTACCAGAGCGCGACCTGCGAGCAGTTGTGGCAGCAGAAGGGACAACCGAAGTCGCAGGAGGAGCAACGGGCTGTGGAGTTCCTGAAGAACGATCCGCAGGCGCGCGCCGCTTTCCTGAACAAGGTCGCGGGACCGATTGCCAACAAGATGTTCGAATGCGGCATGATCCCCTGATCGGTTAACGGCGCAGGTTGCGCCGATGTTCACAGACTTTCAGCGGCCGGCTATCCCAGCATTCGATCGTACGAGTCCAGATCGGCCTTGTAGCAGCCGCATGCCGCCGCCTTGAGCCCGCGCCGGTCGAGAACCGTGATGTTGCCTCGGCTGTAGTGAATCAGCTGCCGCTCCTGCAGGGAACTCGCCGCCTTGGTGATGCCAACACGGCGGACGCCAAGCATGTAGGCGAGGAATTCCTGCGTGATATGGAATGTGCTGGCGCCCGCCCGGTCCTGTGTCATCAGCAGCCAGCGCGCGAGCCGCGCCTGGACCAGGTGGAAGCGCGTGCACGCCGCCGTCTGCGCGAGCTGGCTCAACTGGACGAAAACATACTGATCGATCTTGCGTTCGCAGGGCCGGGCTGCGTCCGAATTCGCGACGAAAGGTCGCGGCGTCCATGCGCAATGCCGATCCGGCGCCTTGCACCACGGCCCGCACCGGCGAGACATCCACGCCGAGCGCGAGCGGAATCCCCAACATTCCTTCGTTCCCGACCAGGCCGACCTCGAGGGCGGCTGAATCGTCGATCGGCATGATCAGCGAGATGAAGCCTCCAATGGGAAAATGGACGCTCTCGATGGTTTCGCCGGGCGAGCACAGCACATCGGCAAACGCGAGCTCGACCATTTCACAGCCTGCAAGCATCGTCCGTCGCTCGCCGGGGGGCAGCGACTCGAGCAAATGGTTGACGACGGGCGTGCGTTGAGGCGATGACACCTGCACTCTCCTGCGAAGCCCTAGCAAGGCCGCTGATCAACGCTGATCAAGGTTCATTGACGCGGGGGCGCGCCCCGATGCACGAGAACGAAACCGCGACAATTGGTGCCGGGATTCCTGGAGGATAGGGTCACAGCTTCCAGGTGTCTGCGCGTTACCGCACTTAGGCACTTCGCGGCGCGGATTTCGGCGCAGCGGGCAGCGGATCGAGGCGCTACTTGACGGCGTAGGGCAGCAGCCGGTCGAACTCCGTCTTGACCACTTGGTAGCACTCGCAGGCCTTGGCTTCCAGGCCGGGGCGGTCGACAACGGTAATGGTGCCCCGGCGGTAGCTGATCAGCCCGGCCTCCTGCAGCTTCCCGGCGGACTCGGTGACGCCCTCGCGGCGCACGCCCAGCATGTTGGCGATCAGTTCCTGCGTCATCGACAGCCTGTTCGACTGCAGACGGTCGAGGCTGAGCAACAGCCATCGACACAATTGCTGGTCGACCGAATGGTGCCGGTTGCACACCGCCGTTTGCGCCATTTGCGTGATCAGCGCCTGGGTGTAGCGCAGCAGCAGGTGCATCGTCGGTCCGAACCGGCCGAACTCGTCCTTGAGCAATTCGGCCTTGAGGCGAAACGCATGTCCCGCGCTCTGCACCAGCGCGCGGCTCGGCGTGGTGTCGCCGCCCATGAACAGCGAAATGCCGAGGATGCCCTCGTTGCCCACGATGGCGATCTCGGCCGACGCGCCGTCTTCCATCACGTACAGCAGAGAAACGATGCACGTGGTCGGGAAATAGACATAGCGCAGCTTGGCTCCCGACTCATACAGAACGTCGCCCAGCTTCATCGTTATCAGTTCCAGATGGGATGCGATCCGGTCGTAGTCGGCGGCGGGCAGGGCGTCGAGCAGGTGATTCTGGTGGGGGCTATGGATTGCGGATGCCGCTCCGCGCAGACGCTCCTCGCGAGACGAGAAAGCCGCCTTCCCAACGCTCCCACCATTACTTTTCGAGACCATGACATCATTTTATGACGCCCCGGCGGTAATGTCCTTACACCGCACATGGGAGACGACGAATGGCAATTAATGAGTGCCAGCGCACCGACCGCTTCTGCAATCCCGAATATCCTCGCCTCACTGGCAGGGGGAATCGTGAACACGAAGACTTTTGCCGTCGTCGGCAGCACTGCCGGCGAATCCACGACCGAGAGGGAACATCATGAACTGGGACATCATCAAAGGTGATTGGAAGCAGTTCAAGGGACACGTGAAGGAACAGTGGGGCAAGCTCACGGACGACAACCTCGACCAGATCGCCGGCAAGCGCGACCAGCTGGCGGGCAAGGTCCAGGAAGCCTACGGCATCACCAAGGATGAAGCCGAAGCGCAGGTCAAGGCATTCGAAGAAGCCCAGAAGGACTATCAGCCAAAGGTCCCGGCCTAGTTCTGTCGGTCACGCCCGCGGCGCGAAACATCAGCCGCCGGGTGTGCCGAAAGCGATCATCACTCCCGTTTCGAGGTACCCAATGAATACGATCAGATACGTTGCCCTGTGCGTCTCCGGAGCCGCCATATTGCTGTTTACCCAATACCCGCTCGCGGCAACGATGCTGACGCACGCCGTACCGTAAGCGCTTTCCGCGCCGGTCAATTCCTTGAAGGAGACCTCGATGACCATCGACAAACGTTGGATGCTTCTGCTCGCCGTTACCGCCAGCGCCGCGGCAGGCGCCGCGTTCGCATCGCGAGTACTTCGCCATCAGGCGCGCGCCGTCGGCGAGACGCAGCACAGCACGAACCTCAAGACATGGGAAAATGAAGGCGGCAACCTTGCGCCGCCCCCGGCATCCGCGACGCAACCCGCAGCACAGCATTGATCGGGAGTGCGCGCCAGTCCATCGGCCCGACAAGGAGGGTAAAGTGCCAACAACCGACGTCTTGCAGGAAATCGAATTGCACACTCTGCCGCCGCTGCCCTACGCGGAAGGCGCGCTGGCTCCGGTGATCTCGGCCGACACTCTCCGGCTGCACTACGGCAAGCACCATAAGGGTTACGTCGACACGTTGAACAAGTTGATTGCCGGTACGGAGCTCGCGGGCCTGTCGCTGGAGCAACTGATCAACGAGACCGCCGGCAAGGCAGACAAGGCCGCCATCTTCAACAACGCGGCGCAAACGTGGAACCACACGTTCTACTGGCGTTCGCTGTGCGCAAACGGTGGTGGCGAGCCTCCCGCGGCACTGAAGCAGAAGATCGAAGCGACGTTCGGTAATCTGGAAGCGTGCAAGAAGGAATTGGCGACGGCGGCAACGACCCAATTCGGCAGCGGCTGGGCTTGGCTCGTTCTCGAAGGCGACAAGCTGAAAGTGGTCAAGACCGGCAATGCGGAGACCCCGCTGACCAGGGGCGCCAGGCCGCTGCTGGTCATCGACGTGTGGGAACACGCCTACTACCTCGACTACCAGAATCGCCGCGCCGACTATGTGAATGCGTTGCTGGACAAGCTGGTCAACTGGGGCTTTGCCGCAGACAATCTCGGCTAGTCCACTTGGGACTACAACTTCAGGAGCGAACATGATCAAGAAAGCCTGGGCGGTCTGGAAGGGCAGCATCAAGGAAGGCGGCGGCACGATTTCCACGGAAACGGGCGTTCTGAACGAGGCGCCTTACGGATTCAAGTCGCGCTTCGAGAACGGCAAAGGCACCAACCCGGAAGAATTGATCGGCGCTGCGCACGCGGGCTGTTTCTCGATGGCGCTTTCGCTGATGCTGGGCGAGGCCGGGCTGACGGCCGGAAAGAATCGAGACGCATGCGGACGTGACGCTGGAAAAGGTCGGTGCCGGCTTCGAGATCACCTCGAGCCACCTTACCGTCACGGCGCGAATTCCCGGTGCCGACGACGCGAAGTTCCAGGAGCTCGCGAGCAAGGCCAAGGCGGGCTGTCCGGTATCGAAATTGCTGAAGGCGCGAATCACGATGGACGCCAAGCTCGAGACGTGAACGGTGGCAATGTCACTGTCGGGTTGGGTTCGCCAGCGAACAGACGACGCACGGCGATGCACGTACATTCGAAGGCGTACCCAAACCCAAAGGAAATGATATGTCCAGACTGATGATTGCCCTGTTTGTCGCGGCCGGCCTGAGCGTTGCCGGATCCGCATCGGCCCAGACGTACGCGTCCAAGACCGCCGTGACGCCGATGTCGAAGGACGGCTATGCGATGGCCAAGACCAACGCGGACGCCCAATACAAGATCGAGAAGGACGCCTGCTCGACGCTGAGCGGAAACGCCAAGGACATCTGCATGGCCGAAGCCAAAGGCAAGGACACGGTCGCCAAGGCTGATGCCGAAGCGGCTTACCAGAACACGGCAAAGCATCGCGAAAGCGCGCGCGTTGCGCACGCCCAGGCGAACTACGATGTCGCCGTTGAAAAGTGCGACGACCTGGCTGGCAACACGAAGGACGTTTGCGTCAAGGAAGCGAAGGCCGGCCTGGTCAAGGGCAAGGCCGACGCCAAGGTAGACCGGGTCGTGGCCGATACGCGCCAGGACGCGGCCGTCAAGCAGACGGACGCCCGCAAGGAAGCGAACGCCGACAAGCTCGACGCCGACTACAAGGTCGCGATAGAGAAATGCGACGCGCTTGCCGGCGCCGCGAAGGATTCATGCGTCAGCGCCGCCAAGGCGCAGTTCGCCAAGTCCTGAGACTGTTCCCTAGCCGATCTTTTTCGCGAGCAGCTTGAGGGATCGGGTATTTGCGGCCGGGGCTGGCGACAGCCCCGGTCTTTTTTCGCCGTGCGATGCCAGCTGGCACCGGCGATCGAGCGGCAGGCGAGTATCAGGCGACCGCGCGGATATCCCGGCGGTGCTGGACATCGGAGAGCAGGCGATCCAACTCGGTTTTGACCACGGCATAGCATTCGCAGGCGCCCGCTTCCAGCCCGACCCTGTTCAACACCGAGATATGGCCGCGGCGATAGCGAATGAAGCCGGCGCTCTGCAGTCTTCCGGCGGCTTCGGTGATGCCTTCCCGCCGCACACCAAGCATGCTGGCGACCAGTTCCTGCGTGATGATCAATTCGTGCGACGGAACGCGGTCGAGCGTCGACAATAGCCAGCGGCAAAGCTGCTGTTCCACCGAATGGTGTCGATTGCACGCCGCGGTCTGCGTCATCTGCGTGATCAGCGCCTGCGTGTAGCGCAGCAACAATCGCTGCAGCAAGCCGGCGCGCGCGAATTCCTCTTTCAGCACGCGGCGCTCCAGCCGGTAGGCGTGGCCTGCGGTCTTCACGACGGCCGAACTGGGCGTGGTATCCCCGCCCATGAACAGCGCGATGCCGACGACGCCTTCATTGCCCACGCCCGCGGTTTCCGCGGACGCGCCGGACTCCATGACGTAGTGCAGCGACACGATGGCGGTGGTGGGGAAGTAGGCATGCTGCAATTGCTGGCCAGGTTCGTAGAGGATCTCGCCAAGCGGCAATGGAACCAGATTCAGATGCGGAGCAAGTCGCTCGAAGTCTGCCGTGGGCAGCGCGCCGAGAAGATGATTCTGATTGGGGCTGTGGGGTATGGGCATCGCTGGAGCGTCGAAACTTTGCGTTCTAGTTGGGCGCGAGGACTTCGACGCCGATGCCGCGATAGCCGATGAAGCGGGACGACTGGTTGAACATCGGCTCTCCGCTTACCCGGAACTGCTGGCGGGAGCCATCCGGATTGACGCGATTGAACAGGAAGTCCAGGAACGGCTGCCGATTTGCAATCCTTGCCTGGAGGTCGGCGCGCTCGGCTTCGTCCCAACCCGCCACCTGGGTGCCCGGCGCGCTTCCCGCCAGCGTGTCGACACGCATCCCCAGCATTTCGAGCACCGGACCGGAAATCTTCGTGAAGTTGCCGGAATCGTCCTGCTCCCAGTACCAGTCGGAGGCAAGTTCGGCGAGGCTCTTGAAGCGCGCTTCGCTTTCGCGCAGCTCGGCGGTCCGCTCCTGCACCGTCTGCTCCAGTTCCTTGCTGTAGTTCTCGAGCTTCTTGTACAGCAGCCTGACCTCCAGCATGTTGTGGATGCGCGTCTTGACCTCGACCAAGTCGAACGGCTTGCTGATGAAGTCCTTGGCGCCCGCCTGCAACGCGCGTAGCTTGTGTCCAGGCTGTGCGGTGAGCACGATCACCGGAAGGTACCCGTCGGACTCGTTGGTCTTGAGGCCCTCCATCACCTGGAATCCGTCCATGCCGGGCATCTGCAGATCGAGCAGGATCAGGTCATAGTGGTGCTTGCGATGCAGCGCGCAAACCTCCTTAGGGTCCATCGTCGAGGCAACCTGCGTGTAGCCGGCGTCGGCCAGCAATTGCGAAAGCAGGCTGACATTGGGCTCCTGGTCGTCGACGATCAGAATGCCGGCGGCGAGAATGTCGGCGTCAATCCTCATTGGGTGACCTCCTGAGTCGCGACGGTCGAATGGACCGTGGCGAACTTCAATGCCAAGTCCAGCGTATCCATGAACTCGCTGACCTTGATCGGTTTAGTGAGGTAGCGGAAGAAGCCCGCCTCCAGCCCTTTCTCGATATCGCGAGGCATCGCGTTGGCGCTCAGGGCGATGACGGGAGTGTGCGCCGTCTTCGGGTCGTCGGCGAGGATGCGCAGCGCCTCGATACCACTGATTCCGGGCAGATTGATGTCCATCAGGATGACATCCGGCAACTCGGCGCGCGCGATGGCGATGCCGCTGATGCCATCCCGGGCGCTGAGCAGGCGTATATCGGGCCTGCGCGCGATGAGATCCTCGACCAGCATCAGGTTGGCGGGATTGTCCTCGACATAAAGCAGCGTGCGCAGCTGCGCGCCGGCGTCGATCGGAGCCTGGGCCAGCGCCATGGATTCCGGCGTGGGGGCGATGGTTTGTGGTTCGGCCGTCAGTGTCATTTCGATCCAGAAGACGCTGCCCTTGCCGACGGTGCTTTCCACTCCAATGGCGCCGCCCATCCACTCGACGAGCCGCTTGGCCACGACCAGGCCGATGCCGGTGCCTTCCTCGACGTTGGCCTCCTGCCCGAGACGATTGAAGGGCTGGAACAGTTGCGCGAGTTTCTCCTGAGTCAATCCCTCGCCGGTGTCCTCGACGCATATGCGAATGCGTCCGGGCGTGCTCGTGACGAATTGCACATCGACCGTTCCGCCCACCTTGTTGTATTTGATGGCATTGGACAGCAAGTTGATCAGCACCTGCTTGACGCGTGTCCGGTCGGCCTTGACAAAGTACGGGGTCGAGAACGTGGCAAAGTGCACGCCGATTCCCCGCTTTTGCGCCTGCGGCCCGATCATGGCCTGGCATTCCTGGATTACCTCGGCCAGCGATATGGACTCGAGCGACAACGACAGCTTGCCGGATTCGATCAGCGCCAGGTCGAGGATTTCGTTGATCAGCTCCAGCAGGTACCACCCCGCCTGGAGAATCTGGTCGATGCTTCGCTTCTGCGAGACCGTCGGCGCCGGCGAGCCGGATTCCATCAGTTGCGCAAAGCCCAGGATGGCACTCAGCGGCGTGCGAAGCTCATGGCTCATGCTCGAGAGAAAATCGGACTTGGCGAGGTTCGCCTTCTCGGCGACCGCCATGGCGTTGTTCAGTTCGAGCTCGACCTGCTTGCGCACGGAATTGTCCGTGCCGATCAGCAGGTAACCGATGATGTCGCCATAGTCATCGCGCAGCGCGGTGATCGACACGATCGCCGGAAAGCGGCTGCCGTCCTTGCAGATGTAGGTGAGTTCGTAGATATCCTCGATGCCGCGCGAAGCCTTGAAAGCCAGCGCTTCGAAGCCCGGCGTGATCGTTGTCTCGAGTTCGCGGCTCAGCGCCTCCGCGCGCGCCATCACTTCCTGCGGATCGTGGATGTCGCTGGGATTGATCTTGTTGACGACTTCGGCAGCCAGGTAGCCCAGCATGCGCTCGGCGCCGACGTTGAACAGCTGGATGATGCCTTTTTCGTCGGTGGCGATGATCGAGAAATTGGCGCTGGTGAGAATCGCGGTCTGCAATGCGCCGGTCTTCAGCAGCGTTTCCTGGCGCAACAGTTCGTTGATGCCGCCTGTCTTGGTGGCATCTTCGGCGCGCGGTAGAAGTTCTTCTGCTGTGGGCATGGGCTGTTCTGTGACAAGCGTGCTCAGGATTCGGAGCGGGATCAGCTGTTCTCGGGGCTGGCGACGGACATTCGCGAACTTCGCAGCGACCGGACGCCCCACACCTCTCCGGGGGAGGTCGGGAGGATGACGGTCCGTGGAAGGTGCCGTCTGTGCGGTGGGACACATAGGCCGAACCGGCGCGGCATGAGCCCGCCGGGATCGCACCCGGCAGGCACGGTAGATCAGCGACAGGCGGCGATTCTACGTATGCGCTGTCGCACAGACTGATAGTGGAGTCGAGGTATATATTCCAATCAAGCGGCGACGCGCCAGCCGCTGAACCTTTAACCTCGAACGGATTCGACGATGAACATGACATTGAGTCTCGCCCCGATCGTTTCGCTGATCGCCGGCATCCTGATCCTGATCGTGCCGCGCATGCTGAACTACATCGTCGCCATCTACCTTATCGTCATCGGGCTGCTGGGACTGTTCGGTACCGGTAATTTCCATCTGAAATGATCCCGCAGGGCGACGCGCGCGCCACTGGTCCGACAACTTCTGCAGGGAGCGTGCAAACGCGGCAATTCGCGGCAGCTCTGCTTTCGGGGTTCAGCCTGGCGTCGCCAGCCAAGCCTTGATCTGTGCATAAACCACCAGTCGGCTGAGCAGGTCGAGGTGGTTGGTGCCATAGGCCACCCATACCCGCGCGTCGTCGAACGGCACCGTGAGCGCCGGATTTGCGTGGCGCCCCAGCGCGCTGGCGAGCGGAACGATGCCGTCGCCGATCAGCCGGTCGGAAAGATCGCCCGCCTTCTTGCCCGTCGATGCGGCGATCGCATAGCACGCCACATTTTCCGGAAGCGGGACGGGCGTCCGCCGGTCGCGGCCGCGCGCGAAGCGATCGCGCTTGGCCCAATCCTCGTCCAGCAGGTTGCCGAAGCGAAGGTCCGTGATCCCTGCGCTGCGGATCTTTCCCAGGCGCGCCAATGGCGCGGAGTAATCAGTCGCTCCGAGCAGCACATCCACCCAGTTGCCGCCGCGCTCGAGGGGGGCGCCGTGATGCGGTGTGCCGAGGAAGAGGACCTTGGAGACGTGGCGCCGCCATTCGTGTTCCGCCAGCGCGCCGTAGCGGCAGGCGCTGCGCGCGACCAGACCGCCCATGCTGTGTCCAATGAGCACCACTTCGGTCAATGGCACCGGCCAGCATTGCACCAGCGCTTCGAGCTGCCGGGCGAACTCCTGCCCGTTGGCCGAAATGTGCAGGCCGCTGTTGTAGTGCAGGTAGACCGGCGTGTAGCCGAGATCGCGCGCCAGCGCGGCGCCGTGATCGTGTCCCTTGCGCTTCCATTGCAAATCGTTCATGCACAGGCCGTGCAGCAGGACGACCAGTTTGCCGCTGGCTCCCGGGATCGCCGCGGCGAGTGCCTCGCGTTCGGTCGGCAACGGAATGCCCGCCCGGCGCAGGTGCATGGCTATCGCCAGTGGATTGTTCGACGCGGACAGGTAGTCGCCGAGCACGCCGTTCAATGCCGCCAGGAGCGATTCGCGCCCCGGCCACGTGCTGCGCTCGCCGAGCAACGGCTCGAATCCCGCGAGCAGCCGGTCGAGGCCGTGCCCGACGAGGCCGATCACGCCGTGGATGCTCCGGTACACCAGGCGCGTGATGCCGGACGTTCGAAGTCGCCTGGGCTTGGCGAGCAGTCCCGGGACTCCGGCGATCTGTTGATGCATCGCCTCGACCAGGTCGACCATGCCGGCAATGCCGGCGATGGTCAGCCTGTTTATGCCGCGAAGATCGGTCGCGCGGGTTCTGGAACTCCTGGCCATGATTGCGCCGTCCGGTGTTTCCGAGATGTTCAGCCGTTCACGCCTATTTCTTCGCGTCCTTTGCCGCATCCTCAATGCTCTGTCCGGCCTTCTCGAGCTGCTGCCCGGCCTTTTCGACGGTCTTGTCGACTTCTTTGCCGGCGCGTTCCGCCGGACCTTCCTTCTTCTCGCAGGCGGACAGCCCGAAAACCAGAATACTCATGGCCAAGACTGCGGTGACCCATTTCCCGAGTGACTTCATGTTGTTTTCCTCTGAGTGGCACGTCTTTTCGCGACCCGTTTTTGGGCGGCCCGTTTCACAGGTCTTTTCGCGACCCGCTTGGTCGCCTTGGTCACTGCGGCGCCGGTTTTCCGGGCCGCAGTCTTCACCTTGGCGACGCCTCGCTTCACTGCGGACTTGGCCGCGGTGGCCTTCCGCTTTGCCGCGGGTTTCCTCGCACTCATCGCGCGCTCGACCTTCCCCGCGGCTTTCTTCGCGCCGGAGGCCGCCGCCTTGACGTTGCGCTTCACTGCGCGCTTCGCCTTGCCCATGGCGCTCGTCGCTTCTGCCTCGACAGTCCTGGCCGTGCTCTTCACCTTGCGTTGCGCCTTGCCGAAAGCTTTCCTTGCACTCGTCCCGGCGGTCTTCGCACTGCGTTTCACGCTGGCCGTCGCGGCCCGCGCTTTCCTCTCGACGACTTCCGCTTTCTTCATCAGCGAGGCTCCGACTTCCTGGGTCTTGCCTTTAGCCGCTTCCGCGGCATCGCCGATCCTGGTCAGCAATTTCTTTTGTTTAGGCATTATCGATTCTCCTGTTGATAAAGCACGACACCGCGGTTCCGAACCTCCGTCGCAAAGCACGAAAGCCGGGCGACTTACGCGACCTGCGTTGTGAGTTTACCCAACATTTAGGCGTCCCAGTTGACGTGGATTAATCACGGTGTTCGCCAACGCACAGACTCTCATGGCCAGCTTAGTGCACATTTCCTCACCGGCATTGCAACCAGACTGGACCGCACGCCATGATAACGATTTTCGATCCTTCATTTCGGTACACCCCGAGTTTCGATACGGACCTTTCGAAGACGTTCGCGAGAGTCCGGCTTGCCCGTGAGAAAGCCGCCGAGGCAGCGACGCGGCCGAGCGCGGAGCCGAACCGCAAAGCGGATCCCATCGTCCGAACGATGGCCGTCGACCCAGCCTGTGTGCGCTAGCAGACAGACCGGCTTTGGCGCCATGGCTATTGTCCTTATCTACCCGCCTGGTGGATGCATCGATCTTGATGCCCGCGACGTGGTGGCGGCAACAAGGGAGTGAATCATGAGTATCGGCACCATTCTGTTGATCGTACTGATCCTGATGCTGGTCGGGGTCCTGCCGGTTTGGCCGCATGCGTCGAGTTGGGGTTACGGCCCGAGCGGCGCCCTCGGCGTAGTGCTGTTGGTCATCGTCGTCCTGCTGGTCATGGGGCGCCTGTAGCACCGCATCATCATGCAAGACAATTCACTCAAAGGAAACGGAATGAACAGCACCACTCGCGGAATCGCCTATTTCTTCGGCGCGCTCGCCCTGGCGGTGACGCTGGGATGCGCGTCGACGGCCAAGCAGGAAGGCACGGGAGAGTATGTGGACGACACGGTGATCACCGGCAAGGTGAAGGCGGCTATTTTGAATGAACCGACGCTCAAGTCAGCCGAAGTCAACGTCGAGACATTCAAAGGCGTGGTTCAGCTGAGCGGCTTCGTCAGTTCCAAGGAATCGGAGAACACGGCTGTTGCCGTTGCCCGCGCCGTCCCCGGCGTCAAGTCGGTCAAGGACGACATGCGGCTCAAGTAAGTAAGGCAGCCAACGGAGGGGCGGGTCGGCATGTTGACGACCTGCCCCACTGGCATCTCGGGCGCTGGCACTTCGCAGTCGCCCGTTCCGCAATTTTCAGGAACTGGAAGCAAGCTCATGTCCAAGAATCCGGTGCTCACAGACATTCCGGCGTTGCGCAAGCGTGCGCGGCAAAACATCGGCGAAGGCTCGGTCACGGCAGGCTATTCCGCGAATCGCGAAATGGTGCTTAGGTTGTTGAATGACTCTCTGGCAACGGAATTGGTGTGCGTCCTGCGCTACCGGCGTCATCACTTCATGGCCCGCGGTATTCACTCGCAAAGCGTGGCACAGGAGTTTCTCGAACATTCCAACCAAGAACTCGGTCACGCGGACGAGCTTGCGGAACGCATTGTCCAGCTTGGCGGCGAACCCGACTTCGCGCCTGCGGGCCTGGTCGGCCGCAGCCATGCCGAATACGTCGAGGGCGATACGCTCGCGAGCATGATCAAGGAAGACCTAGTGGCGGAGCGAATCGCCATCGACAGTTATCGGGACATCATCAAGTACCTCGGCGACCAGGACCCGACCACACGTCGCATGATGGAGGGTATTCTGGCCGTGGAAGAGGAGCACGCCGACGACCTGGCGGACCTGCTGGTGGCCTTTCCCGAGCCTGCGGAAGGCAATACCGAGCCGACGAAGTCAAAGTGAACGTATCCGCCACAAAGGCGCCGCGAGGCGCATGGCGTGACGGCCACTCGCCTGTGCAACAATGATGCCTGCCGCCAGCTCAGCCTTGGTGGTCCCGGCCGAGCCGGCGCGAACTCCCGAGCCAACCGGCTCCACTGTCGACCCGTCGGTGGTCAGCTTGCCCGAAATGGGCAATCAGGTGGACGCGCGTGGCCTGGCGCTCGCTGTGCTGGCGGTGCTGGCCACGATCTACGCGTTGTCATGGGCACAGGCCTTCGTTGTGCCGCTGCTGCTCGGGATCGTCATCTCCTACACGCTGAGCCCAGTCGTCAACTGGCTCGAGACTCTAAAGCTTCCGCGCGTAGTCGCCACGGTCATTGTAATGGCCAGCGTGATAGGCGCACTCGGCCTGGGAACGTATTCCTTACGCGGCCAGGTGCAGACCATAATCGAACAACTGCCCGAGGCCTCGGCCAAGTTCGCTGCCGGACTTGCGCGCCTGCAAATCAGCCAGACGGGCAATTTGCAAAAGGTGCAAAGCGCGGCGGCCGCGATGGAAACGGCGGCGACGCAGGCGGCGGGCGGTACTGCAGCGCCCCGTCAGCCGGCCACTCACGTCATCGTGGATGCGCCGACGTTCAAGCTGAGCAGTTTCCTCTGGCAGAGCTCGATCGGGGCGCTAGGCGCGATGGGCGAAGCCGTAATGGTCGCATTCCTGGTCTTCTTCCTGCTGCTTGGGGGAGACACATTCAAGCGCAAGCTCGTGCGGCTGACGGGTCCGTCGCTGGCGAAGCGGAAGATCACTGTCCAGATCCTCGACGACATCAACGGCTCGATCCAGAAATACATGTTCATGCTGCTGGCGACGAACGTGCTTGTGGCGCTGCTCAGTTGGATCGCGTTCAGCTGGATGGGACTGGAGAACGCGGGCGCCTGGGCCGTCGCCGCGGGCCTGTTGCATATCGTTCCCTACCTGGGACCGGGCGTCACGGCTGCTGCGACAGGCATGGCCGCGTTCATGCAGTCCGAGTCGTTTGGAATGGCGCTGCTGGTCGCCGGCGCGTCGATGGCAATCGCCACCATCGTCGGCACGTTCGTGACCACCTGGATGGTCGGGCGGATTGCCCAGATGAACTCAGCCGCCGTATTCATTTCGCTGCTATTCTGGGGCTGGCTTTGGGGTGTCTGGGGAATGCTGCTCGCCATCCCCATCATCGTCATAGTCAAGGTTGTGGCGCAACATGTCGAGCAGCTGCACCCGGTAGCGGAGCTGCTTGGCGATTGATCCGTCGCGCAGGAATGCAGCGAATGCAGCACGAAATCGGACAACGCCTTTGGTCACCAATAGCACCCCGAGCCTCAAGCTCCCGGCTTGGTCCAAGTCGCGATTGCGCACACACGTCCTGTTGCGCACGCCGCCAGTAGAGGAGCCGCCGCTTCGATCGGAGTTGTTCAGTACCGACCAGATGGAGCGGTACGGCAGGACGCTGGCTGCCGCACATCGGCTGTCCCCTAGACGCACGCAGGACCCGTTGCTGAAACGGTTGGCCGCAAACGAGGGCGTATTGATCGGCATTTGCGCTCGATTGACTGAGGCGGTGTCGGCGAGCCAGCGGATTAGTCCGGCGGGCGAATGGCTGCTGGACAACTTCCATCTGATCGAAGAGCAGATCGGCACGGCCAAACGGCACTTGCCCAGGGGCTACAGCCGGGAACTGCCGCGCCTGGCACTGGGCCCGTCGACGGGTCTGCCGCGCGTCTACGACATTGCGCTCGAAACAATCTCGCACGGCGACGGCCGGGTCGACTCAGACTCCCTCAATCGTTTCGTGGCTTCCTATCAGTCGATTGCTACGCTGAATCTGGGAGAGCTCTGGGCCATTCCGATCATGCTTCGGCTCGCCTTGATCGAGAATCTTCGTCGCGTGGGTGTGCGCGTTGCCGCCGGCATGGTCGAACGCGATCTGGCCAACGCCTGGGCCGATCGAATGATGGAGACCGCGGAGAGGGAGCCCAAGGGTCTCATTCTCGTCATCGCTGACATGGCGCGATCGTCGCCTCCCATGAGCAGCGCGTTCGTGGCGGAGCTTGCGCGCCGATTGCAGGGACACAGCGCCGGTCTGGCCCTGGCATTGACATGGATTGAACAGCGGCTTGCGGAATCGCATCTGACGATCGAGCAATTGGTTCAGCTTGAGAACCAGCAACAGGCATCGGACCAGGTCTCGATCAGCAACAGCATCGGCAGCCTCCGCGGCTTGGGCGCCATCGACTGGCGCGAGTTCGTCGAGGCCAATGGCATCGTCGAAAGCATTCTGCGCACGGACCCGCAGGACACCTATCGGTCTATGGATTTTGCAACACGGGACCGCTATCGCCACACCGTCGAACGCATCGCCAAGGAGGGTCGCCTGACGGAAGCGGAGGTGGCTCGCGAGGCGATCGAACTGGCGCGGACAAACACGTCCCGCAATGGGGACACAGATCGAACCGCGCACGTCGGCTTCTTCCTGATCGACGAGGGCCTTCCGGAGCTGGAACGCGCTGCCGGTATCCAGGGCTCGATGTTGAGGACTGTGCAAGGAATCGCAAGACAGTTTCCACTGCAAATATATCTGGGCGCGATTGGCTTGCTTACATGCGGCTTGGCTGCCGGTTTCGTTGCGAGCGCCCACACGGCTGGAGCGGGCCGCGAACTGTTGTCGCTGGTCGCGGTGCTTTCGCTGCTCGCCGCCAGCCAGCTGGCGGTCGCAATCGTGAACTGGTTCGCCATGCGCCTGGTGACGCCGCATTCGCTGCCACGTATGGATTTCTCCGAGGGCATCGCGGCGAGGGCGCGGACGCTGGTCGTGGTTCCCACGATGATCACCAGCCTGCGCAACGTCGAGGACCTGGTCGAGGCGCTCGAAGTCCGGTTCCTCGCGAACCGCGATGGGCACCTGCATTTCGCATTGTTGACCGACTTTTCGGATGCGCGCGAGGAAACGCTCCCCGACGACGAGCCGCTGTTGCGGCTGGCGGAGGAACGGATCAACGAGTTGAACCTGAAGTACTCAGGGGGCAAGAATCGTGCGGCGCCCTCAATTGCAATGAGCAACGAAAGCGATGCCGGCACGCCCGCGAGCGACGGAATGTTCTACCTGTTGCACCGCCCCCGTCGCTGGAACGCGGACGCGCGCGTCTGGATGGGCGAGGAGCGCAAACGCGGCAAGCTCGCCGATTTGAACGGTCTCCTGCGTGGCGGCAAGAGTGACAGTTTTTCGCTCATCGTTGGCGCGACCGCGGTGCTCCCGGAAATCAAGTACGTGATTACTCTGGATACGGACACGCAACTGCCGCGCGATGCCGCTCGGCAGCTCGTAGGCGCCATGGCGCACCCTTTGAACTCGCCTCACTTCGGCAAGCACCCCGGGGGTGCGAACAAGGACATCGTGACGGCGGGGTACGGCATCCTCCAGCCGCGCGTAACAGTAAGCCTGCCCTGTACGAACCGGTCGCTGTATGCGCGGCTGTTTGGCGGCGAGGCCGGCGTGGACCCATACACGCGCACCGTTTCCGACGTATATCAGGATGTCTTTGGCGAAGGTTCGTTCATTGGCAAGGGCATCTACGACGTCGATGCCTTCGAGCGCGCTCTCAAGGGGCGCTTTCCTGCAAACCGCATACTGAGCCATGACCTGTTGGAAGGGTGCTACGCGCGCGCCGGACTGCTGAGTGACGCGGAATTGCAGGAAGAGTATCCCGCGCGCTACAGCGCCGACGTCGCCCGCCGCCGACGCTGGATCCGCGGCGACTGGCAACTCGCGGGATGGCTGAGGCGGCGTGTGAAAGGGCCGGACGGGAGACGTGAGCGAAATCCGCTTTCGATGCTGTCCCAGTGGAAGATTTTCGATAATCTTCGGCGCAGCCTGGTCCCGGCCGCCTTGACGGTGCTCCTGTTGTTGGGATGGACTGTCCTGTCGCCGGCATGGTTATGGACGGAAATCGTGGTCGGCATCCTGCTGGCGCCGTCTTTCATTGCCGCATTCTCCGATCTGGTGGACAAGCCGCTAGATGTGCGGTTCCGGCAGCATCTGGCAGCCGTCGAGATCGATGCGCGGCGGCACGCCTGGCAGGCGCTGCTCGCGCTTGCGTTTCTGCCCTATGAAACCTACTACTGTCTCGACGCGATCATCCGCACGGTCGGGCGGATGCTGTTTACGCACCGCCGGCTTCTGGAGTGGAACCCGTCCAGCGACGCGAACCGGGAGCTTGAGCTAAGCGGGCGCACCAGCTTGCTCGCTTCCTATCGCTCGATGGTCATAGCCCCCGCCATCGCCGTAGTTGCGGGTATTGGCCTTGCCATTGCACATCCGTTGGCACTGCCGGTTGCCGCGCCCATCCTGTTGCTTTGGGGCGGGTCGCCTGCCATTGCCTGGTGGGTGAGTCGCCCGCTCGGGCGGCGGAGCACCAGGCTCGCGCTTGGCCAACTGCATTTCCTGCGCAAGCTTGCGCGAAAAACCTGGGGGTATTTCGAGACGCACGTCGGACCGGAGGACCATTGGCTCCCGCCCGACAACGTGCAGGAAAGTCCGGCGGTCGGCGTCGCGCATCGGACTTCGCCGACCAATATGGGATTGTCATTGCTCGCCAATCTGGCTGCGCATGACTTTGGCTACATTTCGACGGGACAATTGATCGAGCGCACGACGAACGCGCTTGACACGATGGCGTTGCTGGAGAGACATCAAGGTCATTTCTACAACTGGTATGACACGCAGACGCGATTGCCTCTGGCGCCTCTCTACGTGTCAACGGTAGATAGCGGCAATCTCGCGGGCCACCTTCTGACGCTGCGGCCCGGTCTCGCCATGCTTCCCGATGCCGCCATCCTCAATCGCCGATGGATCGAAGGCGTGAGCGATACTTACGCCGTGCTGGTCGATGCCTTGGGAAAGGACGCGGCGGCAGAGGTTGCGCAATTCGCGCAATTCGAATCGACGCTCGCACAGGCGTCGGCGACTGGCACCACATCGCTTGCCTCCGCATGGGTCCACGTGCACCGGCTGGCTACATGCGCCGCCGACGTCTGCGCTGGTTTCGCTGTCGGCAGCCCTGCGGGATTGCCAATCGAAGCCCAATTCTGGGCCGACGCGCTCGTGAGGCATTGTGCGGATCTGCGCGATGACTTGATGTTTCTCGCGCCATGGCTCGCGGTGCAACAGGCGCCCGGAACGGTTCCCGTAGTGGATGTAGGCGATGGGATCCCTACGCTCCGTGAACTTGCGGCGCTCGACATGCTCTCGCCGCTTCACACACAGGGCGCCGCGCGCGCCACCGAAAGAATGGCCGCCATCGAGCAGCTTGCGTTGCGCGCGACGGCATTTGCCACGACGGACTATGACTTCCTGTTCGACAAGGTGCGCCGGCAACTGGTGATCGGGTACAACGTCGCCGATCGCCGGTGCGATAACAGCTATTACGATCTGCTGGCCTCGGAAGCACGATTGTGCAATTTCGTCGCCATCGCCCAAGGAGCGCTACCGCAGGAAAGCTGGTTTGCGCTGGGACGCCTCCTGACGGCTGGGGGACGCGAGCCAGTCCTGCTGTCGTGGAGCGGCTCGATGTTCGAATACTTGATGCCGTTGCTGGTGATGCCGACCTTTGAAAATACGTTGCTCGATCAGACATACCGCGCATCGGTGGAGCGGCAGATCGAGTATGGCCGACAACGCGGGGTGCCGTGGGGAATGTCGGAGAGCGGCTACAACACCGTCGACGTGCACCAGAATTACCAGTACCGCGCGTTCGGGGTTCCCGGGCTGGGTTTGAAGCGAGGACTTGGTGACGACCTGGTCGTGGCTCCCTACGCGTCGGCATTGGCCTTGATGGTCGCGCCGGAAGCGGCGTGTCTCAATCTGCAGCGACTCGCCGACAGCGGCCTGGCCGGAACGTTCGGCTTGTTCGAGGCCATCGACTACACGCCGTCGCGGCAGCGGCGCGGCGAGTCGAGCGCGGTCGTCCGGTCCTACATGGCGCACCACCAGGCGATGAGCCTCCTCTCCTTCGCCTCTTTGCTATTGGGGCGACCGATGCAAAAGCGCTTCGAGTCGGACCCGCTGATGCAGGCGACGCTGCTGCTCCTACAGGAGCGAATTCCAAGAGTCACGCCGTTCCACACGAACGTGCCGGACTTGTCCAATCTCCGTGTGACGGGGGACAGCACGGAATCGCCGGTGCGCGTGTTCGACGGACCCCACACTGCGATTCCAGAGGTCCAGTTGCTGTCAAATGGCCGTTATCACGTGATGGTCACGAATGCCGGAGGAGGAAGCAGCCGCTGGAAAGACCTGGCCGTGTCACGTTGGCGCGAGGATGGCACATCTGACAACTGGGGAACCTTCTGCTACATCCGCGACGAGGCGACGGGAGAGTTCTGGTCGACTGCGTACCAACCTACGCTGACTCCGGCAGACCACTACGAGGCGATTTTTTCTGAAGGTCGGGCAGAGTTTCGGCGCCGGGACTTCGATCTCGAAACGCACACCGAAATAGTGGTCTCACCCGAAGACGATATCGAGGTCCGCCGCGTCCGCATCACGAATCGTTCACGGACAACCCGCACGATTGACGTCACGAGCTACATGGAAGTGGTCCTCGCGCCGGCGGCGGCGGACGCGTTGCACCCGGCGTTCAGCAATCTCTTCGTCCAAACGGAAATCCGCAAAGCCCGAAAGGCAATTCTTTGCACACGGCGTCCGCGTTCCCGCGAGGAACTCGTACCGTGGATGTTCCACCTGATGTCGGTGCACGGTGCCCCGGACCCGGAGATCTGGTTCGAAACGGACCGCAGGCGTTTCATCGGGCGCCACGGCTCGCTGGCGGCGCCCCTCGCGATGACCAGTCCCGACAAGCTGTCGGACACCGGCGGCTCGGTATTAGATCCGATCGCGGCAATTCGCCATCGAGTCATCGTCGAAGCCGGGGCCACGGCGACGATCGACATGGTTACAGGAGTCGGCGACACCCGCGACGCCGTGCTGCATCTCGTAGACAAATACCAGGATCGCAGCCTAACGGACCGCGTGTTCGAATTGGCGTGGACGCACAGCCAGGTGGTGCTCCGTCAACTCAACGCTACGGAGGCTGATTCGCAACTCTATGCGCGGCTCGCCGGCTCCATCATTTTCGCCAACGCGTCGCTGCGCGCCGCAGCGAGCGTTCTGGTCAAGAGTCATCGCAGTCAATCCGGCTTATGGGGCTACGCAATCTCCGGCGACCTGCCGATAGTCTTGCTGCAGGTTGCAGACATTGCCAATTTTGAACTGGTGCGCCAACTCGTCCAGGCCCATGCCTATTGGCGCCTCAAGGGATTGGCCGTGGATCTGGTGATCTGGAACGAGGATCACGATGGTTATCGGCAGCGGCTCCAGGAACAGATACTCGGACTGATCGCAGCCGGAGTCGAGGCCCATTTCGTCGATCGGCCTGGAGGAATTTTCGTTCGCCATGCGGAACAGATCGCGCCTGAGGACCGTGCGCTTTTCCAATCGGTCGCGCGCGCGATCATCACCGACAAGCGCGGCACATTGTCGGAGCAGATCAATAGGCGTATGCCGGCCGAGTTGCGAACGCCCCGGCTGGTGCCGACCCGTCAATATCGGTCTCAACCCGTCGCGGGCACCGAAGTCGCAGCAGAAGGCCTGATCCTCTTCAACGGGACGGGTGGCTTCTCGCCAGACGGGCGCGAATACGTCATCGCGCCCACCGAGGGCGGCTCAACGCCCGCGCCGTGGGTGAATGTACTTGCGAATCCACGCTTCGGCTCCATCGTGTCGGAAAGCGGGCTCGGCTACACATGGAGCGAGAACGCGCAATTGTTTCGCCTGAGTCCGTGGCACAACGACCCGGTGTGTGAACCCAGCGGAGAGGCACTCTATGTTCGCGATGAGGAGACCGGCCATTTCTGGTCGGCCACATCGTCACCGTGCGGCGGTGCCGCGCCCTATGTCACCCGCCATGGTTTTGGCTACAGCGTATTCGAGCACACCGAGGACGGGATTCGCACGGAACTCACGGTGTACGTTGCGCTCGATGAGCCGATCAAGTTCTTCACGCTGAAAGTGGGCAACCAATCAGGCCGTTCACGACGGCTGTCCGCGACGGGATACATCGAGTGGGTGATGGGTGACCTGCGCGCGAAATCGGCGATGCATGTGACGACCGAGATCGATGCCCGGAATGGTGCGTTGTATGCGCGCAATTCCTATGACAACGAGTTCGCGGACAGGATCGCCTTCTTCGATGTCGATGATGCGACGCGCAGCTCGACCTGCGATCGCACCGAATTTCTGGGGCGCAACGGAACTTTGCGCGATCCGGCTGCCATGCACCGTACACGGCTATCCGGCAAGGTTGGCGCGGCACTGGATCCCTGCGCTGCGCTGCAGGTGGCGTTCGACCTGGCCGAAGGGCAGCAGCGGGAAATCGTCTTCCGGCTTGGGGCGGGAAGCAATGCCGAAGCGGCCAGCCTGCTGACGCAACGGCATCGGGGACCTGCGGCGGCGCGCGAGGCGCTCGAGGCCGTGGTCGAACACTGGCGCAGAACCTTGACTGCCGTGCAAATCGAAACGCCCGATGCGGCACTCAACCTCATTGCCAATGGCTGGCTCGTCTATCAAACGATCGCATGCCGACTCTGGGCGCGCAGCGGCTACTACCAGTCCGGCGGGGCTTACGGCTTTCGTGACCAATTGCAGGACGCAATGGCCCTGGTTCACACCGAGCCGGGCATGCTGCGCGCTCAAATCGCACTTTGCGCGGGCCGCCAATTCATCGAGGGAGACGTCCAGCACTGGTGGCATCCGCCGTCGGGTCGGGGCGTCCGCACCCACTGTTCGGACGATTACCTTTGGTTGCCTCTGGCGACCTGCCGGTACGTTCTGGCGACCGGCGACAGGACGCTTCTCGACGAGACCGTCCCTTTCCTCGAAGGCCGGCCGGTCAGGGCGGAGGATGACTCCTACTATGACTTGCCATCCCGTTCCGACGAAAAGGAGGATGTCTATAAGCATTGCGTGCGCGCGATTCTGCACGGCCTTCGCTTCGGGACGCATGGCTTGCCGCTGATGGGCTCCGGCGACTGGAACGATGGCATGAATCTCGTCGGCAATCAGGGCAAGGGAGAAAGCGTCTGGCTCGCGTTCTTTCTTTGCAACGTCCTCGGGGAATTTGCCAAAGTGGCGCGCTTGCGTGGCGACGTGGTTTTCGCGGACCGCTGTGAGAAGGAGGCAATGCTTCTGGGCCAGAGGATCGAGTACAACGCGTGGGACGGCGACTGGTATCGCCGCGCGTACTTCGACGACGGCACGCCGCTTGGTTCGAGCACGAACGCGGAGTGTCAAATCGATTCGATTGCGCAAAGTTGGTCGGTGCTTTCCGGAGCGGGCGATGTCGGTCGTTCACGCAAGGCCATGGACGCCGTGCACCAGCGTCTGGTCCGTCGCGATAGCACGCTGATACAGTTGCTCGATCCGCCGTTCGACGCATCGCCGCTCGATCCCGGGTACATCCGAGGCTACGTCCCCGGGGTACGGGAAAATGGCGGTCAGTACACCCACGCCGCGATCTGGGCGGCGATGGCTTTCGCGGCGTTGGGCGACAACGCACGCGCGTGGGAACTGACCGCAATGATCAACCCGGTGAACCACGCTCGAACCGCAAAGGAAACGCATGCCTACATGGTCGAGCCCTATGTTGTTGCCGCCGACGTCTATGCGCTCGCGCCGCACACTGGGCGCGGCGGCTGGACCTGGTATACGGGCTCGGCAGGCTGGATGTATCGCCTTGTGGTGGAGTCGCTGCTGGGACTCAACCTCGAAGCGGATCGCCTTCGTCTCGCACCCTGCCTGCCGCCGGAGTGGAATGAATTTGCGATGCGCTATCGGTATCGCGAAACCCTGTACCACATCTCGGTTTCACGGGATGAGGACACGGGCGAAGGGAATCCCGAAGCGATAATCGTTGCCGTAGACGGTATTGTGCAAGCAACCAACGTGGTGCTGCTTGCCGATGATCGATTGGACCATCGCGTCGAGGTGCGTGTCGCGACGGGACGTCCGGCACCGGCCACCGTCTCGGCTTGACGCCGAACTATTCTTCGTCGCGCTGAAGTCGATGCGCGACCGCCGAACGACAACGCCTGCGAGCTGCAGCGTGCCTAGCCCCTCCTGATCCCAGAGGCCAGAAGCAATCCGCCTATCATGATCGCGCCGACACCGGCCCAGATGGGCACGTTGACCGTCTCCGTATCCTTGACCGAAAGCACGATCGGACCGATCTTGGTCTCATGGGTCGTCTTTGTATAGGTGAAGCCGCCATAAACCAAGGCCAGTGCCCCGGCAACGATCAGCAGCACGCCGATAGTCTTCATCGTAATCACGTTATCTCCTGGAAGAAACTGTTCAAGTTTCATCCTATTGTCCTACGGTGCAATGGTCTGTCCGCTGGCGCACGCAACAGAGCGTCCGCCGGCGTCCTACGGTGAAATCGGTGCGCCACCGCACAGACACGTGACGTGCCTCTGCCTATTCTCAGCCGCATATGCACGACAGACTTGTAACAACAAGTAACCGTGGCCGCCGGCGCAGCGTGCGCACCTAATCTATTGAGACGCGAGTTGTTGCTGCGCGTGAACCGTTCGACGGATCGTCCGCTTGCGTTGTCGTCGAATCAGACGCCCAAGGCGTTATGGCTGTAACGACATGAGTGCCTCGAGCCGTGCCTGGAACCGATGACGCAATGCACCGGCGTCATCGACAGAAACGCGCATGAATGTCTGTCGTACCAAATACCGCCTCTAATGTTAAGGAATCGTCATGCAGATACATTCCGTACGACTTAGAAATTTCGCCATCGCGATCGGCCTCGCGGCCCTCGCCGTTAGCGGCTTGGCCAGTGCCGACCCGCCATCGCGCGTCGCCCGCCTGGGTTACATGACCGGCGAAGTCAGTTTCTCGCCGGCGGGCGAGAACGATTGGGCGCGTGCCGTCATGAATCGTCCGCTGACCCCGGGCGACCGTCTCTGGGCGGATGCCGGAGCGCGCGCCGAAATCCAGCTCGGCGGAGCGATGATTCGCATGAACGCCGGAACCGGCGTTTCGATACTCAATCTCGACGACCGCATCGTGCAGTTGCAGTTGACGCAGGGAACCCTCAACGTGCGCGTGCGCCGCTTCGAGCCCAACCAGGTATTCGAGGTCGACACCCCCAATCTGGCATTCACACTTCGGCAACCCGGCGAATACCGGATCGCCGTCGACGCGGACGGGAATGCGACGGACATCATCGTGCGCAGGGGGCAGGGCGAAGTCTACGGCGAGGGTGCGGCATATGTGATCGATTCGCGGCAACCGTATCGCTTCACAGGCACCGGCCTGCGCGATTATGAATTTCTGGACGCGCCGCGCGTTGACGAATTCGATCGCTGGTCCAGCGACCGCGACCGCGGCTACGATAATTCCGCCTCAGCGCGCTACGTGTCCCAGGACGTTGTCGGCTATCAGGACCTGGACGCCAACGGCACGTGGCGCGTCGACGCGACTTACGGCAATGTGTGGATCCCGAATCGTGTGGCCTCCGACTGGGCGCCCTACCGCGATGGCCACTGGGCATGGGTCGACCCTTGGGGTTGGACGTGGGTTGACGACGCCCCGTGGGGGTTCGCGGTATCCCATTACGGTCGGTGGACCAACATGCGCGGCACATGGGGCTGGGTGCCCGGACCCGTGAGCACGCGGGCCTATTACGCGCCGGCGCTCGTCGCGTTCGTGGGCGGCAGCAATTTCCAGATCGCAATTTCCAGCGGCAACGTCGGTGGAGTGGCGTGGTTCCCGCTCGGACCGCGCGAGGTCTACCGGCCGTCCTATGCGGTAAGCCGCGGCTATTTCGAGAACGTCAATCGCAGCAACACCGTTATCAACACCACGGTGATCAACAATTACTACAACAACTCGAACGTCACCAACGTCGTCTACGCCAACCGCCAGGTGCAGGGTGCGGTCGTCGCCGTGCCGACGGCCACGTTCGTGCAATCGCAGCCGGTGCAACGAGCCGCAGTTCGCGTATCTCCGGCGATGGTGGCCAGTGCGCCGGTCGCCACGGTCGCGGCCGTTGCGCCGACGGAGCGCAGTGTGCGTGGCGCGGGTGCCGCAGGCGACAAGCCGCCGCCGCGAGTGTTCGAGCGGACCGCTGTCGCTCGCACGGCACCGCCCGCCGCCACGGCCAGCTTTGCCGCGCAACAGCAACAGCTCGCTGCGAAGCCGGGCAAGCCACTTGATGACACGGCGCGCAGGGAAATCAAGACGCCTGCACCGGTAGCGGCGCCCGCCGTCAAGGTCGTGACGCCGACGCAGATCGCGCAGCCCACAGCCCCTCCTCCGGCGACCACGCGTACTGCCAGGCCGAGTGATGCACCCGGCAAGTCGGACGAAAGAAAGGCCCCGGAGGCTGCAGCGCCTACTGCTGCTGCTCCGGCCGCACAACCTCCGGGAACGCGCGGACGGCCAGCGCAGCCTGGCAATGAGGACCAACGCGCACAGCCTGTCCCGCCGCCAGTCGTGGCACAGCCGCAGGTTGCGCCGCCAGTCGTGGCATCGCCGTCGCAGGTAGCTCCGGCTGCTCCGGCCGCACAACCTCCGGGAACGCGCGGACGCCCAGCGCAGCCTGGCAATGCGGACCAACGCGCACAGCCTGTCCCGCCGCCAGTCGTGGCATCGCCGTCGCAGGTAGCTCCGGCCGCACAACCTCCGGGAACGCGCGGACGGCCACCACAGCCGGGCAATGCTGAACAACGCGGACAACCTGTCCCGCCGCCAGTGGTGGCACCGCCGCCGCAGGTCGCGCCGGCAGTTGCGGCCGTCCAGCCTCCGGAAACGCGTGGAAGGCCGGCGCAACCGGGCAATGCGGAACGACGCGGACAGCCTGTCGCGCCGCCCGCACCAACGGCGCCGCCATCGCAACGGCCGGCCGAACCGCAGGCTGTATCTCCGCCAGCGCCGGCTCCTGCGCCGGTGGTGCGCGCGATGCCGCAACGACTGCCGCCGCCGGACTCGACGCCGCCACGACAGGCCGCTCCTGTCGTGCCGCCCGTAGCGCAAGCCGCGAGACCCGAACCGGTCCCTGCCGCGAAGCCGCGCGCAACCGCAATCGCGGCCACCGGCAGCATCGCCCAATGCGCCGCCGCTAGCGCAAGCGCAACCTCAGACGAGCGCGCCGCCGCGCGCACAAGGTTCAAGACCCGCGTCGGACAAACCTGATGACAAGAAGAAGGATGCCGACGAACAGAAGCGCGAAGACGAAACGCGCAAGCCGAAAGGCTAACGCCGAAATTCGGCAGGGCTGATTCAATGCAAGGGACCGGTGCATGCGCATCGGTCCTTTTGCTGTCGCAGCCGTGTTCGCGTATCTCGATGCTGTCGGGCGTGTCGAGGTCGTCCGGAAAACCCGAGGCGCGGCAGGATAGTATTCGACATGCGCAACACACAGCTCGACCGCCCAGCGCCAGGCGATTGCCACGAACGGGTCGAGGGCACGCGTCAGCTGTTTCGTCCGTTGCCCGAATTGGTCTGGTGATTAATGGTGGCGGGCGATTCCTTCCTTGTAACCTGCGAGCATGGCGGCAACCGAATCCCGGCGCGCTATCGTGCGCTGTTTCACGGGCGGGCCGCGCTGCTCGGCACGCATCGCGGGTACGACCCGGGCGCGCTGGTCATGGCGCGACAACTCGCCCGCGCGCTGCATGCGCCGCTCGTGACATCGACGGTCAGCCGGCTCCTCATCGATCTCAATCGCTCGATCGGCCATCCGCATGTCTTTTCGGCGGCATCGCGTGCGGCGCCTTTGGTGGTCCGCGCGAAGATCGTCGAACAGCATTACCTTCCCTTCCGCGAGCAGGTCGAGCGTCTTGTCCGGCGCTCAGTGTCGCGCGGCCGGCGTGTGATCCACATTTCGTCGCACAGCTTCACGCCGGAACTCGACGGCAACGTGCGCCGCGCCGACGTGGGCCTGCTCTACCATCCGGGTCGGCCCGGCGAGGTGGCGCTCGCCGCACGTTGGAAGACCGCGCTCGAGGAAGCTGCGCCCGAACTCCGCGTTCGCCGCAACTACCCGTATGCAGGCAAAGGCGATGGCCTGACGTCGCACCTGCGCCTGAGTTTTTCACCGGCTGCGTATGTCGGGATCGAACTCGAAGTCAACCAGAAGATCGTGTTTGCCGCGGGGCGGCCCTGGACACGGCTCCGCGACGTGTTGGTAGAAGCGTTGCTTGCCGCGCATGCGTTTGATTGATCCATGTTGAATACGGGAGACCAGCAATGAAGATTCGCGTCGGCTTCGAAATGATTTACGACTGCCCGCAGCCGACGCCGATCGTGTTCACGCTCAACGTGCACTTCACGCGGGTGTCCGATCTCGTGGGTCGCGACAATCTGATGTTCGACCCGCCGGTGCCGATGACGGCCTATCGCGACAGCTTCGGCAACTGGTGCACGCGCATCGTCGCGCCGAAAGGGCGCCTGCGCGTCAGCGCGGATGCGATCGTGAACGATTCGGGGCTGCCCGACGTGATCGTTCGCCAGGCGCAGCAGATTCCCGTGCAGAACCTGCCCGAAGACACGCTGCTGTTCCTGCTGGGGAGCCGGTACTGCGAGACTGATCGCCTGTCCGAGACGGCGTGGAATCTCTTCGGCAGCGGGCCCACCGGATGGGACCGGGTGCAGGCGATCTGCGACTACGTCCATCGCCACATCGTGTTCGGCTACGAGCACGCGCGCATGACGCGGACCGCGCTGGAAGCGTTCCACGACAGGACGGGTGTATGCCGCGACTACGCACACCTGGCGGTGGCGTTCTGCCGGTGCATGAATATTCCCGCGCGCTACTGCACCGGTTACCTTGGCGACATTGGGATGCCGCCGCCGTATGGCCCGATGGATTTCGCCGCGTGGTTCGAGGCGTACCTGGACGGGCACTGGTACACGTTCGACGCGCGCAACAATACGCCGCGCATCGGGCGGGTGCTCATTGCGCGTGGCCGCGATGCGGCCGACGTCGCGCTGAGCAACGCATTCGGCTTCAATACGCTGTCGAGCTTCAAGGTCTGGACCGACGAGGTGACACAGTTTAATGAACAGGTCGCGACTTTGTCCGGCTGTCATGTGCGACGGCAGCCGTGGTCGTCGCTCGGCGCGCATGCGCAGCCCGCCGGCAGGATTCTCAAGATAGGCATCCTGAACGCCTTGCCGCGCTGAGGCGCCCCTTCCGCAGGTTTTTCTCCGTGGCCTGCGCGATTTGGGCTACGTCGAAGGCAAGAACATCGTCGTCGAATACCGCAGCGCGGCCGACGGGCGAATCGTTCCCGCGCTGGCCGAAGACCTGGTCCGGCAGAAGGTCGACGTGATCTACGCGGTGCTGGACAATGCCGCGCTGGCGGCAAGCCACGCAACTACGACCATTCCGATCGTGTTCGCGGTGATTCGGAGACCCGGTGCGTTCGGGTCTGGTCGCATCGCTGGCGCATCCCGGCGGGAACGCCACCGGTCTCACCGCGTTCGGCGCAGACCTGGGCGGCAAGCGCATCGAGCTTCTCAAGGAGCTGATGCCGCGGCTGTCGCGCGTCGGCGTCCTGTGGAACCCCGCCGCTCCTTCCCGAATGGTCGACAAGCTGCAAGGGAAAGTGGCGGGACAACCCGGACTGGATCAAATCGAACTGGCGGGCCGCGCGTTGGGCATTCAGGTGCAGTCGTATCCGGTGCGCGGCCAGGGTGAAATCAGTGCCGCGCTCGAAGCGGCGACGGGGGACCGGATTGGCGCGCGTCATCGTCGAGGAGGATTCGCTCACGTTTTCGGATCGGGGACGCATCATCGAATCACACGGCGGCGCGACAAATTGCCGGCAATCTATGGTTACCGGGAATATGTTGTTTCCGGCGGACTCATGAGCTTACGGCGCGAAGCTTCCGGAACTGATGCAGCGCGCGCGCGAGTACATCGACAAGATCCTGAAAGGCGCCAAGCCGGGCGACCTGCCCGTCGAGCAGCCTGCGAAATTTGAATTGGTCATCAATGCGACGACTGCCAAGGCATTGGGATTGGCCATTCCGCAGGGGCTGCTGCTGCGAGCGGACGAAGTGGTCCAGTGACAAGTTGGGACATGTCACGCCGCGATTGATTCCTGCTCCAGATTGCCGCCTACTATTTATGCAAATGGAATAAAACGTCCGCTTTGGTCGGCGCGCCGGATGAAGGAAAATTCGGCTTCGTCAATGTGGAATATTCGCCTGCCAAACGGTGCACGTGCATCCGATTGAACGCTACAGCCCAGGTTCTTTCCGCTTAGCCGCGGATCATGAATGGCGCCGATTTACGGATGACGCCATGCCGATGTCATGAATAGGAGCAGTCGAGCTGCGGTGTACAACAGTGCGCTATCGCGCTACGGTTTCCGCGCAAGTAGATAATTCCCTATCTTGACAACGGAAAAGTTAGCGTACAAAGGGGGCTCGCTGCATTTTGAATATCTGTTTGCTGTCGGTTGCCACGTATGCTCGGCAATCCCGTTTCAGCATCTATCTATGGCTTGGGGAGAATCACAATGAACGGCATGCGCAAGTGGCTTGGTCTCCTGATGGCGTTGGCGTTCGCAGCATTTCGCTGCTTGTCAGCCGCGGCCGCGAAGATCTTCGGCCTGAATATGGCACCACCCACGGGTTTGTTTCCGGAGGACGGTCATCATGACGGCGAAGTTCGCCAACTTCGGACAGCAACGGAAACTCGAACGTCAACACGGTGAATCTTTCCCCTCCGGCGGCGTCACCATCAAGACCCCGACCGAGGGTTGCCTGAATCTGGGCAATGGCTACTTCCGCCACAACCGTGAACAACGGAACGTCGATCTTTGTCAGCAGCATTCAACATCCCGCTCAAGCCGTTCGCGGCTCACCGGTTGTGATCTACGATGAACGTCGACGTGACTTATGCTGCGACAGGCGTGGGCTGGACACTTCGAGGCCACCGTATCCAACTGGGACGGCGGACCATTTGGAATTCCAGTCGAACTTTCAGCGTCAGACTTCGACGTTCACCAACGGATGCTCCTAACACTATCGAACACCAGCACGGGCGGCTCGTGTCCTGCACGGGAACCCGTCTGCGGCACGATCAGTGCACGTGAGGCCAACCTGCGATCGCAATTTTGACTGGCTGGCCGACATCAGCTAACAACGTCATACAACAATCACGGCGAGCTGACCCCGTGTTCTGTCGCTTGACGATCAATCCAACCGGCGCGGGCGCACCGACGGCACGCCAAGTCCAACCTCTACGGTCACGGCGCGGCTCCGGCTACGGGTTCGATCAGCGGCGAGCAGCGGCACGACCGTCAATGGATGTCGCCGAGCTTCCGCCAACCTCAGCAGAGTACGCACCGACGGCACGGGCTCGTGAGTTGACCGCATCGGGCGGCAACAGAGTACGCATCCCGACGCGCTGTATCGTTAACGCCTTCGACGGTCGTCGCTACCGGCCGGCATGCGCGTTCACGACCACCACGACGGGGCCGTCCCGACGCGTCCGTACCTGGGCGAGCCTTGACGCCGACGAGTGCTGCTGACACTGTTCGACCCGCAACGGGCAGTGCAACCACGGGGGACTTGTTTGCGGCGGATTGGACTCGCGATGGTGGGTGTGGGTCGGGAGATCCCAAGTTCGACCCGGATTTGCCTTCACGTGTCCGACCCGAGGTATAACGGCCCTGGTTGCTGTCAAACCGTGAACTTCACCTGGCGAGGCTCAGCCTGCGGCAAGCGACAACCATCGTGCGACCTGCTACGTGGTGCGACAATTTGGGCCCGCCGGTCGCAACGAACATCCCAACGGCCAGCTGGCGACGTTCAAATACCTTTTCCTCTGGGCGTCGCGGGACAATACGGACGGTTGGACGAATTCCGTCCGCAGGTCTCGTGGGCGATCGCGAACCCGGCTACGACTAGGCGCACCTCCTAACTCCCGACTGGGTGCCGCTGTTGGCGTGCCTCGACGGGATTTCCCGCTCACCGGGTTGCCGACCACGATATTGCCGATGATTCCTAGCGTCGCGCCGTTTACGGACGCAGCCAACACGCGATCGCAATACCAGCTAACGGGCAGACGGCGATTGGTGTGCGATTGCGCAGCAGGGTTGGACGGCGGTCGGGTACGGGAAGCTGCAGCATTGGAACATCATCGGTCGACGAGTCCGACCTTAGAGTTGCCGGGCCATAGCAACAGCTTGGTTGGCACAGATAGCGAAGCGGCCCTGCGGGGCCGCTTCTTTTTGTGGAGGCTGACTAACGCGGTGGCAGCTGGTACCGGGGGAACGGCGCGGACCTTGCGGCTTGCGAGAAGCGTGCGTGTTTCATCGATCAGCTCCAGTGGTCGGCTCGACGCCTTCCAGCCGGTCGATCTCGATCAGGGACAATGATGTAAGCGTCGCCTCGAATTGGTCCCGGCGATTCCCTTGCCGTCGCAAGACTCTCCTCCAGCGCGTCACGCGCGCCCCACAGGTCTTCCTGCAGCATCAGCGCGTGTCCTTTAACGCGCTTCAAAAACGGCACCATCCGCGCGACGCCGCTCGACGTGTCCGCACGGCCGAGCAGTTCCTCCACCAGTTCCAGAGCCGCTTCACCTTCACCCTTGCGCACGCGGCATTCCGCGATCCACGCTGTGATTGGAGGAATGTCCTGCTCGGCCCCAACGAGCAGATAGTTAGCCTTTGCCTCCTCGAAGCGCGCCAGTGCGTCATCGAAGCGACCCAGGCGTGTTGCGACACGGCCCAACTGCTCGCAGGCAGGTGCCAAGATAAAAGTGATATCCCGATGCTTTCCACATCGGCAGCATTTCCAGGAGCAGAGTCTCCGCCTCGGCCCACTCGCCCCGGTCGATCAGGATCTCAGCGACATTCAATCGTGCAGTCGTTGCGTGGACGGTGCCGCCGAGCTTGAGCGCCGCGGCGCGGCTGCGTTCGAAATACGCGACGGCCTCGTCCCACTTTCCTTCCTGACGCTGCCCGCATAACCAGCCCAGGTTGAGCAGCATGTCGGCCTGGCGGACGAGATTGCCGGACTGCTCGAATTCCTTGAGGGCACGTTCCATTTGCGACTGTGCTTCTGGCTTGCCGAGCTCGCCGTTGGCCCAGCCCATGACGAAGTAGGCTTCGCCGGCGGCCTCCGGGTGCTTGGCCGCGTCGGCCTCCGCCGCCGCCGTTGCCGCCGCGTCAATCGCCTCCGGCGTTCGGCCTTCCGACTGGAGCAAAAAGGCGTAATACGCACCAGCCCACGCGGCTTGCCGTGCGGCATCGACGTCGGGCAGCTTCAAGAGGACGCTGCGCGCCTGCTCGATCCAGCGCTGTGCCTCCGCGTACTTGCCGATCTTTTCCTCGACCTTGGAGAGTTTGATGAGAAGGCTGGCGTCGGCGAGCTCGTCACCACTGACAAGTGCGCGCGCAGCGGTGAACGCTGCGGAAGCCTTTTGATACTCCTTAGCGAGGTACCATGCATCTCCGAGCTTTTCATTGGTGTGCGCAAGCTCACGCGGTGTCGAGGTCAGGAATCTGGCGTCCTGCCTCCAGCGCGCGCGAGAAGAGCCCGGCAGCTTCGACGTAGGCGTAGATCCCGGCGGCACGCTTGGCGGCCGCCGTCGCGTAGCGCCACGCCGGCCTGAATTCGCCGGCTTCGAAGTAGTGCAGCGACAACGTGGCGCCGGCCTCCTCCGGGAAGTCCATTTCCTCTTCGATATGCGCCGCGACCGCGCCGTGAAGTTGTCGCCGGAGCTTGAACGGCAGCCCCTCGTAGGCCGAGTCGCGCAACAGCGTGTGGCGGAAGCGTATGTATCCGTCAGGCTCCTCGTCGAACAATTCGTGCAAGCCGGGACAGCGCCGCGGCATCGGGCGCCGGACCGTCCTCTTCGGAGTAGAGCCAGGGCAAGCATCCGCGGGTGGAACGTGATACCGAACACCGCGACGCGACGGACCAGCGCCCGGTCTTCGGGCGCCAGCGTGTCGATCCGCGTGATCGTGGCCGCTTCGGCGGACTCCGGCAGGTCCGCCGTTCCACCGGAATCGATCGCCGAGCGCAGCAGGTCGCGCAGGAATTGCGGATTGCCGCCCGACCGTTTCGCGACGACATCGAGTACGTGGGCCGGAAGCGGACTTTGCGCGGTCGCGAGCTGGGCCAGGCGCAGCGCATCCTGCGGCGCGATCGGCTTCAGATCGATCCGGACTACCTCGGGCGACTCGGCTGCCTCGAATCCGGTGGCCAATGCGCGGCGTCCGATGGCGAAGAGCCATGGCTTCTCGCCCAGGCGCCGGGTCAGATACGCCAGGAGTTCGGCCGAGGCCTTGTCCATGTGGTGGACGTCGTCGATCTCCACCAGCAGCTTGTCGGGCACCACGGCTTCCAGGAACCGCGCGACGGTTTCGTGCATCTTGGTGCGACGGTTCGTTTCCGCCAGCTCCAGGACCTCGGGCGTGGCGGCAATTTCAACGTCGAACACGGCGGCCAGCAGCGGCAACCAAGGCGCAAGATCCGGCGCCTTAGTCGCCACCTCGGCGCGGATGCGCTCCTCGACCTCCGCATCAGGCGTATCACGGCCGAACTCGTACATCTCGCGGAGAAGCTCGCGCCACGCAACATACGGGATCGACGACGTATAGGCTTCGCACGTGGCGTGAAGCTTCTGGAATCCGGCGACCGCGTCGCGTAGCGCTTCCAGCAGGCGGGTTTTGCCGATGCCTGCCTCTCCTACGACCTCGATCATGCGTCCGGCGCCTCCGCGCGCGCTCGTGTACGCCTTGCGGATCACGCCGAGTTCGACGTTGCGGCCCGTCAACGGCAGTCGTTGCAGCGTCACTTCCCGCGTTCGTGAACCGCTTGCGCGGCCGACGGACCACGCCTGGATCGGTTCGGTCTTGCCTTTCACCGCAAACGGCTCGAGCTGCGTGGTGTCGAACAGCGTGTTGGAGCGTTCGAGCACGTCGCCCGTCGCGTAGATCTCACCGGGCTCGGCCTTGGCCATCACGCGCGCGGCGAGGTTAACCGCGTCGCCCATGACCGTATAGGTGCGGCGGTAGGGCGGTCCGATATCGCCGGCGAAGACCGAGCCGCGGTGAACGCCGATGCGGATCGGCAGCGAAAACCTGCTCTCGACGATCTTGCGCAATGCGAGAAGCATGTGTTCTTCGCTATCGCCGGTGGCCTTCGGCGCGCCGGCGGTCAGGATGAGCTTGCCGCCGTCGTGATCGACGTCGGAGCCCAGGAACGAGACCTCCAGTTCCTCTGTCGCGGCTTCGACCACACTGACCAGTTGGTGCAACGCCTCTGCGGCCGCAGCCGGGCCGCTTTGCTCGATCAGCGCGTCCGTTCCCTCGTAATGAATGAAGGCAATGGTGACCGGGCGATGTTCGGAGGTTCCGCCCCCGCCGATCACGTGGGCCCGGATCGCAGGCGAAAGGCAGCGCAGCGTCAGGTCCGGCGGAGAATTTGGCCGCGGAATGTACGGCATCGACTCTTCGTGACCGGGGGGCTCGCCCTGAAGCAGGACGCCCGACGCCCTGGACTCGCCCAGGCAGTCCTTGGGCAGGAGCGCGGCCATTTCCGCGCTGACGAGTATTTCGCCGGCGTTTGCTTCGTGCTCCATCGCGACCGTGCGGGTCCACGCGGGGCCCGTGGGCAACATTTCGATGTGCGACGTGCCCACGGCAAAGAAATGGAATAGTCCCGTGTGCACGCCCTGCGACATCTTCAGCGTGACTTTGGCTCCGGGGAGCTCGATCCTTCCGACCTCGTCGAGTTCGCGGCGCATCCGCACCGCGGCCGTGCAGGCACGCGCCGCGTGGCCTTCGCCCTGGAACCACAGAAGCTGCGCGTCGCCGCCGAACTTGAGCAGGCTGGCGCCTTTCTCATAGGCGACCTTCAGGATCGCCGCAAAACTGCCGCCGATCGTGTCGGTGATCTGTTCCGCGCCTTCGCGGCCGCCTCTCTTCGCCAATTGTTCGGAAAGCTGCGTGAAGCCGGAAATATCGGCGAACACCGCGGATCCCTCCGAAGTCCAGCTACGACCTTCGGGATCGTCGATCAAATGCTGCTGGAGAATGCGGGCCAGGTACGGAACCGCGCGTTCGGCGTTGGCTTCAGACATGGTCAGCTTTTGTTCGTGTTCCGGGTTCGCCGAGTGCGCACATGTTACCTCGCCGCGCCGAATCCCCCGCCAGATCAGGGCGGGGCGGCGGCTCGCTCCGGCTGAAGGGCTTCCCACGCTGCGACGATTTCGCGGTGAAGAGGCACGTTGTCGAGGAAGCTTCGCCGCAAGGCAGCGTCGGCGATCGTCGCGGCGCGCGCCTGCAATTCGTCGTAGACGCGCAGCAGCAGTTCGGGTGCGCGTGGATCGCCGGCGCGGGCGAGGACCTGATGACAGGTGAACAGGACCTGTCTCGCTTCGGCGCCTTCTGCTCCATCCAAACGGGCCGTCGCGGCCAGCAGCGTTTCCACCAGTTCCAACGCGGTTGCGAGATCCCCCCTTGCCAGCGCCACTCGCGCTCGGCCTGCCATTGCGCCGTGCTCGCCGACGCCGAGCGCACGTGCAGCGGATTCGGCGCGTTCGAACGCTTCGGCAGCGGCTTGGTGTTGGCCGAGCGCCAACTCCGCGTCGCCAACGCGTAGCAGCGTCTGCGCCTCGAAGTCGAGCGCCTGCGTGGCCAAGGCGATTTCCAGTCCAGCCCGCGCCAGCGCGACTGCTTTCTCCGCGTCGCCCTGATACAGCGACAACTGCGACAGATTGCCGAGCGGGCCGCATTCCAACGCTCGCGCGCCGATGGCACGGCTCAGTTTCAACGCGTCTTCCAGGTAGGGCCGGGCGTGGGCCAGCTCGCCGAACCAAAGCCAGTCGGCGCCGACGTTGCTGAGCGCAACGGCTTCGCCGTGAGTGTCCCCAAGTTCGCGCCAGATCGGCAGGTCCTGAAGGTCCATCGCCAGTCCCGTGACCTGATCGTCCTGCAGGTCGGCAATCAACGACAGCGCATTGAGGAAGATGCCTTCGGCGCGGCGCATTCCGAGGGCGCGTGCCTCGGCTAGACCCTGCTTCGCCAAGTGCTTCGCCGGCCGCAAACTGGCCCTGGACACCCAGTGCGTCGGCGACCAGCCGTTGCGCTTCGAGCCGCGACCCCACGTCGCCGGCGCGCTCGGCCAGCGCCATCGCGCGGCGCGCGGCGCTTTCCTGCATGCTGTAGTCGGAGGTACGCATTCCGAGCAAGCTGCGCCGCCGCGCGGCAAGCGCGCGTCGCCGGTCATCGTCGAGTGCGTCGGCCACCGATTCCATCGCATCGAGCGCGCGACGCTGCTCCTCGCGCTTGCCCTGCAGGCCCAATGTGTATTCACGCACGACCAGGAGCCGCCAGCGCCGGTCGAGTACTTCGCGTGATTCGGGACCGGTGTCGCGATCCAGCAGTGCAATGGCCCGGGCAACGTCGCGCAGTGCGACGTCGTGGGCATAACGTGTCCTCGCATGTTCTGCGGCACGGGTGAAATATTCACTGGCGTTCACGCTGTCGTCGGCCAGCTCGAAGTGCTCGGCCGTGGCTGCCAGAAAGTCGTTGGCACGCGCGCCTTTGAGCTTGGCCAACCAGGCTGCAACCCGCGCATGAAGGGTTCGCCTGGTGCGCTTGAGCAAGGTCCCGTAGGTGACGTGGTGCAGGATTTGGTGGCTGAAGGCGTATTCGCGCGCATCCTCCAACGCAGGCTCCTGGCGCGGCAGCGTGAGTTCGCGCCGCACGAGCGCGGGCAGGGATTCGGGCGCCCGCGGGCTGAGTTCGGCCAACGTCCGATCCCAGAACACAGGACCGATCACGCTGGCCTGCTGCAACGCCAGCCGCTCCGGCTTCGGTAGTCCGTCGAGCCTGGCTTGCAACACGCCGGTCAGTGTTTGCGGAATCTGCGCGACCTGTACTTTCTCCGGGCGCAGCGACCACGGCACACTGGCTGAATCGATGGCTCCCTGGTCGATCAGCATCTTGACCAATTCTTCCATGTAGAAAGGGTTGCCTTCGGCGCGCCGGACGATCAGTGCGCGCAGGTCCGCGGGGACCGCGTCAATCTTGCGCAGCAGTTCATCGGCAAGCATTTCCATGTCGCTCGTGCCGAGCGGGCCCAAGTCGATGCGCTGATTAACTTCCTGACGGCTTGCCCATGCGGGGCGGCGCTCAAACAGCGTTGGTCGCGACAGGCAGAGCAAGAGCATCGGCACGTCGCCGTTGACTTCGGCGAGATGATTCAGGAAGTCCAGCGAACCGTCGTCGGACCAGTGCAGGTCTTCGATCTGCAGCACGATGGGGTTGCGGCCGTGCGTCGTGGTTTGGGGGGCGATACGCCGGAACATCTGGGCCGCGGCGTGGAATGCGCGATTGCGGATCTGCCTGGGATCCTCGCGGATGCCCCTGACATGCGGGCTCTCGCCAAAGTCGATCCCGATCAGATGGCCCAGCAAATGGGCTTGCGCCTGCGCCATGTCGGCGCCATCGCCGGCTGCCAGCAATGGTGCGATGCCGGTTTCGATCTTGTGTCTGGCCGTGTCGATGTCGTCACTTTCGCCGATATGCAAGCGACGGGCCACGATGTCGCGCAGGAGGCCATAGGGTTGATTTGGCGTCAGCGGATTGGCGCGGCCATGGAGCATGCAGGTCGTCTCGGGCTGGAGATCGATCCAGTCTTCGAATTCGCAGAGTAGCCTGCTCTTTCCCATGCCCGCCTCGCCGACGACGGTGAGCGCGGCAAAGGTACGTTCATTGCAAAGTCGCTGAAAGGCTTGCCGCAGACGTTTCAGTTCGGCATCGCGGCCGATCATGCGCGTCTCCACGCCCTCGATGCCGCGCGCAGCCATCCGGAAGGCGCGTGGCTTGGCGCGCAAAACAACATAGGTGGAGATGGGTTCGTCGATACCCTTCACCGCCAGTGGCGGCTGCGGCGCGACGTCGAAACTTCCCGACACATGCCGGTAGGTGTCCTGGCTGATCCGCAGTGCCCCGGTCGGCGCCGTCTGCTCCATGCGCGCGGCGATGTTGACCGCCTGTCCCCGGATGCTGCCTTCCGCGTCGACCCCACCTCCCAGCAGCACGTCTCCGGTATGAACGCCGACGCGCACGTTGAAGCCTTCGTGGCCGTACTGGCGCCGCACTCGCTGGCCCTGCTGTTGGCCGGCGTCGACCAGCGCTAGCCCGGCACGCACGGCGCGCTCCGGATCGTTCTCGCGGGCTTCGTCCGCACCAAATACGGCGAGCACGCTGTCGCCGGCGAATTTGAGCACCTTGCCGTCGTGCTGCCCGACAATGGAAGCAAACTGCGCGAGCGCTCCGTCCATCACCGCGCTGGTCTGCTCGGGGTCGAGTCGCTGGCTCAGGTTGGTCGAGCCGACGATGTCGAGGAACAGGATGGTGACTTGCTTGAGTGTCTGGTCCTGAAGTGAATCCGCGGGTGCTGCCGCCGGTGCGGCGAGCTTGGCTCTGAGCGGAGCAAGCGCCGCATCGACAACGGCATCGCCCAGCATCGCACGCTGCGACTCCAGCACACGGATAGCGGATTCGAGTTTTTGACGTTCGCTCGACATCGGGGGCGAGGATACCATCGGGGCGACCGGCGTCCTTCGCCGCATAGGCACCGGCGTCATCCCGGCGCAGGTGCTGCAATGCCCAGCGGTATTGGCGGGTTTCCGTGCGTGAGTTGCTCTATGTCAAGATTGGGATGCGAGATGGGCCCGAACATGTCCCTGTCCGATACATCAACCCGACACATTGAGGAGTTCGACATGGGTAAACGCACCTGGATCGTCGCCGCCGTCGCCGCTTCGTTGGCGGCCGGTATCGCCTACGCGCAGTTCCCGATCATGGACATGGTCGCCGACAAGGTGATCCAGAAGTACCAGACCTCGTCCTGCGAGCAGCTGTGGCAGGAAAAGGCAGCGGGCAAGGGCCAACCCAAGCCCGAAATGGAACAGCGGGCGATTCAGGCGTTGAAGGGCGACCCGCAGATGCGCCAGGCGTTCTTCAACAAGGTTTCGGGCCCGATCGTCAACAAGATGTTCGAATGCGGAATGATCCCGTAACCGGGCAACCGCCCAAAGGCGAATCATGCACATGACAAAGCTCCCGCGCGGTTGGCGCGGACGGGCGCTCGCGATTGCCGTCGGCCTGCTCGTGGCCTGCGGCGCCGTTGCGCAAACACCCGCAACCGACTCAAAGCCGGCGGCGTCGCCCGCGAAGGCGACGAAGGCGACGAAACCGGCGAAGCAGCCGGCGGCGCCTCCATTCAAGCTGGTGCTGGAGCCGAAGGCGATGGATCTCCTCAAGGCGACCAGCGCCCGCCTCGCGGCGGCCAAGTCGATGACGTTCACGGCGACCGTCGGCTACGAGTTTCCGAGCAAGCTCGGTCCGCCGATCGTCTATACGTCGCGCTACGACGTGACGATGCAGCGGCCGGACAAGCTGAAGATCGTGATGCCCGGCGACGGTCCCGCATCCGAGTTCTATTACGACGGCAAGACGATGATGGCGTACGCGCCGGCCGAAAATCTGGTCGCGGTGGCCGATGCGCCGCCGACGATCGACGCAGCGCTGACGCAGGCCTACCGCACGACGGCCACCTTCTTTCCGTTCACGGACCTGCTCCTGGTGGATCCCTATGTCGCGTTGACCGATGGTGCCATCCTCGCGTTCTACATCGGCCCGTCCGCGGTGGTCGGCGGCGTGAAGACGGACATGGTGGCGTGGGCGAACAAGGACGTGTTCCTGCAGATCTGGATCGGCGCCGACGACAAGCTGCCGCGTCGGGTCCGCGCGGTGTATGCCGCCGACCCGTTGCAGCTGCGCAACGAGTTGGAGCTTTCGAACTGGAAGCTCGATTCGACGATCGCGCCGGACACCTTCACTTCGCAGAAGGCGCAGGCCGCGCCGCACATCGCCTTCAAGGCTCCGGCGGCCGGGCCCCCAGGCGGAATAAAGCCACTGGTCAAGATGGCTCCCGCCGCAAAACCGCAAGCGAAGGCACCCTGATCGGAGGTTCGCAATGAAATCGACACTTACCGTCGCCGCGCTGTTCGTCGGCACTTTCGCGTTGTGGACCGCTCCGGCGGCCGGCTGGTCGTCCGCCAATCGCGCCGGCGGCAGCACGAGCCACAGTGCCGGATCGACCAGCCACGAGAATCGCTACGGCGGCAGCTCGACCCATGAGGCGGGCGAAGGCACCGAGCACACCAACACGTACGGCGGCAGCACCGCGCACGCGGAAGGCGGCGGCACGGAGCACACCAACGTGTACGGCGGCACCACGGCGGGCGCTTATGGCGCAGGCGCTGTCCATACGACCGCGTACGGCACCACGGCGTATCACCCACCGGCGTACGGAACGTATCCGGCGGCCTATCATCCGCCGGTTGCCGTGCCTTACTACGCGTCGGGATGCTACGGCTGTGCGGCCGCAGCAGGTGCCGTCGTCGGCGTGGCTGCGGGCGCGGCAGTGGCTTCCGCCAACACGGCGGCGGCGACGTCGAATGCCTACGCCGCGGGTGTCGCGACCGGAAGTGCCAACACCGCGGCGGCGACGAGCGCCGCCTACAGTGCCGGCGTGGCCACGGGCGCCGCCGCTGCAAGCGCGCCGCCCCCCGGAACGTATGCGATGGGCGTCAACTACGCGGCGTTGCCGGCCGGCTCGATATCGATCAACAAGAACGGCACAGACGTATCTACCTCAACGGCAATACGTGGTTCCAGCCGGCGTTCGGCGCGAACGGCGTCTACTACACCGTAGTGCAGGCGCCTTAACGTGGGCTTGTCCTGCTACAAGCAAAGAAGGGTTGGGGTTAAAGGATGAATCAGTCACGCGGCATCCTGTTGTCGGTACTTGCCCTGCTGTCTGCTGGGCGGTTGCGCCACCCGGCCAGTCAACCCGCCGATGAAGGATGCGGCCACTGAACCAGGGATACACGTTCCAGACCCGACAGAAGCACTTCAAGGTTCAGGATACCCTCGTCGTCCTCGCTTTTTCAGGCGGCGGCACCCGTGCGGCCGCATTCTCGTACGGCGTCCTGGAATTCCTAAAGCGCACGGAGGTAATCGGGCCCAAGGGCAACAAGGTCCGTCTCCTCGACGCCGTCAACATGATCACCGGCGTGTCGGGAGGCAGCTTCACCGCGCTGGCCTATGGCCTCTATGGCGACAAGCTGTTCGCCGACTACGAGCAGCGCTTCCTCAAGCGCGACGTCCAGGGTGAACTCATCGCCCGTGCCATGAATCCGGGCTACTGGGGAAAGCTGTCGTCGACGGGCTGGGGCCGCTCCGAACTGGCGGCCGAGTTCTACGACGAGATCCTGTTCAACGGTGCGACCTACGGCGACCTCGACCGCGGCGACGGTCCGTTCATCGTCGCGTCGGCGACCGACATCGCGACGGGCGGCCGGGTGCCTTTCAACCAGAACGTATGGAACGTGTTCTGCTCGGACCTCAATGCCGTGCGCCTGTCGCGTGCCGCGGCCGCATCGTCGGCCGTTCCCGTCGTCCTCTCCACGATCACGATCAACAACTATGGCGGCACCTGCAACTACGAGGTTCCGGCCTGGGTCAAGATGTTTACGCAAAGCGCGGATCCGCCGCGGCCCGCCGCACGCGCGATACGCGAAGTACAGGACGTGCTGCCCTACGCCGACGGCGTGCATCGGCCCTATATCCATCTCGTGGACGGCGGTGTGTCCGACAACCTGGGCATGCGCGGCGTGCTCGACGCGCTGGAATTCCTCGAGGCCCTGCACGACAAGGGCATTCCGACACCGCTCGACCAGGCACGCCGGATCGTCGTCTTCGTCGTCAATTCGCTGTCCGATCCTCCCACCAACTGGGATGAATCGGAGAACCCGCCCAACACGATGGACATCCTGCTGAAGGCCACCGGCGCTCCGATCGATCATTATTCGTTCGAGGCGGTCGAGCAGTTGAAAGACATCGCGGCGCGGTGGCGGAATGACGCGGGAGCTCCGGAAGCTGGCCGGGTGCTCGACCAACAAGGACTTGCCGGTCTGCGCCGCGATACGTCCTCCGGAAGCGGAGATCTACGCCATCGACGTTTCGTTCGCCAGCCTTCCTGATGCGAAGGAGCGCGATTATCTGAATCTGCAACCGACGTCGTTCGTCCTGCCGCCGGAGGCGGTCGACCGGTTGCGCGCCGCTGCGGGGACGATCATCCTCGCCTCGCCGGAATTTCAGCGGCTGCTGAACGACTTTGGCGCGAAGATCGTGGCTGATCCATCCGCAAGCGGGAGTGCGGCAACCGGCGGCTGTCTCGGCGAAGTCCCAGCCCGCGCAATAGCGCGCCAAACCCGATTCCAGCGGACCGGCACGGCGAAATCGCCGTGCCGGTCCATACATCTCACGCAAAACAACATTCGGAGACAAGATGAAAACGTACGCGAAACGAATTCTGCTGCCGGCGGCCCTTGTCGCCGCGCTGGGCGCCGGTGTCGCGCAGGGGAAAGAATGCAAGGGCGTGAACTTCCCCGATCAGGCCCAAGTCGAGGGCAGCAGTCTGTCGCTCAACGGTCTCGGCTTGCGCCAGGCGACGGCATTCAAGGTCAATGTCTACGTCGCCGCCTTGTATGTGGCCAAGACCTCGAGCGATGCGAACGCCTTGTTGGGATCCAGCGCCCCGAGCGAATTGATCCTGCAGTTCGTGCGCGACGTCGGCGCCGACGACCTCCGCAAGGGGTGGACCGAAGGATTCGAAAAGAACTCCAAGGATCAGTTGCCCGCGCTGAAGGACCGCATCGCGATGCTCAACGGCTGGATGGGCGACATGAAATCAGGGCAGCGACTGATCTTCATTCACAAGCCCGGCGCGGGTGTCGAGGTGAATGTGAACGGCGTGGTGAAGGGAACCGTGAAGGGCGACGATTTCGCCAAGGCGTTTCTCGCCATCTGGCTTGGTGGTGATCCGCCGAATCCGGAGATCAAGGCGGGGATGCTCGGCGGCGCCTGCGGCTGATCACCGTCGTGATGCCTGGCGGCCTCGGCGGGCCAATCGACGTGCACGGTCGAGGCGATTCCCGTGGTTTGACATGGAAGCGTGCCGGGTCCGCGCGCGGCACGCGGATCGCCGCATGCCGGGCGCTGGTCGCCGTTCTGTCCGCCGCGGCGCTGCTTGCGCCTGGGTTCGCCATCGCCGCGTCGGAGACGGCGGCGACAGCACCGCCTCCGGCCGTTGCGACGCCCGCACCGTCCGTCACCGACATCGTTCTCGGTGTGACGGCAAGCGAAGATCTGCAGCGTGTGACGTTGGCTCGTCTGGAACAGGCGGGGCAGTGGCAGGCATTGGCGGACCGAGTCGCTGCGCTGGAGGCGAAGGTCGACGCTATCCCCGCACTCCCAGCAGCGACCGGAGAACTGATCGACGCGATTACGCAGGCCCGTCAGCTGCGCGGGATGCATGGCGAGGCGTCTGCCATCATCGACGAATTGGAGGCCGTAGCGCGGCAGCTCGAGCGTGACCGCCGCGCGCTCGGTTCCGACGCTCAGAAATGGCAGGAACGCTTGTCGCTTCTGCGAGGCAACGCGGTCCCCGCATCAGTCCTCGAGCGTGCGGGATCGATGGAGGTGAAGCTCCAGGCCACGAATGCCCGGGTTCGCGAGCAGCAGGGTGCCGTGCTGGTCGCGCTCGACCGCGCCGTTGCGTTGCGTTCGCGAATCGACGATGCGCGCAGTCTCGTCGCGATTCAGGAGGCGCGCATTCGTGCGCAAAGAATCCAATTGGAGCAGGCGCCGTTGTGGCAGATTGGCGCGGCGCCCGCTCGCTTCGACGTGGTCGGCGCTGAAGTCGCCACGTCCTGGCAGTTGCTGCGGAACTACATTTCGCGCGAGGCAACGTTTCTGGCAGCGCTGTTCGCCGGCGTGCTGGCGCTGTCGCTTTGGCTTTTCCGGGGTTCGAAGGGCGCCGATTTGGCGCAGCGCGGCTACGGGCGCCCATTAGCCGGGTCGCTGCTCATCGCCTCGATGGCGTTGTGGTGGCTGGCGCCGGACCCCCCGACGCTGTTCTACGAGGCGCTGCTGATAATTCTCCCGATCCCCGCCGCGATGGTGGCGCGCGGCGCCATGACTTCACCCATTCCGCTGACCCTCTACGGAATCGCATTTGCCACCATGCTGATCCCCCTGCGCGGAATCAGCGAGGGCAGCGCGATCACCGATCGGGCTCTGCTTCTGCTGCAGGCGGTCAGCATCGCCGCACCCGTCGCAATCGACCTGCACCACGGGCGCTTGCAGCGTGCATTTCGATGGCTGAGTCCGGGTCCGGTGCGAGTCGCCGCGCTGTTCGTGATTGCCGCAGCCGCCTTGACTGTGTTCCATGTGGTTTTTGGATTTACCGGGCCGGGGAGGTCGCTGCGCGCGGGCATGGGCAGCGTCCTTGGATTCGGCCTGCTCTTCGGGGCGACGGCCGTTGCCCTGTACGGCGCCGTGCTCGCGCTTCTTGCCTCGCCGCTGTTCCGCTGGCTCCGGAGTGCGCGCGACGCGGATCCGGCGATGCTGAGGATGGTTCGCGTGGTTCTCGGCTTGTTCGCCGTGATCGGGGTGGTGATCGTCACCGTGGGCAGTTACGGCCTGATCCCGAGCTTGCTGCTGGCGGGGCAATCGCTGATAGGCGCGACTTTGGAAGTGGGCACCCTCTCGATTGCCGTCAAGGCGATCGCGACGGCACTTGGTATCGCCGTCGGAACGATTGTCTTGACCGGATTGACCGGATTCCTCCTGGATCGCGAAGTCGTGCCCAGGCTGCAACTGCGGCCTGGCGCCGGTTATGCAATGGTCACCTTCACGCGCTGGGCCATCGTGATCATCGGCGCAGCGCTGACGCTGGTCGCGCTCGGCATCGACATGGCGAAGGTCACGCTGCTGGCCAGTGCGGTGGGTGTTGGCATCGGTTTTGGACTGCAGAACGTCGTCAACAATTTCGTTTCCGGCCTGATTCTCATTGTCGAGCGTCCGGTCGGCGTGGGCGACCTCATCGAAATCGGTTCCCTGGCCGGCGAGGTCAAGCGAATCGGCATTCGGTCCTCCACCGTGCGCACCGGGCAAGGCGCCGAGGTCATCGTTCCCAATGGGGATCTGGTATCGAAGGAAGTGGTGAATTGGACACGCTCCGATCGTCAGCGCCGCTACGACATCGATGTCGGTGTCGCGCCGGATTCCGATCCGGAGCAGGTGATGCGCCTGCTGATAGAAGCGGCAGGTGACGTGCCGGAAATCATAACGAGTCCGGCACCGCGAGCCATGTTCAAAGGATTCGGCGACAAGTCGCTCAACTTCTCGCTACTCGCCTGGGTTCCCAGCGTCGACATGGGGCTACAGGCACAGAATGCGTTGCGCGTTGCTATCCTGCGGAAACTCGAGTCGGCCGGGATCGCCATCCCGCCGCGCGACCTCCACGTCCAGGCCGCGAACGATCCCGGGCAGCCGCCACCACCGGGTTAGCAACTCGATGAGTCTTGCGGCCAAGCCTGTCTCAAACCGCGGCGCTCCATTGTGCCCAGGCACTTCCGTGAAGCACCTTGTCGCGGTGATCGCGGCCTGCTTGATGGTGTCGGTCGCGCTGCCGGCCTGCGCGCAGGATATCGAACCGCGCGCGTATTCGAATGCGCCGGTCGGCGTCAATTTTCTCATCGTCGGCTACGCATACACCCGGGGTGGCGTCGCCTTCGGGCCGTCGTTGCCCATCACCAATCCAGACCTCAATACGTCGAATGCCGTTCTCGCGTACGCCAGAGTTCTGGATCTGTGGGGCATGTCGGCCAAGTTCGACGCGACCGTGCCATACACCTGGCTCTCGGGAACGGCCGAATTCAGGGGAGAAACAGTACCGCGGATCGTGGACGGCATTGCCAATCCGACCTTTCGTCTCTCGGTCAACCTCTATGGCGCGCCCGCGCTCACGCTGAAGGAATTCGCGGACTGGGAGCAGGATCTCATCATCGGCGCCAGCCTGCGCGTGGTGGCTCCCTGGGGCCAGTACGATGACAGCAAGCTCGTCAACATTGGCTCCAATCGCTGGTCGTTCAAACCCGAGGTCGGGATCTCGAAGGCGGTCGGGCCATGGACGATGGAGGTCACGGCAGCGGCAACGTTCTTCACGGACAATAAAGACTTCTTCGGCGGCAATACGCTGGCGCAGGATCCTCTCTATTCGCTGCAGGGACACCTGATCTACGGTTTTCGCTCGGGGATCTGGACGTCACTCGATGCCACGTATTTCGCCGGCGGCCGAACCACCGTCAACGCCGTGCTGAACAGCGACCTGCAGCAGAACTGGCGTATCGGCGGGACCTTGGCGTTCCCGGTGAATCGGGAGAATTCGATCAAGCTCTACGCCAGCAGCGGGGTGGCGGCACGCACCGGAAACAGCTACGACCTGATTGGGGTAGCGTGGCAATACCGCTGGGGTGGCGGTTTATGAGGAGGGCGTTCATTATTGCGCTGAAGTGGGGTCGGATCAATATCGCGATAATCCGGGAGGCAGGCGCCAATCCACGATCGCACCGGGGTCGATAATCCTCGGCAGTTGATGCACGATTGCGCCCGCCCGAATGTGATGGAGGCTGCGATGGACATCAAGGTAACGCGCGACATGACAGGCAAAATGCGGCATATCGTCCACGTTCGCCAGCATGCGTTTGCGGTTGATGAATCAGAAGCGAACGGCGGCGAGGACAGCGGGCCAACGCCGCACGACCTGTACGACGCCGCGCTTGGGGCGTGCAAGGCGCTGACCATACTGTGGTACGCGAGGCGCAAGCAGATTCCGGTCGACGACATCGAGGTGGATGTAGCGCGTGACGACTCGGACGAGCGCAAAGGAACCTACAGCCTCCACGCAACGCTTGCGATCAAAGGTCAGCTGACGCCGGATCAGCGGCAGGAGCTGCTTAACGTCGCTGAGAAATGCCCGGTGCACAAGCTGATGTCGCAAGTGACCACCAAGATCACGACCGGCTACGCGTCCGGCGTGTAGCGACTACCGATGCCTGTCGAAAGGCTCATACCGCCGCGCAGCCGGGACTTAGGCGGCGGATTCATGGTGCGCCGGCTGCTTCCGTCGGTTACGCCGCGACAAGGCGTAGGACCGTTTGTATTCTTCGATCACTTCGGGCCGATCACGACCCGCCCGGGCGACAACCACGACGTGCGGCCGCATCCGCATATCGGGCTGGCCACCGTGACCTATTTGTTTGAAGGCGCGATGATGCATCGCGACAGCCTCGGCAGCGTTCAACGCATCGAGCCGGGTGCCATCAATTGGATGACCGCCGGGCGCGGCATCGTCCACTCCGAGCGCGCGCCTCCCGATTTGAAGCAGAAAGAATATGTCGCCCATGGCCTGCAGCTTTGGGCGGCGCTGCCGAAGGCATGCGAGGAGACCGAGCCCGCGTTCACGCATACGCCTGCCACGGCGATTCCCGCGTGGACCGCGCCGGGAGTTCGGGTGCGCATACTCGTCGGCAATGCGTTCGGGAAGCGCTCACCCGTTGCCACGTATAGCGAGACGCTGTACCTCGATGTGGTTGGCGAAACGGGAGGAACGTTAGCCTTGCCGCCGCCCGAGGACGCCGATTTTGAGCGCGCCATCTACAGCGTGGATGAACCGCTGGAGGTCGATGGTGACATGGTGCCGGCGTTCTCGATGGCCGTGCTGGCTCCAGGCGCGGCGGCGACGATTGCAGCACCGCGCGGGGCTCGCTATGTCGTAATCGGAGGCGCGCCTTTGGACGGTCCACGCACGATCTGGTGGAATTTCGTTTCGTCAAGCAAAGAGCGGATCGAACAGGCCAAAGCCGATTGGACCGCCGAGCGGATGGGCAAGATCGCCGGTGAGCACGAATGGATTCCGCTGCCGTGACAAGAGAAGCGCGACACTTTGGCCGCCACGGCGGCAAGCCAACACCGAAATTGTGACGTGCAGATGACGGCACCACGCAAGGACCAATGAGGAATCGGAGAGAATCCGATTGGCTTGACCCCGGATTGCGGTGCAGTGACAATTCCGATCCCCGCTATTTGGAGAGATCGGTGAAGAGAAACTCGTTTGGATGGACGGTTGGCTTGGCGCTACTCGCGACCGTGCTGGCTGGCTGCGGCCAGAAGGCCGACACCGCGGTGGACAAGGCGGCAACCGACACCAAGGACAAGGTCGCCGCTGCGGCAAAGGATGCCGAAGCGCTGGTGAAGGAAAAGGAGGCGCAGGAGACCGGCATCGAAGCCTACATGTACGCCTATCCCCTGATCACCATGGAGTTGACGCGGCGCGTGTCGACGAACGTGGTGGCGCCGGAAGGCAGCAAGGCGCCGATGGGTCATTTCGCCAAACTGCGTGGTTACCCTGCGGTGGATGACCATACGGTGACGGCGCCGAACGCCGACACGTTGTACACGGTCATTTGGCTCGATGTCTCCAAGGAACCCTGGATCATCAGCGCGCCCGACATGAAGGGCCGTTTCTTCCTTCTGCCGATGCTCGATGGCTGGACCACGGTATTCGCCGATCCGGGCAAGCGCACCACGGGGACGGCCGCACAGAAGTTCGCGATCACGGGCCCGGGTTGGACGGGAGCGCTGCCTGCGGGCGTCAAGGAATACAAGTCCGCCACCGGCATGGTGTGGCTGCTGGGCCGGATCTACTGCACCGGCACGCCCGAGGACTACAAGGCGGTGCACGCGCTGCAGGATCAGATGACGGCGGTGCCGCTGTCGTCCTATGGCAAGCCTTATTCGCCGGCGCCGGGAACCGTTGATCCAGGCGTGGACATGAAGACTTCGATCCGCGACCAGGTCAACGCGATGGACGCGGCTTCGTACTTCAAGCTAGTTGCGCAGCTGATGAAAGCCAATCCTCCAGTGGCTGAAGATGCGCCGATGGTGGCGAAGCTCGCCAAGATCGGCATCGTGCCCGGACAGGACTTCGATGCGTCGAAGCTCGAGCGGCCGTCGCGAAGGGCCTCGCCGGCGCAACGAAGCCGGCGCAGGAAAAGATCATGGCGTGGATGAAAGAAGGCGTCGGTCGCCGGCGACGCGAAGATCCAGGATGGCTGGTACTTCACGACCAAGGCCGGCCTCTACGGCACAGGCTACCGGCAGCGGGCCCTCATCACGGCCATCGGCCTCGGGGCCAACCGGCCGCAAGATGCGGTCTACCCGACGTCCGAGGGACCGGACATCGTCAAGAAGTACAGCGGCGCAAACAAGTACGTCCTGCATTTCAACAAAGGCGAACTGCCGCCGGTCGACGGCTTCTGGTCGCTCACGATGTACGACGCCAACTACTTCTTCGTGCCCAATGCGATCAACCGCTACACCGTGAGCCAGCGCAACAAGCTCAAGGTAAACGCCGACGGTTCGGTCGACCTGTACGTGCAGAACGAATCGCCGAGCAAGGACAAGGAACAGAACTGGCTGCCGGCGCCGAAAGACGCGTTCATCCTGATGATGCGGCTGTACTGGCCGAAGGAAACGCCGCCGTCCATCCTCGACGGCAGTTGGAAGATCCCGCCGGTCAAGGAAGTCAGCTAGAGAGAAAACTGCTGGAAATTCAGGCAAGACAGCTTGCGCGGGACTGAGGGGCGTGGAACCAGACGATGGAGGATCGAAATGCCCGACAAACAACACACCCGTAGCGTAAGCGAAAGCGAGAACCCTGCAATTCCCGCTCCGACTCCGAAGCGACGCCGGCCGAGGACGAATGCCGACTGGTGGCCGAATCAGCTGGACCTCTCGGTCCTCCACCGGCATTCGTACCTGTCCAATCCGATGGAAGAGGACTTCAACTACGCACAACAGTTCAAGTCCCTCGACGTGGAAGGCCTGAAGCAGGACCTCATCGAGGTGATGACGACGTCGCAGGATTGGTGGCCGGCCGACTACGGTCACTACGGTCCGATGTTCATCCGCATGACGTGGCATGCCGCCGGGACTTACCGCATCGCCGATGGGCGCGGAGGTGGCGGCGAAGGGCAACAGCGCTTCGCGCCCCTCAACAGCTGGCCCGATAATGCAAACCTCGACAAAGCGCGCCGCTTGCTCTGGCCCATCAAGAAAAAGTATGGCCAGAACATCTCGTGGGCTGATCTGTTGATCCTCGCGGGAAACGTGGCTTATGAATCGATGGGCTTCAAGACCTTCGGCTTCGGTTTCGGCCGGCCCGACGTGTGGGAGCCCGAGGACATCTACTGGGGTCCCGAGGATACCTGGCTGGGAGACGAGCGCTACAGCGGCGACCGGGAGCTCGCCAGACCACTCGCCAACGTGCAGATGGGCCTGATCTACGTGAATCCCGAAGGGCCCGGGGGAAACGCCGATCCGGTGGCTGCCGCCCGGGACATCCGCGAGACCTTTGCGCGCATGGCCATGAACGACGAGGAGACCGTTGCGCTTATCGTTGGCGGCCACTCGGTCGGCAAGACCCATGGTGCTGCGTCGGCGGTTGAAAACGTCGGCCCGGAGCCCGAAGGCTCTCCCATCGAGCAGCAGGGCTTAGGCTGGAAAAACAAGTACGGCAGCGGCAAGGGCTCCGACGCGATCACCAGCGGCCTCGAGGGCGCATGGACCAACGATCCGATCAAATGGGACAACGGATTCCTGGAGAACCTGTTCAAGTACGAGTGGGAGCTCACAACGAGCCCAGCGGGTGCGAAGCAATGGACGCCGAAGAATCCCGAGGCGAAAGGCAGCGTGCCCGATGCACACGACAAGTCCAGGCGGCACGCCCCGATGATGCTGACCACCGATCTGTCGCTGAGGATGGATCCCATCTATGCGCCGATTGCGAAACGCTTCCTGGAGAATCCGGACCAACTCGCAGACGCGTTCGGCAGGGCATGGTTCAAGCTCCTTCATCGCGATATGGGTCCGCGCTCGCGCTACTTGGGCCCATGGGTTCCGGAGGAGCAGCTTTGGCAGGACCCGATACCACCCATCAAGCATGAGCTGATTAACGAGCAGGACATCACCGCTCTGAAGCGCAAGATCATCGATTCGGGTTTGTCCGTCCCCGAGTTGGTTGCCACCGCCTGGGGAGCTGCGGCCAGTTTCCGTGGCACCGATAAACGTGGCGGTGCCAACGGAGCACGGATCCGCCTTGCGCCGCAACGGGATTGGGAGTCCAACGAGCCCGCGCGGCTGGCAAAGGTCCTGACGACCCTCGAGCGGATCCGGAAGGACTTCAACGGCCCGCCGGGCGGCAAGAAGGTCTCGCTGGCCGATCTGATCGTTCTCGGGGGTTGCGCTGCCGTCGAGGAAGCCGCCAGAAGGGCGGGACACACCGTTACCCTCCCGTTCGCGCCAGGTCGCACCGATGCCACGCAAGAGCAGACCGATGTGAACACGTTTGATGTCCTCGAGCCGATCGGCGATGGGTTTCGGAACTATTTCCGAGAGGAAGATCCGCTGTCGCCGGAGACCCGTCTCCTGGACCGGGCCAACCTTCTGAAGCTGACTGCGCCCGAGATGACGGTTCTCATCGGCGGCATGCGCGCGCTGAACGCGAACCACGGGCAATCCAAGCACGGCGTTCTTACCGATCGGCCCGAAACGTTGACCAACGACTTCTTCGTGAACCTGCTCGACATGGGCACGGCGTGGAGACCGTCAGTCTCGGACAAGAACGTATACGAAGGCCGCGATCGCACTACGGGAAAGTCCAGATGGACCGCGACGGCCGCTGACCTAGTTTTCGGGGCACATTCGCAGCTGCGCGCGCTGGCCGAGGTGTATGCGAGCAACGACGGCAAGGAGAAGTTCGTGCGCGACTTCGTGGCGGCGTGGAACAAGGTCATGAACCTCGATCGTTACGACCTACTCGCCCGGGGCGACGGTCGGCGCGTGGCATCGGCCAGCCGCTGAACTCGTTGTCAGTACCGCTGCTGGCGCAAGCGCAGGCAGCTCTAGGGCTGCGAATTTGAGCGTACGAGGCTTGAGTCCGGCGCAGGCTGGGGTGCTCGCTCGGCACGACGGCTGCCCGGGTCCGAGAGTTCCGCGACGTGTCATCCACCGGAGATAGCAATGAGCGAGCCCCAATCGGAAGCAGCCGGTCCTGATCTCACACTGGGCGTAGCCACCGATGCACTTTCCGATGGAGAGCGGCTGGTGGGGCACGTCGGCGACGAAGCGGTCCTGCTTGCGCGACACGGCAACGAATTTTTCGCGGTCGGCGCGACCTGTACCCACTACGGTGGTCCGCTGGCGGAAGGGCTGATAGTCGACGACACCGTGCGCTGTCCGTGGCACCACGCGTGCTTCAGCTTGCGTACCGGGGAGGCCGTGAGGGCACCGGCACTGAGCCCCATCGCGTGCTGGTCGACTGAGGTCGTTGGCGACAAAGTGTTTGTACGGGGAATAGCAGCGCCGACTCTAAGTCGTCGTGTCGCTATTGCGTCCGGAGGGTCGCAGAAGATCGTGGTCATCGGCGGTGGAGCGGCCGGATTCGCCGCCACCGAAATGCTGCGTCGGCAGCGCTTCCAGGGCGACATCGTGATGCTGAGTGACGACGATGCGCCGCCGGTCGACAGGCCGAACCTGTCCAAGGACTACCTGGCCGGCAGCGCACCGGAGGAGTGGGTCCCGTTACGCGACGACAGCTACTACACCGAACAGGGAATCGATCTGCGGCCGAAGACGACCGTTGTCCACATCGACGCAGGTGCGCGGGTGATTGTGCTCGAAAACGGTAGCAAGGTCGCCTACGACCGGCTGCTAATTGCGACCGGTGCCGAGCCGGTGCGCTTGCCGCTGCCGGGCATGGACTTGCCGCACGTGTTCACGCTTCGCACGCTCAGCGATTGCCGCGCCATCATCGCGCGGGCAGTATCCGCCCGGCGCGCCGTGGTGATGGGGGCAAGCTTCATCGGCCTCGAGGTTGCCGCCTCGCTGCGCACGCGCGGCATCGAGGTCCACGTCGTGGCGCCGGAGACGCGGCCAATGGAAAAAGTGCTTGGCCCCCAGCTGGGTGACTTTGTGCGCAGCCTGCACGAAGAGCACGGCGTGATCTTCCACCTGGAGGATACGGCCTCGGCGATCGATGCGCGCCAGGTCACACTTAAAGGCGGCGGCATGATCGAAGCCGATTTAGTCGTTGTCGGCGTCGGCGTGCGGCCACGACTCGCGCTGGCAGAGAAGGCGGGCCTTGCGATCGACCGCGGCGTGACGGTCAACGAGTATCTCGAGACCAGCGCACCCGGAATCTTCGCTGCGGGCGACATCGCGCGTTGGCCCGACCCGCGCAGCCGTGCGGCGATTCGCGTCGAGCACTGGGTTGTGGCCGAGCGCCAGGGCCAGACCGCCGCACTCAACATGCTCGGAGGCCGGGAGAAGTTCGACAGCGTGCCGTTCTTCTGGAGTCAGCACTACAACGTTCCGATCAACTACGTCGGCCACGCCGAATCGTGGGACGAGTTAGCCATCGATGGAGACATCGCAAGCCGCGACTGCGCGGTGCGTTACAAGCGCAGGGGCCGAGTGCTTGCCGTCGCTTCGATCTACCGCGATGCCGAAAGCTTGTTGGCGGAAGTGGCGATGGAACTCGAGGCAATGCAGCAGTGAGTCTGAGGCAGAACCATTAGGTCAAACGCGATCTCGATGAATCACCTGTCACATCGCTTCTGCGTTGCACCCATGATGGACTGGACGGACCGGCACTGCCGCTACTTCCTGCGCCTCATCTCGCGCCACGCGCGCCTGTATACAGAAATGGTGACCGCGCCGGCGCTTCTGCATGGCGACGTCCCGCGCCATCTCGATTTCGATCGTGCGGAACATCCAGTGGCGCTGCAGTTGGGCGGCAGTGATCCGGCCATGCTTGCGCACGGCGCGCGCCTGGGCGCGCAATGGGGTTACGACGAGATCAACCTCAATTGCGGCTGTCCGTCGGAGCGTGTACAGACCGGCAGTTTCGGCGCGTGCCTGATGGGCGACCCACCCCTCGTCGCCGATTGCGTGAAAGCGATGCGCGATGCGGTCGACGTTCCGGTCACGGTCAAGCACCGGATCGGCCTCGACGCCATGGACGACTACGGATTCGTCCGCGATTTCGTCGGCACGGTCGCTGAAGCAGGCTGCGAGGTATTCATCGTGCACGCGCGCAACGCTGTGCTGAAGGGGCTGTCGCCGAAGGAGAATCGCGAAGTGCCGCGACTACGCTACGAAGTCGTGCATCGGTTGAAGCGCGAGTTCCCGCCGCTCACGATCGTTCTGAACGGCGGGCTCAACGACTGGCCGGCGATCGAGCGCGAGCTGGATCGCGTCGACGGCGTGATGCTCGGGCGTGCCGCATACCACGATCCCTACGTGTTGGCACCTGTCGACTGGCGGCTGTTCGGCGTCGAGACGCCGCCACCGACGCGCGCCGATATTTTGCGCGCGTTGATGCCGTATGTTGGCGCACAGCGGCAACGCGGCACGCCGCTGCGCGGCATGGCGCGGCATTTCCTCGGCCTGTATCACGGGCGCCCCGGCGGCAGGCGCTTCCGGCAGATCCTTTCGGATTCGGCGCGTCTGCGCGACGCTGGCCAAGAGTTGCTGGAGGAGGCGCTTGCCGCCGCCGAGCCCGCGGAGAGCGCGCTCTTCGTGGATTGAGGCGTCGCGCGGTCAACGACGGCGCGCGGTGTCGTCGAACGACTCACTCACCCTGATGTTGCTGACTGAACTTCCCATGATGGCTTCGTCGCCGTTGTCGTCGTAACGGATTGCGCCGTGGTCGACCTTGGCACGGTAGGCGATCTCCTGATTGATTCCAACCAGCGTGATGCCGTAGTTCATCACATCGGTCGAGAGATTGCCGCCCTTGGCGTTGAGGGCCTTGATCGCATTTTCCAGATTGACCTGCGTGATGCGGAACTTGAAATGACGGTAGGACCTCCAGGGGACGGTCGCAAACTCGGCCGAATCGGCCGCGACGGTGGTGTACTTCATGACACGGCGCTTCTTGAAGGACGAAGTCAAGTAGTAGCCGTTGTCGCCCGGGCCTATCGGCTCGAGTCGCGGGTCGAGTTCGCTGCCGTCGTTGGTCAGGACGTTGCTGTCGAATGCGTAGACGACATACTGGATCCGATGGTGATTCCTGTCCTCGAGAAAGACCACGAACACCAGCTGGCCGGCAACGATGCCCACCGGGCTGCCTCCGGTTTTCGCGTTCCACTGCGAGAAATGGGCGACGTTGATGTCGGCTTCGATGTCCAGCGAAGCGGAGGGATTCCTCGACGTGAAGATCCTCTCGAAGCGCGTCCAGTTACGCTCGAAGACGGTGTGCTTGTGGAATCCTTCGCATGCGGTGGCGGATGCGCTCGCGCAGGGATGCGGTCCGTCCCGGGTGCGCATCAGGAAGCCGACTTCGCTTCCCGAAATCTGGAATGTCGATTGATCCGCGCTGCCGCCGATAGGACCGCGCTGATTGAGTGAGGGCAGAGGTCCGAGCCCCGTATAGGCTGAGGGGTTGTATGAGGTCGGGCTGGCGAAGGGCGCACTCCCGGTCCAGGAACGCTGAAAGCGGGCCTTCAGGTAGAACTGATCGGGTAGAGGAAGCGCGTAGTGTTCCTGGAACAGGCTCGATGGGTTGGCCGGTGCGACGTACGGCGCAAGGATGACGCGCGTGCCGGCCGTGGCCATTGACGCCATCGACACTGCCATGATGACGGCGAGGGCGCGAATCGCTGCCGGAATCATGGCGAAGCGGATGAAGGAGCGGTTACGCTGCGGGCATGTCGTCCGCGATGTACGCGCGCACGATGCTCTCGAAGTCGGCGTCCGCTTGCATGCCGAGCCGGGGTCCCAGCTTCGGCGCGAAATTCGCCGGCCACGTCGCGACGATCTTGTCGATGACGGGATCGTAGACCCACTTGACGCGATCGGCGACAGCGTTGCCGGCGACTTTGCGCAGCGCCGCGACCATGTCCTCGACCGGGACGCATATGCCCGGCACGTTGACCGACCGCGTGTGCGCGAACGACGATGCGGGCGCTTCGTGACCGATGATCAGGTTTTCGATGACGGCGCGAGGGCTTTGCACCCACATCCTGGTCGCGGGCGCGACGGGACAGATCGCGTCCACGCCGGCCAGCGGCTCGCGGATGATGCCGCTCGCGAACGACGATGCCGCCTTGTTCGGCTTGCCCGGCCGCACCGTGACGGTCGGCAGGCGCAGGCTTCGGCCGTCGATGAAGCCCTTGCGCGTCATGTCGTATACGAGGTACTCGCCGATGACCTTCTGCGCGCCATAGGATGCCTGCGGCGTGACCGGCGCGTCATCCGTCACCGGGTCGGGTACCGGCCCGCCGAATACTGCGAGCGAGCTCGTGAACACGAACTTGGGCGGCGCCGCCAGCGTGCGGCAGCGTTCCAGCAACAGGCGGGTCGCATCGAGATTGACGCGCATGCCGATGTCGAAATCGGCCTCTGCCTGGCCACTGACCACGGCGGCCAGGTGGAAAACCGTATCGGTGTCGCGGGTCACGGCACGCTCGACGACCGCGGAATCGGCGAGGTCGCCGGCAACACTCGCGAGTCGCGGATCGGCAGGCAGCGTGGCCGGCACCACATCGAGCAGCACGATTTGTCCAATCTTGCGGGACTGGCCGCGCGCATCTGTCAATGAACCGCGCTCGAGCAGGCGACGGGCCAGACGTTGACCGAGGAATCCGGCGCCGCCGGTGATCACAATGCGCATATCGGGTCCGCAGGTCGAGGGAAGGCGCTATCATAGCCGCCCCGGTGCCCAAACAAGGAGACGGCCATGTCGCGCCCGATACATTTCGAGATCCACGCCGAGAACACGGAACGCGCGATCGCGTTCTACACCAAACTGTTCGGCTGGACGTTCTCGCAATGGGCCGGGCAGCCGTACTGGCTGATCAAGACGGGCGAAAAGGGCACGCCGGGCATCGACGGCGGCCTCATGCCGCGACGCGGTCCCGGCCCTGCCGACATGGCGGCCGTCAACGCTTTTGTCTGCACGGTCGACGTGGACGACCTCGACGCCATGGTCAGCAAGGCTGTCGCGGCAGGCGGCACCATCGCGCTGCCCAGGATGCCGATCCCCACGGTGGGCTGGCTCGCTTATGCCAAGGACACCGAGGGCAACCTGTTCGGAATGATGCAGATGGATGACAAAGCGGCATGATTCCTGTGCCGGCACCACGCCGCATGCGCATTGCCACGCGTGAATCGGCGCTGGCGCTGTGGCAGGCCGAGCACATACGCGCGCGGCTGGTCGCGCACTATCCGGGCATGGCGGTCGATCTTCTGGGGTTGACCACGCAGGGCGACCGCATTCTCGACCAGCCACTCGCGTCGATCGGCGGCAAGGGGCTGTTCATCAAGGAGCTCGAGGTCGCGATGGATGAGGGCCGCGCCGACATGGCTGTGCACTCGCTGAAGGACGTGCCCATGGAGATGCCGCACGGATTCTCGCTTGCCTGCATCACGGCGCGCGAGGATCCGCGCGACGCGTTCGTGTCGAATCACTATGCCGGCCTCGCGGAACTGCCGAAGGGCGCCGTGGTCGGGACGTCGAGCCTGCGCCGCGAGGCGCAATTGCGCGAGCGGTACCCGCACCTTCGGATCGAACCGCTTCGCGGCAACGTCAATACGCGGCTGCGCAAGCTGGACGAGGGACAATACGCTGCGATCATCCTTGCCGCCGCCGGTCTGAAGCGCCTGGGATTCGGCTCGCGCATTGCGTCGTTGCTGGAGCCGGAGGATAGCCTGCCGGCGCCCGGCCAGGGGGCGCTGGCGCTCGAATGTCGCAGCGATCGCGCGAACATCCTGGCCGCGCTTGCGCCATTCGCCGACTTCGGTACCACGCTGGCCACCACCGCGGAGCGTTCGTTTTCCCGTGCGCTGGGTGGCAGTTGCCACACGCCGCTTGCGGCTTACGCCGAATGGGAAGAGGGCACGCTTTGGCTGCGGGGGCTGCTCGCCGGCCGCGACGGCCAGGACATCCTGCGTGGGGACGTCGAGTCCGATGTCGCAAGTATCGAGGCGGCCGAAGGCTTGGGACGGCAACTGGCCGACGACTTCCTGGCGCGTGGCGGAGCGCGCTTTATCGCTACCTGACGCAGGGAGCGTTCAAATTGAACGTGCATGCGCTGCAGGGCGCGCCCGCGCCGGTCGGTCCTCTGTCGGGCGTGGGCGTGATCATCACGCGGCCGGCGCGCCAGGCGGCTGGGATCACGCGGCAGTTGGCGGCGCTCGGCGCCACGCCGATCGTGTTTCCGGCGATCGTGATCCTGCCGCCCTCGGATCGCGTGTCACTCGATTCGGCCCATGCGGCGCTCCACCAGTACGACATTGCGATCTTCGTTTCCGCCAACGCCGTGGAATACGGCGTTCCCGCGCCGGACGCCTGGCCCACCGGGTTGCTCGCCCTGGCGCCTGGCCCCGGCACGGCCGCCGCGCTTGCCGCGACCGGCATCGCCAACGCGACGATTCCCGCGACGACATTCGACAGCGACGGCTTGCTTGCATTGCCGGAATTGCAAGACGTCGCCGGCAAGCGAATCGTGATCTTCCGCGGCGAAGGCGGGCGCGGTGACTTGGGAAATGCTCTGCGTACCCGCGGCGCGAAGGTCACCTACGCCGAATGCTACCGGCGCGCGACGCCGGCGACTGGCGCGGGATTGAGCGAAGTGTTGCGCGAAGGCCGCGCCCATGCACTCACGTTGACATCGAGCGAGGGCCTCGACAACGTCTGCGCGTTGCTCGATGTCGCGGATGCGCGGCGGCTCCGGCAACTGCCCGTCTTCGCGCCCCACCCGCGCATTGCGCAGCACGCGCGTGAACTGGGGTTCGATGCCATCGAAACCGGTGGCGCCGATGCCGGACTGATCAATGGATTGCTAGAATGGTTCAGGCAGCATCCGCTCCCCTGACGCTTACTGGAAGAAATCCCATGGCCCAACCCGACATCATCGTCACCGCACCGCTGCCGCCCTTCCTCTACGTTCCGCTGAAGGTCGATTTTCGTTGCCATGATTACCACATGGCCGGCGACAAGCCGGCATTGCTGGCGGCGGAAGGGCAGCGCATTCGCGGATTGGTGCAAGGGGGCGGAACGGTGACGCCGACGACGTTGCTCGACGCGCTGCCGAAACTCGAGATCATCTCGGTGTTCGGCGTCGGCTATGACGGCGTGCCGGTCGATTATTGCCGCTCGCGCGGCATCAAGGTGACCAACACGCCGGACGTGCTGACCGAAGACGTGGCCGACGTGGCGCTGGCGCTCATCATGATGACCGGACGCGGCTTCGTGCGCCTCAATCGCTTCGTGCAGGCGGGGGAATGGGAAAAGCGCGGGCCGGAACTCACGACCAAGCTCGCCGGCAAGCGCGTCGGCATCCTGGGATTGGGACGCATCGGCAAGGCCATCGCGGAGCGCGTCAGCGCGCTGGGCATGCCGGTCTCCTATACCGGCCGCAAGCCGCAGGAGGTTGCCTACCGCTTCGTGCCGGACCTCGTGGCGCTCGCTGCGGAGTCCGATTTTCTCGTCGTGGCGTGCCCCGGAGGCGCAGCAACGAAGAACGTCGTCAATGCCGGCGTGCTCGCGGCGCTGGGCAAGAAGGGGACGATCGTCAACATCGCTCGCGGCTCGATCGTTGACGAGCCCGCGATGGTCGCCGCGTTGCAGGCCGGAACCATCAAAGGTGCGGGACTCGATGTCTTCGCCGACGAGCCGCACATCCCCGCACCGCTGTTGGCGATGGACAACGTCGTGCTGCTGCCCCACGTGGGCAGCGCGACGCACGAAACGCGCAAGGCGATGGGCGATCTGTGCAAGGCGAACCTCGATGCCTGGTCCGCCGGCAAACCCGTCCTGACGCTGATTCCCGAATTGGCCTAGGGCCAGGCCCTACGGCGACGGTTCGCTTGCCACCGCCGGTGGCGCGACTTTCTGTTTCGGCTGGAACAGCACCGCGAACAGCGAGGCCAGCACCAACGCCAGCGCGGCAAATTCGGCCACGCCCGGTCGCTCGCCCAGGAACAGCATGCCGGCGAGCACGCCGACGACAGGCACGGGCAAGGAAGAGAGGGACGACACCGCCACCGGCAGCGTGCGCGCCAGCGTGAACCACGCCCAGTGCGCGATCGTTCCGGCGAGGAACATGTTGTAGACGATTGCGAACCACGCTTTGCCCGAGAGCGTGGTCAGCGACGACGCCGCGTGCGGATCAAGGAAGGGCGCGAGGATCGCCAGCGGCAGCCAGCCCAGCAGCATCATCCACCCGGACAGCGCGTTCTGCGCGAACGGCGGCCTCCACTTGCGCAGCAGCACGGTGCCGAACGCCCAGAGCACTGCTGCCGCCAGGATCATCAGCGCGCCGGTCGGCGCCGAGCCGATGTGGCGGATGTCGTCGCCGAGCAGGATCAACATGGCGACCATGCCCAGCGCGAGCCCGACGGCTTTGCGGCGATCGAGCTTCTCATCCAGCACGGCCATCGCGATCAGCGTCGACCATATCGGCATTGTGTAGGCAATGATCGCGCTGCGTCCCGCCGGAAGCTGCTGCACGCCGAACAGCACGAAGCCGTTCCACCCCGCGATGTTGAGAAATGCGAGTGCGACCAGGCGGCCCCACCAAGCGCGCGGAATGCGGATGGACTCGCCGCTCCAGCGCGTGACCAGGAACATGCCCAGCGCCGCGACCGGCAGCGTGATTGCACGGAATGTCAGCGGCGCGAGCTCGGCGACGCCGATCTTGAGCACGGGCCAGTTGCAGCCCCACACGATCGCCAGCAACAGGATCGGCACGACGGCATGCGCCAGCGGATGCGCTTCGGGACGCGCCGGTGATTTGCCCATCGTCCTGGCCTAGCGTGCCGGCGTCTCGCCGTACTTGGACTGGTGCAGCTCGCGAGCTTGCGTGACCCACCCGTCGCGGCGGATGCGGCCCGGGAATTCGGGCAGCTTGGCGTCGATCTCGTCGATGTCGCGCTCGCTCCAGTGCGCGATTTGCCGGTATGTCGCGACGCCAAGCCGGTGCAGCATGCGCTCGAGTACCGGCCCGACCCCGACGATGAGCTTGAGATCGTCAAACGTATTGGGACCGGTGAGCAGCGGCGGCAGCGCGTTGTTCTCGAGGTCGACGACGAGTTCGCGGTAGCGCGCTGTATCGGATTGCGCCTGCGCGCATTCGCGCAGCAGGCGGCGCCTGTCTTCGGCGAAGTCGGCAAGCTGGAGGCGCCGCGCTTCGGCGGTGGTGGCCGCGCGCCGCAATGCGTCGGCCTCCGCGGCGAGGCTGCGCACGAGGCGCGCTTTTTCGCTGGAGACGCGATCGGCGTCTCCGGCCTCGCTCTCGACCACGTTCTCCGCTGCATAAGAAGAGACGGGCTTCGGCGCCGGCTCCGGCGCAGAGGACGGTGCAGGAGTGAAATTCACCGTTTCGCGCAACGGAAGCCTGGCCAGCGCATCGCGGCGGCCGCGCAGCGTGCCGGCCCGGTACGCAATGAAGACGGCGATCGCGAACGCGATGAGGACGAGCAGCGTAAGGCCGTTCACAAGAAGGGGAGTCCATGCAGGTTGGCGTGGGGTCGCCGGCTTGGCGACACGTAGGGCGAATTGTAAGCGACCGTGGGGTGCTGCGGCCAGCGTCGCGCGGTCGCCGGCTGTTAGAATCGATGCTCGCAGAACGCCTCACGATGGAACCCACACCTCCCGATGCCGCCGGAGTAGCGCGCGCAGCCAAGTCCGGCAGTGAGGCGGCGCGCGCGGCCGGACCAGCCACGCCGTTCGCGAAGCCGGCCTCTCGGGCCTTCGTCGCGATCGTCGCCATCGTGCTGGCAGGCATGACGGGACTGGCCTGGCTCGAAGCACGTAACAATGTCGATTCGTTGCGCGCCGACATGAAGAATCGTTCGTCCGACGAGGAAGCTGCGCTGGCCCAGGCCAAGGCGCGCGACTCGGACCAGACCGGCGACCTGCGCGAGGCGCACGCCAAGCTTGCGCTGCTGGAAACGCGGATGGCCGAGCTGCAGTCGCAGCAGGCATCGCTCGAAACGCAATACCAGGACATCGCGCCGACGCGCGACGACGTGCTGCTCACCGAAGTGGAGCAGATGTTGTCGCTCGCCAGCCAACAGCTTTCGCTGGCTGCCAACGTGCCCGGCGCGCTCGCCGCGCTGCAGCTTGCCGACGGCAGGTTGGCCGGGACCAATCGTGCGCAGCTGACGCCGCTGCGCAGCGCGCTCGGCCGGGATATGGAACGCCTGCGCGCCATTCCCGGCGTGGACGTCTCCGAAATCGCGGTGAAGCTCGATCGCTCGCTGGCGGCGATCGACTCGCTGCCACTCGCCCAGGACGAGCGCATTCCGGTGCCGCCGCCAGTGCCGCCGCGAGCCGAAGATCCCGCGTGGCTTGCCTTCCTTCGCAGTACCTGGGGCGAACTCAAGGCGGTCGTGCGCATCGAAGTGTCGGACCGCGAGGCGCCGCCCCTCGTGACGCCGGCCCAGCAATACTTCCTGCGCGAGAACCTGCGCCTTCGCCTGCTTTCGGCGCGAGTCGCATTGCTTGTGCGCGACGAGGCCAATTTCAAGTCGGACATCGCGGCGGCCAATGCGTGGGTGAAGAAATACTTCGATACGCGCTCCAAGTCTGTACAGGCGCTCATGGCCACGCTCACGCAGATCGGCACGACGGTGATGCCCGCCGAGTTGCCGGACATCAACGCCAGCCTGACCGCGTTGCGTACGGTGAAGGCATCGCGTGAACGCATCGGCGTGAGGGCGGTGACCGCCCCGGTCGCGCCGCGCGTGCCCTGACACAGCAGGATCGCCATGCGCACCCTGTTCGCGTTCATGCTGCTGGCCGTGCTCGCGGTGGTGGCTGCGTTGCTGTTCAAGCTCAATGCCGGTTACGCGCTCTTCGTGGCGCCTCCGTATCGCGTCGAGTTGTCGCTCAACGCATTGCTCGTCGTCCTGTTCGCCGCGTTCACGGTGGCCTACCTGCTGCTGCGGTTGTCGTCGCGGATCTCGCGCCTGCCGCGCGAAGTGCAGGAAGCTCGGCGCCGCCGCAACGTCGAGCGCGCCCGAGCGAAGCAGGATGCGGCTGTCGTGGCGCTGCTCGAGGGCCGCTACGGCAAGGCGCGCCAGATTGCGGACGAAGCGCTTGCCATTCCGCATTCGTCCGGCATTGCGGCGCTGGTCGGCGCGCGCGCGGCGATCGACAGCCGCGACTTCGACGCGGCGCTGACCTACCTCGGGAGAGCAGACGCGGGCGTAGGCAGCCTGGCGGTGCCGCGCCTCATGCTGACCGCGGAAACGGCGCTGGAGCGCGGACAACCCGGCGACGCGCTGAGCCAGCTGGGCGAGCTGAAGCGCGACGCGGGCCTGCACACCGCGGCGCTCAGGCTCGAGTTGCGCGCGCTCACGGCGGCCGGTCGACAAGCGGAAATCCCTCCGCTCGTCGATCAGCTGGTCAAGCGCCGCGTCTATGAGCCGGGGCAGGGCGACCTGCTGCGTGCGGGTGCGCACGCGGAGGCGCTGGCGACATTGCGCCAGGATGCCACCGGCCTGCGTGCCCACTGGAATCACCTGTCCGACGTGGACAGGCTGAATCCCAAGGTGGCGCGCGCCGGCGCGGAGAGCTTTCTGGCGCTGGGGGGCGACCGCGAAGCGGCGGAGATCATCGTGCGCTGCCTCGACCGGGGATGGGACCCGGAACTCGTGACGTTGTATGCGCGGTGCCGGACGCCCGAGCCGACGCGGCAGCTGGAGACGGCGGAGCGCTGGCTGCTGCAGCACAGCCAGGACGCGGCGCTACTCTATGCGCTCGGCAAGCTGTGCGAGCGCGAAAGCCTGTGGGGCAAGGCGCAGACGTACTTCGAGGCCAGCCTGGCGCTCGACGACCATTGGCGCGCGCACGTCGCGCTGGGCGAAATGCTGGGAAGACTGGGACGCGACGAGGCCGCCAACAGTCACTTGGCGAGCGCGCTGTCACTGGCGCTGGCCGAACTCAAGCGCCGGCCCCGCTAGGTTGCGCCGGTCCTCGCTTCCGCTTCGGCCGCGTAGGTAAAGCTGTCAGCGTAGAACTCATCCGCCGGCAATCCGCGCTTCTGCGTGAATTCGGCGCGCGCCGCGCCGATCATCAGCGGTCCGCCGCATGCGTAGACCTGGTAGCCCGACAAGTCGGGAAAGTCCGTCGCCACCGCCGCATGCACGAAGCCGGTGCGGCCGGGCCACGCGTCCCCGGGCAGCGGATCCGACAGCACGGGGATGTACGTGAAGTTGCGGTGCTGCGACTGCCATTGACCCGGCAGGTTCGGCAGGTACAGATCGCGCAGCGAACGCACGCCCCAATACAGCACCAATTCGCGATCGAGCTTGTGATGCAACGCGTGCTCGATGATGGCCTTGATCGGTGCAAAGCCGGTCCCGCCAGCGACGAATATCGCCGGCTTGTCGGATTCCTCCCGCAGATAGAACGCGCCGAGCGGGCCTTCGAAGCGAAGGATTTCGCGCCCTTTGTACTGGGCGAACAGCAGATCGGTGAAGAACCCGTTCGGCACATGCCTGATATGCAGCTCGAGCAGCTGGTCGTCGTGCGGCGCCGTGGCCAGCGAGAAACTCCGGCGCTTGCCGTCCTTCAGCAGGAAATCGATGTACTGGCCGGCGAGAAACTGCAGGCGTTCGTTCGCCGGGAGCTTGATCCGCACGATGGCGACATCCGGCGCGGCCTTGTCGATCGACTCGATGCGGCAGGGCAGCCGCTTGATCTGGATGTCGCCGGCACGCCGCACTTCGCGCACTTCGATGACGAGATCGGTGAGCGGGCGCGCACAGCAGAACAACGCGAGCCCGGCGCGTTTTTCGTCGTCCGTGAGCGTCGACGCCTGGTAGGGTCCGTAGTCGACGTCGCCGGACAGAATCCTCCCCTTGCACGTTCCGCACGCGCCGTTGCGGCACCCGTAGGGCAGCATGAGATCGTTGCGCATTGCCGCGGCGAGAACGGTCTCGTCGTCGTCGCATGCGAACGAATGATCGCTGGGCTTTATGGTAATCTTTGCCGTCATTTTGAAGCGTTCAGGTTGCGCCAGTCGCGGCCTGCACTGCGGTCAAGGCCGGGAAGTGATCAGGGTACGGATGTGGTCAGGGTACTGATGATCGGATGCGGTGATGTCGCATTGCGCGTGGCCCTGCTGCTGCGCGGCCGGGTCCGCCTCTACGGTCTCACACGACGCGCCGCCGACGGGCCCAAGCTGCGCGCCCATGGCATCGTGCCCATGGCCGGCGACCTCGACGACTATACAACGCTTGGCCGATTACGCACCGCGCCGTTCGCGGTCCTCCATTTCGCGCCGCCACCCTCGGATGGCCGCGACGATCCACGCACGCAAAGACTTGTCGCCGCGCTGGCAAGGGCGCGGATTATACCGCGGTGCTTCGTCTACATATCCACGTCTGGTGTATACGGCGATTGCGCCGGCGCCCACGTGACCGAAACGCACGCCCGGCGCGCGCAGACGCCGCGCGCGCGGCGCCGGGTGGCGGCCGAAGACCGGCTGCGTTCCTGGGCGAGCGGCTGCGGCGTGCGGCTGGCGATCCTGCGCGCGCCGGGAATCTATGCGCCGACGCGGCTGCCGCTGGACCGGATCCGCCAGGGAACGCCGGTGCTTGCGGCGGAGGATGATGTTTACACCAATCACATCCACGCCGACGACCTCGCCCGCGCGGTCGTCGCGGCGATGTTCCACGGACGGCCCAATCGCGCCTACAACGCGACCGACGACGCGCAGATGAAGATGGGCAACTGGTTCGACGCCGTGGCCGACGCATACCAGATGCCGCGGCCGCCACGCGTCACGTGGGAGGAGGCCGAGCAGCGCATCGCACCCATGCTGCTTTCCTTCATGAGCGAGTCGCGCAGGCTCGATAACGACAGGCTGAAGCGCGAGCTTCGCGTGCGCCTGCGCTTTCCAACGCCTGACGCCATGCTCGGGGACGTCGCGCGGCGCGACCTCAAGAAACAGCTCGCGCTGCCGCTATGACTGGCGTGCCGTCCGCGACGTTGGCGCGCACCTGGAAGCAGCGCATCGACGCCTACGAGCGCCTGGTGCGGCTGGACAAGCCGATCGGCATCCTGCTGCTGCTGTGGCCGACGCTGGCCGCGCTGTGGTGGGCGACATTCGGCCAGCCGGCGCTGACACTGGTCATCGTGTTCACCGTGGGTACCATCGTCATGCGTTGCGCCGGCTGTGCGTTGAACGACTGGGCCGATCGCGACTTCGATGCGCACGTGAAGCGCACCGCCGACCGGCCGCTCGCGCGTCTCGATATCGAACCCTGGGAGGCGCTGGTGGTCGCCGCCGTGATGGCGGCGGTGGCGTTCGTGCTCGTGGCCTACGGAACCAACCTGCAGACCGTACGCCTGTCCGTCGTGGCGCTGGCCATCTCCGTCGCCTACCCGTTCACCAAGCGCTTCCTCGCCGTTCCGCAGGCGTTCCTCGGCCTCGCGTTTTCATTCGGCATTCCGATGGTGTTCACTGCGGTCTACGGCACGCTGCCGCTGCTGGCCTGGATATTGTTCGCGGTGAACCTGTTTTGGGTGGTGGCCTACGACACCGAATATGCGATGGTTGACCGCGACGACGACATCCGCCTGGGTTTGCGCACGTCCGCGATCACTTTCGGCCGCTTCGATGTCGTCGCCGTCGCAGCCTGTTATGGCGTGTATTTCGCCGGTACGGCCTGGATTGGGTCGATGCGCGGCATGGGTCCGCTGTTCTGGGGCGGGTTGGCGGTGGCCGCGGCGCTTGCCATTTATCACCTCTGGCTCATCCGCACCCGCGAACGCGGTCGGTGCTTTCGCGCGTTCCTTTCCAATCACTGGCTGGGGTTTGCCGTGTTTGCCGGAATCGCACTGGACTACGCGGTTCGGTTGAACGCGTGGCCGCTGTTGCATTGACTGTGGGCCGGCTGCGCGGCCTGCCGCCGGTGGTCGGCCCCGACGCCCGCGTGCTGATCCTCGGCAGCTTTCCGGGGGAAGCGTCGCTCGCCGCGCGTGCGTACTATGCGCATCCGCGCAATCACTTCTGGCCCCTGCTTGCGAGCGTGCTGGACGAACCGCTGCTGACGCTTCCGTATCCTGATCGGCTGGCGCGCATCAAGCTGCGCGGCGTGGGCGTGTGGGACACGATTGTCGCGTGCACGCGCGAAGGAAGCCTGGATTCCGCGATTCGCGATTCCGTAGGCGGCGAGATCAGCCGCATGCGGACACGCGCGCCGGGGATACGGCTCGTCGGCTTCAACGGCCGTACCGCGGCGCGCGCGGAGGGGCGGTGGCGCGAGGCTGGATACGCTACACTCGTGCTGCCGTCGTCCAGCCCCGCGTACACGCGTCCGTTCGCGGAAAAGCTGGCGGCATGGCGAGCCATCTGTGCCTTCCTTTGAACGCGCGTCGGATGCGCCACTGCCGTTGGACGTACGGGGTCCTGACCAGGAGTTTCCCATGTTCGGCACTTCCCTCCGGTACCTGCGACTGATCTTCCTGGCGCTGGCCACCAGTACCGCGTCGACGATGGCCGGGGCCCAGGCGCTGGCGCCCGATATCACCGTGACCAGGATCATCAACGCGCCTGTCGCGGACGTATGGAAGGCGTGGACGACGGCGGAGGGCATCGAGAGTTTCTGGGCGCCGAAAGTGGCGAAGGTCGAGCCGGTGCCCGGCGGCGCATTCGAACTGTGGTTCGGCGTCAACGCTCCGGAAGGTTCGCGCGGCAGCGAAGGCTGCCTCGTGCACAGCGTCAAGCCGATGGAGCAGTTCGTGTTCGAATGGAACGCGCCACCGGACATTCCGATGATCCGCAAGCTGCGCACGCTGGTGTACCTGGACTTCAAGCCGCTGTCCGACAACCGCACCGAAGTCACGCTGCGCAACTTCGGCTACGGCACGGGCGACGATTGGGCGAAGAACAAGGCGTACTTCGAGAAGGCGTGGCCCGCGGTGATGGGTTCGCTCGAAAAACGCTTCGCTGCGAAAGGCTGATCGATCGTGGACGCAAAGCTCGAAGGCAAGATCGTCATCGTCACCGGCGCCAGCAAGGGCATCGGCTTCGCGTGCGCCGCGAGTTTCCTGCGCGCAGGCGCCAAGGTCGCGCTGGTATCCCGCAGCCGCGGCAATCTCGACGCCGCACTCGCCAAGTTGCCGCAATCGGCGCACCCGCCGATTGCAATGGTCGCGGACCTCACGCGCGCGGACGAAGCTTCGCGCATGGTGGCCGACGTCGTAGCGCAATGGGGGCCGATCGACGTCCTCGTCAATTCGGCGGGCGCCGCCAGGCGCACCGCGCCGGACGACCTCACCGCGAAGGCGTGGCACGACGCGATGGACGCGAAATTCTTCAGCTACGTGCATCCGCTCGACATCGTCGTGAAGCAGATGGCGGCGCGCGGCCACGGCGCGATCATCAACATCATCGGGATGGGCGGCAAGGTTGCCAATCCCATTCATCTGCCGGGAGGCGCGGCCAACGCTGCGCTCATGCTCGCCACGGCCGGACTCGCCGCCGCCTACGGGCCGCGGGGCGTGCGCGTCAATGCGATCAGCCCCGGCACCACGTTGACGGGACGGGTGCAGGAAGGCTTGGCGGTGGAAGCGAAGATGACCGGCACGCCAGAGGCGGAACTGCTGGCGCGACAGCAGGCAAAGATCCCGCTGCGGCGCGCGGGAACGCCGGAGGAAGTGGCGCAGGTCGCGCTGTTCCTGGCATCGGACGCCGCCAGTTACGTCACCGGCGCGATCATTCCGATGGACGGGGGCAGCGCCGCCGTCATCTAGCCCATGGTGGCAACGGGCGCTAGCGGGTCCGCGACCGCGTCGCGGTCTCGCGCACGAACAGCGTCGCCAGCGCGCCGAACGCCGCCGTGCCCGCGAGCAACATCAGTGCGTTGTCCCATGCGTGCGCGACGTCGCCTGCCGCGCGTCCACGGTCGAGCACCGAGCCAACCAGTGGCTGCAGCGCGCCGGCGCCGAGGAAAATGCCGACGTTGACGACGGAGGTCGCCATGCCGGAGTGTTCGGGCCGATTCACTTCCTTGGCCACCGTCCACGTCAGCACGAAACCGGATATAAGCAGGCCCATCAGGAAAAACCACGCATAGCTCGCAGCTGCCGACGGCTGCCAGTGCAGCAGCCACGGCAGCCACGACATCGCGTAGAGGAATGTGTAGGCCCGCATGACATCGCGCCGGTTGCGCAGCCGGTCGGACAGCGCGCCGATGCCGAGCGAACCGAGCGCCACGCCGAGCAGCAGCACGCTTCCGTGCTGCGCGGCGACATTGCGCGGCATGCCGTACACCTGCTGCAGATAGGGCACGGCCCACAGACCGGCGAAGGCCAGGAAACTGCCGCCAATGCCGATGTTGACGAAGAACGTCGGCCACGTCTTCCGGTTGGCCAGCACATCGAGCAGCGCCTGCCGCCACGGCGTTCGCTGTGTGCCGGCGGGAAGTGCTGCGTGGACCGGGGGAAAGCCGCGTTGCTCGGGCCGGTCGCGCACGATGGTCCATGCCGCTATGCCCATCGCGATGGAAAGCAGCCCCAGGCCGACGAAGACCGTTCGCCATGAAGCGACAGTGACGACCCATGCCAGCGGCGCGCCGGCGATGACGGCCCCAAGGTTCCCCGCGAATTGCACGACGCCGACCAGCGTCGCGAAGCGATTGGCGGGAAACCACACGGCCGATATCTTCAACAGCGAAATGAAGGCCACCGAGACGCCGATGCCTACAAGCGTGCGGCCGATCGCCGCGATCTCCCACGATGGCGCGAGCCCGAACAGCAGCGATCCTGCGCCCGCGATCAACGCCCCGACCGTCACGATGAGCCGCGGGCCGAGCGTGTCGGCCATCACGCCCACCGGGACCTGCAGCAGCGTGTAGACGAAGAAGTAGGTCGCCGCGAGCGTGCCGAGCACGGCGCCGCTGATCGAAAACGCGCTGGTCAACTCGCCCGCGATGGCGGCGGGCGCCGTGCGGTGGAAGAACGAAAGCACGAAGCCCGCAAGCAGGATGCCGAAGATCGCGAGGCGCGTGCGTTCGAACCGGGATTCGCGTGATCGGGCGCCGGCAGCGGTCATCCGGCATTGTAACGGTCGTTCTCGCCGCGCCGAATTGGCCGCGGGCGAGGGGCAAGGCTATGATGCGCGGCATCCTTTACGTTCCCCGCCATGGCCTATCGCGACCTCCGAGATTTCATTGCCCAGCTGGAATCGCGGGGCGAATTGCGGCGCGTCGCGCTTGCCGTCGATCCCGATCTGGAAATGACGGAAATGTGCGATCGTGTGCTGAAGACCGGTGGTCCCGCGCTGCTGTTCGAGAATCCCAAGGGAAACCTGCGCTCTCCCGGCGGAAGCGCTATTCCGGTGCTCGGCAACCTGTTCGGCACGCCGCAGCGCGTCGCGCGAGCCATGGGCGTCGAAGGGGACGACTGGCGCACGGCGTTGCGCGATATCGGGAAATTGCTGGCGATCCTGAAGGAGCCCGAGCCGCCGAAGGGACTCAAGGACGCATGGCAGAACACCCGTCCGGTATTCATGAAGGTGCTCGATATGGCCCCGAAGGAGCGCACGTCGGGACCGTGTCAGGAAGTCGTCTGGGAGGGACCGGACGTCGACCTCGCGCGCTTTCCGGTGCAAACGTGCTGGCCGGGTGACGCCGGGCCGCTCATCACCTGGGGACTCACGGTCACGCGCGGTCCGCGCAAGAAGCGGCAGAACCTCGGCATCTACCGGCAGCAGGTCATTGCCCGCAACAAGGTGATCATGCGCTGGCTGGCGCATCGTGGCGGCGCGCTGGACTTCCGCGACCACGCGCTCGATACGCAGGGCAAGCGCTTTCCCGTCGCGGTCGCGCTGGGAGCGGATCCCGCGACGATCCTGGGCGCGGTGACGCCGGTGCCGGATTCGCTGTCGGAATACCAGTTTGCGGGCCTGCTGCGCGGCGGCCGCACGGAGATCGTCAATTGCCTTTCACACGACCTGCAGGTGCCTGCGTCGGCGGAAATCGTGCTGGAAGGCTTCATCGAGCCCGACGCGGAAGATGGGACCGGCTACGAGACCGCGCCCGAGGGTCCGTTCGGCGACCACACCGGCTACTACAACGAAGTCGAGCGCTTTCCCGTCCTCACGATCGAGCGCATCACGCTGCGCCGCGATCCGATCTACCACTCGACGTACACCGGCAAGCCCCCGGACGAGCCGTCGATGCTGGGCGTCGCGCTGAACGAGGTGTTCGTGCCGCTGCTGCAGAAGCAGTTTCCGGAAATCGCCGATTTCTACCTGCCGCCGGAAGGCTGCTCGTACCGGCTCGCCGTCGTGTCGCTGAAGAAACAGTATGCCGGCCACGCCAAGCGCGTCATGTTCGGCGTCTGGAGTTTCCTTCGCCAGTTCATGTACACGAAGTTCATCATCGTCACCGACGACGACGTGGACATCCGCGAATGGCGCGAGGTTGTCTGGGCGCTGACCACGCGCGTCGACGCCAAGCGCGACACGCTGATCGTCGAGTCCACGCCGATCGATTACCTGGACTTCGCGTCGCCGGTGGCCGGCCTGGGCAGCAAGATGGGCATCGATGCCACCAACAAGTGGCCGGGAGAAACGCAGCGCGAATGGGGGCGCACCATCGCGATGGACGCCGCCGTCAAGGCGCGCGTCGACGGGCTGATGAGAGCGCTGGGACTCTAGAGGCGGCGGCTGCGCAGGCCGCGCACGACGCGCATGACCATCATGCCGATGGATATCGTGCGCATGATGCGTCCGAGCCGCGACACGCCGAATAGGGGCACGGCGATGGCCACAAGCGTGGCCGCGATCGAACGCAGATGACCACCTTGCGCCGGCGCGAGATGCGGCGGCGATACGACTTGCCTGACATCGTGCCACGCCATTCTGGCCTGCAGCCGATGCAGGTGGGATTGCGCCACCAGCAGCGATTTGCGCCGGGCGAGGGCTTCGCGGTTCATGTCGTCGGTGGCGCGACGGGAGGCGCGTTATCGCGCCCGGCAAGCGCGGCGCGATCGCGTTCGAACTCGGCGATGGTGGCAGCGAAGGGCGTCGGCGCGACGCCTGCCGCCTGCGAACGCAACGCCAGCAACGCAGCACCGGCGCCGGCAAAGACGACCGCAACGATCGCAATCGCCGTGAGCCGGTGCGTGTCCCAATAGTACGCAATGACCCACATCGCGACGAACAGCACCGCGAACATGAACATCGCCATTGCCGCAAGCAGCAACGTCAGCTGCTGCTGTACGCGGTCGCGTTGCTCGGCAAATTCGACCGATGCGAGTTCCAGGCGCGTCCGCACCAGTCCGAGCAGCGACGCGCCGAGACGCGCGGCGGCGCCGCGCAGGTCGCGCGGTACGGATTGCTCGCTGCCGCCGCTGTCCATCGCGCGACTCCTGGCGATCCGTCTAGCGGCGGCTCATCAGCAGGCCGGCGACCAGGCCGACCGCGGCTGCGATCCCGATCGCCTGCCACGGATTCTCATGGACGTAGTCGTCGGTCGCCTTGGCGGCATCCTTGGCGCGGTCCACCGCCTGACCCTGGAGTTCCTGCAGTTTGAGCTTGGCCGACAGCAGGCGCGCCTCAGCCTGCGTACGAAGATCGCGGGCCTTCTCGCCGGTCTCGTGCGTGGCCTTGTTGAGCAGACCTTCGGCTTCGGTAAGAACACTCGAGAACTGATCGACGATCTGATCGCGTGTCGTTTCGATGGTCATGGCTGCCTCCAGATGATCGACAATGGAAACACGGGACTGCGAATCTCCCATTATAGCCGCAGGAAATGGTGCGGGCGCTATGGGCCGCCCCGGCAATCTGGCGCGGCGGCGCGTTCCCCGGGGGTCGGGCAAGCGCGGCGTCGATGCGGCATAATTCACCCGCCATGCCCGAACGCAAGCCACTTGTCCTTCCGGCGCTCGATCCGGCGACCGTGCCGGAACAGCGCGGATCCGGCTATCCCGAGCCCTATCGGTCGCGCATGGGCGAGCGCGTCAAGCGCCGACTGGGTGACGCCTGCGGTTTGACCCGCTTCGGCATCAACCTCGTGACGCTGGGGCCGGGAGGGCAGTCGGCGCTGCGGCACTGGCACACGCTGGAGGACGAGTTCGTCTACATCGTGCAGGGCGAAGCCGTCCTGGCGACCAATGCCGGCGAACAGGTCCTGACCGCGGGGATGTGCGCCGGCTACGCCGCGGGGGCACGCGATGCGCATCACCTGGTCAATCGCAGTGCGCATCCGGTGATCTACCTCGAGATCGGCAACCGGACCGAGGGCGACAGTGCGTTCTATCCGGACGACGATGTCATGTGGTGCGAGGACGAGAACGGGGCGTATTACGCGCACAAGGACGGCCGCCGGTATTGAAGCGCCCGCGCGACCCATCTTCCGCGGCTATTGACGGGGCCGTCCGCCGGCCCCATCTTTCCCCGCACGGGCGCCGACGCACGGCGCGGCACGCGACAAGGAGTTCCCGAGATGGCCGATTTTCCTCCTCCGCAATCCGTTCCCGGGAGCCCGGCGGTGCCGGTCAGTGCCGGACTACTCGCCTACGCATTGATGGCCATCGCGGCGGTCCTGGAAATCGCCGGCCGAGGACTGGCCTCGCCGTTCCCGCTGATGACCGTGCTCGGCATCATCGGCGTCATCGTCTGCTATGTGAAGCGCGACGAGGCGCGCAACACATGGGTCGCGTCCCATCTCACCTGGCTCATCCGCACGTTCTGGTGGTCGTTCCTGTGGGACATGCTGGGCCTGCTGATCCTGATCGTGTTCGGACTCATCCTGATCGGCATCCCCATCGCGTTCGGCATCTGGTTCTGCGTGGCGATCTGGGTGATCTACCGCGTGATCCGCGGCTACCTGCTTTTTAAGGACAGCAAGCCGATCCCGGGGGTGTAGAACCCCCACGCTCACTTCGTTCGCTGCCCCCAATGGGGGCGCAATTCGCGCCTCGGGGGCGGCCCTTCGGCGCGAATGCCGGACCCCCACGCTCACTGCGTTCGCTGCCCTCACATTCCGAACCCGGCGGGATCAACGCTGCGCCTTGGGGTCCCAACCTCCTGCGCTGCGATAGACCCACTGCACGAGGCCGTCCAGCGCGGACTGGCCTCGCGCGGCGTTGGGATGGTTGATGATGGCAACGACGATCCAGCGGCGGCCCTGCGCGTCGATGACATAGCCGGCAAGCGCCTTGACGCCCTCCAGCGTACCCGTCTTGAGCAGCGCCTGTCCGGCCACGGTCCCGTTCAGAAAGCGCTTCTGCACGGTGCCGTCCGTCGCGGCCACGGCCAGCGAGCTCGCGAATTCTTCGCGCGCGCTGCTGCGATCGGCGGCGGCGAGCAGCTGCGCAAGGCCGCCGGCGGTGACGCGTTCGTTGCGCGACAATCCCGAGCCGTTCTCCATGACCAGTCCGGGCATGGCGATCCTGCGTTCCTTGAGGAACCGTTGCACGACATCGGCGGCGAGCGCGGGCGTGGCCGGCGGCGGATGGCGCGTCGTGGCCAGCGTCAGGAAGATCTGCCGCGCCATCACGTTGTTCGACAGCTTGTTGACGTCGCGCACGATGTCGTAGAGCGGCGGTGATTCCAGCGTGGCGAACGGAATCACGCCGGTCGGCGCGTGCACGTCCCGCAGCCCGCCGTTGAACAGCCCCCCGGCGTCGCGGAAGTACGTCGAGAACATGCCGTAGACAAAATGCGGATGATCGAGCAGCGCCACGTACCAGTCGCGTTCGCCGCAGGACGCGTCAAAGCTTCCGGCGAACGCCACCGAGGCGGTGGCGCCCCGGTTGACGAACTTCGCGCCGACTGCGCCACGCCAGTCGCCGCATTCGCCGCTGCCGATCTTCGGGGGCGCGCCGAGCGCGACCTCCGCCAGCGGCGGCTCCGCGCGCAGATCCACGGCATCGCCGGCAGCACTGGGCGCGAAAACGAAACGCACTGAATTGAAGCTGACGAGCAGTGCGTCCGGACCGACGTTGTAGGGCTTGAGTGGCTCCTTGTCGAATTCCGCCGGGTCATGCTTCGCCGGCTTGAACCACGTGCGGTCGAGCGCAAGGTCGCCGGCGACACGATCGAGTCCCTTCGCGCGGAGTGCCGCCATGAACGACTGCCACTGCTCTATCGTGATCTTCGGGTCCCCGTAGCCCTTGAGGATCAGGTCGCCGCGCAGCACGCCGCCGTCGAGCGGGCCACCCAGGTACGCCTCGGTCTTCCAGCGATAGTCGCGGCCGAGCAGTTCGAGTGCGGCGAACGTCGTGACCAGCTTCATCACGGATGCCGGATTCACCGGCCGGGTCGGATCGTGTGCAAACAGCGGATGCGCGGCCCCGATCTCCTGCACGACCATCGCCACGCTGTGCAGCGGCACGCCGGCCTCGACGAACGCCTGGGCCACCGGTCGCGGCAGTTCGGCACGCGCGGCGCATGCGACCAGCAACGACGCCGCCAGCGCGAGCATGCGCGTCACGCTTCACCCAGGATATCGAGCGTGCGCTTGCACAGAAGCGCGAATTCGTCGTCGGCCAGGATGTAGGGCGGCATGAAATAGACGGTGCGGCCGATGGGACGCAGCAGCAATTCGCGCGCCAACGCTTCTTCGAAGAACCAGCGCGCAAAATCGGGTCGCGCGGTATCGACTTCGAATGCCCAGATCATGCCGCATCGGCGGAAATCGCGGACCTTGGCATGCGCGGCGATCGGCGCGGCAGCCGCATCCCAGCGCTGGACCTTGGCTCGGTTCGCGGCCAACACGCCGTCGTGATCGAAGATGTCGAGCACCGCGAGTGCCGCGCGGCAGGCGAGCGCATTGCCGGTGTACGAATGCGAATGGAGGAAGCCGCGCGCGGTGTCGTCCGCATAGAACGCCTGATAGACGTCGTCGGTGGACAGCACGCAGGACAGCGGCAGGCAGCCGCCGGACAGGCCCTTCGACAGGCAGAGAAAGTCCGGCGCCGCGGCGCCCGACTGTTCCCATGCGAACATGGTCCCGGTGCGGCCGAACCCCGTCATGATTTCGTCGGCGATCACGTGCACGCCGAAGCGCGTGCACAGCTCGCGGGCGCGGCGCAGGAAGGATGCGTCGTACATGACCATGCCCGACGCGCCCTGCACCAGCGGCTCGACGATCAGCGCGGCGGTCGTCGCATGGTGTTCGGACAGATGTGCTTCGAGCGTGGCGGCTGCGGCGTCGGGCGTGATCCCGTGGCGCGGATCCGGACACGGCACGACGGCATTACGATTGAGCAGCGGCGCGTAGGTGTCGCGAAAGATTGCAACGTCGGTGACCGCCAGAGCGCCCAGCGTCTCGCCATGGTAACCGCCCGCGAGACTCACGAAACCGCGCTTGTCCGGTTTGCCTGAATTGCGCCAATAATGAAAGCTCATCTTGAGCGCGATCTCCGTCGCCGACGCACCATCCGAGCCATAGAACGCGTGGCCCAGCCCCGCGGGTGCCAGTTCGCTCAAGCGCTCCGACAATTCGATCACCGGACGGTGGGTGAACCCGGCGAGCATTACGTGATCGAGTTCGTACAGCTGCGCGACCAGCGCGCCGTTGATGCGCGGGTTGGCGTGCCCGAAGAGGTTGACCCACCACGAACTGACGGCGTCCAGATAGCGTCTTCCCGCGAAGTCGAACAGCCACGCGCCCTGGCCCCGCGCGATCGGCACCAGCGGCAGCGTCTCGTGCACCTTCATCTGCGTGCACGGATGCCAGATGGCCGCGCGGCTTCGCGCGAGCCACTGCGCGTTCAGGTCCGGGGGGTCAGGGGCGGTCAAGATAGAGGTAGACGCTCGACGGGCCGCCAGCGTCGACGATGTGCACGAATGGAACAGGCGGGTGCCGCCGGCTGTTTGCGGATGAAGCGGTTGGGGCGGGCGCTTCCGTGGGGAGGTCCCGGCCGCCGAATGTATCGATGTGCAAGGGCTCGATGGGAAATTTGACCGGCGGATCCGCGAATTATAGCTGTCCCCCTGTTCGATTCCCGCATCCTTCAAAACCATGTTAAACATTACGCATGATGCAATTCCGGTACACCGGCACCGCGCGCGCACTGCATTGGCTTGCGGCACTGCTGATCTTCAGCGGCTTCGGGCTCGGACTGTTCATGACGAGTCTCGACATCGCGCCGGCCACGCTGCGATATTACGCATGGCACAAATGGATCGGCATCACGGTGTTCCTGCTCGCCGCGGCGAGGCTCGCGTGGCGCGCCGCGCATCCGCCGCCGCCGCTGCCAGCGACAATGCCGTCGTGGCAGGTCCAGGCATCCCGTGCCACGCACGCCATGCTCTACGTACTGATGCTGGCCATCCCGATTTCCGGCTGGCTCTACAGTTCCGCCACCGGCATTTCGGTGGTTTACCTGGGCTTGATCCCGCTGCCCGACCTGATCCCCAAGGACCGGGAGGTCGCCAAGACCCTTCTCCTTGTGCATGAATCGCTGAACTACCTGCTGGCTGCCGTGGTCACAATGCACGTCGCGGCGGCTCTGAAGCACCAGTTCGTCGATCGCGATGGCGTCCTCGACCGCATGCTTCCCGGCCGCTGACCGTCGCGTCGACCCTCCAACGTCCACGGATATCCGTACATGCGTCTTTTTCGTCCTTTCATCCCGTCGCTGGCCATGCTGCTGATGGCTTCTTCCGCCGCCGGCGCGCAAGCCGTGCTCATCGACAAGAGCGAAATCCGCTTCATTTCCCGGCAGATGGGGGTCAACGTCGAAGGCCGCTTCCGCAAGTGGAAGGCCAACGTCGACTTCCGGCCCAACGACCTCGCGAAATCCAGGGCCGAGATCGAAATCGACCTTGCCAGCATCGACCTTGCCAGCGAGGAATCGGAGACGGAACTCCGGCGCCCGCGCTGGTTCGATACCGCGAAATTTCCGGTTGCCACGTTCCAGTCGACGGCGATGAAGGACCTGGGCGGTGACCGCTACGAGATCAGCGGAAAGCTGACCTTGAAGGGGACGGTGCAGGACGAGAAGATCCCGGTCGAGGTCAAGAGAGACGCTGCCGGCAATTCGGTGGCCACCGGCGAATTCACGATCAAGCGCCTGGCGTTCAACATCGGCGACGGCCAGTGGTCCGACCCATCCGTGGTCGCCGACGATGTGATCGTCCGCGTGCGCATGGTATTGCCGCGCGCGGGCTGATTGCCCGGTCCACCGCCACGAATTCACCCCGTTCGCCATTTTTCAAGGGAGGCATCGATGCAACGTTTCAAAGCAGCCGCGGTCGCGCTCGGCGCGGCCATCGCAGCAGTCCCCGCGCTGGCGCAGGAAGTCTATGTGATTGACGCGAGGCACACGTCCCCGGCATTCGAAGTCACGCACATCGGCTTTTCGCAGCAGCGCGGCTTGTTCGGCAACACGACTGGCAACGTGACTCTCGACCGGACCGCGAAGAAGGGCACGATCGACATTTCCATTGCGACCGCATCGCTGGTGATGGCACCGGCGTTCTTGAATATGGTCAAGGGCGACGATTTCCTGAACGTCGAGAAATTCCCGACGATGACCTATAAATCAGGCGACCTCGTATTCGATGGCGACAATCTGGTCGGCGCCAACGGCGAATTCACGATGCTGGGGGTGACCCGGCCGGTTGCGCTCAAGCTGACCAGCTTCAAGTGCGCACCCAATCCGTTCAACAAGAAGCCGATGTGCGGTGGCGAGGCAACCACGACGATCAAGCGTTCGGAATTCGGGATGAAGGCCGCGCTGGGGGCGGCGAGCGACGATGTCCGCATCGTCATCGCGTTCGAGGGGGTCAAGGAGTAGGCGCGACTTCTCCGGCTGCACTGGAGGCGCTGCCGCGCGACGGTCGCTACTTGCGGCTGACGCGCGCCTGCATTCGCTTCACCGCTGCCACCAGCTCGCGCGTAATTCCGGGCTCGCGCACCGAATGCCCCGCGTCCGGCACGACGACGTACTCGGCTTCCGGCCATGCGCGTGCCAGCGCGTCCGCCGTCACCGGCGGGCAGACGATGTCGTAGCGGCCCTGCACGATCGCACAGGGAAGGTGCCGGATCTTTGCCACGCCGTCCTGCAGCTGGTTCGGCGCGAGAAAGCCCTGGTTGACGAAGTAATGCGCCTCGATGCGTGCGATCGCCAGCGCAGCGGCATCGCCGTCGAACCTGCCCAGCGGGTCCGCGACGGGCAGCAGCGTCGTGCACGCGCCTTCATACCGGTCCCACGCGCGGGCCGCGGGCAGGTGCCTCGCCGGATCGCGATCGATGAGCCGGCGATAATAGCTGGCAAGGAGGTCCGTGCGCTCCACTGCGGGAAGCGCCTCCACGAATGCGCGCCACGCCTCGGGGAAGACATTGCGCATGCCGTGCATGAACCAGTCGATTTCGGTCGCGGTCGCGAGGAAGATTCCGCGCAATACCAGGCCGAGTACCCGTTCCGGATGGGCTTGCGTGTACGCGAGCGCCAGTGTCGATCCCCAGGATCCACCGAAAACCAGCCAGCGCTCGAATCCGAGTTCCTCGCGCAGACGTTCGAGATCGGCGACCAGATGCGGCGTGGTGTTGTCCGCAAGTTCGGCCGAGGGCGTCGAGCGTCCCGCGCCGCGCTGGTCATAAAGGACGATGTTCCAGAAAGCGGGATCGTAGAACCTGCGATGGTGCGGCAGGCAACCGCCGCCGGGGCCGCCGTGCAGGAATACCAGCGGGACTCCGTTCGGATTGCCGCACGCCTCCCATTGCATGACGTGGATCGCGTCGAGCGGAATCCGTCCCGTCGCATAGGGCTCGATCTCCGCGAAGAGGGAAATGTCGGAGGACGAGGATCGGGTTGCGTCGGTGGCGGCCATGAAAGCGCTTCGCGAAATTCGAACCGCGCCAAGTATGCAACAAATCTGCCTGCGGGATCGGGGGGGCAGGTTCGCGCCTTGGGTCGGGGCGGGATGCGTGAACCACCCCCATGCTCACTCGGCGCTCATGGCGCGCGCTGGAGTTCGATGTCGATCTGACCGAGGTCGCCGAACGCGACCGTCAGGGGCACGCCGATCGGAACCTCGATCGCGCCGGCGTAGGAGCCCGTGGTGACGACCTGTCCTGCGCGCAATCCTTCATCTCGTGCCGCGAGGAAATTTGCGATCCAGTACAACGGCCGCAGTGGGTGGCCGTCGCCATGGCGACCGGCATGCGTCGAGTGAACACCCGCCGGCGTCCGAATCGTGACTGGAAAGGATTCGAGCGCAGCCTCCAAGCCAGCCGGAAAGACCGGTCCGACGAACAGACCCTGGTTCTGCACGAAGTCGGCCATCATTTCCGGCCAGCTCGCGGCTGCGGGATCGGCATAGCGCGTGCCGAGCAGTTCCAGCACCAGCCTCGGCTCGGCAATGGCGGAGCGAATTTCGGCCTCGGTGTATGCCGCGGCACGCTTAGGCAAGTCGCGCGCCATCACGAACGCGACCTCGGGCTCGATGCGGGCAATGGCAGCGGTCGTCACGATGGCGCACGGCGACTTGCGGAAGATGGTCGACGCGAAGATCGGCGCGACGTTGAGCGCCCGCGCTTCCGACGGCACCGAGCATTTCCATCCGCCGACCTGCTGTCCCAGCAGCGCGACGACCCGGCGCTGGATGACGAGCGCCGAATCGAGGTCCGCGGGCCGGATGTCCTCCGGGAGGCGTGCGCCCGGGCGGCCGTCCTTGCGTGCGGCCGCAAGGAATTGCGCCGCCCTTTCCTGCTGTGGCGTGATCATTTGCTCATTCTCCCCCGGCTGTAGCGCGACTGGAGATTATGCAGTGCCGCGCGTTGCATGGCGAACGTCGCGCATGGCGCCTCAAGTCGGGTATTCTGTCGGGCCGCAGTCTTGGCTGCCGACTCGCGACGATGATAAACCGCCTCACCATTCCCCGCTGCCTGCCCGACGACCATGAACACGCGATGCTCGTCGGCCGCGTATTCGTGGCGCCGCTTGACGGACCCGTGCTCGTGCGCGTGGAGGCCGATGGCATCTACGATCTGTCCGCCGTGGCCGCGACGTCGAGCCAGCTGCTCGCCCTCGACGACCCGGCGGCCGCGATCCGCAACGCGGGCCCGCTGCCGCGTCTGGCCGATACCGCCGACGTACTCGCCAATTCCGCCCACGACGCGCGCGACCCGTCGCTGGCGTGGTTCCTGGCGCCGTGCGACCTGCAGGCACTGAAGGCCTCCGGTGTCACGTTCGTCGCCAGCACGCTGGAACGGGTCATCGAGGAACAGGCGCGCGGCGATCCGGCGAAGGCGGAATCCGTGCGCCGCGAAATCGTTGCCGTGATCGGCGACAACCTGTCGCGGATCCGGCCCGGCTCGCCCGAGGCGGCGAAGGTGAAGGAAGCGCTGATCCGCCAGGGCGCCTGGTCGCAGTACCTGGAGGTGGGCATCGGTCCGGATGCCGAGATCTTCACCAAGTCACAGCCGATGTCGGCCGTGGGCTTGGGCGCCGAGGTCGGCATCCATCCGAAATCGGAGTGGAACAATCCGGAGCCGGAAATCGTCTTGGCGGTGAACGGCAAGGGCCGCACGGTGGGCGCTACGCTCGGCAACGACGTGAACCTGCGCGATTTCGAGGGTCGCAGCGCGTTGCTGCTGGGCAAGGCGAAGGACAACAACGCCTCCTGTGCGATCGGGCCTTTCATCCGGCTGTTCGACGGACGCTATGGCATCGACGACGTGCGCCGCTGCGAAATCGCGATGCGAGTCGATGGCCCCGAAGGCTTCACGATGACCGGCAGCAGTTCAATGGCGATGATAAGCCGTGACCCGCTTGATCTCGTGCAGCACGCCATCGGCCCCAATCATCAGTATCCGGACGGGCTCATGCTGTTCCTGGGCACGATGTTCGCGCCGACCAAGGATCGCCTCGGTCCCGGCAAGGGCTTCACGCACGTCGTCGGCGATCTCGTCACGGTCGCCACGCCAACGCTGGGTGCGCTCGTCAACCGGGTCAATCATTCCGACAGGATCGCACCGTGGACCTTCGGTACCGGCGCACTGATGCGCAACCTCGCGCGCCGGCGCCTCCTGTAGCAACCCTGGACAAACGTCATGGCCGAACTCTTCAAGAATTACATCGCGGGCGAATGGGTCGCAGGCGCCTCAGCGACACCGAACCGCAATCCTTCCGACACGAGCGACGTGATCGGCGAGTACGCGCAAGCCGACGCGGAACAGGCGCGCACGGCCGTCGCCGCCGCGAAGAAGGCGTTTCCCGCGTGGTCGACCGGTTCGATCCAGGAACGCGCCAACATTCTCGATCGCGCCGGCAGCGAGATCATCGCCCGCAAGGACGAATTGGGCGCCTTGTTGTCACGCGAGGAGGGCAAGACGCTGCCCGAAGGCATTGGCGAAGCGATGCGCGCTGGGCAGATCTTCAGGTTCTTCGCCGGCGAGGTCGTGCGCATGGCCGGCGACAAGCTCGCCTCGGTGCGACCCGGCGTGGACGTGGAAGTGACGCGCGAGCCTTTGGGCGTCATCGGCCTCATCACGCCCTGGAATTTCCCGATCGCGATTCCGGCATGGAAGATCGCGCCCGCGCTCGCCTATGGCAACACCGTCGTGTGCAAGCCGGCCGACCTCGTGCCAGGTTGTGCATGGGCGATCGCGGAAATCCTCGCCCGCGCCGGATTGCCGGCCGGTGTGCTCAACCTGGTCATGGGACGCGGCTCCGTCGTCGGCGAGGTGATCGTCAACCACGCCGACGTCACGGGGATCAGCTTCACCGGGTCTGTGGGCACCGGCCGCGCCATCGCGGCGAAGGGCATCGCGCGGATGGCCAAGCTGCAACTGGAAATGGGCGGCAAGAATCCGCTGGTCGTGCTCGACGACGCCGACCTCCCGACGGCGGTCAATGTCGCCGTGCAGGGCTCCTATTTCTCGACCGGTCAGCGCTGCACGGCGTCGTCGCGGCTCATCGTCACCAATGGAATCCACGACCGCTTCGTCGCCGCGGTCACAGAAAAGCTGAACACGCTGCGGGTGGATAACGCGCTGCTGCAAGGAACCGATATCGGACCCGTCGTCGATCCGAGCCAGCTGGACCAGGACGAGAAATACCTGGCGATTGGCAAGGCGGAGGGCGCCAAGCTTGTCACCGGCGGCGAGCGGTTGCAGCGCGCCACCGAGGGCTACTATCTGTCGCCGGCGCTGTTCACCGATGCGACCAATGCGATGCGCATCGCGCGCGAGGAGATCTTCGGGCCGGTCGCCGCCGTCATTCGCGTCAAGGATTATGACGAGGCGTTGGCGGTCGCCAACGACACCGAATTCGGCCTGTCGTCGGGCATTGTCACGACATCGCTGAAGCATGCTTCGCACTTCAAGCGGCAAGCGCAGGCGGGCATGGTCATGGTCAACGTGCCCACCGCGGGCGTGGACTATCACGTGCCGTTTGGCGGCCGCAAGGGGTCGAGCTACGGATCGCGCGAGCAGGGACGCTACGCGGCCGAATTCTTCACGACGGTAAAGACTGCGTACACGGCTCCCTGACGCGTCGTTACGCGGACTTGATCGGGAGGCCTGTCCTACACGCCCGGCGCCATGATTGTTTCAATCGCACGGAATATTCCCGTGCTGCAGTGTGGATATTCCCGATTGGCAATGCCCGCCCCACGGCGGTAAAGTGGGAGCCCAGTAGCACCAGAGAAAGGACGGAATCAACGTGCAAGCGTCGCCAGTCGGCACGACCCTTCTCTTCACCGACATCGAGGGCAGCACCCGGCTGTGGGAGCAGGAAGGCGCGCGGATGCCGGAGGCGCTCGCAGGGCACGACGCGCTGGCGCGCGCAGCGGTCGAGAGCAACCGCGGAACCATCGTAAAGACGACCGGCGATGGGATTTATGCCGCCTTCGGCGATCCGCTGGACGCGGTCAACGCCACGCTTGCGCTGCAGCTGTCGCTTGGCGACCCGAAGGCCACCAACGGGATAGCGTTCCGTGTGCGCTGCGGGCTGCACACGGGCGTCGTAGAGCAGCGGGACGGCGATCTTTTCGGCAGCCCGGTAAACCGCGCGGCGCGAATCATGAGCGCGGCGCACGGAAGCCAGGTATTGCTGTCGCAGGCCGTCGTCGACCAAGTCGGCAAACGGCTGCCGCCGCTGGTTTCGCTGCGCGATCTCGGTGGCGTCCGCCTGCGGGACTTGGCCAAGAGCGAGCATGTGTACCAGCTCGTTTACCCGGGCCTCCGAGAGGACTTCCCGGTGTTGCGCTCGCTCGAGGCGACGCCCAACAATCTCCCGCTGCAGGTCACGTCGTTCATCGGGCGCGAACGCGAGCTCGCCGAAATCAAGAAACTGATCGGGAGCACCCGGCTGCTGACGCTCCTGGGCATGGGGGGGCTCGGCAAGACGCGCCTGTCGCTGCAGGTCGCCGCCGACGCGTTGGAAAACCATCCGGATGGGGTCTGGTTCGTGGACCTGGCTCCGATCAAGGATCCCACACTGGTTCCCAACATCGCAGCGCAGGTGTTGGGCGTGCGCGAAGAGCCCGGCAAGACGCTCACCCAAACGCTTTGCGAGCACGTCAAGGACCACAAGCTGCTGCTGGTCATCGACAACTGCGAACACCTGGTGAGCGCCTGCGCGGGCCTGGCCAATGCGCTGATGCAGGGCGCGCCCGGCGTGCGGATGATCGCGACCAGCCGCGAGGCGCTGCACATCCCCGGCGAACAAACCTATCCGGTCCTGCCGCTCGCGGCGCCCGACCGCAAGGCCGGGGTCGAAGTGCTTCTGCGGTCGGAAGCGGTGCAGCTGTTCGTCGAGCGGGCTCAACTTCAGAGGCCGAGCTTCACGCTGACCGAACACGACGCCCCGGCCGTTGCCGAAATCTGCGCGCGGCTCGACGGCATCCCGCTCGCGCTGGAACTCGCGGCCGCCCGGATGCGCTCGCTGTCGATCGGCGAGATCAATACAAGGCTGCACGACCGCTTCAAGCTGCTCACCGGCGGCAGTCGCGTCGCGCTCGAGCGGCAGCAAACGCTGCGCGCGCTCGTGAGCTGGTCGTACGACCTGCTGCAGGAACAAGAGCAGATGCTCCTCGACCGCCTGAGCGTGTTCGCCGGCGGTTTTGATCTGCAGGCGGCAGAAGCCGTGTGCAGCGCGGAGCCGCTTGTTCCGGATGATGTGATCGATCTGCTGCGCTCGCTGGTCGAGAAATCGCTGGTCATGGTCGACCAGGATGATGGCTCGTCGCGCTATGGATTGCTGGAGACGATACGCGAATTCGCCCGCGAGCACCTGACGAAACGCTACGACATGCAGGGGACGGTGCGGGAATTCGCGCACGAACGCCTGGTTGACCGGGACGACCTGGCGGCAACAGCCGCGCGGCACTGCGACTATTACTGGCTGCTGGCCAAGACCGCGCGAGACAGGCTCGCTGGGCCGGAGCAAGCGGAATGGACGCGCCGGCTGGAGGTCGAGCTCGACAACCTGCGCGCCGCCATTGCGTTGGCATTGGCAAGTGGAGTCGATCCGGTGATGGCGGTCAAGTTCGAAGTGGCGCTGATGCGCTTCCGGACACTCCGGGGGTATACGAGAGAGGCGCGCAACAACATTCGCGCGGCACTGCTGCTTCCCGGCATTCAGGAGCCGAACATCGCCCGTGCCCACGCGCTCTATGTTGGCGGCGCGTTGGCCATCAACCAGAGCGACCATGCGGAAGCGCAGACGATGCTGACGGAATGCCTCGCGATTCACCGTAGTCTGCAAAACCCCCGTGAGATTGCGGCGGCCCTGACGAATCTTGCAACGCTTCATTCGCAGCAGGGCGACCTGGTAACGGCGCGCAAACACAATGAGGAGGCCCTCGGCATATTTCGCGAACTCGGGGATCGTGTCGGAGAAGCCATTGCATCGCTTAACCTCGGCGAGATTTCGGTGCAGCAGGGCACGCCGGGCAGTGCCCAGAAACTCTTCGAGCAGTGCCTGGAGATTGCCCGGAGCATCAAGCACCAGGAGCTCGAAAGCGATTGCGAGCGCAATCTGGGAGAGATTGCGCTCGAGGCGGGCGACTTCCGCGCCGCGCAAATTCGTTTCGCGCGATCCCTCAAGGTGTGCCGGGACTCGGAAGACAAGCGGGGCGAAGCACTGGCTCTGTGGCGCCTGGGAAGAACCGACATGGCAACCGGGGACCTCGAACTTTCCGCCAAGCGGCTCTCCGAGGCGCTGAGGGCCTTGCAAGCGTTTGAGATGAACGCGGAAGTGCTGGATTGCCTCGAGGACTTCGTCGAACTGCTGCACCTTGTCGGCGAAGTCGACAATGCCGTCAGGGTGGGCGCCGCCGCCACCGCGACTCGCGAAGCGCGAGCGCTCGTGCGAACGCCGCACCGCGAGGCCGAAATGCAGGTGCGTCTCAGGGCGGAACGGACGCAGCTCGGGGACCCGGCATTCGATGCAGCGTGGTCGACGGGGCGAGCGTGGACGCTCGAGGAAGCGATTGAACACGCGATGTACGCAACGACGCGGGCGGCCGTCGTCGCGTGACCGCGCGCGGTTACGACGGTATCCGCGCTTGAGTCGCAACCCGTCGCCGGGCCAATTCGCCAAACAAAAGCCCCGTCACACGGACGGGGCTTTGAGTCGACGGTCCTGGATCAGTCAGGCTTGCGCCGACGCCTCAATGCAAGTCCCATCAAGCCAAGGCCAAGCAATGCCAGCGTGGCGGGTTCCGGCACCAGCGCGATCGACGTCACCCTTCCTTCGGCGCTCGCATCGGGGAATCCGCCGCAATTGAACGAAGCGGCGCCATCGAGCGTAAGAGTCAGGTTCGTTCCCTCGCCGCAATTGGATGCGGATTCAGGATCGACCGGTTGCAAGTTGAAGACAGAAACTGAAACGCCCGTGAGCACGGAGCTCACATCGACGCGAACGGCCGTTCCAATGCCCGGCTGCGGAGCGGCAAGCTCCCAAAGGTCACCCAGGCCATCGCCAAACGTGACGCTCAGGACGTCGAAGGCGCATAAGTTGTCGCCGGGGGGGATGAAGCATGGTGGGGCGACATCGATCACCATCAAACCTTCGAAGGTGAACGGCGGGTCGAATTTGACGCCATATTGAGTTGCCTGTGCCCCCGCGCCGAACATTGCGAAACCGGCGACGAGCGCGGCACACATGAACATCCGTAAGGATTTCTTTCCCATTCGCATTCTCCAGGCTGGCGCAACGGGCTGAATGCCCGGAAGGGCAAGTAACGGGGGCAACGTACCCCGCCGTCACTTCAGCGTTGTATCCAACAACGCAAGAAGCGCACCTGAAACATACGACGGCTTCAAGTCTCTATTTTTACTCGTATTTTTCCAGATTCGTTCGCCGCATGAACGAAATGTGCGCCACAATCGTAAAATTTCCCGACACGTTGCGCGGTGTCACCTCAGGCCGCAGCACCCATGCGCGCCGCGATGGCCAGCGCGTTCGTCAACGCCTGCGGATTGGCGATGCCCTTGCCGGCGATGTCGTAGGCGGTTCCGTGCGCCGGCGTGGTGATCGCCACCGGCAGTCCGCCCTGCACCGTGACGCCGCGCTCGAAGCCCATCAGCTTCATCGCGATCTGGCCCTGGTCGTGGTACATCGTGACGATGCCGTCGAACGCGCCGTTTTTAGCGCGCACGAAGATGGTGTCCGCCGGATACGGCCCGTCGGCGCCATGGCCGCGGGCCGCGGCGAGCCGCACGCCCGGCGTGATGACGTCGATTTCCTCGCGGCCATAGCTGCCGTTGTCGCCGTTGTGAGGGTTGAGGCCGCACACGCCGACGCGCGGGTTGGCGATGCCCGCACGGCGCAGCGCCGCGTCCAGCATGCCGATGGCCTCGGCGACCTTCTCGGCACTCAGCAGGTCGGCCACCTCGCGCAGCGCGACATGCGACGTCACGCGCGACGTCCACAATGTTTCCAGCACGTTGAACTCGCCGCATGCGCCGCGATGGTCGAGTTCCTGCGCAAACCAGCGCAGCTCGTCTTCCTGGTGCATGCCGCCGGCGCGCAGCGCGGCCTTGTTGAGCGGGGCGAAGCACACCGCGTCGACCTGGCCCGCGCGCCAGAGATCCAGCGCGACGCGCAGCGCATCCAGCATGAACGCGCCGTTGCCGGCGTTGGCCTGGCCGCGCGCGAACGCCGGCACGGCCCAGCCATCCCATTGCAGACGAACGATGCCGGCGCCACTGCCGCGCGCGGCATCCGCCGTCACAGCCGGCAGGTCGAGTGTGACGCCGGCATCGCGCGCAGCGGCTTCCCATCCGGCTTGCTGCGTGAGGAGGACGATGCGCGCAGTCGGCAATTCCCCAGGCGTCGCCAGTACTTTGGCGACGAGCTCCGGACCGATGCCCGCGGGATCGCCGGTGAACAGCGCGATTGTCGGTATTTTCATTTGGCAATGAGCACTATTCGTCGAGCTTGATCGCTGCCTCGCGCACGAGCTTGCCGTAGCGCTCGGAGTCGGCGCGGTTCAGCGCGGCGAACTGCTCGATGGTCAGCGTACCGGGTTCGCCGGCCAGGCCCGCGATGCGCGTCTTCACCTCCGGTGCCTGCAGCGCCTTCATGATCTCGGCATTGAGCCTGGCCACCACATCCTTCGGCGTGCCGGCCGGCGCGAATACGCCGTACCACGTCGTCATCTCCAGTCCGGGGAAGCCCGCTTCCGCAAGTGTCGGGACATCGGGCAATTCCGGCGAACGCTTCGCCGAAGTCACGGCCAGCGCCCGCACCTTCCCGCCCTTGATCTGGCCGATCGCGGACGACGTGGTGTCGAACATCAATTGCGCATTGCCGGAGATGAGATCGAGGTGCGCCTGGCTACTGCCCTTGTATGGGATGTGCGTCATCTGCACTCCGGCCAGTTTCTTGAACGCCTCGCCCGCCAGGTGCTGCGTGCTGCCCGAACCCGACGACGCGTAGTTGAACGTGCCCGGCTTGGCCTTCATCTGGGACACCAATTCCTTCACGTCCTTGGCAGTGACCGCGGGTCCGACGATCAGCACGTTGGGCACGACCATCACCAGCGCCACGGGCGTCAAGTCCTTTAGCGGATCGAAGGACAGCTTCATGAGGTGCGGCGCGATCGCCTGGCCGGTGGTGGTGGCGACGAGCAGCGTGTAGCCGTCCGCAGGCGACTTCGCGGTGATGTCGGCCGCAATCGTGTTCGACGCGCCAGGCTTGTTGTCGACGACGAACGGCTGCTTCATCGTCTCGGCCAGTTCCTTGCCGAGCATGCGCGCCACGATGTCGGTGCCGCCTCCCGGCGATGCGCCCACCATCAGTTTCACGGGCTTGTTCGGGAACGGCTGCGCGGCCACGGGCCACGCGGCGGCGAACGCCGTCGCGGCCAGCGCCAGAAGCGCGATGCGCACATCGAATCGCGCGCGCATAGCCTTATCGCTTTCCCTTGAACGGCACGACTTTCTGCTTCTGCTCGCCCAGGCCCTGGATGCCCAGCGTGATCACGTCGCCGGCCTTGAGCCACACCGGCGGTTTCATGCCCAGCGCGACACCCGGCGGCGTGCCCGTCGTGACCACGTCACCTGGCAGCAGCGTCATGTATTTCGAGACGTCGGCCACCAGTTCGGCGATTCCGAAGATCATCGTGCGCGTGTTGCCGGTCTGCCGGCGCACGCCGTTCACGTCCAGCCACATGTCGAGGTTCTGCACATCCTTGATCTCGTCGGTCGTCACCAGCCACGGGCCGAGCGGCCCGAACGTGTCGCAACCCTTGCCCTTGTTCCACTGCGAAGCGCTCTTCTTCAACTGGAATTCGCGCTCCGACACGTCGTTGATGACGCAATAACCGGCGACGTACTTAAGCGCGTCCTTCTTCTCCACGTGCCGCGCGGTGCGGCCCATCACGAAGCCGATCTCGACTTCCCAATCCAGCTGGGTCGAATCCTTGGGCACCATCACATTGTCGTTGGGGCCGACGATGCATGTCTGCGACTTGAAGAAGACGATCGGATGCTCAGGGATAGGCGAGCCGGTTTCCTTGGCGTGGTCGATGTAGTTCAAGCCTATCGCGACGAACTTGGACGGCGTGGCCACGCACGGACCCAGGCGCGGCTTGCCTTTCACCAGCGGGAGCTTCTTCGGGTCGAGCTTCCTGAGCCTGGCGATTTCGGCCGGTGCCAGCGCCGCGGCGTCGATGTCCTTCACCTTCTTCGAAAGGTCGCGCAAGCGGCCTTCGGCGTCGATGAGGCCGGGTTTTTCCTTGCCGGCGGGACCGTAGCGTACGAGTTTCATGTTTTCTCCTATGACTGGAAAGTCGGGCCGACCGCGTCGGCCCGGGTCCAAAAGATGTTTTCCGGCGGCCGTCCCGGGTCCACTGGAAGTTTTAGATCGTCATGCCGCCGTCGACCGAATAGATCTGGCCGGTGGCGAACATCGATTCGTCGGACGCGAGAAAGACCACGATCGGCGCGATTTCCTCGGCCTTGGCGAGGCGCCCCATGGGCTGCCGCGCGATGAACATCTTGCGCGCCTCCACGGGATCGTCAAAGGCGTTGATCCGGTCGCCCAGCGACGGCGTGTCGACGGTGCCGGGGGCGATGCCGTTGCAGCGCACGCCCTTCTGGACGTAATCCGCGGCGACCGCCTTGGTCAGGCCGACCACGGCCGCCTTGCTCGCGCCGTAGACGAAGCGATTCGGCAGGCCCTTCAGCGACCCGGCGACCGAGGCCATGTTGATGATCGATGCCCAGCTGCCGGTCTTCTGGTGCTTGTCGAGCATCTTCGGTAGCGCCGCCTTGATCGCGATGTACATGGCGCGGACGTTCAGGTTGAAGCTGAAGTCCCAGTCCTTCGCCGTACATTCGAGAATGGAGCCGTGATGGACGAAGCCGGCGCAGTTGAACAGCACGTCCAGCGCGGGCAACTCGTCGATCATCTTTGCGACGGCGGCATCGTCGAGCACGTCGAGGATGCGCGGATGTACGTTGGCGATGCCCGAGTAGTTGACCAGCAGCTTCGGATTCACGTCGGTCGCGTAGACGGTGGCGCCTTCCCGCGCCATCTGGAGGACGCTGGCAAAGCCGATACCTTGGCCCGCGGCGGTGACGAGCGCTGTTTTGCCGCTGAGTCTCATAGAAAACTTCTCCTGGAACCCGGGGCTCGCCGCTCTAAAGGGCGGCGCCCCGGTTTTGTAAATTGGGGTGGAGCGACATGGAAGGGTCGGCCCAATTCGAATTCGGCACGTGCGCATACCACCCGGGACGCCCCGGATCACGATCGTAAGGATAGCCGCCCAACTCGCGATACAGTTCATGATATTGGCGCATCTTCTCGCGGTCCAGCGACACGCCCAGCCCCGGCGCATCGGGCACGCGAATCGCGCCGTTCTCATAACTCATCAGCCCGCCTTCGATCACGTCGTCGGCCAGGTGATGGTAGTGCGCATCGGCGGCGTAGCCCAGGTTCGGCACGACCGCGCCCATGTGCAGCATGGTGGCGAGCTGGATGCCGAGTTCGCCCGAACTGTGGACGGCGACACCCAGACCCATCGTCTCGCAGACGCCGGCCGCCTTGATGCACGGCCGGATGCCGCCCCAGAACGTGGTGTCGAGCAGGATCACATCGACGCCGCCCGACTGGATGTTCGATGCCAGCTGCTCGAAGTTGACGACGACCGTATTGGTGGCGATCGGCAGCGGCACGAACTCCTTCAGGCGCCGCAATTGCGGCATGCCCCAGACCGGGTCCTCGAAATAGTCGTTGCGAATGTCGAGGATGCCGTTGCCGAAAGCGATCGCATCGGCAAGCGACAACGCCGAATTGGGGTCGTAACGGAACCGCTCGCCCGGCAGCGATGCGGCAAGCGCGCGGTAGCACGCAAGTTCGTGCGCCGGCGGATACACCCCACCTTTCAGCTTGTGCGACGTGAAGCCATGTGCCTGCTTGAGGGCGGCCGCGTTGGCGACCAGCTGCTCCGGCGTGCGCACCTCGCCCTTCCCGGTTTGCGGATTGGCGTACCGGAAGAAGAGGTAGCTGGCGAAATCCACTGCGTCGCGCAGCTTGCCGCCCAGCAACGCATGGACTGGCACGCCGAGCTTCTTGCCGATGATGTCAAGGCACGCGAACTCGACGGCCGCGTGCAGTTGCGTGCGGTTGTTGTACAGGCTGGCGGTGGGATTGCAGACCTTGAAGCGCATCGCCTCTAGCGCAAAGACGTCATGGCCGCGCAGGTACGATTCGAGTCCCGCGAAAGCGCGAGTCGCGTCCTCTCCGCCGCCGCCCATTTCTCCGAGGCCCAGGAAGCCGTCCGCCGTCTCGACCTCGACGATGGTGCGCACGAAGCGGCCCCAGTGCGCGCCGTTGCTGTGCAGCAGCGGTGCCTCGAGCGGCACGGTCACGGGTGTCGCACGAATGGAGGAAATCGTGGTCGGGGGCATCGTGCGGTGGGCGGCGAAATATCGGCAGGAAGGCGTCGCCCTGGATGGGACAAGTGTGAGGTCGCGGGCCTCCGGGATTCTACGCTAGCAGCCCGACAATTGGTAATACCACTTGACCAGTTTTCGGGCGGGGGTTAGCCTTCCGACCCGACCTCCATCAAATGGCGCCGCTTGTCCGAAGCGTCATGAGCGCCATGCCGTTCCAGAGCATCGAACCGCGCCGTCTTTATCGCCAGATCGCCGACCAGATCCGCACACTGATCCGCAGCGGCGAGTTTCCGGCTGGCGCGCGGCTTCCGCCGGAGCGCGACTTGGCCAAGCAACTGGGCGTTTCCCGGCCCTCGGTGCGGGAAGCGCTGATCGCGCTCGAAGTCGAAGGGCTGGTGGAAGTGCGGATCGGCTCCGGCATTTATGTGCAGGCGCCCGGAAGCACGGCCGGCGCGAAGAGTGGCGGCAGGACGACGCCCGACGACGGCGGCGCCACCGCGGGACCGTTCGAGCTGCTGCGCGCACGGTACGTGGTCGAGGGCGAGACCGCGGCGCTCGCGGCCAAGTCGGCGAAAAAGGGGCAGGTGCAGGCAATCGAGGAAACGCTCGCGACGATGGAGCACGAACTCGAGGAGGACAAGCAGCCGCTGGAAGGCGACCGGATGTTCCACCTGCGCATTGCGGAGGCCACCGGCAACGGCGCGCTCGTCGCGGTGGTCGAGATGCTGTGGCAGGACCGCACCGGCCCGCTGTACAAGCAACTCGAGCACCACTACGATTCTCCGGCGCTCTGGCAAACCGCGATGGCCGAGCATCGCGCCGTGCTGAAGGCGATTGCGGCAAAGGACGCCGCGGGCGCGCGATCGGCGATGCAGCGTCACCTGAACCAGGCTTACAAGCGCTTCTCCACCGGCTGGGACACGGTCGCCGGACATAAGTGAAGCGCAACTGACAAGGGGTACGAACATGCTGGCTTGCAAAATTCACGCGAAGGAAGACCTGCGCATCGAACCGGTTGAAACGCCGACGCCCGGTCCCGGCGAAGTGTTGCTGCGCCTCGGCGCCGCCGGGATCTGCGGGTCCGATCTCCACTATTACTTCGAGGGTCGCAACGGCAGCTTCATCGTGCGCGAGCCGCTGATCCCGGGCCACGAGGCCTCCGGCGTTGTCGCGGCCGTGGGTCCCGGCGTTACCCGCGTGAAGAAGGGTGACAACGTTGCCATCTCGCCGTCGCATGCCTGCGGCCGCTGCGACTATTGCCGCGAAGGGCGCGAGCACCTCTGCACCAAGATGAAATTCCTCGGCAGCGCCAGCCTGTTCCCGCACGTGCAGGGCATGTTCCAGGAATATTTCGTGATGGGCGAGCGCCAGTGCTACCCGGTTGCCGGCGACATCACGCTGGGAGAACTGGCCTTCGCTGAACCGCTCGCAGTGGGGTTGCACGGGGTCAACCGCGGTGGCGACCTGCTGGGCAAGTCGGTGTTGATCACCGGCGCGGGCACGATCGGCTGTGTCACGGTCATGGCTGCACGGTTGGCAGGAGCGAAGAAGGTCACGGTGACCGACGTCCTCGACCGGCCGCTGGCGCAGGCGAAGCTGGTCGGCGCCGACCTCACGCTGCGCGCCGACCGCGAAGGCGAGGCGCTGGCTACTCCCCAGTTCGACGTCTCCTACGAAGTCTCCGGCAATTTCAACGCGCTCAAGTCCTGCATCGCGGCGACGAAGCGCGGCGGCGTCGTGGTGCAGGTGGGTACGCTGCCGCACGAACCGTTGCCGTTCGTGGTCAACGAGATCATGGCCAAGGAGCTCGACCTGCGCGGCGCGTTCCGCTGGGGGATCGAATTCGACTGGGCCGTGGAATACCTGTCGTCGCGCCGCGTCGACGTCCGTCCGTTGCTGTCCGGCCAATATCCGCTGCAGGATGCGGTCGCCGCATTTCACGCTGCCGCGGACAAGAACAAGAGCACCAAGGTTCAGGTCGTGCCGTGAGCAGCGAGAGGGGACCCGCGCGCAAGGCGCGTGGGGGTCGAGCAAGTGCGAATCGGCACACGAGGCCCAGACGCAAATGTATCGGATCAGGTGGTGCCGTGAGCAGCGAGAGGGGACCCGCGCGCAAGGCGCGTGGGGGTCGAGCAAGTGCGAATCGGCACACGAGGCCTAGACGCGGACGTGAATGTCGCGTGAAGAGCAAGAAGGCCGAAATCTGTACGTAACGTGGTTCAATTCGGTGGTCAATGTGAGCCACCGTTCATAACAGGCACCAAGGAGGCGTCATGCGTTTGATTTCGAAACTTGCAGTCATGGGCTTTGCGGCATGCGCGGTTGTTGCGGGCGGGCCCGCGCTTGCGCAGCAGAAATTGAAGTGGGCGCACGTGTACGAGACGTCCGAGCCGTACCACACCGAATCGGTGTGGGCCGCCGCCGAGATCAAGAAGCGCACCAACGGCAAGTTCGACATCGAGGTCTTTCCGGCCAGCACGCTAGGCAAGGAAACCGACATCAACACGGGCATGACGCTCGGCACCGTCGACATGATCATCAGCGGGCCGTCCTTCGCCGCGCGCAGCTACCCGCGGCTGGGCATCGCCTACTACCCGTTCATCTTCCGCGACGGCGAACACCTGCTCGCGTACTCGAAGAGCGATGTGTTCAAGGAAATGGTCGACGGCTACCGGGAGAAGACCGGTATCCAGATCACCGCGTACACGTATTACGGCGCGCGGCAGACTACGGCGCAGAAGCCATTTACCGACTGCGCAGGGATGAAGGGCCTGAAGATTCGGGTCCCCGACGTGCCGGTCTACATGGCCACGCCGAAGGCCTGCGGCGCGAACCCGACGCCGATCGCGTTCGCCGAGGTCTACCTCGCGCTGCAGAACGGGACGGTCGACGCGCAGGAGAATCCGCTGACGACGATCGAGGCGAAGAAGTTCTACGAAGTGCAGAAGGCGATCATGATGACCGGCCACATCGTGGACGGGCTGACGACGCAGGTCGCGCCGCACGTCTGGAACAAGCTGACGCCGGAGGAGAAGAAGATCTTCACCGAAGTCACGCTGGAAGCCGCCGCCCGCGCATCCGCCAAGATCAAGGCACGCGAGGCCGAACTCACCGACGAATTCAAGAAGAAGGGTCTGCAGATCGTCACCGTCGATCGCAAGAGCTTCGCCGAAGCCGTGCTGAAGAACACGCCGCTCGAGTCGCTGGGCTACAGCAAGTCCGATTACGACAGGATCGTCGCGATCAAGTGACCGGAATGGCGGACACGAACAGCGCGCCGCACGCCGCAGCGCACGTCCTCGACGAGGAAGGCCACTTCCATGTCGAGGACGCGCCGATCGACCTGTCGCACTACCTGATCGAGGACTGGGCATCGCTCGCGTTCTTCTGGCTGCTCGGGTTGAACGTCTTCTACCAGTTCTTCACGCGGTACGTGATGAACGATTCGGCAGCGTGGACCGAGGAAATCGCCCGCTACCTGCTGATCTGCACGGTGTTCATGGGGGTCGCCGCAGCGGTACGGCGCACTCGGCACATCCACGTGGATTTCCTCTACCGGCTGATTCCGCCAAAGGCGGGCCGCGCGCTGTCCACACTGGTCGACGTCGGACGATTCGCGTTCTTCGTCATCGCGTTCGGGCTCACCGTCCAGATGATGATGCGGATGAGCGCGCTCAAGATGACCATCATCGACCTGCCGATGAACCTGGTCTATGGCGTCTGTGCGATCGGTTTCGCGGCAGCCGCAGTGCGTTCGGTGCAGGTCGCGATCGAGAATTGGCGGCGCGGCTTCAGCCTGCTCGAACGTCCCGAACACGCGATCGAGGAGACCATCGAATGAGCGCGGCGGCCGCAGGCAAGGCGCGCAGCGCGCGTCGCCGCGCGATTGAGAGCGGCCGACACGTTGCGTTTGACGTGGAAGGTTGCCGTAAAGAGGCCGCAATGAGCGCCATCGCAAGTTCGCATCGGGGGGGCCGACGAATGACGGGGACGCTGCTTACCTCGTTCCTCGCGCTGATGGTGACCGGCATTCCGGTCGCCATCGCCATGGCCGGTGCGTCGCTGATCTACATCATGGTCTCCGGGAGCACGCCCCCGATGGTGGTCGTGCATCGGATGATCAGTGGCCTCGACAGCTTTCCGCTGCTCGCCGTGCCGTTCTTCATCCTTGCCGGCAATCTGATGAACAACGCCGGCATTACCAACCGCATCTACAATTTCGCGCTGGCGTTGGTCGGCTGGATGAAGGGCGGGCTGGGCCACGTCAACATCATCGGTTCGGTGATCTTCGCCGGGATGTCGGGCACGGCCATCGCGGATGCCGCGGGCCTCGGCACGATCGAGATCCAGGCGATGCGCGACCACGGGTACTCGAAGGAGTTCTCGGTCGGCGTCACAGCCGCATCGGCGACGCTGGGGCCGATCATCCCGCCGTCGCTGCCGTTCGTGATCTATGGCATGGTCGCCAACGTGTCTATCGGCCAGCTATTCCTGGCCGGCATCCTGCCGGGACTGGTGATGACCGTGCTGATGATGTTGACCGTCGCCTATTTCGCACACAAGAACGGCTGGGGCGCGGACATCAAGTTCCTGTGGAGCCGCGTCGGCAAGGCCGGTCTGGAGCTGGCCATCGTCATCGCCTTCCCGCTGATCATCTGGGCCGCGGTGAAGGCGGGCATGAACGCGCCCTTGGCGACCGGAATCGCGATGGTGGCGTTGTTCGCGTCCGACTGGAAGTGGAAGTTCGAGGCGGTGCTGCCGATCATGACGCCGGTGCTGCTGATTGGCGGGATGACGACGGGGATATTCACGCCGACGGAGGGCGCCGTCGCGGCATCGATCTGGGCGCTGTTCCTGGGGCTGTTCTGGTACCGCACGCTGACGATCAAGATGCTGGTCAAGGTGTCGATGGAGACCATCGAGACCACCGCGACGGTGCTGTTCATCGTCGCCGCTGCATCGATCTTCGGCTGGCTGCTGACGGCGACGCGGGTGACCGACATGGTCACCGCGTGGACGCTGAGCTTCACGCACACGCCGTGGGTGTTCCTGCTGCTCGTGAACCTGCTGCTGCTGTTCGTCGGCTGCTTCCTCGAGCCGACCGCGGCGATCCTGATCGCCGTTCCCGTGCTGATGCCGGTGGTCACGCAACTGGGCATCGATCCGGTGCATTTCGGGCTGATCGTCGTGCTGAACCTGATGATCGGACTGCTGCATCCACCGATGGGGATGGTGCTGTACGTGCTGGCGCGCGTCGCGCGAATGTCGCTGGAGCGCACGACCATGGCCATCCTGCCGTGGCTCATTCCATTGCTTGGCAGCCTGATCCTGATCACCTATGTGCCGATCATCTCGCTCTGGCTGCCGAAGCTTGTCTACCGCTAGGCACCGGCGATGACGGCGATCGAGCGCGTCGAGATCCTGCAGGTCAACCTGCCGCCGAAAGTGGTGCGTACCGACGCCATCCAGTCGTTCGTGACGCAGGAGACGCCACTGGTGCGAATCACCTGCGCCGACGGCACCGTCGGCGTCGGGTACACGTACACGATCGGCACCGGCGGCTCGTCGGTGGTCGCGCTGCTGCGCGACCATCTTGCGCCGCGCCTCATCGGCCGCGATGCGGCGCAGATCGAGGCGATCTGGAAGGATCTCTTCTTCGCGACGCACGCCACGGCCGTCGGCGCGATCACCAGCCTGGCACTCGCGGCGATCGACACCGCGCTGTGGGACCTGCGATGCAAGCGTGCCGGCGAGCCGTTGTGGAAAGTGGCGGGCGGCGCGCAAGCCCGGGTCCCCGTCTACACCACGGAAGGCGGCTGGCTGCACCACCCGCAGCAGCAACTCGTCGATGAGGCGCATGCCGCGAAAGCGGCAGGATTCAAAGGATGCAAGGTGAAGGTGGGCAAGCCGTCGATCGCCGAGGACGTCGCGCGGTTGTCCGCGGTGCGCGCGGCGGTTGGCGGCTCCTTCGAAGTCATGGTGGATGCCAACCAGGCATTCACCGTGTCCGAGGCTTGCCGGCGCGCCCACGCCTACGAAGCGCTGATGCTCGGCTGGTTCGAGGAGCCGCTGCCGGCGGAGGACCTGGGTGGCCATGTCGAGCTGGCGGCCAAGGCGAGCATGCCCATCGCGGTCGGCGAATCGCTGTACCACCCCGCGCATTTCCGCGAGTACCTCGAACGCGGCGCGTGTTCGGTGGTCCAAGTGGATTGCGCCCGCATCGGCGGCATCACGCCGTGGCTCAAGGTGGCCCATCTGGCTGAGACCTTCAACGTGCCCGTGTGCCCGCATTTCCTGATGGAACTGCACGTTTCGCTGTCCGCCGCCGTGCCCAACGGCGCGTGGGTGGAATACATTCCGCAACTCGATTCGATCACCACGTCGCGCATGGCCATGCACGACGGCTACGCCATACCGCCCGATGCGCCGGGGCTCGGCATCGACTGGGACTTCACGGCCATCGACCGGCTCGCCGTCGCGCGCGCGACCCTCCAGTGAGGAGAACTCCATGTTGACCCGCAGCGCACTCACGATCCGCCTTCACCCCAACGACGACGTCGTCATCGCCCGGTCGCAGCTCGTCGGCGGCACGACGCTGCTCGACGAGAAGATCACGGTCGTCGGGCTCGTCCCGCCGGCGCACAAGATCGCCACGCGCACGATCAAGAAAGGCGAGCCGGTCCGCCGCTACAACCAGATCATCGGCTTCGCCAGCAAGGACATCGCGCCCGGCGAGCACGTGCATCTCAACAATCTCGTCATGGGCTCGTTCGACCGTGACTACGCATTCGGCGCCGACATGAAGCCGACGCAGTACGTGACGCCGGCGGCGACGTTCATGGGCATCGTGCGCGAGGACGGCAGGATAGCCACCCGCAACTACATCGGCATCCTGTCCACGGTGAACTGCTCGGCCACGGTGTCGCGCGGCATCGCCGAATATTTCACGCGGGAGCGGCTGGCGGAATTCCCGAACGTGGACGGCGTGGTCGCGTTGACGCACGGCTCCGGCTGCGGCATGGACACGCACGGCGAGGGCATGCAGCTCTTGCGGCGTACGCTGGGCGGCTACGCGCGCCACGCCAACTTTGCCGGCGTGCTGATGATCGGACTGGGCTGCGAGGCCAACCAGATCAGCTCGCTGATGGGCGCGCAGAACCTCGAGGAAGGCCCCCTGCTGCGCACATTCAGCATCCAGGACACTGGCGGCACGGCCAAGACGATCGCCTACGGCATCGGGCTCATCAAGGAGATGCTGCCGCTTGCCAACAAAGTGACCCGGCGTCCGGTACCCGCGTCGCACATCACCGTCGGCCTGCAGTGCGGCGGCTCGGACGGCTACTCGGGCATCACCGCCAATCCGTCGCTCGGAGCGGCGGTCGACTTGCTCGTGCGCCACGGCGGCTCGGCCATTCTTTCCGAGACGCCGGAGATCTATGGCGCCGAACACCTGTTGACGCGCCGCGCGGTCTCGCGCGAAGTCGGCGAGAAACTCGTCTCGCGCATCAAGTGGTGGGAGGACTACACCACGCGCGAAAAGGGCGAGATGAACAACAACCCATCGCCGGGCAACAAGGCGGGAGGGCTGACGACGATTCTCGAAAAATCGCTCGGCGCCGTGGCCAAGGGTGGCACGACAAATCTCGTCGCCGTGTATGAGTATGCCGAGCCGGTGACCGCCAAGGGTTTCGTCTATATGGACACGCCGGGCTATGACCCCGTTTCGGCGACCGGACAGGTGGCGGGCGGCGCCAACATGATCGTCTTCACCACCGGCCGCGGCTCGGCGTACGGCTGCGCACCGGCACCGTCGCTGAAGCTGTCGACCAACACGCCGCTGTGGATCAAGCAGGAAGAGGACATCGACCTGAATTGCGGCGAGATCGCCGACGGCAATGCGTCCGTGGACGGTACGGGCGAGAGGCTGTTCCAGCTGATGCTCGACACGGCGTCGGGTGCCAAATCCAAGAGCGAGAAGCACGGCTACGGCCAAAGCGAGTTCGTGCCCTGGTATTTGGGCGCCGTGATGTAGCAATCCGGGCGGATCGCCCGGGGCGCCCTGGTCGGCGCCTTTGGCCGATGACCTCAGTTGACACCCTCAGTTGACACCATCAAGCGCCGCCCGTAGTCTGCAAGCGGGCTGCGAAAACAAGACGGCAAAGTCCGCGCTGCGCAGCATTCCCTTCCATGGAGGAGTCGCATGAAGATGTTCAGCAAGTTCGCCGCCGCGCTGGTCGCGGCCGGCCTGATCGCCGCCGGACCGGTGGCCGCGCAGGAGAAGCTCACCGTATGGTGGGTGAAAGGCTTCTACAAGTCCGAGGATGACGCGCTGTTCGCCGCGATCAAGAAATTCGAGGACAAGACCAAGGTCAAGGTGGAGCTGTCGCAGTATCCGGTGCAGGACATGATTCCGAAGACGGTGGCCGCGCTCGACGCCGGCACGCCGCCCGACGTTGCCTATGCCGACGTCTACGACTTCCAGGTCGCCGGCAAATGGGCGTTCGACGGCAAGCTCGAGGACATCACGGACGTCATCACGCCGGTGAAGGGCGGCTTCCTCAAGAACACCGTCGAGACGACCTACCTGTACAACGACAAGACCAAGAAGAAAGCGTATTACGCGTTCCCGCTGAAGCAGCAGACGATGCACATCCAGTACTGGAAGGACATGCTGGCGGAGGCGGGCTACAAGCCGAGCGACATTCCGACCGGCTGGAAGGCGTACTGGGACTTCTGGTGCGACAAGGTGCAGCCCGACCATCGCTCGAGGACCGGCAAGCGCACCTATGCCATCGGCCAACCGATGGGCGTGGATTCCAGCGACTCGTTCTATTCGTTCCTGACGTTCATGGACGCTTACAACGTCAAACTGGTCGACGACGACGGCAAGCTGCTGGTCGACGACCCGAAGGTGCGGCAGGGCCTGATCAACGCGTTGCGCGACTACACGTCGATCCGCACCCGCGGCTGCACGCCGCCATCGTCGACGAGCTGGAAAGACCCGGACAACAACGTGTCGTTCCACAACAAGACGATCCTGATGACGCACAACGCGACGATCTCGATCGCCGCCAAGTGGCTCGACGACTCGAAGAACGAGACGCTGACGCCGGAGCAGCGCGCACAGGCGAAGAAGAACTACGACGAGCTGATCGCCACCTCGGGCTTCCCAAACAAGCCGGACGGACAGAAATACGTGTACCGCGCGGCGGTGAAGGTCGGCGTGATCTTCGAGGCGGCGAAGAACAAGAAGCGCGCCAAGGAATTCGTCGCATTCATGATGCAGGACGAAAATCTGCAGCCGTATGTCGAAGGCTCGCTGGGCCGCTGGTTCCCGGTGACGAAGTCCGGATCCCAGAGCGCCTTTTGGCAGGCGGATCCGCATCGCAAGGCAGTGTACGACCAGTTCGGCGCGGGAACCGTGACCTTCGAGTTCACCAAGAACTACAAGTTCACGATCCTCAACAACGAAAACGTCTGGGCCAAGGCCATGAGCCGTGTCGTCAACGACAACGTATCGGTGGAAAAGGCAACCGACGAAATGATCGCCCGCATCAAGCAGGTCGCCGGCTGACGTTCGCCGGCATCGCGTTCGACATGTGACCACGGATCGGGCGGGGTGTGGTCCCGCCCGATTTCCTCCGGATCTGCCGGCAAGAGGAGTTCGAGAATCCGTGTCAACACTCGCTCTTCCCGATGTGCAGCGGCTGCCGCCCGGCCCCGAGAAGAAGGGCATGTCGCCATGGCAGAAGTGGGGCCTGATCCTCCTCACGCCGTACGTCGTGGTGTTCCTCGTTTTCGTCCTGTACCCGGTCGGGTACGGTCTCTGGCTCGCGCGGCATCCGGTCAGCTACCAGAAGCTGTTCGACGATCCGATCTTCTTGCGGTCGGTGTTCAACACGATCGCGTTCGTCATCATTGGCATCAATCTCAAGATGGTCGTGGCGCTCGTCCTGTCCGGGTTTTTCGTGACGGCGCGTCCGTGGATCAAGTGGATGTCGCTGCTGTTCATCCTGCCCTGGGCGGTGCCGTCGATCCCGACGATCCTGTCCGTGCGCTTCATGCTCAATCCGGAATGGGGCCTCATCAATTCCCTAATCTTCCGCTTCACGGGCGCGGACGGCCCCAACTGGCTCAACGACCCGATCCTGGCGCTCGGCATCGCCATGTTGATGCACATCTGGAAGTCGCTGCCGTTCTGGACGCTGATCCTCGTGGCCGGCCGCCTGGCCATTCCCGCCGAACATTACGAAGCCGCGTCGGTCGATGGCGCAACGAACTGGCAGAAATTCCGCTTCATCACCTGGCCGTCGATGCGCACGCTCTACCTGACGTGCACGATCCTGTCGATGATCTGGACGATGGGTGACTTCAACAGCGTCTACCTGCTGACCGGCGGCGGGCCGGCCGACCTCACGCACGTCCTCGCGACGTTGGGCATCCGCTATCTGCGGCTCGATGAAGTCGACATGTCGATGGCCGCGATCGTCATCGCGCTGCCTGCGGTCTTGCCTCTCGTCTACTTCATGATGAAGAGACTGTCGAAGTGAACCCCCACGCTCACTGCGTTCGCTGCCCCCGGAGGGGGAGCATGGCTTCCCTTGGGACGGCCCGGCGGGAGGCTAGTTTGGACCCCCATGCTCACTTCGTTCGCTGCCCCCGGAGGGGGAGCACGGCCTCCCTTGGGGCGGCCCGGCGGGAGGCTAGTTTGGACCCCCATGCTCACTTCGTTCGCTGCCCCCGGAGGGGGAGCACGGCCTCCCTTGGGGCGGCCCGGCGGGAGGCCAAATGAAGGGCAAGCGCATTGCAACCGAGGCGAAGCTGCTGCTGATCGGCATCCCCCTGTTCATCTGGACGATGCTGCCCATCTACCACTTGTGCCTGTTCGCGTTTTCGTCGAAGGACGAGGCGATGGGCGGCAAGCTCTGGCCCGCGCATCCGACGCTGCACAATTTCGAAGTCGTATTCCGGGAACAGCACCACTATCTCAACCATTTCTGGCTGCAGATGTGGAACTCGCTGTTCATCGCTGTCACTGTCGGGTTGCTGACGCTCGTCGTCGCCACCTGCGCGGCATTCGCGATCAGCCGCCTCAAGGTGCGCGGCGGACGCACGGTGATGAATCTGGCGCTATTCACGTACTTCATCCCGGCGGCATTCCTGGCGGTGCCGATGTACAAGACGATGGGTGTGTACGGGCTCCTCAACAATCAATGGGCGCTGATCCTGGCGATGACGACCATCGCAGCACCGTATTCGATCTGGGTGTTGAAGCAGGCGTCGGACAAGCTGCCCTACGAACTCGACGAGGCGGCCAAGATGGACGGGGCGTCGCCGCTGCAGCTGTTCCGGCTGGTCTACCTGCCGCTGATGATGCCGTCGCTGGTCGCGATTGGCACTTACGCGCTGCTGCTTGCCTGGAACGAGTACCTGTATGCGTTCCTGCTGCTGTCCAACGACAAGGACATCACGCTCGGCGTGGCGCTCGGCAATTTCCTCGCCGCCGACGACTCGCCGTGGGAATTGCTGATGACCACCGGCCTCATCTATGCGCTGCCGCCGGCGGCGATCTACTACACGTTCAAGCGGTACATGGTCGGCGGGCTGACCGCCGGCGCCGTGAAGTCCTGACGCACCTACGTAACTTCGGACCTTCGAGAATCGACTATGGCGACCGTATCGTTCCAGAACATCGAGAAGTCCTTCGGCCACACGAAGGTCATCCAGGGCATCAGCTTCGACATCAAGGAAGGCGAGTTCATGGTGCTCGTCGGCCCTTCGGGCTGCGGCAAGTCGACGTTGCTGCGCATGCTGGCCGGATTGGAGGAGATCACTGGCGGCACCATCGCGATCGACGGCAAGGTGGTCAACGACATCGAGTCCAAGGATCGCGATATCGCGATGGTGTTCCAGAGCTACGCGCTGTATCCGCACATGACCGTCGGCGAAAACATGGCGTTCAGCCTGAAGTTGCGCAAGGCCGACCCGAAGATGATGGCCGACCGCGTCGCGCATGCGTCCAAGATCCTGAATCTCGACCCGTACCTGGCGCGCTTCCCGCGGGAACTCTCCGGCGGCCAGCGGCAGCGCGTCGCGATGGGCCGCGCGATCGTTCGCGACCCGAAGGTGTTCCTCTTTGACGAGCCGCTGTCCAACCTCGACGCCAAGCTGCGCGTCGCGATGCGCGCGGAGATCAAGGCCCTGCACCAGCGGCTCAAGACGACGACCGTCTACGTCACGCACGACCAGGTCGAGGCAATGACGATGGCCGACCGCATCGTCGTCATGCACGACGGCCGCATCGAGCAGATCGGCGCACCGCTCGAACTCTACGACCATCCGGACAACCTGTTCGTTGCGCAGTTCATCGGGTCGCCGGCGATGAACGTGATGAGCGGCAAGGTGAAGCGCAGCGGCGGACCGGCGCACGTGGAAGTCGCCGGCGGCGTGCGCTGGCCGTTGCAGCACGGGCCGGGCGCAGAGGGCCAGGCAGTCTCCTACGGAATTCGGCCCGGCGACCTGCGTCTCGCCAGCCCCGACGCGCCGGACGCGGTCCCCGCCGAAATCGTCGTGGTCGAACCGACGGGTGCTGAAACCGAACTGCTGATCCAGGCTGGAAACGACCAGTTGATCCTGGTCACCCACGGCCGCCCCAGCGTCAATCCCGGCGACCGAATCGGCCTGTCAATCGATCCCGCCAAAGTGCATGTCTTCGACCAGGGAACAGGCGCGCGACTCGCCGCGTAAAAGGTAAATCGGCAATGAGCAAAGGGAAAAACCGGAAAGGGCGGACGCTGCGGTCCCGCACGTGGTTCGACAGTCACGACCGTGACTCAATGGTCCACCGCTCGTGGATGAAAAACCAGGGCCTGCCGCACGACCAGTTCGACGGCCGGCCGGTGATCGGCATTTGCAACACGTGGTCGCAGGCCACGCCGTGCAACGCGCACTTCCGCGAACTTGCGCAGCATGTCCGCGACGGCATACTCGATGCCGGCGGCTTTCCGATCGAATTTCCGGTGATGAGCCTGGGCGAAACGCTGATGCGGCCCACGACGATGCTGTTCCGCAACCAGACGGCGATGGACGTCGAGGAGTCGATCCGCGCCAACCCGTTCGACGGCGTCGTGCTGATGATGGGCTGCGACAAGACGACGCCGGCGCTGCTGATGGGTGCGGCCTCCGTCGACCTGCCGACGATCGGCATTTCCGGCGGTCCGATGTTGAACGGCAAGTTCCGCGGCGAGGACATCGGATCCGGCACGCACGTATGGAAATTCACGGAGATGCTGAAGACCGGCGAGATGAAGATGCCCGATCTCGAGGAGGCGGAGGCATGCATGTCGCGCTCCGCGGGCCACTGCATGACGATGGGCACGGCGTCGACGATGGCGTCGATGGTCGAGGCGCTGGGGATCGGCTTGCCCACCAATGCGGCGATCCCCGCCGTCGATTCGCGCCGCCGGCTGTTGTCTCGCATGTGCGGGCGGCGGATCGTGGAGATGGTGCACGAGGACCTGAAGATGTCGCAGATTCTCACCAAGGAGGCGTTCGAGAACGCGATCATGGTCAACGGCGCGATCGGCGGATCGACTAACGCGGTGGTGCATTTGCTGGCCATCGCCGCGCGCATCGGCGTCAAGCTCTCGCTCGACGACTGGGACCGCCTCGGGCGCGACATGCCGTGCCTGGTCGACCTGATGCCGTCGGGCAAGTACCTGATGGAGGATTTCTATTACGCGGGCGGCTTGCCGGTGGTGATACGCGAGATCGGCAAGTACCTGCACAAGAAGGCCCTCACCGTTAATGGCAAGACGATCTGGGACAACTGCAAGGACGCCGTCAACTACAACGAAAAGGTTGTCACGCCCATCGCCAAGCCGTTCAAGCCGCAGGGGGGTATCGCGGTGCTCCGTGGCAACCTGGCTCCGAGCGGCTGCGTGCTGAAGCCCTCGGCGGCGACGCCGAAACTGCTCAAGCACAAGGGTCGCGCCGTCGTATTCGAGAACATCGACGACCTGCACAAGCGCATCGACGACCCCAAGCTCGACGTCGACGCGAATTGCGTAATGGTGCTCAAGAACTGCGGACCCAAGGGCTATCCCGGCTTTCCCGAAGTCGGCAACTTCGCGCTGCCCGCCAAGCTGTTGAAGAAGGGTGTCACCGACATGATCCGCATCTCGGACGCGCGCATGTCCGGCACCGCCTATGGCACCGTGGTGCTGCACACGGCACCGGAAGCGGCGGCCGGCGGACCGCTCGCGCTGGTGCGCAACGGCGACATCATCGAACTCGATGTCGCCAAGCGCAGGATCCATCTGCACGTCTCGGACGAAGAGCTCGCGCGGCGGAAGACCAAGTGGAAGCCGCTTCCGCCGCATGCGACGCGCGGCTGGGTCAAGCTTTATTGCGAGACCGTGCTGCAGGCCGATCGTGGCGTCGACCTCGATTTCCTCGTGGGCAGTTCCGGATCCAAAGTAGGCAGGGTCAGCCACTAGCCGTCGGCAATTACGCGGCCCAGCGAGCGCACCGCAATGCGCGCGCCGGGAACGTTGGGCTCGGTAGCTATTTCTGCTTGGCGTAGAAACCGTCGAACGACGTCGTCCACGTCTTGCCCTTGTCCGCCGAGGTCTCCCATAGCTGGCGTACGCGGCCATCGGCAAGCGGCTGCCAGGTGATGCGGTTGTCGACCTTGCCACCTGGCTTTTCCGTGTCGACGGTCTCGCCGCTGAGAATCATCTTGCCGTCCACGAGGCCGCCTTCGATGACCAGCAGGCCGCCTCCACTGTCCACCCAGGTCTGGTGCCACACCTTGCGGTCCGCGTCGTAGACATTGAGGCTTGAGCCGCTGAATTCGCCGGCGCGATAGTTCTCGAAGATCACGCAGTCCTTGTGCAGTCGCGTGATGTGGTTGTGGCCGACCAGCTTGCCGGACGCGTCGCGCACATCCCAATCACCCAGCCAGAAATCGAACTGGCGAAAGGCGGGCGCGACGCACGCGGGCGGTTTGGGCGCGGCCGATGGCGTGGGCGCGTCCTGGGCGGACGCCAAGCTTGCGGCGGAGGCGAGGGTGACGGTCGTGGCCATGGCGAATCCTATGCGACGCAGTGACATGCGAATCCTTGTGATGTGTGGCAGGCGGGCAGGCAGGCAGGCGGCGTGGCCGGAGTGTGCAAGCCGGGTGGCCTTATCACAAGCGCCAATATCGAGTAGTCTTGTGGGCCATTATCGTGCGCCGCTGCACGCCCAAGTCGGCGTGCCCTGCGGACGGCTCCCTGCGAGGCGACGATGCGCAAGCAATCCCGCGGCGCCATGTTCCCGCTCCTTTCCGGGCCGGCCACGGAGGGCTTGAGCCTGCGCGAGCAGATCTACAAGACCTGTCTCGCCGCGATTGTCGACGGCCGCTTGGCGGACGGCGCGCGCCTGCCTTCCGCGCGGCAACTGGCATTGGACTGGCGCATCTCGCGCAACACCGTCGACGACGCCCTCGCGCGACTGCAGGCCGAGGGGTTTCTCGTTCGCCGCATCGGCGCCGGCACCTTTATCGCGGCGCGGGCGTGCATCGCGCGGACCACACGCGCGAAGCGGCGGCGGCCCAGTGTGCTGGGTCGCAAGGCGCTCGCGGCCGTGTCGGCGTGGGGGCGCAGCGCGACGAGTTCCTATTTTTCGGCCAGCGTTCCAAAGGCGGTGCCGTTTCTGGCGGGAATGCCCGCGCTCGATGCGTTCCCGCTGGTGCTGTGGCGGCGACTGGCTGCGCGGCGCCTTCGCGTCGGTGGCGGTGGCCTGCTCGGCTATTTCCCTTCGCTGGGCCACGCACCGTTGCGCGAGGCAACGGCGCGACACCTGGTTTCGACCCGAGGCATCGACTGCGATCCCGGGCGGGTCATGATCCTCAACAGCTCGATGCAGGCGGTCGACCTCATTGCGCGGGTGATGCTCGAATCGTCGGACACCGTGTGGATCGAGGATCCATGCTTTCCCAATTTGCGCGCCGCACTGGCCATGTCGGGCGCGCGTATCGAGCCCGTGCCGGTCGATGCGCATGGTCTCGACGTCAACGAGGGCGCGCGCCGCGCGGCGCCGGCGCTGGTCTACGTCACGCCGTCGTGCCAGTATCCGACGGGCGTGACGATGTCGCTCGAACGCAGGCTTGCGTTGCTGCGCCATGCCGCATCAACCGGGGCGTGGATCGTCGAAGACGACTACCAGAGCGAGTTCACGTATGCGGGCCGCCCGGTGGTTTCCATCCATAGTCTCGATCGAAGCGAGCGCACGCTCTACGTCGGGACGTTTACGAACAGCGTGTTTCCTTCGCTCCGCCTGGCGTACGTCGTGCTCCCGCGGTCCCTGGTGCCGGTCTTCGAGGCGGTCCGCCGCCAACTCGACGACCATACGCACGGCGCGATGCAAGCGGTGCTCGGCGGACTTCATGGATGGCGGCCACTTCAGCGCCCATTTGCGCAAGATGCGCGCTCTTTACCATGGGCGACGCGACGCGCTGTTGGCCGCCTGCGCTCGGTCGCTGCCAGGGACTGCGGTCCTGGGCCCTGCGACGAGCGGCATGAATGTCGCGCTGCATCTGCCGGCTCGGCAGGCGGACCGGGCGGTCGCGGCGCGCGCGGCCGCGTCGGGCTTGCGCGTGCTGCCGCTGTCGCGCTACGCGTCCGGACCGCACCCGCGAAACGGCTTGCTGCTCGGGTACGCGGCGCTGACCGAACGACAAATCGCTGCCGGCGCGGCCCGCTTGGCCCAGGTGATCGCGCGCGGCGATTAAAATGTGCGCATGACCGACTATCTCAATCCCGGCCTGCCCGCCGGACTGCGGCGCGTGCGCATGCCGGTCGTCGATGCCACGAATGCCGCTCTCGACGGTTACGGGTATCTCGTCGACGACCCGAAGACCTGCAACGTCGAAATCGTGCGGTGGCGGGCGGCGGGATGGCGGCCCGTCGACGAAGACACCGGCGATGAAGGGGGAACGACCGAGGGCGTCTTCGTCAGCGAATGGCGCGGCGACATCCTGTATGGCCGCAACGAAGCGGTCGGCGGGCATTACGTGCTGGCCTATGCGGGCGAACCGGCCAGCGCGGACGAAAGTCATCGGCGCGACCCCGACATCATGTTGCAGTGGCACGCCAACTATCACCCGGACGGCGGACAACTGTTCTTTCCCCTTGAGCCGAAGCCATTCCTCGTTCCGCTCGCGCTGCCCGGCGACGATGTCCGGCCCGAGAATTTCGTCTGCTTCCGCTTCGAGGGCACGCGCGGACTCTACATCCACCCGGACATCTGGCACGAGGGCGTATTCACGTGCTCCGGCAGCCAGCGCTTCTTCGATTGCCAGGGCGCGGTGCATGCGCGTGTCTCGGTGGATTTCGCGCGCGAATTCGGCTGCCTGCTCGAGGCGCCACTCAGGTAATGGTTACGCGGTGCGGGTTGCGTTGAATCAGCCGCCGAGTTCCGCCAGGTCGGATTGGCACCATCGCTTGTCGTCCTCGGGTACCCGCTCGAGAAGCGCCAGCGCCTGTTGCCGGGACGCGGCGAATGCCGTGGCGTCGCCGTCCGCGCGCTGCGCCAGCGCAAGCACGACGTAACCGAAGAATTGCTCGATGGCCGGTGCGTCGTTGCGCACGCAGACGTCGATGCACCGCCGGGCACTTTCGATCGCTTCCCTGGCGCGACCCGCCTGCAGCAGGCTCCGCGTCAGCCGATATTCGGCGCGCTCTTCCTCCAGCCACGTGCCCGCCTGTTTCCAGAAGGCAAGGCCGCCCTCGTGCGGCGACGAGCATGCCCGCGGTTTCGGCGGCGTCCCGGTCCTTCTTTTCCTCGAGCGCCGCGGCGAGATTGTTGCCTCCGATCGCGAGCGCGCGAATGGCCGCCGACCCCGGCGGCAATCCGGCGTGGGCGAGCTGCAGCGCTTCGGTGTAGGCGGCAATGGCGCGATTCATCTCGTTGCGGCCGGAGAGCGCGGACGCGGCCAGCGCCAGCACACCAATGCGGTCTTCGGGCGCGAGAGGCTCGAGCACGGAAGTCTCGCCGCCCGCATAGTGCAGCGTCGCGATGCTGCGGTCCAATGCGCCGGCGGCCGCGGCGCTGCCGTCGAATGCCGGCGCGCGACGCAGCGATTCCAGCAGCGCGACGCCGCGGTCCCATTGGCCGAGATGCTCGCCGTAGACATGCGTGAGGATGCGCGCGAAAGGAGGAATGTGCTCCGCAGTTTCCACCACGTGCAGCGAGGACGCCAGCCGGTCCGCGACTTCCTGCGGGCGATCGCCGTGGTCGTTCCAGGCGGTTTCGAGAAAGGCGTCGAACGTCATTGCCGACCCACGTCCCCGTCGATTTCCACCTCCGCCTCGATCTCCACCGGGATGTCGAACGGAAGCTCGGCCATGCCGACGGCCGAGCGTGAGTGCGCGCCGCGCTCCGGACCATAGAGTTCGAGGATCAGGTCGGAAAAGCCGTTGATGACCGACGGCTGCGCGGAGAAACCCTGCGCCGAATTGACCATGCCGAACACGCGCAGCCACGCGGAGACGCGGTCGAGGTCGCCCAGCTCGCGCTGGAGGCTGGCCAGGATCGACAGCGCGACCTTGCGCGCCGCCGCGTAACCTTGTTCGACCGTCAGGTCGCGGCCCACCTTGCCGAGCGGGCGCGAAACAGAACCATCGGCGTCCTGCGGCGCATGTCCGGACACGAAGGCGCGATTGCCGCGCACCCGGACGAACGCGAACGGCAGGCGCGCTCCGGGCGGAATGATTATCGGCGCCGGCAGCACCAGTCCGAGTTCGCGAAGCTTGGCTTCAATGTGCATGGTCGATGTCCATCGGACCCCTATGCCGCGCAGCGGTTGTGCACGCCGATGGCGGCTTGCATGGAGCGAATCCTAGCCGGTTTTGGCCGCCGCGCGTATCCCTGGGACGTCCACAATGCGCACGCCGTCGGCGGGCGGCGCGGCTATCGCCCGCATCAGCGCCGAGACCATCTCGTTGCGCGTCACCAGGCCCAGCCGCTCGGCGTGTGCGCGCGTCGCGGGGACCAGCCGGAACAACCCATACAGCGGGACAAGCAGATAGGGCCAGTAGTGTCCGGGTCCCAGCACGTACCACGGCCGCAGGATCGTGGCCGGAATGCCGGAGGCGCGGACCAGGGCTTCGCCCTCGGTGCGCGCCGCGATGTAGGCGCGCATCACCGGCGCGGGATGGGCCACGCTCACATAGACGAGGTGCTTCGCCGCTGCCGTGACCGCGGCCGTGGTGGTCGCGCGAATCGACGCAAGATCCACGCGGACGAACTCCGCGGCCTTGCCCGGTCCAGGATGCGGCGTGCCCACGAGATGGACGATCGTGGCCCCGCGCTGAATCGCTGCCGCGAAGGATTCCGCATCCAGCGCGTTGCCGACGACCGGACGCGTGCCCGGCGCAAGCCGCGCCTGCGAACCTTCCCTGACCAGGGCGTCGACTGCAAATCCTCGGGCAACGAGGTTTGCGATCAGCGGCCGGCCGATATAGCCGGTGCCGCCCGTGACGAACACGCTGTCGGTCCCGGCGCTCAATCAGTCCGCCGGCTGGAGCGAATGTCCGTCCGCGAATTTGCCTTGCGGCGCGTGCGTCATGAACGTCTAGAATTTTCCATACTTGTCGTACGCGGCGATGGGATCCATGCCGCCGATCAGGGCCCGGCGCATTTCGGTCTCGGTCGACACCACTTCCTCGGTCTTGACGATCACGTCTTCTACCAAGGCGCGGGGGATGATGACCACGCCATCGCGATCGCCGAGCAGGTAGTCGCCGGTGCTGACGGTGACCGTGCCGATCGTTACCGGCTCGCCGTAGCGATCGGGAATCCAGCGCTCGACGATATCCGACGGCGTCAGGAACGAACAGAATACGGGGAAGCCCTGTTCGAGGACGAGGTCGGTGTCCCGTGATCCGCCGTCCACGACGTAGCCCAGCACACCGCGCGCCTGCAGAGTTTGCGCGGACAGTTCCCCCATCAACGCGACTTCGTGGTTGTGCGGCTGGCAGACGACCACGTGGCCCGACGGAGCGCGCGAAAGCAGCGTGCACCATCCGAGCAGCGTTTCGTGCCGCGTCCGCGTGCGATCGATGTGACCGGACACCGTCCACACCGGCCCGGCCAGTCGCGTGCCGGGCGCGATGGCCTTGATTGTCGGCGGGAGCACGATGTTGTCGTGTCCCATCATGCGCAGCACGTCGTGTACGGCGCCGGTGTAGCACGCGGCCAGCCGTGCGGTCAGCGTCGGGGCGCTCATCGCACGCTTCAGGATTTCTTGCGCCAGCCGCCGATGATGGCGCCGGCAACCGTCAGTCCCACCAGCACGTAGCCGGAATTGATCGTCCACAGTGAGACGCCGCGCATTTCGAAGCCGTAATGCAACGCGGTGCTCGCGGCGACGAAGCCCAGCGCCACGAACGCGCCGACCTTCGCTCCGCTTGCAGTGGTGGTGTCCCCCAGCCGGGTCAGCAGCGAGTTGAGCGTGTAGCACATCACCAGAATCGCGATGAATCCGGTCACCATCGGCATGAAGGAACCGCCGCTCTCCATCTTGAGCTGTTCCATCGTCTTGCCGATGCCGGCGGACCAGGGCACGGCCAGGATGGTGTACCAGGCAGCGCCAAGCGCAAAGAAGACGATTGCCGCGACAACCACCGCGACATGGTTGATTGACTTCATGGTTACCCCCGAATGGTCCCGGCGCTTGGAGTTGTGCCGTGCCGGAAGTCTGCCTGCCGGCACCGGCCGGCGCAAGACGCCGTCACGTTGCGGCGTCTCCCGCAGTCCCGTGAGGCGTTGCGGTTCAGGCGAGCCCGAACATGGCCTGGATCGATGCCCGAAAGCCGCGGCCCGACGTGAGTTCGGTGCCGTCCGACAGCGCGATCAGGTATTCGCCGTGGAGCTGCGGGCGCAACTCGCGCACGAACTGGACGTTGACCGCGTGGGAGCGGTGGACGCGCAGGAAGGTAAGCGGCGAAAGCCGCGCGACCAGTCCGGTCAGGGTTTCCTTGTGCAGGTACGGCCGGTCGGCCCACAGCCGGACATAGTTGTCCTCGGCCTCGATGCGCACGATGTCCGCGACCTGCACGATCACGATGCGGTTGACCGACTTGACGGCAATGCGCGTGAGCAGCGGCTGCGCGCCGCCGAGGCTCTCCCAGGATACGTCCACGGGGTAGCGCGCATCCTTGGCTTCCTGCCGGCCGTCGCTCGAAAAACCGTCGGGCGGTGTACGCATGTCACCTCCACTAAGTCAGTTGCATCGACGAAGCAGTCATTACCCGTCCATCGGACGGGCCGCAGATTCGCGCGCCGCCCTGCGCACCTGGCGAGCCAGCGCGCGCACATCGGCTAACGGAAGCAGGGCGTTGGCGCTTCGCTGCGCTTCCTCCCAGTGCGGCATGGCGTCGTGAAAGCGCTGCCGTCCGCTCGGGGTCAGGGCGACGAGCTTGACTCGCCGGTCGGGCGCCGTGGACACGCTGACCAGGCGCGCCTTCCTGAGCTTGGCGACCGTCCGGCTGAGCGTCGTCTGGTCGGTCAACGTGGTGACTCCCAGGCGGCCGATCTCCACCGGCTCGGTGGCGAGGATCGCCCACAGCAGCGCCAGCTGGCCCGCGCACAGGCCGACCGGACGCAGCGCCTCGTCGTAGAGCGTGGTCACCACGCGGGTGAGGAGCTTCAGGTTGGCGTAGCCGCATTCGCTGCCGCGCCGGGCATAGCTTTCGAGCAGTGCGTCTCCGCGCCGTTGTGCGGCGATGGATTTGCGCTGTGCCATGAGTGCCTCCGCTTGTCGTCGCCAGCTTGTGGCCGCCACGACCGTTGTATATGCATATGCATACGGTTGCCACGATAGCGCGCAACGCGGGTAAGCGCAAGGGCGCGCCGCTCGTCGCGGCAGCCTGCCCGCGCCGACGCGCGGTTCGCCCTTCCGGCCCTCCCGCTCGCCAATCACCGCAACATCGCGCTGCCGCTGCGGTAGCGTGATACCTGTCGAAGCGGCGCATCCACACTTCCAGCGGGGACCCCCAGTCGCCTAGGAACGCGCCCTTCGACATTTTTTTGCCTGTAGCTCGCGGCAACTGCGCTTCGGTGCAGCGCATCGCGATGACGCTTCGCCACCGCCAATCCGCCCTTCACCCACGGCGCCTCGCCTTTGACCAACCAGCGATTGCGAGCGTGGATTCACGCTCGGTACGCTGCATACGGAAGTGGCCGGATCACCGGCAGCGTCCATCGCAGTTCCGGATTTCCACTCATTGGGGGAATCACCACATGAACAACAAGCGCATCGAATCGCGGCGCCTGCGTCTGGCAGGCGTGATCGCCGGCTGGCTCACGCTTTGCGCCGTACCGGCACTGGCGGTGGACATCAAGGTCGAGATCACCGGTTCCAACATCAAGCGCATCGAAGGCGAGGGCGCGCTGCCCGTGCAGACCATCAGCCGCGACGAAATCAACCGCAGCGGCGCGCAGAACGCGATGGAGGTCATGAACCTCATCTCCGCGAACAACAGCGCCGGCAATGTCTCGCTCTCCAATGTGATCGGCTCGCTCACCTTCAGCAACCAGACCGCGTCGCTGCGCGGCCTCGGCGGACAGGCCACGCTGGTACTGGTGAACGGCAAGCGCGTGGGAACCTTCGGCGGCGCGATCAACGGCGCCGAAGGCGTGAACCTGGCCTCGATCCCGTTCACGGCGATCGACCGGGTGGAGGTCCTGAAGGACGGCGCATCGGCGATCTACGGCAGCGATGCCATCGCCGGCGTCATCAACTTCATCATGCGCCAGGACTTCACCGGCGTCGAGGCGACGGCCTGGGCCGGAACGCCCACGCGAACGGGTGGCGGCGATCAGTACAACTTCAAGGCGACCGCGGGGTATGGAGACCTGGCGAAGGACAAGTACAACGTGTTCCTCACCGCCTCCTACGACGACCAGAAGAACCTGACGCAACGGGACCGCAATTTCTCGGCGCACAGCTACATTACGTCGATCGGCCTGGACACGTCGTCGGGCAACACGTTCCCGGGCTACGTATCCACCGGGGGCATCGGCAGTTTCGTCGAGTATCCAGCCTGCCCCAACCCCAACTTCGAGTCCGACGGGCGCTGCCGCTTCGATCCGTCGCAGTACCAGGGCGTGCAGCAGATCCCGGATACCAAGCAGCTGAATTTCTTCGGGTCGGGGCGCTACCAGATCAACAACGACTGGCAGGCCTACATGTTCGGCAGCTACTCGAAGCAGGAATCGCGCTACGTCATCCAGCCGGTGCCGCTGTCGGACCAGTTCGCGACGCCGCCGAACAATCCCATCTTTCCGCAATACCCGCTGAACACGATCCTGCTGCCGCCAACCAGCCCCTACTATCCGCACGCGCAGGCCATCGAGGCCGGCGTCGACGGCCAGCCGCTCAACGTGCGGTATCGCGCCGTCGAGAACGGCAATCGGGACACGACCGACACCAACCAGCAGTGGAACATCGTGACGGGTGCGAAGGGCACCGCGTGGAACTGGGACTTTGACGCCTCGTTCAACTACGGCGAGAACACGACCAAGCAGATGCTGAACGGCGGCTTCCCGCTGCTGTCGCGCATCCTGCCACTGCTCAACAGCGGCGTGGTCAACCTGTTCGGGCCCAACACGCCAGCGGTCACGCAGCAGATCCTTGCCACGAACTACAACGGACCAACGTTCAACGGCAAACTCACCGGGTATGGCATCGACGTCAAGGGCTCCGGGGAGATCTACAACCTGCCGGCCGGTCCTCTGGCGCTGGCGCTGGGCGTGCAGGCGGGCAAGGAGACGCTGACGCAAAACCCGGCGGAGATCCTCGCTACAGGGGACATCTCGGGCTTTGGCGGCAACCTGGCGCCATTCTCGCATTCGCGCACGGTTTGGGCGGTCTTCGGCGAGCTGAATATCCCGATCCTCAAGTCGCTCGAGGGAAACATCGCCGTCCGTTACGACCATTACAGCGACTTCGGCAGCACCACCAATCCCAAGGTGAGCATGCGGTGGCAGCCGCTGCCGACATTCCTGATGCGCGCCTCGTGGGGCACGGGTTTCCTCGCGCCGACTCTCTACGAATTGTGGAACACCACGGTCCAGAGCGTGACGCCGCCGGGCGTATCCGATCCGCTGCGCTGTCCGACCACCGGCGATTCGAACGACTGCGATACGCAGTTCACGACCTCCATCGGCGGCAGCCCGGACTTGCAGCCGACGAAGTCCAACCAGACCACGATCGGCGGCGTGTGGGAACCGGTCCCCGGCGTGTCGCTTGGCCTGGACTGGTTCTACCTGACGCTCAAGGACCAACTGACGACCGGCGTGCCGATCGCCACGATCCTGGGTGATCTCGACCAGTACGGCTACCTGGTGACGCGCGGTCCGGTGCAGCCGGCGTTTCCGACGCTGCCCGGGCCGATCACTTCCGTCTACCAGCATTGGATCAACCTGGGACAGACGAAGATCCAGGGCATTGATGTCGACGCGCGCTTCAAGTTTCCCGCGACGGACTTGGGCCAGTTCAGCGCAACAGTTACCGGGACCTACTACATCGACTACCTGGTGCAGCAGAGCGACGGCAGCTTTGCCGGTTTCGTGTCGAACGCGTTCCAGGCGCCCGCCACCGGCATCACGCCGCGGTGGAAGAGCTACGCTGCGTTGAATTGGACGTACGGACCCTGGACCGCGACGCTCGGCAATTCGTACCAGAGCTCGTACATCGACGTGCAGACAGACCCCGATGGCAACTTGCGCCGCGTGGGCACGCTGAGTCTGTGGGACACGCAGGCAAGCTACACCGGCTTCCGCAATCTCACGCTCACGATCGGGGTCAAGAACCTGTTCGACACGGATCCGCCATTGACCAACCAGAACAACACGTTCCAGGTCGGCTTCGATCCATCCTATTACGACGCGCGCGCGCGGTTCGTCTATGGAAGCTTGACCTACTCGTTCAAGTAGCCCGCACCACTCTGCATCGCGGCGACGGGGGCCTTGGGGCTCCCGTCGCGCTTTCGCGCGGCCTAGATCAGGTCGAGTTGGCGCGGACCGGCGGGCAACGGCGGGCGAAATCGCGACGTATCGAGCGGCGTGCGATCGCGGTTGAGCCCCAGGCGCTGGCAGGCCAGCGCGAAGCGCTTTTCAATGAGTTCCGCGAAAGGACCGGTACCGCGCATCCTTTCACCGAAACGCGCATCGTAGTCGCGCCCCCCGCGCAATTGCCGCAGCACGCTCATCACGTGGTCCGCGCGCAGCGGATAGTGGGCATCGAGCCAATCGCGAAACAGCGGCGCGACTTCCAGAGGCAAGCGCAGCATGATCCAGCCGGCGTGGCGCGCGCCATGCTGCGCGGCGGCCTCGAGAATGGCCTCGAGGTCGCGGTCGTTGAGTTGCGGGATTACCGGCGCGGCCAGCACGCCCACCGGCACGCCGGCGTCGCTCAATGCCCTGACCGCCTGCAGGCGCCGCGGCGGCGCGGCCGCGCGGGGTTCGAGCGAGCGCGCGAGGTCGCGGTCCAGCGTGGTGATCGAAATGTAGACGCGCGCCATGTTCTTGGCGGCCATCGGAGCGATCAGGTCCAGGTCGCGTTCGACCAGGGCCGACTTGGTCACGATCGTGAACGGATGCTCGTGTTCGCACAGAACTTCGAGGATGCCGCGCGTGACCTTCCACTCGCGCTCGATTGGCTGGTACGGATCGGTATTGGTACCCAGCGCAATGGGGTCGCAGCGATAACCGCGTTTCGATAGCTCCTGGCGCAGCAGCGCCGGCGCGTTGGGCTTGGCAAAGAGCTTCGTCTCGAAGTCCAGGCCCGGCGATAGATCGTGATAGGCATGCGTGGGCCGCGCATAGCAGTAGATGCAGCCGTGTTCGCAGCCCTGGTACGGGTTGATGGACTGGTTGAATGGGATGTCGGGCGACGCGTTGTGCGCGATGATGGTCCGTGCCGGCTGGATCGTGACCGTGGTCTTGAGTTGGGAACTGAGCGGCGTCGGCTCGTCGTCGGCCGCGGCATCCTCAGCCGGTGGCGACCAGCCGTCGTCGTAGGCCTCGCGGCCTTCGCGGCGGAAGCGATTGTGCGGATTGAACGTCGCGCCCCGGCCGCGTGCCGGGAGCCCGCCCGGTGCACGGCGAAGAGGATCGGGCGCGGGGTTTTGGCGCTCCGGGTCTTGGGGTTGGCCGCGTTTCATGACGCCAATGGTACTCGCAGCGCGCGTGACGGTCAGCGGCCAATGCGACTAGAATCGGCGACCCCGAGGATCGCCGATGAGCAAACCGAAATCGCACCGCTTCGACACGCTTTCGCTGCACGCCGGTTCCGCGCCCGACTCCGCGACCGGCGCGCGCGCGACGCCGATCTACCAGACCGCGTCGTTCGTCTTTCCCGACAGCGATCACGCGGCGGCGCTGTTCAACATGGAACGCGCGGGCCACGTGTATTCGCGCATTTCCAATCCGACGGTCGCGGTGCTCGAGGAGAGGACGGCGGCGCTGGAGGGAGGTGTCGGCGCCATCGGCACCGCCAGCGGCCAGGCGGCATTGCATCTGGCCATCGCCACGCTGCAGGGTGCGGGCTCGCACATCGTCGCATCCCGGTCGCTGTACGGCGGCTCGCACAACCTGCTCGATTACACGCTGCCGCGCTTCGGCATCGAGACGACTTTCGTCGATCCGCGCGACATCGATGGATGGCGCGCGGCGGTGCGGCCGAACACGCGCCTTTTCTTCGGCGAGACGCTGGGGAATCCCGGGCTGGACGTTCTCGACATCCCACGTGTGTCGCAAGTGGCGCACGACCACGGCGTGCCGTTGCTGGTCGACGCGACGTTCACCACGCCCTGGCTCATGCGACCGTTCGATCATGGCGCGGACCTGGTTCTCCACTCCGCGACCAAGTTTCTCTCGGGGCACGGCGTCGTCATCGGGGGCGTGCTCGTGGATTCGGGCCGTTTTGATTGGGACGCCGGCGCGGCGTGCGGGAAGTTTCCGACGCTCACCGAACCCTACGGCGGCTTTCACGACATGGTGTTCAGCGAGGAGTCGACGACCGCCGCCTTCCTGCTGCGGGCACGGCGCGAAGGCATTCGCGACTTCGGCGCCTGCATGTCGCCGTTCACCGCGTTCCAGATCCTGCAGGGCATCGAGACGCTGCCGGTGCGCATGCAAAGGCATGTGGAAAACACGCGCAAGGTCGTGGCGTTCCTCGCCGTGCATCCGCTGGTTTCGGACGTGGGCTACCCGGAATTGCCCAGCCATCCCGATCACGTGCTGGCGAAGACGCTGCTGCCGCGCGGGTGTGGCGCCGTGTTTTCATTCAACCTTCGCGGGACGCGGGCGCAGGGACGCAAATTCATCGAGACGTTGAATCTCTTTTCGCACCTCGCCAACGTGGGCGATGCCAAGTCGCTGGTGATCCACCCCGCGTCGACGACGCATTTTCGGATGTCCGCCGAGGACTTGGCGAAATCCGGCATCACCGAGGGCACGATTCGCCTGTCGATCGGCCTCGAGGATCCGGAGGACCTGACCGAGGATCTGAGCCGGGCATTGCACGCGGCCGGCAAGAACTAGGGCGATCGGGACAGGGCACGACCACGTCATGCGCATTTCGGTCAACGGCAACGCGTGTTACGCATATACCGGCTGCCGTCGGATCGACCCGGCGCAATCCACGCTCGTGTTCGTGCATGGCGCTGCCCACGACCACAGTGTCTGGGCGCTGCAGTCGCGATACTTTGCGCATCACGGATTCAATGTGCTGGCAGTGGATCTTCCGGGACACGGCCGGTCCGCCGGCGAGGCGCACGCGACGGTCGAGACGATGGCCGACTGGATTCCGCGATTGCTCGACGCGGCGGATGTGGCGAGGGCCGCGCTGATCGGACATTCGATGGGTTCGCTCGCGGTGCTCGCTTGCGCGGCGCGGCATGCGGATCGCGTCGTCAAGATCGCGCTGCTCGGACCTTCCGCGCCGATGCTCGTGAGCGATGAACTGCTCGCCGCCGCGCGCGACGATGAACTGCTCGCGTACGAAATGATCGTGGGCTGGTCCATTTCCGCCGCCGGGCAGTTAGGCGGCAATGCGGTGCCTGGCATGTGGATGACTGGCAATGCGCTGCGCCTGTTGCAGCGCACCCGCTCCGGCGTGCTCCACGCGGACCTCATGGCCTGCCAGTCCTACGGCAATGGCCTGGTCGATGCGGCGGCCGTGCGTTGTCCTGTTCTCGCCGTTCTCGGCACGCGCGATCTCATGACCCCCGCCAAAGGCGCCCGGGCGTTGCTCGACGCGCTTGCCGACGTGCGCGCGGTGACCCTGCAAGGCAGTGGCCACGCGATGATGGCCGAGCAACCCGACGCGGTGCTCGACGCACTGCGCGCATTCCTGTAGACCTGCCACGTGACCGACGACACTGCCGAAGCCGCCGTACCGAGCGTCCAGACTGTTCCTGCCGGCCGCGCCGCTGGGCTGGCTCGCCGCCGGCTGGAGCGACTTTCGCGCGCATCCCGCGCCGAGCGCGTTCTATGGCGCGTGCTTCGCGTTCATGGGTTTCCTGATTCATTTCGTGTTCGGACACGCCTATCAATACGTGTCGGCGCTGGTCACCGGGTTCTTCCTGGTCGGTCCGTTTCTCGCCATCGGCCTGTATGACCTTTCCCGCCGGCGCGAGCAGGGCCTGCCGGCGTGGCTCGCGCCGACCATCGACGCCTGGCGGCCCAACGTGGGCTCGGTTGGCATGTTTGCGCTGGTGCTGGGCGTCATCCTCCTGGTGTGGGCACGAGCGTCTCTGGTGGTCTTTGCGCTGTTCTTCACGTACGACATGCCGGACCTGCAGGGTTTCCTGGCGCAGGTGCTATCGCTGTCGCATATGGAATTTCTGCTCGCCTATTTCTGCGTGGGCGGCTTCTTTGCCGTGCTCGTATTCGCCATCAGTGTAGTGTCGGTGCCGATGATGCTGGATCGCAACACCGACGGCATTGCCGCCGCGCTGACCAGCCTGCGGGCGTTTGCGGCGAACGTGCCCGCGATGATCGTGTGGGGCATCCTCATCGTGGCGCTCACCGCTGTGGGGTTCGCAACCTGGTTTGTCGGCCTCGTGATCGTGATTCCCGTCATCGGCCACGCCACGTGGCATGCCTATCGCGCGCTGGTGCACTGATCGCATCGAATCCGGTGTGGCAGAATCGGCGCATGAATGCAGACGCCTCCGCGATGTCCATCGCCAGGCATGCCGACCCGATGGCATTCCTTGCCGCGGCCGCGCCGGTGCTGGCGCGCGACGAGGCGCTGGCAAGCAGCTATGTAGCATTCGCGAACGGGCTCCTGCGCAATCCGCCCGGCGAATCCGAGTCGGTCTACCTTGCGACCTATGCGGCGGCCGGTTCGCTGGGCGCTGCCATGATGCGCGGATTGGGAGGGCTATGGGTCGGCGCGAGCGACGTCGCAGCTGCCGCCGCGTTTGCCGACGATGTATTCCTGCAGTGCGAGGCGTCGCGGTCCATGCCGCAAGGCGTCGTCGGCATCCGGCCCGCCTGTGAAGCCTTCGCGCACCGGTGGCGCGTGCTGACCGGCCGTTCCCACGTCATGCGCGTCCAGTTGCGCAATCACAAGCTCACCCGTGTCGACGCGGTCCCGCGGCCCTCCGGTCACGCGCGTCTCGCCACGGCGTCCGACGCCGATTGGGTGAGCGCCGCGCAACACGATTTCATCATTGAGGTCCAGCTGCCGGACGATGCTGCGCGGCTGCGCGCGCTGATTCCGCGGCGGATCGACCAGGGCCAGATATGGATCTGGGACGACGCGGGCGGTGTCGCATTCGCGGGATGGACCGATGCGCCTCCCGACGCGGCGCGCATCGCACCCGTGTATACGCCGCCGCAGGCGCGCGGGCGCGGCTACGCCACGGCGCTCGTCGCCGACTTGTCGCAGGCGTTGCTGGACCAAGGCCGCCAAAGGCTGTTCCTGATCACGGATCTCGCCAATCCGATTTCGAATGCGATCTACGCGAAGATCGGCTTCCGCCCGTTGTCGGATCTGTTTCACTTCGACTTCGTCGACGCCAGCGTGGAGGTCCGGGAATGAGCGCCGCCGGGCCGTCCCTAGGCGCGAATTGCTCCCCCTGTGGGGGCAGCGGAGCGGCCCTGTTTCTGTTGGCCGCAAGCGTGGGGGTCCATTGAGCGTGCCACGCTTCCATTGCCCCGGCGAACTCACCCCCGGTGATGTGGGCAACGAGTACGTGCTGCCCGAGCTGGTGGCGCATCACGCGCTGCGCGTGCTGCGGCTGGCCGTCGGCGATCGCATTGTGCTGTTCACGGGCGACGGTGGGCAGTTCGCGGCAACGCTCGTGCGGGCCGACAAGCGCGATGCCGTCGCGTGCATCGACGCGTTCGACTCAACGGAACGCGAGAGTCCGCTCGCGGTGACGCTGGTCCAGGGCATCGCGGCGAACGATGCAATGGACCATGCCGTGCGCAGGGCGGTGGAGTTGGGCGCGGCCGCGATCCAGCCGGTGCTCACGACGCGCAGCGCGCGCGTGCCCGACGGCGAGCGCGGCGAGAAGCGCCTGGCCCACTGGCGCCAGATCGTCGTCGCGGCGTGCGAGCAATGCGGTCGCAACCGCATTCCGCAAGTGCTTGCCGTTATGACGCTCGAAAGTTGGCTCGCGGGCCGCGATCCCGAGGCGGCGGGGCTGGTCATGACGCCGACTGCAGACGTCGCGATTGCCGCTGCGCCGCAGCCGCGGGACAGATTCGACCTGCTGGTCGGTCCCGAGGGTGGACTCGCGCCGGATGAGATTGCCCTGGCGCAGCGAAGCGGTATGACCGCCATTCGCCTCGGCCCGCGCGTGCTGCGCGCCGAAACCGCGGCGCTGGCCTCGCTGGCGGCGATCAACGCACTGTGGGGCGACTTCCGCTGATTCGATCCGCGGATGCCCGGTTTGCCCGGACCGATCGCTTCTAGCTCGCTCCGGGATCCGCGGCCACCAGTATGCTGCAGCGGACGCGTTCGAGCAGCAGTGCGTCGGTCGAGCCGCGCCACCAGCGCAGCGCGAACGACGCGCTGCGCGGATGGCCCAGAATCAGCAGGTCGATCTCCAGTTCCTCCACCAGTCGCGCGATCACGGTCACCGGCTCCCCGACCACGACGTGGCGGGTGACGGACAGTCCATGCGCTGCGAATTGCCCGGCGGCTTCCTTGATGTCCGCGTCGACGCGCGCCTCGTCGTCGCCCAGCGCGATTTCCGGAACATATTCGCCGGCCAGCACGTAGAGCGACGGGTCGTGGACCACGCCGGCCAAGTGGATCGCGGTCGTCGGTCCCGGCGCCAGGCGAATGCATTCATCGAGTGCCAGCCTGGATTCCGGCGAGCCATCGTACGCCACGAGAATTCTTCGATACATGATTCCCCCAATCCCGCCGTCCAATGCCGGCGGATCCTTGTGCCGTTTCGCTACACGGGCGCGACCGCCGGCTTGCCGCACAGCATCAGCGCGGCATCCGTGAGCGCATCCCACGCATCGCCGCGGCCGATCCCCTTGGACAGCGCATCGAGCTTCGCCAGCACGCAGAGGAGCGGCGCGACCGATGCCGGCGCCACGCGGTTCACCGCGCGTTCCAGCGCATTCTGGCGCTTGCCCCACACGCGGGCATTGCGAATCGCCGACGCCATGGGCGTGCCGTCACGCACCATGGCGTGCACGGAAGCAATAGCGTGCACGTCCTCGACGAGTTGCCAGATCGCGGCAATCGGCGCGTCGCCGTCCGCCTGCAGCGCGGCCAGTATGCGCAGTGCGCGCGTAGCGTCTCCGGCCAGCCAGGATTCGGACAGCTGGAACGCGTCGTAGCGCGCGACGTTGGCGATGGCCGCCTCGACGGCGTCCTGCGCCAGTTCGCCTTCCGGCAGCAGGAGCGCCAGCTTTTCGATCTCTTGGCGCGCGGCGAGGAGGTTGCCTTCGCAATGGTCGGCGAGGAATGCCAGCGTTTCCCGCGACGCGCGCTGCCCATGCCGCTTCATGCGCGCGGCGATCCACGCCGGCAGCGCGTCGCGCTCGACGGGATACACGGCGACGGTGACGCCTACGCCGGCGAGTGACTCGAACCACGCCGACGATTGCGCGGCACGGTCGAGGCGGGGCAGCGTGACCAGCGTCACGTTGTCCGGATTCGGGTTGGCCGCGTACGCTTCGAGTGCCTTGCCACCTTCGACGCCGGGCTTGCCCGACGGGATGCGCAGGTCCACGAGCTTGCGTTCGCTGAACAAACCACGGTTCAGGTTGGCCGCGAGGAAAGCGTCCCAGCGAAATGCGGTTTCGACTACGAAGACCTCGCGCTCGGTCGCACCGGCCGCGCGCGCCGCCGCGCGGATCGCGTCGCCGGCTTCGAGCGCCAGCAGCGGCTCGTCCCCGTGGACCACATACAACGGGACGACGCCACGCTGCAACTGGTTGGCAAGGGCGTCGGCGCGAATTTCCATGGCACGTTGCCTGGCGAGGGTGCGGTTCAGGCCGGCTTCTTTGCCGCCTGCAACCGCCGCACGATTTGCGCGATGGCGTCGGTCTGCATGTCGCGTTGCAGCCGCTGCTCTTCCAGGTCGCGCGCCAGCGCCTGCGTCTCGTTGAATGTATAGGCGCGCCGGATCACGATCTCGCCCGGCGGCATCCATTCCGCGCCTTCCTTGTCATGGAGGCGGAAGGACACGCGCTTGATTAGCTGGAACTCACGAACGGCGCCTGCCGACGACAGCGACAGTACTTCCTTGTCGTCCTGGATGACCGGGATGTCGAGCACGACCTGGGCGGCGGCCGCGCTTTCGCTGAGCTTCGCGCTGCCCGCGCCGACCAACGCGCGCCGCATCTCGTTGTTGAACTGTGGCGATCCAGATGAATTGAGGTAGAGGGACTCGAAGGTGAAGGTCGCTTCGCCGCGCAGATGGAATCCGCATCCCGCCAGCACCAGCACGGTGACGGCGACGACCCACGCGCGGCGGACGGAGCGCATCACACGACCACGTTCACGAGGCGGCCGGGCACGATGACGACTTTCTTCACCGGCGCGCCATTGGCAAACCGGGCCACTTCCGCGCTCGCGCGCGCGACGACCTCGATGGCCGCGTTGTCCGCCGCAACCGGCACGCAGAGCTTGCCGCGCAGCTTGCCGTTCACCTGCAGCATCAATTCGATTTCGTCCTGCGCCAGCGCCGATGCATCGACTTCGGGCCACACGGCGTCGAGCAGGTCGCCGAACTCGGCCGCCAGTCCCAGCTCCTGCCACAGCGACCACGTCACATGCGGCACGACGGGATAGAGCGTGCGCAACAGTATCGACAAGCCCTCACGCTGCAGCGCCTCCGCGCCACGCTCGTCCACCGACACCGCTTCGAGCGTGTTCAGCATCTTCATGCCGGCGGAAACGACGGTGTTGTACTGGATGCGTTCGTAGTCGTAGTTGGCCTGCTTGAGTGTGACGTGCAATTCGCGCCGCGCCGCCTTCACGGCCGCATCCGCTTGGGACCAGTCGAAGCGGCCGGACGCGCCGCGCACGGCATCGGCGTGCGCCTGGCAGAAGGTCCACAGCCGCTTCAGGAAGCGGTGCGCGCCTTCGACGCCTGCGTTGGACCAGATCGCGGAATCGTCCGGCGAACCGGCAAACATCACATAAAGCCGCGCGGTGTCCGCGCCATATTTGTCGATCAGGTCCTGCGGCTCGACGCCGTTCTGTTCGGTCTTGCCCATCTTGCCCACGCCGCCGTACTCGACGAGCGTACCGTCGGCCAGCCGGCCGCCAGTGATGCGTCCCGCGGCATCGGTCGTCGGCGTGACGACGTCGGGCGAATGGTATTCCTTGCCGCCCTTCGCATTGCGACGGTAGTAGATGTGGTTGAGCAGCATGCCTTGCGTGAACAGCCGGGTGAAGGGCTCGTCGATCTTCACGAGTCCCAGGTCGCGCATCGCCTTGGTCCAGAACCGGGCGTAGAGCAAGTGCAGGATCGCGTGCTCGATGCCGCCGATGTACTGGTCCATCGGCATCCAGTAGTCGTTGCGCGCATCGACCATGGTCGCGGCGTCGGGGCACGTGTAGCGCATGTAATACCAGGACGAATCCACGAACGTATCCAGCGTATCCGTCTCGCGCCGCCCCGGTTTGCCGCACTTCGGGCACGCGACGTTCAGGAAATCGGGGCGCTTGTTGAGCGGATTGCCCCCGCCGTCCGGAACGCAGTCTTCCGGCAGCACGACGGGAAGATCCGCCTCGGGCACCGGCACCGGCCCGCAACCTTCGCAGTGGATGATCGGGATCGGCGTCCCCCAATAGCGCTGGCGCGATACGCTCCAGTCGCGCAGGCGAAAGGTGATCTTCTTCTCGCCCAGGCCCTTGGCGGCGAGGTCTGCGGCGACGGCGTCGACGGCGTCGGCATAGGCGAGTCCGTCGTACTTCCCCGAGAACACGCAGCGGCCGCGGTCCTTGTCGGCGTACCACGGCTGGTAGGCGTCGGTCGAGAATTCCTCGTCGGGTACGGCGATGACCTGCTTGATCGGCAGTCCATATTTCTTCGCGAACTCGAAATCGCGCTCGTCGTGCCCCGGAACCCCCATCACCGCGCCGTCGCCGTAGGCCATCAGCACGTAGTTGCCGACCCAGACCTCGATGTTCTCGCCGGTGATCGGATGCGACACATAGAGACCCGTCGCCATCCCCTTCTTCTCCATCGTGGCCATGTCGGCCTCGATGACGCTGCCGCGCCGGCATTCGTCGAGGAACACGGCCAGACGGGGGTTGGTTTTCGCCGCGTGCAGCGCCAGCGGATGTTCGGCCGCGACCGCGCAGAAGGTGACACCCATGATCGTGTCGGGGCGGGTCGTGAACACGTACATGCGGCCATCGCCGATAAGTGCGCCGCCGTCATTGCGGATTTCATGCGTGAACGCGAAACGGACGCCGACGCTCTTGCCGATCCAGTTGGCCTGCATTGTCTTCACGCGTTCTGGCCAGCCGGGCATCTTGTCCAGGAACGCCAGGAGTTCGTCGGCGTAATCGGTGATCCTGAGGTAGTAGCCCGGAATCTCGCGCTTCTCGACTGGCGCGCCGGTGCGCCATCCGCGGCCGTCGACGACCTGCTCGTTCGCAAGCACAGTCTGGTCGACCGGATCCCAGTTGACCACCTGCGTCTTGCGGTAGGCGATGCCCTTTTCGAGCATCTTGAGGAAGAACCATTGGTTCCACCGGTAGTAAGAGGGGTCGCAAGCCGCGACTTCGCGCGACCAGTCGATCGCCCACCCCATCGGCTTGCACTGCTGCTTCATCGCCGCGATGTTGTCGTGCGTCCACTTCGCGGGGGCGACGCCGGCCTTCATCGCCGCGTTTTCGGCCGGCAGGCCGAACGCATCCCAGCCCATCGGCATCAGGCAGTTATAGCCCTTCATCCGCAGGTGCCGGTACATCACGTCGTTGATCGTATAGTTGCGCACGTGGCCCATGTGCAGGCGCCCCGAAGGATAGGGCAGCATCGACACGCAATAGAATTTCGTGCGGTCGGTACGCTCGACAGCGCGATAGGCATCGACCGCTTCCCACGCGGATTGGGCGGCGGTTTCGATGTCTCTGGGATTGAACGGCGTCATGTGCGGACCGGACTTGGCGCGGCGCGCGCCATGATTGATTTCGTTAGTGAACGATTATACCGGTCGGCTACGCGGCAGCCGGGGCCGCCAGCACCCACACGCCCAGTCCGGCGAAGAGCGCCGCGGCGACGATGCGCACCGCGCGAAACGGAATCTTTTTCGCTGCCGCGTCGCCGATGAACGCCGTCGGCGCGTCGACGAGCAGCATGCCGAGCGTCGTACCGGCGACCACGGCCACCAGCGACGAGAACTGCACGGCGAGGATGGCCGTGGCGATCTGCGTCTTGTCGCCGATTTCCGCCAGGAAGAACGCGACGGTGGTGACGGCGAACACGCTGCGATTCGAAGCGGGCGGAGAATCGGACGCGTCGAACTGGTCGGGCCTGAGCGCCCACGCGGCGACGGCGAAGAACGACAGCGCGAGTGCCCAGCGCAGGATCTCGGGCGGGACCGCGTCCCGCACCCAATGGCCGATCCAGGCGGCGATCGTGTGATTCGCCACCGTGGCGACCAAGATGCCGGCAATAATCGGCCACGGCTTGCGGAATCGTGCGGCAAGCACCAGTGTTAGCAATTGTGTCTTGTCGCCCAGCTCGCCGACCGCGACGACCAGGGTTGATACGAGCAGGGCTTCGGGCATCCGTGGAGTGGCCGACACTTCCGGGGAGGTCGCTGGCCAGGGGATTTTATGCTATCGTCATAGACCGGCCGGCGTTAATGCTGGGCCGGACGGGGATGCGGAGCGATAATTATAACTTCGCCGGGAACCTCTCCCGGGGGCAAGTACCCAACATCAGACTTTTCGCCAGCCGGATCGACACGTGGATTCCTTGAAAACGATAGTTCGCGCCACTTGCGCCGTCGCGTTGGCGATGATCGCGTGCGTGGCAACCACCGCCTTTGCGTCACCGGTCAAGACCGAGCACGTCGAGGCGGAATTGGTATCGGAGCGCACCGCGCTGATACCCGGAAAACCGGTCACGCTCGCGCTGCGGCTCAAGATGGCGGACGGCTGGCACACCTATTGGCGCAATCCCGGCGATTCCGGGCTGCCGACCACGATCACGTGGAAGCTTCCCGAGGGCGTTGGCGTCGGCTCGATCCAATGGCCGGCGCCGCGCACGTTGCCGACGGGCCCGCTGGTCAATTTCGGTTACGAGGGCGAAGTCCTGCTGCTGACCGGCCTGACGGTGCCGCGCGAGGCGGCCCTGGGATCGACGTACAAGTTTTCGGCGCATGCGGAATGGCTGGTATGCAAGGACGTCTGCATTCCGGAAGGCGCGGACCTCGACATCGCGTTGCCGGTGAGCGACCACTCGGATTCGTATCCGCAATGGGGCAGCGCCATCGCCGCCGTGCGTGCGGCGCTGCCGACGCCGTTGCAGGGCTGGCGCGTCGATGCGCGGGGCGACGGTCCGCGCGTGGCGCTCGCATTGACGCCGCCCGAAGGCGCGCCGGACCCGGGTCCGCTCCATTTCTTTTCGTATGACGAGGGCCGTATCGAACCCTCCGGCAAGCAGGCGCTGACGCGCGACGCGTCGGGGGCGTACGTGTTGACGCTGCCGGCGGCCATCCAGCTGGCGCCCGATTTCAAGCGGGTCGCGGGCGTCATCACTGCGGGCAAGGGCTTTGTCGAGGACGGCGAACGGGTTGCCGCGGTGACCGTCGATGCGCCCCTGGTCGGGACCGTCGTCGCGGGCGCCCGATCCGCGTTGACGTCGTCCTCGCCGATCGATCCAGCTGCGGCCCAAGTCGGCTCGGGCTCTGAGCTGTCGCTTGCGGCCGCCGTGCTGCTGGCGTTGGTCGGCGGATTGATCCTGAACCTCATGCCATGCGTGTTCCCGGTGCTGTCGCTGAAGGCGCTGCATCTGGCGCAGGGCCACACGTTCGCGCGCGTGCAGCGGCTGCAGGGAATCGCCTTTGCGCTCGGCGTGGTCGCGACCTTCGTCGCGCTGGCCGGTCTGCTGCTTGTCCTGCGCGCTGCCGGAGAACAGTTGGGCTGGGGTTTCCAGCTGCAGTCGCCGCCGGTGGTCATCGGGCTCGCGGTGCTGTTCTTCGTCCTCGCGCTCAATCTTTCCGGCGTATTCGAATTCACGTCGCTGGTGCCGGCGTCGGCCGGCGACTGGACGGCGAAGAATCCGTATGTCGATTCGGCGCTTTCGGGCGTCCTCGCCGTGGTGATCGCTTCGCCCTGCACGGCGCCGTTCATGGGCGCCGCGCTGGGCTTTGCCTTTGCGCAGCCCGCGGCCGTGACGCTCGGCATTTTCGTCGCGCTCGGGTTGGGCATGTCGCTTCCCTATGCGCTCCTCGCGTGGTTTCCCGGGTGGCGGCGCTGGCTGCCGCGTCCCGGCGCGTGGATGGAGCGCCTGAAGCAGGCACTGGCGTTCCCGCTCTACGCCACGGTGGCTTGGCTGGTGTGGGTGCTGGGAGCGCAATTGGACAACGATGCCGTGGTGCGCCTGTTGATCGCGCTTGTGGTGCTCGCGCTGGCGCTGTGGGCGTGGCGAGTCTTCAAAGTTGGCCACGGCCGCGCGTGGGCCGCCGTCGCTTCCGTGGCGCTGGTTTCTGCGCTAATCGTCGTCTGGCCGCTGCTTCGCGGCGGCGACGTGGACGCGCCCTCGGCGGTTACCTCGTCGTCGACGGGACCGTGGCGCGCGTTTACGCCGACGACGGTGGCGGACTTGGGCAGCGGCGGCCACCCGGTCTTCGTCGACTTTACCGCGGCATGGTGCGTCACCTGCCAGGTCAACAAGCGCCTCGTCCTCAACAATACGGACGTTCGCGACGCGTTCGCCCGGCGCGGCGTGGAGCTGGTGCGAGCCGACTGGACGCGCCGCGATCCGGTGATCACGCAAGCGCTTGCGGCGCTCGGGCGTCAGGGCGTCCCCGTCTATGTGCTGTATCGTCCGGGCAAGACGCCGCTTGTGCTGCCAGAAATCCTGGACAAGCAAACCGTCTTCGACGCGCTCGCCACGCTCGACAGCGTGCCGAGCCAAACTGTCACGCTCAAGTGAATTTTTGGGCCGCGCGCTCGGCCAACAGAGGAGACTGCAATGACGCATTCCATCCGTTTCCTGCCCGTGATACTCGCGTTCGCGGCGGGTGCCACCACGGCCGCGCCGTCGGCTGCCGCGCCCGATTTCGCGCTGACCGATGCGACCGGCAAGGTCGTGAAATTGTCCGATTACCGCGGCAAATACGTCGTGCTCGAGTGGACCAATCCTGAATGTCCGTTCGTCAGGAAACATTACGACAGCGGCAACATGCAGGGACTGCAAAAGGAATGGGGCGCGCGCGATGTCGTCTGGCTCGCCGTCAACTCGACCAACCAGTCGAGCTACGAATACAAGTCGCCGCAGCAGATGGGCGAGTGGATGCGGGCAAAGGACGCGGCGCCGAAGGCCGCGCTGGTCGACGCCACCAGCGCCACCGGCCGCGCGTATGGCGCCAAGACCACGCCGCACATGTTCGTCGTCAACCCCGATGGCGACGTGATCTACCGCGGCGCCATCGACGACCGGCGCTCCGCGAATCCCGCGGACGCGAAGGCCGCGAACAACTATGTGCGCGCGGCGCTTTCCGAAGCGCTGGCCGGCAAGCCGGTCACCGTTGCCAGCACCGCGCCGTACGGCTGCAGCGTCAAGTACTGAATCGCAGTGTCGATTTCCGGACAGGCCAGCCGCCACGGCTGGCCTTTTTGTTGTCAGGAACGGTAAAGTAGCAGGACAACAAAGAGAGGAGGATCGACCATGAACAGGATTCTGCAAGCGGGCGTCTGCGCGGCGTGTGCGTCGATCTTGCTGGCCGGCTGCGCCAGTGCGCCGGTGGCGGGAAAGCGCGAGCTGATGCTCGTCGCCAACGATCAGAAGATTCTCTGGGATGACGCCGGCAAGCCGATCATGATGGCGCCGGGCAAGGACAACGTGCTCGTGGTCGATATCGGCACCAATCCGCTGGAGCCGAAGATCGTCGCCAACCTTCCGCTGATGAACACCATCTTCGGTCCGCCCACCAATCTGCAGATCACGCCCGATGGCAAACTCGGGCTGGTGGCCAACTCGATGGACTGGGTCGCCGACGGCGCAACCTGGAAGGCGGTGCCCGACAACAGGCTGTATGTGATCGACCTCACCCTCGATCCGCCGAAGCTGATCGACACGGTGTCGGTGGGCAAGCAGCCCTCCGGCATGGCGATCAATCGCGCGGGCGATCTCGCGCTGATCGCCAACCGCAACGACAATTCGATCAGCGTCGTCAAGATCACCGGCAAGTCGGTGAAGCTGATCGACACCGTTTGGATGGGCGAGCAGGTTTCGCACGTGGCGATCACGTCCGACGGCAAACGCGCGGTGGCGGCGAAATTTCCGGGCCACAAGGCCGCGTTGCTCGCCATCAACGGCGACAAGGTCACCTACGACAAGGTGGACATCGCGGTTGGCTGGTGGCCGTACAACCTTGACATCACACCGGACGGCATGCTGCTGCTCACCGCTGACAACGGCCTTTCGGGCTCCTCCGACGGCAATGTCGATACGGTCACGGTCGTCGACCTCGAGGCTGTGCCGCCTCGCGTGATCGACCGGGTCGTAGTCGGCGACGGGCCCGAGGGCTTTGCGATCAGCCCGGACGGCAAGATTGCGGTGGCAGTGATCCTCCGGGGCTCGAACGCCGACAAGAAGGCGTTCTTCTACAACCGCAACGGGTCGGTGGTGGCGCTGAAGATCGACGGCAAGAAGGTGACGCGCACCAACGAAGTCGTCGTCGAGGGGCTGCCGGAAGGCCTCGTGTTCAGCGACGACTCCAAGTATCTGTACGTCGGCAATTACCTCGACAGCGACGTGACGATCCTGCAGGTGGTCGGCGACCAGCTGGTCGACACCGGCAAGCGCATGCCGCTACCGGGACATCCCGCGGCGATGCGCGGCCGCGCACGCTGAACTCGCGCGCCTCGCCATGACGGCGAGGCGCTGCGAAGGTCATTCCTTCGTCGGCCGGACAGCGGCTCCCGCACGTGGAGGACGCCCGTGCTATGGGGCATGGCAGGCTTCCCGGGTCAGTGCTTGACAACGGTCGGATGTCCTGATAATTTTGTTTGAAAAATTTGTTTGAATCCGCCCATGCCCGCCGTTGCGATGCCTGCCGCCGTGCCGTCTCGTTCGCCTAAGCCGGCAGCCGACACGCGCGCGCGCCTGATGGATGCCGCGACCGCCGAATTTGCGGAACGCGGCTACAGCGGCGCGCGCATCCGCGAAATCGTCGCCCGCGCCGGAACCAACCTTGCCGCGATCAACTACCACTTCGGCGGCAAGGAAGCCCTGTATTCGGCGGTCCTCGAACATCACGCGCGGCGCGCGCTCACGGCGCATCCGACCCAAGCGTCAGCCGGCGCGGCGAAACTCACTGCCCGGCAGCGTCTCGAATTGTTCATCCGCGGCCTGCTCTTGCGCGTGCTCGACGACGACCCGGCGGCGATGTTCACGCGACTCATCGCGCGCGAGATGCTGGATCCGACGCCGGCGCTGGACGGCCTGGCTCAAGCCTTCGCGCGGCCGCAGGTGGAGGCGCTGTGCGCAATCATCGCCGAGATCACGGACGCGCCGGCGACGTCCGACGCGGTCAAGCGCTGCGCCATTTCCGTCGCCAGTCAGTGCATGAACCTGCACTTCCAGCGCCACGTGCTGCGCCGCGTGTTTCCGGATCTGCCGCTGACCGTTGACGCTGTGGATGCCATCACCCGCCACATCCTCGCCTTCTCGCTGTCCGGAATGCGCGCGGCGACGGCGGCCGCCGAACCCCGCGCACGCGTGACGGCGGCGACCACCCCGAGACCGAGGCGCCGCGCATGAGGCACTCCATCAGCCGTCCTGTGCCGCGTGGCGTTTGCGTCGCATGGGCTTGCATCGCGCTGGCATCGGGACTGGCCGGCTGCGGCCCCAACGGCGAGCGGCCGATTCAGGGGTACATCGAAGGCGAGTACGTGCGCGTGGCTGCGCCCTTCGCGGGCGCGCTGACGCAACTGTCCGTCAAGCGCGGCGAGCAGGTAAACACGGGCGCGCCATTGTTCGCACTGGAACGCGAAAACGAAGTGGCGCTGCGCCGCCAGGCCGAGCAGCAGCTGCAAGCCGCGCAGGCGCGCCTCGAGAATCTGCGCACCGGCAAACGTCCGCCGGAAGTCGAGACCGTTGCCGAGCAACTGCGCCAGGCCATTGCAACGCGCGACCTGGCCGTCGCCAATCTCGACCGCGTGCAGAAACTCCAAGCGAGCGGTTTCGTGAGCGCCGCCGCGCTCGACGACGCCAAAACGCAGGTGAAGCGCGACACCGCCGCGGTCGCGGAGCTCCAGGCATCGGTCGCCACCGCAAAGCTGCCGGCGCGGACGGACGAAATTCGCGCGGCCGAAGCCGACTCCCGCGCCGCGCGCGAAGCACTGGCGCAGGCCGACTGGCGCTTGAGTCAGCGTGCGATCGCGTCGCCGGCGACCGGGCGCGTCAACGATACCTACTATGTTGGCGGCGACTGGGTTCCCGCGGGCAGCCCGGTGGTGAATCTTCTGCCGCCTGCCAACGTGAAGGTCAGGTTCTTCGTTCCCGAGCCGGCATTGGGCCGGATCAAGCCGGGGCAGACGATCACGTTCTCGTGCGATGGCTGCGGTCCACCGATGTCCGCCACGATCGCGTTCATTTCCGACCGCGCTGAATTCACGCCTCCCGTGCTCTACTCCCGGGACAACCGCGCCAAGCTCGTCTTCCTGGTCGAGGCCAAGCCTTCGCCCGACGTCGCTGCGCGGCTCAACCCGGGGCAGCCCGTCGACGTCACGCTGCCGCAATGAGCGATGCAGCGGCAGCCGTAAGCGCCCGAGAAGGGTTCCACGAGCGCGCCGGTGCCGACGTCGTCATCGACGTGCGCGGCCTCAACAAGTTCTTCGGCAAGAACCACGTCGTCCAGGACCTGACGCTCTCGGTGCATCGCGGCGAGATTTTCGGGTTCCTCGGGCCGAACGGCAGCGGCAAGACGACGTCGATCCGGATGCTGTGCGGCCTGTTGACGCCGGACAGCGGCGAGGGCCACTGTCTCGGTTTCGACATCGTGCGTGGTGCCAAGTCGATCAAGCGGGAAGTGGGGTACATGACGCAGAGGTTCTCGTTCTGGGAGGATCTGACCATCCGCGAGAACCTGAGCTTCATCGCGCGCATGTACGGCATGGGCGACCGCGGCCGCAAGGTCGATGCGGCGCTTGCCGGACTCGGCCTCACTGCGCGCGCGGATCAGCTTGCCGGCGCACTGTCGGGTGGCTGGAAACAGCGATTGGCACTGGCCGCCTGCCTGTTGCATGATCCGAAGCTGCTGCTGCTCGACGAGCCGACCGCCGGCGTGGACCCGAAGGCGCGCCGCGATTTCTGGGAAGAGCTGCATACGCTGGCCGCGCGTGGCATCACGGTGCTGGTGAGCACGCATTACATGGACGAGGCCGAACGCTGCCACAAGCTGGGCTACATCCTCAACGGCAAGCTCCTGGTGCAGGGCACGGCGCAGGAAGTGATCGTGAGCCAATCGCTGACGACGTGGTCGGTTACCGGCGAGGGGCTCCCTGCGCTGGCCGCGCGGCTGCGCGCATTGCCGGCGGTGGAGCAGGTGGCCGCGTTCGGCACGGCGCTGCATGTCACCGGCTCCGATCGCGAGCGGCTGCGCACGGAACTCGCGCCGCTGATGCGGGAACCCGGATGGACCTGGGAGGAAGGCGAGCCCGGGCTGGAAGACGTGTTCATTCACCTGATGCGCGATGCGGTCGAGCCGCATGGCGCCAAGCCCCGGCCGTGAACAGCTGGTTTTCCTGGTCGCGGTGGCTGGGCATCGTCGCCAAGGAATTCATCCAGCTGAAGCGCGACCGGCTGACGTTCGGCATGATCGTCGGCATTCCGGTGATCCAGCTCACGCTGTTCGGCTATGCGATCAACTCGGACCCCAAGCACCTGCCGACGGCGCTGCTCGTGGCCGAGCACAGCGAATTCTCGCGCAGCATCCTGGCCAGCATGCGCAACAGCGACTATTTCGCGTTCGTCGGCGAGGCCGCCGACGAGGCGGACGCGCATCGGATGCTGGCCACCGGCCGGGCGCAATTCGTGGTGTCGATCCCTGCGGATTTTTCGCGCCGGCTGGTAAGCGGCGAGCGTCCCGCACTACTGGTCGAGGCTGACGCCACCGATCCGCAATCCACGGCCAACGCGGTCGCGGCGTTGAATCAGCTCGGGCAATCGGCGCTGATGCACGATCTGACGGGACCGCTCGCGCCGCTCGCCGCGCAGCCTTCCGCCTTCGAAATACGCGTGCATGCACTCTACAATCCCGAGGCGGTCACGCAGTTCAACATCGTTCCCGGGCTGATGGGCGTGATCCTGACGATGACGATGGTGATGATGACCGGCCTCGCGATCACCCGCGAGCGCGAACGTGGCACGATGGAGAACCTGCTTGCGACCCCCGCGACGGCGCTGGAGGTGATGACCGGCAAGATTGTCCCCTACGTGGCGATCGGACTGGTCCAGGTGTCGATCATCCTGATTCTGGCGCGCGTGCTGTTCGACGTGCCGATGGTGGGCAGCTTCGTGCTGCTGTTCGTGGCCGTACTGCTGTTCATCGCCACCAACCTGACGCTGGGGCTGACATTTTCGTCGCTGGCACGCAACCAGCTGCAGGCGATGCAGATGACGTTCTTCTTCTTCCTGCCCTCGATGCTGCTGTCCGGATTCATGTTCCCGTTCCGCGGCATGCCGGGTTGGGCGCAGGCCATCGGCGAGGTCCTGCCGCTGACCCACTTCCTGCGCATCGTGCGCGGCATCCTGCTGAAGGGCAACGGGCTCGTCGAGGTGCTGCCGGAAGCGTGGCCGCTGCTGGTATTCATGCTGGTTATCCTGGCACTCGGCCTGCGGACCTTCCGCAACACGCTCGACTAGGGTCCGTGCGGCGCAACGACGCACCGCGGAGGCCGGCATGAAGCGCGCTCCCCGCCGCGTGAGTAGAATCAGCGCATAGCCGCGCCATCGCAGCGCGCAGGAGGCCCACATGGACGACCAACTTCGCATCGACGCCCTGGAATATCATCGCCTGCCGCGGCCGGGCAAGATTTCGATCGCGCCCACCAAGGGCCTCATCAACCAGCGCGACCTGGCGCTGGCGTATTCGCCGGGCGTCGCCGCCGCCTGCAATGCCATCGCCGCCGATCCGCGGGAGGCGCAGTCGCTCACCTCGCGCGCCAACCTCGTGGCTGTGGTCACCAACGGCACCGCAGTGCTCGGCTTGGGCAACATCGGGCCGCTCGCCGGCAAGCCGGTGATGGAGGGCAAGGCCTGCCTGTTCAAGAAATTTGCCGGCATCGACGTGTTCGATATCGAACTGGCCGAAAACGACCCGGAAGAGATGGTCAAGACCATTGCCCGGCTCGAACCGACCTTCGGCGGCATCAATCTCGAGGACATCAAGGCGCCGGACTGCTTCTACATCGAGCGCAAGCTGCGCGAGCGCATGAAGATCCCGGTCTTTCATGACGACCAGCACGGCACGGCGATCGTCGCCGGGGCCTTCATGCTGAACGGGCTCAAGGCGGTGAACAAGGACATCGCCAAGGTCAAGCTGGTGTGCTCGGGCGCCGGCGCCGCGGCGATCGCCTGCCTCGACCTCATGGTCGGCGTCGGCCTGCGCCGCGAGAACGTCATCGCCTGCGACAGCAAGGGCGTGATTTTCGCCGGCCGCGACAAGCCGATGGAGGAAAACAAGGCACGTTACGCCCGCGATACGCCGGCGCGCACGCTGGCTGACGCCATTGTCGGCGCCGACATCTTTCTCGGCCTGTCCGGACCCGGTGTGCTGACACAGGACATGGTCAAGGCGATGGCGCCTTCGCCGCTGATCCTGGCGCTCGCGAACCCCGAGCCGGAGATCCTGCCCGAGCTGGCCAAGGCGGTCCGGCCCGACGCCATCATCGCCACCGGGCGGTCGGACTATCCGAACCAGGTGAACAACGTGCTGTGCTTCCCGTTTATCTTCCGCGGCGCGCTCGATGTCGGGGCCACGACGATCAACGAAGCGATGAAGCTGGCCTGCATGCGGGCGATCGCCGAACTGGCGCATGCCGAGCAGTCGGACATCGTCGCGCAGGCGTACGCCGGCGAGGACCTTTCCTTCGGTCCCGACTACCTGATCCCCAAGCCATTCGACCCGCGCCTCATGGTGATCGTGCCGCCGGCAGTGGCCAAGGCCGCGATGGACAGCGGGGTCGCCACGCGGCCGATCGCCGACTTCGACACGTATCGCGAAAAGCTGTCCCAATTCATCTACCACTCCAGCCTGATCATGAAGCCGGTATTCGCCGGCGCCAAGAGGACGCCGAAGCGCGTGGCTTTTGCGGAGGGCGAAGAGGAGCGCGTGCTGCGCGCGGTCCAGGTCGTCGTCGACGAAGGGCTCGCGCGGCCGGTGCTGATCGGACGGCCGGAGGTGATCGCGGCCCGGATCGCTCGATTCGGACTGCGCCTCGCCGCGGAAAAGGATTTCGACCTCGTCAACATCAACAGCGACGCGCGTTACAAGGCGTGCTGGCAGCTCTACTACCAGCTGATGGGACGCAACGGCATTTCGCCGGAGGACGCGAAGGAAGCGGTGCTGCGCAAGCCATCGCTGATCGGGTCGCTGCTGCTGCGGATCGGCGAATGCGACGCGCTGGTGTGCGGCACCGTGGGCAAGTACCAGGCGCATCTCCGGCACGTGGCCGACGTCATCGGCCGGCGTCCGGACGCGCCGGTGTTCGCGGCGATGAACGGACTGCTGCTGCCCAATCGCACGATCTTTGTCGGCGACACCTACGTGAATGAGGACCCTTCCGCCGAAGAACTGGCCGAGATCACGCGCCTCGCGGCCGAAATGGTCCGCCGATTCGGGCTCGTGCCGAAAGTCGCACTGCTGTCGCATTCCAACTTTGGCAGCGACAATTCCGAATCGGCCACCAAGATGCGTGAAGCGCGGCGTCTGGTCATGGAACGTGTGCCCGGGCTCGAAGTCGACGGCGAAATGCACGGCGACGCCGCGCTGTCGGAGGCGATTCGCGCGCGCGTGCATCCCGATTCAACGCTGAAAGGAGAGGCGAACCTCCTCATCATGCCCAACCTCGATGCCGCCAACATTTCCTTCAATCTGCTCAAGATCACCGGCGGCGAAGGTGTGACCATTGGTCCCATCCTGCTCGGCGCGTGCAAAGCGGTGCTGATCGCGACGCCATCGGCGACGGTTCGGCGGCTCGTGAACCTGACGGCGCTCGCGGTGGTGGGCGCGGCCGCCGGCGGAGATTGATCGGCGGCGCGGCGCCCCCGCAGCCCCTTCTTCAGGCCGCGCCGGCCCGCAGGAGTGAAAGTGCGCCGACAACGAAGAGTGTTGCGTTGTACAGGGAATGCACGAGTGTCGTGAGGATGAACGCCGCGCGATTGGAGCGCGGAAGCCACGCGATAAGCACAAAAGAATAGATCAGGAAAGGCCAGAAGCTCGCCAGCACCTGATGCCAACCGCCGCCGATTCGGTGCGCCAGCGCGCAGCTTGCCGCCAGGAGGACGATGCGCGCCCAGCGCCGTTGCGGAATGATCAACTCGAGCAGCCGCGCCAGCGCAAGCATCAGCGCGGTCTCCAGTAGTGGAGCGGCCAGGATGCTGTAACCCACGAATGCCACGTCGAGTGCGCGTCTGGGTGGATTGCCGCCGGCGCCGGCTAGCGCGAGAAAATAGAGAAGCGACGGAACTACCGCGACAAGCCACGCGCGGAGCACCCAGGCTGTGCGGCTCGCCGTCGCATCGGGCGAAATGTCGAGGGGATTCATGTGCGCTTGGCCGAGTCTGGACCCGAACGTCCTTCGGCGGCAATGCCCGCGGCGATGCGCCAGAATGGCGACGGGAATCCGACCGCATGGTTCACACTGTGCAGGGTGCCGCTTCGGGCATGGACTGAATTGAGGGGAGCACGAACGTGACAGAGATCGAAAGCCTGCGCGAGCAACTGAGATCCTTTGCCGGGGCGCGCGACTGGGACCAGTTTCATTCGCCAAAGAACCTCGCGATGGCATTGTCCGTCGAGGCGGGCGAATTGCTCGAGACCTTTCAATGGCTCAGCGAGGACCAGAGCCGGTGCCTGGCGCCGGAGGCGCTTGCGGCGGCAAGCGACGAGGTCGCGGATGTGCTGCTGTACCTGATCCGGCTCTGCGACCAGTTGGGGATCGACCCGATCGTCGCTGCCAACCGGAAGCTCGTCGCGAACGCCGTCAAATATCCTGCGGACAAGGCACGCGGCAACAGCAAGAAATACACGGAACTCTAGCGTGCCCGAGCTTGCTTCCGTTCAGTGGATCGAGGATGGCGAGGCACGCTCCGCACGCTGGCAATCAGAGCGCGGAGCGCTCCCGCCCGCGCGCGTGGTGATCGCCGATGACGCCATGACAGCCGATGCCGCATATGGACTCGCGTGCCAGGGCACTGCGCTGCTGTGGCGAGGTGATTTCCAGAACGCGCGGCAAATGCTGATAGCGCTGGCGAATCGCGCCGACCGCCACGCCCGGAAACCGAAGAAATTCGCAGCAACGACGGCGTTGGCATCGCCCGCCGACGCCTTCCACCTTCATCGCCAGGCGAGGTCGCAGCGTGCGCGCACATTGGGAATGCTGTTGCTGCCGCTCGACGCGGACTATGGCATTCCGTTGCGACGCGCGCCCGACGTCCGGCAAGCGTGTGCGGAAGCCTGGGGCGTGGGGCGCGAACCGCTGGTTGTCTCGCTGCGCGAGTTGCTGGGTCTGATCGGAGCGCACGAATGGCGCGTCAATGGAATCGAAATCCCGGCGGTTGGAGGACGCATCCATCCGCACTACGGGGTGTTCGCGCCGATTCGCCGGGAATATGTCGATCTCGTCGCCCATGCACCACTGCCGGTGCTGCTGGAGCGGTCCAGCGTCGCGTTCGACATTGGAACTGGAACGGGTGTGCTGGCCGCCGTGCTTGCGCGACGAGGCGTCCGGCGCGTGGTCGGCACCGACCAAGACCCGCGAGCGTTGGCGTGCGCGCGCGCCAATCTCGAGCGCCTCGGGCTCGCGCAGCAGGTGGACGTGGTGCAGGCGGACCTCTTTCCCGAAGGGCGGGCGGCCCTCGTCATCTGCAACCCCCCCTGGGTCCCGGCGCGCCCGAGTTCACCACTCGAGTACGGAATCTACGACCCGGAGAGCCGCATGCTGCGGGGATTCCTGGGTGGGTTGGCCGCACATCTCGAACCGGGCGGCGAGGGCTGGTTGATCATGTCCGATCTCGCGGAGCATCTGGGCCTGCGGACGAGGGCCGATCTGCTCGCCATGTTCGATGCGGCCAAGTTGAAAATCGTGGATCGAAGCGATGTGCGCCCGAAACATCCACGGGTAACGGACGAGACGGACGCGCTTCATGCGGCGCGCGCAGCGGAAGTCACGTCACTCTGGCGCCTTGTCGGGCGCTGAGCAAACGCGTTGTCCTAAATTGGGCATCGCCAGCCAGCCCGCCCCTCGTTGCGGCGTTCAAATCCGCCGCCAGCGTAAGATGGTTGGACTTTCTCTCGTCGATGAGATTGCTCAATGATGGATCGGCGACAACTGCTTGTATTGCTCGGCGCGGGCGCACTTGCGGTGCACCGCCCATCGTTCGCCCAGCAGCAACGACCCGTCCCCTGGATCGGGTTTTTGATGTCCGAGACTCTCTCCAGTAGCCACAGTAATATCCGCTTACCAGAGCCATGCCCATTGGGCCAGATGGATGATGCGCACGCGCGCCACCAGTCCTGGCAAGCTTGAGACGCTATCTGCCTGCGGCTTTGCTAAAGACCGGGCGGTCCGGGAACGGGTATCGGGTAGTAGTCGAGGACGCAACGCGTGTCGCCGTATTGCGAAAAGGCGACGAAATTGCCGGTCAGGTCGCTGCGCCACCGCGTGGACGAAGGCTGCCCGGGATCAGAGACCTGCGGGGGCCCGTAGATACTGGATAAGAGGGAACGCACATTAGGACAGTCTGCGGCGTATTGTGTCGCCAGACTGACCCGGGCCAATCTCGGCTCGCCCACCGCGAACCAGAAATGAACGACGAACAGGATGTTATTCGTCGCGTAGGGTGCAGTGAGCAATACGCGCTCGCCGTTCCGTGCAACGGCGGGATTGTCCGCGCGCACGGCAACGCCCTTCGACGCGGAAATAACGTTCTCCGGGGACATGCCCCATGCAGCGTACTGCCAGTCCGCATGAGCGGATATTGGTACGATCACCATGCAAAGGCAAAGGCTCACGCGTGAGAGCATCGCAATCTCCACACAATACTGATATCGGGCAGGCTATTCTCCACCACCGGACATGCGTCGGCAATCGGTCACAACCCAAGGGAACTTCATGCTTATGAAATATTGCATTCACCGAAGCGCCATGGTGATATTGATCTTGACTGCGCTCGGCCTCGCCACCCATGTCAACGCGGATTCGGGACCCGCGATCGCCGACCGTTATGCAGACGTCAATGGCGTGAAGCTTCACTACCTCGTCGCGGGCAACGGCGACCCCGTCATCTTGCTCCATGGTTACGCGCAAAACAGCCATATGTGGCGTCCGCTGATGAGGGAACTGGCGAAGACGCACCTCGTGGTAGCGCCTGACCTGCGCGGCTTCGGCGATTCCACCAAGGCCGAATCGGGATATGACAAGAAAACGATGGCGCAGGACATACATGCGCTGGCGAAGTCGCTCGGCATCCAGAAGGCAGGCGTGGCCGGCCACGACATCGGTTTGATGGTGGCCTATGCGTATGCCGCGCAGTATCCGGCAGAAGTCGATCGACTCGCGCTGTTGGACGCATTCATCCCGGGTGTCGGCGACACGACCGGCCTTTTCCTTCTGAAAGACCTCTGGCATTTTCATTTCTATGGCCCCACGCCGCTTGCACTGGTGAAGGGTCGGGAGCGCATCTACTTCGAGCATTTCTGGAATGATTTCGCCGCAGACGGAAAGAAGTCCGTCTCCGAGGCAGATCGGCGCTTTTACGCGCAAAAATATGCGCAACCTGGAGCGATGAAGGCAGGCATGGAGGTCTTCCGGAACTTCGATCAGGACGCCAAGGACAACGCTGTCTTTGCCGCGACTAAGCTCACGATGCCCGTACTGGTTCTGGGGGGCGAGAAATCAGGTGGCGAATTCCTCATCTCGCAGGGTAAGCTGGTCGCGACCAATGTCGAGGGCGTGCTCGTGCTCGGGTCGGGACACTGGCTGGTCGACGAGGCGCCAGGGCAGGTCATTCCAAGGCTCGTGGCGTTTTTCAAACGCTAGCGGAACGGTCTCCAAGCGGAACTAGTGACCGCACCACGTTGTCACGAAAGCATTCCGATCGGCCGGAACTGACATGCCTAACGACAACCACTGGCCCGCCTTGCCCTACGATGCGTGGCGCGACACGTGCACGACGCTGCACTTGTGGTCGCAAGTCGTCGGCAAGATACGGCTTGCGACGACCCCATGGCTCAACCACGGCTGGCACGTCGCGCTTTATGTCGACGCGACCGGCATTACCACGTCGCCGATGCCTCGGGATGGCGGAAGTTTCGAGCTGCGCTTCGATTTCGTCGACCAGGTACTGAAATGCGACACCAGCGACGGACGGCGCGGAAGCGTCCCGCTTGCGCCGCAGTCCGTGGCGCAGTTCAAGACCGCGACAATGCGGATGCTCGCTGATCTCGACATCACCGTGGAGATTCGAGATCTGCCATGCGAGATCGCGGGAGCAATGCCTTTCTCGCGCGATCATGCGCCCCGCGTCTACGATGGCGATGCTGCGCGCAGATTCCATCGCGCGCTGTCCGAGGCCGATCGCGTGTTCAAGCAGTTCCGCACCGGCTTCCTCGGCAAGGCGAGCCCGGTGCATTTCTTCTGGGGAAGCTTCGATCTCGCGGTGACGCGCTTCTCCGGACGGCGTGCACCGCTCTACGAGGGCACGGCGCCTGGCGTTGCCCCCATTGTCATGCAGGAAGCGTACTCGCATGAGGTGAGCAGTGCGGGCTTCTGGCCGGGCGGCACCGGCGTGGACGCATCGTTCTATTCGTATGCGTATCCCGAGCCTCCCGGGTTCAAGGATGCACCGGTCGCGCCGGCGAGCGCCGGCTATAGCGAAACGTTTCGCGAGTTCCTGCTGCCCTACGAAGTCGTCCGCACCGCGTCCGATCCCGACGCGGTACTCCTGGCATTCCTCCAAAGCACCTACGAGGCAGCGGCCAACGCCGCGCACTGGGATCGCGCCGCTCTCGAGTGCGCGCCCGGCCGCGCCGGCGTTTGCAGACCCGTGGTCTAGACGCCTGGATTCACGCATCGAATAGCAGGGATAATGCGAATTTTGCGCTGGCGGAGTTCCAACATGAGCCGAATAGCCCTCATCCTTTCTCTCGCCGTCTTTGCGCTCGCCCCGCGGCCCGTAGCGGCGCATCACGGCTGGAGCGAATACGATCAAACGCAGGTATTGACGCTGACCGGCACGATCGAGGAAATGGGGTATGAACATCCGCATGGGTTCATCAAGCTCAAGACGCCAAGCAAGACCTGGATCGCCGTGCTGGCGCCGCCGTCGCGCATGGATAATCGTGGGCTGACGAAGGAGATGCTGAAACTTGGCACGACCGTGACCGTCGTCGGCTATGCCAACCGCGGCAAACCGGAGGAAATGCGCGCCGAGCGCATTACGGTTGGGCCAACGACGACCGAACTGCGCTAGCACCGGCGCGCACGTCCAGCCATGGCAACCGCAATGCACGCTATCGAAGCGAGCGGACTCGCCCGCTTCATGCGCGAGGCGCTATGGGCCTATCCGGCGACAGAGGCGTTGCACATCCTTGGCATCGGGCTCCTGTTCGGATCGATCGCCATCGTCGACCTGCGCCTGATGGGCCTGGGGCGGCGACTGCCGGTGTCCGCGCTGGCCAACTTTGCCGTGCCGTGGTCGCTCGCCGGTTTTGTGCTTGCGGCAACGACGGGTCTGCTGATGTTCACGGCGCACGTCGCGGAGTTCATCACGCTGCCGGTGTTCATCCTCAAGATGGGCTTGATCCTGGCGGGTGGAATCAATGCCGCCATCCTGCACACCAGTGTGCTGCGCGACACGCGCGGCTGGGATACCGGCACGCCGACACCGCTGACGGCCAAAGTTGCAGGTGGCTTGTCGATTGCGCTTTGGATCGGTGTCGTGGCGTGCGGGCGCCTGCTTGCGTATTTGTAGGCCAGTCACGCCAGGCGGATGCGCCGCAGGAAGGGCAGCCAACGTGGATCGCCATGCAGCGGCCGCAGGAATTTGTCCACCGCCGAGTGAACGACGCCGGGGTCGCGCTGCGCATACGCGGTGTCGAGCCACTCGAACGCCTTGTCCACTTCGCCCCGGTATGCGTAGGCCTGGGCGACCTGGTGCGCGGCGGTCCAGCCCCACTGGGCGATCAGCTCCCGCAGCGCCTTGTCCGATTCCTCGGGATGTCCCCGCGCGTGGTGGATCATCGTGAAGGCCAGGTTGCGGAAGACGTCGTGCGATTCCTCGTTGGCGATCGCCATTGCCTCCTCGCCGCGGCCCTGCAGCATCCGGGTCATCGCAAGGAAGGCGTGACAGAGACCGCCTTTCGGATTGAGGTCGATCGCCATCTGCAGCGACGCTGCCGCGTCCTCGAGCCGATCCGACATGAGGTAGACCAGCGCGGCCTCGCGATGGATTTTCGCCGAAAGGGGATCGAGCGCCAGCGCCTTGCCAGTCAAATCGAGCGCCCTGTCGTGTTGGCCAAGGATTCTCGCCAGCCTGGAAGCGCCATTCAGCACATCGGCCTCGCCGGGCGCCAGTTCCAGCGCGCGCTTGAGCGACGCGCCGGCCGCCGTCCAGTCCCAGTCGTGGTTGATCTGCACCGAGCCAAGCTCGAGATGCGCATCGGCCAGGTCAGGCGCCAATTGCAGCGCACGCTGCGCTGCGTCGCGCGCGCGCTCGAAGCCCTCGTCGATCGGCGCGAACCCGAACCCCGCCTGCGTGCTGTGCACGCGCGCAAGACCGGTCCACGCCAACGCGTAGTCCGGGTCGAGTGAGAGCGCCTGCTTGAACAGCGCAATTGCCCGGTCGGTGTCCGCCTGCGTCACGCGCTGGCCGTAGAATTTTCCCTGGAGGTAGAGCTGGAAGGCTTCCGCGTTGTCGCTGCGCCCGAGCGCCGCCTTGTGGACGTCGGCTGCGGCGGCCGTGCTGGCGGAAGCCTCCGACGGTGCGCCCAGCAGCGCCTTGCGCAATTCCTTGACCACGGACTGCGCAATGTCGTCCTGCATGGCGAAGATGTCGTCGAGTTCACGGTCGTAGGTCTCGGACCAGAGGTGCGAATCCGACGCAACCTCGATCAGCTGCGTGGTGATGCGCACGCGCTTTCCCGACTTGCGCACGCTGCCTTCGAGCACGTGCGCCACATTGAGCTTTTGCGCGATGGCGGGGATGTCGATGTCCTTGCCTTTGAACGAGAACGCCGACGTCCGCGATGCCACCCGGAGGCCCCGTATCTTGGCCAGCATGTTCAGTAATTCCTCCGACAACCCATCGGCAAAATATTCGTTCTCTTCGTCGCGGCTCATGTTGACGAACGGCAGCACGGCGATCGACGGCGGCTCTTTCGCGGCGTCGACGGCGGCCGGCGCGGCAGGCGGCGTTGCGCGCGGTGGCGCGGCCGGCGCCGGCCTTGGCGAGTTGCCCGACAGCAGACGCAGCACGCGCTCAGCAAAGGCCGCCGGTGCCTCGCCATTGGGAAGATGGGTCCACTGCACGTCCCGGAATTTTTCCGGCACGCGCGCTTTGGCGTCGAGCGTGGCATCGATAACGACCGGCAGCAGGAACGTCTTGTCCTCGGACATGTCCAGCGTTCGGCTCGCCGCAAGATTCCATTCGCGCCGGAAGTAGCCTTCCTCGCGCGCCTGCGTGTTGGCCGAGATGACCGGAACGAACAGCGCACATTCCTTGATCTGCTTGCGGATGGACGCGTCCCACGCGTCACCGCCGCGCAGTTCGCTCTGGTCGAACCAGACGTCTAAGCCGACCGCGCGCAACGCATCGCAAATGCGCCGGGCGGCCGGGGCGTCCTGCGACGCGTAGCTCAGGAAGACGGCTTGCGTGGGGCTGCTCATGCGAGGTCGAATCGAATATCGAGGAATGCACCAGGTCGGGGCGCGGGCCGCGCCGATTGTCGCCCAGTACCGGTGGACCCGCAATCCTATCTGCGGTGAGACCCACCTGTGGGCGGGAACCCCCGTTTTTTCCTGTGTCAACCGGTTGCGTTGCATCAAGGCGGCGCAGACCGATCACGACAATAATTGCGCCTTTGCTTTGGCGCACGCCGCCTTCGCGGTCATTTCCTGGAGTTTCTGATGAGCCGAAGACTTCTTCTTTTTGGTTCCGCCGCCGTGCTGGGTGTGGCCATCCTCGCGGGCGCGCTGATCTACGTGAATGGGAACACACAGCAGACCTCGCAGCCCGCCGATCGCAACCGCGCGGGCCTGGTACAGATCTATTCACCCACGCTCGGCAATCCCGAGGCCAAGGTCCACATCGTCGAATTTCTCGATCCGGCGTGCGAGACGTGCGCGAGCTTCTATCCCTACGTCAAGCAGATCCTGGCGGCCAATCCCGACCGTGTTCGCCTGACGCTTCGCCTCGTGCCGTTTCACCGCGGATCGGACTACGTGCTGAAAGTGCTGGACGCCGCCCGCAAGCAGGGCAAGTTCTGGCAGGCCTTGGAGGCACTGCTGGCCAATCAGTCCTACTGGGCATCGAATCACACGGTGCAAACCGACTACATCTGGGCGCCGTTGGAAGGCCTCGGCCTGAACATCGAACAGCTGAAGATCGACATGAATGCCCCGGATGTTGCGCAGCGGATCGAGCAGGAGTGGAAGGACGCCAAGTCGCTGAAGGTGACCCAGACACCGGAGTATTTCGTCAACGGTCGACCCCTGCCGAGTTTCGGACTGGAGCAACTGCAGGCGCTTGTCAGGGAGGAGCTGCAGGCGGCTTATCGCTGAACGCGTCGAGGGCCGGCGCGGCGACCCGAGCAAAAGCACTGGCCCGACGTGCTTGCGGGCGGTAGGATAGGCATTCGCGCGCCTCGCGTCCGGGTGCCGAGCGATCGACGCGACCCGCCGCGAGCGATACGTCATGGACTAGCTGCGCTTTCAGGCAAGAACTTCCGATGATTCTCGTCGTCGGCGCGAACGGCTTTCTGGGACGTGAGACCGTCCGGCAGTTGCTTGCCGGGGGCCAGCGTGTTCGCGCCGCCGCGCGCGTTCCTGACACCGTCGCCGACCTGAAGCATCTAGGTGCCGAAGTCGTGCACGCAGACTTGATCGACCCTGCATCGCTGGCGTCGGCCTGCAACGGGATCGATGCAGTGTTTGCCGCCGCGCACTCACTCATGGGCGTCGGCAAGTATGCGTCGCATCTGGTGGACGGCGCCGGACACCGCGCGCTGATCGACGCAGCGACGACCGCTGGCGTGAAACGCTTCGTCTACACGTCGGCCCTGGGTGTATCACCTGAACATCGCATCGACTTCTTTCGCACCAAGGCCGGCGTCGAGAAGTACCTCGCGCGGAGCGGACTTGGCTTCACGATCCTGCGCCCCACCGCCTTCATGGAATGGCACGTTCATCTGTTGCTCGGCAAGAGCATCGTAGACTCCGGGAAGACCACAATTTTCGGAAGCGGCAACAACCCCACCAACTTTATTGCCGCGGTTGACGTGGCGCGCGTCGCGGTGCTCGCCCTGACCGAGCCACAGACGAGCGGCAGGACCCTCGAAATAGGGGGCCCCGACAACCTCACCAAACGGCAGGTGGTGCAAATGTACGAGCGCGTTCTGGGTCGCAGCGCCAGCGTGCGTTTCGTTCCCGTCGCTGCGATGCGAATCATGGCTCCCATCGTGCGGCCGTTTCGCCCCGTGTTGAGCCGTCTGATGGAGGCTGCCGTTTTCGGCGACACGACCGATCAGACGTTCGACGTGGCTGACATTCCGCCGAACTACCGCGGCCCAATGACGCATGTCGAGGACTTCATCCGCGTGCGCGCCGGCGCAGGAAGCCTGACGATGAGTAACGATCAGTTGCGCGAGCCGCGATCGTGATTGTGATTGAAATTGCCGTGCGCCCGGCGTCGAAGTCATTGCCACCGGCAGCGCATGGAATTCTGGGTTTTCGGCACGTCGGATGAGCGCTGCCACACCTCCAGCCTCGAGCAAACGCGGTCCTGTCGACACGTTCGCGCCCGCAGCGGACCGCACTTCGCTGCTGCGTACGATTGATGCACTCGAACGCCAGCGCGACATGCTTGGGGGGCCGGCGATCGAGCTTGCGCTTGGGCCGTTGCGCTCGCGGCTGGCGGCGCTTGACGCGGGCGCCAGTCCCAGGGAGCTCGCTGAACGGACCTCGGAACGAAAGGTGGTGACCGTTCTTTTCGTTGATATCGCTGGCTTCACCCAGATGTCAGAGCGCCTCGGTTCCGAGGCGATGCTCGAGATCGTCAACGGTCTCTTCGATCGCCTGGTTCCTGTGATCGAACGCTATGGCGGCGTGATCGACAAGTTTATCGGCGACGAGATCATGGCAGTATTCGGCGCTCCGCGTGCGGTTGAGCACCACGCGGAGCACGCGCTTCGTGCGGCGCTCGAAATATTTTCCGCGCTGGCGGACTACAACCGAGAGCGCAGTCTCGAGCTCGAGCTGCATATCGGTGCGAACACCGGGCCGGTGATCGCGGGGGCGGTGGGCTCGCACGCACGGCACGACTACTCGGTGACCGGCGACACGGTCAATGTTGCGGCAAGGCTCGAAGGGGCAGCCCAAGCGGGACAGATCCTGGTTGGGCCGTCGACGTTCCGTCACACGGTCCAGCTGTTTGAATTCGAAGCGCTCCAACCTTTGCCGTTGAAAGGCAAGGCGCGGCCGCTTGACGTTTACCGGCTCGTAGGCGAAACGCCGCGCGCAGCGCGCTCACGCGTCGACGGTCCGCAGCTCCTGTTCTCAGGACGCGGCGGCGAACTGGGTTTGCTGCTGGAGCGGGCCGCCCTCGATGGTGCTCCGGGACGCGGCGTCGTCGGCATTGCCGCCGAACCCGGCGTTGGCAAGAGCCGGCTCGTGGCGGAATTTCGCGATCGACTGGCTGGCGATATCCGTTGGCTCGAGGCGAATGCGCACGAATACCGCAGCGAAGTGAGCTACGGTGTCATGCAGGAGCTGCTTGACGCTTTGGTCGGCGTGCCAGACCGTGCGGACCGCGAAAGGGCGGCCGCTGCGTACACCGACTACCTCGAGGGTGTCGGCGGCAAGCGCGCAATCAACATTGGAGCGTATTTGTTCCGATTGCGGGGGCTGCCCGTCGATGCGGCATCCGAGACGATGTTGTCGGAGCTCGCGCCGGAAGCGCTGCGGCAGAGGATGTCGGGTGCCGCTGCCGAGCTGCTGGCTGCTGGTACCGCGGGCCGAGCAAGCGTGGTTTGCCTCGAGGATCTGCATTGGGCCGACCCGTCGTCGATGTCGTTGCTGCGATCGCTGGCCGAGAGTCCTGCGCTGGCGCATATCCTTTTCGTGTTCACCACACGTACCGATCCGGGCTTGGCCGCGGATTGGATCGCCGATCTACGGTCTAGCGATCGCGTGTCGGTCATCGAACTTGCGCCGCTCTCCGATCTGGAAACCACCACGCTGATCATGGATGCGTTCGGCGCGGAAGCTCAAGGCGAGCTATGCCGCGACCTCCTCGCGAAATCGCAAGGGAATCCGCTGTTCCTCGTCTCATTCCTCCGCTCACTCGTCGACGACGGCCTAGCCGTCGTTTCTCGTGGGCGAGTGACTGTGACGGGCAGTGTAACGGAGCTGACGATTCCCGAAACGCTCCAGGCGGTCATAGGCTCCCGCATAGACAGACTACCCCTCGATGCCAAGCGCTTGTTGCACTGGGCTTCGGTTCTCGGAGCCGTGTTCTGGCCACGCCACGCAGAGCGAGTTTCGCAGGCTGAATGCGGCTCACCGCAAATTGACGAGATGCTGGCGCTGCTGTTCGAACGCCAGTTGCTGCAAAGGAATCCGGATGGTCGACTGCGGTTCGTGCACGCCGTCGTGAGAGACGTCGCGTACGGACAGATGCTCGAACGCAATCGCCGACGCCTGCATTCGGTGACCGCGCGATGCCTCGAGGAAGAGTTGTCTTCGACTTCCGAGGCGGACGTCGCGCTTCTCGCATGGCACTACGAGCGTGCTGGAGACCGCACGCTCGCGTCGGCGCGCTACGAAGCGGCGGCCACGCTGGCGGCCAAGACCTATGCGAACCGCGAGCAGCTGCGCTATCTCGAGTCTGCGATACGTCTCGCCGGCGCCGCCGACGTCGTCCGGATCGCAGCGCTAGCCGAGTGCGCCGGCGACGTTCTGCATCTGTTGGGTCGATTCGCCGAGGCCGCCGATCGCTTCGAGGCGATTCTCGCCCAAGCGAGTAGGATCGATGCGCTCGACGCAGCAAGGCTTCGTCGAAAGATCGCGAGAACGTTGACGCCCCGCTGGCAGTTCGATCCCGCCAACAGTGCTTTGGACGAAGCGCGTCGATTGCTCGACGGATCGCCCGCTATCTCGTCTGCTCCATGGTGGCGCGAGCATTTCGCGCTAGAGCTGTTCCGCATGTGGGCGTATTACATGCAGGCGCGCGTAGCCGAGGTGGTGGACATGGTCGCGCGCCTTGCTCCTGAGGTGGATGCGCACGCGACCCTGAGCGAGCGCGGACTTTTCCACCGCAACCTTGCGCTGCTCAAACTGCGTCAGCTACGCTATCGTCCCGATCCAGCGACCGTCGAGTTGGCGGCGCGGGCGGCCGACGAGTTGCGCGAAGCGGGCGACATCGCCGAAATTTGCCTGGCGACGTTCACTCACGCGTTCACAGAGTTGTGGAGCGGCGCGATCGACGATGCCGACCGCCACATGCAGGACGTGCTGAGCGAGACCGTGCGCCTGGGCGACGCCGAGCGCAATCTGCTGTGCCTAGTGTATCTCGCGGTGTCGGCGCGCTTACGGGGCGATATCGAGACCGCCGAAGCGTTCGCCGAAGCGGCAATTGCCGTGGCCCGGGCCAACGGAGCGCCGCACTATGAAGGCGCTGCGTACGCGAATCTGGGCTGGGTCGCCTGGAGGCGCGGCGAAGGCGCGTTGGCCGACGATCACCTGAAGAGTGCGCGCCGCTTGTGCATTGCAAACTATCCTTTCATCTGGTTGCACGCGATGGTGAGTCTCGCGCGTGCGGTTGAGCAGAAAGACATGAGCGCAGCAACCGAGCATGTGCGCTCGATGATCGGACCAACGATGCAGTTGCTGCAGCCGACGGTTCAAGATGCGCTCGAATTGGCCGCAAGTTCACCAAGCCCGCAGACGCTGCAAGCCATGGTCGACGCGAGCAGGAGCGCGGGATATCTCTGATGAATCTTCGCAGGGGCTCCGCCGAAGCCTCGGGCGTGCTGGAGGATTCGATCCGGTTGGCTTGGCAAACCCACGATGTCCTGACCTGCAAAGGGCTTCGGGGTCGGAGATTTCCTACTCGTCACGCGAGGATTGCTACTTCAGCGTGCCATTCTCGATCAGCGCTTTTCCATCCACGGACAACGTAGCCGCGTCAACCGAGCCTGCGAGACCAAAGCTGCTTACGTTCGTTCCGCCCCAGCCCGTATTGTCGCCCATTCCGATAGTCATGCCGCCAGGCGCCATCCATACAATACGGCCGGTATTCGTAGGCAACTTCGCCTCGGGATTCAGTCCGATGTCTATGTACGAAAACTGTTCCTTGCCACCGCTCGACGCATCGTAGAGCGCCTTGAGCCCATCGAGCCCCGACTTCGCGGTCATCGACGTAAGTGCTCCCTTGCTGAACGCGAGCGTGAGTCCCTCGATGGTCGTCCCCTGAAAGGCGAGCTTGTCGATCACGACCTTCCCTTCCGCGGTGCCAAGCGCTACCGGTACGAGCAGCTCGCCCGCCGGAAGCCAGGTCTGCGTCGCCGCAGACCCCTGTTTCACCTTGTCCGCCGTGATTGCGCCGTCGGAAACGAATCCCTTGTCGGCCATCAGGCCGAACGTCATGTTGGTGCCATTCGCACTGGAGAGGGTGACTTGCTTTGCCGCCGCGAGTGCCGATCGAATCGCTTCGCCCTTCGCGCGGATGGTATCGGGCGATACCGTGGCGGCCTTCCAGAAGATCGAAGTGATTTCCGCCTGCGTCTTGCCAAGGCGCGTCGCGAGCGTCGCGGTCGGATAGAGGCCGTTGCCGAGGTTCACCGAACGGAGGCCCTTCTTCAGGAACGCCTCAGCTACGGGCTGGTTCGCTGCCGCGCGTGCGGCTATTCGCGCGGCCGGCACTCCGGCCATGATGTTCTCCGACTCGCCGACGTCGACGGACAGCTGCACATCAAACGTGTTCACGAGCGCCATTAGGAGCGTCTGCGGCTGGCTGTCGTAGGACGCGGGGACTTCATCATAGCTGCGCCGCCCGAGTTGCTCGCTGAAGACCATGATGATCGGCTGACCGCCCGCTTTCATCGTCTCGACTGCGAGATTCTCGAGCAGTTGGTGGTCGCGCACGCTTCCCAAAATCTCGACCTTGTCGCCGGTACGTACCATTCCTGCCCGCACCATGGTGTTCGCGACTGTCTTGAGGTCCGCGGATGGCGCCGCTGTCTCCTTGGTGGCTGGCGCGGGAGGGGGGGCGTTGGAGCCACTACACGCGGCGAGCGCAACGATTCCACCCGCACACGCAACTCGTAAGAGAATCATTCGGAGTTGCATAGGACCTCCTGACATTGGATGTTCCGCAATCGCGAGATACCAGCGTAATAGTACCCTTGGGGAGGGCAAGCGGCAAAGCTAAGCCGAAAGCGCATCAGCCGCCACGACGAAAGGTTGGCCGCAGACGGGAACGCGCTACAAGACGTGCGGCTGCCTAATGCAACGCGATGGCCAACCCTATTGGGATGAACGCCGCGGACATCACATTGCCGATCAGCACGATCGACGCCACCTTTGCCGGCTCCTGCCGGTACTGCTCGGCGACCATGAAATTCAGGACGGCGGGCGGCAGCGAGCCGAAGATGATCAGCAGTCCCTGCTGCATGTGATCGAGCCCCAGGACGGAACCCAACAGCGCGGCGATCGCGATGCCCGTCAGTGGGCATACGAGACCGCCCACCACGCCCAGGCGCCAATCGTCCCAGCGCACTTCGTACAGCCGCACGCCCAGAGACAGCAGCATCATCGGGATCATGGCGTCACCGACCAACTTAATCGCGACCGAACTCCACTCCGGAATCGGCGGATGCACGACCGCGAAGGCGAAGCCCAGGAACGTCGACCACACCATCGGGCTGCGCAGCAGGCTACCGAATCGCGCATGGTGGTCGATCATCCATGTGCCGAGCGTGAAATGGAGCAGGTTCGAGATGGTGAACAGCGCCACCATCGCCGAGAATCCGGCGGAGCCATAGGCGAGCGCGGCAAGCGGCAGGCCGATGTTGCCGCAATTGTTGAACATCATCGGCGGAATGAACGTGCGGTAGTCGACGTGCAGCAGCCGGACAAACGGCCACGCGAGCAGGCCGGATCCCAGCACGATGCCGATGGAACCCAACATCAGCGGCCCATTGTCCCTGATGCTGAAGTCCTTGCTCGCCAATGCCGAGAAAATCAGCGCCGGTGCCAGGATCGTCATGCTGATCCGGTTGACCATGGCCATGTCCGGCTTCACCCGCCGCGCGTAGAAATAGCCGACCAGGATGATCAGGAACACCGGCAGGATGATGCCGAGTATCCTGGAAAACACTAGGGCCTGTTCACGCTATGGGCGCGAACGCGAACGGGTGGGATGGGGCGCCAATCGCGGCAGCTCAGTTGGCAAATGAGGAAGCCAAGACTGGATGTCTTGGCGAGGAGAGCAACAAAGAGTGGCGCCCCAGGCCGCCCGTTCCCCTCGGGTTGCTGCCGAAAGCGCTCATCGCTGCGTTGCAAAGGCTCGCCAGGTTCGCGACCTGCCTTCGCCTTCGCGCCTTGCGCTGAGCGCTTTCGGCCGTGCAACGCGTTCGCGTCCATAGCGTGAACAGGCCCTAGAGTATGTAGCGCGAGAGATTGTCGTCGCCGGCGATTCCGGCGAGCGTGGCGTCGACGAACGCGGCATCGATGACGATGGTATCGCCGGTCCGACGCGCGGCATGGAACGACACGTCGTCCAGCAGGCGCTCCATCACGGTGTACAGGCGGCGCGCGCCGATGTTTTCCTGCTTCTCGTTCACGGCGAAGGCGATTTCGGCCAGCCGGCGCACGCCTTGAGGCTGAAACTCGAGGTGCACCTGCTCCGTGCCGAGCAGTGCCGCATACTGCCGGGTCAGGCACGCATCCGTCGCCGTCAGGATCTGTTCGAAATCCGATACCGACAGCGATGTGAGTTCGACGCGGATCGGAAAGCGCCCTTGCAGTTCGGGAATGAGGTCCGACGGCTTGGAGAGGTGGAACGCGCCCGATGCGATGAACAGGATGTGGTCGGTCTTGACCATCCCGTACTTGGTCGACACCGTCGTGCCCTCGACCAGCGGCAGCAGGTCGCGCTGCACTCCCTGCCGCGAGACATCGGCGCCGTGCATGTCGGAGCGCGAGGCGATCTTGTCGATCTCGTCCAGGAACACGATGCCGTTCTGCTCGGCGGCGGCGAGCGCCTTGCCCTTGACGTCGTCGTCGTTGAGCAGCCGCGCCGCTTCCTCGTCGGTCAGCTGCTTCATCGCGTCCGCGACCGTGGTCTTGACATGCTTGCGCCGGCCGCTGCCCATCTGCTGGAACATGCCCTGGATCTGGCTGGTCAGTTCCTCCATCCCCGGCGGTGCCATGATTTCCATCTGCTGGGGAAGGGCGGAGATCTCTATTTCGACTTCGCGGTCGTCGAGCGTGCCTTCGCGCAGCATTTTGCGGAATTTCTGGCGCGTGGCCGAGTCGGCGGGCTTCATGTCGGAGAAATTCACGTCGCGCGCCGGCGGCAGCAGCACGTCGAGCAGGCGTTCCTCGGCCGCGTCGGTCGCATGGCCCCGCACCTTGCGCGTTTCGGCCTCCCGCGTCTCCTTGATCGCGACTTCCACGAGGTCGCGGATGATCGTGTCCACGTCGCGCCCGACGTAGCCGACCTCGGTGAACTTGGTCGCCTCGACCTTGACGAAAGGCGCGTCGGCGAGCCGCGCCAGGCGGCGCGCAATCTCCGTCTTGCCCACGCCGGTCGGCCCGATCATCAGGATGTTCTTCGGCGTGATTTCGTGGCGCAGCGGCTCGGGCACCTGTTGCCGCCGCCACCGATTGCGCAACGCGATCGCGACGGCGCGCTTGGCGGCCTCCTGCCCGACGATGTGCTTGTCGAGTTCGGAGACGATTTCCTCGGGTGTCATTTGCGACGACATCGAATGGCTCGCGCGGCGGCGGGATGAAAAACCGCTTCAAGTTGACGGCTGCGGAATTGTACCGCGCCTGCGAAATGCGTCCGGTTTCTCGCGTCAGGCATCGCACGAACGCGCACGGAACTGGTCGCTCGGGTCCGCTTCCCTTATGATGGGAAGCATCGCAAGCGGCGGCCGGTGGCTTTAGGCGCGCCGCCTGTCGCCCCATCCGTCAGGAGGTTCACCATGCGTCCATTCGTGCTGGCATTCGTTGCGGCAATGCTTGTCATGGGCTGCGCCCAGATGCAGCCGAAGTCCGACCAATCCGTGTACTTCATCGAGCCGAAGGATGGTGAGACGGTGACGAGCCCGTTCAAGGTCATGTTCGGCGTCAAGGGCATGGCCGTCGAACCCGCCGGCGACATCAAGGCGAATTCCGGACACCACCACCTGCTGATCAACCTTGACGCAATGAAAGCAGGCGACGCCATTCCCGTCGATGACACGCACCTGCACTTCGGCAAGGCGCAAACGGAAACCGAGGTCAAGCTGCCCCCGGGGAGCTACAAGCTCACGCTGCAATACGCCAACGGAGCGCACGTGTCGTATGGCCCGCCGATGGCAGCCACGATCCGGGTGACTGTGAAATGACGTTCACGCGAATCGTCGCGGTACGCGCGGACGCCAGCGAAAGCGACGTGATGACATGATTCCGGTATTGAAGCTCGCGACCGTCGCGTTGGCCGCCGCGATGCTCGCGGCGTGCGCCGGACCCAACCCGTCGAGTCCGGCCGCAGCCGACCAGGTGGGCAACATGGAGGCACGACTGCGCGGTGTCGGCAGCGCCGCTACCGGCAAGGTCGTCGTCGTCGATAACAGCCAGGGCGTCACGCTCACGCTTGACGCCGCCAACCTCCAGCAGGGCAATTATCGCCTGGCCTTTCACGCCGTCCCCAATTGCAGTTCGCCCAATGGCGAGTCCTCCGGGCCCGTCTGGGCGCCGCCGAATTCGGCAGGGGAGCCCGGAGAACTCATCCCCGGGATCTACGTCGGACAGCGCGAGAGTGTTTCGTACTCCGTGCGCATTCCGGGCGTCCACATCGACCGCGAGCCCAGCTTGCGCGGCCGCAGCATCGTTCTCCACAGAGGCAATTTCGTGGACAGCCCGCTGCCGGGTTTGCCCAACAACTACATCGCGTGCGGAGTATTCGAGAATCTCACCCCTGGTCCGTTGCTACGGATGGTTCAGTAAGGTTGCGCAGCAGCGATCTGTCGCAACCAATCGGCCCATCATTTCGTCCTCGGGCACCGGACAGGTATTCTTCGCACTTTCGCACCTCTCCTGGGACGGGCTGCATGGGCTTCCTCGCCGACAAGAAGATTCTCATCACCGGCGTGCTGTCGAACCGGTCGATTGCCTACGGCGTCGCCCGCGCGTGCCAGCGCGAAGGCGCGACGCTGGCGTTCACCTACGTCAACGACGATCTGAAGGGCCGTGTCGTCAAGCTCGCCGCCGATTTCGGCCCGTGCCCGGTGCTCCCCTGCGACGTCACGTCGGACGAGCAGATCGACGGGCTGTTCGCCGCGCTCAAGACCGAGTGGGGGACGCTGGACGGGCTGCTGCATTCGATAGCGTTCGCGCCGCGCGAGGCGCTGGCCGGAGATTTCCTCGACGGCACGTCGCGCAGCGCCTTCCATACGGCGCACGACATCTCGAGCTACAGCTTCGCTGCGCTTGCGCGCGGTGCACGTCCGTTGATGCGCGGCCACCCCGGCGCGCTGCTGACGCTCACGTACCTGGGTTCGACGCGCGTGCTCGAGAACTACAACGTGATGGGCTTGGCGAAGGCCAGTCTCGAGGCCAATGTGCGCTACCTGGCATCCTGTCTCGGCCCCGAGCAGATCCGCGTGAACGGCATCTCCGCCGGTCCGATCAAGACACTGGCCGCGGCAGGCATCGGTGGCTTCTCGAAGATCCTGAGCTTCGTCGAACGCACGGCTCCGCTGCGCCGGAACGTGACGATCGACGAGGTGGGCAACGTCGCGGCATTCCTGCTGTCCGACCTGGCCAGCGCGGTCACCGGCGAGATCACGTTTGTCGACTGCGGCTACTCCACGGTGGCGGCCGGAATCGGCGAGGAGTAGCTTCAGAATGTGCGCCCTCGCCGCGCGCACATCCGCGTGATGGGCACAGCGCGCCGCTTCGACGTCGTCGTCCTGGGCGGCGGCCACAACGGCCTTACCTGCGCCGCGTATCTTGCGGGCGCCGGATTATCGGTGTGCGTCGTCGAGCGCCGGGACGTGCTCGGCGGCGCCGCGGTCACCGAGGAGTTCCATCCCGGATTCCGCAACTCGACCGCCAGCTACACGGTGAGTCTCCTCGACCCGCAAGTCATCCGCGACCTGCATCTGGCCGAGCATGGGCTTACGGTCAGCGAGCGCCCCTTCGCCAATTTCTTGCCGCTGCCGGATGAACAGTACCTGAAGGTGGGCGGCGGCCTCGCCGCGACGCAGGGGGAGGTTTCGAAATTCTCCGCGTCGGATGCGTTGGCGCTCCCAGAATATTACGCGATGCTGGAACGAGTCGCGGATGTGCTGCGCGAAATGCTCCCCGTCACGCCGCCCAACATCCGGGCAGGCAACGCGGCGGACCTGGCTGCCATCGTCGACATGTTCAAGGTCGGCAAGCGCTTTCGCGCATTGTCCTTGCCGGAACGGCGCGACCTGCTCGATCTCTTCACCAAGAGCGCCGGCGACCTCCTGGATCGCTGGTTCGAAAGCGCGCCCATCAAGGCGGCGTTTGGCTTCGACGCGGTGGTCGGAAACTTCGCCAGTCCGTATGCGCCAGGCTCCGCTTACGTGTTGCTGCATCACGTTTTCGGCGAAGTGAACGGCAAGCGCGGACAGTGGGGCCACGCCCGCGGCGGCATGGGTGCGATCACGCAGGCGATGGCGAAGGAGTGCGCCGCGCGCGGCGTCGAGTTGCGGACCCATGCGCCGGTGGCGCGCGTTCTCGTCAAGGCCGGTCGTGCCGCGGGGGTCGAACTGGAGGATGGCACGGTGATCGAGGGCGCGCGCGTGGCCGCCAACGTGAATCCCAAGCTCCTGTTCGAACGCCTGGTCGATCCCGAGCACGTGGATGCCGATTTCCGGGCGCGCATCGCGGCCTATCGCTGCGGGTCCGGGACGTTCCGGATGAACGTCGCGTTGTCGGCGCTGCCGGATTTCACTGCGCTTCCCGGCGGCAACGCACAACCCCACCACAGCAGCGGCATCGTCATGGCGCCGTCGCTCGCCTACATGGAGCGCGCGTATTTCGATGCCCGGACGCTGGGCTGGTCGAAGGCACCGATCGTCGAGATCCTGATCCCTTCGACCGTCGACGACACGCTGGCGCCTGCCGGCATGCACGTCGCCAGCCTGTTCTGCCAGCACGCCAATCCGCGCCTCGAGGAAGCGTTGCCCGGACGCACGTGGGACGATGTCCGTGACGAGGTCGCCGACGTGATGATCGACGCCGTCAATGGTTTCGCCCCGAATTTCCGCGCAAGCATCCTGGGGCGGCGCATACTCTCACCGCTCGATCTCGAACGCGACTTCGGGCTGATCGGCGGCGACATTTTCCATGGTGCGCTGTCGCTCGACCAGCTGTTCGCGGCGCGGCCGGTGCTGGGCAATGCCAACTACAGGATGCCGGTGCGTGGCCTGTATCTATGCGGCGCCGGCGCGCATCCGGGCGGCGGCGTGACCGGCATTCCCGGGCGCAATGCCGCGCGCGAAATCCTGCGCGACGTCAGGCGCAAGCGATTTTGACAGGCTGAATCGGACAATGGGGGCAACATGAGCCAGACTTACAAGGGAGGCTGTTTCTGCGGCGCGGTCGAACTTACGGTCACCGGCGAGCCCGTCGCTGCGGGATTTTGCCACTGTGCATCGTGCCGGAGCTGGGCGGCGGCACCGGTCAACGCGTTCAGCCTGTGGAAGCCCGATCAGGTGAAGATTACCAAGGGCGAGGCCAACATAGGCGTCTATCACAAGACCGACCGAACGCACCGCAAATTCTGCAAGGTTTGCGGCGGTCACCTGCTGTCGGACCATCCGGCGTGGGGACTGACCGATGTCTACGCCGCGACGATCCCCACCTATCGCCACGACCCGAAGGTGCACGTCCACTATGCGGAAACCGTGCTGCGCATCAAGGACGGCCTGCCCAAGATGAAGGACGTGCCCAAAGAGATGGGAGGGTCGGGCGAGACGCTGCCGGAGTAGTGAAACGGGCCAAAGTATCGAGGCGCGGCAAGCGACTCACGAAACTTTGGCCCGCCGAAATATAGCCGAAGTCAGCCGATAAGCCGGGTTCTGTTACGGCGCACGCAGAGCGCGCGCTATGACCGTCATTCTTCTAGGCGCATCGTTGCCGGTGCGCTCGAGCCACCTACCCGCGGACTTACGCGAGCAGCGTCAGTGTCCGCCTACTTGGTGTTGCTCCGGATGGAGGTTACCGCGTTTCACCCGCTTCCCTTTGACAGGAAGCGACTCGTCTCTGTGGCCCTATTCCTCGCCTTCATCGGCCGCGCTAACGGCGACTTATAGCGTCCGGGCGTTACCCGGCATCCTGCTCTGCGGAGCCCGGACTTTCCTCCCCCCGCACCGTTTTCACGGATTGGGCGGCGACGGTCTGGCTGGCTTCGGGCCGCTAGTGTACTGCGATTTGCGCGCGGGGTGACGCCCAGCGTCCCGCGCGCAGTACACTTGGCGCCGCCACCGCGGCCCCTCCTCGAGGAACAATGGACATGCAGACCGATATCGACATCGCGCAGCACGCGAAGCTTCTGCCCATCGGCGAAATCGCGGCGCGGCTGGGCATACCGGAGGCCGCGCTGGAGCCCTATGGTCGGACCAAGGCCAAGGTCTCGCTCGACTGGCTCGCGAGTCTCGCCGTCCGGCCTTCGGCGAAACTGGTCCTCGTCACGGCGATCAGTCCCACGCCGGCCGGCGAAGGCAAGACGACGACGACCGTCGGCCTGGGCGACGCGCTCAACCGCATCGGCAGGAAGGCGGCCATCTGCCTGCGCGAACCCTCGCTGGGACCCGTGTTCGGGATGAAGGGCGGCGCGGCCGGGGGCGGCTATGCGCAGGTGGTGCCGATGGAGGACATCAATCTCCATTTCACCGGCGATTTCCACGCGATCGGCGTGGCGAACAACCTGCTTGCCGCGCTGATCGACAACCACATCCACCACGGCAACGCGCTCGGGATCGATGTCCGCCGGATCACGTGGAAGCGCGTGATGGACATGAACGACCGCGCGCTGCGTGACATCTCCGTCGCGCTCGGCGGGCCCGCAAACGGCTATCCGCGGCAGGACGGCTTCGACATCGTCGTCGCCTCCGAAGTCATGGCGATCTTCTGCCTCGCCGAATCCATGGCCGACCTGAAGGCGCGGTTCGCGAAGATCGTCGTCGGCTACACACGCGACCAGAAACCTGTCCATGCCGGGGATCTCGACGCCCACGGCGCGATGACCGTGCTGCTCAAGGACGCGCTCAAGCCCAACTTAGTGCAGACGCTCGAGAATAATCCTGCCTTCATCCATGGCGGCCCGTTCGGCAACATCGCCCACGGCTGCAATTCGGTGATCGCCACCAAGGCGGCGCTGAAGCTCGCGGACTACGTTGTCACCGAGGCGGGCTTCGGCGCCGATCTGGGTGCCGAAAAGTTCATCGACATCAAGTGCCGCAAGTCGGGACTCCGTCCGGACCTGGCCGTGCTGGTCGTGACGATCCGGGCGCTCAAGTTCCACGGTGGCGCGGATGCCAAGGAACTGACCAGGGAGAACCTGCCGGCGCTCGAAAAGGGCGTCGCCAATCTCGAGCGCCACATCAACAACGTCCGCAATCACTATGGGCTGCCGTGCGTCGTCGCGATCAATCACTTTTCGTCCGACACCGACGCCGAAATCGCGCTGCTGAAGAAGAAGATCGCGCATCACGACGCGCCGGTCGTGGTCGCCATGCATTGGGCCGACGGTGGTGCCGGCGCCGAGCTGCTCGCGCGGACCGTGGTCGACGTGATCGAGCGCGTGCCGGCGGATTTCCGCCTCGTCTACGACGATGCCGATACGCTGTGGGAGAAGATGGAGAAGGTGGCGAAGACGATCTATGGCGCGTCCGAGGTCACCGCCGACAGCAAGGTTCGAGCGCAGATCCGCAAGCTGCAGACGGAAGGGTACGGGCACTACCCCGTGTGCGTCGCCAAGACGCAGTACTCATTTTCGACCGACCCGCTGCTGCGCGGCGCGCCGTCGGGCCACGTCGTCAACGTCCGCGAGGTGAGGCTCGCCGCCGGCGCCGAGTTCGTGGTGATGGTCTGCGGCGATGTGATGACGATGCCAGGACTGCCGTCGGTGCCGTCCGCGGCGAAGATCGACATCGACGGCGACGGCAAGGTCGTCGGACTGTTCTAGGCGCGGGGCGGCTTCCGGCGTCGCCCTCAGCGGACCTGCCAGCGCAGCACCTCGCCCGCGCGCAGCGGCACGATCGTTCCATCACCGAACGCGTATTCGGTGGGGACGGTCCACGCTTCGCGCACCAGCGTCACCGTTTCGACGTGCGGCGAGAGGCCGTAGAAGTCGGCCCCGAAGCGGCTCGCGAATCCTTCGAGACGGTCCAGCGCGCCGGCATCTTCGAAGGCTTCGGCATACATCGGCAACGCCGCAGGCGCCGAGTAGCATCCGGCACATCCGCAAGCGCTTTCCTTCATGTGCTTCGCGTGGGGCGCCGAATCCGTGCCGAGGAAGAAGCGCGGATCGCCCGATGTGGCGGCCTTGATCAGCGCTTGCCGGTGCGCTTCGCGCTTGAGTATGGGCAGGCAATAGAGGTGCGGCCGCAGAAAGTTGCCGGCGAAGAGCGCATTGCGGGAGTACAACAAATGCTGCGGCGTGATCGTCGCGGCGATGTTGCGCGGATGACCCAGCACGAATGCCGCCGCTTCGCTCGTCGTGATGTGTTCGAGAACCACCTTCAGGCCGGGAAAGTCGCGCACGATGCGTGTCGCCAGCGTTTCCACGAAGACGCGTTCGCGGTCGAACATATCTACTTCGGGCGCGGTGACTTCGCCATGCAGCGACAGGACCATGCCACTTTTTTCCATGGCCGCCAGGACCGGGTAGACACGGTCGAGCGAGGTCACGCCGGAATCCGAATTGGTGGTCGCGCCGGCCGGGTAATACTTGACGGCATGGATAATGCCCGAGGCTTTGGCCTCCGCGACCTGCGCCAGAGGCATGTTGTCGGTCAGGTATAGCGTCATCAGCGGATCGAACCCGGTTACTCCGGCAGGCAGCGCGGCCAGGATCCGGTCCCGGTAAGCGCGGGCGGCGGCGACCGTCGTGACCGGCGGCTTCAGGTTTGGCATGACGATTGCACGTCCGAAGACGCGGGCGGTATGGGCCGCGACGGCGGTCAGTCCGGGTCCGTCGCGAAGATGCAGGTGCCAGTCGTCGGGCCTGGGCAACTTGAGGGTTGCCGCCAACGGCGAAGGAGAGGTCTTCACTGGGGTCAAAGTCATCGGAAAGCCTTGTTTTTCGTAGGATTATACGGTGCTGAGCCCCGGGACGGGCCGACCACCTGTGGCCAGCGCTGGCCCGGAAACGAGGGTGGCTAGGCGGGGCGGGAGCGGGCTATAATGCGAAATTTCGTGCGGCCCCCGTAAAACGGGAGTTATTGAGGCGTTGGCCGAGAAACCTTAACGTTATCGTGAGCGGCGGGCGATTGCCGCAGCCGATCGAGCATCATCAAAGTGAAATTAGGTGAATGAAGCATGGCAGTCAAAACCGCAACCGCCGTCAAGAAAGTCCGCGAGCTGACCGAAGAGGAAATCCTCAAGGCGCCCGAAAAGGACTACATGAATGAAGCGCAGCTCCTGTTCTTCAAGAAGATGCTGCTCGAACTGCGCGATCAGCTGCTGCAAAACGCTGACGATACCGGCGAGCACCTGCGAGAAAACGAGGTGACCACCGACCCGTCCGACCGCGCGACGCTCGAAGAGGAATACACGCTCGAACTGCGCACGCGCGACCGCGAGCGCAAGCTGCTGAAGAAGGTCGAGAAGTCGCTGCGCATGATCGAGGACGGATCCTACGGTTGGTGCGAAGAGACCGGCGAGCCGATTGGCGTGCCGCGGCTCATCGCGCGTCCCACGGCCACGCTTTCGCTCGAGGCGCAGGAACGTCGCGAGCGCGTGCAGAAGTTGTACGGAGATTGAGCGGCGACTGAGCATCCTCTCAGGTAAAAACGAAAGGGCCCGCAGTGCGGGCCCTTCGTACGACTGGGGCTGCCCAATAGGCTGCCTTAGGGCAACCCGATGCCGTGTCAAAGTCCGAACGTGCCCCGGTGCGACCAGCCGCCGGCCATGAAGAACAGCATCGGGAGGGACAGCATCACGTTGGTCCTGGAAGCGAGGAAGGCGATCCTGCGCGCCTTGTTCTTTTCCTCGTCGGTCGCTGGTTTCATGCCGAGGATCTTTTGCTGGTTGGGCCAGATCAGCCCCCAGACGTTGAACAGCATGATCGTTCCCAACCAGGCTCCGATGCCGATTCCAGCCATGCCCTTGGATAACGTGAATGCATTCACGAACTGGCCACCGAGCAGCGCGGCGCCGGCAAGCCAGGTTACCAGTGACGCCCAGCGGAAGTAGAACAGGGCGCGCGGCGCTACGTGCTTGGTAATGCCGGCCGCGGTGTTGTCGGCCGCGGCGGCCTTCAACGCCGGGACCTGCACGAAATTGAAGTAATACAAAAGACCGATCCACATCACGCCGGCCAGAAAATGCAACCACCTTGCAAATATCGGAACGAGATCCATTGTCGGTTCTCCGTCAGTTCAGTACGTTCTTGACTACGGCGTACAGGATCGCAGTGAGGATGACTCCGGCGATGATCGTTCCCCATAGGGAGTCCAGCGGATTTTTCATCGTTATCCCTTCTTGTTTGGTTGACGCCCGGTTGACGCAGGCGCGAAAGCACGTGATCGGTGCCGCGTGCCCCCGAATTGCCGCCAGATCGGCCAATGGAGGGGTGTTTTTTGCCGGTTCATTCTAGCAAGCAGTTGCGGATAGAGCCACGTCGAACATGAAGATTCGGGGCACCGATCGCCGCCGGCTTGGCACCCATTCCGAGCGGCGATCCGACAGGGCGAAAGCCTTCACATGCACTTCCGGTGGGATATCGCGCCGTCGTAGTCGGCGGACAGGGCCGGCGGCTTGTGGGAAGCCTATGACAGGAACATAATCAGCGCCTTACGTCCAGCCTGACCAAGCGATGGCTTTGTTCTCCAAACCACCGTCGAAGAAGCCCGAGCCGCTGAAACTCGAGCCCAAATCGGGCACGCCAATTGCGGCCCGCACGCCGCTGCGTTCGGCCGACCGTCCTCTATCGGCGCGACAGGTTGCCCACGATGCGCGCGGGAAGAAGGGCGTCGCGGAGTGGCCAGGCATCGAGCCGGCCGGCGAGATCAGTGTCGGCGGCGCAAGCCTGATGGAATGGTCGCCCTCGAATTCCTCGATCGAGGTCATTCAGACCAATCCGGGCCTGTGCAGCGTGCTCGAGAATGCCGCGTTGCTCTTCGCGGGCGGGCAACTGGAGGCGTCGCGCACGCTGCTGGAGCAGGGGGTACGGACAGACCACGATGCCATGACGTCGCCGCTTGCCTGGCTGGCGCTCTTCGACGTATTGCAGCGGGCCAACGATCGCGCGGCATTCGAGCAGATGGCGCTCCAATATGTCGTTCAGTTCGAACGTTCCGCGCCGGCGTGGGAGGAAGGCATGACGACGACCGTCGGGCCGAAAGTCATTGCCGGCGGCTACATTCCGGTCACGGGCAAACTTACGGCGGCGAGCGCGGCGCAGGTCGAAGGCATGAGGCGTGCGATCGAAAGGAAGGTGGCGCATGCCCGTCTGGACTTGGCCTCGGTGGCCGGATTCGACGATGCGGGTGCGCGCCTGCTTGCCGACGCGCTCGCCTATTCGCGGAAGCACCGCTTCGCGCTGACACTGCAGCGTCCGGAAAAGCTCGAAGCCGCAGTTGCCGCCGTGGTGAAGCGCGGTCGCGACGGTGGCGAGGGTGCGTGGCTGCTGTCGCTCGAACTCCTTCAGTTTGCGAACAATCACGACGCCTTCGACGAGCGCTCCATCGAGTACGCGATCGCGTTCGAGCAATCGCCGCCGGCCTGGGAGCCGCCGCCGATGCCGGTGGCCGTGACGCCGGCCGGCGACGCGATGCTGGCCGACACTTCGTTGGATGAGAAATCGCGTGTCGTGGATGACGGCGGCGGCGAGAGTCTCATGTTCAGCGGCGTGCTGGCCGGTTCGACGAACGCGCAGCTCGCGAGCATGGCTGAATACGCGCAGCGCAAGCCGATCGTGCCGATCGACATGACTGCTGTCGACCGGATCGATTTTGTCTGCGCCGGGTCGCTGCTCAACGCCATCAACCGCATCGAATCCCAGCGCAAGGCGGTCCAGATCATCGGAGCGTCGCCAATCATCCGGGCGCTGCTGCTGCTCATCGGAATTTCTCCCCGGCATTTCCTGAAGCGGGCAACATAGACCTTCGGACAAAGGTGAAAACCTACTTTTGTCCGGACCCAACGTCGTGCCACCGGCGAAGTTCCGCGCAGTTGCCAACTGAGGCCGGTAACTTCGCCGTAGAACGTCGACTGGACTTAACCCCGAGCGTTTGATGCGCTAGGCTGCACTTGCCAAGCGTTCTCTTTGGTGTCGAGATTTTTCTGCCATGGAACAGTTTCACGGAACGACCATACTTTCGGTACGGCGCGGCGACGCCGTAGCGCTGGGCGGCGATGGACAGGTCACGCTCGGCAGCATCGTCATCAAGGCCAGCGCGCGCAAAGTGCGCAGGCTCTATCACGAACGCGTGCTGGCGGGATTCGCCGGCGCCACGGCGGACGCGTTCACGCTGTTCGAGCGCTTCGAAGCCAAGCTCGAGAAACATCAGGGCCACCTGACGCGGTCGGCCGTCGAACTCGCCAAGGATTGGCGATCGGATCGAGTCCTTCGGCGGCTGGAGGCGATGCTTGCCGTGGCCGACGCGACAACGTCGCTGGTCGTCACCGGAACGGGCGATGTGCTCGAACCCGAGTTCGGCATCGTCGCCATCGGCTCGGGCGGTCCCTATGCGCAGGCAGCGGCTCGCGCGCTGCTGGAGCATTCGACGCTGACCGCCGAGCAGATCGTCAAGCAGTCGCTGGTGATTGCCGGCGACCTGTGCATCTACACCAACCAGCAGCACGTGATCGAAGTGCTGCCCGGCACGGCCGCATGAGCGCCGCCGGGCCGTCCCAAGGCGCGAATAGCTCCCCCTCGGGGGGCAGCGAACGCAGCGAGCGTGGGGGTGGTTACCGCGCCGCCGGGCCGTCCCAAGGCGCGAATAGCTCCCCCTCTGGGGGCAGCGAACGCAGCGAGCGTGGGGGTAGTTACCGCGCCGCCGGGCCGTCCCAAGGCGCGAATTGCTTCCCCTCGGGGGGCAGCGAACGCAGTGAGCGTGGGGGTAGTTACCGCGCCGCCGGGCCGTCCCAAGGCGCGAATAGCTCCCCCTCTGGGGGCAGCGAACGCAGCGAGCGTGGGGGTAGTTACCGCGCCGCCGGGCCGTCCCAAGGCGCGAATAGCTCCCCCTCTGGGGGCAGCGCAGCGGCCGAAATGGCCAATGAGGCCGCAAGCGTGGGGGTCCCTATCCGCGTGAGTGGCGACGGCTTCGATGTCGTTGTCGCGGGGGCCGGGCTGGTCGGCATGGCGCTCGCCCCGGCGCTCGCGCGCGCGGGCCTCAAGGTCGCGCTGATCGACCGCGGGCCGGTGGCGGCACCTGAGTTCGACCCCGACACCTGGGACACGCGCGTATATGCAATCAGCCCCGGAAGCGCCACCTTTCTGCGCTCGCTCGGCGCGTGGCAGAAGCTTCCACCCGAGCGCATCGAAGCGATCGAGGTCATGCACGTCGCCGGCGACGCGGGGGCAACGATCGAATTTTCCGCCTACGAACTGGGCGAGCGCGCGCTGGCGTGGATCGTCGAGGAACGCGCGTTGCGCGCGGCATTGCTGCCCGTGGTTTTCGCGGCCGGCGTCGACATCATCGACGGTGTCGCGTTGTCATCGCTCGACTGCACGTCCGACGCCGCGACGCTCGCGTTGACTGAGAGCGGTGGGACCGCGCGCGTGCTGGCGACAAGACTGGTCGTTGGAGCCGACGGTGCGCGGTCGTGGGTCCGCCAGGCGGCGGGGCTCGTGGCGGAGCCGAAGCCCTATGGGCAATCCGGGGTCGTTGCCAATTTCGCATGCGAGCGCGCGCACCACGGTGTCGCGAGGCAATGGTTCTGCGCCGACGGCAGCATTCTGGCGTGGCTGCCGCTTCCCGGGCGCCGTGTCTCGATGGTCTGGTCGGCGCCCGATGCCATGGCGTCGCAGTTGATGGCGCTGGATGCTCCGGCGCTGGCCACGCGCGTTGCCGCCGCCGGTGGTCACGCGCTGGGCGAACTGACGCTAGTTACGGCTGCTGCGGCATTCCCGCTGGCATTCCTCAAGCTTCCGGCAACCATCGGCCGCCGACTGGCGCTCGTCGGCGACGCCGCGCATGGCGTCCATCCGCTGGCCGGGCAGGGCGTCAACCTTGGGTTTGGCGACGTGGAGGCGCTGGCGGCAGTCCTCGCCGAACGCGGCCCCGCGACAGATCCGGGTGCGCCGGTGCTGCTCGAGCGGTTTGCCCGCCGCCGCGCAGGACCCGTGCTGGCCATGCAAACCGTCACCGACGGGCTGGTGCGGCTGTTCGGGCCAAGCGATCCGTGGCTGAGGACGTTGCGAAACGCCGGCCTGGCCATGGTCGACCGCGTTCCCCTGTTGAAACGAGCCCTTGCGCAACCTGCGCTGAATTAGACTGTCCAAAGCCGGCCTATCAATGGAGTCACCATGATCTACAAGACAATTTTCCTGTTCCGAACGCGAATCTCGGCCGCGGTCGCCGTGGCGGCAATGGCATTCGTCTGGGCCGCGGTTCCGGTCCTGGCTGCGACCTCGGCGGACGTCGCCACCGCGCCGCCGCCGGAGGCCCCCGCGATCAAGAAGCAGCTCGAAGCCAAATTTCCGGGCGCGTCGGTCGGCGCAATCGCCAAGAGCCCCTATTTCGGCTTGTTCGAAGTGCAGTTCGACAACCAGATGATCTACACCGACGCCAAGGTGAAATATGTCATCGTCGGGTCCGTGTACGAAGTCGAAGGCAAGGTCAACCTGACCGAGCAGCGGCTGCGCAGGCTGAATCGCGTCGACGTCGCCAGCCTGCCGCTCGACCTCGCCTTCAAGCGCGTCAAGGGCAACGGCGAGCGCAAGCTCATCGTGTTCTCCGATGCTGATTGCCCCTTCTGCGCCAAGCTCGAGAACGAGCTGAAGCAGGTCGACAACGTGACGATCTACACGTTCCTGTTCCCAATCGATCAGCTGCACCCGGATTCGGCGCGCAAGTCGCGGATGATCTGGTGCTCGGCCGACAAGGTGAAGGCGTGGGATGCGTTCTTCGCGAGCGGCACGCTGCCCGACAATGCCGGCGACTGCGAAAATCCGGTAGAGAAGACGAATGTGCTGGGACAGAAGCTGCGCGTGCAAGCGACGCCGACGCTGATCTTCGCCAATGGCTCCGTGGTGCCGGGCGCGATTCCTCCCGAGCAGATGGAAGTGGAATTCAAGAACGCGGCGGCGGACGCGAAAAAGCCTGTGACGGCCAGCAAGTAGCTTCGGTACCGCTGCCGATCCGGCATCCTCGAGCCGAGCGACGAAAGGACACACGATGGCCCTGATGGATTTCATCAAGAAACAGTTCATCGACATCATCGAGTGGACCGATGACTCGCGCGACACGCTGTCCTACCGGTTTCCCGACGAGGACAAGGAGATCAAGAATGGCGCGCAACTCATCGTGCGCGAGTCGCAGGCGGCTCAATTCGTCTACTTGGGGCAGTTCGGCGACACATTCGGCCCGGGCAAATATTCGCTGACCACCGACAACATTCCGGTCCTGACCAACCTCAAGAGCTGGAAATACGCGCTGGAGAGCCCGTTCAAGGCCGACGTCTACTACGTGGTCACGCGTCTTTTCACGGGCAACAAATGGGGCACGTCCAATCCGGTGATGATGCGCGACGCTGATTTCGGCATCGTCAGGCTGCGCGCCTATGGCACGTACGATTTCCGGATCGTCGACGTCAAGAAATTCCTGAAGGAAGTGGCCGGCACGGACGACCATTTCCGCCTCGACGAATTCAACGACACCATGCGTTCGCGCATCGTCAGCGTGTTCTCGGAGGCACTGGCCAGCTCGAAGATTCCCGCGCTCGACGTGGCCGCGCGGTATGCCGAACTGGGCGGCGCGCTGCTGCCGCTGATCAATCCGTCCATCGGCGATAAATACGGCCTCGAGATGACGACGTTCCTGGTGGAGAACGTGTCGGTTCCGCCGGAAGTGGAGCAGGCGATCGACAAGCGCTCAAGCATGGCGGCGGTCGGCAACCTGAACGATTACGTCAAGTTCCAGATGGCGCAGGGACTGGGACAGCCCGGCGGCGGTGGCGGCATCGGCGGCGCCGGCGCGGAACTCGCGATGGGCATGGCCATGGCGCAGCAGATGATGAACCAGACCGGCGGGCTGATGGCACAGGCCACGCCAGGCATCCCGGCCCCGGCACCCGCCAACGCCGGCGGGCTGGATCTCATGACGCCGACGCAGGTGGCGCAGATGCTCGGCGTGGCGGAATCCGATGTGATGTCGAGTCTCGACGCCGGAGACCTGAAGGGCCGCAAGATCGGCACGCAGTGGCGCGTCACGCGCGCCGCCGTCGACGCCTTCATCAAAGGTTGACGATGCCGGAGCACGCGGGTCGGCGCGCCGCGCCGGAAGCGTTGCTGCGCTCGACGCGATGAGTGAGACTGCGGCCATTTCCAAATTCGCCTGTCCGGCATGCGGCGGGCAGGCAGTCTGGAATCCGGCCAAGCAGAAGCTGATCTGCCCGTTCTGCGGCACGGAGTCGCCGGCCAAGCTCGACGTCACGACGGGCGGCATCGTCGAACACGATCTCGCCGCCGCGCTGCGCGGCCTCGCGGACGACGCGCGCGGCTGGAAGGCCGCGGTGCGGCAGGTCAAGTGCCAGAGCTGCAATGCCATTTCGGTATTCGATCCGAAACGGCAGGCGCAGAACTGCGACTTCTGCGGTTCGGCGCAACTCGTCCCTTACGAGGAAACCAAACCCGCATTCCGCCCGGAGAGCGTGCTGCCGTTCGCGGTCAGCGAGACAAGCGCGCGCGATCGCATCCGGCAGTGGTACGGCAAGCTGTGGCTGGCCCCTGGAGCTCTGAAGCGCCGCGCGCTGACCGACACCGTGAAGGGCCTGTACCTGCCGTACTGGACGTTCGATGCGCAAGTGGATGCGCAGTGGACGGCCGAGGCCGGCCACTACTACTACACGACCGAGACCTACAGCGAAGGCGGCCGCACGCAGACCCGGCAGGTGCAGCACGTGCGCTGGGAACCCGCGGCCGGGCAGCTGTCGCACTTCTTCGACGACGATCTCATATGCGCATCGGTAGGCGTGCACGCGGCGCTGCTGCGCGGGATCGAGCCGTTTCCCACGCAGACGCTGAAACCCTACGATCCCGGCTTCGTCGCCGGCTGGATCGTCGAGCGCTACCAGCTGGATCTGGTCGGCGCCGCGTTGTCGTCGCGCGCGGCCATGGAGGCCAAGGTGCGCGCGATGTGCGCGCAGCGGGTTCCAGGCGACACGTACCGCAATCTCGACGTTCGCATGGCGCACTCGCGGCAAACCTTCAAGCACATCCTCGCGCCCGTATGGCTCATGAGCTACACGTTTGGCGCCAAGAGCTTCCAGTGCGTGCTGAATGGCGTGACAGGAGCGATCCAGGGCGAATACCCGAAGAGCCCATGGAAGATCGCATTCCTCGTGCTGGCCGTCATCATCGGAATCCTGATCGTCATTTCCATAGGTGGCCGGCACTGAGCGCGCGCGCACCTCCCGACCGCCTGCACCCGGGTCTTACACCCTTTGCCGGCTGGCTCGTCGACGGGCGTTGTCCTGATCTCACCATGCTTAACCGCTACGCCCGCGAACGGCAGCTGGCACTGCCCGACGGGCGGCCGCTCGCATTCATTGCGCCGAGTTCGCGGCAGCGCGCGCTCGACTACGAACGCGCGATCGCCGAACGCGGCGAGATCGCGACACGCGACGGAAACCTTCACGACGCATTCAATGCGCTGGCGTGGTTGCGGTTTCCGCGCACCAAGGCCGCGCTCAACGCCGTGCATGCGCGTGCCGCGGAGACGGCTGCGGCCAATGCGCGCAATCGCGCGCGCGATGCCGCTACGCTGCTCGACGAATCCGGACTGATACTCGCCTGCACGGATCCGGACCTCGAGGTACTTCTGCGTGCCCACGCCTGGCGCGAACTGTTCTGGACGCGCAGGGACGACGTTGCTGCCGCGTTGCGACCTCTGGTGCTGGGACATGGCCTGGCGGTGAAGCTCCTGTCGCCATATCGCGCGCTCACTGCGCACGCATTGGTGCTGAACGTGCCCCTCGCGCGACCGGACCCGGCCTCGCCAGATAGCGAGGCGGCGTCGATGCTGGACGCGGAGGCGGCCGCAATCATCGCGTCGGACCGCTTCGGCCCCGACGTGCTCGCGCCGCTGCCCGTCGCCGCGTTGCCGGGTTGGGATACGGAAGATTTAGACGAACGGTTGTTTGACGATCTATCGGTGTTCCGGCCGCCCGTGTTACGCTGAATTCCATGCGCACACGGCCCCTGGCCCTGTTCCTTGCCCTCCTTGGCATCGTCTTTGCCGCGTTCGTCGAGTACGGAACCACACGGGCATCCGATGTCGACCGCTCATTCGCGCTGTTCGTCTTCGAAGCGGGACCCTGGGCCCTGCTTTCCGTCCTGGTGCTGCTGACGCCGTTCACGCGGACGCTGGTGGTCATGGCCTTCGTCCTTCTTGCGCTGGATCTGTACGCCTATTTCACGGTCTTCGTCGTGTCGAATACGCAGTCGTCGGCCGTCATCTACCTCTACAAACCGTTCTACGGTCTCGCGCTGGTGGCGGCGGGCGTGCTTGCCGGTTTCCTGGTCGCGCGTGCGAACGCGCCCGGGACCTGACGGGTGCGCGCCGCCGTTGTTACCGGGGTGTCGCAGGGCTTGGGCGAGGCCCTTGCCCACGCGCTGCTCCAACGTGGCTATCGCGTCGTCGGCGTTGGTCGCGCCAGCGGCGCGAGGTTGACGGGCCCGAATTACCGGCTTGCACAGGTGGATCTTGCGCAGGCATCCGGCATCGACGCCGCGCTCGAAGCGCCGTTCGCCGAACTCGCCGCGGCGCGACCCCGCTATGTGTGCCTGATCAACAACGCCGCCGTGGGCACGCCCGTTGGCGTCCACGGTACGATGGCGTCGGGCGACATCGCGACGTCGCTCGCCGTCAACCTGGCCGCCCCCGCTGCGCTGTGCAATCTCTTCTGCCGCGTCTTCGCCGACGATTCCGTCGAGCGCCGGATCATCAACGTCTCATCGGGCGCCGCGAGCAATGCCATGCCTGCCATGTCCAGCTATTGCGTCGCCAAGGCGGGGCTGGAGATGCTGACGCGCGCGCTCGCCTCCGAGAGGCATGGCGAGAATTTTCGCGCCATTACTGTTCGCCCCGGCATCATCGCCACGGGGATGCAGGAGTTCATGCGCTCGCAGCCGAAGGAAGTGCTCCCCGGCGTGGCGCTGTTCGAAGGCTTTCACAAGAGCGGTCAGCTCGTTCCCCCCGACACGACGGCGTCGGTCATCGTCGCGAAAGTGGTCGATGGTCCGGTCGAACACGGCCGGACGTACACCTATCAGGAACTTGCCGCCTGAAGTTGGGCCAGTCCGAACGCGAAGTCCGCCGGTGCGCTGATCAGAACTTCCGCGCCCGCCTCCGCAAGTTCATCCCGCGAGCCGTAGCCCCACAATACGCCGATCGACCTGGCGCCATTGCGGCGCGCGGCGCGGATGTCGTGCTTGCGGTCGCCGATCATCAGGCAGCGCGCGCCGTCCAGGTTTTCGCGAACGAGCAGGTGAGTGAGCAGGTCCGCCTTGTCGTCGAGCGTGCCGTCGAGGGCCGCACCGTACACGCCGGTGAGGAACCGGGCCAGCCCGAAATGCGCCGCGATCATCTCCGCATAGCGCTGCGGCTTGGACGTGCACAGGAACGCGCGCGGCCCGGCCTGCGTCGCTGCGGCCAGCATGTCGGGGACGCCGGCGTAGACGGCATTCTCGCGCCAACCCAGTTCCGAATACCGTTCTCGGTAGAGCGCGATTGCGCGCTCCGTCGTTGCCGCATCGGCATTGCCGATGAGCCGCGGCAGCGTCTCGCGCAGCGGCGGACCGACGCAGGCGCGCAACGCCGCGGTGTCCGGGTGAGGCAAGCCCATTCGCGTCAGCACGTAGCGGATGCAATTGGCGATGCCTTCGAAGTTGTCGGTCAGCGTGCCGTCCAGGTCGAAGAGCAGCGTGCGCGGTGTTTCCCTCATCCTAGCGTTGGCTCCGGTTGAGCAGGATGCGGTAATCGATGATCGCGCCCTCGCGTCCGGCCTCCCACGTCAGGCAGTAGTCCTGCGCCACGAGCGGGCGGAAGGTGCCGTCGTCCTCCGTCGTCTTGTCGAGCGACAGCGGCAGGATCATGGAATTGCCTTGGCGATAATGGATATTGAAATCCACCGGCCGCTGGGCCGTGAAGCGATAGACGAGCCAGTCGCCCGGGACCAGCTTCAAGCACTCTTCATGCAGTTCGAAGGGATTGATCTTCTTCTCGGCGACCTCGCGTGGCATTCCGGGCAGTATCGTCTCGCTCGCACACGCGGACACGGCAAGCGCGAGCGCGAGCGCGGCGAAACGTGACGTCACCGGGGTGTTCCCTCGGGCGTAAAGCGCTGCTTTTGACGCAGCGCACGCCAATCCTCGGCCAGCATCGCGAACCGGACATGGTCGCGCCAGCGGCCGCCTATCTTCACGTACCGCCGGGAATAACCCTCGCGGGTGAACCCCAGCCTGGTAGCGAGCGCGAGCGAGCGGGCATTGTTCGGCTGGATGTTCACCTCGACGCGATGCAACTTCAAGCGGCGAAAGGCGATATCGAGCGCCGCGGCCAGGCCTTCGGCCATGAGGCCCGTGCCCGCCATGGGCGTGAAGGCGAAGTAACCCAGGAACGCGCTCTGAAACGCGCCGCGGACGATCTCCGAGAAATTGTAGACGCCGACCAGCGCATCGTCGCTGCGCCGGATGACGAGAAATCCGGCGTGCGTCGGCTGCTTGCCCCGAGCCGAGTATCGGCGCACGAATCCGGCGAACCGCGCGGGCGTACGCGGGGCGCTAGTCCAGCCGCGGTGCAGGGCGGCACTCGCGCGAACCGCGGCCTGGAATGCCGCCGCATCGGACAATTGGGGTGGCCGGAGGTACACGTTGACGCCGGTAATTGTCGCTGCGGGCGCGCGCTTGGGCATAATCGACAGTTTACGTTACCGGTCAGGGCAACTCTTCATGGCGGCATGGGTGGAAGGACGGGTCGCGGGCAAGCGCCACTGGACGCAGAGCTTGTTCTCTCTGCAGGTGGACGCGCCGGAGGTGACTTTCAACGCCGGTCAATTCGGGCGCCTGGCGTTGCCTTCGCCCCCCGGGGAAAAAGACCCGATGCTGGGGCGGCCGTATTCGTTCGTCAATCCGCCGCATCGACAGCCGCACGAGTTCTATTTCATCGTCCTGCCCGGCGGCCCGCTCACGCCGAGGCTCGCGGCGCTGAACGTCGGCGATTCCGTCTGGCTTAGTCCCCGAGCCAACGGCTTTTTCTCCATCAGTGAAGTGGCGCAGGCCGACGTGCTGTGGTGCCTGTCGACCGGGACCGGCATCGGCCCCTTCCTGTCCATGCTGCGCACGGACGAGCCCTGGGGCAAATTCGAACGCGTCGTGCTGGTGCATGCAGTGCGCAACGCCGATGAACTCACCTATCGCGATGAGATTGCCGAAATCGGCGCCGGACACGCGGGCGCATTCACGTTCGTCCCATTCGTCAGCCGCGAAGCGCATTCGACGGCCCTCTCAGGCCGCATCCCCGCGGCCATTGCCGATGGCAGGCTGGAGGCGCGGACCGGAATCGCGTTGACTCCCGAGAATTCGCACGCGATGCTCTGCGGCAATCCAGCGATGGTCGAGGACACGCAAAAGTTGCTCGAAACGCGGGGAATGCGGCGGCACCGTCGGAAAGAGCCGGGGCACGTGACCGTGGAGACTTACTGGTGAGGTTGCGTCGCGACGAATTCGCGCCGCATCGCGCGCGTAAGGCTGTAGACGTGCTCGGTGCATATCTCGCCCTTGAACAGCGCCTCCTGCGTCCTGTCTAGGCGCATCCCGACGCGTTCGAGCAGCCGGATCGACGGCATGTTGCGCGCGTCGGTGACACCCTCGATCCGCTCGACCCTTTCCCACGCGAAGAGCAGCGCCAGCGCCGCGTTGACCGCTTCGATACCGAGTCCGCGCCGCTGCGCAGCGGGCGCCATCGAAAAGCCGATCTCCACGATATGCGCGGCGTCGTCGCGTAGGCAGATTCCAATGTCGCCGACTAGCCGGTCGGTCGACCTGTCTGCCACGGCGATTTGGAACCACTCGCCCGGCACACCGAGGTCTGCCGTTGCCATGTCGGCGATGAATGCGGCGGCGGCGGCGTCGTCCAGCGCCGACCAGCCCTGGTAGCGGCCGACCTCGGGATCGTGGCGATAAGACTGGAAGATAAGTAGATCGGCGTCGGCGAATCGCCGCAGACGGAGGCGCGCGGTGGTACGCGGAAGCGGGCTGTCGTTCAATCGGCCAATGTTCGCGTCACGACTTCGGTGACGTCCGGCGATAGGCCCGGCGCGACGGCTATACGCTGCAGCGCGGCCTGCATCAATCCGCGGCGCGGCTCGGGAAAGCGCTTCCACAGGTTGAACGCGCCGGCGATGGCGGCCGCCAGCTGCGGGTTGGTCGAGTCGAGCGCCAGAACTTCGTCCGCGGCGAAGGCATACCCGCGGCCATTGCGGTCGTGGAAGCGGGCGAAGTTGCGCAGCGTGAACGAACCAACAAGCGAACGCACCCGGTTGGGGTTCCGGGCGTTGAAGCGCGGGTGCGCGAGCAGGCGCTTCACACGGTCCAGTGTGTCCGCGCGCGCGGATGTGGCCTCGAGCGCGAACCACTTGTCCAGCACGAGGGGTTCGTCGCGCCACTGCGCCTCGAAACGATCAAACAACGCATTGCGCTCCGGCGTGGTGTCGTCCTTCAACGCGGCAAGGACCGCGACGGTGTCGGTCATGTTGTCCGCGGCGTCGAACTGGGCGACCGCGGTGGCGCGTGCCTCGTGGTCCCCGGTCGCGCACATGTAGTCCAGGCACACGTTGGCGAGTTTGCGCCGTCCCGCTTGTTCCGTCGTCGGTGCATAGGGCGCGCGGACGCGGTGGCGGCCGTACGCATCGGCGAATTCGCCGTGCAGCGTCCGCGCCAATGCCGCTGCGAGAAAATCGCGCGCCGCGACGATTCCGTCGACGTCGATCGTTTCCGTCAACGCGGCAACATAGGCCGCGTCCGGAAGCGCAAGCGCGAGCCCGATGAGGGCCGGATCGTGTTCGCGATCGGCGAGAAGCGAACGCACGACTTGCGACAGGGTGGGCGGCACGGCGAGCGCGTGCTTGCCGCGATGATCCTCCGCGAGCGAGACCATCGCGCGCACGAAACTGCGCTGCGCGGCGTCCCAGCGGTTCACCGGGTCGCTGTCGTGCGTGGCGAGAAACGCGAGCTCCGCGCCGGTGTAGTCGTAGTCGAGTATTACCGGAGCGGAGAATTCCCGCAGCAGCGACGGCACCGGCATGGCGGGAACGCCCTCGAACCGGAAGGTCTGCGACGGCTCGCGCAAATGGAGGATGCGGGTCGTGCCCGTTGCCGCCGATTCACCCGTGAGCATGAGCGGCAGGTCGTGGCCATCCGGCCCCACGAGGCCCACGGCAATCGGAATGTGCAGCGGCAGTTTCGATGGTTGTCCCGGCGTGGCCGGCAGATGCTGGGTGACGTGGAGTGCATACGTGCTGCGTGCGGCGTCGTAGGCGCTGGTCACCGAGACTACGGGCGTCCCTGCCTGGCTGTACCAGCGCCTGAACTGGTCGAGGTTCACGCTCGACGCGTCCTGCATGGCCTGGATGAAGTCGTCGCACGTGACCGCGCATCCGTCGTGGCGCTGGAAATAGAGATCGATGCCGCGCCGGAACCGCTCGGGCCCCAGCAGCGTGTGCTGCATGCGGATGACCTCGGCGCCCTTTTCGTACACGGTCGCCGAATAGAAATTGTTGATCTCAAGGTATTCGTCAGGGCGCACGTTGTGCGCCATGGGTCCGGCGTCCTCGGGGAACTGCTCGCGGCGCAGGTAGTCGATCGCGGCGATGCGCTCGACCGCGCGCGAGTTGAGGTCGCTCGAGAACTCCTGGTCCCGGAATACGGTGAGTCCTTCCTTCAGCGACAACTGGAACCAGTCGCGGCAGGTCACTCGGTTGCCCGTCCAGTTGTGGAAGTATTCATGGCCGATCACGCCTTCGATCGCGGCGTAGTCGTCGTCGGTCGCCGTCGCCGGATTGGCGAGCACGAGGCGGCTGTTGAAGATGTTGAGGCCCTTGTTCTCCATGGCCCCCATGTTGAAGTCGTCGGCACAGAAGATCATGAACGTGTCGAGGTCGTATTCCAGGCCGAAACGCTGCTCGTCCCACGCGAACGCCCGCTTGAGCGACGTCATCGCATGATGGCAGCGCGGCAGGTTGAGCGCGGTGGAAAATATCTTGAGCTCGATGTGACGGCCCGATTTCGAAGTGAAGGTGCCGTCGAGGGACGCCAGGTCGCCGGCGACGAGCGCGAACAGGTACGACGGCTTCGGGAACGGGTCTTGCCAACGCGCGAAGTGGCGGCCGTGCGCGAGCTCTCCATACGCCACCCGATTGCCGTTGGACAGCAGCACGGGATATTGGGCGCGATCCGCGCGGATGGTCACCGAATAACGCGTGAGGACGTCGGGTCGATCGGGGAAATAGGTGATCCGGCGGAAGCCCTCGGGCTCGCACTGCGTGCAGAACACGCCTGACGACAGGTACAAGCCTTCGAGCGCGGCATTGGCCGCCGGCGCGATTTCGGAATGCACGATCAGCGTTCCCGAGGCCGGCGGATTGCGCAACGTCAGCGTGCGCGCGTCCAGCTCAATGCGGTCCGCGGCCAGCCTTTCACCGGCAAGCTGGACACGAACGCGATGCTGTTGTTCTCCGTCGAGGACCAGCGCCGCGTGGGCGTCCGCGGGCGCCGCGTCGGGATTGCGCCTGAAGTCGAGTCTGGCGGTTACCCGCGTGTTGGCGGCATCCAGGTCGAACGTCAGGTCCAGCGCGTCCACGAGGAACGCCGGAGGACGATAGTCGAGGCGGCGCCGGACCGGGGCGCCGCTGTCTCGTGGCAGCATGGCCGATGGGCTCGGCTGGCTTAAGCCCGACGGCCTATTTCACTTCGAGCAATTCGACGTCGAAGATGAGCGTCGCATTGGGCGGAATCACGCCGCCCGCGCCGCGAGCGCCATAGCCCATGTCGGGCGGGATGATCAGCGTGCGCTGCCCACCAACTTTCATCCCCGCCACGCCTTGATCCCAGCCCTTGATGACGCGACCTCCACCCAATGGGAAGTCGAACGGCTTGCCGGCGTCGCGGGAGCTGTCGAACTTACTTCCCTTCTTGTCGGGTTTGGAAGGGTCATAAAGCCACCCGGTGTAATGCACAATGACGACTTTCCCGGCTACGGCTTCTGCTCCACTTCCTTGTTTCACATCAATTTTTTGCAGTTCAGTAGGCATGGCATCCAACTTGCTTGCTCCTTGGGCAGGTGCAGGTGACGTCGTGGTTTGGGCGCCGGCTGAGGGGATCAAGGCGGTTCCCAGAGCCAACGTTGCCAATACCGCGAAGACGAATGTGTTTCGCGCGAATGTAGGACACGCGGAAACACCGGATACAGCGACATGGCTCGACATGAAAGGGTCCTTTGACAGATAAGTGACTGAAAAGTCGGCCCGGGAAGTTCCACTCCCACGGCCAATGCAACGAATTGTAGCCGACCGCGGTCTAGGCTTTGCGCGGCCAGGAGAATTGGTCTATAAATGCCCGTCCTGCTACCGGATCATACGCAGGTTCCGGTGCCCCCGGCGCGAGTGTCCATCCAGTACCATTGCATCAAATACGCAAGGATGCACTGCATCTCACCATGTTCGGCTTTTTGACCTCCGGAACCAAGGAATCGATCGATCCGCTGGCCTCCCCCAAGGCGGTTTCGGCGTGGCTGCGGCAATTGCCGGCGCTCGATGTCATCGGTCGCCAGCAGCAGGTGATGCGCGCCTTCGAGGCGATGAAGGCGTCGCGCAAGCCTTGCGACATCTCGCGGGTCCAGGCCATCGAATACCTCGACGCGGCATTGGGGGCCGATCGTCGTCAACTCACCAAGCAGTATGTCGAGAACTACGACAGCGCCGCCAAACTTGCAGAGCGCATCTGGCAATCGATCTACGACCTTTCGCAGGGCTTCATCTACGCGTACCAAACTGCGCTGGAGGAAGCGCTGCGGCAGTCTGCCAACGCGCGCTGGAAGAGCTTGACGCCCCTGTTGTTCGCACGCCTGACGCATTACTACGGCACCGATGCCAAGCTTCGCGTGTTCCGCTTCGAACGCTGGATTCCCGGCAAATGGGTAGAGTTGCACCGTGTGTATCTGCGCGCAGCGGAACTCGGCCTCGATCGCGTCGCGGCTACGCTCGGCAGCGGGTCTCCGAACGCCACGCCGTGGACCATCGAGCAGGAATACATCTATGTCCTGCTGATCCATCAGCTCAACACGGGAAACATGTCGCCACCCCAGCTCGACTGGGCCACCGCGCAGCTGCGTGCGTGGAGCCGGCGCCTGCAGATCGACGCCGTGCCGCGCTCGCTCGAAGGATTCTTCGTCGATATCGCCGGCAGGTCGGGCCTCGGCCGGCGAACGGGCAACGACTCGGGCTCGATGTTGCGCTACATCGACACAACGCCGCTGTCCGAGCAACTCGACCGCGCGATCGCGGCGCTGCGTCAGGTCGAGGCAACCGACCAGGGTCCGGCAGCGCAGATCAACCAGCAGCGCATCGCCATACTCGAGAAGGTTTCGCCGGCGCTGGCACCCAACCTCAACGCGGAGATGCGGCGCGACCGTCGCATCGAATGCGCGATCACCGCGAAGGTTCGCATCGGGCTCTCGCGGATATGCCAGGAGCTTTCGCAGAAGGACACCGGCATCTCACTGCCCGAGACCGGCAGCACACACGAGCAGATCGAAGTCTTCGCGGTCAACGACGGCTCGCGCGCGCAACGGCGTGTCCCGGACGAACACGACTCGCTCGCCATGAGCCTCTCCTCGTTTTCCGACCCGATGTGGCAGGTCAGGGACCGCAGCGTCGCGGGCTTGCGCATCGCGGCGTCCGGCGGCATCGGGCAAAGCCTGTCGCTGGGCGCGCTCGTCGCCGTCAAGCAGTCGGATTTGAGCGACTGGGTACTGGGCGTCGTGCGCCGCATGAGCAAGGTCAGCAACGACGAGGTCGAGGCAGGCATGTCGATCATCGCCGATCGCCTCGTGCCGGTGACGTTGCACGCGGTGCGCCAGGCCAAGGACGACATGGGCTTCATCGTCGACGGCATCGACATTTCAACGATGGGCGCGCGCTTTCATGGACTCTACCTGCCCCCGCCTTCGCGGCCGGACAAGCCGCTCTCGGTGAAGACGCTGATCATTCCCACTCAGGAATACAGCGAGGGCCGCAACGTGATCCTCACCACCGGCCGTTCCGTCTACACGGTCGCGCTCAGGCATCTGGTGGAACAGCGCGCCGAATGGAGCTGGTCGGCGATCCAGATCATCGAGAAAAAATCGCGCGTCTAGCGGGCGGAGGCCCCGGGCCGACGCGTCGCTGCATCCACGTCGGTTCGCCTCAACGGGCAGGTTTCGGTCGCGAGAACTCGCTACCCGGCTTCCACACTGGGTACTCCTTGGTCTCGGCGAGCTCGTTGCCGAGGCGGAAGAGAATCTGGAGGTCCTCGACCGCGCCCGAGAAATCGTAGTCGGGCTGCAGGACGTCCTTCACCTTGTGGTAGTTCTCGGCGGTGAACTTGTCGAGGACCTCGTCGGCGTAGCTGGCGGGCCTGCCGATGTATTCAACGCCGCCGCCCATGTTCGCCGCCGGAATGCCCACGCGCAGGAACGGCAAGTGGTCGCTGCGATAGAAACCACCCCGCTCCGGGTGCGCTTCCGGATGCGCGCGGCGCCCCTGCGCGGCCGCGAGCGCCACACCCATGTCGTCGAGCGTCGAGCGTCCCATGCCGACGATGGTGATGTCCTTCGTGCGGCCGAAGGAGTTGATGCCGTCGATGTTGATGGCGCCCGGCGTGCGCTCGAGCGGGTAGAGCGGATTCTTCACGTAATAACGCGCCCCGAGGAGGCCGCGCTCCTCGCTGGTCGTGCAGATGAACAGGATCGAGCCGCTCGGCGGGCGCGGGAGCGACTTGTATGCCTTCGCAAGCGCCAGGAGCGACGCCACACCCGAAGCGTTGTCGATGGCGCCGTGATAGACCTGGTCGGTCTTCGTGCCGGGCAGCTTCGGATCCCAACCGAAGTGATCCCAGTGCGCGGTGTACACGACCGTCTCGTTGCGCAGGCTGGGATCCGCGCCCTCGATTCGCGCGACCACGTTGTTGGAATCCACCTCGCGCCACGCATTGGCGACGTCGAACGTGATCGTGGTTCCGAGGACCACCGGCTTGAAGTCGCGCCGCAGCGCCGCCTTGCGCAGCGTCTCGAGGTCGAAGCCCGTCGCGACGAGGAGCTCGTTCGCCGTCTCGAGCTTCATCCACGCGGCGATGGGCGGATACTCGTCGCTCGGCGTGGAGCTGCGGACCTCGAAGTTCTCGCGTCCAAACGAGTTCATCACCACCTCGTACGGATACGCGGCAGGCTTGGTTTCGTGGATGATGATGACCCCGGCGGCGCCGAGCTTCACGCCCATCTCGTATTTGTAGGTCCAGCGCCCGTAGTACGTCATTGCGTTGCCCTTGAACATCGCCTCGTCCAACTTCGTGGGGTCGGCGGGATCCGGGATCGGCGGGTCGTTCACGAGCACCACGAGCGTCTTGCCGCGCAGGTCCATGCCCTTGAAGTCGTCCCACTCGTACTCAGGAGCGATGACTCCGTAGCCCGCGAAGACGAGCGGCGAATCCTGGATGTGCACGCGCGGCTTGCGCTCGAAGCTGAACGCGACGTAGTCCTGCGGATGTTTACACGCTATGTCGCGTCCCTGGGGCGTGCGGACGATCGCCGTGGGCTTCGCGAGGAATTCCGCCAGGGGAACCTTCTGCACGTAGGTTCCGTCGGGATTTCCCGGCGAAAGGCCGAGCGCCTTGAACTCGCGCACCAGATAGTCGATGGTGAGTGTCTCGCCGCGCGTGCCAGGCGCGCGTCCTTCGAAGTCGTCCGACGAGAGCACCCTGATGCGCGCGACGAGATCGTCGGCAGAGATCGTCGCGGCGGCGCGGGAGATGTCCTCCGGCGACGGTGGCGGCGCGGTGGTCGCGCACGAAGCGATCGCGAGGGTGAACAGGACGGCGGAGAGGGTCTTGTAGGTCATCGTGTGTCGAGGCGCGAGAGGACGGTAACGACGCCGACGGTTGTCGGCAAAGCCCCAGCCTACGCCAGAATCGGGCTCCGCGTCGACGGGCGGCTCGGGTCGGAAGCAGCCGTCGGTAAGCGCGCTCAACCGCTGTATTGATCGCTATTCAGTCCGTCGGCCGGAATTTGAGCGTCAGCGAGCGCTGGAAGAGTTCCGCGCGCTCCGGGCGCGGCAGTGGCGACGACTTGAGTATCGCCCGCTGCACGGCATCGTCGTAGGCGCGCACGCCGCTCGATTTCTTCAACTGCACGTCGATGATTTCCCCGGTTGGTAACTGCACGACCTCGAAGATAGCTTCCGGATTGCCGGCCATGTCCGGCGGCACGATGACGTTGCCTCGGACCTTGGACTGGATGCTGCGGATCCAGTCGGCCTCCGCCTTCGCGCGCTGTGTCGACTGCTGCGCGCGCGTCTGCGCGTCGCGTTCGGCCTTGGCGCGCGTATCGGCTTCGCTTTCCGCCTGCGCGCGCATCGCCTCGGTCTCGCGCTGCTGGCGCGCACGCGTCTCCTGCTGCCTGGCATCGAGCTTTTTCTTCTCCTCCGCCTTCTGGCGCTCAAGTGCTTCCTGCTGCGCGCGGCTTTTCGCTTCCTCCTCGCGGCGAAGGGCTTCGGCTTTTTTCTTCCGCTCCTCGTCGGCCCGCGCCTTTCGCGCGATGTCCGCCGCGGGATCGAGCTTCTCGATCTTCGGCTCGGGAGGCGTGACCGCGGGCGGCTTGGCTGGCTCGGGCTGCGGTGACAGCTTGGGCTCCGGCTGTGGCGTTGGCGCAGGCGCGGGCGGCGGTGGTGCCTCGGTCACCTGCGTCCTGGCCGGTGGCGCATAGAGTTCGGCCGTGACGGGTTCGGGCTTCCGGTTCTGCCAACGGACCGAAAGGATCAGCACCGCGACGAAGGCCGCCTGCACCAGCAGCGCCAACGCCAACGCCAGCCACTTGCCGGTGACCTCGCGGGGCGTGCGCGGCCGATCGGATTTGCGCACCGGCGGCTAGCTTCCAGTTGGGCGGGCGAGGAGGCCGACCTTCTTCACGCCGTTGCGCTGCAGGAGGTCGAGGACGCCGAGCACGTCTTCGTAGCGCGCGCCCTTGTCGGCGGCGATGACCACCGGCTGCTCCTGCTTCGCCTGTCTGGCGACGATGCGCGCGACGAGGTCCTCGCGGCTGATCCGGACGGCGGGGGCGTTCGCGACGGACTGGTCGCGCAGCATCAGCGTCAGGTCGCTGCGCAACGTGACCTCGAACGGCTGCGCCGGCGCTGCGAGCTTGCTGCCGACCGACGGCAATTCGATCTCGCCCGGCGAGATCAGCGGCGCCGTCACCATGAAGATGACGAGCAGCACCAGCATCACGTCGATGTAGGGGACGACGTTGATCTGGTTGATCGACTTGCGGGCGCGGCGCATGTCAGTGGCGATTCAATTCAGTGCCCGCAAAGCCGCCCGAAGGGGCACCGTGCGCCCCTTGGGGGCAGCGGACATAGTGAGCGCCGGGTCCGTCTTCGGTGCCCGCACGGCCGCCCGAAGGGCACCGTGCGCCCCCTCGGGGGCAGCGAACGCAGTGAGCGTGGGGGTCGTTCATTGTCAACTCTGGCGTTGGAGGATGTTCGAGAATTCCTCGATGAACGACTCGTAGCGCACCGCAAGCCGATCGACGTCGTGCGTGTAGCGGTTGTACGCGACCACGGCGGGAATGGCAGCAAACAGGCCGATGGCGGTTGCGATGAGAGCCTCGGCGATGCCGGGCGCCACATTGGCCAGTGTCGCCTGGCTCACGTTGGCCAGTCCGCGAAACGCATTCATGATCCCCCACACCGTGCCGAAGAGCCCGATGTACGGCGATACGGAACCCACGGTGGCGAGTCCTGCCAGGTGCCCCTCGAGCGCGTCGATTTCCCGCTGGTAGGCGGCGCGCATCGCCCGGCGCGCGCTGTCCAGCGTGACGATGGACGCACTGCCCTGCTTGCGGTGTTTGGAGAACTCGCGGAAACCGGCGCTGAAGATGTGCTCCATGCCGCTGCCCGTGCGCGACTGCGCCATGCGCTGATAGAGGTCGACCAGGTCGCCGCCTTTCCAGAACTCGTCCTCGAACATGTCCGTGTCGCGCGACGCGCGCCTCAGCTGGAACATCTTGAGGAAGATCTGCCACCACGACCACAGCGACAGGAAGACGAGGAGGACCAGCACCGCCTGCACGACGAAGGACGCCTGCGTGATCAGCGTGATGAACGAGAGGTCGGTGTGCAGGTTCAAGCGGGAATCTCCAGTTTCCGGACAAGCGCGGCGGGCATGCGCACGGGACGCCAGCGTGTTGCGTCGAGGCAAGCCAGCGTGACCACGGCGGACGTCAGAATGTCGTCCCCGCGGCGAACGTCCTGCCGCGCCTTGATGGTCGCCGCGCCAAGCTTGACGGGTTCGACCGAGACGGCGAGGGCATCGTTCAATCGTCCGGGCTGCAGGAAGTCGATCTCGCAGCGATGCACGACGAATACGACGCGATGCTCGCGCTCGAACGCCGCCAGCGGAAAGCCCAGCGACTCCAGCCATTCTGTCCGCGCGCGTTCCATGTACTTGAGATAGTTCGCGTAGTAGACGACGCCGGCGGCATCGGTGTCCTCGTAGTAAACGCGGACGTGGAAGCGGAAGGGTTGCTGACCCGTCATTCGGGAGTAAAGAGCTCGCCCGCGGGACCGGGCGCGGGCGGGGCCAGGCCGAAGTGGCGATACGACAACGCGGTGGCGACGCGGCCGCGCGACGTCCGCTGCAGATAGCCCTGTTGGATCAGGAACGGCTCCAGCACGTCCTCGATCGTATCGCGCTCCTCGCCGATGGCGGCGGAGAGATTATCAACGCCGACCGGGCCGCCGGCGAATTTCTGCAACACGGTCTGGAGGAGCTTGCGGTCCATGACGTCGAGCCCGGCGGCGTCGACATCGAGCATTGACAGCGCGGCGTCGGCGACGGTGCGCGTGATTTCGCCATCCGCCTTGACTTCCGCGAAGTCGCGCACGCGCCGCAGCAGCCGGTTGACGATGCGCGGCGTGCCGCGCGAGCGGCGCGCGATCTCGAGCGCGCCTTCGGGATCGAGCACGATGTCGAGCAGTGTCGCCGAGCGCTTCACGATGCGCGTCAGCTCCTCCGCCGAATAGAATTCAAGACGCGCCACGATGCCGAACCGGTCGCGCAGCGGGTTGGTGAGCATGCCGGCCCGCGTGGTCGCGCCGACCAGCGTGAATGGAGGCAGGTCGAGCTTGACGCTGCGCGCCGCCGGCCCTTCGCCGATCATGATGTCGATCTGAAAGTCTTCGAGCGCCGGATAGAGGATTTCCTCGACGACCGGCGACAGGCGGTGGATCTCATCGATGAACAGCACGTCGTGCGGCTCGAGGTTGGTGAGCAGTGCGGCGAGATCGCCCGGACGCTCCAGCACCGGGCCGGACGTCTGGCGCAGGTTGACGCCGAGCTCGTGCGCGATGATGTGCGACAGTGTGGTCTTGCCCAGCCCCGGCGGCCCGAACAGCAACACGTGGTCCAGCGCCTCGTTGCGTTTCTTCGTCGCCGCGATGAAGATTGCCAACTGTTCCCGGATCTTCTCCTGCCCGACGTATTCGGCCAGGCCGCGGGGCCGCAGCGCGCGTTCGATGACCTCTTCCTGCACACCGGCAACCTTGGCGCCGATGACACGATTGAGTTCGTCGTTTTCGATCATGGGGAGCGGAGTTCAGGGCGCGCAGCGGGGCGGAAGAAAAGCGACATTGATGCATGCTACCGCAAAGCGGCCGGGACAGGATTCCTTGCGGCAGCGGCTTCGCGCGATGCGCTACGACTTGGCCAGCAACTTGAGCGCCTGTCGGATGCCGTCGCCCACCGCTACGCCGTCGGGCAGTTTCTTGACCGCAGCGACCGCCTCCTTGTCACTGTAGCCCAGCGCCAGCAGCGCATGCAGGATGTCGCTCGATGCGGGAGGCGCGCGGAACACCCCGACCGCGGCCGTCAGGTCGGCGCCCAGCTTATCCTTCAATTCCAGCAGCAGCCGTTCAGCAGTCTTCTTGCCGATGCCGGGTATCTTGATGAGGCGCCCGCTGTCCTGCATCGTCACGGCCTGCGCCAACTCGGTCACGGACAAGCCCGACAGCACGGACAGCGCCGTACGCGCGCCGACACCGGTGATCTTGAGTAGCTGCCGGAACGCGCGGCGCTCGCTGTCGCTGCCGAAGCCGAACAGCAGGTGCGCATCCTCGCGGACCACCAGGTGCGTCCAAAGTGTCACGCGTTCGCCGGTGCCGGGCAGGTTGTAGAACGTGCTCATCGGGACGTCGACCTCGTACGCGACGCCCTGTACGTCCAGCAGCAGTTGCGGCGGATTCTTCTCGAGGAGGATGCCGGAGAGACGACCAATCATGATTTGTGATTATCGCACGCGGACCCACGGCATCAGCGCGGGGCAGGCCCATCCGCCCCGGGGCTCAGCTGCGGCCAAGCGTGTCGCCGGGTGCGTGATTCGGCGCGCGACGGGCAGTCAACCCACGACTACCCGCCTCGTGCCGCACGCACTGCGCCGACGGCGACAGATTCGCCCGGGGCGGATGGGCCTGCGCCGCGCTACCGTGGCGCTACGCCTCTACGCATCGCGATGGTTGGTGCGCCGCGTGGCAACGACCGATGCGATGAATCAGAAAGTCAGAGGGGAAGCAACGCCAAATGGGCGCGAACCTCGTGCAGCGACGTGAACACCAGCGGCTCGCGCGCGAGAAGCCCCGGGGAGGGCGCGTGGAGGTCGGGCACCATGATCGGCATCATCCCCGCGGCCAGGGCTGCGCGCACGCCGGGCTCGGAATCCTCGAGCACGACGCAATCCTCGGGCGCGACGAAAAGGCGCGAGGCCGCGAGCAGAAAAATGTCCGGCTCGGGCTTGCCGCGCTCGACTTCGTTGCCGCCGACCAGTGCCGCGAAGCGTTGCAGCAGTCCTTGCTGCGCTAGCTGCGCCTCGGCACGGTCACGGCGCGTGGACGTTGCGACCGCGCTCACGACGCTGGTCTGCTCAAGCCAGTCGAGCAATTCGCGCAGGCCGGGCTTTTGTGCGACGCCGTCGCGCGCGACGATGGCGTCGAACACGGTGAGGCACGTCGCCGTGAGTTGCTCCACCGGATACGACGGCCCGTAATGCTCGCGCAGCATTTCGCGGCAATCCCGATAGTTGCGCCCGATCATCGACGGCAACAGCCCGAGGTCGAAGTCGACGCCGATGGTCGCCGCCGCATCGCGCCACGTCTGCGGACCCAGTGACTCGGTATCGAGCATAAGGCCGTCCATGTCGAAGATCACGGCAGCCGGGCGCGTCGAAGGGCGGCGCGCCTTCATCGGGCGAGTCGGCCTCTGCGCATCGACCCGCCGGCGCCGCGCAGCAGCCCCACTCCGACGCTTCCGTGCGCGTGACAGATCGCGCAGGCCAGCGCGTCGGCCGCGTCGGGCGAAGGCGTTCCGGACAGCCGCAGCAGCCTTCGCACCATCTCCTGCACCTGCGGCTTGGCCGCGCGACCCTTCCCCACCACGGCCTGCTTGACCTGGCCCGCCGTGTACTCGTGCACGGGCAGGCCTGCGAGGACCGCCGCGGCGATGGCGGCGCCGCGCGCCTGACCCAACAGCAGCGTCGAATTGGGGTTGATGTTCACGAAGACCTTTTCCACCGCAACCTCGCCGGGTCCTTCGCTCGCGATCAGGTGCGCGAGATCGCGCGCGATAATTCCCAGGCGCACCGACAGGCTGTCGCCACTCGCGCGGATGCAGCCGCTGGTCACGTAGGTCAGTGTCTGGCCCTGTTGGATGATGATGCCGAAGCCCGTGACCCGCAGCCCGGGATCGATCCCGAGGATGCGCCGGGCCGGCGCGACCGTGGTCACGGCACGCGTGCTACGCCTCGGCAATCAGCGCCGACGTGTAGACCTCCTGCACATCGTCGAGCGATTCGAGCGCGTCGAGCAGCTTTTGCATCTTCGCGGCGTCGTCGCCCGCCATTTCGATCTCCGTCGCAGGTTTCATCGTGACTTCGGCGAATTCGGCCTTGAAGCCAGCCTTGGCGAGAGCATCCTTGATCGTGACGAAATCGTACGGACCCGTAACCACTTCGATGCTGCCGTCGTCGTGGTTGACGATGTCGTCGGCGCCGGCGTCCAACGCGGCCTCCAGCAGCTTGTCTTCGCTGGTGCCGGGCGCGAAGAGTATCTGGCCGCAATGCTTGAACAGGAATGCGACGGAACCGTCGGTGCCCAGGTTGCCGCCAAATTTGGAGAACGCATGCCGCACGTCGGCGACGGTGCGCGTCTTGTTGTCGGTCATGCAGTCGACGATCACCGCGGCGCCGTTGATGCCATATCCTTCGTACCGGATTTCCTCATAGTTCACGCCTTCGAGGTCCCCCGCGCCGCGCTTGGCCGCGCGCTCGATCGTGTCCTTCGGCATGTTCTGGCTGTAAGCCTTGTCGATGGCCAGGCGCAGCCGCGGATTCATTGACGGGTCGGCGCCTCCCAGGCGCGCCGCGACCGTGATTTCCTTGATGAGGCGCGTGAAGATCTTGCCGCGCTTGGCGTCGGTCGCGGCCTTCTTGTGCTTGATGTTCGCCCACTTGCTGTGCCCGGCCATGATATGCGGCGGCTGCCCGCGCCGTTTCCGTATCGAAAGGCGAATTATATCCGCTAGATCAGGCCTTGCTGCGACAGGAACTGCTGCAGCACCTTGAGGCGCACGTCGGCGTCGTTGATTTCGAGCATGCTCTGCTTGATGGAAAGCGGCAACGGCAACAACTCGGCCAGTCGGTATCCGACCCACGACGCGTCGCCGTAGTCGCGCTCCGCGGGGAAATTCTGCGGGCCGACGCGGCTGACGACCAGCTCGAGCAGTTTGGCGAGCGGCGCGTATTCCTCGGCCAGCGGCAGCGGCGGTTCCGGGGCGAGAGCGGTCACGTCGCCCTGGATGAGTCCGGACGCCGCGACGGCGTGGGCCTGCACCTGGAAGCGCGCTTCGCCACGGGTGGCGACATGGAGTATCCCCAACTGCGGCATGTCGAAGTCGACAATTCGCGCACTGGTGCCCACGTTGGCGAATTCGGGCGTAGCGCCGCGTGCGAGCGCGACTTCGTCGCCGTGCGTGATCAGGCACACGCCGAACGCGCTGCCATCCCTGATGCAGGCTTTGGCCATCGTGATGTAGCGCTGCTCGAAGATCTTGAGAGGCAGGAGGCCGCCGGGAAACAGGACGGTCGACAGCGGAAACAGGGGCAGCACGACTGCCTGCCGCTCCGCGACCACCTTGCCGAAAGGCCACATCACACGGATCGGGAAGCAGGGGCGGGCGATGCGGCGCGATCGTCTCCCCATCGCGGCACGAGCTCGTACGGCACGCGCAGCTGGTCCAGGACGCGCGCGACGACGAAGTCGACGATGTCGGCTACGCTGCGGGGCCGCGTGTAGAAGCCCGGCGCCGGCGGCAGGATCACCGCGCCGATATGCGCGAGCTTGCTCATGTTGTCGAGGTGTATCGGCGACAGCGGTGTCTCGCGCGGCACCAGCACGAGCGGCCGGCGCTCCTTCAACATCACGTCGGCGGCGCGTTCGATCAGGTTGTCGGCCAGGCCGTGCGCGATCGCGGCGAGAGTACCCATGCTGCATGGGCACACGGCCATCGCATCGGCGGGATTGGAACCTGAAGCGACGGGCGCGAGCCAGTCCTCGCGCGCAAACACCGTAAGTTGCCCCTCGCGCGCGCCATAGCGTTCGCTGAACAGGCGCGCGGCCTCGCGCGGCTGCGCCGGCAGCACCAGATCGCACTCGTGCTTCGCGACGACCTGCGCCGCGGGCGAATAGAGCAGGTAGACGCGGCACCGCGCCGCCAGCAGGCATTCGAGCAGGCGCAAGCCGTAGGGCATGCCCGAGGCGCCCGTGAAGGCCAGCGTGATCGTGTGCGGCGGATTCATCCGGGGATTGTAGCGCCGGGGATCATGACTCCGGTCCCGCGTGCAGCTCGCGATGGCGCGTCAGCACCTGGTAGCGAGACGAAAACGCGCGCGCCAGGCGTTCCACAAGGTAGACGGAGCGGTGGCGACCGCCGGTGCAGCCGATCGCGACGGTGAGGTAATTGCGGTTGTCGCGCGCGTAGTCGGGGAGCCAGCTGGCGACAAAATGATAGATGTCGCCGTACATCCGCTCGACCTCGGGAAACTTCTCCAGGAATTGCACCACGGGCGCGTCGCTGCCGGTCAACGGCGCGAGCGCCGGCTCGTAATGCGGATTGGGAAGACAACGCACGTCGAAGACGAGGTCGGCATCGAGCGGGACGCCATGCTTGAACCCGAACGACTCGAACAGCAGCGTGAGCCGCGACGGATCGACCGAAATGAAGTCCTTGATCCAGCCGCGCAGCGCCGCCGCGGAAAGGTCGCTGGTGTCGAAGGCGAAGCCCTGCTGACGCGCGTCGGCGAGCAGCGCGCGCTCGTACTCGATGGCTTCGGTCAGCGTGCGCTCGTTGCTCGAAAAGGGATGTCGGCGGCGGGTTTCCGAAAAACGCTTCACCAGCGTGTCGGTCTTGGCGTCGAGATAGAGGAAGCGCACTGTCCACCCGGCGTTCCGGACCGCGCTGATGGATTCGCCCAACCTCGGCAGTCCCGGCCCGGTCTTGACGTCGAGCGCGACGCCGACACGCTGCTGGCCGCTGCGTGCAAGATACGCCGCCGTCTCTGCGAGCAGCGAAAGTGGAAGATTGTTGACCGAGTAGTAGCCGGAATCCTCGAGCGCAGCGAGCGCCACGCTCTTGCCGGAGCCCGAAACGCCGCCGATCAGCAGCAGGTCCATGCGGTTGCGTGGCCGCGGCGCTCAATAAGCACCGGCCATTGCCAATCAGTCGCCATCTTCCATCAGCTTCTGCTGCCGCTCGATGAATTCCTTGGTGCTGTCGATGCCGCGCTGATTGAGCACGAAATTGCGCACGGCGGCCTCGACCAGCACCGCGAGGTTGCGTCCGGCCGCCACGGGAATCGTGACTTTGCGGATGGGGACGGACAGCACGTCCTGGTACGTCGCGTTGACCTGCAGGCGGTCGAGTTCGGTGAACGCCTCGTGGCCGTGGTCCTCGAGGTGAACCAGTAGTTTCAGGAGCTTGCGGGGACGTACCGCAGTCTCGCCGAAGATGGTCCGGATATTGAGCACGCCGATTCCGCGCACCTCGAGGAAATCGCGCAGTACGGCGGGGCAACGGCCCTCGATCGTGTCCGGGGAGATGCGAAACAGCTCGACGATGTCATCGGCGACCAGCCCGTTGCCACGGGAAATGAGTTCGAGTGCCAGTTCGCTCTTGCCGATCGCCGACGCGCCCGTGATCAGCACGCCCATCTCCAGGACGTCGAGGAACACGCCGTGCAACGTTGTCGATTCCGCCAGCACCCGCGCCAGGTACAGCCGGAACACGTCGACGATGTGCGGCGAAGGCTGCGGCGACGTGAACAGCGCGATGTGATGCGCATTGCACCGGTCGAGCAGGTTCTGCGGCATCGCCTCGTCGTTGGCGACGACGACGGCCACCAGTTCAGGCGTGAACAGGCGATTCAGCGACCTCTCTTGCTCGTCCTGGGACAGGCTGCGCAGGTACGCGGCCTCGGCGGCGCCCAGTATCTGGATGCGGAACGGGTGGATGAAGTTCATGTGCCCTACCTGGCCAACGGTGGGCTTCAACGCGGAATCCCCGGACAGAACGCGGCTGCCACCCTGCTTGCCGCCCTGCCAGACAAGGCCCAGTCGTTCGCGGTTGTCCGCGAGCAGCCGATCGACGCTGACCTGCCGGATCACTGCCGCGTCGCTGATCATGTCGGATGCCAGGTCCGGAACAGCGACGCGAGTTCTTCGGCGCTGCCCGCAGCGGCAAGCTGGTCGCGAAACGTCCGCTCCGAGAACATCTGCGCCAGTTCGGACAACAATTGCAGGTGCAGGTCGGTTGCCTTTTCCGGCACGAGCAGCACGAATACCTGCGATACCGGCTTGCCGTCGGGGGCATCGAAGGGAATCGCGGTCTTCAGCCGGGCGAACGCTCCGCGCGCATCCATGAGGCCGCGGATGCGTCCGTGCGGGATGGCGATACCCTGCCCCAATCCGGTCGAGCCCAGCTTTTCGCGGGCGGCGAGGCTGCCGGCGATGGTCTGCGCATCCAGCCCGCCATCCGCCGCGAACAGCTTGCCGGCCGCCTCGAACAGGCGCGGCTTGGTCGGCACATCGAGGTCCAGCGCGATGTTGGCGGCGGGCAGCAGTTCGGCAATCCGGTTCATCGGACGAGTGGCAAGCCTGCGGGACGCTTCAGTCGGCCGGCCCGGTCCCCGGTTTCTCGGAACCGAGCGAGCGTTCGATCGAGTCCCGATCCAGGCGATGCGCCGACCGCTTTTCCTTGTGCCTCACGACCTGCCGGTCGAGCTTGTCCGCGAGCGAATCGATCGCGGCGTACATGTCGGCGTCGGTCGATTCCGCGTGGATTTCCTTGCCCCTCACGTGCACGTTCGCCTCGACCGTCTGTCGCAGCTTGTCCACCGACAGCACCACGTTCACGTCGATCAGGTGATCGAAATGCCGCGTCACGCGGTCCATCTTCGTCACCACATAGGCGCGGATCGCGGGCGTGATATCCAGGTGAATGCCGGTGAGGTTCAAATTCATCAAGCTCTCCTTTCGAGTAGTGCTCGAAGGCGGGTGAATGCGCATGGCTTGCTAGGGGGCCTTGCGCAGGTTGATGGGAGGAATCGACAGCGCCTCCCGGTACTTGGCGATGGTGCGCCGCGCCACAATGATGCCCTGTTCCCCCAGGACATCGGCAATCCGGCTGTCGGTCAGCGGCGATTTCGGGTCCTCGGCGCCGACCAACTGCTTGATCAGCGCGCGGATGGCGGTCGCCGAAGCCGCGCCTCCGGAGTCGGTCGCCACGTGGCTGCCGAAGAAATACTTGAGCTCGAACGTGCCGCGCGGGGTCAGCATGTACTTCTGCGTGGTGACCCGCGAGATCGTCGACTCATGCAGCGTGAGCATGTCGGCGATTTCGCGCAGCACCATCGGGCGCATCGCCACCTCGCCATGATCGAAGAAGCGGCGCTGGCGCTCGACGATGGCCTTGGCCACGCGCAGGATCGTGTCGAAGCGCTGCTGCACATTGCGGATCAGCCATTTGGCCTCCTGCAATTGCGCGGTCAGCTGCTGATTCGAGGATTCGCGGTTGCGCGTCAGGATGTCGGCATAGATCCGGTTGAGGCGCAGCTTGGGCATGGCCGCCTCGTTGAGCGTCGCGACCCACTGCCCACGGACCTTGCGCACCAGCACGTCGGGAATGACGTAATTGGCCTCGTCCTTGGCGAAACTCGCGCCCGGGCGCGGGGTCAGGCTGCGAATCAGCTCGCGTATCGACTTGACGCAAGCGTCGTCGCAGTGCAGCACGCGCTTCAACTTGGTGAAGTCGCGGCTGGCCAGCAGGGGCAGGTGTCCCTCGACCACCTTCAGTGCCTCGGCGCGGAAGGGAGTGGATGCCGGCAGCAGCTTCAACTGCAGCATGAGGCATTCGGCCGGATTGCGGGCGCCGACGCCGGCGGGCTCCATGCTCTGCAAGTATTTGAGGCCTATCGTCAGTTCCTCGGGCTCCAGCGCGTCATGCTCGGAGAACATTTCGGCGATCTCCTCGAGCGACGACGCGAGATATCCGTCGTCGTCGAGCGCGTCGATCAGCGCGGCGACGACCTGGCGGTCGCGCAGCGGCAGGTTGAGCAGCGCCAGCTGGCCCATCAGGTGGTCGCGCAGCGAACTGGTCGCGACCTGCTGCGGCGAAAAATCGTCTTCCTCGTTGGCGTTTCCGCTGCCGCCGCCCCAGTCGCCATCGGTGCCGCCGCCGCCGTAGTCGGAGAAATCGGTCACGTCCGGCAGGTCGTCGCGCGTAGGCGCGGCATCCGCCCCCTGCATGCCATCGCCGTCGCCGTCGCCATCGCCGTCGTCGCGGGTGACGCGCTCCGTAGTCACCGGACCCGGTGCGGAGCCGGCCAGCGGGAATTCCGCCGGCGGCGCGTCATCGTCGCCGTCCTCGCGCTCGAGCAACGGATTTTCCTGGAGCATCCGGTCGACCTCGGCGTTGAGTTCGAGCGTCGACAGCTGAAGCAGCCGAATGGACTGCTGCAACTGCGGGGTCAGCGTCAGGTGTTGCGTGAGCTTGAGCTGGAGCGTCTGCTTCATTGCGCTTTCATTTGCTCAGAGCCGGAAGTGCTCGCCCAGGTAAACCTTGCGAACGTCCTCATTATAGACAATCTCGCCCGGCGCGCCCGAAGCCAGGACCCGGCCCTCGTTGATGATGTAGGCGCGGTCGCAGATTCCCAGCGTTTCGCGGACGTTGTGGTCGGTGATCAGCACGCCGATCCCGCGCTCCTTCAGGAAGCCGATGATCTTCTGGATGTCGAGCACGGCAATCGGGTCCACCCCGGCGAACGGCTCGTCCAGCAGTATGAACCGCGGCCGTGTGGCGAGCGCGCGGGCAATCTCGCAGCGCCGCCGCTCGCCGCCGGACAGTGAGATGGCAGGCGCGTCGGCAAGGTGCGAGATCGACAGGTCCTCCAGCAGCGCGTCGAGCCGGTTCGACAGCGTGTCCGCGTCAAGATCCTGCAACTCGAGGATGGCGCGGACATTTTCGGCGACCGTGAGTTTGCGGAAGATCGACGCCTCCTGCGGCAGATAGGAGAGCCCGCGGCGTGCGCGGCGGTGGATGGGGAGGCGCGACAGGTTCTCGCCGTCCAGCTCGATCCGGCCGCCGTCGGCCGCGATCAAACCCACGATCATGTAGAAGCATGTGGTCTTACCGGCGCCGTTGGGGCCGAGCAGACCGACCACCTCGCCGCTGGCGACGTCGAGCGAAACGTCGTGGACGACGGTACGCGCCTTGTAGCGCTTGCGAAGTTGCGCCGCCGACAGCTTGCTCATTTCGCTGGCGCCAGATCTCCGGAAGGCTTGAGCGTCAGCGGCACGGCGGGCTTGGCTGCCGCACCCTTGTCCTTCGCCACGGTAGCCTTGTCCTTGTTCTGCGTGGCTTCGCTCTTGTCCTTGGCAGCGGGTTTATCCTGCCTTTCCTCGCTCTTGGGCTGGAACGTTCCACGCACCCGCGCACCCAGCGGCGCGTCGCCGGGGCCCGCCGGCTTCGCGTCGGGCCGACCTTCGGCGGAGAAATTCTCCGTCGCGGCGCTGTAAGAGATGTAGTTGCTGCGGATTTCGTCGCCGGCCTTCTTCAGCAACGCATTCTCGAAAAGCTCGACGAACCGCTTCTCGCCGTCGTAGACGATGCGCTGCGCGTAGCCTTCGTAATAGTCATCGGCGCCATCGCGCTTTTCGCGAAAGCGGACCGGGTTGCCGTAGGCCGTTGCGGACAACGAATTGTCGGCATTCTGCTTGAACGTCACGCGGTCGGCCTGGATCGTCATGGTGCCTTGGGTGATGATCACGTGGCCGACCAACTCGCCCGTCTTGGTTTCCGCGTTTCCTCCGCCGGTGTCACCCTGGAACTCGATGTTCTTTTCGCGATCGGCCTTCTCCGCCTGCGCCGCGGGCGCGCAGCAAAGCGCGAGTCCCAACAGCGCGGCGGTCCACGCGCGAAGGCGAATTTTGGGGGATGAACTACGCGTCATCGGCTATTTCCTGGGTTCCATGTGTCCGCTGACGCCGGATTTGAACTTGATGGTCTTGGCCTTGTTGTCGGCCTCCATGCCGGTCGCATTGATTATCCCACGGGGGTCCGTGATCGTCACCGCCTTGTCCGTGCGCACGATTTCCTGACTGGGCAACACATGCAGGTATTCCGTGGCAATCGTCAGTGGTCCGGAAGCCGGCTCGTTGGCCGTCGCGGGCGTTGCCTCGCGTACGGCGCGGACGTGTCCCTTGAAGTAGACGTTTTCGCGATCACCCGTAAGCGTGGCCAGGCTTGCGGTGATCTTGAACGGAGGTCGACCCTGGCGCGTCTCCGCGAGCGTGATGTCCGTGAAATCGGTGGTCTGGTCGTCCGCGAAGTGCTCCGCGCGGCGCGCCGACAGCAACTGCAGCGGCCGGCCCTCGGGGTCGAGCTTCAGCACGCGCACACCTTCGGCGACGATGTCTGGGTCGTGCCGCGTCGACCCGTCGCGTCGCGGCACCGGTGGCTGTACCTGAGCGTCCAGCCAATACGTCAACGCGGCGAGGCCACCGAGCAGCAGGACCGGCGACCATGCGGTGGCGCGGTCGATCCAGCTTCGAGTGGGACGATTGTCGGCCATGCCTGTAGCCTAGGCGGACCGCAGCGGCAGCAGCGAATGGTCGAGATGCTTGCCCTGTGCCGCCAGGATGAGTTCGGCCAGTTCCCGCACGGCGCCGGCGCCGCCGTCGCGCGCGGTGACGAATTGCGCGTGTTCGCGCACCGAAGCCGGGGCATGCGGCACCGTGACCGCGAAGCCGCAAGCATGGAAGATCGCGAGGTCGGGCAGGTCGTCGCCGATGTGCGCGCAGTCGTTCGCGGCGAAGCCGAGCTGCGCGCGCAACGCCTCCCAAGGCGCGCGCTTGTCCGATGCGCCGAGCACGACATGCACGACATTCAGACGCCGGGCGCGATGCATGACCGCCGGCGCCGAGCTGCCGGTGATCCACGCGACCGTGATGCCCGCGCGCTGCAACAGATTGATCCCGACGCCGTCGAGCGCGGAAAAGGCCTTGGTTTCGCGCCCGTCGTCGTCGACGTAGATGCGCCCGTCGGTGAGCACGCCGTCGACGTCGCACGTCAGCAGGCGCACCCGGCGCGCGCGGATCAGCACGTCCGTCGTCATCAGACGATCCTCGCGCGGAAGAGGTCGTGCAGATGCAGCGCGCCCACCAACCGGTGGCCGGCGTCGACGACCAGCAATTGCGACACTTTGGGCGCCGCTTCCATCGTGTCCACGCAGTCCACGGCAAGCCGGTCCGCCGTGATCGTGCGCGGCGACGGCGTCATCACTTCCGCAATCGTGACCGCCGCGACATCGCGGATGCGCTCGAGGCATCGGCGCAGGTCGCCATCGGTGAAAATTCCGGCGACGCGCCCCTGCCCGTCGACCACGGCCGTCATGCCCATGCCCTTCCGGCTCATCTCGACGATTGCTTCCGCCAGCGTCGCGGTCAGCGGCGATACCGGCAGTTGGACGCCCGTGCGCATCACGTCGGCGACGCGCGTGAGCAATCGCCGGCCAAGTGTTCCACCCGGATGCGACCGCGCAAAATCCTCGGCGGAGAATCCGCGCGCATCCAGCAACGCCAATGCCAGCGCGTCTCCCAGCGCCAGCGCCGCGGTGGTGCTCGCCGTGGGTGCGAGACCAAGCGGACACGCTTCCTCGTCGACGGCGGCATCGAGATGCACGTCGGCGGCCTGCGCCAGCGAACTGTGCTCGTTGCCGGTCAGGGCGATCAGGCGCGCGCCTTCGCGCTTCAGGTGCGGCGTCAATGCGACCAGCTCGTCGGTCTCGCCGGAATTGGACAGCATCAGCACGATATCGTCAGGCGTGATCATCCCGAGGTCGCCATGCGACGCATCGGCGGGATGCACGAAGAACGCGGGCGTCCCGGTGGAGGCCAGCGTCGCCGCGACTTTGCGGCCGATGTGGCCCGACTTGCCGATGCCTGAAACGACGACACGGCCGCGGCAATTGAGAACCATTTCCACGGCGGCGACGAATGGCCCGCCCAGGCGCACCGACAGGGCCGAGATCGCCTTGGCCTCGGTGGCGAGCACGCTGCGGGCGAGCGCAAGTGCGCGCGGCGGATCGACGGCAATCGCTACCGGCGTCGCCTGCGGGTCTGTACGGGCATTCACCGGGCAAGTATAGCTTTCCGCCTCATCGAAGCGTTCGTCGGCGTCTTTTGAGCGACCCTTCTGTACACAGGGCAAAGGGCGCCGCGAGCGTTCGTGGTAATTTTGGACTTCGCGGGTGCGAGGCATCGTGCGAGTCGCTGCGCGGCTCGTGAACTCTGCACCGTATGCGCTCATGCCGACGACCCTCAAACTGATCCTGATCCTGCTCGCGGCCGCCGTCGTGGTCGTCGTCGTGTGCCGGCAGGTGCGGTTGCCCGCCATCCTGGGCTATCTGCTGGTCGGCATCGCCGTGGGTCCGCATGGGTTCGCATGGGTGCCCGACGACACCGATACGCGCGAGCTCGCCGAATTCGGCATCGTATTCCTGATGTTCTCGATCGGCCTCGAGTTCAGCCTTCCGCATTTGCGCTCAATGCAGCGTGCCGTGTTCGGGCTGGGGACGGCGCAGGTGGCGATCACGACGGTTGCCGCCATGGTCGCGCTGCATTTCATGGGTTACGGCTGGAAGCCGGGCCTGGTGCTGGGCGGGGCGCTGGCGATGAGTTCCACCGCGATCGTTTCCAAGATGCTTGCCGAGCGCATGGAACTCAACTCGCCGCACGGCCGGGACAGCCTGGCCATCCTGCTGTTCCAAGACCTTGCCGTCGTCGCGTTCCTGATCATCATCCCGTCTCTCGGCAAGGCAGGCGACGCGATGGCGATGGAGCTCGTCGCGGCCACGCTCAAGGCGGCCGCCGCGCTCACGATCATCCTCTATTTCGGCCAGAAGCCGATGCGCGCGTGGTTTCACGTCGTGGCGCGGCAGCGATCCCCCGAACTGTTCGTGCTCAACGTGCTTCTGGTCACGCTGGGCTTGGGCGCGCTGACGGCGACGCTCGGGCTGTCGCTGGCGCTGGGCGCCTTCTTGGCCGGCATGCTCATCGCGGAAACCGAGTACCGCTACCAGGTCGAGGACGACATCAAGCCGTTCCGCGACGTGCTGCTCGGCCTCTTCTTCGTCACGATCGGCATGGTGCTCGACATCCAGGTCGTCGCGGCGAACCTGGGATTGGTCGTACTGTTGCTGGTGGTACCCGTCCTGGCCAAGTTCGCGCTCATCGTCGTGCTGGCCCGCGGCTTCGGTTCGCCGCTGTCGACAGCCTTGCGCACCGGCTTCTATCTCGCGCAGGCCGGCGAACTCGCGCTGGTAATGCTGGCGCTGGCCACGGATGGCGGGCTCGTGCCCAGGGAGCTCGCGCAGCCCGTGCTGGCCGCGATGATTCTGTCCATGTTGTCGGCGCCGCTCATCATCCAGTATGCGGAGCCGATCGTGCGCAAGCTCACTGCCAACGACTGGCTGGCGCGCGCAGCGCAGCTCACGCAGATCGCCGCCAAGACCATGTCGCGGCAGGACCACATCATCATTTGCGGCTACGGCCGCAGCGGCCAGAACCTGGCGCGCCTGCTCGAGGCCGAGGACATTGCGTACCTCGCGCTGGATTCCGATCCGGAGCGCGTGCGCGTGGCCGCGGCGGATGGCGGCGTGGTCGTCTACGGCGACGCGAGCCGGCGCGAGGCGCTGACATCGTCGGGACTCTTCAAGGCCAAGGCGGTCGTGATCACGTTCGCCGACGTTCCGATCGCGCTCAAGATCCTTCACCTCGTGCAGGAGTTGCGGCCGGAGCTGCCGGTCGTGGTGCGCACGGTCGACGACAGCGAACTCCCGAAGCTCATGGACGCGGGGGCCGCGGAGGTCGTTCCGGAAGTGCTCGAGGGCAGCCTGATGCTCGCCTCGCACGCGCTGCTGCTGCTCGGCGTGCCGCTGAACCGCGTATTGAAGCGCATCCGCACCATCCGCGAGGAGCGCTACGGTCTCTTCAGGGGCTTCTTCCACGGCGCCACCGACGCCGCGGACGCCGCCGACAACCTGCAGCCGAGGCTGCATTCCGTCGTGCTGCCCAACCGGGCTCGCGCGGTCGGCATGACGCTCGTGGAAGTCGACCTGGGTGCCCTGGTCGAAGTGTCCGGCGTCCGCCGTCGGGGCGCGCGCTCGCGGCGCCCGGACGAGGATTTTCGCTTCGAGGCGGGCGATGTCGTGGTGCTGCTCGGCCGGCCGGAGAGCCTGCTGCTGGCCGAACATCGCCTGCTGAAGCGGGACCGGACGCGGTCGACGCAAGTCCTTTCGGCATTGGACAAAGAGCGCAACTGACCGTGAGTCATTGCGGCGGTTGCGACGCAAGGGCTACAATCCGCATCCGCCATCGATGTGGGTTTTCCGTGTGACCGCCGCAGCAAGTCCGCAAGCCTCCACGCCTGCCTGTCCCACCGAGAATGCCGTCGTGCTTGCCGGCGTGACGTACGGTTACGACCCCCGTCGCCCAGTTTTGCGAGGAATCGACATGACGATTCCCCGGGGCAAGGTCGTGGCAATCATGGGCGGCTCCGGCTGCGGCAAGACCACGATCCTGCGGCTCATCGGCGGCCAATTGCAGCCTCAGGCCGGGCGCGTGCTCGTCGCCGGACAATCGGTGCCGGACTTGGACAGGGACGCGCTGTATGCGATGCGACGCAAGATCGGCATGCTGTTTCAGTTCGGCGCGCTGTTCACCGATCTCGACGTATTCGAGAACATCGCCTTTACGCTTCGCGAACACACGAATCTGCCGGACGAACTCATTCGCGACCTGGTGCTCATGAAACTCAACGCCGTCGGGCTGCGCGGTACGGCGCAACTGCAGCCGGCGGAACTGTCGGGCGGCATGGCGCGCCGCGTGGCGCTTGCGCGCGCAATCGCGCTGGACCCCATGCTGGTGCTCTACGACGAGCCGTTCGCCGGCCTCGATCCCATCTCGCTGGGCGTGGTCGGACAGCTGATCCGGGAGTTGAACGACGCGCTGGGAATCACGTCGGTGGTGGTCACGCACGACGTCTACGAATCGCTGAAGATCGTCGATTACCTGTATTTCGTGTCGGAAGGACGCATCATCGCGCAGGGAACGCCGGAACAAGTGCACGCGTCGGCGGATCCGTTCGTGCGCCAGTTCGTCGACGGCGCGGCCGACGGACCCGTGCCATTTCACTATCCGGCGCCGAACTACGCCGACGAGCTCGCAGTCCATGGCCGCTGAAGCCCTCGCCAACGGCTTGCGCCGCGTCGGCGCGGGCGCCATCAACGCCATTTCACGCCTGGGCTTCGCGGCGCGCTTCTTTGCCGTCGTGCTGATCCACTCGCCGGCGGCGCTGAAGCGCACGCGCCTGACGCTGCGCGAGATCTATTTCGCGGGCGTGCTGTCGCTGGTGATCATCATGGTGTCGGGACTGTTCGTCGGGATGGTGCTCGGCCTGCAGGGTTACGACACGCTCAACAAGTACGGTGCCGGTGAGTCGCTTGGCATCTTCGTCGGTCTGTCCCTGGTGCGGGAACTCGGACCCGTCGTCGCCGGCCTGCTGTTCGCGAGCCGCGCGGGAAGCGCCATCACGGCGGAAATCGGCCTCATGAAGACAACGGAGCAGCTCTCCGCGATGGAAATGATGGCCGTGGACCCGCTCGCACGCATCGTGGCGCCGCGGTTCTGGGGCGGCGTCATCTCGATGCCGCTGCTCGCCGCGCTGTTCTCGATGATGGGCGTTTTCGGCGCCTACCTGGTGGGCGTCCGGCTGATCGGCGTCGACAGCGGCGCATTTTGGGGCAACATGCGGGCCGCGATCGACTTCTGGCCCGATGTCACCAACGGCATCATCAAGAGCGTCGTCTTCGGCGTGGCGGTGAGCCTGATCGCCGTGTTCGAAGGTTATGACGCGAAGCCGACGGCGGAGGGCGTGTCCTCGGCGACGACACGAACGGTGGTCGAAGCCTCGCTCGCCATCCTCGCGCTCGATTTCATTCTTACGGTGTTCATGTTCAGAGGACTAGGCGGATGAATCGCACAGCGATCGATCTGTGGGTCGGCATCTTCGTGACGATTGGACTGGCCGCGATCGTGTTTCTCGCCCTCAAGGTCGGCAACCTGGCGTCGTTCAACACGGTGCCGAGCTATCGCCTCGAAGCGCGCTTCGACAACATCGGTGGCCTGAAGCTGCGGGCGCCGGTCAAGGCCGCGGGCGTGGTCGTCGGGCGCGTCGATCGCATTCGCCTTGACCCCAAGACGTACGAAGCCGTGGTCGTGCTCAGGATCGAAAATGGATACCAGTTCACCAAGGACACGATTGCCTCGATTCTCACGTCCGGGCTGCTGGGTGAGGTCTACATCGGACTCGACGCCGGCGGCGACACGGTCATGCTGGCCGACGGCGCGACGATCCCCAAGACCCAATCGGCGGTTGTCCTGGAAAAGCTGATCGGCCAATTCCTGTTCGACAAGGCCGGATCCGGAGGCAGCAAGTGAACGTGCGCGCCGCGTCGTGCGTCGCCATGGCGCTGCTGCTGTCGGCGTGCGCGGGAACGCCCGGGCGTCCCGAGGACCCGCTCGAGCCGATGAATCGCGCGATGTATGCGATCAACCAGCCGCTCGACGATCACGTGATGCGGCCCATCGCGCAGGCCTACGTCGACTACGTGCCGAGCCTCATCCGCCTGGGCGTGTCGAACGTCTTCGGCAATATCGACGACCTGTTCTCGGGGATCAATGGCCTGCTGCAGGGCAAGACTGAAAAGGCCGGCAACGATTTCGGACGCGTCCTCATCAACTCGTGGGGCCTGGGCGGGCTGATCGATATCGCCACCGACCTGGGTATTCCCAAGGGCAATGAAGATTTCGGGCAGACCTTCGGCTACTGGGGCATCCCGCAGGGGCCCTACCTGTTCGTACCTCTGTGGGGACCGACGACCGTGCGCGACGGCGCCGGCACCCTGATCCGGATCTGGTATGGACCGGTCGGCTATCTTCCCTACGTGCCGTTGCGCAACATCATCTACGGCATCGGCGCGGTCGACCTTCGCGCCAGCGCACTGGGGACGAGTTCGATGATCGACCAGGCCGCGCTCGATCCGTATACCTTCGTCAGGCGCGCTTACCTGCAGCGCCGCGAATACATGGTCTACGACGGCAGCCCGCCGCCAGAAAAGGAAGACTGAACGATGGCCATCACCAACCTTCTCCGCCGCGCCGCGATGCTGGTTCTCGCCGCCTTGGCATTCCCTGCGATCGCCCAGGAGGCGCCAGACGTGCTGGTCAAGCGCGTGTCCGGCGAGGTGCTGCAGGTCGTGCGCACCGATCCCAAGGTGGCGGCCGGCGACAAGCAGCGCGTCCGCGAAGTGATCGAGACCATGCTGTTGCCCAACTTCGATTTCGAGCGCATGACCGCGCTGGCGATGGGCCGCAACTGGAGCAAGGCCACCCCCGAACAGCAAAAGCAGCTGATCGAACAATTCCGCACGCTGCTCGTCCGTACTTATTCGGGCGCGCTGACGCAGTACAAGGACCAGACGATCGATTTCAAGCCGCTGCGCGGCGATCCCGCCGCCACGGACGTCATCGTGCGCTCGGAAGTCGTACGGCCGGGCCAGGCGCCGGTGCAGATCGATTACGGCATGACCAAGACCGCCTCGGGCTGGAAGGCCTACGACGTGATCGTCGGCGGCGTGTCGCTCGTCACCAATTATCGCGACGAATTCAACGAGCAGATCAAGGGGGAGGGGTCGACGGCCTCATCAAGACGCTCGCGGAAAAGAACAAGGGAGCATCGGTCAAGTGATGATCGCCCGACCGCCCGCCGCCGCCGACGGCGGCTTTGCCGCGACGGCCGCGGGCTGGACATTCAACGGAACGCTGACGTTTGCCGATGCCGCCGCCGTGTTCGGCGCGTCGCGGGGCCTTGCGCTGCCAAAAGACGGCATCGTCGACCTGGCCGGGTTGGCGCACGCGGATTCCTCGGCGCTCGCGGTGATGGTGGCGTTGAAGCGGCGCGCCCATGCTGAAGGCGCAGCGCTGTCCTTCGTGTCCATTCCTCCGGGCATCCTCGCGCTGGCCCGTGTCTACGGCGTCGAGGAGTTGCTGGCCGGTTGAGCGCGTTGCCGCGCATTTCTTCGCGCCCGTTCCAATTTCCGGCCCGCCAATTCCCGATTTCCCGCCACTGACGCCATGCTCGCCGTCGACGTGACCGATGTCGCGCGCCGCTTCGGCAGCGTGCAGGCCTTAGATGGCGTCGACCTGGCCGTCGAGGAGGGCGAGTTCTTCGGCCTGCTGGGTCCGAACGGCGCCGGCAAGACCACGCTCATCTCCATCCTCGCCGGTCTCACCCGTGCCGATCGTGGCAGCGCGCGCATTCTCGGGCACGACGTCACTGCCGACTTTCGCCTTGCGCGGCGCAACCTCGGCGTCGTTCCGCAGGAACTGGTGTTCGACCCGTTCTTCAGCGTGCGCGAAACGCTGGAAATGCAATCCGGCTATTTCGGCCTGCGCGGGAACGGCCCATGGATCGACGAAATCCTGCACCATCTGGACCTGACGGGGAAGGCGAACGCGAACATGCGCTCGCTGTCGGGCGGCATGAAGCGCCGCGTGCTGGTCGGTCAGGCGCTGGTGCACAAGCCGCCGGTGATCGTGCTGGACGAGCCCACGGCGGGCGTCGACGTCGAGCTCCGGCAGAGCCTGTGGGGATTCATCCGCAAGCTGAATCGCGATGGCCACACGATCATCCTGACCACGCATTACCTCGAGGAAGCCGAAGCCCTTTGCGGGCGCATCGCGATGCTCAAGGCGGGCCGTGTCGTCGCGCTCGACACCACGCACAACCTGCTGGCTCAATTCGCTGGCCTGACGGTGCGACTGGTTGCGTCGCGGGTGCCGGTCGCGTGGCAGCCGCGGATCCTGCGGCAGGAAGCCGGCGTTTTCCAGCTCCGTCTCGACGCCTATGCGGAGCTGGAGACGCTGCTGGGCGCGCTGAGGCAGGAGGGCATTGCGATCGCCGAGCTGGGATTGGCCGAGACCGATCTCGAGCAGGTGTTCCTGCGCATCATGAAGAATCCCGAAGCAGCGAGGGCTTCGGACGCAGGTGCTCGCGCATGAATGCAATCGTGGGCCACGGCTGGCTGACCCTCTTCTACAAGGAGGTGCTGCGCTTCCGGAAGGTGAGCCTGCAGACGGTCGCCGCGCCGATCCTGAGCGCCTTGCTGTACCTGCTCATCTTCTCCCACGTGCTCGAGGGACGGGTGTCGGTCTTCGACGGCCGGGTGACCTATACGGCGTTCCTTGTGCCAGGACTGGTGATGATGGCGGTGCTGCAGAATGCGTTCGCGAATTCGTCGTCGTCGCTGATCCAATCGAAGATTTCCGGCAATCTCATCTTCGTGCTGCTGACGCCGCTGTCGGCAGTGGATCTCTTCGCGGCCTACGTGCTGGGCGCGATGGTGCGTGGGCTCGTCGTGGGCCTCGGCGTGTTCGCCGTCACGGTGTGGTTCAATCCGGCGCTGCTGGCTATGCCGCATCCGCTGTGGGCCATCGCCTTCGCGCTGGTCGGCAGCGCGATCCTCGGCATCCTGGGCCTGATCGCCGGCATCTGGGCCGACAAGTTCGACCAGTTGTCGGCGTTCCAGAACTTCCTGATCGTGCCGCTGACGTTCCTGTCCGGCGTCTTCTATTCGATCCATTCGCTGCCGCCGTTCTGGCAGGCGCTGTCGCGTTGGAATCCTTTCTTTTATATGATCGACGGCTTCCGCTACGGATTCTTCGGCGTTTCGGACGTGTCCCCGTGGGCCAGCTTCACCATGGTTGCAGTGTCCTGCATCGTGCTATCGGTCGTGGCGCTCGCGCTGCTCCGACGCGGCTGGAAACTCCGTCTGTAAAGCCGACCAGCGAGGAAAACAGCCATGGTCACACCTGAATCCATCAAGCAATCGATCGTCGCCGGCCTGGACTGCCACCACGTCGAGGTCGCCGGCGACGGCCAGCATTGGGAAGCGGTCATCGTCTCCCCGGACTTCGAGGGTCTTTCCCGTGTCAGGCAGCATCAGCTGGTTTACGCCGCGCTCGGAGATCGCATGCGCGAGGAAGTCCATGCGCTGTCGATGCAGACGCTGACGCCCGCGCAGTGGAGCGCGCGCCGGAATGGATAAGCTTCTCATCGAAGGCGGGCAGCGTCTCGCCGGCGAAGTGGCCGTGTCCGGCGCCAAGAATGCGGCGCTGCCGATCCTGTGCGCGTCGCTGCTGTCCGCGGAGCCACTGGTGCTGACGAATGTGCCGCGCCTGAACGACGTGGACACGATGGCGCGGCTGCTCACGCAGATGGGCGTGGTCCTGGATGCGCGTTCCGCCGGTGTCGCGGCGCTCGACGCCCGGCGGATCGACTGGCCGCTCGCACCCTACGAACTGGTCAAGACGATGCGGGCGTCGATCCTGGCGCTCGGCCCCCTGCTGGCGCGTTGCGGCGAAGCGCGCGTCTCGCTGCCCGGCGGTTGTGCGATCGGCTTGCGGCCCGTCGACCAGCATGTGAAGGGACTCGAGGCGATGGGCGCGACCATCGACCTGGCCCACGGCTACATCAACGCGCATGGGCGCCTTCGCGGCGCGACCATCGTGTTCGACATGGTGACGGTCACCGGTACCGAAAACCTGCTGATGGCGGCCACGCTAGCGGACGGAACGACAATTCTCGAGAACGCCGCGCGCGAGCCGGAGGTCGTCGACCTCGCGCGCTGCCTCACCGCGATGGGGGCGCACATCTCCGGCGCGGGCAGCGATCGCATCACGGTGGAGGGCGTCGCGCGCCTGCACGGGGCGACGCACGCCGTGATGCCGGACAGGATAGAGACCGGCACCTTTCTTGCCGCCGTGGCGGCCACCGGCGGCGACGTGGCAGTGCGCGGCGTGCAGGCCGATTCGCTCGAAGCTGTCCTCGACAAGCTGCGCGAGGCGGGGGCGACGCATCGACGTGCGCGGCGACGTGATGCGCGTGCGCCGCGACGGGCCGCTCACGGCCGTCAATCTGCGCACGGCGCCACATCCCGGGTTTCCGACCGACATGCAGGCCCAGTTCATGGCGCTGGCCACGCGCGCGGATGGCACATCGGTCGTTACCGAGACGATATTCGAGAACCGGATGATGCACGTGCAGGAACTGAAGCGGCTCGGCGCCGACATCGAAGTGGAAGGCAGCACGGCGATCGTCAAGGGTGTTGCGAAACTCACGGGAGCCGACGTGATGGCCACGGACCTGCGCGCCTCCGCCTGCCTCGTGATCGCCGGACTGATCGCGGAGGGCCAGACCACGATCGACCGCATCTACCATCTCGATCGCGGCTACGAGCGGATCGAGGAAAAGCTGTCGGCGCTGGGGGCGCGCATCTCGCGCGTCGGGTAGCGGCGCACTTGAACAGGATGCCGCCGTGACCGGAATTCGCGATGAACTGAAAGGCGCGCCGCTCGGTCATGCGACAACCTATCCGGACGCGTACGACGCGGCATTGTTGTTTCCGGTTCCGCGGCGACCGCAACGTGCCGAGATCGGCCTGCCCGGAACGATGCCGTTCACCGGCGCCGATATCTGGACGGCCTACGAGCTGACCTGGCTCGATCCCCACGGCAAGCCGCAAGTCGCGATCGCCACGCTGGTGGTTCCGGCGGCGTCGCCGTCGATCGTCGAATCGAAGTCGGTGAAGCTGTACATGGGGTCGTTCGCGCAAACACGCTTCGCCGGTACCGCGGAGGTCCGCGAGACGATGGAGCGCGACTTGGCTCAGGCGACGGGCGGGCCGGTGCAGGTGGCGCTCGACGCGCCGGCGATGTTCCTGACTGCGCGCTGCGCGGACCTGGAAGGCGAGCGACTGGACGGCCTGCCGGTGACGATTCAGCGCTACCAGCCCGCGCCGGATCTGCTCGGCGCCGAGGGGCCCGTGGTCGAGGAGACGCTGAAGACTGATCTCTTCCGTTCACTGTGCCCGGTCACGCTGCAGCCCGACTTCGCGTCCGTGCAGATCGCTTATCGAGGGCCAGCGATCGATCACGCTTCGCTGCTGCGCTATCTCGTGTCGTTCCGCGGGCATCCGGGGTTCCACGAGCATTGCGTCGAGCGCATCTGGGTCGATGTGATGGCGCGCTGCCGCTGCGACGCGCTGTCGGTTTACGCGCGCTTCACCCGGCGCGGTGGCGTGGACATCAACCCGTTTCGCACCAATGCCGGACTGGCGATTCCGCTGAACATGCGCACAGCTCGGCAGTGATTGCGGACGGGCGACGCGGTCTGCCCTCGGAGGACCCGGCCGCTCCAGTAGAATCGGGGGTTCGACCGACGCCAAAGCAGGGATCGCCGTTGTGCCCACGCTGACCATTGCCCTTTCCAAGGGCCGCATCCTCGAGGAGACGCTGCCGCTGCTGGCGCTGGCAGGCATCGTGCCGGACGAAGATCCGGAGACGTCGCGCAAGTTGATCCTTCCCACCAACCGGGATGGCGTGTCGCTGATCATGCTGCGCGCGACGGACGTGCCGACCTACGTGCAATACGGCGCCGCCGACGCCGGAGTCGCGGGCAAGGACGTGCTGCTCGAACACGGCGGCGAGGGACTATTCCAGCCGCTCGACCTGGGGATAGGCCGCTGCAGGCTCGTGGTCGCCGTCAAGCGCTCCTGCGACTGGAAAGGCACCGTGCAGCGTGGCGCGCGCATCCGCGTTGCGACGAAGTACGTGAGGACCGCGCGCGAGCACTTCGCGGCAAAAGGCATGCACGTCGACTTGATCAAGCTCTACGGCTCGATGGAACTGGCGCCACTGGTCGGATTGGCGGATGCCATCGTCGATCTGGTGTCCACCGGCAACACGCTGAAAGCCAACGATCTGGTCGCGGTCGAGGACATCATGCCGATCAGTTCGCGGCTCGTGGTCAATCCGGGCGCGTTGAAAATGAAGCGCGATGTCGTGCAACCGTTGCTCGACGTCCTTGCCAGGGTCACCCGAGGGGAGAAAGCGTGAATGCGACGCTGGCGTTGCGGCGCCTGGACTCCACTGCAGCCGGGTTCGACGCCGACCTCGCCGCGCTGATCGCGTTCGAGGCCAGTCAGGATCCCGCGATCGATGCAGCGGTCGCGCAAATCGTCGCGGACGTGCGTGCGCGCGGCGACGCCGCGCTGCTGGAATACACGCGGCGCTTCGACCGCCTCGACATGCCGTCGGTAGCCGCGCTGGAAATCACGGCCGCGGAGATGCAAGCCGCGTATGCGTCGCTGCCGACCGCCCAAAGCGACGCGCTCGGCACTGCCGCGGCGCGGATTCGGCTGTACCACGAGCGGCAGAAGGGACGCGACTGGAGCTTCACCGAAGCCGACGGGACGGAAATGGGCCAGCGCGTGACTCCGCTCGATCGGGTCGGTGTCTACGTGCCGGGCGGCAAGGCGGCCTACCCATCGTCGGTGCTGATGAACGTGATTCCCGCGCACGTCGCCGGCGTACGTGAAATCGTCATGGTCGTGCCCACGCCCGATGGCGTGCGCAACCCGTTGGTGCTGGCCGCGGCGCATTTGGCCGGCGTGACGCGCGCGTTCACGATCGGCGGCGCGCAGGCGGTCGCGGCGCTGGCCTATGGCACCGAGGCCATTCCCGCCGTCGACAAGATCTGCGGTCCCGGCAATGCGTATGTGGCGGCCGCCAAGCGCCGCGTGTTCGGCGCCGTTGGCATCGACATGGTCGCCGGCGTTTCGGAAATCCTGATCATCGCCGATGCGACGGCCAATCCGGACTGGATCGCGCTCGACCTCTTCGCCCAGGCCGAGCACGATGAAATGGCCCAGGCACTGCTGCTGACGCCCCAAGCGGAATTGATCCAGCGTGTCGCGGAGAGCGCGCAGCGGTTGCTTGCGGACATGCCCCGGGCACGCATCATCGCGGAATCGTTCGCGCGTCGCGGCGCCTTGATCCGGACGCGCGACCTGGACGAGGCCTGCGCCATCACCAATCGCGTCGCACCCGAGCACCTGGAACTCGCGGTGGCCGATCCGGACGCGCTGCTGCCCCATATTCGCCACGCAGGCGCGATATTCATCGGCCACTATTCATCCGAAGTGCTGGGCGACTATTGCGCTGGTCCGAACCACGTCCTCCCCACGGGACGCACGGCACGCTTCAGTTCACCGCTGTCGGTGCACGATTTCGAGAAGCGTTCGAGCATCCTCCGGATATCGCGCGCAGCGGCCCAGAATTTGGGACCGGTCGCGGCGACGCTGGCACATGGTGAAGGACTGACCGCGCATGCCCGTTCGGCCGAGGCGCGGATCGACAAACCCTAACCGGGAAGAAACAGCATATGGCTAAGATTATCGCGATGTACAAGACCCCGACTGATCCCGCGGCGTTCGACCGCTATTACTTTGGTCCGCACGTCAAACTGGCGAAGGCCGTGCCGGGACTCAAGGGATACGAGATAACGCGCGGGCCCGTCATGACGCCTGCCGGTCCAGCGTCTTTCTACCTGGTTGCCATCCTGACGTTCGATTCGATGGCGGCGATCCAGGCGGCGCTGGTGTCTGCCCAAGGACAGGCCACCGTGGCGGACCTACCCAATTTCGCGACGGGCGGCGTGGAAATCCTGATGGCCGATTCCGAAGCGATCTAATGTCCGGAATGGAAATTGCGCGATGAACGCTCCGCTTCTTCCCGCTGCGGTCGCCGATCCCGCGCATGTCGCCGCGCGGATCGAGGCGACGGTGCGCGAGGAGATTCGAGCGCTGGCCGCGTATCCGGTGGCCAAGGCCGAAGGACTCATCAAGCTGGACGCGATGGAGAATCCCTACGGCCTGACCGCGCAACTCCGCGCGCTGGTCGCGGCCGCGGCCGCCAACGCGCCGCTGAACCGATATCCCGATGGGGGCGGTGACGCGGTCAAGGCCGCGTTGCGACGGTCGCTGGCACTGCCCGACGCGGCCGGACTGGTCCTCGGCAACGGATCGGACGAACTGTTGCAATTGCTGACGATGCTGGTCGCGCGGCCGGGCGCCGTGGTGCTGGCGCCCGATCCGTCGTTCGTGATGTACCGGCTGTGCGCGCTCTACGCCGACGTGCGCTTTGTCGACGTACCGCTACGCGCGGACTTCACACTCGATGTCGACGCAATGCTGGAGACAATCGCGAGCCAGAAGCCGGCGCTGGTGTGGCTGGCCTATCCGAACAACCCCACCGGCAACCTGTTCTCCGCGTCTGATGTGGAGCGGATCATCCGCGCCGCGCCAGGAATAGTCGCCGTGGACGAGGCGTACTACGCGTATGCCGAGAGCTCGTTCCTGCCGCGCGTGCTCGAATTCGCCAACCTGATCGTCGTGCGCACGCTGTCGAAGATCGGCCTGGCCGGCGTGCGGCTGGGCTACGCGGTCGCGCATCCTGGCTGGATCGCCGAGATCGAGAAAGTCAGGCCACCCTACAACGTCAACGTGCTGACTCAGGCAGTGGTGCCCATCCTGCTCGAGCACGGCGCGCTGCTCGCCGAGCAGGCCGCCGCGACGCGCCATGAACGCGAGCGCGTGGCCGCCGCGATGGCCGCCCTGCGCCGGGTTACCGTGTTTCCGACGCAGGCGAATTTCGTCCTTATCCGCGTTCCGGATGCGCAGCGCTGGTTTGCGACTTTGCGCGATGCGGGCATACTGGTGAAGAATGTGTCGGCCATGCATCCACTGCTGGCCAACTGCCTGCGCATCACCATCGGCACTCCGGCCGAAAACGACGCGCTTCTTGCCTCGCTGTCACGCTGCCAATGAACTCATCTGCCAACTCAGTTTCCAACGCATCTGCCAACTCAGCTGCCAAATCAGCCGCCGAATTCGCCAACCGCACGGCCAGCGTCGAGCGAAACACCAACGAGACACAGATCGCCGTCGACCTGAACCTGGACGGCGCCGGTCGCGCCGACCTCGCGACCGGCGTGCCGTTCCTGGACCATATGCTGGACCAGGTGGCGCGCCACGGCATGCTCGACCTGACGGTTCGTGCCAAGGGCGACCTGCACATCGATGGCCATCACACCGTCGAGGATATCGGCATCACGTTCGGCCAAGCGTTCGAGACGGCCGTCGGCGACAAGAAAGGCATTGTCCGCTACGGGTATGCCTACGTTCCGCTCGACGAGGCGCTATCGCGCGTCGTGATCGACCTCTCCGGCCGGCCGGGGCTCGAATTCCACGTGCCGTTCACGCGGGCGATGATCGGCACCTTCGACGTCGACCTGGCGCACGAATTCTTCCAGGGATTCACCAACCACGCGCAGGTCACCCTGCACGTCGACAACCTGCGCGGCGACAACGCGCATCACCAGGCGGAGACGGTGTTCAAGGCCTTTGCCCGCGCGCTGCGGATGGCGTGCACCCGCGATCCCCGCGCCACCGGCGTGCTGCCGTCGACCAAGGGCGCCCTGTAGCCGTACATGCCGGACATCGCGGTCATCGATTACGGCATGGGCAACCTGCGCTCGGTCGCCAAGGCCTTGGCGCACGTCGCGCCCGACCTGCAAGTGGTCGTTACGTCGGACGCGGAAGTCATCCTTTCCGCGCGCCGTGTCGTGCTTCCCGGCCAGAGCGCCATGCCCGATTGCATGGCGGGGTTGAACGCAAGCGGCCTGCGCTCCACGGTGCTGGCGGTCGCGTCGGATCGCCCCTTTCTCGGTATCTGCCTGGGCCTGCAGATGCTGTTCGCCATGAGCGAGGAGGGGCCGACTCCCGGGCTCGCGCTGCTGCCCGGCCGCGTGGAGCGCTTTCGCCAAGCAGGAATGATCGACTCGCGCGGCGAAAGGCTGAAGGTCCCCCACATGGGCTGGAGCCCCGTGCACCAGACGCGGGCGCATCCGCTCTGGAAGGGAATCGAGCAGGACACCCGGTTCTATTTCGCCCACAGTTTCCATCCGGTACCGGATGATCTTTCGCTGACGGCCGCGACCAGCCACTATCCAACGCCGTTTACTTGCGCGATTGCGCGGGCTAATATCTTCGCTACCCAATTCCATCCTGAAAAGAGCCAACGCGCCGGGCTTTTGCTCCTGGCCAATTTCGTCGCCTGGGACGGGCGCGCCTGAAGGCACGTTCCCCCTCTCCTCCGCTTTCCGATTTCCACTCCCAACCGCGCCGCCGCTTCGCCGCTTCCTCCCCAGTTTCCATACTGTCCGCCATGCAGATCATCCCCGCCATCGACATCAAGGACGGTCATTGCGTGCGCCTGAAGCAGGGCGATATGCAATCGGTCACCGTGTTCTCCGAAGACCCCGCCGCCATGGCCCAGCACTGGCTGGAACTGGGTGCGCAGCGGCTGCATCTGGTGGACCTGAACGGCGCCGTCGCCGGCAAGCCCGTGAACGAGCTCGCCATCCGCGAAATCGTCAGTGTCATCGGCGAGGAAATCCCGGTGCAGCTGGGAGGCGGCATCCGCGACATGGACACGATCGAGCGTTACCTGGACGACGGCATCAGTTACGTCGTGATCGGCACCGCCGCGGTCAAGAATCCGGGACTGCTGCATGAAGCGTGTTCCGCGTTCCCCGGTCACATCCTGGTCGGGCTCGACGCGCGCGACGGAAAAGTCGCCACCGACGGCTGGTCGAAGATGACGGGCCACGACGTCGTCGACCTCGCACGCAAGTTCGAGGAATACGGCGTGGAAGGGATCATCTACACCGACATCGGCCGCGACGGCATGCTTTCGGGTGTCAACATCGAGGCCACCGTGAAGCTCGCGCGCGAGGTGAAGGTGCCGGTCATCGCCTCCGGCGGGCTTTCCTCCATCGCCGACATCGAGCGTCTCCTCCAGCACGAGACTGACGGCATCGCCGGCGCCATCGCCGGCCGCGCGATCTACGATGGCACGCTCAACTTCAAGGATGCGCTCAAGGCCGCCGCGGGCAAGTGACGGCGCCGTGAATGGCTGACGCAGCACCCCTTGCCCACCAGGCAGAACACGACGCCGCAACGACGATGGGTCTAGCCAAACGCATCATCCCCTGCCTGGACATCGCGGATGGCCGCGTCGTGAAGGGCATCAACTTCGTCAATCTGCGCGATGCAGGCGACCCGGTCGAGGTCGCGCGGCGCTACGACGAGCAGGGCGCGGACGAACTCGCGTTCCTGGACATCCGCGCCAGCATCGAGAATCGCGGGCTGCTGTACGACATGATCGAGGCCGTCGCGTCGCAGGTGTTCATTCCACTGACCGTCGGCGGCGGCGTGTCCACGGTGCAGGATATCCGCGCGCTGCTCAATGCCGGCGCCGACAAGGTCAGCATCAACACGGCCGGCGTCGCCAACCCGGACCTTTTCGGCGAGGCCTCGGCGCACTTCGGCGCGCAATGCATCGTGGCCGCGGTCGACGCGAAGAAGTGCGCGGTGGACGCGTGGCAGGTCTACATCCACGGCGGACGCACGCCGACCGGCATCGACGTCGTCGAATGGACGCAGGAAGTCGCCGCCCTGGGCGCGGGTGAAATCCTGCTGACGAGCATGGATCGCGACGGCGCGCGCACGGGGTTCGACCTCAAGCTGACGCGCATGGTCGTCGAAGCGGTCGACGTGCCAGTCATCGCCTCCGGCGGCGTGGGCACGCTCAACGATCTCGTCGACGGCATCAAGCAGGGCGGCGCGGACGCGGTCCTGGCCGCCAGCATCTTCCATTACGGCGAGTTCACGATAGCGCAGGCCAAGTTGGCGATGGCCGCCGCGGGACTCGAGATGAGGATGAATTGACAGCCTGGCTGGAGGCGGTGCTCTGGAACGAGCACGACCTGGTGCCGGCCATTGCCCAGGACGCGACGTCCGGTCGCGTGCTGACGCTCGCATGGATGAATCGCGAGGCGCTGGAGCTTACGGCAGCGACCCGCGAGGCGCACTACTGGTCGCGGTCGCGGGCAAGGCTTTGGCGCAAGGGGGAGTCGTCCGGGCACGTGCAGCGGGTCCGCGAAATCCGACTCGACTGCGATGGCGACGCGATCCTGCTCGTCGTCGAACAGGAAGGCGGCATCAGCTGCCACACGGGCCATGCGCGCTGCTTCTACCAGCGCCTCGAAAACGGCGCGTGGCATGATGTCGAGCCCGTGCTCAAGGATCCCAAGGCGATTTACGGCGATGGCTGACGTTCGCGACGACCTGGAAGTGCTTTCGCGCGTTGCCGCGGCCATCGAAGCGCGCAAAGGCGCCGAACCGGCGGCGTCCTACGTGGCCTCGCTGTTCGCAAAAGGCGACGACGCCATCCTGAAGAAGATCGGCGAGGAGGCGACCGAAACGGTCATGGCGGCGAAGGACGGTGATAAAATCCGCATCACCGCCGAAATCGCGGACCTGTGGTTCCACTGCCTCGTGCTGCTCTCCCGGCACGGACTGGGTCCCGCCGACGTGCTGGCGGAACTGGCGAGGCGCGAAGGGACGTCCGGACATCGGGAAAAGGCATCCCGCTGAAATCTGGCCGGATTACCTACCATCACGTCCAATGGGGCTGGGCGGTCATCACGGGCTCGGTCGTGGGCTTCGGTCTGGCGCTGCTGGTCACCATGTCGCTGTCAGCGGCAACGCTGGCGGCGGTGCCTTGGCTGGTCGTGGCGCTTTTCGGCCTGCTGGCGCTGGGACTCGTCACCTACGCGACGCTGACGGTCGATGTCGATTCGGATGAAGTTCGGGTGCGGTTCGGCATCGGGCTCATCCGGAAATCGATACCGTTCACGGATATTGCGCGTTGCGACGTGGTCCGTACCCCGTCCTGGTGGGGCTGGGGTATCCACTGGACGCCCTCCGGGTGGCTATACAATGTCTCCGGACGGGCCGCGGTCAGGCTCGAGATGACGACGCAGCGGCCGGTCATGATCGGCAGCGACGAGGCGGAACGCTTGAAGGCGGCGATCGACGCGCAATTGGCACGGCGAGCGCCGGAAACCACGGCCTGAACGATGCACACAACGGATCCGAACTGCATTTTCTGCAAGATCGTGCGCGGCGAGATACCGGGCAGAAAAGTCTACGAGGATGCCGACGTGCTGGCGTTCCACGACATCCAGCCGATCGCGCCCGTGCATTTCATGCTGGTGCCGAAGAAGCACATCGCGACCCTGTACGAGGCCACGCTGGACGATGCGCCGGTGCTGGGCAGGATGCTGGCGCTGGCAGGGAGGCTCGCGAAGGAACAAGGCGCCGCGGATGGATTCCGCACCATCGTCAATACCGGCCGCGTCGGGCAGCAGGAAGTCCAGCACGTCCACATCCACGTGATTGCCGGCCCCGACCCCCTGGGTTCGATGATCCGGCGGACAAAGCAGGCTTAAGGGTAAAGGAGAACCATCATGGGTGGCTTGAGCATCTGGCACTGGCTGATCGTACTGGTCGTCGTCGTGCTGATATTCGGAACGAAGAAGTTGCGCAACATCGGGCAGGACCTGGGCGGCGCGGTGAAGGGATTCAAGGAAGGGATGAAGACCGAAACCGACGGCACGACCAACGCTACGGCCGCCGATGCGACGCCGGCGCAGCAGATCCCGGGAAAGACCATCGACGCCGAGGTCAAGAAGGAAACGACGCGGTCGTAGTGACGATCACGGCGGCGCAAGTGTGGCGCGTGACGGGCCGCGCCTGCTTCGTTCATCCAGGATTTTTACCGGCGCATGTTTGACATAGGTTTTTCCGAAGTCGTCGTCATCGCCGTCGTGGCGCTGATCGTGATCGGTCCCGAGCGGCTGCCCAAGGCGGCGCGCACGATGGGCCTGTTGTTCGGCCGGCTGCAGCGTTACGTCGGCGACGTCAAGGCCGACATCAGCCGCGAAATGGAACTTGACGAACTGCGCAAGCTGCAACAGCAGGTGCAGGGTGCCGCGCAGGAGTTCAAGTCGTCGGTCGAATCGGCGGCGCAGAACGTGCAAGCGGAAGTGCGCGGCGTCGAGGATCAGCTCAATGCCACAGCCGCGGATGCGGCATCGGTGGACTCGCCGGGAAGCTCTTCCCCGAGACCCGGCCTTCCATTCGAGTGAGGCGGATGGCGGGCAGGGCGCGACATCGGCCGAGGCCGCGGCGACGCCGCGGCAGCCGTCGCTCCCCGGGTTCGACAAGATCTAGCGGCGATCCCGGATGGCCGACCCGATTCCCGATTCCGGCGCGCAGGACACGTTCCTGTCGCATCTGGTCGAACTGCGTTCGCGGCTGATGCACTCCATCATCGCCGTGCTCGCCGTCTTCGTCGCGCTGTTTCCGTGGGCAAAGGAAATCTACGCGCTGCTTGCCCGGCCGATGCTGCACGCGCTGCCGAGCGGCGCGCAGATGATCGCAACCGATGTCACAGGCACGTTCCTGGTGCCGCTCAAGGTGACGCTGATGGCGTCGTTCCTGATCGCGCTGCCCTACGTGCTGTGGCAGGCGTGGGCCTTCGTCGCCCCGGGGCTCTATCACAACGAGAAGCGGCTGGCACTGCCGGTAATCGCGTCTTCCGTCGTGTTCTTCATGATCGGCATGGCGTTCGCCTATTTCTTCGTCTTCCCGGTCATGTTCGGTTTTTTTGCGAGTTACACGCCCGCTGGCGTGACGATGATGACCGACATCGAAAAGTACCTGTCGTTCGTCCTCACGATGTTCATCGCCTTCGGCATTACGTTCGAAGTGCCGGTGATCGTGGTCGTGCTGGTGCGCATGCGCGTGGTCAGCCTCGACAAGCTGCGCGCGATCCGCCCCTACGTGATTGTCGGCGCTTTCGTCGTCGGCGCCATCTTCACGCCGCCCGACGTGGTTTCCCAACTGATGCTGGCCGTGCCCCTGTGGCTTCTGTACGAACTGGGGCTCGTGCTCGCGCGCTTCGTGAACGTGCCGCAACCCGAAGGTGACGAGGAAGAGGTCGCCGTCAAGTAGGCGGCCGCGTCACTGCTCCGTCGGCTTCGGGCGCTTGCCCACCATCACGTCGACATCGACGGATTTGCCGTCCCTGACCAGCCGCACCCGGGCGTTCGATCCGGGCGCCAGTTCGGCGATGCGCGAGAGCAGCTGCGGCACGCTGTGCGTCGGCTTGCCGCCGACCTCGACGAAGACGTCGCGCACATGAATGCCGGCGCGTTCTGCGGGCCCTCCACGCTGCAGGCTGCGGATCAGCACGCCTTCCGCGGGGGACAGCGCCAACGCCTTGGCCACGTCCGGCGTGACCGGCTGGGGCTCGATGCCGAACCAACCGCGCGTGACCTCGCCGTCGCGGATGATCTGCTCGAATACGTTGCGCGCCAGCGAGACGGGAATCGAAAAGGCGATCCCGTTCGATGCGCCTGTCTGCGAGAAGATGGTGCTGTTGATGCCGATCAGATTGCCGGCGGTGTCGATGAGCGCTCCGCCGGAATTGCCGGGGTTGATGGCGGCGTCGGTCTGGATGAAATCCTCGAAGCGATTGAGGCCCAGCGAATTGCGACCCAGCGCGCTCACGATGCCCGACGTCACCGTGCCGCCGAAGCCGTAAGGGTTGCCGATCGCCAGCACGACGTCGCCGACCTGCAGGTCCTCGGCGTGCCCGAGCGTGATCGCCGGCAGGTTGTCGGAGTCGGCCTTGAGCACGGCCAGGTCCGTTTCGAGGTCCGTGCCGCGCACCTTCGCGGAAATGCGGCGGCCGTCGCTCAGCACGAGCTGGATGTCGTCCGCGCCCTGGATGACATGCTGATTGGTGATCACGTAGCCTTCCGGCGAAACGATGACGCCCGAACCCAGGCTTGTCTGCCGCTGCGTTGCCTGGCGATCGAGTTCGGGGAAATAGCGGCGGAACATCGGATCGTCGGCGAGGGGAACGCGAGAGCGCACGTCCTTGCTCGTGACGATGTTGACGACCGCCGGCATCGCCTTTTTCGCGGCATCGGCATAGGACGCCACCTTCGCCGAGACCACCGGCGTGGTCGTTTCCTGCGTGACGATGACGTTGCCGGGCCGAACCGCGGCGGGACGCGGCAGAAGGTCCGGCCGCAACGTCGAGACGACGAACAGCGCGGCCACGCAAAGGGTGCAGGCCTGCGCGAAGAAGAGCCAGATTCTGCGGAGCATGGCGAAAGTATAGTGGGGTGCGCGGCAGACGGCAGCGATGGACCGCGGCCCCGGTCGAAGGGTGGTGTCCAACCGCCTGATTCAACGGCACATTCCGGACAATTTCCGTGATCAGGCTTCCGGCGAGCCGGGCAAATCCCGTATAATCCGCCGGTTGTGCGTACACGCCGCGCGAATACGCAACTGAAGGGGCCCCATTTCATTGGGAGGAGGCACGTTCGGTTTCCGCGCATATTGGGGCATGGGGATGGCTGAAGCGACAGTAGACAACAAGGCCGCCGGCGCGGTGGACAAGAGCCGGCGCCGCTTGCTGATCGGCACGGGTGTGGTGGGCGGCATAGGCGTGGCCACGGCGGCCGTGCCGTTCGTGATGTCGTTCTGGCCGTCGGCGCGCGCGAAGGCCGCCGGCGCGCCGATCGAGGTCGACATCAGCAAGATCGAGCCGGGCCAGAAGATCGACGTGGAATGGCGCGGCAAGGTGTGCTGGCTCGTCAATCGCACCAAGCCCATGCTCGATTCGCTGCCGAAGCTCGACGCGTCTCTTGCCGACCCCAATTCCGACGTCCCGCAGCAGCCCGCCAACTGCAAGAACGAGCACAGGTCGATCAAGGAGGCGATGTGGGTCGCCGTCGGCATCTGCACGCATCTGGGCTGCTCGCCGACGTTCCGCCCGGAAGTGGGTCCCGCCGACCTGGGTGCGGATTGGCTCGGCGGGTTCTTCTGTCCCTGCCATCAATCGAAATTCGACCTCGCCGGGCGCGTCTTCAAGGGCGTGCCGGCGCCGACGAACCTCGTCATACCGCCGCACAAATACCTGTCCGACACGCGCATCGCGATCGGCATCGGCGAAGACGGCAAGGAAGCCTGAACGGAGCAACGATGCAGAAGATAATGAACTGGATCGATGCGCGCTTTCCGCTGACTGCGCTCTGGGAGTCGCAGTGGGGCAAGTACGTCGCGCCGAAGAATTTCAACTTCTGGTACTACTTCGGCTCGCTGGCGGCCTTCGTGCTGGTGCTGCAGATCGTCACCGGCATCGTCCTGACGATGAACTACAAGCCGGACGCCGCGCGGGCTTTCGAGTCCGTCGAATACATCATGCGCGACGTGGAGTGGGGATGGCTCATCCGCTACATGCACTCCACCGGCGCGTCGATGTTCTTCGTCGTCGTCTACCTGCACATGTTCCGCGGCCTCATGTACGGCAGCTACCGCAAGCCGCGCGAGCTCACGTGGATCTTCGGCTGCCTGATCTACCTGTGCCTGATGGGCGAGGCGTTCTTCGGCTACCTGCTGCCGTGGGGCCAGATGTCGTACTGGGGCGCGCAGGTGATCGTGAACCTGTTCGCGACCGTCCCTTTCATCGGCGAGGGCCTGTCGCAATGGATTCGCGGCGACTACACGATCTCGGACATCACGCTGAACCGCTTCTTCGCGTTCCACGTCGCCGCGTTCCCGCTACTCCTGATCGGCCTGGTCGCCGCGCACCTCATGGCGTTGCACGAGACGGGATCCAACAATCCGGACGGCATCGAGATCAAGCAGCAGCCCAAGGACCCGAAAACGGGCCTGCCGCTGGACGGCATCTACAGCCACCCCTACTACACGTACAAGGACATCGTCGGCGTCATCGTGTTCCTCGCCGTGTTCTCGATCATCGTGTTCTTCGTGCCGGACATGGGTGGCTACTTCCTCGAGGCCAACAACTACGTTCCGGCCAATCCGCTGCAGACGCCCGAGCACATCGCCCCGGTGTGGTACTTCACGCCGTACTACGCGATCCTGCGCGCCGTGCCGTCGAAGATCCTGCCGTTCCTGCCGGCCACGCAGTTCTACGGCGTCATGGCGATGGGCGCCGCGGTGATGATCTTCTTCGCGCTCCCGTGGCTCGACCGCGGCAAGGTCAAGTCGATCCGCTACCGCGGCACGCTCTACAAGGCGTGGCTGGCCGCGTTCGTGATCGCCTTCCTGATCCTGGGTTACCTGGGCGTCGTGCCGGTCACCGTGTGGGGACAGTTCAATGAGAGCTTGCCGATCCTGGGGGGCGCCGACAAGGCCACCGTGGTCGCGCGCCTGCTGACCCTGGTCTATTTCCTCTTCTTCCTGCTGATGCCCTGGTACACCGCGCGGGACAAGACGAAGCCGGTGCCGGAAAGGGTGATCTGGAAATGAACAAGCTTGCCTTTCTGCTGGCCGCGATGCTGTTCGCTGGAACCGGTAACGCGCTGGCGTCCGGCGGCGCCGACCTGCGCATGGAACCCGCGCCGGTCAACCGCCTCGACGCCGCGTCGCTGCAGCGTGGCGCCCGGAATTTCGTCAACTACTGCCTCAATTGCCACAGCGCCAAGTACATGCGCTATGCGCGCCTCACGGGCATTGGCGTCGATACGGCGATGATCCAGGACAACCTGATGTTCGCGTCGGCCAAGATCGGCGACACGATGAATGCGGCGATGACGCCTGCCGATGCCAAGGCTTGGTTCGGCACCGTGCCGCCGGACCTTTCGGTCATATCGCACGTGCGCGGCAGCGACTGGCTGTACAACTATTTCCTCGGGTTCTACCGCGACGACGCGAGCGCGAGCGGCTGGAACAACCTCGTGTTCCCGAATGTCGCCATGCCGCATGTCGCGTGGCAACTCTCCGGCACGGGCAAGCTGGTGGAGACCGAATTCGACAGCCACGAGAAGGCGATCGCCGGCGTGATCGCCGTCAAGGGCCTGGCCAAGCTGGAACCGGGCAAGGACGGCAAGTGGATCATGCTCACGGTCGAGCCCGACCCCGACGCGCCCGGCACGATGACGCCGATCCAGTACCAGTCGTGGGTCGCGGATCTCGTCAACTACCTCAATTACATGGCCGAACCGGACAAGAACAAGCGGATCAGCCTGGGCATTATCGTGCTCATCTACCTTGGCGTGCTCTTCGCGTTTGCCTATGCGCTGAAACGCTCGTACTGGAAGGACCTTCACTAGCCTAAGCGTCCCGGCTCCTGGCGCCTGCGCGGGGCACGGGCAGCACTCGTGCCCTGTTGCATTGCGGCGACGGCGTCGCCCGCCATGCGCGGCAACTGGCATCCGAATCGCAACCGACGTACACGACCGCGCGCATCCTGCCGCGAGAGAAGGACAAGACCATGATGACCCTCTATTCCGGGACCACCGACCCGTTCAGCCAGCGTTGCCGCATCGTGCTTCACGAAAAGGGCATGGATTTCCAGATCATCGACGTCGACCTGGACCACAAGCCCGAGGACCTCGCGGTGATGAACCCGTACAACCAGGTGCCCGTGCTGGTCGAGCGGGACCTGGTTCTGCACGAGTCGAACATCATCAACGAGTACATCGACGAGCGCTTTCCGCATCCGCAGCTGATGCCGGCCGACCCGGTGATGCGCGCGCGGGCGCGGCTGTTCCTGCACCGCTTCGAGAAGGAGCTCTTCGTGCACATCGACGCGCTGGAGGGCAACAACCAGAAGAATGCCGACAAGGCGCGCGGCCTGGTGCGCGACTCGCTGTTGCAGATCACTCCGGTGTTTGCCAAGCACAAGCACATGCTGGGCGAGGAATATTCGATGCTCGACGTGGCGATCACGCCGCTCTTGTGGCGCCTCGACTACTACGGAATCCAGATGGGCAAGCAGGCGGCGCCGCTGATGAAGTATGCCGAGCGGCTATTCTCGCGGCCCGCGTTTTCCGAAGCGCTGACCTCCGCCGAGCGGGGAATGCGGAAGTAGTCGCGAGCGCGGCGGGTGAAGCCAAGGCCCGAAGGGCGCGTTGCCGCGCGAGCGACCGCGAGCGACAACGTTGAGGCGGAATTGGCGTGGCCGGGCGGAGGCCGCTCGCGAGCGCGGCGGGTGAAGCCAAGGCCCGAAGGGCGCGTCGCCGCGCGAGCGACCGCGACCGACAACGTTGAGGCGGAATTGGCGTGGCCGGGCGGAGGCCGCGCGCGAGCGCGGCGGGTGAAGCCAAGGCCCGAGGGGCGCGTCGCCGCGCGAGCGACCGCGACCGACAACGTTGAGGCGGAATTGGCGTGGCCGGGCGGAGGCCGCTCGCGAGCGCGGCGGGTGAAGCCAAGGCCCGAAGGGCGCGTCGCCGCGCGAGCGACCGCGAGCGACAACGTTGAGGCGGAATTGGCGTGGCCGGGCGGAGGCCGCTCGCGGCGCTGCCTTGGCCGCGACAGCGGCACTTGACCCGGCTGCCGGCGCGCGTAGTATCTTCCCCCCATGTCCGAGCAATCCGCCAAGCCCTACTTGATCCGCGCCATTTGCGAGTGGTGCGCGGACAACGCGCTGTCGCCGTACCTCGCGGTCAGGGTGAACGCGCAGACGCGCGTGCCGATGAGCTTCGTCAAGAACGGTGAAATCGTGCTCAACGTCAGTTCAACCGCCACGCGCAAGCTCACGATCGACAACGAGTGGGTGCAATTCACCGCGCGCTTCAACGGCGCGTCGCAGGAAGTCGCGGTGCCGATGATCGCGGTGACCGGCATCTTCGCGAAGGAGACGGGTTACGGATTTTCCTTCTCCAGCGCGCAGGACCCGGTGGCGTCGCTGGTCGCCGCGACGGCACCCCGCGATCCCGAGCCGGTCGAGCCCGACGCGGCGAAGGAGACGAGCAAGCCCAAGGCCCGGCCGTCGCATCTGCAGATCATCAAGTGATGTGGTTGTACCAAGGCCGTCCCGACTGCTCGCCGCTGCTGTCGTCGGCAACGTCGCCGCGCGCGGCCATGATCATTGCGCTGCGCGCGCCCCGGCAGTCACGTAGAATCACCACCTTTGCCGGCATAGCTCAGGGGTAGAGCAGCGGTTTTGTAAACCGTTGGTCGTGGGTTCAATTCCTACTGCCGGCACCATCTTAGTATGCTGCAGAGTCGCTTCGTGTGCGCGGATGCAAGCGGTCGCGAACACCGCTACGCGGCATTACGCCGATCGCCAGGATGATGACGAAGACGACGAATGTCATGCCCATTAGCGTTTCATAGTCCATGCTCGTGCCCCCGCAGATGAACACAGCACAATCATGCGAGCCGTTCATAGAGGTCGAAATCGGAGGTTCGAGGAAACGCGTGTAGGAATGGGCGCAATCGTGAGATCGCCGGAACGCCCGAAAAGAGGAACGAACGCGCCAAGGCGGCCGCTGCGTTAGGTCGGCAGTTCACGTCGGGCGCGCTTGCGACCTCGCAAGCCCGGCAACAACGATGACAAGCTCCGCCATGTCGACCGGCTTCGCCAGGTGCGATTGATAGCCTGCGAGAAGCGCCTTCTTGCGGTCGTCGACGCGCGCGTACGCAGTCAGGGCGAGCGCAGGAAGTCGTTGCCCCAAGGGCTCCGCTGCGCGAATTTGGCGTAACAGCTGGAAGCCGTCCATCTCGGACATCCCGATGTCGCTGATCAAAACATCCGGAGTCAGCGTGGCAAGGATGCGCAATGCCTCTTGGCCGGATTCGGCCGTCGTTACGGTTGCGCCCTGGTCCTGCAGTACCCGCTGCAAGAGGCTGCGGACATCGGCTTCGTCATCGACGACGAGCACATGAATGCCGGTGAGATCCGGACGCGCGGCTTGTTCTTCGACGACCGGATGCGTGCTGGGAAGGGCGTGGGCGGAAGGCTGCATCGGAATCCTGGACCGCAAGGGGAAGGCGTGCAATGAAGGTCGCACCTTTCCCCTCGCCCGCGCTCCTCGCCTGCAACGTGCCTCCATGAAGCTCCATCAACTGTTTCGAAATGGCCAAGCCAAGGCCGAGACCCCCGTATCTTCGCGTCGTCGAGCCATCCTTCTGGGAAAAACGATCGAATACGAACGGCAGAAAACTGACGGGTATACCAATCCCGGTGTCGCTGACGCTGAGTTCGACGTAAGAGTCTATCCGCTGCAGGAGCACCTGGACCTTGCCGCCTTTGGGCGTGAACTTGATCGCATTGCTGAGCAGATTCCAGCAGACTTGTTGCAACCGCGTCGGATCACCCGACACGCTGCCTCGAATGGGATCGAGGATCGCTTCGAGACGAATGCCCTTTGATTTGGCCGCCGGCTCCGCCGAGTCCAACGCACTTTGGACAATGTCGATCAGTTCGATGTGTTGTATGTCGAGGCGAATGCGCCCCGAATCAATGCGACTCAGGTCAAGCAACTCATCGATGAGCCGTGCTTGTGCACGTGCGTTGCGCTCGATGACCTCCATGGCGCGCTGGACGTCTTCCTGAGGGGGGTTCGCCTGCCTCCGCAGGATTTCCGTCCATCCCAGGATGGCCGTGAGGGGCGTGCGCAATTCGTGCGATAGCGTAGCGAGAAACTCGTCCTTGACAAGCATCGCACGCTGCGCGGCGATGCGCGCGTCGCGTTCCGCTTCAAGCATTGTTTCCCGCTCGACCTGATCCGCCACCAGCGCTTCGGTGACCCGGCGCTCGGACAAGTCCCGAGTGAGTTTGGCGAACCCGCGCAGCCTGCCTTCCGCATCGCGCAGCGCAGTGATCATGACGTTCGCCCAGAACTTGGTTCCATCTTTGCGAATGCGCCAGCCTTCTTCCACGAATCGCCCCGTCTCGACAGCCACTTGAAGCTCGTGGGCGGGCCACCCACTGTCGACCACGTCCCGTAGGATAGAACTGCGAGAAGTGCTGTCCGATAATCTCATCGGCTCGATAGCCCTTGATGCGCTCGGCGCCGCTGTTCCATGTCATTACATAGCCGTTGACGTCGAGCATGAAGATCGCATAGTCGGTGACGCCCTCGACAAGCAGCCGAAAGCGCTCCTCGCTCTGACGCAGCGCTTCTTCATGTTCCCGGCGATGGGTCAGGTCGCGCGTGACTTGGGCAAAACCGCGCAATAGTCCCGCCTTGTCGCGCAGGGCGGTGAGGACGACGTTGGCCCAGAACCTGGTCCCGTCCTTCCGAATGCGCCAGCCTTCATCCTCGAACCGGTCCTCGGCGGTAGCGACATCGAGTTCGTGCTCGGGCACGCCCCGGAGCAGCGCTTCCGGCGGATAGAATCGCGAAATGTGCTGTCCGATGATTTCGGCGGCCTGATAGCCATTGATGCGCTCCGCGCCGGTATTCCAGGTCAGGATCAGGCCTTGCGGATCGATCATGAAGATCGCGTAGTCAGCGACACCCTCGACCAGGAGCCGGAAGCGCTCCTCGCCATGGGTTGGCGATCCATGCGATGTTTCGACGGCCGAATCTCGCGTGTTTCTCAACAAGACCTCTTCCACTTGGCCAGGGATGCGGCGCTCGCCACCGCATGGGGCGGAACCTGCACAAGACCATCACAGGAGCCCCAAGAACGCGAACGCGTTTGCCGTAACCTGCGGGTTCGCGACGCCATTCATGCTGACGCACTGGCCATCCTGGCGACAGCGGTGCCCGGAGCCTTGGCTTGTCGGATTTCTCTGACAGTGCCGCCCCGGCAAGGAATGGGAGCAGGCGGCCATCCGGTTCGACGTCTACGCGGAATCGCCGTACGGGAAACCATGGGTTGCCGCCAGACGAGCGGTTTGCGGGAACATTGCAGGCCCGCTAATTCCGCCATACTATCCGACACGTCGGGACCGCCAGAGGCAGCGCAACATGCCAACGCCTGCAAAACAGATCAGGGTGCTTGTCGTCGACGACGACGCGGACACGCGCGACTCGCTCTCCCGCTTGCTCTCCATGCATGGAATGGAGGTGGTTACCTGTGCCAGTGCCGAAGACGCGCTTGACGTGCTTAAGCGGTCCGATACCGACATGATCGTTTCCGACGTCGCCATGCCAGGTATGAGTGGAATCGAGTTCGCATCGCAAATGCGCACACTGCGTCCGGACACGCCAATAATTCTCTTGACGGGCTTTCACGCCGTGGTGGATCGGGCTATCGCAGCGGGGATGATGGCGTTGCTCAAGCCCTATGAAGCATCGCGGCTCTTGAGCCTGATCGAAGATGGCCTGGAAGACCCGCGACCCATCGGAGGGAAACAAGGATAGCGGAGGCGGCATCCGCATCGCGGGGGCTACGCAACGGTCCTGGTGTTGTCAACCGCCGGTCGTGGCTTCGGTTTCTGGTGCCGGCGCCGCGCCTACCGGCCCTGCCGGCGATTCTTCCGTCGTCTTGTGCAACAACATGACGGTGGACAGCGTTAAAATAGAACCTGCGAAGCAGTCCCATCCCCTTCCCGATTGCACGATTCCCCAGTCCCCGGATCTCCGCCTTCAATGATTTCGTTCTTCAACAGTGGACGAGTGGTCGACCTGATCCTCGTATTCGTGTTCCTCGAAGCCGTTTTCATCGCCGTCCATCGCGGCAAGACTGGGCGCGGCGTGCGCCTGCGCGAAGTCGCCAGCGGCATGCTCGCCGGGGTGTTCCTGCTACTTGCGTTGCGCTGCGCGCTAGTGGGCGAGCGCTGGCCGTGGATCGCGACCTGGCTGTTGGCCGCCCTGATCGCGCATCTTTCCGATCTCGCCGGCCGAAGACCGCGATAGGGAGGTAGCTGCCATGCTGCGTCAATACACTCCACTTGCCGAATTCTCGCTGGCGCCCTATGCGTCATCCACACTGGCGCATCCTGCGCCGAATCCGGTGACGCTGGACTCGCCGGCGGTCGACGTGATGACCGATCTCGCGCTGGTGGCAGCGGTGACGATCGAGGCGTCCGCATCGCTGGTCACGGCCAACGACTACATGATCGCGCGCGGGGTCCGTTCGCTGTTCGTGTCCGCATCCAACGGCCGCGTGCTTGGGTTGATTACGGCGGCCGACATGCTGGGCGAGCGCCCGGTGCGCGAGAGCCACGCGCGTGGCGTCGGACGCAACGACCTGCAGGTGGCGGACGTGATGACGCCCATCCACGCTGTCGCGGCGATGAAGCTCGAGGACGTCCGCGCCGCGAAGGTCGGGCACATCGTCGCATCGCTTACGCAGGCAGGACGCCAGCACGGCCTCGTCGCGGAAATTCGTGGACCGTCCGAGATCTCGATCCGCGGGATATTTTCCGCGTCGCAGATTGCGCGGCAGCTCGGCGTTCCTCTGCATATACCGGAACTTGCGCGGACATTCGCCGAAGTCGAGCAGGCGCTGGCCGAGTCGCGCTAATCTTCCCGGGGCGTCGGTCCGAAGCGGCGCAGGTCCGGCGCATGACGCGCGGGCACGCCGACCAATTTTTCTCCTGCCGTGGCAGGCCGTGTGACGACTGCGCCGCCGCCGACGATGACGTCGGAATCCAGCGCGACGTTGTCGACCACAACCGCGCCGATGCCTAGCACCGTGTTTCCGCCCACGGCCGAATGACCGGCAACGGCGGCGGACGCCGATACCCAGGCGTTGTCACCGATGGTCGTGCCATGGCTCAAGTAGACCAAGCTCCCCCTCACGACGCTCCCCATTGGCAAATTCCTGGCCCGCCCGTATCCCCGGAATCGAATCCGGCGGAAGGTAGTCCGCCAGGTCGACGCCGGCCCTCTGGAAGTGCCAGAGCAGGTAAGGATGCAGGCCCCTGAGCCCTTGCCGGTAATTGATCGTGTGCGCGCCATTCGTTCCCCATGGCCGGTCGAGCAATCGCTGCAGAATCTGGCGATCGCCTCCGGTGCCACCGGCAAAGCGGGTCATTGCCCACTCGGGAAACACGTCGCTGCATCGCAGCGTGTCGATGACGTAGCAATTGGTGTCGACGAACCCGCCTTGCGATTCTGCATATACGCCGCGGCCGGGTCCCACCGACTCCCATGTGTCGGGACACAGCAAGTCGCCGCTACGCCTTTCGATGAAATTGCGCAACGCGAACGCCCAGGCCCTGTCCCGGACCGCTTCCAGCATGGTCGCGATATGGTCCGGCGCATACCAGTTGTCGTCGTCAAGGTAGGCGACGTGACGGCTGTTCGCGGCATAGCTCAGCAGGATCTTGAGCGCGCCGCCGTAATGACTGGGATAGAGGCCGCCGTGGCGCTGCGACGTGGAATAGCCGAGATCCAGTCGTGACGGCAACGTGCGATGGACATTCGGCCACCAGCGCGTCGAGCATGGCCGGCTCGCCCTTCCAATGATCGATGCCGATCAGGATCTGGATGCGTCCGCTGAAGCGCTGCGCGTACACCGAGCGGATGGCCTCCGCAGCGTCGGCCGCACGACGGTCGCCATGACGATCGCGATGTCGAATGGGGTCGGGAGGTCCTTGTTAATTCGGAGCCGGGTTGCGATCCTGCGTGCCGGGGAAACCGGCCGCAGGATGCAGTGTCGGGCTTGATTATATGATGCAGCGTGGCTGGCCCCACCTGTAGTGAACACGGCTGTTCCCGCCGGTCGGATAGGTCCTTACGGGCGCAGCGACTGCCTTAGAATCGGCGCTGGCGACGTGACCCATCTTGCGGTCAAGAGAACAACGGATTCAACGCATGCCGCTCGTGGGTTTCAGGCCGACCAAAGCGCGGCTCATCATCGAGGACAACAAAGCCAGCGTCCTGGTGATGAAAGTCGTTGTCTACCCAGGCGATTCGGTCAAGCTCGGAACCGGCGAGCTGCTGGAGCAACTCGACGGCGTGTTGCGAATCCGCAGCAAGGACAACGGCGCGCGCAGCGGTGTGCGTAACGGCGCCAAGGATTTCGGGTCGCTGGTGTTCATCGCGGAGTCCGAGCTGGCCGCCGACCGGTCTCCGGCGAAATATCAGATCAACATTGCGATGTCGGGCGCGAAATTCGACACGCTGGTGCGGATCGCATTATCCGGGCGCCTGCCGACCAAATTCTTTGTCGATGCCGGCGAACGCATATCCCGCGCCGAAGCCCCGGGCATGGGCTACGAAATGCGAGGCGGGAAGCGCACCAAGCATTGGGATACAGTTGCGCATCGCACGCTGCTGGTCACGAACTTTTCGTTTATCCTTCCCATCGACGTCTCGGAACCAGGCGGCGACGACGCGGCGGTGCCGGAAGCGGTCCCTGCGTCAGGAGCCGCGACGAACGCACAGGTCGCGGAGCTCATCGACGACCTGCTGGTCTTCCATAGCGAGACGAAGCACACGCTGTTCGCGCTGATCTGCATTCTCGGCGTGCTTGCCGTCGCCGCCGTGGTCATCGGACTGGTACTCTTCCAGCGTGCGTAGGCGCCTTGCGCGCCGCGGCATTTCTTCAATGCAACAGGCTGACGAAGGCGGACGATGAACCAACTCGACTTCAAGGGCAGGACCGCGGCCATCACCGGGGGTGCTGCCGGCATCGGGCTCGCCGTGGCGCGACGGCTGGCCGCGAGCGGAGCGCGCGTTGCGCTGTGGGATCGGGACCCGAAAGCGCTGGCTGACGCCAAGGCGCAGATCGGCGGCGAAACGCTGTGTGTCGCGCTCGACGTGAGCGACGCGGACGCGGTCGCGCGCGCGACCGAGGCCATGGTGGCCGCGTTCGGTGCGATCGATGCGCTGATCTGCTCGGCGGGCATCACTGGGCCCAACGTGCCGCTGGCCGAATATCCCCCCGACGCATGGAAACAGGTGTTCGACGTCAACGTCCACGGCGTGTTCCTGTGCAACCGCGCCGTCGTTCCGGTCATGCTCAAGAAAGATTACGGCCGCATTGTGAACATCGCATCGGTGGCCGGCAAGGAGGGCAACCCGAACGCGTCGGCCTACAGCGCGTCGAAGGCGGCGGTGATCGGGCTCACCAAGTCGCTGGGGAAGGAATTGGCCAAGACCGGCATCCGCGCCAATTGCGTGACGCCGGCCGCCGTGCGCACGGCGATCTTCGACCAGATGTCGCAGCAGCACATCGACTTCATGCTGTCGAAGATTCCGCTGGGCCGCTTTGGCACGGTCGACGAAATCGCGGCGATGGTGTGCTGGCTCGCGAGCGAGGATTGCTCGTTTTCCACCGGCGCGGTGTTCGACCTTTCAGGCGGCCGCGCGACGTACTGATCCGGACTACAGGCCGACTTTCAGGATCACCTTTCCGATCAGCTTGCCCGATTCCATCAGCGCGTGCGCGTTGCCGGCTCGGGCGAGGGGAAGCGTTTCCTGGATCACGACCTTCAGTCGCCGTTGCTCGAAGAGCGGCCAGACCTTGTCGCGCAGCGCATTGGCGAGCGCGACCTTGCGCGCTGCGGGGCTGGCTCGCAGTGTCGAGCCGGTGGCGGTGAGGCGCTTGACCATCAGGTGATGCATGCCGATGTCGGCGCGGGGGCCGTTGAGCAGGCCGATCTGAGACAACCGGCCTTCGAGCGCCAGGCACCTGAGGTTCTTGTCGACGTAGTCGCCGCCGACCATGTCGAGGATCACGTCGACGCCGCGTTTGGCCGTGATCCTGGATACCTCGGCGACGAAATCCTGCGTCTTGTAGTCGAAGGCGTGATCGGCGCCCATCGACGTGCAGAAAGCCACTTTTTCCGCGCTGCCCGCGGTCGTGAAGACGGTGGCGCCGAACGCCTTCGCGAGTTGAATCGCGGTGAGCCCGATGCCGCTGGTGCCGCCGTGGATCAGGATCGATTCACCGGCAGCGAGATGCACACGGTCGAAGACGTTGTACCAGACGGTGAAGTAGTTTTCTGGAATACCCGCCGCTTCGCGCAGCGATAGTCCGGCAGGGATGGGCAAGCAGAAGCCCGCGGGCGTGGCGCAATACTCGGCATAGCCTCCGCCGGGCGTGAGGGCGCAGAGCTCGTCGCCGACATTCCACGCCGTGACACCATCACCCAATGCCGCGACTCGTCCGGCAACCTCGAGGCCGATGATCGGCGAGGCATCGGCCGGCGGCGGATAGGCGCCGGACCTCTGCAGGCAGTCGGGACGGTTGACCCCCGCGTACGCAACTTCGATCAGGAGCTCGCCCGACTTCGGCTGGGGCAGCGGACCCGTGGCCTGCACCAGCACATCCGGGGGACCGGGTTCGCGCACGGCGATGTAACGCATGGTATTCGGCAACGGCATGGTGACAATTCCTAGTGAGTCCACGTTGGCTTCAGCGCGATTCTACAAGGAGCGGGAGCGCCACATCGGCATCGCGCCCAGGCAGCGTGCCGCGGGCGACGACGAGCAGCACGAACGCGGCCGCGAAACCCGCCGCCAGGACCCACAGCGTCGGGCGCAGGCCGAACGTCTCGGCAAGCACCGCGCCGAGCAGCGCCCCGGCGGGTGTCAGCAATCCGGACGCTACCTGCCATGTCGCGGCCGAGCGCCCCAGCGCTTGCTGCGGCAGCAGGCGCTGGCGCAGCGTCGTCTCGTTGACCAGGTACACCGTCATCGCGCCGTCGCCGACGATCTGTTGCGCCACCAGGAACAGCATGGCAATCCACGGCACCGCAGGCGCCAGCGGAATGAACACCTGCATTACCGCGGTCAGCGCAAGCGATGCCATCAAGATGCGCCGTGCGCCCCAGCGCGCAGCGGCAGGCGCGGCCAGCGCGGCGCCGACCAGTCCGCCGACGCCGCCGCAGCCGATCGCCAATCCCAGCTGCGCGGGCGACAGCCCCAGATCGCGCAGCGCGAACAGCGTATACAGCGATGCCATGAAGCTTCCACACAACGTGAAGAGCGTCATTGCGCAGAACAGCGTGCGAATCGGTGGGGTCCTCCACACGACGCGGATGCCCGTGCGTACGTCGTCGACAAACGATGTGTGCGCGGCCGGGTGAGGTCGCGCTTCGGGCTTGCGGATTCTTCCGATCAGAATCGCCGACGCCACGAATGTCGCGGCATCGGCAAGGATGGCGATCGGCGCCGTCCACAGCGCGACCAGCGCGCCGCCGAGCGCGGGTCCGGATATTTCGGCGATGGAGTCGATCGCGCTTCGTTTGCCGTTGGCGTCGAGCAGGCGCTTCCGCGACACGAGATCGGTGATGTACACGTGGTCGGCGAGATTGAACAGCACCGTGCAGATGCCGGTGATCGCGGCGACCCAGTACAGAACCGGCAGCGACAGCACGTGCGCAAAGGCCGCGAGCGGAATGGCCGTGAGCGCCAGCGCGCGGATCATGTCGGTCGCGATGAGCAACGGACGGCGGCGATGGCGATCCACCCAGCCGCCCGCCATCCAAGCCACAAGCACGCCGGGAAGCGACAGCGCGACGGCCAGCAAGCCAAGCTCGTATGCGCTCGCGTCAATGACCAGGATGGCCGCCATCGGCAGCGCGGTGCGCGTGATGCGCGAGCCGACGGCCGAGATGCCCTGCGCGCTCCACAGCAGCAGGAAATCGCCGTGGCGCCACAGCCCGCGGCGTCGAACCAGCCGCCCACTTGTCACATCATCCGCCCGTAGCGCGCATCAACCGTCCCGTGGGCGCATCAACCGCCCCTTGGGCGCATTAATACATCACCTGCACGTTCTCGGGCTGCAGCCACTCGCGAAGACGGGCGAGCAGCGCGTCGTCGAGGTTGACGCGCCACGCCTCGGGCAGCGCCACGTCGCCGCCGATGCGCTCGTTGCGATAGGAGATGGTCACCGGCTTGTCGCCCGGACGGAACGGCTGCAGTATTTCCGCGAGCTTGGCGGCCGACGCGTTGCCGTTGCACGCAAGCTTGAGCCCCTTGGCGTACTTCCTGCGCACTGCCGCCAGGTCGTAGACATTCTCCGCGATGATGCGCAGTCCCGCGTATTCGCCATCGTCGGTCATGCGCTGGCTGACCTTGACCTCGGCGATGACCAGCTGGTCGTCGCGCAGCAGGTTGCGCACGCCGTCGTAGAGCTCGTTGTAGACCATGATCTCGGTCGCGCCGCGGCCATCGTCGAGCGTGACGAAGGCCATCCTCCCGCGCCGTCCGTTCTGTACGCGCATCTGCGTGACGATGCCCGCGACCAGCACGCGGTCGTTCCTGGGTGCTAAGTCCGAAAGCGCCGTGCGCACCACGGGAGCCAATTCCGCGGCGTAGCCGTTGAAGGGATGCCCGGAGAGGTAGAAGCCGACGGCGGACTTCTCGTTCTGCAGCCGTTCCGCATCGGACCAGTCGCGCGTCGCGACCAGCCCCATGGAGCGTTCTGCTGCCTCCTCGCCAAACAGCGATACCTGCGCCGCATTGGCCTCGGCCCGCTCCGCGGCCTCGAGCGCCATGCCCACCGACGCCAGCAAAGCGGCGCGACGCGGCTCGATGGCGTCGAAAGCACCCGAGCGCACCAGCGCCTCCACCGCGCGCCGGTTGACGGCGCGCTTGTCCACGCGCCGGCAGAAATCGAAGAGATCGCGGAAGGGTCCGCCCGCGGCGCGGGCAGCCATCACCGCCTCGATCGCCGACTGGCCCGTGCCCTTGACGCCGCCCAAACCGTAGCGGATCTGCTTGGCGTCCACCGGCTCGAAGCGGTAGTTCGACGCGTTCACGTCCGGCGGCAGCATCTTCATGCCCAACGCGATCGCATCGTCGCGGAAGTGCCTGACCTTGTCGGTGTCGTCCATGACGAGCGAAAGGTTGGCCGCCATGAACGCGGCGGGATGATGGGCCTTGAACCACGCGGTCTGGTAGGCGATCAACGCGTAGGCGGCAGCATGGGACCGGTTGAAGCCGTAGCCGGCGAACTTTTCCATGTCGTTGAAGAGCAGCGTCGCGCGGCCCTCCGACACCTTGTTCTTCACCGCGCCTTCGACAAAGATCGTCCGGTGCGTGGCCATTTCCTCCGGCTTCTTCTTGCCCATCGCGCGGCGGAGGAGATCGGCTCCGCCCAGCGAATATCCGCCGATCACCTGCGCGATCTGCATCACCTGTTCCTGGTAGACCATCACGCCATACGTGGGCTCGAGTATCGGCTCGAGCCGCGGGTCCGGCATCGGCACGCGTTCGCGGCCGGACTTGCGCGCGATGTAGTCCGGAATCAGCGCCATCGGGCCCGGCCGGTAGAGCGCGACCAGCGCGATGATGTCCTCGAAGCGGGTCGGCGGCGCCTGCTTCAGCAGCTCGCGCATGCCGCGCGATTCGAACTGGAACACCGCAACGGTGTTGCCGGTCTTGAAGATGTCGTAGGCGGCGCGATCGTCGAGCGGCAGCGCGTCGAGCGCGATATCGGCCTTCGGATCGAGCAGGCGAATGTACTTGATCGTCCAGTCGAGGATGGTCAGCGTCGTGAGACCCAGGAAGTCGAACTTCACCAGCCCGACGGCTTCGACGTCGTCCTTGTCGAATTGCGACAGGATCGCGTCCGCGCCGGGCTGGACGTACAACGGACAGAAATCGGTAAGCTTACCCGGCGCGATCAGAACGCCGCCGGCGTGCATGCCGACGTTGCGCGGAAGTCCTTCCAGCTGTTGCGCGAGCTCGAGCAGTTGGCGCACCTCCTCCTCGGCCGCTTCGCGCTCGACCAACTGCGGCTCCGCCTCCCGCGCGTAGATGGCGTTGTTGTCGCGGTCCTCCTTGCGCGCAGGCGGTTGCTGAAGGAGAACCTGCTTGCCGGGCGCGAAGGGGATCAGCTTCGCAATGCCGTCGACGAACGAGTACGGCATGTCGAGCACGCGGCCGACGTCGCGCACCGCAGCGCGCGCCGCCAGCGTTCCGAACGTCGCGATCTGCGACACCGAGTCCGCCCCGTACTTGGCCTTGACGTAGTCGATGACGCGGTCGCGGCCGTTCTGGCAAAAGTCGATGTCGAAGTCAGGCATCGACACGCGATCCGGATTGAGGAAGCGCTCGAACAGCAGCGCGTAGCGGATGGGATCCAGGTCGGTCACGCCGAGCGAGTACGCGACCAGCGATCCCGCGCCCGATCCACGGCCCGGACCCACGGGCACCTGGTTGCGCTTCGCCCAGTTGATGAAATCGGCGACGATCAGGAAGTAGCCGGCGAAGCCCATCTGCACGATGGTCCGGGTCTCGAAGTCGAGTCGGGACAGATACTCGAGGCGCCTGGCGTCGCGGACCGCCGCGTCGGGGAAGATCTGCAGCAATCGCCGCTCGAGTCCGGCGACGGCTTCGTCGCGCAGGTGCTCGTCGATCGTCACGCCGGGCGGCGTCGGGAATTCCGGCAAGTGATTCTGCCCCAGGGAAATCGTGAGGTTGCAGCGTTGCGCGATGGCCACCGAGTTCGCGAGCGCTTCGGGCAGGTCCGCGAACTTCGCGGCCATCTCCGCGGTCGTCCTGAAATATTGCTCCGGCGTGAAACGCCTCGTGCGGCGCGTGTCGGACAGTATCGACCCCTCGGCGATGCACACGCGGGCCTCGTGAGCACGGAAGTCCTCGCGTGCGAGAAACTGCGTCGGATGCGTGGCGACGACCGGCAAGGCGAGCTCGCCCGCGAGCGCGACGGTAGCGGCGACCAACGCCTCGTCATCGGCATGCCCCGCACGCTGCACTTCGAGGTAATAGCGTTGGGGAAACCAGGCCGACCATTCGCACGCCGCGCGTGCGGCGGCGGCCGGATTGCCCTGCAGTAGTGCTTTGCCGACGTCACCGTCGCGCGCGCCGGAAAGCGCGATCAGGCCGTCGGTCCCTTCGGCGAACCACTCGCGCCGCAGCTCGGCATGCCCGCGGTGCTGGTTGGCGCGGTAGGCGCGCGACAACCAGGCGCACAGTTTCAGGTAGCCATCTCGGGAAGCCGCCAGAAGGATGGCGCGGAACGGTCGATCGCGTTCCGAATCGTGCGTGATCCACACGTCGCATCCGACGATGGGCTTCAAGCCGGCGCCGCGCGCCGCCTTGTAGAACTTGATGAGGCCGAACGCGTTGGCCAGGTCGGTAAGAGCGAGCGCGGGCATCCCGTCGCGCACCGCCGCGGCTACGGCATCGTCGATCCGGACCGTGCTGTCGACGACCGAATATTCGCTGTGCAGCCGTAGGTGGACGAAGGACGGAACGGTCATTTCGGAGATGGGCGGGACTGGTAGAATTCTACTCTGTTCACGCGCTTGGCCATTCGTGCACGGCGCATCCGCGAAGTCCCAACCGGAATCCTCCGCGATGTCCTTGATTCGCTTCGCTGTTGCTCTCCTTTTCGCCGCGCTGGCCGGTTGTGCGACGGTTTCGCCACCTGCGCCGGGCGCGCCGGCAACCGTGCCCGCCGCGCCTCCACCCGCGCCCAAGCCTTATGTCGAGCCGCCGCCGCCGCCGGTGAACCTGCAGGGATTTCCTCCGACCTATCGGCTGGGCTTCGGTGATGGCTGCGCGACCGCCCGCGGGACGGAGCAGAAGGACGCCGCGCGCTTCAGCGCCGACGGCAACTATCGCACCGGCTGGCAGGACGGCGTCGCGCAGTGCAAGAAAAAATAGCGCCGATGCGACGTCGGATGAGGATCTCCCCATGAGACCTTCGACGTCGCAGTTCGTCGCAGTGCGAGAACTGCGTTATCACGTGCGGACGTGGGGCGAACCGGGTGCGCGAAAGCTCGTGCTGTTGCACGGGTGGATGGACGTATCCGCGTCGTTCCAGTTCCTGGTCGATGCGCTGGCGTCCGATTGGCAGGTGTTGGCTCCCGACTGGCGCGGCTTCGGCTTGAGCGAATGGCCGCGCGACGGCTACTGGTTCGCCGACTACGTGGCCGATCTCGACGGATTGGTGCGCGCGCTGGCTCCTGACGGCCCCGTCGACATTGCCGGCCACAGTCTCGGGGGCAATGTCGCGCTGCTGTATGCGGGCTTGCGACCCGAACGCGTGCGCAGAGTCGTGTCGCTCGACGGCTTCGGCATTCCTGGCGAGGGACCGGAGGTCGCGCCGAAGAAGTTCGTGGCGTGGCTCGACGCGCTGGAAAATTTTCCGGCGCTCGCACCGTATCGCGACGTCGCCGCCGTGGCGGATCGCCTGCAGAAGAACAATCGCCGGCTGCCGCGCGGTCATGCGGAATTCCTGGCCTCGCATTGGGGAGAGAAGCTGGCCGACGGCACGGTGCGGCTGCGCGCCGATCCGCGCCACAAGCTTCCGTTCCCGAGCGTGTACCGGCTGGAGGAAGTGTTCGCGGTCTGGCAGCGGATCGCTGCGCCCGCGTTGTGGGTCGCGGCGGACGATTCCAGCATTCCGCGCTGGCTCGCGGGCGGCGGTGATCCGGCGGCCGAGATCGCGCGCCGGATGGCCCATGTTCCGCGCGCGCGCCTGGTGACGATTGCCGATGCGGGGCACATGCTGCACCACGACCAGCCGGAAGCGGTCGCGCGCGAAATCGAGTCCTTCCTCGCCTGATGGCGCAACGCCTTGCCGTGCAGTCGCGACGCGGCGCTTACGTGGCGCTCGCGCTGCTCACGTTGATCTGGGGCAGCAACTGGATTTTCATGAAGCTTGCGCTGCTGTCGGCGAACCCCGTGGTCTTCAACGTGCAGAGAACATGGCTCGCCACGGTGGTCCTGTTCGCCGTCCTGTTCTGGCGGCGCGGGTCCATGCTGCCCGAGTCGTGGGTCGCGGTGATCGTCACCGGTATTTTCCAGACGACGATCAATTTCGCGTCGACGACGATGGCCGTGGCTGGCGGCGGTGCCGGACGCGCGTCGGTGCTGGTGTTCACCATGCCGTTCTGGACGCTTCTGTTGGCGTGGGCGGTCCTGCGCGAACGCATCAAGGGTTACCAGTGGCTCGCGGTCGCCTGCGCACTGGCCGGCATGGTGCTGCTGGTCGAGCCGTGGCAGTGGCATGGCGACCTGGCCCCCAAGCTCTGGGCCGTGCTGTCGGGATTCGGCTGGGCGGCCGGCACGGTCGCCACCAAGTATTTCCAGCGCGGACATCGCTTCGACGCGCTCAACTTCATCGCGTGGCAGATGCTGGTCGGCGTGCTGCCGTTGACGCTGTTGCCGTTCGTGTTCGAGTTGCCGGCGACGCAATGGAGCGCAACGTTCATCCTGCTGCTGTTCCAGGTCGGCGCGGTGTCGACGGCACTGGGATTTCTGCTGTGGATGGCGATACTGCGCTGGCTGCCGGCGGGTACCGCGTCGCTCAACATGTTCGCCATTCCGGTCATAGCGCTGCTGTCGTCGATGGCCGTCTTCGGTGAACGACTCAATCGAGGCGAGTGGATCGGCATCGGCTGCATCGGAATCGGCCTGGCGATCATTTCCGTCGATGCGTGGTTCGGCAACCGCCGCAGTGGGCAGGCCATCACCGAGCCGACGCCTCTGGAGGGCGGATAAGTCACGGGACCAGACGCCGCACCGTGCTGCGGGGGATTGACGCAGATCAACGGTAACGCGAATTATTCGCATTCGTATTGACCAAGGGCGCGTTGCTTTGTATCCTTCCTTCTCCCCCATTGAAGGAAGCAATCCCATCATGCGTTCCCTGCTTCGAATTGCCGGCGTCGTGGTCCTGACTTCCGCGATGATTTCCCCCTTGCTCGCCGCAGACGAGCCGGTCCTCAACCTCTATTCCGCCCGCCACTACCAAACCGACGAAGCGCTGTACGACAACTTCACCAAGGCTACCGGCATCAAGATCAACCGGATCGAAGCCAGCGACGAGCAATTGCTCGAGCGCCTCAAGTCCGAAGGCGCCAACAGCCCGGCGGATATCCTGCTGATCGTCGATGCCGCGCGCCTGTGGCAGGCCCAGCAGCTAGGGCTCTTCCAGCCGGTCAAGTCGGGCGTTCTCGACGACAGGATCCCGGCGAAATTCCGCGACCCCGCCGGCAACTGGTTTGGCTTTTCGTATCGCGCTCGCGTAATCGTTTACAACAAGGCCGCGGTGAATGCGGCGGACGTGGCGACTTACGAGTCGCTGGCCGATCCGAAGAACAAGGGCAAGGTCTGCACGCGCTCGGGCAGCCATCCCTACAACCTGTCGCTGATCGGGTCGGAAATCGCCGACCTGGGCGAGGCGAAGGCGGAGGCATGGGCCAAAGGCGTCGTGGCGAACATGGCGCGCGCACCCAAAGGCGGCGACACCGACCAGATCAAAGCGGTGGCCGCGGGAGAATGTGGCGTCGCGCTCAGCAATACGTACTACTACGCGCGGCTGCTGCGGTCTACCCAGCCTGCCGACCGCGAGGTCGTCGCGAAAACCGCTGTCGTCTTCCCCGATCAGGCAGGTAAAGGCACCCACGTCAACATTTCCGGCGCCGGCGTGATGAAAGGCGCGCCGCATCGCGACAACGCGGTGAAGTTCCTCGAATACCTTGCGGGCAACGACGCCCAGCGCTATTTCGCCGACGGCAACAACGAGTGGCCGATCGTCGCGTCGGTGGTGGTCGCCAACCCCGCGCTCGATGCGTTCGGCAAGTTCAAGATCGATCCGCTGCCGATCGCAACGCTCGGCAGGAACACGACGGAGGCGCAGCGCGTCGCCGACCGCGCGGGATGGAAGTGACGGCGTAATCGGGCGGTCGCACACGCGCGCCTCAACGGGCGCGCGTGGGTGCGCCGCGCCGAGCCATGCGCGCCAGCGTCAACAGTGGCACTAGCCCCACGACGACGATCGCCAGCGACGGCAGCGCGGCTTCCGCAAGGCGCTCGTCCTTCGCCAGCATGTATGCCTGCGTCGCGAGCGTGTCGAAGTTGAAAGGGCGCAGCACGAGCGTCGCGGGCAGTTCCTTCATGACGTCGACGAACACCAGCAGAAGTGCCGCCGCGGCGCTGCGCCCGAGGAGCGGCGCGTGCACGCGCGTCAGCGTACCCACAACGCCCGCGCCCAGTCCGCGCGCGGCGGCGTCCATTGCCAGCGTGATGCGCGCAAAACCGGGTTCGATGCTGTTCCACGCCACCGCGAAGTAGCGGACCAGATAGGCATAGACCAGCGCGAATACGGTGCCGGTCAGCAACAGGCCGGGGCGCTGCGCCCCCTCGCCGTGAAGCACATTCGCGAGCCAGTTGTCGAGTGCGCCCAGCGGCAGCAGCACGCCGACGGCAAGCACGGTGCCCGGCACCGCGTAGCCCAGTGTCAGCACGCGACTGCCGACGCGCGTGACCGCGCCCGGACGAAGCCTCGCCGAGTACGCGACGAGCGTGGCCACCACGACCGCGAGCACGGAAGCGATCAGGGCCACCCGCAAGCTGTTCCATGCCCAGCCCAGGAAGTGATCGGTCAGCACCACCTGCGCATCGGCGAACAGCAGCCGCAGCAGCAGCACACCCGGGATGACAAAGCCGACGAGCAGAGGAATGGCGCAGATGATCGTGGCGCCCCAGGCGCGCAAGCCAGTCAGACGCGTCGGCGCGAAGCGCGACGCCTGCTTGCCGCGCGGACCGCCGGACGAGCGCCGCGCGCCGCGTGACCCCCGTTCCAGCGCGACCGCGAGGATCACGAAGGCCAGCAGCGCCGTGGCGAGTTGCGCGGCGGCCGCGCGGTCGCCGAGCGAGAACCACGCGCGGTAGATGCCCGTGGTGAACGTGTCGACGGCGAAGTACGCCACCGTTCCGTAATCGGCCAGCGTCTCCATCAGGACCAGCGCGGTGCCGGCGGCGATGGCCGGACGCGCCAGCGGTAATTCGACGCGCCAGAACGCCTGTCGGCGATCGAGCCCAAGCGTACGCGCGGCTTCCATGAGTGCAGGCGGGCGCTCGATGAACGCGGTTCGGGCCAGCAGGTAGACATAGGGATAGAGCGCGAATACGAACATGGTCGCCGCGCCGCCCAATGAGCGGACGTCGGGAAACCAGTAATCCTGTCGCGACCAGCCGAACATCGCGCGCAATGCCGTTTGCAGCGGTCCCGCGTACTGCAGGAAATCGGTGTACGCGTAGGCCATGACATACGACGGCATGGCCAGCGGCAGCATCAACGCCCATTCCAGGAAACCGCTGCCGGGAAAGCGGCGGCGGGCGATGAGCCAGGCCGAGACGGTGCCGCCGACGGCCGCCCCCAGCGCGACCAGCACCACCAGCGCCAGCGTGTTCGCGACATAACCCGGGAGCACCGTGTTCGCAAGGTGGATCCAGGTGGTGCCCGTCCCCGGCGCCAGCCCCCGAGTGACAATTGCGAGGACGGGCAGCGCCGCGCACGCGGCGAACAGCATCGCCAGCGCCGTCAGCCAACGCACATTAGCGCGCACGCCGTGACGCTTTCTGCGTCGATCGCGTGACGCGGTGATTCATCCGTGGCTGCCGCATCGCCGCATTATAGGAGGTCGGACGCATGCAACCGGCGAAAGGCGCCCGACTATCGCTGGAGACACCCGCGCGCGATGGCTGCGTTGCATCACCACGTAGAATGGCGCCCATGGCCGCATCCGTCAGCGTTCGCGAACTCGTGCATGCCTACGGCACGCATCGGGTCGTGCGCGGCTTGGGCTTCACGCTCGAGCCCGGCAGTATCGGTTGCCTGCTCGGGCCCTCCGGATGTGGCAAGACCACGGTCCTGCGCTGCATCGCCGGCTTCGAACCGGTGGAGGAAGGCGAGATCACGCTGTCCGGCAAGGTCGCGTCGCGGCCGGGAATGCAGGTCCCGCCCGAACTGCGCGGCATCGGCATGGTATTCCAGGACTATGCGCTGTTCCCGCACTTGAGCGTCGCAGGAAACGTCGCGTTCGGACTCAACAGCCTGGCCGAATCCGCGGCGCGATCGCGCACGGCCATCATGCTGGAGTTGGTCGGCCTGGTCGAGTTGGCCGATGTCTATCCCCACGAGCTCTCCGGCGGACAGCAGCAGCGCGTCGCGCTGGCGAGGGCGCTGGCCCCGGGTCCGGGACTGCTTCTTCTCGACGAGCCGTTTTCCAATCTCGACGTCGATTTGCGCGAGCGCCTTTCGCTCGAAGTCCGCGCGATCCTCAAAGGCGCCGGCACGACGGCGATACTGGTCACCCACGACCAGCACGAGGCGTTCGCGCTGGCCGACGAAATCGGCATCATGAACGACGGTCGCATCGAACAGTGGGACACGGCCTATAACCTGTATCACCGGCCGCGCACCCGCTTTGTGGCGGACTTCATCGGCCAGGGTGTGTTCGTGCGCGGCGTCGCGGATGCCCACGGCAGGATGCGCACGGAATTGGGAGACCTCGAAGGCGATACGCGCCGCGACGTGCCGCCGGGCGCCGCGGTCGACCTGCTGCTGCGTCCCGACGACATCCTGCACGACGATGCCAGCCCGTGGCGCGCGGAGGTCACCGCCAAGGCGTTTCGCGGCGCTGAATTCCTGTACACGCTGCAACTGGCCTCCGGCACCCGCGTGCTGTCGCTGGTGCCGTCGCATCACGATCACGCGATCGGCGAGCGCATTGGCATTCGCCTGGCCGTCGATCACGTTGTCGCGTTTCCCGCGGAGGGCTGAAACGTCGTCGCAAGCGCGGCCGACCGGCCGCGGGGTGAAGCGTCGCCCGACCCGGGACGGACGAGGGCGATCGGTCAGGACGGAGCGGAGTCGCCCATCTGGGATTGCAGGTAGTTTGCGAGTCCCACTTTCTCGATCAGTCCGATCTGCGTTTCGAGAAAGTCGATGTGTTCCTCCTCGGACTCCAGGATGTCCTCGAACAGTTCGCGGCTGACGTAATCGCCGACCGTTTCGCAGTGCGCGATCGCGGACTTGAGCGCCGGATGCGCGGCGCGCTCGAGCTTGAGGTCGCAGGCCAGCGCCTCGGGCACGTTCTCGCCCACCAGCAGCTTGTTCAGGTCCTGCAGGTTGGGCAGGCCTTCCAGGAAAAGGATGCGCTCGACCAGCTTGTCGGCGTGCTTCATTTCGTCGACCGACTCGCGATGCTCATGCTCGCCCAGCGCGTGGAAGCCCCAGTTGCGGAACATGCGCGAATGCAGGAAGTACTGGTTGATCGCCGTCAGTTCGTTGGTCAGCACCGTGTTGAGATGCCGCAGGACAGTCTTGTCACCCTTCATCGCATCGTCTCCGGGGAATGTCGCGAGTGCCAGTCGTGCATGATGAACCGCGCCGCGCACGTGCGCAACGGCGGTGAATGGATCAGTGCGAGGGGTTAAGGCTAGTCGTCACCGCCGCCGGAGAGCAGGCATTCCGCCACCAGCGACTCGGACAGCACCGAGCGTGCACATTCGCTGCAGCGTCCGCAGCACGTGGCCACGCCCAGTGTGGCCGACAGGTCGGCCAGGGAGCGCACGCCGAGTTTCACCGCGCCACGGATCTCGCTGTCGGTAACCGCATTGCAGACGCAGACATACATCGATGGATCCTTCAGGCGGCGCGGACAGCCGGCGGCGACGAACCGCGGTCGCGCCACCACGCGACCGCCAGCCAGCCGGCGGGGATCAGCACCATCAGGTAGGTGAGCCATTCACCGTAGACGCCCTCCGGACCGTAGGGCTCGGTGGCGGCGTGCCAGAATTCGTTGTCGATGCCGGGGACGACACCAGCTTCGCTGAATTCGTGAAACGCGTAGATGAAGAGCTGGATGGTGAACAGGATCAGGAACACCGACGTGACCTGGAAGAATCGCTTCAGGTTGACGCGCTGCCCGTAGCGCGACCAGGCCCACGCGACGAGCGCGGCCAGCAGGACACCGAAGGTCGCGCCGATCAGCAGGTCTCGCGATCCCTGCTCGAACAGCAGCGTGGTCAGGATCAGCGCTGTTTCCATGCCTTCGCGAACGATCATCACCAGCACGAATGCGAACACGCCCAACCACGCGCCTGCGCCGGGTTTTTTCGAGGCGGCTTCGATCTTGGCGGCGATGTCGCCGCGCATCCGTTTCGACGCCCGCAGCATGTAAACCACCATTGACAGCACCATGATGGCCGCGGCCAGCGCGAGGAAGCCTTCCCACAGCGGCTTGTTTTCGGCCTGGCCGAAGAAGTAGCCTGCAAGCACCGACAACGCCACGCCGACGCTGGTGCCCCACAGCACGGCCGATCCGAGGGCGATCCGGTTGGTCTTGCGCAGGTACGCGAGCGTGATGGCGACGATGAGGAAGGCTTCGATGCCTTCGCGCAGTGTCACGAGCAGCGTGGCCAGCATGGTGCGGTCTCCTTCGAGCGGCCTGGTGGCAACGGGCCTCTGCGGCCCAAGTCATACGCTAATACGAATGATTCGCATTATGAATGCGTTTTCCGGGAAATGCAAGCGCTGATTTGGGCTGCCGGGCGGCCGTATTTGGCGTTCTCGGGCGATCCCGCGGCGCGGTCCCCGGCGTCCGTGCGGGGCGGACGAGGCAAACCGGTAGAATGACAGTCCGCCGGGTCGCATGCCGGCGCAATTTTTTCCTGCCGCCCGCCAATGACGCAAACTGCTCCGCCGGACCTATCCAAACTTCGCATCGACCGCAGCCTGGCCCCAGTGGTCACGCGCCGCCGTCGGCGCTGGCTATGGTGGGGTGGCGTCCTGCTGGCGCTCGCCGTTGCCGGCGGGTGGTTCGCGTTGCAGCCGCGCGCCGTAACCGTGCAGACGGCGTCGGTGGTCACGACCTATCCGTCGCAGCAATTCGTCCTGCTCAACGCGACGGGCTACGTTGTCGCGCAGCGCAAGGCCGCCATTTCATCGAAAGCCACCGGACGTCTCGAATGGCTCGGCGTGGCGGAAGGTTCGCGCGTGAAAGCCGGCGACATCATCGCGCGCATCGACGCGCGAGACGTGGTGGCGCAGGGCGAAGGCGCGCAGGCCAACGTGAAGGCGGCCCGCGCCGCGCTGGACCAGGCGTTGGCGGAGGAGCGCGATGCCGTGGCGCAGTTGAAGCGCAACCAGGACCTGCTGGCCAAGGGCTTCGTTTCGGCGGCCGCCGTGGACACCGCCAAGGCCCGCGCCGAAAAGGCCACGGCGGGCGTTGCCAACGCGCGGGCTACGATCAACGTCACCGAAGCCTCCTCGCGCAACGCGCAGGTCGCCGTCGACTACACGGTCATCCGCGCACCCTTCGACGGCGTGATCCTGTCCAAGAGCGCCAACGTCGGCGATCTCGTCACGCCGTTCTCCAACGCGGCGGAGTCCAAAGGCGCCGTCGTGTCGATGGCCGACATGAGCACGCTCGAAGTCGAGGCCGACGTCGCGGAGTCCAGCCTGTCCAAGGTCACCGTGGGTCAGCCGGCGGAAATTCTTCTCGACGCGCTTCCGGACACGCGCTTTCGCGGCCGCATCAGCCGCATCGTGCCGACGGTGGACCGCGCCAAGGCCACTGTCATGACCAAGGTGAAGTTCGACGCGATCGATCCGCGCATCCTGCCGGAAATGAGCGCCAAGGTGAGCTTTCTGTCGCAGGAGGTGACCGCGGAGCAGCAGAAGCCGATGGTTGCCGTGGCCGCCGATGCGGTCGCCCAGCGCGACGGCCGCGCGGTCGTCTTCGTCATCAAGGATGGCGTGGCCACCGCCGTTCCCGTGACGCCGGGGAAGAAGGTCGGCGACTTGACCGGCATTGCCGGCGACGTCAAGAGCGGCGACAAGGTTGTGTCGAAGCCGGCAGAGAATTTTGCGTCGGGCACGCTGGTGAAGCCCGCGAAATAGCGCGAAATACCGCGACATGCAGATCGAGTCGTCCGAGACGGCGCCCTACGACGTCACACGCAACGACGCGCCGCTGGTCGCGATCCGCAGCCTCACCAAGTACTACACGCGAGGCGAGCAGATCATCCCGGTGCTGGTCGACATCAACTTCGACGTCATGGCGGGCGACTACATCGCGCTGATGGGACCGTCAGGCTCAGGCAAGTCCACTCTGCTCAACCTGATCGCCGGCATCGACAAGCCGACGTCGGGCGAAATACGCGTCGGCGGCGTGGATATCGCCCGCCTGTCCGAAGGCGATCTCGCGGCGTGGCGCGCCGCGCACGTTGGGTTCATCTTCCAGTTCTACAATCTCATGCCGGTGCTGACGGCGTTCCAGAACGTGGAATTGCCGCTGCAGCTCACGTCGCTGTCGCGGCGCGAACGCAGCGAACGCGTCGACACGGCGCTGGCGCTGGTCGGTCTGGAGGACCGAATGGACCATTATCCGAACGAATTGTCCGGCGGGCAGCAACAGCGTGTCGCGATCGCGCGCGCGTTGATCACCGACCCGACGCTGATCGTCGCCGACGAGCCTACTGGCGATCTCGACCGCACGACGGCGGAAGAGGTGCTGGGCCTGCTCGAGCGCCTCAACGCCGAGTTGGGCAAGACCATCATCATGGTTACGCACGACCCGAAAGCCGCCAGCCACGCGCGCAAGATCGTGCAGCTGGAAAAGGGCGTGTTGGTCGGTTGACGAAAGAGCATCACGCCATGTTCGTTCCGTTGATGGTCCTCAAGAATGCGTTCCGCCACAAGCTGCGTACATCGCTGACGGTGGTGGGCATCGTCGTCGCCATCACGGCCTTCGGCCTGCTGCGCACGATCGTCGATGCGTGGTACGCGGGCGCGGAGGCGACCTCGTCGGCGCGCCTGGTCTCGCGAAACGCGATTTCGCTGGTCTTCTCGATGCCGCTCACCTACGCGCAGAAGATCCGGCAGGTGCCGGGGGTGACCGCCGTGTCGTGGGCCAACTGGTTCGGCGGCGTCTACATCACCGAGCGCAACTTCTTCCCCCAGTTCGCCATCGACGCCGCGACCTACCTCGACATGTATCCGGAGTTTGTGTTGAAGCCGGAGGAAAGGAAGGCTTTCCTGGTCGATCGACGCGGCGCCGTCGTCGGGCGCAAGCTGGCAGACCAGTACGGCTGGAAGGTGGGCGACCAGATTCCACTGCGCGGGACAATATTTCCAGGGACATGGACGTTCACGCTGCGGGCCATTTACGACGGCGTCGACGCCAAGACCGACGAGACGCAGTTCTTCTTCCACTGGCAATTTCTGAACGAGACGGTGAAGGCACGATTCCCCAGGCGAGGCGACCAGATCGGCGTCTACGTCGTCGAGATCCGAGATCCCACGCAGGCCGCCGCCATTTCGCAGGACATCGACGCCACGTTCAAGAATTCGCTCGCCGAGACGCTCACCGAGACCGAAAAGGCGTTCCAGCTGGGGTTCGTGGCGATGACCGAGGCGATCCTGGTGGCCGTGCAGGCGGTGTCGTTCGTCGTGATCGTCATCATCATGGCGGTGATGGCCAACACCATGGCGATGACCGCGCGCGAACGTTACAGCGAATACGCGACGATGAAGGCGCTGGGATTCGGCCAGGGCTTCGTGGCGGTGCTCGTGTTCGCGGAATCCCTAGGTATTGCGCTTGCCGGCGGCGCACTGGGCATCCTGCTCACCTTTCCGCTCGCCAATATCTTCGCAGGCGCCATGGGAACGCTGTTCCCGGTCTTCTTTGTCAGTCGCGAGACCGTCTTGCTGCAACTGGCCGCGTCGCTGGCGATCGGCATCGTGGCCGCCGCCGTGCCGGCATGGCGCGCGGCACGAGTGCGCATCGTCGACGGCCTGCGCGCGATCGCCTGATGAGCAACGTCCCGTTGAGCTACATCGCGCGCAACCTCACCGCGCGCAAGTTGACGACGGCGCTGACCGCGGGCGGCATGGCACTGGTCGTGTATGTGTTCGCCACCGTGCTGATGCTGTCGGCCGGGCTCGAGGAAACGCTCGTGGCGACCGGACAGCCGGACAACGTGATCGTCATCCGCCGCAGTTCGCAGACGGAAGTGCAAAGCGGGGTCGACCGGGCCTCCGCGGCGATCGTCGAGTCGCTGCCGGATATCGCCACCGGCGCCGATGGCAGGAAGCTCATCTCGAAAGAGCCGGTGGTCCTCATCAGCCTTCCAAAGCGCGATTCGGGCAAAGCGTCCAACGTCGTGATCCGCGGCGCGACGCAGGCCGGCCTCGAGCTGCGACCGCAGGTGCGAATCGTCGAGGGCCGGATGTTTCAGCCCGGGACGTCGGAGATCATTGCCGGCAGGTCGATCGCGAATGGCTTCCGCGGCGCGGCTCTGGGCGAGACGCTGCGTTTCGCGCAGCGCGATTGGACGGTGGTCGGCGTGTTCGACGCCGGGCGTACCGGTTTCAACTCCGAAATCTGGGGAGATGCGGAGCAGTTGCTGCAGGCGTTTCGCCGCGTCGCATTTTCGGCGGCGATCTTCAAGCTCGCGGACGACAGCCGCTTCGATGCGGTCAAGGAGCAGATCGAGAGCGATCCGAGGCTGCAGCTGGAAGCCAAGCGCGAGACGCTGTTTTATGCCGACCAATCTGCGGCGCTGTCCAAGTTCATCTCCTACCTGGGCATTACCATTTCCGTGATCTTTTCCATCGGCGCCATCATCGGCGCGATGATCACCATGTATGCGAGCGTCGCGTCGCGCACCAATGAAATAGGCACTTTGCGCGCATTGGGGTTCTCGCGCGCGTCCATCATGGTGGCGTTCCTGGCCGAGGCGCTGCTGCTTGGATTGGTCGGCGGGCTGATCGGGCTCCTTGGCGCAGCGTTCATGCAGGCGTTCTCGATTTCCACGATGAATTTCCAGACGTTTGCCGAGATCGCCTTCGGCTTCACGCTGACGCCGGGCATCATCATGGCGTCGATCGCCTTCGCGCTGGTCATGGGCTTCGTCGGCGGATTCCTGCCGGCAGCGCGCGCGGCGCGGATGAAGATCGTCGACGCGCTGCGTGCGGCATGATCGAATCCACGCCATTGAAGGCACTGCGCGCGCATGCGGTCCGGCGAACGCTGTTCGCGCCTACGTCGTTGCCGGCGGCGATCGACGCGCTGGGCTTCGTGCAGCTCGACCCGATCCGCGCTCCCGCGCGCGCCGCCGATCTCATCCTGCGCCAACGCGTCGCCGGCTACCGCGCCGGCGATCTGGATCGCGCCTACCCGGAAATGCCGCTGGCCGAGGATTACGTCCATGTCTACGGCGTGATGCCGGCGCGCACGCAACACCTGCTGCATCCGCGGGCGCCGGGGGCGTGGCACGTCGAGCACGAACATCCGCGGATGGCCGCGCGCATCCTGGACCACGTGCGCAGGCACGGCATCACCCATCCGCGCGACCTGCGCGCGTCGCTGGGCAAGGTCAGCATCGGCAATGGCTGGGGCGGCAATTCGGCCGCGACGACGCGGATGCTCGAGGCGCTGCAGTACCGCGGCAAGCTGCGCGTGGCCGGACGCGAGGCGGGCATTCGCCTCTATGCGCTGGCGGACGCGCGCCCGCGCCCGCGCGCTGCGGCCACGCGGGCGGCCGACGTCCTGGCGCTGTTGCTGCATCTTTACGCGCCGCTGCCCGAGGGTAGCCTGCGCAAGCTCGCGTACATGGTCAGCGGCATTTCGATTCCGGAGGACATCGCGGCGCGAGTCCTCGCGCGCATGCTTGACGGTCGCACGGTTCGCCGCGTCGCGGCAGGTGGGACCCACTTCCTTCTTCCGGCCGGCGAGCTACCGGATGCGCAAAGCGAGGATCGCGTGGCGTTGCTGGCGCCGTTCGATCCGCTCGTCTGGGACCGGCGCCGGTTCGAGCTGTTCTGGGGCTGGGACTACCGCTTCGAGGCTTACACGCCGCCCGCGAAGCGCCGCTTCGGCTACTACGCGCTGCCGCTCCTGTGGCGCGACGACGTGATCGGCTGGGGCAACGCCGCGAATGCCGGCGGGACGCTGCGGGTGGACGTTGGCTTCGCGAAGCCGCGTCCGCGCAGTGCCGCGTTCCGTCGCGCGCTGGACGCCGAGGTCGGGGCGCTCGCGGCTTCAATCGGCGCCACCGATTTCGCAATCAAGCTCGCATGACGATGAGCGTACCGATGCTGTTCCTGATCCCGACGCTGATCTGGGGCTCGACGTGGCTCGCGATCACCTTCCAGCTGGGCAGCGTGGCGCCGGAGGTTTCAGTGTGCTACCGCTTCGCGCTTGCCTCGGTGGTGCTCGCCGCCGGGTGCCTTGCCACCGGCCGCTCGCTGCGTTTCCGGCTGCGCGATCACGCCTACCTGGCGGGGCTGGGCGTGCTGATGATGGGGTTCAACTACATCTGGATCTACCGCGCCGAGCAGCTCATCACGTCCGGCCTCGTCGCCGTGCTGTTCGCAACACTGGTGTTCATGAGTCCAGTCGCCATGCGGCTGGCGTTCGGGACGCCGCTGCGCGTCCGCACGTTCGTCGCGGCGACGTTCGGCGTGACCGGCGTGGCGCTCCTCTTCCTTCCGGAATTGCGCCAGGCACAGGAGGGTGGCGCCGTCGCGCTTGGCATCGCGCTGACGCTGGCGGCGACCGCGTCGGCAGCCATCGGCAACCTGATCGCCGTGCGGAATCATCGTGCCGGCTTCCCGACGCTGCCGGCCACCGCGTGGGGCTTGGCCTATGGCTCGCTGCTTGCCGCCGGGACGGTGATCATTCAGGGCACGCCATGGACGTTCGACGCGCGCATGCCCTACGTGCTGTCGCTTCTGTATTTGTCGTTGTTCGGCAGTGTGATCGCGTTTGCCGTCTATTTCACGCTGCTCAATCGCGTGGGCGCAGGCCCCGCCTCGTACACGACGGTCTCCACGCCCATCATCGCGATGACGCTGTCCACGCTTTTCGAGGGTTACCGCTGGGACTGGCCCGCCGCGCTGGGTGTCGTGCTCGTCGCGTACGGCATCTGGCTCGCGCTGCGGCCGGTGAAACCGGCGGCCAAGGACATCACTCCAGCGTGATCTTCGCGTCGACGATCAGCTTCTTCCAGCTCGCAAGGTCCGTTTCGATCAGCGCGCCGAGACGTTCCGGCGGACCGGACACGATTTCGGCGCCTTCGCGCTCGAGCCGCTCGCGCACCTCGGGCTGCGCCAGAACCTTGCGCGTTTCCGCGTTGAGCCTGGCAATGATTGACGCGGGCGTGCCGACCGGCGCGACAATTCCCCAGTAGTTGATCACGTTGGCGTTGGGAACGCCTTCCTCCTGCCAGCTCGGCACGTCCGGCAGTTGCGGAATGCGCTTGGCCCCGGTCACGGCCAGCACCTTCATCTTCTTCGCGGCGACCTGCGGGAGCGTCGCCGGAATCGACGCGGTCATGGCCTGGATGTTGCCGGCGAGCAGGTCCTTGGTGGCGTCGGCAATGCCGCGGTACGGCACGTGCACGATGTTGATTCCCGCGCGCGCATTCAGCAGTTCGAGCGCGAGATGGTTGATGCTGCCGGTGCCTGCGGAGCCATAGTTGAGCGTACCCGGCTTCTGCTTCGCGAGCGCGATGAATTCGCGCATTGTGTTGGCGGGAACGTCGTTGCCGACGACGAACGCAAGCGGTCCGGCCGCGATGGGCGCGACCGGCACGAATTGCTTCAGCGGATCGTAACCCGGGTTCTTCGCCGAGGCCGCGACGGTCGTGAACGGTCCGGCGACGAACAGCAGCGTGTAGCCGTCGGCGTCGGCGCGCGCCGCTTCGGCGGCACCGATCGCGCCGCCGGCGCCGGTCTTGTTGTCGAGGACGATGGTGGCGGCCATCGACTCGCCGAGTTTCTGCGCGACATAGCGCGCGACCGTGTCCGTGCCCGCACCCGGCGGGAACGGTACGATCAGGCGAATGGGCTTGGACGGGTAGGATTCCTGGGCGCTCGCCGTGTACGACAGCAGCGCTGTCGCCACAATGGCCAGCAAACGGCAAAAGTTCTTCATTGCGTTGTCATCCCCCCTGGCCCAGATTGAAGAATTCGCGGCGTGCCCGCATGCTGGATACGCGCGCCAGCAACAGGTCGAGATGTGCCGGGACGTCGACGAAGTTGAGCCGCTCGCTGTTGATGATGAGGCACGGCGCTTCCTCGTACTGATAGAAGAAGCGCGAATAGGCGTCGGCCAGCCGCGCCAGGTATTCGTCCGGGATCGAGCGCTCGTAATCGGCGCCACGCATCTGCACGCGGTGAACCAGCGTGTCGACGGGCGCCTGCAGATAGATGACGAGGTCGGGTGTGGGCGTTTGCGGCTTCAGGTGGCCATATACCTTTTCGTACAGCGCGTACTCGTCCTGGGAGAGGTTGAGGCGGGCGAACAGCGGATCCTTGTCGAGCAGGAAATCCGCCACCGTCGGGCTCCGGAACAGGTCGAGCTGGGACAGCCCCCGTAACTGATCGGCGCGCTGGAACAGGAACGTGAGTTGCGTGGGCAGCGCGAAGCGAGGCATGTCGTCGTAGAACCGCGACAGGAACGGATTGTCCTCAGGCTGCTCGAGCAGCATCTCCGCGTCGAGGCGGGACGCCAGTTGACGCGCGAGGCTCGTCTTGCCGGCGCCGATCGGCCCCTCGACGACGATATAACGGCACTTCTCTAGTTCCATGGGCGCGCGCGCAATGTGGTGGAGTCAGTGCAGAACATGGCTGCGCGTGCGGGCGATGCGCTGTCCGCGCACCGCCTGCTTCAGCCGTCGCGCCAGGCCGCGGCGCGGGACCGTGACCCATGGTGCGATGTCGAGAAGCGGCGTCAATACGAACGCCCGCTCGTGCATGCGCGGGTGCGGAACCGTCAACTGCCGCAGCCGCACGACACGGCGTCCATATAGTAGCAAATCGAGATCCAGCGTCCGTGGCGAATTCCGCGGCACTTTGCTACCGCGTTCGCGCCCCTGCGCGCGCTCGATGGCCTGCAGATGCCGAAGCAGTGACTTGGGCGCAAGCGCCGTGCGCAGCGCAACGACGGCATTGACGTAATCGGGCTGGTCGATGTCGCAGGCGAGGGGCGCGGTCGCATAGTTGGGCGACAGCGCCACGACGCGCGTGGCCGGCACGCGCGCCAGCGCCGCGACGGCGCGTGCGATCTGCCGGCGGGGGTGCGCAAGGTTGCTGCCCATCCCGACGAACGCCACGGTCGACATCGCGCGATTGCGTCCCTGGTCCTATTCGCTGTCGGCCGGTTCCGTCGCGGGAGGCCCCTCGCCCGCACTCGCGTCGGCGCGATGCTTGCGCCCGCGACCGCGCGACCGGCGGCCCTTCTTCGGCGCCTCGTCAGGTTTCAGCATCGCCTCGCGCTCGTGGTCGCTCGCATCCTGGAACTTCGTCCACCAGTCGACGAGCGCCATCGACACCTCGCCCGAAATGCCGCGCAGTTCGAGGAAGTCGTAGGCGGCGCGAAAACGCGGATGCTCGAGCAGGCGGTAAGGACGCGCGCCGGCGCGCTGCTCGAAGCGCGGCTGCAGCGACCAGATTTCCTTGATCGTGGCCTCGAAGCGGCGTGGTATCGAGATTCGCTGCGCCTGCTGCTCCAGCACGTTGTCCATCGCGTCGAACAACGCAGGCAGCGGCTTTTCGCCGCGGCCCTTGGCGGCGTTCCACGTCTGCAGCACCTCGTGCCATAACAGCGTGGCGAACAGGAACGCGGGCGAGACGGCCTTGCCATCGCGCACGCGCCGGTCGGTTCCGGCAAGCGCGGCGTCTATGAACTTCGGGCCGAGCGGCTGTTCGAGAATCACGTCAAGCAGCGGCAACAGGCCGTGCGACAGGCCGTGCGAGCGCAGGCTCTTCAGCGTCTCCGCCGCGTGGCCTGACAGCAGCAGCTTCTGCATTTCGTCGAACAGCCGCGCAGGCGGGACGTTCTGGATGAGCCCGGCCAGCTTGGGGATGGGCGCCGCGGTCTTGGCATCGATGGCGACGCCAACTTTGGCGGCGAGCCGGACGGCACGCAGCATCCGCACCGGGTCTTCCCGGAAACGAGTCACCGGCGGGCCGATGAGCTTCAGGCGGCGCGCGCGCACGTCCGGCACGCCGCCGACGTAGTCCCAGATTTCCTCGGTGGCCGGATCGAAGTAGAGCGCGTTGATCGTGAAGTCGCGGCGCGCCGCATCCTGTGCCTGCGAACCGTACACGTTGTCCGACAGCAGCCGCCCGTGTTCGTCGGTGGCGTCCTCGCCGGTCTGCGCCGCGCGGAACGTCGAGACCTCCAGCACTTCCGCGCCGACGTGGACGTGGACCAGCCGAAAGCGGCGGCCGATGATGAAGGCGCGGCGAAACAGTGGCTTCACCTGCTCGGGCGTCGCGTTGGTCGCGATGTCGAAATCCTTCGGTGTGAGCCCAAGCAGCAGGTCGCGCACGGCGCCTCCCACCACGAACGCCATGTACCCGGCTTCCTGCAATTTCTCGGTGACCGTCCGCGCACCCCGCGGCACCTGCTCGCGGCGCACGGCATGGGCATCGGCACGATAGATTTTCGGTC
>CAWAKN010000003.1:0-12196 GCA_963782625.1 uncultured beta proteobacterium | reverse complement strand
GCGCGACCGGACGAAGAAATGGCCGGGCATGAATAGCCCCGACCACCGCGCCCAATCCGTTGCATCCCGCCCGTCGCGGGAGCCGCAAGTGCGCGGCCAGTCCGAGACGCTGCACGGATGTCAGAACACGAAAACCAGCAGCAAAATGATAAGTATGAGAGTACCAGCACCGATATACATGATGACCTCCTGTCTGCCGCGCCCCCGGGATGACGGGCGCAATAGCATTGCACCACGTGCTGATTCGACCGTCTGTGCGCTGACCAACAATCTTCGGCGTGCTCGCGCGTTCTCCAACCCGGTCATCTGTGCCAACGAGGCCGTCAAGGCATTCAACGCCATGGAGAGCGGCCACGCAGGGCGCTCGTCTGTTCGCCGACGCACCGACTCGGTCGGCAGACTCGTTTAGATTCTGCACATCGTACGGCATGCCGGCCGTTTACCGGCACGTTATCAGGAGCAAGTCATGAGCATGAACAAGAACCAGGTCAAAGGCCGCGTCAAGGAAGTGAAGGGAATGATCAAGGAAGTCGCCGGCAAGCTCGTGGGCAACGAGAAGCTGGAAGAAGAAGGCAAGGTCCAGAAGATTCGCGGGGAGGCGCAAGCAGCGGTTGGCGACATCCGGCAACACGTGAAAGACGCAGTGAAAAGCATCTGATTCCAGCGCTTCGTTCTCCGTGAAGGCAACCCTGATCGGCAGACATCTCGGTCGGGGTTGCCCATCCGCCTTGTAGCACCGCTAAACCCCGCCGGTCAGCGCCCGCGCTCCTGCATCTGGAGCTCAAGCGCAAGGGCGTCACCGCGCACCCGCTGTAGAAGGAAATATCCGCAGTTCGATTCCTAGGACAATTCGCGCACGTCGACGAATGCCTCGTGGAGGCCCTCGGAGAGAAATCTCGTGAGTCCCAATGCGGTATGCATCAGTTCAATGGCGCCTTCCCACCTTGCGCGCGACGAGAGACCGCCATCGACGTCGGCGTTCAGGAAATACAGGAAGACCAGGTGGCTTTCGATGCCATTGAGCTCGCGCAAGAGGTAATGGTGAGCCAGACGGCTGGTGTACTGATAGAACATTCGGGTCCAGCCGGCCGACGCGTTCGGCGCATAAAATTTCCGCGTTTCCTCCATGCTCTTGCTGATGCGCCTGAGCGATTCCGGGGATGCCTGAAAGACCGGCATGACCGCTTCGGCAATGCTGGCCTTGGCTTCGACGAAGATCGGCCACCCGCCCGAGACCACGCCCAGCGCATCCCATACCGGGCCGCGCGCGGGCCAGAAATTATTCAGCGACCGGCGGCGCAGCTTCTGCTTGACGACCAGGCGCAACGCCGCCCCGTCGCGGTACTCCTCGAAGCCGGTCGCGCGAATCGGCGACCGCCACTCGATCGTGTCCGTTGCGGCCAGGCCCAAGGGCCGTTGCAGCGCCTTCAGCAGCACTCCCGGGTGCAGCTCTATTGCCGCCCGGAGCCACCCTTGACTGCCTAGCGTCGAAAGATCTGGCATTGCACCTTCCTTCAGATCGCCGCCGATGGCGACGCGACTCGGAAAGTGTAGGTGCCCGCTTCGTTCCCGTCTGTGCTTCAGCGCACCTTCGATTTCGGCGCCACGATGCACTGTGCGTTGCCGAACAGATGATGATGGAAGGGTCGGTCACTATGGGGGTCGCCGCCTTCATCCCTGGCGGCAAGTGTCTCAGGCACGAGAGGCAACACCATGGCTGCGGTAGAGGAAACGACCAAGGCGTCCATAAGGGCCGATGCCGGCGAGAGTGCCGGCGATGTGACCTTGCGCATGCAGGCAGATGAGGTTCTGCTGAAAGCGGGTGCCCTGCAGCGCGCAATCTTCAACAGCGCGAACTTCTCGAGCATCGCCACCGATGCTAAGGGCGTCATCCAGATCTTCAACGTCGGCGCTGAGCGAATGCTCGGCTACACGGCCGCCGAGGTGATGAACAAGATCACTCCCGCCGATATTTCCGATCCGCAGGAGGTGATCGCACGCGCCAAGGCGTTGAGCATCGAGCTCGCGACCACGATTACGCCTGGATTCGAGGCGCTGGTCTTCAAGGCCTCACGCGGGATCGAGGACATCTACGAACTGACCTATATCCGAAAGGACGGAAGCCGGTTCCCGGCAGTGGTGTCCGTCACGGCGCTGCGCGACGCGCAGGACATCATCATCGGCTATCTGCTGATCGGCACGGACAACACCGCGCGCAAGCTGGTCGAAGCCGAGCAGAGAAAGCTCGATCAGCGTCTGCGCGATCAGCAGTTCTACACGCGTTCGTTGATCGAATCCAACATCGACGCGCTGATGACCACCGATCCCGCCGGCATCATCACAGACGTCAACAAGCAGATGGAGGCGTTGACCGGATGCACGCGCGACGAGCTCATCGGCGCGCCGTTCAAGAGTTACTTCACCGACCCGGAGCGGGCCGAAGCGGCCATCAAGCGCGTCCTGAGCGAAAAGAGGGTCACCGACTACGAGCTGACGGCGTGCGCGCGTGACGGGAAGCAAACAGTGGTTTCCTACAACGCGGCCACCATCTACGACCGGAGCCGCACGCTCCAGGGCGTCTTTGCCGCGGCGCGAGATGTTACGGAGCGCAAGCGGGTGGAGGCGGAGCTGCAGCAGGCCAAGGCCATGGCGGAAACCGCGAGCCAGACCAAGTCCGATTTCCTGGCGAGCATGAGTCATGAAATCCGGACGCCGATGAATGCGATCATCGGCATCGCGGACCTGCTCGCCAAGACCCCTCTGTCGCCGGAGCAAAACGGCTATGTTCAGATCTTTCGCCGCGCCGGCGACAATCTGCTGAATCTCGTCAACGACATCCTCGATCTCTCCAAGGTCGAAGCCTCGCAGCTCGAGCTGGAGCGGACCGGGTTCTCGCTATACGATCTGCTGGAGAAGGTGAAGGAGATGGTCGCAGTTCGGGCCCATGAAAAAGGTCTGGCGCTGGTGTGCGAGATCGCGCCGGATGCGCCCGGCGACCTGGTCGGCGACCCGACACGGCTGCGACAGGTGCTGCTCAATCTGGTCGGCAACGCGATCAAGTTCACGGAATCCGGCGAGGTGGCTCTGCGCGTCGCGCCGGACACGGAGTCATCCGTTCCGGCTGCGTTGCGGTTCACGATCTCGGACACCGGCATCGGTATTCCGGGCGAGAAACTGGGTGCGGTGTTCGAGCGATTCACGCAAGCCGACTCGTCCACCACTCGCAGGTATGGGGGCACCGGTCTGGGGCTGACGATTTCGAAGCGCCTGGTGGAGCTGATGGGCGGGTGCATCCGCGTCGAGAGCGGCGTCGGGAAGGGCAGCGTGTTTTCCTTCACCGTACCGCTCGAGATCTGGGCGGGGCCGACGCGGCGGGCGTCGGCGCCGGTCGGCACGGGTCCCGAGCTTCCGCTGCCGGCGCTCAATATTCTTCTGGTGGAGGACTCCCCTGACAACCGCACGATCACCGTGGCCTATCTGCAGGACACGCCGTACCGGGTCGAAATCGCCGAAAACGGGGCCGTCGCCTACGCAAAGTTTACCGCTGGACACTACGATCTTGTCCTGATGGATCGACAGATGCCGGTCATGGACGGGATGACCGCAACGCGGGCGATCAGAGAGTGGGAAAAGGCGAATCACCGGACGCCAACGCCGATCATTGCCCTTACGGCCTCTGCCCTGAAGGGAGACCAGGAGAAATTCATGGCGGCCGGGTGCTCGGCCTATTTGACGAAGCCGCTGAAACAGGAGGTGCTGCTGCGAGCGATCAGGGAGCATTCGATACTCGCGCCTCCATCCCCGAAGGAGGAGAGCGGCCGGGACAACACGATTCTGGTGCGGGCGAATCCAAAATTGGCGGACTTGATTCCCGGGTTTCTGCAGAACCGCCGGCGGGATGTCGTCGCGATGCTGGAGGCGCTGGATCGGGGTGACTTTGCGATCGTGGAGAGTCTGGGGCACGGCATGAAGGGCGCCGGGGGCAGTTGGGGATTCCAGCCCATCACCGACATCGGCGCTGCCCTCGAGCAAGCGGCCAGGAGCGTCGACAACGACGCGTCGCGCAAGCGGGTGGACGAATTGTCCAACTACCTGGATCGTGTCGAGGTCACATCCGAGTAGCCGGTCCCGCGATTACGCGAGCTGCGATCGGGCGAGGCAGGCGCGAACGCGTGCGGTGAGCTGCGGGATCGAGAACGGTTTCGTCACGTAGTCCGTCACTCCGGCGTCGAAACCGGCGCGGGTGCTGGACTCATCGGTCATGGCGGTGAGCATGAGCACGGGCAGAGCCTGTGTCTCGGGCCTGGCGCGGAGCGTCTGCATGACGGCAAGCCCGTCCATGCCGGTCATCTTGTAGTCAAGCACCACGAGGTCCGGAATGTGCTCGCCGATCAGCCGGAGCGCCTCCTGGCCGCTCGTGGCGGTGGTGACCGTGTACCGATCTTCCTCCAGCGCGCGAACGATCATGATCAGCGTATCCGGCTGGTCATCGACCACCAGGACGTGAAAGCGGCGCTGCGCAACGGACGCCTGGAAAGGGTCCGCCGTGACGAACGGCTTCAACGTGGAGTGCGGCTCCAGGACGAGCTCGCAGCCTTCGTACGCGCAGAAGACATCGAGTCCCGTCCCGCATTGCAATGCGACGGCGCGGGCCTTGCGCTCGATCTCCGCGACGAAGTGGTCGTCGTGGCTCGGATCGTGGTGGGTCAGCGCGACCCGCCGCACGCCGGCCGCGGAGGCAATCTGCACCACGTAGTCGTACGGGCTGTGTCCCCAGGTCTTCCTTGAGCGGTACTCGTCCGGCGTGTACTGGGCGTCGTGGATGACGAGATCCGCGTCGGCCATGAATTTGGCGTGCCGGCGGTCCCCGTCGTGCAGGATGGACTCGATGCGGCCGGTCTCGGCACCGGCGCGCCAGAGCTCGTCGGAAAACGGCTCGTGATCCACCAGATACACCACCGCTACGCCGTCCGCTTCGACGCGGTAGCCCAGGGTCATCGCCGGGTGATTGAGAAATTGCGCCGCGATGCGCGCACCGCCGATCGTGTGAATGCCCTCGGTCAGGTCGTGATAGGTAATCGCGGCCGGCAGCTGGTTCAACTCGACGGGGAAGTAGGTGAACTCCATCTGGCCGGCCAGCACATCGTGCAGCGAGCCGCGGCTTCCTTCCGGACCATAGATCGCGGCGGAGTTCCCTTTGACAAAAGCCGGGGTGAAGAAGGGAAAGCCCTGAATGTGATCCCAGTGCGTATGTCCGAGGAGAATGTTCGCGTCGATGGGTTTCTTGCCTTGGGCCATCAAATGGGTGGCCAGCCGGTGCGCGCCGGTGCCGCAGTCAAAAATCAGAAGGTCGCCGCTGGCGGTGGTCAGCTCGACGCACGAGGTATTGCCGCCGAAGTGATTCGTGCCCGGCCCGGGCGTGGCGATCGACCCTCTCGTTCCCCAGAAACGTATTCTCATGTCTCTGCTTCTCCACCGGGCTTCAATGCGCCCGCCGCTCCGCAAGCTTGGCGAGCCGGTTCTGCTTTGTCAAAACCGATCAGTGATCAACGATATTCCGAAGCGACTTCGCAGTCTGTGCGCTACGCCACCGCTTAACCGGCCCGGCCTTCGCTCTCTTGACGTAGACATCCTTGCGGTTGTCCACCAGGTCAGTCTGACGCACGCGGCGCGACGATTCCCGCGCACGGGGAGAAAGACAGGGAGTTATTTGGCGACGTACGGAAGGAGCCGATCGAACTCCGTCTTGACCACCTTGTAGCATTCGCAGGACCGCGCCTCCAGACCCGGGCGATCGAGCACGGTGATCCTGCCTCGGCTGTAACGAATCAATCCGGCGTCCTGCAACTTCCCGGCCGCCTCGGTCACGCCTTCGCGGCGCACGCCCAGCATGTTGGCGATCAGTTCCTGCGTCATGGAAAGTTCGTTCGATGCCAGGCGATCGAGGCTCAGCAACAGCCATCGGCACAGTTGCTGGTCGACCGAATGGTGCCGGTTGCAGACCGCGGTCTGCGCCATCTGCGTGAGCAGCGCCTGGGTGTAGCGCAGCAGGAGATTCATCGTCGGACCGAAACGCCCGAACTCGGTCTTGAGCAATTCGGCCTTGAGCCGGAAGGCGTGCCCCGCGCTTTGCACGATGGCGCGGCTGGGCGTGGTCTCGCCTCCCATGAACAGCGATATGCCGAGGATGCCTTCGTTGCCGACGACGGCGATTTCGGCCGACGCGCCGTCCTCCATCACATACAGCAGCGAAATGATGGTGGTCGTGGGGAAATAGACATGGCGCAGCGTGTCCCCGGATTCATAGAGGACGTCGCCGAGCGGCATCGGCTTCAGCTCCAGATGGGGCGCGAGCCGTTCGTAGTCATCCCTCGGCAAGGCGCCGAGCAGGTGGTTCTGATGGGGATCGTGGAGTCCGGGCCCGGCCATGGGCAACCTTTCCTCGGGGCAGCGGACACCGTCTCCCGATGCGCCGGCACGGGCTTGCGGCAACGTGTCCCACCGCACCGACTATACCGGCCGCAAGGATCATCCTGCAACCTCGCCACCTGAATCGGAGTCGCATCCGCAGGCGGATTCGTGAAATTGCTTGCTCGAAAGACCACTGGCGCATTCCCGGCCGGTGCCGGATAGCGTGAGGCCACATGAAATCCATTCTCGACCCGTCGTTTCGATATACCCCGAGTTTCAACACCAACCTGCAGAAAACGTTCGCGAGAATCCGGCGCGACGATCTGCGCGACCTGGAAAAGGCCGCGCAGGCAACCGCCGGCACACCCGTCAATGTTTCATCGATCGTGAGAAAAAATGCGTAACGGACTTATTGTTCTGTGGATTCTGCTCTGCTCGGCCGCCTCGGCAGCAGCACAGGTGAGCGTCGGTATCGGGCTTCCCGGCGTCAGTATCGGGATCAACTTGCCCGTGTATCCGCAGCTTGTCGCGGTGCCCGGCTACCCCGTCTACTACGCCCCGCAAGTGAATTCGAACTACTTCTTCTACGACGGCATGTACTGGGTCTACCAGCGCGACAACTGGTACGCGAGCTCCTGGTACAACGGGCCGTGGGGGCTTGTCGCCCCGGACGTGGTCCCGCTGTTCGTCCTGCGCGTTCCCGTGCGCTACTATCGGCAGCCGCCGGCGTACTTTCGCGGGTGGCGCGCGGATGCGCCGCCGCACTGGGGTGAGCACTGGGGCGGTGCATGGGAACAAAGCCGCGGCGGATGGGACAACTGGAACCACCGTGCCGTGCCCGCGCCGGCGCCGCTGCCGGTGTACCAGCGGCAGTATTCAGGGACCCGATACCCGCACGTCGAACAGCAGCAGGCGCTGCAGACCCAGAATTACCGTTACCAGCCGCGCGACGCGGTGGTGCAGCAGCACTACCAGACGCAGCGAGTCGAAGCGGCGTCCGTGTCGGCTCCGCCGGGAAGAGCGGCGGCGTCACCGCAACGAGGACCTCCGCCACCGTACCAAAATGGCGTCAGCCGCCCAACGGCGCTGCCGCAAACGCTTCCACCGCCCCCGCCCGGACAACCGCCGCACCAGGGACCCCCGCAGGAATCGAAGCAGGGCCGACAGAAGGGCCATGACAACGGCGAGCCGCAAGGCGGGGACCGCAACAAATGAGGCAACTGCCGCCAGCACGCTCCCGTCTCGAGCGAGCGTGCTGCCGCCGGGTGCGAGTGCCGATGACCGCCGTTGGCGTCGGCAGAACGGGGCGCGCAGGCTGAGCATCGGACGCGAGGCATGACCTATTGCATTGGCGTAATGCTCGACGAGGGGATCATTTTCGCCTCGGATTCCCGGACGAACGCCGGCATGGACAATTTCGCCAAGTTTTGCAAGATGACGGTCTTCGAGCGTCGCGGCGACCGCGTCATCGTGCTCCTGAGCTCCGGAAACCTGGCCGGCACGCAGGCCGTGATCGGCGTGCTGAACCAGCGCTGCGCTGCCGACGGCGCGGCCGCCAATCTCTGGAGCGCGCGGACAATGTTCGACGTCGCGATGCTGGTCTCGGACGCGATGCGCGATATCGAGCGACGCGACGGCGAGTACCTGCAGGAAAGCGATATCGGCTTCAATGCCTCGTTCATCGTCGGTGGCCAGATCAGCGGCGAGCCGCTGCGGCTGTTCCGGATCTATGCCGAGGGCAATTTCATCGAAGCGGGAATCGATACTCCATACTTTCAGACGGGCGAAACCAAGTACGGCAAGCCGATCATCGACCGCGTGATCACGCGCTCGACGCCGCTGGCCGACGCCACGAAATGCGTGTTGGTGTCATTCGATTCGACGATGCGCAGCAACCTGTCGGTGGGCATGCCGATCGACCTCATTTGCTATGAAGGGGACAGCCTCGCCGTGCACAGGCGGCGTCGATTCGACGAGGGGGATCCCTATTTCACGTTGTTGGGCCACGAATGGGGCGAAGGCACACGGCAGGTGTTTCGCCGGTTGCCCGAGCTGCGCTGGTGACAAGCCGTGGCGGTCGACGCCTTCCTCATTACCTGTGAACACGGCGGCAACCGGATTCCCGCGTGCTATCGACGGCTGTTTCGGGGGCGACCAGCGCTGCTCGACTCCCACCGCGGATACGATCCCGGCGCGCTGATCATGGCGAGGGCGCTGGCCACTGCTTTCAAAGCGACGCTCGTGATGTCTACGATCAGCCGTCTCCTCGTCGATCTCAATCGCTCCATCGGTCATCCGCAGCTTTTCTCGGCGGCGACGCGCGGCGCACCGGCGGAGCTCCGCGCGACGATCCTCGACGAGCATTACCGGCCCTATCGCGCGCAAGTAGAGCGCCTGGTCGGGCAAGCGGTGGGACGGGGGCAGCGCGTGATCCACATTTCGTCGCACAGCTTCACGCCGGAGCTGGATGGCAAAGTGCGCAGCGCCGACGTGGGTCTGCTTTACCACCCCCGCCGGCAAGCGGAAGCGCTGCTCTGCGCCCGCTGGAAGGCAGCGCTCGCGGCGCTCGCGCCTGACGTCCGGGTGCGCCGCAATTATCCCTATGCCGGCAGCGGCGACGGGCTGACCTCGCACCTGCGCCGGCGTTTTCCGCCCGGCGCCTACGTCGGGGTCGAGCTGGAGGTCAACCAGAGCATCGTCGTCAAGACGGGCCGGCGCTGGACAGCGCTGCGGAGCGCCTTGATCGATTCGTTGCGCGCGGCGCAAACCGGAGATTCATGATGCAGATACGTGTCGGTTTCGAAATGATCTACGACTGCCCGCAGCCAACGCCGATGATATTCAACGTGAACGTACACTTCACGCGCGTTTCCGATCTCGTCGGTCGTGACGATCTGGCAATCGCGCCGCCGGTTCCGATGGCCGCCTATCGTGACAGCTTTGGCAACTGGTGCACCCGCATCCTTGCGCCGCAGGGCCGCACGCGCGTCTCCGCCGACGTGATCGTGAACGACACCGGCGCGCCGGACGTGATTGCTCCGCAGGCGCGGCAGGTCCCCGTGCCGGACCTGCCCGAGGAAACGCTGCTGTTTCTGCTGGGAAGCCGGTACTGCGAAACCGATCGGCTGTCCGAGACGGCGTGGAAGCTCTTCGGGCAGGCGCCGACGGGATGGGGTCGCGTGCAGGCGATCTGCGACTTCGTCCATGACCACATCGTCTTCGGGTACGAGCACGCGCGAATGACACGGACGGCGTTCGAGGCGTTTTACGACAAGACGGGCGTCTGTCGCGACTATGCGCACCTCGCCGTCGCCTTCTGCCGGTGCATGAACATCCCCGCGCGCTACTGCACGGGCTACCTCGGCGACATCGGCGTGCCGCCGCCGTACGGCCCGATGGATTTCTCCGCGTGGTTCGAGGCTTTCCTCGATGGCCGCTGGTATACCTTCGACGCCCGCAACAACACGCCGCGCATCGGCAGGGTCCTGATCGCGCGCGGCCGCGACGCCGCCGACGTCGCGATCAGCAGCACCTTCGGTCCCAACACCTTGACGAGCTTCAAGGTCTGGACCGACGAGGTACGCGCTGGTTGAGTCGCGTGGTGAACGACTGGCGAGGCGGGGATATGCGCGACAGCGCACCGACTTCGCCGCCTGGCACGCCTAGACTGAACCATTCAGTACGGCATGCCGGCCGTTTACCGGCACACGTTATCAGGAGCATGTCATGAGCATGAACAAAGACCAGGTGAAGGGCCGAGTCAACGAAGCGGAAGGCAAGATCAAGGAAGTCGCCGGCAAGCTCGTCGGCAACGAGACACTGACAATAAAGGGCACGTATCAGAGGGTGCTCGGCAGCGCGCAGGCGAGGTTCGGGGACGTCAAGAAGGACATCAAGGACGCGAAGAAGAGCGCCTGACGTCAGTCCATCATCGTGCTTCGCGGGAAGCGTTTTCGGTAATCGGAAAACGCTCCTCGCCGGGCATGATCCATGCGTCCCGCAGCGGGCGCATGGATCGCGGCAACCTTGTCGGTTCCTACGAATCGGAAGCGCCGCCCCGCGTAAGCACAAAGCCGAGCACGAGGCCGGCCACGACGCAGACGGACATGACCTGCCAGGGATTGGCATGGACGTAGTCGTCAGTCGCTCGTCCGGCTGCTCGGGCCCTCGCCAGCGCCACGTCCTGCAAATCTGCGACGCGGGCTGTTGCCAACTTCAGCGATTCCTCCGCCCTGGCACGCACCAGTGCGACCTGTTGCCCTGTCTGACTGGCGGTGGCCTTGAGCAGCGCCTCCATGTCGGCCGCGAGCATCCGGAGATCCGCGATCAGCTTGTCGGTCGTGATCCGATCACTCTCTGCACCCGTTACCCATTTGCTGGTGTTCATATGCATTGACCCCTATTGAATTCGCAACCGTCCAGGGACCGCTGGCTCTCGACAGCGATGCACGGAATGCGATCTCGACGTGGTTTTGCGTCGGAGATCGGCCACGGCGTCACAACGAGCGTCGTCCGCTAATGAGGTTGACCAGCACCATGACAATGGCGACCACCAGAAGAATGTGGACGAAGCCGCCCATTGTGGTGGAAGTGACGAGCCCGAGGACCCACAAAATGAGCAGAACGACCGCGATCGTATAGAGCATGAAATTCACCTTGTCCTTGTTCGGTTTCCCGGTCGTCGGATGACGAAGCGTCCAGCGTTGGCAGAAACGCCATCCGGTCCCGGTGCCATCCCGACAGCGATCCATTTCTGCAAGGCACGAACGGCGCGCCATGCAATGCGCTTCAAGATTCGATAGCAGTGTGGCCGCGTTGACGCACGCTGTCCGTTCGGTAGCGCACACGACGTTGGCTCGGCGAACGGATGACCGCGCAATGTACGACGCCGCACAGACCTCGGGGCCGATGACCGGCCATATTGATCGCCTGGTTGCAAATTTGATTGGCTTACGTGCATGCAACCCGATCCAGGAGAAATCGATGAACGCAACATTGAGAAGCGCGTTGGCGGTGGCCGGCCTGGCCATCGCGACACAGAGCAGCCGCACAGGTCACCTTCTACGAGAACGACGGCTTCCAGGGCCGGCAATTCACCACGCAGCAGCGAATCGACAACTTCGAACGCTACGGCTTCAATGATCGCGCGTCGTCGGTCGTGGTCATGAGCGACCGGTGGGAGGTCTGCGAAGACGCCCATTTCAGCGGCCGGTGTGTTGTCCTGCGTGCGGGCAGGTATCCGTCGCTGGCGGCGATGGGCTTGAACGACCGCGTCTCGTCGGTGCGGACGGTGAGCGTGAACGCGCATATCGATGACACGCGCTACGCGCCTGCGCCCGTTGCGATCTACGACGACCATCGGCGTCACAACGAGCGGCTGTACCAGGCGGATGTCACGTCAGTCCACGCCGTGGTCGGGCCACCCGAGCAGCGGTGCTGGATCGAGCACGGGCAGGTCGTGCAGGATCGAGGCGGTGCCAACGTGCCAGCGGCCATTGCGGGCGCCATCATTGGCGGTGTGCTCGGTCACCAGGTCGGCGGCGGGCGCGGCCAGGACATTGCCACAGCCGGTGGCGCCGTCGCGGGCGCCGCGGTCGGCGCGAACATCGGTCGCGAAGGCCAGCAGGTGCATACGCAGGACGTCCAGCGTTGCGCCAGCGCGCCCAGCCAGGGCCGACCTGACTACTGGGATGTCACTTACAACTTCCGCGGTCAGGAGCACCGGATGCAGATGACTTCTGCCCCCGGACCCACCGTGACCGTCAATGGTCAGGGTGAGCCCAGG
>CAWAKN010000002.1:0-515609 GCA_963782625.1 uncultured beta proteobacterium | reverse complement strand
GGCGCGTTCGCTAGATTCCCAGGCGTTGCCAGATGGTCGACGTGAGCGCTGCGGAATTGAGCGTGTAGAAGTGGAGGCCGGGAACGCCGTCCTCGATCAGGCCGGCGCACAGTTCGGTGACGACGTCGAGCCCGAACGAACGCACCGACGCGTGATCATCACCGAATCCCTCGAGCTTGCGTCGAATCCAGCGCGGGATCTCCGCGCCGCAGTTGTCCGAGAAGCGTGCCAGGCCGCTGGCGCTCAGGATGGGCATGATGCCTGGAACGATCGGCGCGGTGATGCCGCGCGCCGCGCACGCGTCCACGAAGTGCCAGTACGCATCGGCATTGAAGAAATATTGCGTGATCGCCGAATCGGCGCCCGCCTTGACCTTGCGCTCGAAATTGGCGAGATCGTCGTCCCAACTGCGCGCTTGCGGATGATATTCGGGATAGGCCGCGACATCGATATGGAACCAGTCACCTGTTTCCTCGCGTATGAACGCGACGAGTTCGCTTGCGTAGCGAAAATCGCCAGTATCGCCCGAGCCCGACGGCTGGTCGCCGCGCAGCGCAACGAGATGCCGGATGCCGTGGCTCCGGTAGTTCGCAAGCACATCGCGCAGCGACGCGCGCGACCCGCCTACGCACGATATGTGCGGCGCGGCGGCGAGCCCTTCGTCGCGAATTTCCAGCACCGTGGCCAGCGTGCCCTCGCGCGTCGACCCGCCGGCGCCGAAGGTCACCGAAAAAAATGCCGGCTTCAGCTGCGCGAGTTGCGCGCGGACCACGCGCAGCTTGGCGGCACCCTCTTCCGTTTTCGGCGGGTAGAACTCGACGCTGTACAGCTTGGGACGGTCGGCCACGAATCTAAAGTCCCGCGTCAGTTTTCTTCGACAGCAACAGCGAGGACAACGCCCACGAGATGATGCTGTACACGATCGCGCCGAATACGCCAGCCCAGAATCCCGCCACATGGAAGCCCGGCATGAACGAACCCACGGCCCAGAACAACAGGCCGTTGATGACGAAGATGAAGAGGCCCAGCGTCAGGATCGTCACCGGCAGCGTGAGAATGACGAGCAGCGGGCGGATCAGCGTGTTGATGAGGCCCAGCACCACCGCCACGATCACCGCAGTTGGAAAAAAGGAGTCGACGGTGATGGACGAAAATACGTAAGGCAGCGCGATTAGCGCCACCGCGTTGATGAGCCAGGTCAGAACCAGTCGCATTTCTAACTCCTCACGAAAGGAACCGGAAACTCACAGCCGGTCCCGCAACGCAAACGCCGGGATGCACGCGACCCAAACATCGGTCCGGGCCGCGCGAAAGGAGCGCCGCGTCTCCCAGCGACGCTCGATTTCGCTCCTCGACGCCCAATCAGTAGCGATAACTGTCCGGCTTGTACGGCCCGCGGACATGCACGCCGATGTACCGCGCCTGTTTGTCGGTCAGCGGCGTGAGCATCGCGTTGAGCTTGGACAACTGCAACCGGGCCACCTTCTCGTCGAGATGCTTCGGCAGCACATACACGCCGACCGGATACTGATTGCCGCTGGTCTGCGCATCGGTCCACAACTCGATCTGCGCCATCACCTGGTTCGCGAACGACGAGCTCATCACATAAGACGGATGCCCTGTCCCGCAGCCCAGGTTAACGAGGCGGCCTTCGGCGAGCAGGATGATCCGCTTGCCATCCGGGAAGATGATGTGGTCGACCTGCGGCTTGATGTTCTCCCACCGGTAAGCTTTCAGCGCAGCCACCTCGATCTCGTTGTCGAAGTGGCCGATGTTGCACACGATCGCCTGGTTCTTCATGCGCTTCATGTGCTCGTGCGTGATGACGTCGATGTTGCCGGTAGCGGTCACGAAGATGTCCGCCTTGTCCGCGGCGTAGTCCATCGTCACGACACGGTAACCTTCCATCGCCGCCTGCAGCGCGCAGATCGGATCGATCTCGGCCACCCACACCTGCGCCGACAACGCGCGCAGCGCCTGCGCGGACCCCTTGCCGACGTCGCCATAGCCCGCCACCAGCGCGACCTTGCCGGCGACCATCACGTCCGTCGCCCGCTTGATCCCGTCGACCAGCGATTCGCGGCAGCCGTACAGGTTGTCGAACTTCGACTTGGTCACCGAGTCGTTGACGTTGATCGCCGGGAAGCCCAGCCGGCCTTCCTTGTGCATCGTGTACAAGCGCTTGACACCGGTCGTCGTCTCCTCGGTCACGCCGTGGATGCCCGCCTTGATCCGCGAGTAGAACGTCGCGTCGGCGGCGAGGCGCTTTGCGATCGCCGCGAACAACGCGGTTTCCTCCTCGTTGCCCGGATGCGAAATCAGCGAGCGATCGGCCTCGGCCTGCGTGCCGAGATGGACCAGCAGCGTCGCGTCGCCGCCGTCGTCGAGAATCATGTTCGGCGTGCCGATTTCGCCGTCAGGCATCCGCCATTCGAAAATGCGGTGCGTGTACTCCCAGTATTCGTCCAGCGTCTCGCCCTTGTGCGCGTACACCGGCGTGCCGCGAGCGGCGATCGCGGCGGCGGCATGGTCCTGCGTCGAATAGATGTTGCACGACGCCCAGCGCACGTCCGCGCCGAGCGCCTGCAGCGTCTCGATCAGGACGGCTGTCTGGATGGTCATGTGCAGCGAACCGGCGATGCGCGCACCGCGCAACGGCTGCTCGGGAGCGAACTCCTCGCGGATCGCCATGAGGCCGGGCATCTCCGTCTCGGCGATGGCGATTTCCTTGCGCCCCCAATTGGCGAGGGACATATCCGCGACGTGGAAGTCGGCGAATTTTCTGGTTTCGGTGCCTGCGTTCATGCATCACTCCTTGTCGGGCGGCCGGGCGGCTTGCGGGAAGGGAGGCACGAATCGCACTCGTCATCCCGCGGGCAGACAAGCCGCGGATCAACGAGCGCAGTTGCAATGGATGGTGAACCCCGAGCCTGGCAGCGCAACGGACCGGTGAAGGTCCGTGGGCGACTGTTGCAACGCTCCTCGGGGAGCGGCAGGCATTCTACCCCAAACTAGCGCGGATTGGTCTGGACAGGGGTAACCGGATCCAGCGTGGCCAGCAGCGCATTGGCGAGGCTCGACTCGCGGCGGTAGAAGCCTTCGGTATGGAACGTCTCGGGAAGCTTGAAGTGCTCGTAGTCCAGATGGTGCGCAAATTCGTGCACGAGAGTGCGCAGGAAGGACTTGAACGCCACAACCTGCTTTCGTTGTGCCGTCCGCATCCAGGCCGTGATGCGCGCCGGCGCGACCTCCTCGTCGGGTTCGTAGAGCCCCTGGAGCTCACCGTAGTCATCGGAAGGCCGATTTGCGAGCACCCGGACACGGACCGGAGGCACACCGTATCCAGCGACCAGCGCATCGACGAGCGCCTGGCAGGCGCGCTGAACGGCCACCCGGTCTTCGTCGAGCAGTCCCGCCCGAATGGCCGCAACGGGCGCGGCGACCGGCAGGCCCGCAGGGAGTTCGAGCGTCGGGATGGCGTCGCTTTCGCGATACACGCGCTGGCGCGCAGGCGAGAGCTTGCTGTAATAGGCGAACGGCATGGCGGCAATCATGCCGCGAGCGGCGGGCCAAGTGTCACGGGATCATGAAAATACAAGGGCCGTCTTGCGACAAGACGGCCCAGAGGATGCGGCGACGCGGGTATCAGTTCTTCTTGATCTTTTCCAGCATCTTGAAGATTCCCTTGGGCGCGCCGACGAACATGCGCTTGAAGGTCTTGGGCAGGCAACGACGCTCGAGCGTGTTGCGGCGGGTACGGGAACGTTCGGCCATGATTTTTCCTAAAATTTTCGGAGCGCGGCGCAGCGCCACACGCACTGCATTCGGCGCATCGCCAAAAGTCGATATTATACAGTAACTTGGATTTTGACTCCAGCCCGGTATTCGTGCCGCCCGACCGGGCTAGAACCAGTTCTCCCAGCCGGCAGACTGGACGGTCACATCGTAGCGAACCGTTTTCGTGGGGACGGCACCCTGTTCCCACACCGGCAGGTAGGCAAACTCGAGCGATTGGCTGCCCTGCGCCTGGGCGCGAAAACGGTAGGTCGTCGTGCCTCCCACTCCGAGCATGCCGGGCGGGATCGGCTCTGGCGTGTAATCCGGCCCGCCGATCAGCCAGACCTTGTCGCCCGCCTTGCTGGTCAGCACCCAGCCGAAGCCTGTGGCGGGGTCCACCGAAAGGTTCACCACGAGCGGCGCCCCCTGCCTCACCGCGACATTGCCGCCGTCGAGCGGCGCCACCGCGCCCTCGCGATTCAGCGTCGCGCACGACGCCAGCGCCAGCAGCGCACTGCCTGCGCACGCGCCACGAACCAGCAATTCAAGTCGACGATCGATCATGGTCGGTCCCTTTCGGTCAAGACTGCATCTACAGGCCGGCCGCCTTTCGCAGCACCTCGGCGCGGTCTGTATTTTCCCAGGTGAATTCGGGCTCGTCGCGGCCGAAATGGCCGTAAGCCGCCGTCTTGCGATAGATAGGCCGCAGCAAGTCGAGCATGCGCACGATTCCCTTCGGCCGCAGATCGAAATGCTCGGCGACGAGCGCGGCGATCTTCTTGTCGGAAATCTTCCCCGTGCCCTCGGTGTAGATGGTCACGTTGATCGGCTTGGCCACGCCGATGGCGTACGACACCTGGACCTGGCACTGCGAAGCGATCCCCGCCGCGACGATGTTCTTCGCCACGTAGCGCGCCGCGTAGGCAGCCGACCGGTCGACTTTCGAGGGATCCTTGCCGGAAAACGCGCCGCCGCCATGCGGTGCCGCACCGCCGTAGGTATCGACGATGATTTTGCGGCCCGTGAGCCCGGCGTCGCCGTGCGGTCCGCCGATTTCGAATCGGCCGGTGGGATTCACGAGGAAGCGCGCGCCTTTCAGCATGTCCGCCGGGAACACCGGCTTGATGATCTCCTCGATCACGGCCTCCGCGAGCTTGTCCTGCTTGTCGTTCATCGATGGATGATGCTGCGTGGAGAGCACGACCGTGTCGACCGCGACGGGCTTGCCGTTCGCGTAACGGACCGTGACCTGCGATTTGGCGTCCGGCCGCAGGAAGGGGAGGCGTCCGTCGCGACGAACCTCGCTTTGCCGCTGCACCAGCCGGTGCGCGTAATAGATCGGGAACGGCATCAGCGACGGCGTCTCGTCGCACGCGTAGCCGAACATGAGGCCCTGGTCGCCGGCCCCCTGGTTCAGGTAGTCGTCCGACGCACGATCCACGCCCTGCGCGATGTCCGGCGACTGGCGGCCATAACAGACCATGACCGCGCAGCCGTCGGCGTCGAAGCGCAACTCCGGGTCGTTGTAGCCGATGGCGCGGACCGTTTCGCGCGCGACGCGCGCGTAATCGACGTCGGCTTTGGTCGTTATCTCACCCGACATGACGACGAGTCCCGTCGACACCAGCGTCTCGGCCGCGACGCGGCCGGTCGGGTCTTGCTCTAGAATTGCGTCGAGCACCGCGTCGGAAATCTGATCCGCGACCTTGTCCGGATGGCCCTCCGACACCGATTCCGACGTGAACAGAAACTCACTCATCCCGACTCCTGGTTGCGCCCAACGGCATGTGCGGCGGTGTTCGGCAGGTTGCGCAGTCGATCCGCATGCACCGCTTCGCAAAAGCTTGAATTCTAGCAGTTTCCTTCGCGTGCACGGTCTGCGGGAGTGGCGCGAGGCCAAGCGCTTCCGGGCTATGCGATGAGCGGGCGGATCGCCGCGCCGACCACCACCGCGGTGGCAGACGCGGCGCGGCGCCTGCAAGCGGGCGAACTCGTCGCGTTCCCGACGGAAACGGTCTACGGCCTGGGCGCGGATGCGGGAAATCGCGATGCCGTGCGCCGGATCTTCACGGCCAAAGGCCGGCCGGCCGATCATCCGGTGATCGTGCACCTGCAGCAGGTGGCGCAGGTCGAACGATGGGCCCGCGAGTTTCCCGAAGGGGCGCGGCGACTCGCGGCCGCTTTCTGGCCCGGACCGCTAACGCTGATCCTTCCGCGCGCCGGCCACGTCGGGGACGCCATTACGGGGGGCCAGGACAGCGTTGGCCTGCGCATGCCCGCGCATCCGGTCGCGAAAGCATTGCTCGCCGCGTTCGCCGCGCTCGGAGGCAACGGCATCGCCGCGCCGTCGGCCAATCGCTTCGGCCACGTGTCTCCCACGTCGGCGCAGCATGTCGCGGACGACTTGGGCGATGCGGTGGCGATGATTCTCGACGGAGGATCCTGCGCGGTCGGCATCGAAAGCACGATCGTCGCGTTCACCGGGAGCGAACCATTGCTGCTGCGCCCCGGCGGCATCGGCAGCGAGGCGCTGGCCCGGGTGCTGGGCCGGGCGCCGACGGCGCCCGGCGCAGACGCACCGCGAGCCTCGGGGACGCTCGCGTCGCACTACGCGCCGCATGCACCCGCGCGCCTCGTCGCGCGCGGCGACCTGCTGCCTGAAGTTGCGCGCCGCTCCGCCGCCGGCGAGCGCGTTGCTGTCCTCGCGCGCACGTTCCCGCGTCCCGGCGAATTTGTCGGCGCGTGGGTGGTTTCCTCCACGGCGGCGCAGGGTTACGCGCACGACCTGTACGCGAACCTGCGCGCACTCGACGTGCCCGGCGTCACTGCGATCCTGATCGAAGCGGTTCCCGATGATCCGGAGTGGTTGGCCGTTCGCGACCGGCTGACGCGCGCGACGAACTGAGCGTCGCGAGTCATCCGGCGACCGCGCGAACGGCGGCAGCGAGAACATCGTCCCCGCGTGCGCGGCGGATCAAAGCGCATTATCCTGCGGGTTGCCGCTATGCTTGGAATAGGCGATGCCCCACGCTGTCCGAATCGTCGGCTTCCTGCTCTTCGCGTGGGTCGCGCTTTCGGCGCGCGCGCAAAGCGACGCCGAGCGGACATTCCGCAAGTGGGCGGATGAGCATGTGCAGGTTCTGCAGAAAGACCGCAACGCCGGCGAGCGCATCAAGGCAGCGGAATACCTGGGCGGCTTCGAATATCCGGACGTCATCAAAGCGCTGGACGCGGCGCTGGCCGACCCCGATTCGCGGGTGCGGGCCGCCGCCGCCGGCGCGCTCTGGAAGTCCGGCAAGGCGTCGGAACCCGCCCGGCCTCATCTGTTGCAGGCGCTTGACGACCCCTCGCCAGCAGTGGTGATTCGCGCCGCCGGCGCGCTGCAAATGCTCGGCATGTCGAGTGCCGAACTCGCCCCCGCCCGCCGGCGCGTGTTCGAGACGCCGGACATCCCCAACAGCGATCGCTACATGGCGGCGCGCGGACTGGTCGGTTATGCGCCGCCCGTGATCCTGCTCTACCCGATCCTGGAGTTCCTGGAGCGTGCCGCCGCGCCGCGACCCGCGTCGGCGCAGAGTATCGCCGAGCGCGAGAGCTTCGAGAGCGCCGTCAGTGCGCTCGAGCGTCTGGCGAAGACCGGGGATCGCGCGCTGATCGTGCCGATGGTCGAGGTGACACGCACGGCGCACAACAGTCAGGCGGTCCTGCTGAAGGCGCTCGGCCTGTTCGACCCAAGGCCGGATGGCTGGATCGAGATGTTGGTCGGCTACCTCGCGTCGCGCGATCCCAAGGTGCGCGAAGCGTCGTTCAGTTTGCTCGGCAAGGAACTTCGCGAGAAGGACGTGCTGGTCTGGGCGCCGCGCGCCGCCGACCTGCTGAGCGATCCGGACAGTTCCGTGCGCAACGAGGCATTGTGGAGCTTGAGCCGTGCCGGCGGGCTGGCTGCCGCGCAAATCGATGCCGTGGTCGCGGTGCTTCGCGATACCGATGCAGCGACGCGCAGGCGCGCCGTGGCTGCGATCGGCGAAATGGGCGACCGAAAGCAAGCGATGACCGCGGCGGCGAAAACGCGCGTCGCCGAACGGACGCGCGGAGCCGTCGCCGCTCTCGCGGAGGCCGACCCCGACGCCGACGTTCGCGCTGAAGCGAAGACGACGCTTGCCAAGGTGGGCGGCGAGGCGCCGGCCACCGCAGCCGTTGACGCCGATCCGGCGGCAACACGCGCCGCGAGCACAACAGCCGAAACCAGTGCCGTCGCCTTGTTGCGCGAGCGGAAGATCACGATGGAATCCGGCTCGTATTTCCAGGCGCTGGCCGGGACGGACGTTGCCATCGTTCGCGCTTTCCTCGATGCGGGTACGTCGGCGTTGGCGCCGGTCGCCAACAGCGGACCGCCGCTTGTGGTCATGCTGCAAGCCGGCGATGGGTGCGCACCCGGCGTGCGCCCGACCAAGGCCGATACCAAGGCGATGATCAAACTGCTCCTGGAGCGCGGCGCCGATGCCAACCGCGGCGACGGCAACGGCTTCACGCCGCTGATGGCCGCGTCGATGAAAGGTTGCGACCGCGAGGTGATGAAGCTGCTCATCGGCGCGGGCGCGAAGGTCGGGGTCACCAACCCGATGGGGATCACCGCCTTCGACATGGGTCTGTACTCTGGCCACGACGGCCTCGAGGAATTGATCGCGGCAGGCTACCGGCTGCCGCCGGAAAGGGCGAAGGCCTACGAAAAAGCCTTCGCGGACAAGCCCGCCGTGCTGGCGCTGGTAAAGAAGGCGACGCGCAAGTAACGGAAGGCAACACGCCGCATGACAACGACCGGGAGTCGCGAATGAAAACAATTCAGGTTGTGCGCACTACGCTTGCGGGCTTGGTGGGACTGATTGCCGTGGCTGTTGCCTGCCATGCCGTCGCCGCCGGCGGGACCGCCAAGGGGACGCTGACGTACAAGTCCAAATCCGGCGTGATCACGATGACGCCGAAATTCGCGTATCTGGTCAAGGGACCGGACGCGGTCGAGCCGGGCAAGATCATTCGCCATCTGATTTTTTCGCCGACCGACTTGGGCGCGAAGATCGAGGCGTGCACGACGATGAGCTGCACGGACTCGGGATTGGGCAACGGCTTGACCGTCGATCTCGACGTGGGGCCGCGGCTCAACTATTGGGTGGTGCTCAACGACCAGCGCGTGCAGTTTTCGGGAACCGAACAGCCCGCCGCGTTGTTCCTGACCACGAACACGCCGGAGCGTCTGGCCGGCAAGCTCGTCTTCGACGGCGCCGCGATGGGCGGCCCGCAGGTCGACATCGAATTCGACGCGCCCCTCATGAAGGAACTGAGCAAGGCGCGGTAACGGATTCGCCGCAATATCGGCAGGCGTCATTCGAAAAGCCGCCGCGTCTGCAGCGGCGAACCGGACGGTCCCCCGCTACTCCAGCGCGTACAGGTTTCCGTCGGTGCTGCCGAAGTAGACCGTTCCGGCAACGATCAGCGGCGAGGAAAAAATCGATCCCACGCCGAACTGACGGGCCGTCGCGACGATCGGCACCTCGCGCCAACTCGACCAGAAGAGCAGCGGGCCATTGAATTGGCGATCCGAGGTCAGCACCCAGCCATCGTTACGCCTTGACGCTTCGGTGTAGTACTCCCACAGAAGATTTCCCGTGTCGAGGTCGCGCGCTTCCAGGGTTCCGTTGAGGACGCCGACGAAGACCGTGTTTCCCGCCACCGAAGGCGACGAAAAGACGTAGGCCTTGCCCTGCTGGCGTGCAATCTCCTTGCCGGTGACCGCATCGAGAACCAGATACAGGCTCGAGTCCGACGTGCCGAAAATCACCTTGCCTTGGGTCACCGCAGGCGAGCCGATCACCCAGCTGCCCTTGTTGTTGTAGCGCCATTTCTCCTTGCCGGTGACGGCATCGATCGCATACAGGTTCGAGTCCCGGCAACCCGTATAGACGACGCCGTTCACGACCGCCGGCGAGGACTGGAATCCGACCTGGTTGTGAATCATCGGATCCTCACCACCGTGGAACCGCCATTTCTCCTTGCCCGACGCGGCATCGATCGCGTAGAAGTAGCTGTCCCAGCTGCCGACGAATACGGTGCCGTCCGCATACGCTGGCGAGGCGTGCACGACATCACCCGTCGCGAATTTCCATTTCACTTCGCCGGTCACCGCATCGACGGCGTAGACGCTGCCATCGCCGCTTCCGAAATAGACACTGCCTCCGCCAAGGACGGGACTCGACAGGTAGACGTCGAACGGATCGGCGATGGTCTGGCTCTTCGGCTGCATGCCATGCAGGCCCTTGGCTTCGAACCGCCGCTCGCCTCCGGTGGCGATCCTCCAGCGCATGGCGCCAGTACGGGCATCGAGCGCGTAGAACTTGCCGTCGTAGCTGCCTACGTAAACCACGCCGTCGGCGACCGCAGGCGTCGCGGCCACCGGTCCACCGGTACTGCGCTTCCAAAGCTGATGCCCATCTGCCGCATCGACGGCGTAGACATTTCCGTCGTCGCCACCGAAATAGATCGTTCCGTTCGCGTAGACCGGCGATGACACGATACGGTCGCCCGTCGGGAACTTCCACTTGACGCGATGAAACTGGCGGGGCCCTTCGCCCGGATAAGCTCCCGCATGCGCGGCGTCGCCGCGAAACGTCGCTTGCGCGTCCGCCACGCCGGCCGCTAAGACGGTGGCCAAGGCAAGAACAATGCGCATGTGCTTCATGACGGCCTCCCACCGGAACGACGCAACACCAGCGGCAACTCGCCGAACCCCAGTTCGACGGCGCCCCGCAACTCGCCGCTTGCCTTGTCGTAGCGTCCTTCGAACGCGACGTGATTTGCCAGCGATTCGATGCGCAGGAAGTTGCCGTCCTCGGTAATGAGATCGACGGGAATCTCGGTTGTCTGCTTGCCGACAATGACGAACCGCGCCGTGGCCGCGGCACCGGCGTGATTTTCGAGCGCGATCGTGACGTGGCGCGGATAGCCGCCGAGCTCGAATTCGCCAATCCACTGGTCCGCCAGGTCGCGTGCGACTGCCGTGCTCCGCGGCGCCGATTCCACCTGCGCCCGCGCTGTCCTCTTGAGCTGGAATTTTGCCGAGTTGCCGCCCTGTCGCATTTCGCCCGCCATGGCATCGGCCGCGGTCAGATGCGCCGTGAAAACCGTCGGTCCATGGGCCGGAGTGCGGAACCTGTCGCCGATGTCGAAGGCAATGTCGGCATCCCTGACCGCGAGGTTCGCAAGCGGAACCCCCTTGATGCCGAGACCCTGCATGATGATCGACCCGGTCCAGGCGCCGGTCCCGTCGCGCGCCAGGTCGATCACGATCTGGATTTCATTGCCGGGAATCGCGACCGGGCCCTCCCAGCGGCCTTCCGGCGCAGTTCCGGCGCCGCGGGCCAGCATCGGGACGCACAACATCAACGCAAGGATTGTTCGGTGCATGAAGACCTCCCTGGATGGCCGCCGTTTCCTTTGCGTGAGATGGTAGGTGAACCCGGGAAAGAGCCAGCGCCCAGGCGACGAGGCGCCCCCGGCGGCGACGAAACACTCGGGTGCGCGACATGCGGACTCCCGGGTCGCGGCCGCGGGGCGATGCACGCATTCATGCACAATGCCACGGTGGACGCCCTGCTCACGCTGCCGCAGGCCGCGACGTTCCTCGCCGCCGCCATCCTGATCACGCTCGCGCCCGGACCCGATAACCTGATGGTGTTGAGCATCGGCATGGCGCGCGGTCGAAAGTCCGGCGTGGCCTTCGGACTGGGCTGCGCGCTCGGCTGCCTGAATCACACGTTGCTTGCCGCCCTCGGCATCAGCGCGCTGATCGCCGCGTCGCCGCCCGCGTTTGCCGTGCTGAAGATCGCCGGCGGCCTTTATCTGGTCTGGCTCGGCATCCAGGCGATCCGCAACGCGCGCGCCGTCGCCCCATCGCCGACCGGCGCGGCCCCCGCCGAGACGCCGGGCAGGCTCTTCATCAAGGGACTCGTCGCCAACGCGATCAACCCCAAGGTGATCCTCTACTTCCTCGCATTCCTGCCGCAGTTCGTGGACAGCCAGCGCGGCCACGTGCCCTGGCAAATTGCGCAGCTGGGCATGCTCTTCACACTCGGCGCCGTCGTCATCTTCGGCGCCATCGGCTGGTTCGCCGGCAGCATCGGCGAGCGCATCGCCCGCCGCCCTGCCATCGGCGCGTGGCTGGATCGCGTGGCGGGCGGAATCTTCCTGGTGCTGGGATTGCGGCTCCTGGTCATTCACTAGCGCGGCGTTTCCTCGACTGCCGTCACGCTATGGCCGCACATCGATCAGCGCCGGGGGGCGTCTAGCAGTCGCCCGCGAATGCTCGATCGAGGAAGGGCACGATGACGCCGACCAAAGGCTCGGTCGCACTGTCGAAGTAATGATCGGTTCCGGGCACCACGACCATACGCGAGCAGCGATCGCGGGGAAGACGCGGCGTGCGCAGTTTTGCGCTGGCCAGCACCTCAGGAAAATCGCTGCCGGCCACGACATCGAGCACGGGTTCGCGCGGGGCCCTTGCAAAGTCGACGAGCATCCCGATCGGTACCCAGGCGGCTATCGCCATCGCGTCCGGGCCAGCAAGCCATGCGTCGACCATGCCGGCGCCGAGGCTATGCGAAACGATCGCCACCTTGGCGACCCCGCGCTCGCGCAACGCGCGCATTGCCGCGGCGATCCGTTGTCCCGCGACCGGATACAGCGCACGGTACTGCTCCCGCGTCGCGTCCTTGTCGAGCACCGGCATCTGCACCGACAACGTGGCGATTCCCTGATCGGCGAGCCGCGAGCGCAGCGCGCCGTTCAGTCCCCAATCCGGATGCACGCCCAGGCCGTGCACGATAACGACACCGCTCCGGGCGGACGGCGCGTCCGCATACAGCGCCAGCACCTTGGCGCGTTGCGGCGTGGTCAGCCATAGCACTTCGCCGACGACCACCTGCGGCGCCACCTCGTCCGCCCAGCGAAGCTCACGCGCATCGTCGGGCACCTGCGCCCAGGCGTCCGCACACATGGCAGTGCTGGCGACGACCAGCGCACAGCGCAATCCTGCCAGGACACGACAATGGATCAAGCGCGCGGTCTCCATTCGCAGGTTGAGTTTCATGCTTTTCGTCATGGACGCCAGAAAGGACAAGCAAGTCCGCCACGATCACCGTCGTCGACGACACTACATGCCACCTCATACCGGGTCAACATCGTTGGCGCTCAACTTCGCCGAAGGCGCCGCGCTGACGACGCCGCCGGCCAGCGGGCCGCTGCGCTACACTCCAGCGCTTCGAGTCAGTCACTTCCGATTACCGCCACGTGCCACGCATCGTCGTCGCGCCGGACTCCTTCAAGGGCTCGCTGTCCGCACCCGACGTTTGCGCGGCGCTCGCTCGCGGCTTCGCACGTGCATGTCCTGATGCGGAAGTCATCGCGCGACCGATGGCCGATGGCGGCGAAGGGACGCTCGACGCGATCCTGACCGCAGTCGCCGACTCCGGCCGGCGTCGACACTACCGCGTTCGTGGCGCTGGCGGCGCGACGATCGAAGCGGCCTACGGCGTGCTGGCTGGCGACGGTGACACCATCGCAATCGTCGAAATTGCGCAGGTCGTGGGCATCACCGATCGTGCCGGCATGGACGTCAACGTGGGCAAGCGCACGACGCGCGGCGTCGGCGAACTGATGGTCGCACTGCTGGATCAGGGCGTGCGCCGATTCATGGTCGGACTGGGCGGCAGCAGCACGAACGACGGCGGCGCCGGCCTTCTCGCGGCACTCGGCCTCTCGCTTCGCGATGCGACTGGGCGCGAAATCGCTCCCGGGCCCGAGGGGCTGGCGACAATGACGCACGCCGACGCTGTCACGCTCGATCCTCGGCTTTCGGCGTGCACGATCACCATCATGTCGGACGTCAACAATCCGCTCACGGGAGTGGGTGGCGCGACCGCGATCTTCGGACCGCAAAAGGGCGTGTCGGGGATGCAGATGCGCGTTTTCGACGAAGCGATCGCGCGCTACGCTGAACTCGCCGAGGCTGCGATCGGCCGCACGGCGGCTGAATCTCCCGGCGCCGGCGCGGCCGGCGGTCTGGGCTTTGCGCTGCAGCTGTTGGGCGGCACTTTCCAGTCCGGTGCGGAGGTCGTGGCCGAACTGATTGGTCTTGACGCCGCGCTCGCGGATGCCGATTGGGCGATCACCGGCGAGGGGCGTAGCGATGCGCAGACGCTCTTGCGCAAGGCGCCTTTTGTCGTCGCCGAGCATGCCCGCGCCCATGGCGTTCCGGTTACGCTGATTTCCGGCGCCGTCGATTCGGGCGCGTTGCCCGAACTCGGCAGGCACTTCACCGGTTGCTTTGCGTTGCCGAATGGTCCGCTGTCGCTGGACGAAAGCATCGCGAACGCCGACGCGCTGCTCGCGGACCGCGCCGAACAGGTCGCGCGCGTGTTCGTTGCGTCCCGGTCGCGCTAGCGCAACTCCGCCACACGCGCCCGCAATTCCGGGCCGGTCATGCCGGCGTGGATTCGCGCGACGCCACCCAACGCGGCCAGGTGCCGCACTGGCTGACCCATCATTGCGTCTTCCTCGATCAGCGCGGCAAGCGCATCCGCGGGAAGGCGCGTCACGCGGGCAATCGCCTCGGGCGCCATCGCCTCGATGCGCGCGCCGGCAAGCGCATCCAGCGTCCCTGCCTGCAACGCGTTGACGAAGAACGCGGCGCTGTGGCCGCGGCCCGACAGAAGCCCCAATACCGCGCAGCCCTCCCATTGCAGGACGGCGAGACGCGCCGCATGCGCCGCCAGGTATTCGGAGACGCCGACCGCCTCCGCGATGCGCGTCGCCGCGTGCCCCGCGGAATCGTCGACAACGACCAATGGCGATCGAGGCGGCAGCCCGCCGGAGATCGCCTGTGCAATGGCCACCGCGACCGCCGGATCGAATGCCAAAGGCGCCAGCGGCCGCAGCACATGAATGTCGCTGTCGCGCAGGCGCCAGAGCCAGCCCGTCGCATCGACGGGCACCGCCTCGGTCAACATCGCCGTCGGCGAGGATGACTGGGCTGCCGCTGCGGGAGTCAAGCCCGCGTGGCCGAGCCGCGACGCGAGTTTCGCATCCCAAGCGCCCAGCGCCACCCGGTCGAACCGCACCGCGTGCCGCGCGACTGCACCAATCGCCGCGCGCACTGCATCGACATCGTCGTCGATCGCAGCACCGATGCCCGCTGCCACGCGAGCCGATGCCCCGAACAATGCTGACACCGCGGCCGCATCGCCTGCATCGAGTTCCGCCTTGCCATGCGCGGTTTCGATCACCCCCGGGCCGGACAGGCCGAAGCGCGCGTGCGGCATGAAGCGCAAGTGTTCGCACGCCGCCGCCAGCACCGACGCGCCGCCGAACGCGGCACCCGCGACGATCGCGAGCGTCGCAATGCCGGCGCGCCGCACGTCGAACAGCGCGCGCAGCGCACGCGCGAGCGCCCATTCCGCCGCGTTGGCCTCGTGCAGGCGCACGCCGCCGGAATCGACGAGCAGAACCACGACCTCCGGGCGTTCGTCGAGCGCGCGCTCGAACACCCGCTGCAGCAACACGCCGTGATTCACGCCGATGCTGCCGCCCAGGAACCGCGCGTCCTGTGCCACGGCCAGGACCCGCGTCGCGTCTACCGCGAGGCGGGCGCTCACGACGCCATCGTCCGCGCCGGCGGCGATTCCCCATCGCGCCAGGTGCGGACTCGCGCCGGCAGCGGGCAACGCCGTTAGGGTCCCGGCGTCCGCGAGCGCCGCCAGCCGTGCCGACGGTTCAAGTTTCGAAATCTGCGACACGCGTGTCGGAAGGCGGCCGCAGCCTGACCCTCCACTCTGTGGAATAATCGACCGGACCAGAATAGCATCGCCGCGCATGTTTGCGCGAACCTACGCCCATGTTTGCTCGCAACCACGCGCATGCTTGCGCGAACCCCCGCGCACGCTTGCGCGAGCCCATGTCCACGCAATGAACGGCACCCATTGAACGCCAACCTCTATGCGCTGTTCGAAAGTCACTTCCCAGATGGCGCGGAACAGCCGCTGCTGGTCATTCCCGGCGGTCCGGTCATCCATTACGGCGACATCGAGGCTGCGTCGGCTCAGATTGCGCATGCATTGGTCGCCGCCGGCTGCCGCAAGGGGGACCGTGTCGCCGTGCAGACCGACAAGCATTGGCAGGTGCTGGCGCTCTACCTCGCCTGCCTGCGCACCGGGCTGGTGTACCTGCCGCTCAACACGGGTTATCAGCGCAGCGAGCTCGACTACTTCTTCGCGGACGCGGAGCCGCGCGTGATCGTGTGCAGCCCCGAGAACCTCGGCAGGATCGCAACGCTCGCGCGCGGCGCCACCGTCCTGACGCTCGATAGCCGCGGTGGCGAGCTGATGGACCGTGCTGCCGCGTTTCCGGCGACGTTTGCCACCGTCGAATCGAAGCCTGACGACCTGGCGGCAATCCTGTACACGTCGGGCACGACGGGGCGCTCGAAGGGCGCGATGCTGACCCATCGCAACCTCGCATCCAACGCGCTGGCGCTGGTCGCGGCGTGGGGCTTCACCCGCGGCGACGTCCTGCTGCACGCGCTGCCGATCTATCATGTGCACGGCCTGTTCGTGGCGATCCACTGCGTGCTGCTTTCCGGCTCGCACATGCTGTGGCTGCCGAAATTCGACGCCAAGGAAGTCGCCGGCCTGCTGAAGCGTGCAACCGTGATGATGGGGGTGCCGACTTTCTATTCGCGCCTGGTTTCGGAGCCGGCCTTCACCCGCGACAGCTGCAGCACGGTCCGGTTGTTCGTCTCCGGGTCGGCGCCGCTGCTGCCGGAGACTTTCGACGCGTTCAGCGAACGCACGGGACAAACGATCCTCGAACGCTACGGCATGACCGAGACCGGCATGAACACGTCAAATCCGCTGGCGGGTGCGCGCGTTGCGGGCACGGTGGGAAAGCCATTGCCCGGCGTCGAGATGCGCGTCGTCGGTGATGACGGCGCTGCGCTTGCGCCCGGGCACATCGGTGCAGTCGAGGTGCGCGGGCCGAACGTGTTCGCCGCGTACTGGCGCATGCCGGACAAAACGCGCGAGGAATTCACCGCCGACGGCTTCTTCAAGACCGGGGACATGGGCGAATGGGTGGCGGACGGCCCCGGGAAGGGCTATCTACGGCTGGTCGGCCGTGCGAAAGACCTCATCATCACCGGCGGCCTCAACGTCTATCCGAAGGAAATCGAGGAGCGCATCGATGAAATGGACGGCGTGATCGAGGCCGCCATCATCGGCGTCCCCGATCGCGACTTCGGGGAAAGCGTCACGGCCGTCGTGGTCGCGCGATCCGGGCATGTGCTGACCGAAGCCGGGATCATCGCCGCCCTGAAGGGGGAAATTGCGTCTTTCAAGGTGCCCAAGCGCGTGCATTTCGTGGACGAACTGCCGCGCAACGCGATGGGCAAGGTGCAGAAGAACGTGCTGCGCGAGAAGTTCGCGCCAATGGCGAAATCCTGAACCGATGGCCTACGACGGGCGGTCGTATCCGAATGTCGCTCCCGGGTCGCCTCCGGCCGTGACGCGCACCGCGCAATACTTGAATTCCGGAATCTTCCCGAACGGATCGAGCACCGGATTGGTTAGCAGGTTCGCCGCCGCCTCGTAATAGCAGAAGGGAATGAACACCGCGCCGCGCGGCGTGCCCGCATCGGCACGCGCCGCCAGCGCAATGGTGCCCCTGCGCGACGCAACCGTGATCGTCCCGCTCGGCGCGACCTTCATCTGTGCCATGTCGAGCGGATTCAGCGACGCCACCGGCACCGGTTCGATTTCGTCCAGCACTTCGGCCCGCCGCGTCATGCTCCCGGTGTGCCAATGCTCGAGCTGGCGGCCGGTGATCAACACGAACGGGAAGTCCGCATCCGGCGGTTCCGCGCCGGGGATGATCTTCGCGGGCACGAAGCGCGCGCGACCTGTGGGTGTCGGAAAGCTGTCGGTGAACACCACGCGCTGACCCGCGTCGCCTTCCTTCTCGCACGGATACGTCACCGAATGCGTGGCTTCGAGACGGTCCCATGTGATTCCGGCGATCGACGGCATCGCTTGGCGCATTTCCGCGAACACCTCGCGCGGGTGCGTGTAGTTCCACGCCAGGCCCAGTTCGCGCGCCATGTCGTTGATGATGCGCAGGTCGTGCCGGGCGTCACCCGGCGGCGCGAGCGCCTGCCGCCCGAGTTGCACGGAGCGGTCGGTGTTGGTGAAGGTTCCCGTCTTTTCCGGGAACGCCGACGCCGGCAGTATCACATCGGCGAGATAGCCGGTCTCGGTGAGGAAGATGTCCTGCACGACCAGCATCTCGAGCTCGGACAACGCCTTGCGTGCATGCGCAACATCCGGATCGGACATCGCCGGGTTTTCGCCCATGATGTACATGCCGCGGATCTTCCCGGCGTGCACGGCATCCATGATCTCGACGACCGTGAGCCCCGGCTTCGGGTCCAGCGTTTGGCCCCACAGCGCCTCGAATTTGGTGCGGGCAGCAACGTTGTCGACGCGCTGGTAGTCGGGAAGCATCATCGGGATCAGGCCGACGTCGGACGCGCCCTGCACGTTGTTCTGGCCGCGCAACGGATGCAGGCCCGTGCCGGGGCGGCCCACCTGGCCGGTCATCATCGTCAGCGCGATCAGGCAGCGCGCGTTGTCGGTGCCATGGACGTGCTGTGAAATGCCCATGCCCCACAGGATCATCGATGCGCGGGACGTCGCGAACAGCCGCGCCACCTCGCGAATCGTCGCCGCGGGGATGCCGCAGACAGGGGCCATGGCCTCCGGACTGTACGCGGCCACGTTGGCTTTCAGTTCCTCGTAGCCCAGCGTGCGATCGGCGATGAAGCTATCCGCGACCAGCCCCTCCTCGACGATCGCATGCATCATCGCGTTGAGTATCGCGACGTCGGTATCGGGCTTGAACTGCAGATAATGCACGGCGTGGCGGGCAAGTTCCGAGCGGCGCGGGTCGGCGAGGATCAACTTGGTGCCGTTCTTGACCGCGTTCTTGATCCACGTCGCCGCCACCGGGTGGTTGACGACCGGATTGGCGCCGATCAGAAGCACGACGTCGGCCTGCAGCACGTCCATCACCGGGTTCGACACCGCGCCGGAACCAATGCCCTCGAGCAGCGCCGCGACGCTCGACGCATGGCATAGCCGCGTGCAGTGGTCGACATTGTTGGTGCCGAAGCCGGTACGCACCAGCTTCTGGAACAGGTAGGCCTCCTCGTTACTGCCCTTGGCCGAGCCAAAACCCGCCAGCGCGTCCGGTCCGTGTTCGTCGCGAATCTTCCGCAACGTTCCGCCCGCCAGCGCCAGCGCTTCGTCCCAGCTGGCCTCGCGGAAGGCTTCCAGCGGGTTCGCGGGATCCATCGATCCCTTGGGGTCCTTCGCCACGCCCGCTTTTCGGATCAGCGGGCGCGTGAGCCGCTGCGGGTGGTGAACGTAGTCGAACCCGAAGCGGCCCTTCACGCACAGCCGGTCGTGGTTTGCCGGACCGTCGCGACCTTCGACGCGCACGATCTCGTTGTCCTTGACGTGATAAGTGAGCTGGCAACCCACGCCGCAATAGGGGCACAAGGACGATACGGTGCGGTCGGTCGGTGCGAGATACGCCTCCTTCGCGGGAGCAAGCGCGCCCGTGGGGCACGCCTGAACGCATTCCCCGCACGCGACGCACGTCGACTGGCCCATCGGGTCGTCCAGGTCGAAGACGATCTTCGCGTGCGCGCCGCGCAGCGCGAAGCCGATGACGTCGTTGACCTGCTCCTCACGGCACGCGCGCACGCAGCGCGTGCACTGGATGCACGCATCGAGGTTGACCGCCATCGCCGGGTGCGAAATATCCGGCGCCGGTTGCGACCGCGCCGCAAATCGCGGCCGTCCGATGCCCAACGACTTCTTCCAATGTTCGAGTTCGGAATCGGTCCTGTAGAGTTTCTCCGGAACGTCGGCTGCGAGCAGTTCGACGATCATCTTCTGCGCATGCACGGCGCGCGCACTGTCGCTCGCGACCTCCATGCCGGGCGTCGGAACGCGGCAACACGAGGGTGCCAGCACGCGCTCGCCCTTGATCTCCACCATGCACGCGCGGCAATTGCCGTCCGGCCGCATGCCGGGCTTGTGGCACAGGTGAGGAATGCCGACGCCGTCGCGCAGCGCGGCTTCGATGATCGTCTCGCCGGCCATCGCGATGATCGGCTTTCCGTTCAGCTGGAACGCAACTGTCGGGTCGCGAGCGTTCACTACTCGTCCTCCTTGTACAGGAACTGCTGTGGCCGCCATTGCGCGTCGGACTCCTCTGCGTCAGCGCGGCGTCGCGCCCTTCGGGCCTCGGCTGTGCCCGCCGCGCTCAACGCTCGTCCTCCTTGTACCGGAATTGCAGTGGCAGACATCGCGAGTCGGACTCCTCTGCGTCAGCGCGGCGCCGCGCCCTTCGGGCCTCGGCTGTGCCCGCCGCGCTCAACGCAACTCCTCTGGAAAATACTTGATCACGCACGCGATCGGATTCGGCGCGGCCTGCCCCAGTCCACAAATGGAGGCATCGGCCATCGCGCGCGACAATTCGTCGAGCAGTGCCGTGTCCCACTGCGGCTGGGCGAGCAGCCCCACGGCCTTCTCGGTGCCGACCCGGCAAGGCGTGCACTGACCACACGACTCGTCGGCAAAAAAACGCATCAGGTTCAGTGCCGCGTCACGCGCGCGATCGTGCTGCGAAAGAATGATGACGGCCGCCGAACCGATGAAACAGCCGTGCGGCTGAAGCGTGTCGAAGTCGAGCGGGACGTCGCCGAGCGACGCAGGCAGAATGCCGCCGGACGCTCCTCCCGGCAGATACGCATAGAAGTCGTGTCCAGGCAGCATGCCGCCCGCGAATTCGTCGATCAGCTCGCGCACGGTGATACCCGCTGGCGCGACGTGCACGCCCGGCTTGGCAACGCGGCCGGACACCGAAAAGGAGCGCAAGCCCTTTCGCTCGTGACGGCCGTGCGCGGCGAAGGCTTCACCGCCTTTTTCCAGGATGTCGCGGATCCAGAACAACGTTTCCATGTTGTGTTCGAGCGTCGGCCGCCCGAACAGTCCCACCTGCGCGACGTAGGGAGGGCGCAGCCGCGGCATGCCACGCTTTCCCTCCAGCGACTCGATCATTGCGGATTCTTCACCGCAGATGTAGGCGCCCGCGCCCCGGCGCAGGTGAATGCGCGGCAGCGGATGCGGCGGATCGGCCTCGAGCGCCGCGATCTCGCGCGCGAGGATCTTGCGGCACGCCGCGTATTCGTCGCGCAGGTAGATGTACACGTCCGCGATTTCCACTGCCCACGCGGCGACCAGCATGCCTTCCAGGAAGCGGTGCGGGTCGCGCTCCAGGAAGTGCCGGTCCTTGAAGGTTCCCGGTTCGCCCTCGTCGATGTTGACGGCGAGAAGGCGTGGCGCGGGCTCGGCGCGGACGATGCGCCACTTGCGACCCGTCGGAAACCCGGCGCCGCCCAAGCCGCGCAAGCCCGAATTCTCCAGCGCGGAGATGACCTCTTCGAGCGGACGCTTGCCGTCCACGCAATCGAGCAGCGCCCGGTATCCGCCTTTCGCCCGATATGCAGCGTAATCGACGTAGCCTGGAACCTTCGCTTCGATCTCCTCTGCGGCGACCGCGGCAACCACGTCTTTCACCGTGGCATGGTCAACCGGATTTCGGCCGACCACGGCGACGGGGGCATGCTCGCAGCGGCCGACGCAGGGCGCGCCGAGGACGCGTACGTCCGGTCCGCATGTCCGTTCGAGCGCCGCGCGCAAGTCGTCGGCGCCGGCCATCTGGCATGAAAGCGTCTCGCAGACGCGCACCGTGAGCGCGGGTGGCGGGGTCTCGCCTTCCTTCACCACGTCGAAGTGGTGGTAGAACGTCGCGACCTCGTAGACCTCCGTCATCGCAAGCTTCAGTTCCTGGGCCAGCGCGACGATGTGCGCGGCGGAGATGAACCCGTAATGGTCCTGGATCCGGTGCAGGAACTCCAGCAATAGGTCGCGCCGCCGCGGCGCATCTCCGAGCAGCACCTGCACTTCGGCCAATGCCAACGGGTCGAGCGTGCGGCCCTTCATCTGGCCGCGCGCGCCACGCTGCTTGCCCAGCCCGGAAATATCGACCGTCGCCTTCTGCGTCATCGTCATTGGCTTGCCTTAAGGCCGCGGGGCGGACGCTAGTCGAGGAAATCGCAATGCTTCTCCACGTGCGCGGCGAGGTCGAGCGAGTGCTGGCGAACGAGGCGCTCGGCAAGCTCGGTGTCGCGTTTTTCCAGCGCTTCGATTATCCGCATGTGGTCGACGATCGAGCGCGCCGCGCGATCGCTTTGCGAAATGGTCATGCGTCGGATCGCCCGGACATGGATGAACAGGTTCTCGATCGTCTGGCCCATGAGATGCGAGCCGGACAGACGGATGATCGCCTGGTGGAACGCGATGTTCGCGTCCGAGTATTCCTGGATATGCTCGGCCGGCGTCTGGTTGCGGAATTCATCGAACATGCCGCGCAACTTGCCGATGTCCTTGTCGGAGGCGTTCAACGTCGCCAGGCGCGCGGCCATGCTTTCCAGCGCCGCCCACATCTCGATCATTTCCAGAATCTGTTTCTTGGTCTTGCGGATGATGAACACGCCACGACGCGGGACTGTACGCAGGAATCCCTCCTGCTCGAGCAGCGTCATTGCCTCGCGGATGGGCGTCCGGCTGACGCCGAGCGCCTGGCTCAGTTGGCGCTCGTCCAGCCGGATTTCCTCCTGATGCGCATAGATGTCGGCATCCGTGATTGCCTGCTTCAGCGCGGCGTAGGCCTGGTCCCTGAAGCTTGCGGCGACATTGAGCGGGCGCAGCTTGAGGGACAGCGGTGACGGTGTTTCAATCGTCGATGACATCGGTCGCCCGTTTCGTATCTTGTATACCATACACCAAAAATCGGTTTGGCTGTAACATGCGGCGCTTTCTGCAAATCCGCGATTTCTTGTGCGTTGCGGCAAATTTACTCGGGGAATCCTGGCGTATTTCGGGCATTGACTTCTGCTGATATACCACATACGTTATGGCAGATATTCGGATGGGTAAGAGGAGACAGACATGGAAGCAACCGCGGGCACGGCGACCAAAACGGTGTTGACCACGGCGGAAGACTCGTTGAAAGCCGGCGGCAGCGAGAGCAGCGCCCAAGCACAGGAAATCGACGGCTTCCAGCTCGTCATCGACGCCCTCAAGCTGAACGGCATCGACACGATCTTCGGCCTTCCCGGCATCCCGATCACCGATCTCACGCGCCGCATGCAGAAGTCAGGGCTGCGCGTCATCTCGTTCCGCCACGAGCAGAACGCCGGCTACGCGGCGTCGATCGCCGGCTTCCTCACGCAGAAGCCCGGCATCTGCCTGACCGTGTCCGCGCCCGGCTTTCTCAACGGCGTCACCGCGCTCACGCACGCGACGGTCAACTGCTTTCCGATGATCCTTATCAGCGGCTCCTCGGAGCGCGAGATCGTCGACCTGCAGCAGGGCGACTACGAGGAGATGGACCAGCTCGCGATCGCCAAGCCGTTGTGCAAGGCGGCGTTCCGCGTGCTGCATGCCGAGGATATCGGCGTCGGCGTCGCGCGCGCGATTCGGGCCGCCGTGTCGGGTCGTCCCGGCGGCGTGTATCTCGACCTGCCGGCGAAGCTGTTTCCGCAGGCCATGGACGCCGTCGCAGGCAAGAATTCGCTCATCAAGGTCGTGGATGCGGCGCCCCGCCAGATTCCCGCGCCGGAGGCCGTCAAGCGCGCGGTGGATCTCCTGAAGAGCGCCAAGAAACCGCTCATCATTCTCGGCAAGGGTGCTGCCTACGCGCAAGCCGATGCCGACATTCGTGCCCTGGTCGAGAAGACCGGCATTCCATACCTGCCGATGTCGATGGCCAAGGGCCTGCTGCCGGACACGCACGAACAGTCGGCGTCGGCGGCGCGCTCCTACGTGCTGCCCGAGGCCGATGTCGTGATGCTCATCGGCGCGCGCTTGAACTGGCTGCTGTCGCAAGGCAAGGGCAAGACGTGGGGCGGCGCCACCTCCAAGTCATGGGGCGGCCAGAAATTCGTGCAGATCGACATCTCGCCGCAGGAGGCGGACAGCAACGTGCGCATCGATGCGCCGGTGGTCGGCGACATCGGCTCGTGTGTGTCGGCAATGCTCGCCGCCATCGGTCCGAATTGGGCCAAGCCCCCCGCCGAGTGGACGAGCGCCGTCACCGAACGCAAGGACAAGAACGTCGCCAAGATGGCCGAGACGCTCGCGAAGAATCCATCGCCGATGAGCTTCCAGAGCGCGCTCAACGTGGTGCGCGACATCGTCAAGGCCAACCCCGATGCCATGCTCGTGAACGAAGGTGCCAACGCGCTCGACTTCACGCGCAGCATCGTGGACATGTACAAGCCGCGCAAGCGCATCGACGTCGGCACGTGGGGGATCATGGGGGTGGGCATGGGCTACAGCATCGCCGCCGCCGTCGTGACCGGCCAGCAGGTGATCGCGGTGGAGGGCGACAGCGCCTTCGGATTCTCCGGCATGGAAACCGAGACGATCTGCCGCTACAAATTGCCCGTTTGCATCGTCATCATGAACAACAACGGCGTCTATCGCGGCGACGAGAAGAACCTCACCGGCGGCCCGGATCCCTCGCCGCTCGTGTTCGTCAAGGATGCCCGGTACGACAAGATGATGGAGGCGTGGGGCGGCGTCGGTGCCCACGTGAAGACGCCGGACGAATTGCGTCGCGCAATGGAGGAGGCGATCCGCTCGCGGCGACCCACGCTCATCAATGCCGTCATTGATGAGGGCGGCGGCACGGAAAGCGGCCGCATCACCAGCCTCAATCCCAGCGCGAAGAAGAAACCGTGATTGTTTGCCGCGTTGGAGCGTTTCGCTAGAGCGCCGTCGCCGGCGACGGTCGGCGCGACAACGTTCAACGCGGCGGGCAAGCCTGCATCGGCGTGATCGACGCAACAACTGAATTGGATAGGGGAATGGAATGAGCAAGGCATTGGACGGTGTCCGCATCCTGGACTTCACGCACGTGCAATCGGGTCCGACGTGCACGCAGCTTCTCGCATGGCTCGGCGCCGACGTGATTAAGGTCGAACGCGCGGGCGAAGGCGACATCACGCGCGGGCAACTGCGCGACATTCCCGGCGTGGACAGCCTCTACTTCACGATGCTGAACCACAACAAGCGCTCGATCACCGTCGATGCCAAGAATCCCAAGGGCAAGGAAGTGCTGGAAGCGCTGGTGAAGAAATGCGACGTGCTGGTGGAGAATTTTGCGCCAGGCGCGCTCGATCGCATGGGCTTCACGTGGGAACGCATCCAGCAGCTCAACCCGAAGATGATCGTCGCGTCGGTCAAGGGCTTCGGCCCCGGACCGTACGAGGACTGCAAGGTCTACGAGAACGTCGCGCAATGCGCGGGGGGCGCGGCATCGACGACCGGCTTCGACGATGGCCCGCCGCTCGTGACCGGCGCGCAGATCGGCGACAGCGGCACCGGACTGCACCTGGCGCTCGGAATCGTCGCCGCGCTCTACCAGCGCAAGACCACGGGACGCGGGCAGAAAGTGCTGGCCGCGATGCAGGACGGCGTGCTCAACCTCTGCCGCGTCAAGCTGCGCGACCAGCAGCGGCTCGACCGGACACACGTGATGGAGGAGTACCCGCAATACCCGAACGGCAAGTTTCTGGAAGCGGTGCCGCGCGCCGGCAATGCGTCGGGTGGCGGCCAGCCGGGCTGGATCTTGAAGTGCAAAGGCTGGGAGACCGATCCCAACGCCTACATCTACTTCATCACGCAAGCGCCCGTCTGGAAGGACATCTGCGAGGTGATCGGGCGCCCCGAATGGCTGACCGATCCGCGCTACGCGACGCCGAAGGGCCGACTGCCGCATCTGATGGAGATCTTCGGCGAGATCGAGAAGTGGACGATGACCAAGACCAAGTTCGAGGCGATGGACCTCCTGAACAAGCACGACATCCCGTGCGGTCCGATCCTGTCGATGAAGGAAATCGCCGACGAACCTAGCTTGCGCGCGACCGGGACCGTCGTCGAGGTCGACCATCCGAAGCGCGGGAAATACCTTTCGGTCGGCAATCCGATCAAGATGTCGGACAGCGCTACCGAGGTCACACGTTCGCCGCTGCTGGGCGAGCACACGGAAGAGGTCCTGGCCGAACTGGGCTACGGCAAGGACGACGTCGCCGCGCTGCGCGCCGCCAACGTCATCTAGCGCGACCGCCGCCACAAACGAACTCGACGAACAACGCAGCAACAATCAGACAATCAAGGACGACCATGGCGCACAACAAGGCGGCGGTGCAGCAGATTCTGGACAAGGCGAAAGCGGACGGACGCACGTCGCTGACGGCGCCGGAAGGCAAGCAGGTATGCGATGCGTACGGCATCACGGTGCCGAAGGAAGGCGTCGCCGCCACCGCCGCCGAAGCGGCCAAGCTCGCCGCAAGCATGGGCTTTCCGGTCGTGCTGAAGATCGTGTCGCCGGAAATCCTGCACAAGACGGAAGCAGGCGGCGTGCTGGTCGGCGTCAGGAACGCCGCCGACGTGGAGGCGGGATTCGCAACGATCATGGCCAACGCGAAGAAGTACGACGCCAAGGCCAACCTGCAGGGCGTGCAGGTGCAGCAGATGGTCATGGGTGGCCAGGAAGTCATTATCGGCGCCGTGACGGATCAATCCTTCGGCAAGCTGGTCGCGTTCGGATTGGGCGGCATCCTGGTCGAAGTGCTCAAGGACATCACGTTCCGGTTGGCACCCACCACGAAAACCGACGCGCTGTCGATGCTCGACGGCATCGGCGCGGCGTCCATCCTGAAGGGCGTGCGCGGAAGCGATCCGGTGAACCGCGATGCCCTCGCCGGCCTCATCGAGAACGTGTCGCAGCTCGTGTCCGACTTCCCGCAGATCGCGGAAATGGACCTGAACCCAGTGTTCGCGTCCAAGAGCGGCGCCATCGCCGCCGACGTCCGGATCGTGCTCGACTTCACGCCGCCGGTGGAGCGCTATCGGCCGAGCCAGGCCGAGATCGTCGCGCAGATGAACAAGGTGATGAAGCCCGATGCCGTGGCCGTCATCGGCGCGTCCGACGAAACCGGCAAGATCGGCAACTCGGTGATGAAGAACCTGATCAACGGCGGCTACAAGGGCAAGATCTACCCGATCAACCCGTCCGCCGACAAGATCATGGGGCTGCAGGCGTACAAGAGCGTCAAGGATGTGCCCGGCAACATCGACATCGCCGTATTCGCGATCCCCGCCAAGTTCGTGCCCGGCGCATTGATCGAGGTCGGCGAGAAAAAGATCGCCGGCGCCATCCTGATTCCGTCGGGCTTTGCGGAGACCGGGAACATGGCGGGCCAGGTCGAACTCGTCGAAATCGCGCGCAAGTACGGCGTGCGTCTGATGGGTCCGAACATCTACGGCTTCTACTACACGCCGAAGAACCTGTGCGCGACGTTCTGCACCGCGTACGACGTCAAAGGCAAGGCCGCGCTGTCGTCGCAGTCGGGCGGCATCGGCATGGCGATCATCGGCTTCTCGCGTTCCGCCAAGATGGGCGTGTCGGCGATCGTGGGCCTGGGCAACAAATCGGACATCGACGAGGACGACCTGCTTACGTTCTTCGAGCAGGACGACAACACCGAGATCATCGCCCAACACTGCGAGGACCTGAAGGATGGCCGCTCGTTCGCCGAAGTGGCCAAGCGCGTGTCGAAGAAAAAGCCGGTCGTGATGCTGAAAGCCGGCCGCACCAGCATGGGCGCGCGCGCCGCGAGTTCGCACACCGGCGCGCTGGCCGGCAACGACAAGATCTATGAAGACGTCCTCAGGCAATCGGGCGTGATCCGCGCACGGTCCTTGCGCGACCTGCTGGAATTCGCGCGCGGCATTCCCAAGCTGCCGACGCCGATGGGCGAGAACGTCGTCATCATCACCGGCGCGGGCGGATCCGGCGTGCTACTGTCCGACGCGTGCGTCGACAACGGGCTGTCGCTGATGGCGATGCCACCCGACCTCGATGCCGCGTTCCGCAAGTTCATCCCGCCGTTCGGCGCGGCCGGCAATCCGGTGGACATCACCGGCGGCGAACCGCCGAAGACGTACCAGAACACCGTGCGGCTGGGGCTCGAGGACCCGCGCATCCACGCGCTGATCCTGGGCTACTGGCACACGATCGTGACGCCGCCGATGGTGTTCGCGAAGATCATGGTCGAAGTTGTCGAGGAGATGCGCGCCAAGGGCATCCACAAGCCGGTGGTCGCGTCACTGGCGGGCGACGTCGAGGTCGAGGAAGCCGCGGAGTACCTGTACGACCACGGCATCCCGGCCTACGCGTATTCAACCGAAATTCCAGTCGCGGTTCTCGGCGCCAAGTATCAGTGGGCGCGTGGAGCAGGACTGCTCTGACGATGTTGCAGCACGCAAGTAGGGTCATTGCGCAGGAAGTGGCGGTGCCGGACGTCGATTGCGTCCGTTGCAGTTTCGGATAATCATTTGAGAACGGGCGCCAGGACACCGCGGCAAGCGGGCAGGCGTTCTCGAACGTCGCATTTACTGGAGGAGCATCGAATGTCCCATCATTCAGCGTCGAAGCTGCCGCGCGTGCTAGGTGTCGCGCTGGCTGCCCTGTTTGCATTCAACGCCCAGTCCGCGCTCGCGGCGTGGGAGCCCACCAAGCCGGTGGAACTGGTTGTGCCCGCGGGCACCGGCGGCGGCGCCGATCAGATGGCGCGCCTGCTGCAGGGCGTCATCACCAAGAACAACCTGATGAAGCAGCCGCTGATCGTCGTCAACAAGGCGGGCGGCGCCGGCGCCGAAGGCTTCCTCGCGGTGAAGGACGCCAAGGGCGATCCGAACAAGCTGATCATCACGCTCTCCAACCTGTTCACGACGCCGATGGCCACGGGCGTGCCGTTCAACTGGAAGGACCTGACGCCGGTGGCGATGCTGGCGCTCGACCAGTTCGTCCTGTGGGTCAATGCCGACACGCCGTACAAGACGACGAAGGACTACATCGCGGCGGTCAAGGCGGGCAATCCGACCAAGATCATGGGCGGTACGGGTTCGAAGCAGGAGGACCAGATCATCACCGTCGCGATCGAGAAAGCCGCCGGCGTCAAGTTCACCTATGTCCCGTTCAAGGGCGGTGGCGACGTTGCCGTGCAGCTCGTCGGCAAGCACATTGACTCGAGCGTCAACAATCCGATCGAAGCCGTCGCGCAATGGCGGGCCGGGCAGCTGCGTCCGCTGTGCGTGTTCGACGACACGCGGATGCCGTACAAGACGAAGGTCACCGACACGATGTCGTGGAACGATATCCCGAGCTGCAAGGAAGCCGGCCTGGCGACCGATTACCTGATGCTGCGCGGGATCTTCATGCCCGGCGGCGTGACGCAGGAGCAGGTCGATTACTACGTCGACCTGTTCAAGAAGGTGCGCGAAACGCCGGAGTGGAAGAAATTCATGGAGGACGGCGCGTTCAACCAGACGTTCATGACCGGCCCCGACTACGCGAAATGGGTGGCCCAGACCGAAAACACCCACCGCGAACTGATGAAGGAAGCCGGGTTCCTCGCCAAGCCCTAGCGAACTCGACCAATAGACCGCGCGGCAATCCCGCGCGGTCTTGCCATCGGCAACGCCTTCCGCAGAAATCACGTCCGGACTTTCACGATGACCGAAACACCGCTACCCGATTCCGACGAGCGTGTCGGCGTCTCGCTTCGCCTGATGGACATCACGGTCGCGCTCTTGCTGCTGTTCGTCGGCGCGGTGGTGGTCTACGACAGCTACCGTCTTGGCGCGAAATGGGGCAGCGACGGTCCGGAGTCGGGATACTTTCCCTTTCGCGTCGGCCTGCTGATCTGCATCGCCAGCCTTGTCACGCTGGTGCAGGCGGTGCGCGCGCGCAACCTCACCTATGTGATGTTCGTCAGCCTGGCACGACTCAAGCTCGTCCTGACCGTGCTGATTCCCGCGCTCATCTACGTCTTCTGCGTCCAGTACATCGGCCTGTACGTCGCGTCCGCCATCTACATCGCGGTGTTCATGGCCTGGCTCGGCAAGTACTCGTGGCTGAAGAGCATCGCTGTCGGCGTGCTGGTGAACGTGAGCTTCTTCCTCATGTTCGAAGTCTGGTTCAAGGTGCCGCTGTGGAAGGGCTCCCTCGATCCGTTGCACTTCCTGGGCTACTGAGCGTGCCTGCCGCGCGCCGTCGCCCGGTGCCTTTCTAGGGGAGTTCCGTTGGTCGAAATCAATGCACTGTTCCAGGGCTTCGCCGTCGTCCTGTCGCCGTTCAACATGCTGCTGATGACCATCGGCATCGTGCTCGGCGTGATCATCGGCGTGTTGCCTGGCCTGGGTGGCGCCAACGGCGTCGCGATCCTGCTGCCGCTGACCTTCGCCATGCCGCCGACGTCGGCGATCATCATGCTGTCGTGCATCTACTGGGGCGCTCTGTTCGGCGGCGCCATCACGTCGATCCTGTTCAACATCCCGGGGGAACCCTGGTCGGTGGCGACGACCTTCGATGGCTACCCGATGGCGCAGCAGGGTCGCGCGGGCGAGGCGCTCACCGCTGCCTTCACTTCGTCGTTCGTCGGGGCGTTCGTCGCGGTGGTCATGATCACGTTCCTGGCGCCGCTGGTCGCGAAATTCGCGCTGCAGTTCGGGCCGCCGGAATTCTTCGCCGTGTACCTGCTGACGTTCTGCAGCTTCATCGGCATGGGCAAGGGTTCGCCGTGGAAGACGCTGTCGGCGATGATGCTAGGCTTCGCGCTCGCGGCCGTCGGCATGGACACCGTCACGGGCCAGCTGCGCCTCATCTTCGGATTCACCGATCTCATGCGCGGCTTCGACTTCCTGATCGCGGTCATCGGTCTTTTCGGTATCGGCGAAATCCTGTTGTCGATGGAAGAGGGCCTGTCGTTCACCGGCAAGACGGCCAAAATCAATCCCAAAGTCGTGTTCGAGACGTGGGCCCGCCTGCCCAAGTACTGGGCCACGTCGGTACGCAGCAGCTTGATCGGCATCTGGATGGGCATCACGCCAGGGGGAGCAACGCCAGCTTCGTTCATGAGCTACGGCGTAGCCAAGCGCATGTCGCGCGAAGGCGACAAGTTCGGCACAGGCCAAATCGAGGGCGTGATCGCGCCGGAAACCGCGGCGCACGCCGCCGGGACGTCGGCGCTGCTGCCGATGCTGGCGCTGGGCATTCCGGGCTCGCCCACGGCAGCGGTGCTGCTGGGCGGCCTGCTGATCTGGGGCCTGCAGCCGGGTCCGCTGTTGTTCGTGGAGCAGAAGGACTTCGTCTGGGGGCTGATCGCGAGCATGTACCTCGGCAACATCTTCGGGCTCGTCATCGTGCTCACCTGCGTGCCGCTGTTCGCCGCGATCCTGCGCATCCCGTTCTCGATCATCGCCCCTGTCATCCTGGTGATCTGCGCGATCGGCGCCTACACGGTGCACGGCGCCATGCTGGACATCTGGTTCATGATGCTGTTCGGCGTCATCGGCTACCTGTTCAAGAAGCTGAACTATCCGCTGGCGCCGATGGTGCTGGCGCTGGTGCTGGGCGACCGCGCCGAGGATTCGTTCCGGCAATCGATGCTGATCGCGCAGGGCGACGTGCGCATCTTCTTCTCGAACGGGCTGGTGGGGGGTATCACCGGGCTCGCGTTGGTGCTGCTGTTCTGGCCGCTCTTGTCGCGCATCATCGCCCGCGTGCGCGGAACGAATGCGCGCGCGGTTCCGGAAACATCGGATTGACGCGACGTGACGGCGCCGGCGCAGTCGGCGTTGGATGAAGATGCCTCCGGCACGGCGCAGGCATTCGGCCCGTGGAATCCCGGGATCGAATCCCGGCTGCCGCGGGAACTCCTGGCGCTATCGACGCTGTTTCGCCCCGAGAATGTGCGAACCAGCCTCGCCGGCGCCCTTGAGCTGAACGACCTCACCGGGCTCGACCTCTTCGATCTCGTGGCCTTGCGGCCCGAGCGCCTGGCACTGCACGAACTCCTGGTCCGCGTGACGGCGGACCTCTCGGTTCCGAGCGGATCCCGCGTCGAGGATCTCGGCATCAATTTCCGCGAGATGGTCAATACGCTGCTCGCGAACCACGCCGCGTCGCGGATGTCCGATGTGATCGCGACCTACGACAGGGTGTGCGGGCAACTCGCCTCCATTGTCGCGGCGGAACTCGCGATGCGAATTCCGGTGCCGGCCAGCCGTCCGATTGATCACACTCCCAATCGCGGGGGTTGGCTGCGGCGAATGCTGCGCCCGGCGCAACCGGACTCCCTGGCGGACGTTCCGGCAACCGCGACCGAACCGCACGATGCAATCGCCGCATGGCGTACTGCGGCCGGTGACGACCGGATGCACGTCGCCGCCTGCCGCGCGTTGGCCAAGGTCGTCGGTTCGCTCGTGGGCCGGCACGGCGACATGTGGGGACCGCGGGAACTGATCGCGTCCGTGGCGACCGATCTAGCCTGCAACGACTATTGCGGCGAGGAAATCGGACGACTGATCGACGGCTGGTTCGCCGACGCCGCGCGCCGTGAAGGGTTCCGCTGGCTCCCCGCGCAGCAGCGGCCGGTCATCATGAACACCAAGGGCGCCTCGGCGGCGGGCAAGAGCACGATGCGCCCGGAACAGAAGATGCTCGCCGAGAGGATCGGCGTTTCCTGGGAAGACTTCGCGCTGATCAGTCCCGATATCTGGCGCAAGCAGTTGCTCGACTATGCGTCACTAGGCGCCGCATACAAGTACGGCGGAGCGTGCACGAGCGAGGAACTGCAGATCATCGACCAGAAGCTCGATCGCTACATGGCGCGCAAGGCGGAACGGCATGCGACGACGCACCTCCTGATCGACAGGTTCCGCTTCGACAGTTTCGCGCCGGAGTCGGCCGAGGCGGGAAGCAACCTGCTGACCCGTTTCGGGCACACGGTCTACCTGTTCTTCATGATCACGCCGCCCGAGGCCATCGTCGAACGAGCGTGGAAACGCGGCCTCGAAGTGGGTCGCTACAAGGCGGTGGACGACCTGCTTGCGCACAACATCGAGGCCTACACGGGGATGCCGCAGCTCTTCTTCACTTGGGCGCTGTCCGCGGACAAGGAAGTCCACTGTGAATTCCTGGACAACACCGTGCCCATCGGCACGCGGCCGCGCACGATCGCGTTCGGCTGGAACCGCGAATTGAATGTGCTGGATGTCAACGCCATGCTGAACATGCAGGGGTTCCGCAAGGTCAATGTCAACGCGACCGGTCCTTCCGACCTCTATCTCGATCCCGAGGCGCTCGCGCCCGAGCGCAACACGGAATTCCTGATCGAGTGCGCGCGCCGGCTCCCGGTGCTCAACTTCGCCGAACAGGCGACGGGTCGGATCTATTTGCGCATGGTTGCAGGCGCGCCGGTCTGGGCCGACGCCGCCGCGCTGCTCGCCGCCATGGAGGATCCCGGCACCCGCACCGGTCTGCTGGCCGTGGCGCCGGGCTTGGCCACTGGCTCGATTCAAGCGCCGGAGCAGCCCGTATTCCTGGCCTCCCATCTGGGCACCGAAAGGATTCATACGCTTGGGCGCTGGGGAACCGCGTCCGGTTGAGGCGATGCAGGATGCGGCGTGGCTACTCCGATTCAGGCGGTTGCGACCTTCCAGACCATGAACGCGGCCACACCAAATAACATGCATCCGAACGCGAATTTCAGCTTCTTCACTGGCCAGCGATGTGCCAGCTTGGCGCCGACGGGGGCGAACAGCATGCTGGCCACGGCAATGCTTAGCAGCGCGGGGAGGTATACGTAACCCAGGCTGTGCGGCGGCAATCCCGTCTGGCGCAATCCGGTGACGATGAAACCCACCGTACCCGATGCCGCGATCGGCAGCCCGAGCGCCGCGGAGGTCGCGACGGCATTGTGGATCCTGACGTTGCAGCGCTCGAGATACGGCACGGTGACGAATGCGCCACCGGCGCCGATCATGCCCGAGAGGATGCCGATTCCGGTGCCCGCGCCAATGAGGCCCAGCGTCCCCGGCAATTCGCGCGTGGCCTTGGGCACCTTTCCCCAGATCATCTGCACGCCGGAAATCGCGGCGAATACCGCGAAGATCGACGCCAGCATGATTCCCGACAAGCCACTGACGATCAGCGGACCGATCAGCGAGCCCAGCAGGATTCCCGGGACGAGTCCGCGCACGACGGGCCACAGCACGGCGCCGTGCCGGTTGTGCGCATGCATGTTGGAAAGGGAAGTGAAGACGATCGTGGCCATGGCCGTTGCGACGGCGATGTGCACCATGTGATCGCGCGGAAAATGCTCGTGCGTGAAGATGATCGTCAGGATCGGCACCATGATCATCGTGCCGCCGATACCCAGCAGCCCGGCCAGGAAGCCGATGACGCACCCCAGTGCCACGAAGGCGGCGATCAGCGAGGCGTCCACTGGCCTAGGGCTTCTTTGCCGCGAGTTTGCGAACCTGCTTCCAGTCGGCGGGCGCGACCGGCGTGATGGACAGTCGGTTGCCTCGCTGCAAAGTGACGAGATTGGCCAACGCCGGCTCGGCGCGGAGTTCGGCAAGGGAGACCAGCCGCGTCTTCTCGACGAGCTTCACGTCGACATTGAACCAGCGCGGCGCCTCGCGGGTGGCCTTCGGGTCGAAATACGGGCTCTTTCGGTCGAACTGCGTGACGTCCGGATAGGCCGGCGCTGACACTTCGACGATGCCGGCAATGCCCGGTTCCGGGCAGCTCGAGTGATAGAAGAACGCCTGGTCGCCCACGCGCATCTCGTCGCGCATGTAGTTGCGCGCCTGGTAATTGCGCACACCGAACCAGGCCGTCGTCTGCTTCGGAAGCCCCGCGAGATCGTCGATGGACATCTCGTCGGGTTCGGATTTCATCAGCCAGTAGCGCACGTGGTATCCGCAAGTATCCGTATGAAACCAGAAATGTATTTTAGTTGAGGCACTTACGTTTAGCCACTATGGTTTCTGTATCCGACGACAACCGCTTCTACCCTGCCAAATCCGACCCAAAGTCCCACCCAGAATCCCACCCAAGGAAACGATCCATGGCAAAGCTGACCGCCAAAACATGCGAAACCGCAAAGCCCCAGCCTGAACGTGACCAGTTGCTCGGCGAGGGCGACGGCTTGTTTCTGCGCATTCGCCCCAACGGCGGCAACGACGGCCGCCAAGATCGAATACGAGCAACCGACGGTGCAAGGAGCCATCGACCTGTTCATGGCCAAGCACATCGGCACGGTGACGAGTGGGGCGGGTGGTCCAACCCGTTATGGTGTTCGAGGACGTGGGAAGCACTTAGGACGCACTATTTGGTTAGCCGGGTTCGGCCGGGAGCGGAAATTCACTGACAACCCACCGCCGGGGCATGCCGGCCAGTTGTCTACGGACCTGCAAATTGGCGCAGCATCAGTAGCCAGCCAGTCTTTGCAGGCAAATCTCCAGCGGCAACGCGGCTAGGCAGTGTTCCGGATGCAATTTTACATACGATTTTCGGGGGGCTGTATGCAATTCTTGAAAGATGGCTTTACCGGATTCTTGACCATGTTCGGTCGCGCACTCTTGCGTGATCCTCTCGACGAGATTCAGCGCACTCTCCTTCGTCATCAGATTGCGTGCAAATGGGACACAATTGATTACTTGGAACGTTGCATCCCGATTGTCGAAAATGAGTTGATCTGTCCATTGTGCGGCCACAGCAATCGACTTGCTGCGACGACGCGATTCGAATCCTCCTGCATATTCGATGGTGGAAGACTGATTCGCTTTCAATGCGAAGGCTGCGAGCTCATTTTTGGGCCGCTGAAAGTCTTACGGTTGACTCCGGCGCAGTTGACTCGCGAGTATGAATGGCACTACACGGCGTTTAGCGAAGGCGATTCGACGGAGGCTGAAATGCAAGCATTCAACGCACTTGGGCCGAAGAAGAGCGGTCGCTACCTAAATTGGGGCAGCGGAGGATGGTCCATGACGCTGCAGAACCTACGGCGGGAGGGTTTCAACGTCGTCGGATACGAACCGCATCAGTCAACGACGAAAGAAAGAGAAGGCATAATCACTAGCCGTGATGAATTAGCAGCGCAGCGATTCGACGGCATCTTCTCGAACAACGTGCTGGAGCATCTGCAATATCCGATAGACGAGTTGCAGCTCATGGCCTCGCTTCTGACAGCGGGCGGTAGAATGGCGCACGCGACACCTTGCTACGAGTATCTCTACGAATACACGCGGTTTCATTTATTCTTCTATCTTGGCCGCTCCAAGAAAGTTCTCGCCGAAAAGGCGGGCTTGGACCTTCAAGAATTCATCGTCGACCGTGATTTTATGTGCGGCATCTTTGCACCGAGACACACCGCGCCGTGACGCCACTATTCGACGTATTTTCTTCTGGTTCCGTCGACGGCGAAGATTTTGTTGCAAGATCCACCACTCTACGTAAGGTAGGCGAACGCGATTCGTGCATGACTGATCATGCCCTTCTCCGGTTCCGATCTGTTCCGTCGCATCCGCCTCAACAGCGCGCCAGGTCAATGCGCAGGCGTACGGACCCATTGCGGGATGGCAGCATGAGGGTGTCCCCCGCCTGTGCCGTGCCGACCCTCTTCTTGAACCGGGGTTCAAGATTGGCCGCCTGCCGGAACCATCAGGCGCTTCCGCGTAGGAGCGCACACCGGTTCACAAGGGCAAAGGCAACCTCGCTACGAGAGCATTGGTTCAAAGAGTGACTGGCCGACTCGAACACCGCAGGGGACATTGACCGGTTAATACGCCACTTCGTCCGTCGCGCGGACGAAGCGACGCGTCATCAGAGCAGTTTTTCCTGGCCCGCCATCGTCTGGTCGATGGCGGATTGCATGGCGATGATTCTACGCCGCGCGTCTGCTCCGTCAACGCCGGCCGGCATCGCGCGGAGCGCAGGCGCCGCCGCCGCGGGCGACTTGCGCTCCCGCAACAATTCATTGGCGAGGTTCAGCGCCGCCATTACGGCAATGCGGTCCACGCCGGTGATCTTGCCGCCATCCTTGATCTCGTGCATGCGCTGGTCGAGAAAGCCGACGGCCTCGAGCAGATCAGCCCTCTCCTGCTCCTTGCATGCGACCTTGTACTCGCGGCCCATGATCTTGATGTCGAGTTGCACGGTGCGTTCCGCCGGGAGGTTGGGCTTGTTGGTCATTCGGCGGGCATCCTCGCGATAAGCGCATCCAGGCGTGTCCCTGCCTGCTGTACCCGGTCCACGAGGTCGCGATTGCGCTCGTGCGCGGCCGCCAAGTCGCGCCGCAGCGACTCGTTGGCCGCGCGCAGTGCCCGCGTGTGCGCGAGAAGCGATGCCAGCTTGCGCTCGAGTTCACTGAGATCCTTGTCCATGGGTGAATAGTGGCGGCGCGCCCCGCGTCCGTCAACTCGCGGGGCGACCGGCGGTCGTCGTGCCCATCGCGAGCGGCGTGTATCGCACGCGCAGTATGTCGAGATCTTCGACGCCGCCCGGCGTGTTCAGCGTGACGGTATCGCCCTCGCGGGCGCGGAGCAACGCCCGCGCCATGGGGGATACCCAGCTGATATAGCCTCGCTCCGTGTCGATCTCGTCCACGCCGACGATGCTCACCGTGCGTTCCTCGTCCTTCGCGTTGCGCACGGTGACCGTCGCGCCGAAATAGACCCGATCATCCTCGCCCTCGTCGCGGCGGGATAGCGGGTCGACGACCTCGGCCGCGTCGAGGCGCTTGATGAGAAAGCGAATGCGCCGGTCAACTTCGCGCAGGCGCCGCTTGCCGTAGATGTAGTCGCCGTTTTCCGAGCGGTCACCGTTGCCGGCGGCCCAGGCGATCGTGGCGACGAGTTCCGGGCGCTCGCGGCCCACGAGCCGGTCGAGCTCGTCCTTCAGTCGCGCGAATCCCGCGGGCGTCATGTAGTTCTTGCTGCCGGCCGGAAGCGGCGATGCATTCTCGGGCGCGTCGCCGTCGTCCTCTTCGTCCTCGTTCTCGCGGGTGAATGCCTTGTTCATGCCGGACCGGTCCATTGGTGCGGGACAATGATTATAGGCCGCCTATAATCGCGGCGTTACGCGTCGTCCATTCCCCTTGCACCGCACGCCACACTGGATCGTACTCGCGGCACTCGCGCTGGTGGCGCTGGCGGCGTTCGCGTTCGCGCTGACGGCGGGCAGCGTCGACATCGGCGTAGGCGCCGTGGCACGGGCGCTGTTCTCGCCGGCGGACGATGCCGGAGCAGGCTACGCGGTGGTACGCGAGCTGCGCCTGCCGCGGGCAACGGCCGCTTTCGCCGTCGGCGCACTTCTGGCGCTGGCAGGGACGATGATGCAGGTCCTGCTGCGCAACCCATTGGCCGACCCGTACGTGCTTGGATTATCCGGCGGCGCGGCCTGCGGCGCACTCGCCGCCCTGCTGGCCGGCACATCGGCGCTGGTAACTCCTGGCGCATTTGCCGGCGCGCTGGTCTCGACGGCCATCGTGTTCGGCCTGGCGCGCGGCGGTGGCGCATGGGCGCCGACGCAGTTGCTGCTGACGGGCGTCGTGGTCGCGACCGGATGGGGCGCGCTGATCATGCTGATCCTGACCACGGCCCCCGAAGCGCAGGTGCGCGGCATGCTGTTCTGGCTGATCGGCGATCTCTCCGGCGCCACGCGCGGCGGCCCCGGACTGCTGGCACTCGCAGGCATCCTCGGCGTCGCCATGTTATTCGCACGCGACGCGACGCTGCTTTCGCGTGGCGACGTGACCGCCGCAAGCCTCGGCGTGTCGGTGCGCGGCACATCGTTCGCGCTGCACGCACTGGCGGCGCTCGCAACCGCGGTTGCGGTGACGCAGGCCGGCAGCGTCGGCTTCGTCGGTCTCGTCGTACCGCACGCGGTGCGCCTGCTCATCGGCAACGACCAGCGCTGGCTGATGCCTGCGGCGGCGCTTGCGGGCGGCGCGCTGCTCACGTTGGCCGACACTGCCGCGCGTACGCTGGTCGCCCCGGCGCAGCTTCCGGTCGGTGTACTGACGGCCATCATCGGCGTGCCATTGTTCCTGTGGCTTCTGCGGCGAACCGCGCGATGACTTCCACGCCTCCCATACTCTCCTGTCGCGATCTCACGCTGGCGGTTCCCGGCCGCACGCTGTGCCGCGACGTCGCGTTCGACGTTCGCGCCGGTGAATGCTGGATCGTCACCGGCCGCAACGGTGCAGGCAAGACGACGCTGCTGCAAACGCTCGCCGGACTGCGCCGGCCCGCACGCGGCACGATCCTGCTTGCGGGCCGTTCGATTGCCGAATGCGCGCCGCGTTGGCGTGCCCAGCGACTTGGGTTCCTGGCGCAGGATACCTTCGACGCCTTTCCCGCAACGGCGTTGGAGATCGCGCTCGGCGGCCGGCATCCGCACGTTCCGCGCTGGCGTCCCGAGAGCGCGGCCGACGTGTCGCTGGCGCATGCCGCGCTGGCGGCGGTGGGCATGGACGAGGCCGCTCTGCGCGACGTGCAGACGCTGTCGGGCGGCGAGCGCCGCCGCGTCGCCCTAGCGGTGCTGCTGGCGCAGGACCCGGACGTCATGCTGCTGGACGAGCCGACCAGCCACCTCGACATCGCGCACGAAGTGCGTTCGCTCGAGTTGCTTGCGCGCCTGGCGCGCGAGCACGGCCGTGCGGTCGTCATGGCGCTGCACGATCTCACGCTCGCGGCACGGTTTGCCACTCACGTGATCCTGCTGGGAAGCGAAAGTGTCGAATCGGGGCCGGCCGGCGCGCTCCTGACCGCGGAAAGACTGTCGGCGTTGTACGGTCAGGGGCTGGTCGCCGTTGCGCATCCGCGCGGCACGGTGTTCGTGCCGGATTAGCGCCCGCTAGCGATTGGCGCGCGCCTGGCCGAGCATCACGCACATCGCCTCGACGCCATCGACAAAGCGCGGCCCCGAACGATGCAGCAGGTCGCCGTTGGCGACAAACAAATTGCCGTGGCGAACCGCAGGCACGTCGCGCCAGCGCCGCCAGTCGTCGAGCCAGCCGGGGCGCCGTCCATCGTCGCTGCCGGCGATGATGGCCTCCGGCCGGGCCGCGACGACGGCCTCGAACGATACCGTGGGCGCGGGCGATGTCAGCGCGGCAAAGATGTTTTTCCCGCCGCACAGCGTGATCGCCTCCGAGATCAGGTGACCGCCGCCGACCGTCTGCAGCGGCTCGTTCCATACCTCGTAGAACACCGAAATCGACGGCGATCCCCGGAATTTGGCGGCCAGCGTTGCGTGCCGGGCGCGCAATGCCGCGGCCGCGGGCTGCGCCGTCACCGAGGTCCCCGCGAGCACCCCCAGCGCTTCGACATCGTGCGCGATTCCTGCGATCGACTTGGGATCGCTGACGAAAATCGTCGCGCCCCGCGCGCGCAGGGCGGCCAGCTGCGCCGGCATCGTGTACGGCCACGCGACGACCAGATCCGGCACCAGCGCCACGATGCGCTCCAGGTCGAGCGCGTTGGCGTCGCCGACGCCCGGCAAGCGGCGGACTTCCGGCGGCCAGTCGCTGTGGGCCACCACGCCAACCACCCGTGCACCGGCGCCTGCCGCGAACAGGAGCTCCGTCGCGTGCGGGGCGAGGCTCACGATTCGCTGCGCGGGCCGCGCCAGGACGACGCGCTGCCCCGCGTCGTCGGTGACCGCGACTTCCGCCATCGCGGCGAAGGCGGCAGCCATTGCCGCCAGGATGCCAACTCCTTGGATCGCCGCACGCGCGCGCATCACGGCTGCCAGCGCAGGCTGGCGTAAACCGTGGCGCCGCCTGTCGCAAAGTCGGCAGCCAGCTGGTAGTTCTTGTTGAGCACGTTGTCGCCGCGCACCAGCAATGACCACCCTTTCGCGAACGGCCACTCGGCCGTGAGATTGACGATGCCGTAGCCCCCCATCTTCACCGTGTCCGCCGCGTCGTCATAGCGAAGCGACGACGCGACGAATTCGAGGCCCAGCTGCACCGGGCCCGCCTGTTGCAATACCTGCACCGCGCCGTGAGTGCGCGCGCGGCGCGGCAGCAGCTTGCCGGTCGCATCGTCCGTGGGATTCTGCATATCGAGAGACGCCGTCAGCCGGGTATCGCGCCAGGCGAAGTTCAAGCCCAGCGTCACGCCCTCCAGCGTGGCGCGGTCGACATTTTGCGGCAGGCAGTTGAAGTTGGCGTCGCATGCGAAAACGATGAGCTCGCTCACCGGGTTGTGGAAACCGATGACGCGCGCTTCCCAGCGCGCGTCGCCTGCCGCCGCGTTCCAGTACGCGCCGACCTCGATGTTCCTGGACGTTTCGGGCACCAGGCCGGGATTGGAGAAGTCCGGATAGTAGAGATCGTTGAACGACGGCGCCTTGAAGCCGGTGCTGAAACCGGCGGTCACGCGCCACGCGGGCGACACGTTATAGCCCAATGCAATTCCACCGGTCGTCTGCCCGCCGTACTGGCTCGAATCGTCGCGGCGCAGGTTCGCCTGCAGCGCGAGGGCGTCGTAGCGAAGCTGGTAAACGCCGGTCAGGGAATTGGTATTGCGTTGCGTGATCGCGAACCCGGCGTCGGTCGACAGGTGTTCTTCGCGCCGCTCGAGAATCGCACCCAACGCGCCCAGGGACAGCGTGAAATCGTTCTGCCACAGGTATTGGCGTTGCGTCGTCTTGAACGTGTAGTTGCCGAAGCCCGTCTTCGAGTCGGACTCGTCGCTGCCCTGCCCGGCCGTGACCAGCGACGTCCACGCGTCGTTGATCCGGTTGCGGCTCGTCGCGCTCCACGCCTGCACCGTCGTGATCGTGCGATCGTCGAAATAGGGCGCGCCCCCGTCGAACTGGCTGTCGAGTCTGTTGCCGAAATACTGCAGCGCGACCTCCTGTCCGGCGTCCCAGGTCCAATTGAAGTTGGCCGACAGGTTCTTCGTGGAAAAGCCGTCGCGATCCGGGTTGTAGCTGAAATTGTCAGGATTGACGATCGCATTGAAGCCATCGCTGCTGCGGCCACCCGCCTGCAGTGAAAAGCGCAGTGCTCCGTTCGTTGCGGAGAACCCGCCCGACACGGCCGCCGTGTTGTAGGTGCCGTAACCGGCGGAGATGTTGGGAGTGAAGCTCGTACCCTGGGTCGGGCCCTGCGGGCGCTTCGTGAATACCTGCACGACACCGCCGATGGCGTCGGCGCCGTACAGGCTCGACGCCGGCCCGCGCAATATTTCGATGCGATCGATCTGGTCGAGCGGGATCGCCTCGAGGGTCGTCGAGCCCGCCGACGACGAGCCCACCCGCAGGCCGTCGATCAGCACCAGTGTCTGGCCCCGGTTGGCGCCGCGCAGCAGCGCACCGGCCACCGAGCCCGGTCCGCCGTTCTGCACGATTTCCACGCCGGGTTGCCGTTGCAGCAGCTCCGCCAGGCTCTGCACGCCGCTGCGCAGGATTTCGTCCGCGCCGATGACCGTGACGTCGGCCAGCGTGTCGGTGATCGGCTGCGCCGCCCGCGCGGCGGTGACGATGATGGGATCGAGCGCCGTTGCCTTTGATTGCGCACTCTGTGCGCGGGCTGTAGCGGTGGCAACGAGGAGGACGATCGCGACGGCGCAACGGCTTCGCGCGCGACTCGGATGGATGAATGACATCGGTGCGTTCCGCGTGGTGCCGTGCATCCCCGCACGGTGGTGAATCCAAGGAAGCCGGACCCGTATCCGTGGTATCCACGGATCGCGACGCCGGTTGCAGGCCGGTCTCCGGGCTCGCCGGTCTTGTCCGCCCGCCTTCCCGTCCGAGGACAGTGGCGAATGGGGCGGACCACACCTGCTTACCGTTGCGGGGGCAGCCGCGGATTTCGCGCGAAGGGTTGGCCAATCTGCCGACCGCGCGCGGCACCGCATTCCCGTTTCACCCACCGCGGAAGGAACCCGCGGCGGACACCTGCTGGTCGAATTGTAGCCCGTCCGGCGCCAGCGGCGCGCACCGGTACCCAGGGCCCGCCTGCTATAATTCGCGCCCTTTCACCAGCTCGACCCCCACGGGTTAACCTCCCGCCCCGGGGCCGCGCAGTGGCGGACAAGGCCTTGGCGAAGAAGCTTTTCATCCGCACGTTCGGTTGCCAGATGAACGAGTACGACTCGGACAAGATGGCCGATGTGCTGCGCGCGTCAGAAGGACTGACGCGCACGGACCGGCCCGAGGATGCCGACGTGATCCTGTTCAATACGTGCTCCGTGCGCGAAAACGCGCAGGAACGCGTCTTCCACGATCTCGGCCGCATGCGGGAACTGAAGCTCGCGAACCCCGACATCGTCATCGGCGTGGGTGGTTGCGTCGCATCGCAGGAAGGCGTCGCCATCGTCCGGCGGGCACCCTACGTCGACATCGTGTTCGGCCCGCAGACGCTACACCGGCTGCCGCAGCTGATGGCCGCACGTCGCGAAAGCGGTCGTGCCCAGGTCGACATCTCCTTTCCCGAGATCGAGAAATTCGACCGCCTGCCGCCGCCGCGGGTGGAGGGTCCGTCGGCGTTCGTCTCGATCATGGAGGGCTGCAGCAAATACTGCTCGTTCTGCGTCGTGCCCTATACGCGGGGCGAGGAAGTGTCGCGCCCCTTCGACGACGTGCTAACCGAGATCGCCGACCTGGCCGACCAGGGCGTCATGGAAATCACGCTGCTCGGGCAGAACGTGAACGCCTACCGGGGCGCAATGGGCGCGAGCGGGCAGGCGAGCGGCGACGTCGCGGACCTGGCGACGCTGCTCGAATACGTCGCGGAAGTCCCGGGTGTCGAGCGCATCCGCTTCACGACGTCGCATCCGAAGGAAATGACGCCGCGACTCATCGACGCGTTCGCGACGATCCCGAAGCTGGCCGCGCACCTGCATCTGCCTGTGCAATCCGGCTCCGACCGCATCCTCGCGGCGATGAAGCGCGGATACACGGTGCTCGAATACAAGTCGATCGTCCGGCGCGTGCGCGCCGCCCGGCCGGGAATTTCGCTCACGTCCGATTTTATCGTCGGCTTCCCCGGCGAATCCGACGCCGATTTCGCACAGACGATGAGGCTGGTGGATGACGTCGATTTCGACGGCGCGTTCAGCTTCCTGTACAGCGCACGTCCGGGGACGCCTGCCGCCGACTTGCCGGACCCGACGCCGCAGGAAGTCAAGCGCGCGCGGCTCGCCGCATTGCAGGCGTTGCTCGATGCGCAGTATCGCGCGCGCAGCGAAGCCATGATCGGCACGCGCCAGCGGGTGCTGGTCACGGGTCCCGCCGCCCGCGACGCCCGCGAACTGGCGGCGCGCACCGACAACAACCGCGTCGTGAACTTTGCCGGCGAGGCGACACGCATCGGCGCGTTCGCCGACGTCGCCATCACGTCGGCGCAGACGCATTCGCTGCGGGGCGAACTCGCCGCCGACAAACAGGGCAGCTGATGAACGCACTATCCCATTTCGCAATCGGCGCCGGCGTGTTCGCGCTCGCCGGCTGCGCGACGCTGCCGGATGCCACGACGGCCGGCGGCACCGCGGCACCTGCCGCCTCCGTCGCCGCCGCCGTGCCGTCGGCGCAAGCGATTGCCAACGCGCAACGCCTCGCCGGCGCCCCTGGCAGCACGCCGCCCCCCGCCGCGACGCCCCCGCTGCGCTCGTTCGCCGAAGTGAGCCGCGACGCCAAGGAATCGACCGGACTTTTCCACTTGTGGCAGAAGGACGACAAGGTGTGGCTGGAATTCGAACCCGGCCAATTCGATCACGCCTATTTCTTCTCGACCAATCTCGACCAGGGCCTGGGCGAAACCGGCTTCCTCGCCGGGTCGATGAGCAGCAGCCTGAACCGCCGCTTCGGAGGGCCGCAGATCGTCATCTTTCGCAAGATCGGCACCAACGTCCAGCTCATCGCCAGGAACGCCAAGTACACGGCGCAACCGGGCACGCCGGAGGCGAACGCGGTGGCCAACGGGTTTTCCGACAGCCTGATCGCCAGTGCCGCCATCGTGTCGATGCCCCATCCGGAGCGCAAATCCGTGTTGGTGGAGGCCAATGCGTTGTTGTTTGCGGACATCCCGGCCGCCGCGTCCCGATTGGAGCAGGCCTATCGCCAGTCGTACGCATTCGACGCGCGCAACACGTTCTTCGGCCCTGTGCGCAGCACCCCGACATTCGTCTCGTTCAACGTGACCGCGCACTACACGCTGAGCCGGATCGCGACGCCGACCGTTGGCGCGCCGGCGGGCGAAACGCTGACGACCGTGCCGGACATCCGGAGTCTTTTCCTGGGCTTTCACTATTCGATCGCGAAGCTGCCGGACGTCCCGATGCAGCCGCGTCCGGCGGACAACCGGGTCGGCTATTTCTGGACCGAACGCTGGGACTTCACGACCGACGATCGCCGCATTCCGATCAATCGCTACGGCAACCGCTGGCGGCTCGCCAAGCGCGATACCGCCGCCGCGCTGTCGGAGCCGGTCGAGCCGATCGTCTACTGGATCGACCGCACCGTGCCGGAAAAATATCGCGGTGCGATCCGCGACGGCGTACTCGAATGGAACAAGGCGTTCGAGCGCATCGGCTACAAGGACGCGATTCGCGTGGAGATCCAGCCCGAGAACGCCGACTTCAACACGTCCGACATCCGTCACGCATCGATTCGCTGGATGACGAGTGCCAAGAACAGCTTTACCGCGATCGGCCCTTCTGTCGTCGATCCCCGAACGGGCGAGATCCTTGACGCGGACATCGGCATCGACGCCACAAGCATTCGCGGTCTCCGGAGCCTAGGCGCCGAAACCGTACCGCAGCGGCCGTCGCTGGTCGCGAATGCAGACACGCTCGCGGCAGCGAATGCGGGCATGCCTTACTGCACCTACGATCAGGAGTCCGCCGAACATGCCGGCTTTGCGTTGTCGCTGATGGAAGCGCGCGGCGACATGATGCTGGACGGGCCGCAGGTGGAGGCATTCATCCTGGCGCGACTCAAGTCGACGACGATGCACGAGGTGGGCCACACACTGGGACTGACCCACAACTTCCGGGCGTCAACGGTGTATTCCGAAGCGCAGCTCGCGGACCCAGAGTTCACGCGCAGAAACGGCATTGCCGGCTCGGTAATGGAGTACAACGCCGTCAACCTGGCATTGCCGGGCGAGAAGCAGCGCGAGTTCCACATGTCGACACTCGGCCCCTACGACTACTGGGCCATCGAGTACGGCTACCGCGACCTGACGCCGGGGAAGGAGGCAGAGGAGTTGTCGCGCATCGCCGAGCGTTCCAGCGAACCCACGCTCGCGTTCATGGCCGACGACGATCTGTTCTATAGCGGACTCGACCCAACGGCGAACACGTTCGACCTCGGCACCGACCCGCTGGCCTATGCCGATCGCAACCTCAGGCTGGCGCACGAGCTGTGGGAGCTGACTGAATCGCGCGCGATGAAACCCGACGAGTCCTATGCGTTGCTGCGGCGCAATTTCTCGCGCGGCCTCGCCGAGGCGCAGGCGAGCGCCGTCTACGCGGTCAAGTACATCGGCGGACTCACGTTGCGGTCGGACCGCGCGGGCAGCGGCCGCGCGCCGCTGGAACCGGTCCCGGCGGAAAAACAGCGCGCCGCGCTCAAGTTGCTGGCGGGGACGATCTTCGCCGCCGATGGTTTCAAGTTTCCGCCGTCGTTCCTGCGCCGCCTTTCGGTCAACGACGCCGACATCGCCGACGCACGCGCGCTTGGCCGCAATGTGCCGACGGTCGACATCGCGATCGACCAGCAGGTGCTGGGCGTGCATCGCGCCGTGCTGGGCCCGCTGCTGGGTCCCGACGTCGCGCAGCGGCTCCTCAACAACGAATTGAAGGTCTCCGATCCGGCGCAGGCGCTGCGGCTGGCGGAGCTCTACGCGACGCTGCACGCGGCCATCTTCAGCGAACTGAAGACCGGCCGGGACATTCCGCTCGTGCGCCGCAATCTGCAGCGCGACTACGTATCGCGGGTGGCGACCGTACTGCTCAGGCCGGCCGGCGCGATGCCCGCCGATGCGCGGGCGCTGCTGCGCGCGGATGCAGTCCAGTTGCGCGGCGAGCTGGTGGCCAAGCCACGCCTGGCGCAGGCCTCGCCCGAGACGCGCGCGCATGTCGCGGAAAGTCTCGCGGTGCTCGACGACGCGCTGAAGGCGCTGTCGCTGCGCCAGGGAACCTAATGGCGACGGGGCCATCCCGCCTCGCGGTGACGCTCGCGCCACCCGACAACCGCGCGCTCGCCAACCTGTGCGGTCCGCTGGACGCTAACTTGCGCCAGATCGAAGCCGCGCTCGACGTGGCGATTACCCATCGCGCAGGTGCATTCACGGTTGCCGGCGAGACACCGCAGGCGCAGCGCGCCGTGGAAGCGTTGCAGCGGTTTTACGCCGCGGCCGAAAAGCCGCTGTCGGTAGACGACATCCAGCTGGGGCTGGTCGAGATTGCTACGCAGCCCAGGGTGAAGGCGGCGCTGGAGCCTGCCGCCGACGGTACGCCGCACTTGCGCACGCGCCGCGCCGACCTGCATGGACGCACGCCGAACCAGGTCGAGTATCTGAAGGACATCCTGGGCCACGACATCACGTTCGGCATCGGGCCCGCGGGCACCGGCAAGACGTACCTGGCCGTGGCGTGCGCGGTCGACTCGCTCGAGCGCGACGCCGTCAAGCGCATCGTGCTCGTGCGGCCGGCGGTCGAGGCCGGCGAGAAGCTGGGTTTTCTCCCCGGCGACCTGGCGCAGAAGGTCGACCCCTATCTGCGTCCGCTCTATGACGCGCTGTACGACCTCATGGGCTTCGACAAGGCCGCGCGGCTGTTCGAGCACACGACGATTGAATTGGCGCCGCTCGCGTACATGCGCGGGCGCACGCTCAATCACTCGTTCATCATCCTGGACGAGGCGCAGAACACCACACCGGAACAGATGAAGATGTTCCTGACACGCATCGGCTTCGGCACCAAGGCCGTGATCACGGGGGATGTCACGCAGACCGACCTGGCGCGGGGCCAGAAGAGCGGCCTCGTGGAAGCCGCGCGCGTCCTGGCCGGCGTACGCGGCATCGCGTTTCGTCACTTCACGAGCGCCGATGTCGTGCGGCATCCGCTGGTGCAGAAGATCATCGACGCCTACGACCGGGACGCCGCGACGGCAAAATCCGAAGACAGGAACCGCGGCTGATGGTCCGCGCCGTTGCCGCGCGCCGGAAGCCGCCGGCGCTTTCGCTTTCGGTGCAATACGCGAGCAACGACGCCGACCTGCCGGGGCGGCCGCAAGTCCGGCGCTGGGTCAAGGCCGCGCTTTTCTCCGACGCCACCGTGACGGTGCGCTTCGTCGACGCGATCGAAGGCCGCGCGATCAATGCCGAATTCCGTGGCAAGGACTATGCGACGAACGTTCTCACGTTCGTGTACGATGACGAGCATCCACGCGCCGGCGACGTGGTGCTCTGCGCGCCGGTCGTGCGGCGGGAGGCGGCGGAGCAAGGCAAGCCGCTCGCCGACCATCATGCACACCTGGTTGTCCACGGCATGCTGCACCTGCAGGGATTCGACCACGAACGCCACGCCGACGCCATAGTGATGGAGGCGCGGGAAACCGCGATACTGGCGACCCTCGGGCTTCCCGATCCATACGCCTGAGCCCATGGACGACGACAAGCACGGCGACAAACCGACGCTGCTCGAAAGGCTCTCCGCGCTGCTGATGCGCGAGCCCGAGGACCGCGAGGACCTCGTCGCCATCATGCGCGGCGCGTTCGAACGCAAGCTGGTCGACGGCGACGCGTTGTCGATGATCGAGGGCGTGCTGTCGGTGTCGGAGACGACGGTGCGCGACATCATGATCCCCCGCGCGCAGATGGACTGCGTGTCCATCGACGACGAGCCGGCGGAGTTCATCCCGTTCGTCGCAGAAACGCGGCACTCGCGCTTTCCGGTGATCGGCGAGAGCAAGGACGATGTCGTCGGCATCCTGCTCGCCAAGGAACTCCTCAACTACTACGCCAACCCGGCAGCCTTCAACCTCCACGATACGCTGCGGCCCGCCGTGTTCGTGCCGGAAGGCAAGCGCCTCAACGTTCTGCTGCGTGAATTCCGCGCCAACCGCAACCACATCGCGATCGTCGTCGACGAGTACGGCGGCGTGTCGGGCCTCGTGACGATCGAGGACGTGCTGGAGCAGATCGTCGGCGACATCGAGGACGAGTACGACTTCGACGAGAGCGAGGACAACATCATCCCGGAGGCCGGCGGCCGCTGGCGCGTGAAGGCGCAAACGGAAATTGCCGACTTCAACACGCACTTTGCCACGCACTTCGAGGACGACGAGTTCGACACCGTCGGCGGGCTCGTGCTGCGCGCGTTCGGGCGGCTGCCCAAGCGCGGCGAGACGGCGGTTCTGGAAGGCTTGCGTTTTCGCGTGCTGCGCGCGGACAGCCGCCGCCTGTACACGCTGCAGGTCGAGCGCCTGGCCCCCGTTGCCGGCGCCGACAGCCCGGAGTGAGTTCCGCGGCGGAATTCCGCCTCGCGCGCCGTGTTGTGCTCGCGCTGTCTGCCGGGGCAGCGACGGTTTTCGGCTATGCGCCGTTCGCCGTCGCGCTGATGCCTTTCGCTACGCTCGCCATCCTGTTCTGGCTCTGGCAACAGGCCGAAACGCCGCGCGAGGCAGCGCTGGACGGCCTGGCATTCGGCATCGGTCATTTCGGCGTCGGCATTTCCTGGATTTCGCTGGCCCTCGAAACCTTCGGCGTGTCGCCGGTTGTCGCCGTCCCGGGCATGCTGGGATTGGTCGTCTACCTCGCGTTCTTTCCCGCCATGGCAGGCTGGGCCACCGCATGGCTTGCCCGGCCCGGCTCATCGACACGGCTCGTCGCTGCCGCCGCCGCGTGGGCGTTGACGGAGTGGCTCCGAGGTACGATTCTCACCGGCTACGGCTGGCTTGCCATTGGGTACTCGCAGCTGCTGCCCGACGCGGCGTTGCCGCTGGCAGGCTTCGCGCCTTTCGGCGGCGTTTACCTGGTGTCGTTCGCGCTGGCGGCGTGTTCAGCGCTTCTCGTCGCGATGATCGAGGGCATCGCCGCTGGACGCGCACGCGTCGTCCCGCTGGGCCTGGCCGCAATCGCGCTGCTGTTCGGCGCGGGCGCGCTCACCGCGCGCGGCGAGTGGACGCGCCCGGCCGGCGCGCCGCTCGCCGTGTCGCTGATCCAGGGCAACGTCCAGCCGCACCTCAAGTTCGATCCCGCGTACCGCGCCCGCAATTTCGCGATGTACGAGGAACTCGTCACTCAGTCGCGCGGGCGGCTGGTCGTCCTGCCCGAGAGCGCGTTCGCGGCCTTCATTCACGAAGTCCCGCCCGACGTGCTGGAGCGCCTCGCCGCGGCCGGACGCGCGCGCGGAGGCGACATTCTGCTTGGATTGTTCACGCTGGACGCGCCGCCGGCCGACAGCGGCCGTGGTTTCGACGATGCGTTGATCTACAACAGCGTGATCAGCCTCGGCACCGCTTCGCCCCAGCGGTATCGCAAGCACCACCTCGTTCCATTCGGCGAGGCGATTCCGCTTCGGTCCGTGCTCGGATGGTTCTTCAATCAGGTCCTGAGCATTCCGCTGGCCGACCAGGCCGCCGGGCCCGCGAGGCAGCAACCGTTCTCCGTGGCGGGGCAGCGCGTGGCCATCAACATTTGCTACGAAGACGTCTTCGGCGCCGAACTGGCGGAGGTCGCCTCTGCGGCGACGCTGTTCATCAACGTGACCAACGACGTGTGGTACGGGCACTCGATCGGCGCGTGGCAGCACAACCAGATCGCCGCGATGCGCGCGCTGGAATTGGGCCGCCCGATGCTGCGAGCGACCAATACCGGAATCACGTCAGCGATCGCATATGACGGACGTGTCATCGATGCGCTGCCCTGGTTCACGCAGGGTATCCTCGAGGTCGGCATCGCCGGGCGCCAAGGCGAAACGCCGTTCGTCCGGTGGGGCGATGCCTTCATCGTGGCACTGAGCGGCGGCATCCTCGTGATCACATTGGCCGCCCGCCTCCGACGCGGGCCGGTCCGCTAGCCGCCATTCACGACGGCTCATGGCGATTCGTCGGCCCACGCCGCTGTTCGCGCCCCCGCTCATTGTCGTCGTCGCAACCAGTCCCCATAATCCGCGCCTTTCGCCGTGACAGGATCGACCATGACCGCTGCCCTCGAGATCTCCGGCTTGTCCAAGACCTACTCCAACGGCGTGCAGGCGCTGGACGACGTGTCGCTGACGATCAGGCCGGGCATGTTCGGCCTTCTCGGGCCCAACGGCGCCGGCAAGTCGACGCTGATGCGCACGCTGGCCACGCTGCAGGACGCGGACGCGGGAAGCGCGCGCATCGGGCAACTCGACGTGCTGCGCGACAAGGACGCCGTGCGCCGGCTGCTGGGCTACCTGCCACAGGATTTCGGCGTCTATCCCAAGGTCTCGGCCGAGGAATTGCTCGATCACCTGGCGCGCCTCAAGGGACTGGACGACAGGGCGACACGGCGCGACGTCGTGACCACGCTCCTGAAGCAGACCAACCTGCAGGATGTGCGCAAGAAAGCGCTGGGCGGCTTCTCCGGCGGCATGCGCCAGCGCTTCGGCATCGCGCAGGCACTGCTCGGCGACCCTAAACTCATCATCGTCGACGAGCCGACCGCCGGCCTGGACCCCGAGGAGCGCGTGCGCTTCCACAATCTGCTCGCGGACATTGGCGAGAGCGTCATCGTCATCCTGTCCACGCACATCGTCTCCGACGTCAGCGATCTGTGCGCGGACATGGCGATCATCAACAAGGGGCGCGTGCTCCTCACTGGAAAGCCGCAGACGCTGACCGCGCGGCTCGCGGGCAGGGTCTGGCAAAAGGCCATTGCCCGCAGCGACCTCGACGTCGTGAAAGCCCAGCTACCGGTCATTTCGACGCGCCTCGTCTCCGGGCGGACGCTCGTCAATGTCGTCAGCGACGGCGTCCCTGCCGACGGCTTTGCACCCGTCGAGGCCACGCTGGAGGACGTCTACTTCGCCGCCATTTCGGGCCGGCTCGACCCCGTCCGCGCCGAACCGCAGGCAGCGTGATGCGCAACGCGTTCACCATCGCCTGTTTTGAGGTGGCGACGCGCCTCAAACGCATCTCCACCTGGGTGTACTTCGCGGTGTTTTTCGCGATCGCGACAGCGTGGGTCGCCGCGGCGGGCGGCATCATCAAGAGCGCGGTCGTGTCGTTCGGCAGCGGCAAGGTCTGGATCAACTCGCCGTATGCGGTCGCGCAGACCGTCTCCTTCCTCGGCCTGTTCGGGCTGTCGATCATCGCGGCGATCATGGGCCGCGCAGTGCAGCAGGACGTCGAATATCGGGTCGAGCACTTCTTCTTCAGCGCACCGATCAGGAAATGGGAGTACCTGTTCGGGCGGTTTGCGGGTGCGATCGTGGTCCTGCTCATCATCCTGTCGAGCATTTCGCTGGGCGGCGCGGTGGCATTGTCGCTGCCTGGGCTCGATCCGGACCGGATCGGACCGATGCAACCCCTGGCCTACATCGTCCCCTACTTCACCGTGCTTCTCCCGAACCTCATCATCCTCGGCGGATTCTTCTTCTGCCTTGCGGCACTGACACGGCGGATGCTGCCGGTCTACATCGGCAGTGTCCTGCTGCTGATCGGCTTCCTGGGCGCGCAGGGGTTGCTGCGCGACATGACCAACAAGACGCTGGCGTCGCTGCTCGACCCGTTCGGCGTTGTCGCAACGTCGCAGCTCACCGCCTATTGGTCGATCAGCGAGCGCAACACGCGCCTCATCCCGCTGGAAGGATTTCTGCTGTGGAACCGGTTGCTGTGGCTCGGACTGGCTGCGGTCGTGCTGGGCTTCACGACGTGGCGCTTCCGCATGGCACAGGCCGGGACCGGCGGTCGCGGGCGCGCGGCCGCCGCCGCCGATGATTCCTCCGACATCGTCGCCGTGCAATTGCGCCGGGTCGCCCCGGCTGCGATCAGTGGCATTCGCCTGCTGCCCCGCCTGATCTGGCTCAACATCCGCGAAACGGTCAAGAACGTCTATTTCGGCGTCATCGCGCTTGCCGGCATGCTTTTCCTGGTCGTGACCAGTTCGACCGCCGGCGACATCTTCGGCACCAGCACGTGGCCGGTGACCTGGCAAATGCTGGACCTCGTGTCCGGCACGTTTTCCGTATTCATGCTGGTGATCATCACGTTCTACGCGGGCGAGCTCGCGTGGCGCGAGCGCGAGCACCGGCTCGACCAGATCCACGACGCACTGCCCATTCCGACCTGGCTGCCCTTCCTGGGCAAGCTGCTGGCGCTGATGCTGGTGCCGGTCGTACTGCAGGCGGTGCTCATGCTGTGCGGCCTCGGAATACAGACCGCGAAGGGTTACCACCACTACGAGCTCGGACTGTACTTCAAGGGCCTGTTCGGCATAGAGCTGGTCGACTACTGGCTGATCTGCGTGCTGGCGATGGCCGTGCATTCGCTGGTGAACCAGAAGTACCTCGGCCACTTCATCATGATCGTGTATTTCATCGCGATCAGCTTCGCGGGGCTCCTGGGCTTCGAGCACAACCTGTACAAGTACGGTGTCACGCCGCCGTATATCTACTCGGACATGAACGGGTTCGGGCATTTCCTGGTGCGCCTGCGTGCCTTCCAGGCCTATTGGGCCGCGGCGGCATTATTGCTGGCCATCGCTGCCTATCTTTTCTGGGTGCGCGGCACTACGGCAGACTGGCGCGGACGAGTCGCGATTGCGCGACGCCGCTTCAGTATCCCGGTTGCCGCGCTGTCCGTTGTGGGCGCCGTCGCCATGGCGGGCCTTGGCGCGTTCATCTTCTACAACACCAACATCCTCAACCACTACCTGACGGCGGATGATCAGCTGACACGGCAGGCCGACTACGAGAAGAAGTACAAGGGCCTTGAGCAGGCGCCGCAACCCAAGGTCACCGCGGTCAAGGTGGCCGTGGATCTTTATCCCAGCGAGCGGCAGATGCGGATGCGCGGGCAATACGCGCTGATGAACAAGACCGACAAGCCCATCGACACGGTGCACCTGTTGTTCGGCTCTCTGGAGGAAACCAAGGTCGCGAAGCTCGAATTCGGCGTGCCCTCGACATTGACCGTCGACGATTTGCCGCTCGGCCTTCGCAGCTACAAGCTGGCGATTCCGCTCGCGCCAGGCGCCTCGACGTCACTGACCTTCGACCTCTCCGCCGGCGGCCACGGCTTCACCAACACCGGCGCGTTCACCGCCGTCGAAAACAACGGCTCGTTCGTGAACGCACGTCTGCTGCTGCCGAGCATCGGCTACGACCCGCGCGGCGAGATCACCTCGGACCGCGAGCGCAAGAAGTTCGGCTTGCCCGCGGCGGAGCGGATGCGCGACCGCGACGACCCTGCGGGCCTGGCGCAGAACGGCCTGTCCACGGATGCGGACTTCATCACGTTCGAGGCGACCATCGGGACCGAAATGGACCAGTTCGCGATCGCGCCGGGCTACCTGCAGAAGGAGTGGACGGAGGGCGACCGCCGCTATTTCGAATACCGGATGGACGCCCCGATCCTCAATTTCTATGCGTTCCAGTCCGGTCGGTACGCGGTGAAGAAGGCCCGCTGGAACGACGTCGCCATCGAGGTCTACTACCAGCCGGGGCACGAGTACAACCTCGACCGGATGATTGCGGCGACCCAGTCCGGACTCGACTACTTCACGAAGAATTTCGGCCCGTACCAGCACAAGCAGTTCCGGATCATCGAATTCCCCCGCTACGAGCGCTTCGCCCAGTCGTTTCCCAACACCATTCCCTATTCGGAAGGCATCGGCTTCATCGCGCGGGTGCGGGAAGACGAAAAGGACGACATCGACTATCCATACTACGTGACCGCGCACGAGCTCGCGCACCAGTGGTGGGGTCACCAGATCGCCGCAGCCAACGTGCAAGGCGGGACGATGCTGGTGGAGACGCTCGCGCAATATTCGGCGCTGATGGTGATGAAGCGCGAGTACGGCGAGGAGAAGATGCAGCGCTTCCTGCAGTACGAGATGGACCGTTACCTGCTGGGTCGCAGCACCGAGCAGAAGAAGGAATTGCCGCTGTCCCGCGTCGAGAACCAGGACTACATCCACTATCGCAAAGGCAGCGTGATCATGTACGCGCTGCAGGATTACATCGGCGAGGACAACCTCAATGGCGCCATTCGCGCCTTCCGCGACGAGCATGCGTTCAAGGGGCCGCCGTATCCGAACACGACGCAGTTGTTGGCGCACATCCGCGCGGTGACGCCGACACGGTACCAGTACGTGATCGACGACATGTTCGAGACCATCACGCTGTACGACAACCGCGCGACCGAAGCCAGGGCGAAGGCGCTGCCCGACGGCCGCTACGAAGTCACGATGAAGGTGGTGGCCAAGAAGCGCCGCGCGGACGAACTGGGCAAGGAATCCGACGCGCCGCTGGCCGACTGGATAGACATCGGCGTGGTGGACGCGGACAACAAGCCGCTGTACCTGGAAAAGAGGAAGATCGACCGCGAGGAAATGGAATTTACCGTCATCGTCGACCGGAAACCGGCGCGCGCGGGCATCGATCCGTACAACAAACTGATCGACCGCCGGCCGAAGGACAACACCGTCGCGGTGGATATCGGCTAGATATCCCGTAAAATCGGGCTCTTTGGTGTCCGGGGAAGGTGCGCGCGATTTCGCGCCGCGCGCCGCTAGTCGATGCTCACGTTCCAGCAAGTCATCCTGAAGCTCCAGGGCTACTGGGGCGACCGCGGTTGCGCGCTGCTGCAGCCTTATGACATGGAAGTCGGGGCGGGTACATCGCATACCGCAACCTTTTTGCGCGCGCTTGGGCCCGAACCCTGGCGCGCGGCCTATGTGCAGCCGTCGCGCCGCCCCAAAGACGGCCGTTACGGAGAAAACCCCAATCGGCTGCACCAGCATCACCAATTCCAAGTGGTGCTCAAGCCGTCGCCGCCGGACATTCTCGAGCTCTACCTTGGCTCGCTTGCAGCGTTGGGCTTCGATTTGAAGAAGAATGACGTCCGTTTCGTCGAAGACGATTGGGAGAATCCGACGCTGGGCGCCTGGGGCCTGGGCTGGGAAGTGTGGATGAACGGCATGGAGATCACCCAGTTCACCTACTTCCAGCAGGTCGGCGGCCTCGACTGCAATCCGGTCACGGGCGAGATTACCTATGGTCTGGAACGGATGTCGATGTACCTGCAGAACGTCGAGTCGGTCTACGACCTCGCCTACACCGACACGATCTCGTACCGCGACGTGTTCTTCCAGAACGAGGTCGAGCAGTCGAAATACGCCTTCGACGCGTCGAATGCGCCGAAACTGTTCGAGCAGTTCGCGTTCTTCGAGTCCGAGGCGCGGCGATTGCTGGAGGCGAAGCTGCCGCTGCCTGGCTACGAGATGATCCTCAAGGCGGGTCATACATTCAACCTGCTCGACGCGCGCGGCGCCATTTCGGTGACCGAGCGGGCGGCCTACATCGGCCGCATCCGCAACCTTTCACGGCTGGTAGCTACCGCCTACGTCGAAGCGCGCGAGGCGCTGGGCTTCCCAATGTTGGCGCCGGAGAATCGAAAGGCCGCGGCGTGAAGACAGCTACGCTGTTGGTCGAGCTCTTCGCCGAGGAGCTGCCGCCGAAGGCGCTGAAGAGACTGGGCGAGGCGTTCGCGGAGGGCATGGTCTCGCGCCTGCGCAACGACGGCTTCCTGGCTGACGACTCGCTGGTCGCCAGCTTCGCGACGCCTCGGCGGCTTGCGGTGGCGATTTCCAACGTTCGCGCGGTCGCACCAGATACCCCGGTCGATGACAAGCTGATGCCTGTAAAGGTGGCTCGTGATTCAGCTGGACAACCCTCGGTGGCGTTCCAGAAAAAACTCGGCGCGCTTGGCCGGGCCCATCTAGCCACCGCCACTTTGGACGCTGTTGACGGCCCCGACCATATCTACGTCGAATCCGACGGCAAGGCTGACTATGTTTTTCTGCACAGCCTTGCCAAAGGCCAGGCGCTCGTCAGCGGCTTGCAGCAGGCGCTCGACGACGTGCTCGCGAAGCTGCCGATCCCGAAGGTCATGAGTTACGCCGCGCCGGGCAGCTATTACAACGACGTTAAGTTCGTCCGCCCCGCGCACAGGCTCCTCGCGCTGCACGGCGCCGACGTGCTCGCGGTGCGCGCGCTGGACCTGCCCGCCGGGCGCATCACCGGCGGCCACCGCTTCCTGTCACGCGGCGAAGTCAGCATTGCCACCGCGGACACCTATGCGCCGACGCTCGAAGCCGAAGGCAAGGTCATTCCGTCGTTCGCCGCTCGCCGCGCCACCATTGTGGTCGGGCTCGAAGGCGCGGCAGGCAATGCCACGCCGATCATGCCGGATGCGCTGCTGGACGAGGTCACGGCGCTGGTCGAATGGCCAGTGGTCTACGCAGGCTCGTTTGACGCCGCGTTCCTGGACGTCCCGCAGGAATGTCTCATCCTCACGATGCAGTTGAACCAGCGGTACTTCGCGCTTGCCGACGATGGCGGGAAACTCGTCAACCGCTTCCTGCTGGTGAGCAACCTGCAGACGCCGGATCCGTCGGCGATCATCGCCGGCAACGAACGCGTGCTGCGCGCGCGGCTGGCCGACGCCAAGTTCTTCTTCGACCAGGACCGGCGCCATTCGCTCGAATCGCGCCTGACAAGGCTCGCCGGCGTCGTCTATCACAACAAGCTCGGCACGCAGGCCGATCGGTCCGCGCGCGTGGCTGCGGTCGCAGCGGCCATTGCCGGCCAGATGGGCGCCGATGGCGAAAAGGCCCGTCGCGCCGCATTGCTTGCGAAAGCGGACCTGGTCACGGACATGGTGGGCGAATTCCCGGAACTGCAGGGCCTGATGGGCCGCTATTACGCTGAGCACGACGGCGAGGCACCGGACGTGTCCGCCGCCATCGAGCAGCACTATTGGCCGCGATTCGCTGGCGACGCGCTGCCGATGGCGCCGATCGCGCAAAGCGTAGCGCTGGCGGACAAGCTGGACACACTGGTCGGCATCTGGGGCATTGGCCTCGTGCCCACTGGCGACAAGGATCCGTACGGCCTGCGCAGGCATGCGCTCGGCGTGCTGCGCATCCTGCTCGAACGCCGGTTGCCGCTCGAGCTGCCAGGACTCCTGGCGCTTGCGGCGGAACAATTTCCTGCCGGCGTGATCGCCACCGGGACGGTGCAGGGCGTCCGCGGATTCATGCGCGACCGCCTTCGTCAACTGCTGCGGGATGCGGATGCCGCACCGAATGACGTCGAAGCGGTACTGGCCGATGATCCGGCGCGTGTCGACCTGGTCGCGCCACGCCTGGCCGCAGTGCAGGCGTTCGCCGCACTGCCCGAAGCGGCCGCGCTGTCGGCCGCCAATAAACGCATCGTCAACATCCTGCGGAAGAACGGCGCGGAGGCGGCGCAGGCCGTCGACCGTGGCCGGCTCGCGGAGGGCGCCGAGCATGACTTGTTCATGGCGTTCCAGAAATTGACGCCGCAGGTGGAGACCGACTTTGCGCACGGAGACTTCGCCGCCGCATTGCGCGCGCTCGCCAGCGCGAAACCCGTGGTCGACCGCTATTTCGACGACGTGATGGTGATGGTTGACGATCCCGCGATCCGCGCCAACAGGCTTGCCCTGCTGCGCAGCGTCGCCGCCACAATGAATCGCGTCGCCGACATCTCCAAGCTGGCACAATAGCCGCGAGAGGCGCCCATCCATGGTTCAGCTCGCATCCGACGCCGTCGTCGCTACACGCGCTGCCAAGCTCATCGTGCTGGATCGCGACGGCGTCATCAATTACGACAGTGACCAGTACATCAAGTCGCCGGAGGAATGGCGGCCGATCCCCGGGAGCCTGGAGGCCATCGCCCGGCTGAACCACGCCGGCTACCGCGTCGTGGTCGCCACCAACCAGTCGGGCATCGGACGTGGCCTGTTCGACATGGCGACGCTCAACGCCATCCACGAAAAGATGCACAAGGCGCTGACTCACGTCGGCGGCCGGGTCGACGCGGTATTCTTCTGCCCGCATACGGCAGACTCGAAGTGCGAGTGCCGCAAGCCGAAGCCCGGCATGCTGGCCGAGATCGGCAAGCGCTTCAATTCCGAGTTGACGGGGCTGCCCTGCGTCGGCGATTCTTTGCGCGACTTGACGTCGGCGGACGGCGTCGGCGCGCAGCCGATGCTGGTGTTGACCGGAAAGGGCGAGAAGACGTTGCGCGAAGGCAATTTCCCGAAGAACACCGTGATCTTTCCCGACCTGGCGTTCGCCGTGTCGGCGCTCCTGGCCGGCGACTGACCGGCTGCCCACGCGCGAACACGGTGTCGGCGCTGCGCTCTCTCCTCTTCCTGCTGTTCCAGCTGGTCGTGACGCCGCTGTACGCCGCGGCGATGCTGCTGATGGCCTGGTCGCCGCGCATCACGACCTACCGGATGGCCGCAAGCTGGTGCGCGGTGAACCTGTGGGGCGCGCGGACGATATGCGGGATCCGGTGGCGGGTCGACGGCCGCGAAAACGTCCCGCAAGGCAGTGCGCTCGCTCCCCATATCGTCCTGTCCAAGCACAGTTCGACCTGGGAGACGCTCTCGTTGACGCAGTACTTTCCCGGTCTGGCCTTTGTAGCGAAGAAGGAGCTGCTATCGATTCCTTTCTTCGGCTGGGGCTTCGCGCTGGCTTCGCCGATCACCATCGACCGCAAGGCCGGCGTGGACGCGATGCAGCAGATCGCGACGCAGGGACGGGAACGGTTCAAGCAGGGATTCTGGATTGCCATTTATCCGGAAGGCACGCGCATCCCAGCCGGGACGCGCGCGAAGTACAAGACCGGCGGCGCCCGCCTCGCCATCACGCTCGACGTGCCGATCATTCCGGTCGCCCACAATGCCGGGTACCTGTGGCCCAAGGGGGTCTTCGGCAAGCAGCCCGGCACCATCACCATGACGATCGGCAAGCCCATCTCGCCCTCCGGCAAGGAGCCCCTGGCGCTGATGCAGGAAGTGGAAGCCTGGATCGAAGGCGAGGTCGCACGTTTGGGCGTGCCCACATGAAGCGGGAATCGGCATCGCCGGCCATCGCGCACCTGCGCCTCGATGAAATCAACCGCGGACCCGACTCCGTGCGCCGCTCCCGCGACGGCTCGTCGAGGCGCATGGTGTTGGCCGGCGAGACGGTGGACTATTGCCTGATCCGCGCGCGCCGCCGCACCATCGGCATGGAGGTCAATCTCGAGGGCCTGACGGTGCGGGCGCCACGCTGGGTGACAATCTCCGAAATCGAGTCCGCGCTGTCGGAACGCGCGAATTGGATCGTCAAGGCGCTTGTCGAATGGCGAGGCCGCCGCCGCGACGTGATGCCCACCGTCTGGAAGTCCGGCGCACCGATCCTCTACCGCGGTCGCGAACTGGCGCTGGAGGTGTTCCCGTCGCGTCGGGCAAACGTGGCGCCCGACCTGTTCCACCTCACGGTGTTGCATCCGCACGCGCACGACGAAAGGGAAGTTGCGGCCCTCGTCGGCAAATGGCTGAAGAACGAAGCGTGGAACCTGGTGGCGCCGCAGGTTATCCGGTACGCGCAGCGGATTACGTCCACCACGCCCGCCATGCGCCTCTCCAACGCCCGCAGCGAATGGGGCAGCTGCAACGCCCGCGGAGAAATTCGCCTCAATTGGCGGCTGGTCCAGTTGCCGCCGGCGCTGGCCGAGTACATCGTCGCGCACGAAGTCGCGCATCTGCTCGAACTCAACCACTCCTCGCGCTTCTGGGCAATCGTCGAGGCGCTGATCCCTGGACATGCGGCACTGCGGCGCGAACTGGAAGACTGGACGGCCCTTTTGGCGGCGTGAGCAGGTCAGTGTGAGCAGCGAGGAGGGGCCCCGCACAGCGGGGATCCGAGCAATTACCAATCGCTGCCGGAGGCCGACGCGCCAATTTCGAAACCTGCGTCGACAGGTAACGAGGCCTCCGTGAGGGGCCCTCGTGAAATCCTTACTCGGCTGGTCTCGGCAACCCCGCCAGATCCACCGTCAGCCCCGCCTGTTCGCGCAGGAGTCCCGAGAGCTGCGCGGAGAGCTCACTCCCGGATCGCGTGTCGCGCCACATGCCATCGTTCGCGCGGAAATGAAAGCCACCGGCGCGCGCCGCGACCCAGATCTCGCGGTTGGGGACGTGGCGGTTCACGATGAGCTTGCTGCCATCCGCGCACTCGATTTCCAGGATGCCGTCGTTGAGGCTCCAGTCGGTATCGTTGCCGTCGTCGGCAAGCGCGGCGTCGAGCGCAGCGCCGATGGCCGCGAGCACGGCGTCGGCGGAGGCGATGAAAGTGGTGTCGGTAGCCACAAGTTTCGCGTGATACGATTCACGCCGATGTTACGACATTTCCGAATCGCCGCCGTGGCGGTCGCGCTGCTCGCTTCCGCGGGTTGCGGCATCAAGGGGCCGCTTGTGCTGCCGCCGCCCGCCGCGCCACCCGCGCCCACGCCAGCGCCCGCGGCAGCGGCGGGCACCAACGGGGACAATCCCGCGAGTCCCAAGCCAGCGACTCCCGAGCGCAAGCCTTGAGCGCCTTCGTCCATCGCGACGGCGAGCTCTGCGCCGAGCGCGTCCCGCTGTCGGCCATCGCCGCGCAGTTCGGCACCCCGTGTTACGTGTATTCGCGTGCCGCCCTCGAATCCGCATGGCGCGAGTTCGACGCCGCCTTCGCCGGCATGCCGCACCTCGTCTGCTACGCGATGAAGGCGAACCCGAACCTCGCCGTGCTCAACCTCTTCGCGCGCCTCGGCAGCGGCTTCGACATCGTTTCCGGAGGCGAGCTGGAGCGGGTTCTCGCCGCGGGCGGCGACCCCGCCAAGATCGTTTTCTCGGGGGTGGGCAAAACCGAATCGGAAATGGCCGCTGCGCTTGCCGCCGGCATTCTCTGCTTCAACGTCGAGTCCGCCTCCGAGCTCACCCGGCTCGATGCCGTCGCCGGCCGCGCCGGCCGGGTCGCGCCCGTCAGCTTCCGCGTGAATCCGGACGTCGATCCGCAGACGCATCCGTACATTTCCACCGGTTTGAAGGAAAGCAAGTTCGGCGTCGCCTTCGCCGACGCGCTCCCGCTCTACCGGCGGGCGGCAACGCTTCCGAACATCGCGGTTCACGGTATCGACATCCACATCGGCTCCCAGATCACGGAGCTTGCGCCCTATCGCGAAGCCACAGGGAAGGTGCTGGAGCTAGTCGACAGACTGGCGGCCTCAGGGATACCTCTCGCGCATATCGATCTCGGCGGCGGCCTGGGAATTCGTTACCGCGACGAGACGCCGGTGCCTCTCGCGGAGTTCGCGGCGATGATCGCGGGCCTGTTTGCAGGGCGGCGCGAGAAACTCATATTCGAACCCGGTCGTCATCTCGTCGGCGACGCCGGCGTGCTGCTGACCCGCGTCGAATACTTGAAGCCGGGCGGCCCGAAAAGCTTCGCGATCGTGGACGCCGCCATGAACGACCTGCTCCGACCCGCGCTCTACGACGCATGGCATCCGGTCGACGCGGTACGGCCCGGCGCCGGCCCCGTTCATCGCTGGGACATCGTCGGCCCTGTGTGCGAGAGCGGCGACTTCCTGGCGCTCGACCGGTCGCTGGCGCTCGTCGAAGGAGACTTGCTGGCCATCGGCGCAGCGGGCGCATACGGCATGGCGATGAGCTCCAACTACAACGCGCGTCCCCGCGCCTGCGAGGTGATTGTCGACGACAGGACAGCGCATCTGGTCCGCCGCCGCGAACTCGCCAGCGAACTTTTTTCCGCGGAATCCAAGTTGCCCTGAACGCTCCTTGCGGCGCATCGCGCGAATTCGAATTGGCGCGTCAATGAATTCCGCATGTCGAAATCGGCGCGTTTGAACCATGTTTTCGTTGTGTGCGAAATCGCAACACTCGCGATACCCGGCGCGCCAAACCGCCGCGAAATCTTGCAAATTGGACAAACGTGGCTACAATGCAGGCAGCAGGTGGAAAGGGTTTGTCAAGTGTTCCGGTAAAAAATGTGGACATGCAACCGACGAATCCGCGACACCTGCTTGCATCAGAAGCACCATAATAGTTTCGGTAACTCAGACAGGAGAAACCTAAATGATGGCAGACATGATGTCGATGATGACGCCTTCGGCGCCCGGCGCTGAGGCGGTAAAGAAGGCGGCGGTCAAGAGGGCAATCAAACGAAGACTTGTGAAGAAAGCCCTCGTGAAGAAAGCCCTCAAGCGCAAGGTCGCAAAGAAGGCCATTGCCAAGAAGGCCGTCAAGCGCAGGGTCGCGAAGAAGGCGATCAAGCGCAGAGTCGCGAAGAAGGCCATTGCCAAGAAGGCCATCAAGCGCAAGGTCGCGAAGAAGGCCATCAAGCGCAAGGTCGCGAAGAAGGCCATCAGGCGCAAAGTCGCGAAGAAGGCCATTGCCAAGAAGGCCATCAAGCGCAAGGTCGCGAAGAAGGCCGTCAAGCGCAAGGTCGCGAAGAAGGCCGTGAGGCGCAGGGTCGCGAAAAAGGCCGTGAAGAGGAAGGCAGCCAAGAAGCTGTAAGCGCCTTCGTCAGTAGATCCGTCGCTGGTTCGGGATGGATGACAACGGGCGACGCCACTGGCGCCGCCCGTTTTCTTTGGTGAAACTTACCCAGCTTCGAGTCCGGCGGGCGCCGGACTTCTAGCCCCCGGCGTTGGCCTGGGTACGCGCCGTATTTGAGGCCGGAGGACGGGCAGCCACGGGCTTGTTCTTGCCCGCGACCGGTTTGGCCGGGGGCTTTGCACCCGCCTGCACTTGCTTGCCAGCACCTTTTGTCGCGACCGCCCGCGTGGTGCGTCCTCCTGGCTTGTGCACGGGCACGACGTCGCTGGTGACTCGCACCCTCTGGCCTGGCGCCAGCACGTCGCTGCTGATGCCGTTCCATGCTTTCAATTCCTGCGCCGTTACGCCATACCGGACGGCAATGACGCCGAGCCGGTCGCCCTTTTTTGCCGTGTAGTAGAACGTGCGGCCCGCGGGGACCGTCGTGAAGACCGCCTGCGACAGCGACGCGACCGCTTCGGTCGACGCGCTTTGCGAAGGCACGAGCAGCGTGTGGCCGGCCGGCACCTTCGCCTTTGCCCCAATGCCGTTGACCGCGCGCAGGGTCTCCAGCGACATCCCGTATTTCGCCGCGACCTGCGGAAGCGTCTCGTTGGGGCGCATCCGATAGGCTTGCCACGACACCATGGGCTGGTTGGTGAGCTCAAGCTTGGCGGCGAAGATCTCCGCGTTGTCGATCGGCAGCAGCAGCGTCTGCTCGTCCGCCCCGGCGATCACCGGCCGGTTGTGCTGCGGATTGAGCGCGAGGAAATCCTCCAGCGACATTTCCGCCAACTCGGCCGCGAACTTGGTGTCCATCTTTCGGTGCGTCTTGACCACGGCGAAATACGGCGCGTCGGGGATGTCCGCCAGCGCCAGCCCGAACTTCTCCGGGTCGCGGACGATGTTCTTGATAGCCTGCAATTTGGGCAGGTAATTGGCCGTCTCTGCCGGCATGTCCAGGCTCTGGTAGGTCGTGGGCAGTCCCTTCGCCTTGTTGCGCGCGATTGCCTTGGCGACGTTACCCTCGCCCCAGTTGTAGCCCGCCAACGCCAACTGCCAGTCGTCAAAGTCGCCGTGCAGCTTGAGGAGATAGGCAAGCGCCTTCTCCGTTCCCGCGATCACGTCGCGTCGCGAATCCATCCAGAAATCCTGATTGAGGCCATAGTGCTTCCCGGTCGACGGGATGAACTGCCAGATGCCTGATGCACGGCTGGTGGACATCGCGACCGGATTGAACGCGCTCTCCACCATCGGCAGCAGCGCAATCTCCGCAGGCATTCCGCGCTCGGTCACTTCGCTGACGATGTGATAGAGATAACGGCGGCTGCGCTCGACCATCCGCGCCACGTAATCAGGGCGGTCGGCGTACCAGCGTTCCCATTTTTCGACCAGCGGGCCGTCAATGTCCGGGATCGCGTAGCCATTGATGATGCGCTCCCACAGGTCCGGCGCCGAGGCGGGCAGCGGTTCCAGATCGGCGCCGGCCGCCGCGCTGAAGACGGGCTCCGGAGACGGCGTCGCCACAACAGGTGCGGGCGGTGGTTCGGGCGGCCCGACGGCGATGGAAACGGGATCCGGCGCGGCGGGGGGAGGAGCCGGTGTCGCGCAGGCGGTCAGCGCGGCGGCAATGCAAATGATCAGCGTTGTTCTTGGACGCAATTCGATTTCCTGTTGGCGGCCCCGGGACACATGGACGTTCCCGGGCGCGCTGCCCAAAATTCAGGCGATGGTAGGTGGAGTGGTGGCCCGAGTCAACCCGGTCTAGAAGGCGTTCTTCCACTCGCGCAACGCGGCGAACGACGCGACGTCGTCGGCCAGCGCGCGTCCGGCATGCGCGGCGGCGGCGGCCCGGACCCCCGGCAGATGCGCGCGCAGGAAGGGGTTGGTGGCGCGCTCCTCGCCCATCGTAGACGGCACCGTGGGCTCGCCGCGGTCACGCCGGGCCCGGTCCCGTTCGTTGCGCGCCTGCAACTCCGCGCTGCCCGGTTCGACCGCCAACGCGAAGCGCAGGTTCGCGAGCGTATATTCATGCCCGCAATACACGCGGGTCTCCGGGGGAAGCGCCGCGAGCGCCGACAGCGACGTCCACATTTGCTGCGGCGTGCCCTCGAACAGGCGTCCGCAGCCGCCTGTGAACAGTGTGTCGCCACAAAAGAGCACGGGGCCGCCACCGAATTCCCCAAAGAGTGCGATGTGGCCCGCCGTATGACCCGGCACATCGATGACGTCGAACGTTGCCGGGATGCCCGGCACCGTGAAACGATCGCCGCCCTCCAATGGTTGCGTGCGCCCTGGAATCTTCTCGTGTGCCGGTCCGAACACGGGCACCGGCCAGCGTTCCAGCAACGCCGGAATCCCGCCGACGTGGTCGCCATGGTGATGGGTCGCAAGTATCGCGCAGGGCGTGATTCCCCCGCGCTGAACGTGCGCGATCACCGGTGCGGCGTCGCCCGGGTCCACGATCGCGGCCGCACCGCCTTCGCGCACCAACCAGATGTAGTTGTCCGCGAACGCGGGGATGGGGATAATCTCGGGCATGGACGCATCTTCGGGACCCGGAGCCGGTCTGTCAACGACGCTCGCTCAGTGGTTTGCCACGGACCTGGGGAACTACCTGCTCGCGCGCGAACAGGCGTATTTCGATCAGGCGGTCGCGGATATCTTCGGTTTCCATGCGATGCAGGTCGGGCTCCCCGAATGCCCGTTCCTTGCGCAGAGCCGGATCGCGTCGCGCTGGACGCTCGACTACGACCCGCCCGCCGAAGTGATCGCGGATCCGCACGGGCTGCCGTTCGCGGAAAACACGCTGGACCTCATCGTCCTGCCGCATGCGCTCGAATTCACCGACGACCCGCACCTCATGCTGCGCGAGGCCTATCGCGTCATCCGGCCCGAAGGCCAGATCGTGATCTCCGGCTTCAATCCGTTCTCGCTGTACGGCGCCAAGCGGTATTTCGGCCGCGCGCAGACGCCGCCGTGGAACGGCAATTTCATCGCGCTTTACCGGTTGAAAGACTGGCTGACGTTGCTGGGCTTCGAAGTCGTCGGCGGCCGCCTCGATGCCTATGCGCCGCCATTCGCCAGCCAGAAGTGGCTGCGCCGCTTCGGTTTTCTCGAGGCCGCCGGCGACCGCTGGTGGCCGATCGCGGGCGGCGTCTATTTCCTGCGCGCGACCAAGCGGGTGCTGGGCATGCGTCTGCTGACACCGGCGTGGGAACGCCGCGAGCGGCGCAAGGCGCTGTCGCCGGCAGCCCGCGCGCGTGAAAGCATCACCACCGCCGAGCGTTTGCCGTAATGATGTCCTCCGTCGTGATCTACACGGACGGGGCCTGCAAGGGCAATCCCGGACCCGGCGGCTGGGGCGCGTTGCTGCTGTACGGCGACCGCGAGCGCGAACTCTTCGGCGGTGAATCGCACACCACCAACAACCGGATGGAACTGACCGCCGTCATTCGCGCGCTCGAGTCGCTCAATCGCGGTTGCGAGGTCGAGATCCATACCGACTCGCAGTACGTGAAGAACGGCATCGAGACATGGATCCACGGCTGGAAGCGCAATGGCTGGAAAACCGCCGACAAGAAGCCGGTCAAGAACGCGGAGCTGTGGCGCGAGCTGGACGCGCTGCGCGACCGGCACAAGGTCAAGTGGTATTGGGTGAAGGGCCATGGCGACAACGCCGGCAACATCCGCGCCGACGACCTAGCCAACCGCGGCGTCGAATCCGTTGCGGCGGCCGGCGAATAGCGGCCGGGACCCGATCGCCCCTGGCGCACTTGGACGCCGTCGGCTGCACTAACTTCGCTCGATACGTCGCGCGAAGACCTGCATTTCCTTTTGCGCCTGCTTGTCTCCGCGGCGGATCGCAACGGCAATACCTGACGTATAGGCGGCCAGCGCGTCGTCGCGGCGGCCGGAATCCGCCAGCGCGCGGCCGAGCAATTTCCATGCGGCCGTGTATTCCGGATCCAGCTCGACCGCGCGGCGCAAATGGATCGCCGCGCGTTCGCTGTCGCCCGCCTTTGTGTATTCGTTGCCGAGCGAGTAGCGAAGCAGCGCGCCATCCTTGCCGGCGTCGAGCATCCTCAGGAAGTTCGCCAGCGGGCCGACAGGCGCAGTGTCGTGCGTCATTACGCCGTCAGTTTCGAATCAGGGCGCCGCTCTGGCAGTCGACGCGCCGCATCGGGTAGATGACGTTCTTGGCCTCGCCGTTCACCTTGCCATCGACGGATGCATAGAGCCAGCCTTCGGGCGCGCGTCGATACAGGATGCGCTGCGGAAATTCGCCACCAGGGTTGGCGAACGTGAAAATCGTATCCTTGTCGTCGACGGCGGTCGACGTCAGCTTGAACGCCGCCTCCTTCTTCTCCGACGAGATCGAAACGTAGTAGACGCCGTCCGCGCGCGTTTCCAGACGCAGGTAACCGTAATCCTGGGTCTTGCCCTGGAAAACGACGTGCCCCGCGCCGACCATGAGACCGCCGCGCAGCGGCAGCCAATGCTCGCGGAATTCGTATTGCGCGACCTCGCCCCGCCAGCAGCCTTCGAGCCACGCGAGCGAATTGAGCTCGAGGGCCGGGCCGGCGGCCTTTGCGGCTTCGGCCGGCGTGGAAGGCTTCACGGATTCTGCGGGTGCCGCAGACTTTGCAGGCTCTGCCGGTGCCGGAGTCTGCGCAGGGAGCGCACTTGCCAGCACGCCGCAAAGACAGGAAATCGCCAAGGCAAGCGTGCGCGGCGCAAGGCCGCGGGACGTACGGGTCATGGTCATGGATGGGTTCACTGTGGCCGCGCCAGCGGCAGATTGAGTAACAGGTTCTGGGGTTTGAGCCTGAGACGCTGGTTCGCGTCCATAGCCATCGCGAGATAGACGGGACGGCCCCTGATAGCCTGGCGCATGTCCACCGGGTCGGCGAATTCGAGCCGGAACAGACACAGCAGGCGGCGCATCCGGTCCTCGTCGATGTCGACACGATTGTACAGGTCGTTGAGGAGGCTGCTGGCTTCGGCATCGAGGCCGACGTGCCAGACCCAGCGCTCGTCGTCGATCGCGCGTTCCTGCGAGATTGTCACGTCCACGCCTAAAAGGTGTCGGATCCATTTCTCGAGCACTCGCGTCAGCGCATCGAGGGCGGGCTGGCCGCGATTCAGGCTGACGGAGAAGTCGTGGCGCTCGTCGCGGACCCAATACTCGACAGCGTTTGCGGCATCCATGACGTCGAGGTCGACCGAACGGGCGGGCGTCTTGTTCTGCGCAAGCAACTCTCCCAGCGATCCGAAGCCGCCGGTGGTCGCGAAGAGTTCCACGATGGCCTCGTCTGCGGACATGACCGCGCCATCGTCGGTCACGGCGATCTTCTGCGTCCGGAACAGCAGTTCGGCGGCGCGCGCTTCCATCGGCGTCGCACAATCTCCAAGTATGTGCCGCAGCAGCACCTGCGTGAGTTCCGCGACGAATTGTGGCGGAACATCGACGCCGTCGCCCTGGAACAGGCCGACGTAGGCTGCCTCGAGCGAATTGGCACCGACGAGGCGCGCGCGAAAGCGCAGCCAGATGCCGTAATTTTCACGCGCATCCGCATCGGCTACTGCCATCAGCTCGGCGGTCGAAACGACGCGGCGCGGGTTGGCGAGCAGCGCGTCGTGCAGCGCAAGCTCGGCCGCGCACGACTCCGGTATCGGCGACAGTTCCGGCCGCGTGAGGTAACTGCGCAGGAAGTCGTCGGTGACGGTCAGGCGGCCATCTCCGCCATGCGTGAGCAGGCGATAGCCGCAGGAAGTCCAGTAATCGGGCATCGGCCGCAGTCGACTTTCAGCCGCCGGCGGCGCTAGGCGGCCTTCTCCGCCTTGTTCATCAACCGCCAAGCATCGCTTTCTTGAGGTCCGCCTGGATGGGGTGATCGCCCAGCCAGATCTTGGTCAGTGCGCGATTGAACGCCTCGCCGGGAATCGACACCTTGGCGTTGCCGTTGAGCCCGATCTTCGTCGCGCCATCGACGAAGTCCAGCGTCACAACGTCCTTGTCCTTCACCTCGTTGAACGCCTTCATGGTCGCGACCATTTCCGCGGTCTGGGACTTCACCGCGGCGAGCTCGGCCTCGGAGTTGTTGTCTTTGAGACCGTCGACCAGCGCGTCGACCAGTTGATCCGCCGTCAGCGAACGCAAGAGGTTCATCTGGATTCGCCGCGGGCCCTTGGCCAGCACCGCGGTGAGATCGGCCGCCTTCGCCGGCACGTACAGGCTGCCAACGTAGATCTTGATGAACACCTTGGTGCGCACGCCTGCACCGTTCAGCACGAGTTCCTGTCCGGCCACGGTTGCCTTGTCGTCGACCTTGACGCCGGCCACGTCGACGGCCAGCGCGCCGGTGGCGAACACGACGGCGGCAACTGCGATGACGAATTTGCGCATGATGACATTCCTCCACTTTTGGACCCTGCCGCGACGCGGCAGGGTGACGCCAAACCCTTGCGTGCCGCTCACATCGATTCGAAGATTCCCGCCGCGCCCATCCCCGTGCCGACGCACATGGTGACCATGCCGTATTTCTGCTTGCGGCGCTTGAGTCCGTGCGTGATCGTCGCCGTGCGGATCGCCCCCGTGGCACCGAGCGGATGACCGAGCGCGATGGCGCCTCCCAGTGGATTGACCTTCGCCGGGTCGATTCCCAGTTCCTTGATCACCGCAAGCGCTTGCGCGGCAAACGCCTCGTTCAGCTCGATCCAGTCGATCTGGCCCTGCGCGAGGCCCGTGGACTTGAGCACCTTCGGGATCGCGGCGATCGGGCCGACGCCCATGATCTCCGGCGGCACGCCGCCGACCGCGAAGCCGACCCAGCGCGCGAGCGGCACAAGGCTCAATTCCTTCAGCACGCGTTCGGAAACGAGAATCGACGCGCCGGCGCCGTCGGACATCTGCGAGCTGTTGCCCGCGGTCACCGACCCTTTGGCCGCGAATACCGGCCGCAGCTTGGACAGACCCTCGGCGGACGTATCGGCGCGCGGACCTTCGTCACGCATGATCTCACGACTGCGGGTGACGATCGTATCCGCGGCCAGGTCTGGCAGGTTCTCGTGCACGGTGATCGCGTTGATCTCGGCAGCGAACTCGCCCTTCGCTTGCGCGGCCAGCGCCTTCTGGTGCGACGCCAGCGCGAACGCATCCTGGTCCTGGCGCGAAATTTTCCATTGCGCGGCGACGTTCTCGGCGGTGATCCCCATGCCGTAGGCAATGCCCACGTTCTCGCCGCGCGCAAAGACCGCTTCGTTCATCGCGAGCCGCCCCAGCATCGGGATCATGCTCATGCTCTCGGTGCCCGCCGCGATCATGATATCGGCCTCGCCGGTACGGATGCGGTCCGCCGCGATCGACACCGCGTTCAAGCCGGACGAACAGAAGCGGTTGATGGTCATTCCCGCCACGCTATTCGGCAGTCCGGCCAGCAGGAGGCCGATGCGCGCGACGTTCATGCCCTGCTCGTACTCGGGCATCGCGCAGCCGACGATCACGTCTTCGACACGCTTGGGCTCGATGGCCGGCACCTGCGCCAGCACGCGCCGCAGCACGTGCGCGAGCAGCGTGTCGGGCCGCGTGGACTTGTAGGCGCCGCGCGGTGCCTTGCCGACGGCGGTGCGTGTGGACGCGACGATGTAGGCGTCCTGGATTTGATTGCTCATGGCGTACCTCTAGTTGCGCAGCGGTTTGCCCGTGGCCAATGTATGGGCGATCCGCGCCTGCGTTTCTTCCTGCCGCAGGAGGTTCATGAATTCCCGGCGCTCGAGTTCGATGAACCAGTTCTCGTCGACCAGGCTGCCGGGTTCGAGTTCCCCGCCGCACAGCACGCGTGCGACCCTCAGGCCGATTTCGAAGTCGTAGGCACTGATGAAGCCGCCCTCGCGCATATTGACGAGAAGCATCTGTAGCGTTGCCAACCCGGTCTTGCCGGCCACGGGAACGTTTCTGGGCGGCAGCGGCGGCCGATAGCCGGCCTCGGCCAGCGCCTTGGCCTGCGCCTTGGCCACGTACAGCAACTCGTATGCGTTCATCACGACGGTGTCGGATGGCCGCAGGTAGCCCAGTTCCTTGGCTTCCAGCGCGCTCTTGGCAACCGTCGCGGTGGCGATGGTCTGGAAATAGGTTCGCAGGAACGGGAACTGATCCAGCTGGCCGCCGGCCGCGCCGCGCTTGACCTCATCCGCCGCGCGGATCGCAAACTCCTTGGTCCCGCCGCCAGCCGGAAGCAGACCGACGCCGACCTCGACCAGTCCGATGTAGGACTCGAGTGCGGCAACGACACGGTCGGCGTGCATGATGAATTCGCAGGATCCGCCCAGCGCCATGCCGCGCACCGCGCATACAGTCGGGACGAGGCTGTAGCGCAGCCGCAGCGCTGTCTTCTGGAACTTCGCGACGACCGCGTCGATCGAGTCCCAATCCTTGGCGGCGATCGCCGGCGCGATTGCCGAGAGGTTGGCGCCGAACGAGAACGGTTCTTTCGACTGCCAGATCACCAGTCCCGCGCAGTTCCTTTCGGCCTCGTCGATCGCGCGATTGATGCCGTCGAGGACGTCCTCGCCAATCGTGTGGCCCTTGCTCTTGAACGAAACGATGCCGACGTCGTCGTCCAGGTGCCACATGCGCACGGCATCCGTTTCGAACAGCGTGGTTCCGGCATTGGGCTGCTCGCCCAGCACGGGATCGGGAAACAGCTGGCGGCGATAGACCGGCAACGTCGAACGCGCGACGAAGTCGTCCGTCGCGGCCGAATAGGCACCGCGCGCGGTGTGCACGCCCTGCGCCGAAATGACCTTCGCCCCCGTCACCCAGCCCGGCAAGGGTGCGTTGGACAGCGCACGGCCCGCATCGATGTCCTCCGCCACCCAGGTCGCGACATCCTTCCAGCCCGCGGCCTGCCACGTTTCGAACGGACCCATCTGCCAGCCGAAGCCCCAGCGGATCGCCAGGTCCACATCGCGTGCGTTGTCGGCGACATCGCGCAGGTGATACGCGCTGTAGTGGAACAGGTCGCGGAAGATTGCCCACAGGAATTGCGCCTGCGGATGCGACGACGCGCGCAGTTTTGCGAATTTCTCGGCGGGGGAACGAATTTTCAGCAACTCGGCGACTTCGGGCGCAACCTCGCCCGCCGAAGCGCGATAATCCCGCGCCGCCGGATCGAGCACCTGGATGTCCTTGCCCACCTTGCGGAAGAAACCGGCCTTGGTCTTGGCGCCCAACGCGCCCTGCGCGACCAGCCCGGCCAACACCGGCGGCGTGGCGAACAGTGCGTGCCACGGATCGTCGGGCAACGTGTCGAACATCGTCTTCACGACATGAGCCATCGTGTCCAGGCCGACGACATCGGCCGTGCGATAGGTAGCGCTTTTCGCGCGGCCGATCGCCGGGCCGGTCAATGCATCCACCACGTCGAAGCCGAGTCCGAAGGCCTCCGTATGCTTCATCGTCGCCAACACCGAAAAAATGCCGATGCGGTTGGCGATGAAATTGGGTGTGTCCTTCGCGCGGATCACGCCTTTGCCCAGCGTGGTGGTCAGGAAGGCCTCGAGCGCGTCCAGGAGACCGCCATCGGTTTCCGGTGCAGCGATGATTTCCACCAGGTACATATACCTGGGCGGATTGAAGAAATGGATGCCGCAAAAGCGCGGCCGCAGCGCCGCAGGAACCGCCGCCGACAGCGCCGCGAGCGAAAGACCGGAGGTATTGGACGCGAGCACGGCGTGCGGCGGAATGTGCGCCGCGATCTTTTCGTAGAGATCGCGCTTCCAGTCGAGGCGCTCCGCGATGGCCTCGATGACGAGGTCGCAATCCGCGAGGCGCGGCAGATCGCTGCCGTAGTTCGCGGCGTCAATCGACGCTGCGCGATCCTTGACGCCCAAAGGCGCGGGTTCGAGCTTGGCGAGTCCGGCGATCGCCTTGTTCACGAGGCCATTCGCGTCGCCCTCCTTTGCGGCGAGGTCGAACAGCACGACGGGGATGCCGGCGTTGGCCAGGTGCGCGGCAATCTGCGCGCCCATGACGCCCGCGCCGAGAACGGCGGTCTTGCGGACGATCAGCGGTGAGGGGGACATGAGAGGTGGGCCGACGAAGACCGATACAACGGGGGCGGGGATGGGAAATACAGGAAACCAACGCTTGCATTCTACCAAACGCGATTGGACAGAATCACCTAAAAAACCGGGCTGGCGGGCGACGCCGAGTGCCTGAATGGACGATCGTGACCTGTGGAAAAAAAAGCCCCGCACGAGGCGGGGCTCTTCACGTCAGGGCGTGCTGCGCTTACTTCCTGGCCTCGCCCTTGACTTCGACGTCGACGCGGCGGTTGGGCTGCAGACACTCGATCAGCGCCTTCATCGCCTTCTGGTCGCACTGCACGACGGGCTGCTTCTCGCCCATGCCGATGGTCTCGATCTTGGCCTTGTCCACGCCCTTGCTGACCAGGTAGTCGCGTACGGCGTCGGCGCGGCGTTCCGACAGCTTCTGGTTGTAGGCGTCGGAGCCGATGCGGTCGGTGTGGCCGGTGACCAGGACCACGTCGAGCTTGGTCACCTGGGCCAGCTTGCCGACGACCTGGGCGTCGATGGCGGCCTTGCCTTCAGGCTTGAGCACTGCCTTGTCGAAGTCGAACAGGACCTTCGAGTCGAGCGTGATCTTCTGCACCTGCGGGGTCGGCGGCGGGGGTGGCGGCGGGGGCGGCGGGGGCGGCGGTGGCGGCTGCACAACCGGTGCCGGCGGCGGAGCAGTTTCCGCGACCTTCGGGATGGGTTGCGGTGGCGGACTGAACGCGTACGACACCTGCCCGCCAACGATCCAGACTCCTCCGGTGTAGTGGCCGTTGATCAGGCCATAAGCATTCGTGTCTCCGGCGTTCTGGTTCGAGGACATGTTCGAGAGGAACTCGTAGGCGACGCCCACATCGAATTTCCACTGTTTGCCCCACGAATATTGCGCGCCCGTCGCCACCCAGAAGCGGTCATTGTCGGGCAGCCGGGGCGTCCGGTCGGTATCGTTCACCGGCGACTCGTCCCAGGCCAGACCTCCGCGCAGCTTCCAGGCGTCGTCGTAGTAATAGTTGACGCCGCCGGACACGCGCCACACATCCTTGAAGTTCTCGGGCGTCGCCGGAATCGGTCGGCCGGGACCGGTGCGGACGGGCGCCAGTTCCTTGAACACCGACCACTGCGTCCATTGCACGTCGCCCATGACTTCCCACTTCGGGTTGAGGCGGCTGAAGAACGACAGGTTGGTTGTCGCAGGCACTTCCAGGGCGAGGTTCACGCCGCCGCTGGCGAGTTGCGCATTGACACCCGCGGCAATCTGCGCGCCAAGCGGAGCAAGTGGTCCCAATGGCGGCAGTGCCGGGTTGTCGATCTGCACATTGCCCGGAACGTCGTACTTGATCGAAGAACGGTAGTGCACGCCGAGTCGCGTGTCGGGCGTGATGTCCCACAGCGCGCCGATATTCCAGCCCCACGCGTCGTCGCTGCCGGTAAGCTTGGTGTTCGAATCGAGTCCGCCGGTCGCCCCGATGAACGCCCCCGCCGTAGCGGGCGTAATCAGTCCGGCGGCTGCCGCCTGTTGCGCGCCTTGCGCCAGACCTGCGGAATAGTTGGCGTTGCTGGTCAGCGTGGCCTTGACCTTTTGCCAGCTCGCGCCCACGCCGACCGTGAAGTTGGGGACGATCCGCCACGACAGGGCCGGATTGACGTTGATCGTCTCGACCTTCGAGTGTAGGCCCTGATAGCGACCGAGCCAGCCGTCGTCCCATTCGGTCTCAAGGCCGAACGGCACATTGACGCCCAAGCCAAATGCGAATTTCGGGTTGATGGGGACGACGATGTACATCGCCGGGATGAAGGACGTTCCGCCCGCATCACCGCCGGTACCGCCCAGCGGCTGGTTGAAGGCGTGCACGGATCCGTCGTCGTGGAACTTGATCGACGGCGTGACGATATTGCCGGCGCCGACGATTTGAATGGTCGAGAAACGCGCCATGCCAGCCGGGTTGGACCAAACGGTGCTCGCGTCCTCCGCGGACGCGGCGCCTCCGGCATAGGCATTGCCGAGGCCGCTGCCGCTTTGCGTCTGCAGCGCGAAAGCCGCGCCGAACGCCTGGCCCGCGCCAAGTGCCAATGCCAGGCCAGCTACAGCAGCTGCAACACGGGTCGGCTGGAATCGATTCTTCTTATGCATGAATTCTCCTCTCTCCGTACGGGGAACTACCTGGAATTAGGCCTATCTTGCCTAAAGATCTCTTAATCCGGCCGCAACGTGGTTTCACCGTCGAAGCGGGCGGTTGGGGAAACTATACACCCGGACCGCAGGGCGCCTGCGCCGCCGCTGGTCCTGGATTATTGACCTGCGGCAAGCGGGTGTCTCATTCCGGCGAGACCATCCGCGGCCGGCGGTCCGCGCCCACGGCCACATAGGTGAGGCTGGCCTCGGTCACCTTTACCGTCACCAGGTCGTCCGGGTTGCGCTGCGCAAAGACCTCGACCGCCACCGTGACCGAAGTTCGCCCCACTTTCGTGATTTCGGCGAAAAAGGTCACGAGATCGCCGACCAGCACCGGCTGCTTGAACGTGAACGAATTGACGGCAACCGTCGCCACGCGACCGCGCGCATGCCGCGCGGCCACGACGCCGCCGGCAATGTCGACCTGCGCCATGATCCAGCCGCCGAAGATGTCGCCGTGCTGGTTGACGTCGGCCGGCATGGGCACGACCCGCAGCACCGGGTCCTTGGCGGGGAGTTGCGTGGGGTAATCAGTCACGACGGAACCTCATGCGGCCTGCTTCTTCGCTTCGTCGCGCAATTCGCGCCGCAGGATCTTGCCCACGTTGGATTTCGGCAGCTCGGTACGGAACTCGACATCGCGAGGAACCTTGTAGCCGGTCAGGTGTTCGCGGCAGTGCGCGAGGATGTCCTCGGCGGTCACCTTCGCGTCACGCCGAACGATGAACAGCTTGACCGCCTCGCCGGACTTGCGGTCGGGAACGCCGACAGCCGCGCATTCGAGCACGCCGGGGTGCATCGCGACCACGGACTCGATCTCGTTCGGGTACACGTTGAATCCAGACACCAGGATCATGTCCTTCTTGCGATCGACGATCCGCACATAGCCACGCTCGTCCATGACGCCGACGTCTCCGGTGGCGAACCAGCCGTCGCGGTCGATGACCTTGTCCGTCTCGTCCTGACGCTGCCAATACCCGGCCATGACCTGCGGCCCGCGTATGCAGATCTCGCCGGGCAGTCCGGGCGCGACGGCGTGGCCCGCGTCGTCGCGCAGCATGATTTCGGTGGAGGGGATCGGCAGGCCGATCGAACCATTGTAAGCAGGCAGATCGAGAGGATTGATCGTTGCGGCCGGTGACGTCTCGGTCAGTCCATAGGCCTCGATCAGCGGCACGCCGGTGATCTCCTTCCATTTCTCCGCCACCGCCTGCTGCACCGCCATGCCGCCGCCCAGCGTAAGACGGAGCGCCGAGAAATCGAGCTTGCGGAATTCCGCATTGTTCAACAGCGCATTGAACAGCGTGTTCACTCCCGTGATCGCGGTAAATCGGTACTTGCCCATCTGCTTGACGAAGCCTGGGATGTCCCGCGGATTGGGAATGAGCACGTTCTCCCCGCCCAGCGTCATGAAGACGAGGCAATTGGCTGTGAGCGAGAAGATGTGATACAGCGGCAGCGGCGTGATGATGACGTCGCGGGTGTCGCCGAGGAACGGCCGCACCCAGGCCCTTGCCTGGAGGAGATTGGCGACGATGTTGCGATGAAGGAGCATCGCGCCTTTGGCCACACCGGTCGTCCCGCCCGTGTATTGCAGGAAGGCGATGTCGTCCGGGCCGATCTCGACATTCTCGAGCGCGCGCTTGCGGCCTTCGGCCAGCGCGTCCGAAATTCGGATCGCTCCCGGGATCGAATAGGCGGGGACCGCCTTTTTCACGCGCCGCAACACGAAGTCGACGACCAGACCCTTGAAGCTCAGAAGCTCGCCCACCGATGTGATCACCGGCTGGCGGATTTTCGTCTTGCCGCGAACCTGGGCAAAGACGCTCGCGAAATTCTCCAGGCACACGATGACTTCGGCGCCGGAATCGTTGAGCTGGTGTTCGAGTTCGCGCGCGGTGTAGAGCGGATTGACATTGACCACCGTGCAGCCGGCGCGCAGCGCCCCGAAAAGGCAAACAGGGTACTGCAGTATGTTGGGCATCATCAGCGCGACCCGCGTGCCCTTCTTGCACCCGATGTCCTGAAGCCAGGCGCCGAATGCCGCCGACAGCGTGTCGAGCTCCGCGAACGTGATGCTCTTGCCCATGCACGAGAAGGCGGGCCGCGCGGCGTACTTGGCCACGCTTTCCTCGAACACCTCGCGGATCGACGTGTATTCGCGCACATCGATCTCCGGTGGCACGCCTTTGGGATAGTGCTTGAGCCAGATCTTATCCACGACGCTCCTCATTGCCGCGACGGGTTAGCGCGCGGCGCGACAGCAACTGGACTGCGAGAATCTTCTGCACTTCTGATCGCGGGCGGATCCGCGTACCACTTCTGATCGCGGGCGGATCCGCGTTCCAATCGGGCGCGTGCCCGTGCATGGGCGGCCGCGTCTATCCGGAAAATCGTACACCAGGAGACCCACATGCGGCCCCCCGGCGGTCAGGACGCCGCGTCGGCGTAGTGCAGCGGCCCCCCACGAAACGGCGCGAACCCCGTGCCGAATATTGCGCCGGCATCGACCAGGTCGGCATCGGTGACGATGTGTTGCGCGAGCGCCGATTTCGCCTCGGCTACGAATGGACCGATCAAGCGGCCGGCAAGCCCCTCCGGCACGGCACCCGCCGCGCCCTTCTGCGGCTTGCCGTCGACCCATGCATAGAAGCCGCGCCCGGTCTTGCGGCCCAGGTGACCGGCATTGATGAGTTCCTGCAATCTCGTGGGGGCCGCCGCGTCGCCGCCAAGCAGCTTGCCGACCGCGATGCAGATGTCCAGGCCGACCGTGTCCGCGAGTTCGATCGGCCCCATCGGCATGCCGAATGCGAGGGCGGCTTCGTCGACCGTTTCCGGAGAAATGCCTTCGTCTACGCAGCGCATCGCGGCCATCAAGTACGGCGCGAGGACGCGGTTGACGAGGAACCCCGGCGCGCTCTTCACCGGCAGCGGGAGCTTGTCGATCTGGCGCACGAACGCCGCGGACTGCGCGACCAGCGCCTCGCGGGTTTGCCGGCCGACGACGATTTCCACCAGCATCATCTTCGCCACCGGATTGAAAAAATGCAGGCCGATCAGGCGCGTCGGGTCGGTCATCGCCGAGGCAATGTCCTCGAGCGGAATGCTCGACGTGTTGGACGCCAGGATCGCCGCCGGCCGCGCTTGCTTCTCGATCGCCGCGAACAGCGCGCGCTTGGCGTCGACGTTCTCGAAAATGGCTTCGATGATCACGTCCGCGCGGGCGATGCCGTCGCCCGCCACATCGGGAATGAGCCGGTCGGCCGCGTCGCGCGCACGCCTCGGATCGCGCAGTCGTTCGGCGAACAGCTTTCCCGCCCGCTGCATTGCCGGCGCCAGGCGCTCGGCGGTCTGGTCTTGCAGCGTCACCGTGAGACCGCGCAACGTGCACCACGCAGCGATATCCCCACCCATTGTGCCCGCACCGACCACGTGCACGTGCGACGCGCGAAAGCCGCCTTCCTTGCCGAGGCCCTTCAGCCGCTCCTGCAGCCGAAACACGCGAATCAGGTTGGCGGCCGTCGGTGACCTGAACAGCGCCGGTATTGACGCCGGATCGGACGCCGGTGCCGCGAGCGCGTCGCCATCGTATTTCACCCACAGGTCGAGCACGGCATATGGAGCGGGGTAGTGCTCGCGTCGCGCGCGCAGGGCAACTCTCTTCGCCGCCGATGCGGCAATGAAGCGCCGCGCAAGCGGATTCAACGTCAACGACAACGGGAATCCGAGCGCGCGCGGAGGCGGCAGGCTGCGCAGCACGCCGCGCGCGGTGGCGTCCATGATCCGCACCGGAACGCACTCGTCGGCGATCCCCAGTTTCTTCGCGCGGCGCGCGTCGATCGTCTTTCCCGTGAGCAGGAGGTCGAGCGCAGCCGGCGCGCCGACAAGCTTCGGCAGGCGCTTGATGCCGCCCCACCCCGGCACGATGCCGAGCATCACTTCGGGCAGTCCCAGCCGCGTTCCCGGCTCGTCGACGACGACGCGATAGCGGCAGGCGAGTGCCAGTTCGAATCCACCGCCCAGGCAAAATCCGCGCACCAGCGCCAGTGTCGGATAGGCGACCTTGGCAAGGCGTTCGAACGTATCCCAGCCGCGCTTGACGATAGCGAGTGCCCCCGCGTCGTCGTGCACGTCGCCGAACTCCTCAACGTCGGCACCCGCGATGAATCCGTTGGCCTTGCCCGACCGGATGACCAGGCCCTTGGGCGGTTCCTGGTCGAGCACGTCGAGCGCGCCATTCAGTTCTGCGAGCACGGCTGCCGAAAGCGTATTGGCGGTCGCGTCGGCCTTGTCGAACGTGAGCCACGCGATACCGTCGGCGTCGCGCGTGAGTGTCCAGTTTTGCATCAGGATTCCTGCCGGATCAAGTGAATGAAGGCTGCAAAGTCACGCCCGCTCGATCAGCATGGCGCCGCCCAAGCCCCCGCCGATGCATATCGCCGCCATGCCGCGCTTGCCGCCGGTGCGGCGCAGCACATTCAGCACATGGAGCACGATACGCGTCCCGGAAGCGCCGACTGGGTGTCCCAGCGCGATCGCGCCGCCGTCGACGTTGAGCTTGCTCTCGTCGATCGGGCCGAGCGCGCCAGCAAGGCCGAGCTCGCTCCGGCAATAGTCGTCGCTGGCCCATGCGCGTTCGCACGCGATGACCTGGGCGGCGAAGGCTTCATTGATCTCCCAGGCATCGAGGTCGTTCAGCCCGAGGTTGTGCCGCTGCAGGATCGGCGTGGCCGCGTGCACCGGCCCAAGGCCCATCTGCGCCGGGTCGAGGCCAGCCCATTGCGAGTCGACGATGCGGCCGATCGGCGTGAGCTTGTGCTCCTCCACGGCGCGCGCGGACGCGACGATCACCCACGCGCCGCCGTCGGTGATCTGCGAACTGTTGCCCGCGGTCACATTGCCGTATTTTCTGTCGAAGAACGGCCGCAGCTTGGCCAGGTTTTCCGCCGTGGAATCCTCGCGCACGCCGTCGTCAGCCGGATAGAGCTTGCCCGCCTTGTCGAAGAGCGGCACCAATTCGCCGGCAAAATGCCCCGCCGCCTGCGCCGCCAGCACGCGCTGGTGACTGCGCGCCGCGTAGGCGTCCATCTCGCGGCGAGTGATGCCGAAACGGTACGCGAGGTTCTCGGCGGTCTGCCCCATCAGCAGGCCGCAGATCGGGTCGGTCAGACCTTTCATCAATGCGATGACGGGTGCCAGGTAACCCGGGCGGAACTTCGCGAGCAGCGCAGCGCGCTGGCCGAACGATTTCGCCGCGTACCATTGGGACAACCACATGACCATCGCGTCGGAGAACAAAAGCGGCGCGCGCGACAGCGCATCCACGCCACCCGCCAGCACGAGATTCGAACGTCCGGCCTTGATGTTGTTCACCGCGGAATCGATCGACTGCATGCCCGACGCGCAATTGCGCATCACGGTCCAGCCGGGCACCTTCAGTCCGCAACCCATACGCAGCGCAGCCACACGGCCGATGTTCACTTCGTCCGCTGACGGGGCCGCGCAGCCCAGGATGACCTCGTCCAGTTGCGTGGGCGCGAACGGCTGGCGCTGCAGCAGCGCGCGGCCCGCATCGGTGGCGAGGTCCGATGCCGCGAACGGCCCCGGCCGGTTGCGCGACTTGAGGAACGGCGTGCGCGCGCCGTCGATGATGTAGACAGGTTCAGTCATGGTCGCGCATTCGCGATTCCCGCCGCGGCGGCGTCATGCGGCGGCGCGGTGATTGGGCGGCCGGCGCCGCACGGCGTCGATCGCCGGCTGCAGCATCGCGGCGCCGAGGTCCTTGTCGAAGTCATCGACGCGGATCACGCGCGTCACCAGTTCACGCTGCGCCGCGAGCGCGCGTGCCTCTTCCACGCCGAGGATGCCGGCCGCCACCGCGCGGTCCGCCAGCACCTCGATGCCGGCACCCGGTGGCAGGCTGCCGTCGAGACGGCCTTCCTTGATCGCCACGCGCAACTTGGTCTCGACAGGTTCAGCGATCACGGTCGCCGCCAGCGCACGCTCGATCAGGCCCACCGGGTCGTCGTCCCGCGCGCCGACAAAAATCCCCGCGGTCAACCTGTCGCGACTGGCCGACGGCGTGATCAGAAGCCGCGCGACGCGCTGGCCGATGCGGTCGGATGGCACGACGTACGGGCGCCCGAGCGGGAACACGATCCGCCGCAGCGCGAAGGCGATGACGCGGTTCGGAAAGTTCGAGATCACGCCTTCGAATGCGTTCTGCGCCTTGAACATCGCGTCCCAGATCGACCAATGCATTAACGGCGCGTCGGCCTGCTGGCGGCCTTCCATCTCGAACCGCTTCAGCGTCGCCGAACACAGGTACATGAGCGACAGGATGTCTCCCAGCCGCGCGGACAGCTTTTCCTTGCGCTTCAGCGCGCCACCGAGCGTACCCATCGACACGTCCGCCAGGAACGCGAGCGCCGCCGAAAAGCGCGTCAGTTGCTGGTAGTAGCGTCGCGTCTCCGGCGCGACATCCGCGGGAACGCCGACGAAATGCGATCCGGTCCAGCCCATGACCAACGTGCGCGCGAAGTTCGCAATGGCGAAGCGCAGGTGGCCGAACAGCGCAGCGTCGAACGCGATCGAGGCCCGCTGCGAATCGGTGTGGCGCGTCGCCTTGATTTCCTTCAGGACGTAGGGGTGGCAGCGGATCGCACCCTGTCCGAAGATGATGAGGCTGCGCGTCAGGATGTTCGCCCCTTCGACGGTGATCGCGACCGGGTGCTGCATATAGGCGCCGCCCAGGAAATTCGACGGACCCATGCAGATGCCCTTGCCGCCGATGACATCCATGCCGTCGTTGATGATTTGGCGGGCGCGCTCAGTGATGTGGTATTTCGCGATCGCAGTAAGAACGGCCGGCCTTTCGCCCTGGTCGATCGCGCCCGCAGTGACTACGCGGGTCGCATCCATCATGTAGAGATTCCCGCCCATCCGCGCGAGCGCCTCCTCGATGCCCTCGAATTTGCCGATCGCCGTCTTGAACTGTGTGCGCACGCGCGCATACCCGCCGACGCCGCGCACCGCGAGAATCGCCATGCCGGTATTCGACGACGGAAGCGAAATGCCCCGCCCCGCGGCAAGGCATTCCATCAGCATCCGCCAGCCGTGGCCGAGCATCGGCTGTCCGCCGATGACCCAATCCATCGGGATGAACACATCCTTGCCTGAGTTGGGGCCGTTCTGGAAGACCGCGTTCAGCGGCATGTGGCGGCGGCCGATTTCGACGCCTGGATGCTTCGTTGGAATCAGCGCGCACGTGATCCCCAGGTCTTCGTTGTCCCCCAGGAGCTTGTCCGGGTCGTATGCGCGAAAGGCGAGACCCAGCAGCGTGGCGACCGGACCCAGCGTGATGTAGCGCTTGTCCCAGGTGACGCGCAGCCCCAGCGTGCGCCGGCCTTCGTGTTCGCCCCAGCAGACGAACGCATAGTCGGGAATTGCCGCGGCATCGGATCCTGCGCTGGGGCTGGTCAATGCGAAGCACGGCACCTCCAGCCCCTTGGCCAGGCGTGGCAGGTAATAACGCTTCTGCTCCTCGGTGCCGTAATGCAAAAGCAGTTCGCCAGGACCGAGCGAGTTGGGAACCATCACCGTCACTGCCGTGGTGCCGCAGCACGTGGAGAGGCGGGTGATGACCTGCGAGTGTGCGTATGCGGAAAAACCAAGGCCGCCATACTCCTTCGGGATAATCATCCCGAGGAAGCCATGATCCTTGATGTATTGCCAGACTAGCGGCGGAAGGTCTTTGTAGACGTTGGTCGTCTCCCAATCGGTGGTCATGCCGCACAGCGTCTCGACCTCGTTGTCGAGGAAGCGCTGTTCGTCATTGGTGAGCGCCGGCCGCGGCATGTCGAGCAACCGCTGCCAGTTCGGATGGCCGGAGAAGAGCTCGCCGTCCCACCACACGGTGCCGGCTTCGAGCGCGTCCCGCTCCGTCGGCGACATCGGCGGCATCCGTTTCCGGAACGCGGCGAGCACGCCGTCGCTGATCAGCCTGCGCCGCAGGCCGGGGACCGCGAGCGCGAGTGCCATTGCGATGAAAACGACAGTGAACAACAGGTTCAGGGCAACTGGCAGCGCATGGGCAAACCAGGACACGGCAAGCGCCGCCGCCACGACCAAACCCCACGCGCGGCCGGAGGCATTGAAGTAGGCCAGCGCGAGTGCGCCAAACAGGACAAGCACAAGGAAGAGTGTCGTTAGCATGATGATGGTCCTTGTAATTCGCGTTGCCGCACTCGCGGGCCGGCCCTCGCAGGTCTCCGTTTCAGCGCCTGCGCGCCAACGCGCCGTCGACTTCGCGCGTGACTTCGGTCAGGTCGGGCAAGGGCGCGTTCAATCCCGCCAGCAGGAACGGCGCGAGCCTGCGCAGGAGTATTTCGTCGTTGTCCGGTTCCTCCGGAGAGAGCTCACTGATGATCTTGTGCGCGTCCGTGCCCGCCAACGTGTACGACAGCGCGCCCATGATGAAGTGCAGGCGCCACGAGAGCTCCTTGCGCGGCAGGTGCGGCAATGCCCGGCCAAAGGCGTCCTTGAAGCGCGCAATCATCAGCGCGTACTGCTCGGACAGGAATTGCCGAATGAATGGCGCGGGATCCGCATAGGCGCGACCCAGCAAACGCAGGAAATTCGTGCCACCGCGCGCCGGATCGCGGGCCAGTCGCAACGCCGGAACGAACAGCGCCATCAGGATGTGGTCGCAGGTCAGCGGGTTGGGCGCGGAATCCCGCTCCAGGCGGTCCAGTAGTTCGACGCGTTCCTGGTTCATGGGATCCAGCCGCCGCGTCAGCACGGACTCGAACAGTTCTTCCTTGGTGCCGAAGTGATAGTTCACGGCCGCCAGGTTGACTCCCGCCGCAGCAGTTATCGACCGCAGCCCGGTGGCTTCGAAACCGTGCTCCATGAACAGCGCCTCGGCGGTGTCCAGGATGCGTTCCTTGGTGGCGGCGGCGCCGCGGGGCGCGCCGAGTGGAATCACTTTGGCGTTCAAACTATAGGCTCCTCGTGTCACGCTTTAAGTCGACCGGTCAGCCAAAGCCAACAGCGACGAACCGCGCCTACCCGATCAGGTTGCGTCGGCGAGCGCCAAGCGCAACCCTCAATTAAACGTTCGTTTTAATCCTACGTTTCACGGGTCCGTCCTGTCAACCTCCACACTACGGGCAAGGTGCACCGGATCGTGAATCCGGGAACGCGACTAGCCTGCTTGGGAATTAGTGCGATAGTAAGCGCTTGCACCGAGGCTGACGAGGTCGTGCAAGGTTTCGAGCACGGGACCGGCATGGCCCGTCAGGCGTTGCGCCCAAGTCGCCTGATCTCGTGGCGCCGCAATCCCGCGCGGTCCCCGCGCGACGTCAGGCGGCGTAGAAGAACACGGCGAAGAAATGACACGTGGTGCCAGCAATGACGAACAGGTGCCACACAAAGTGTCCGTAGCGCAGGCGCGAGTCGAGCGCGAAGAACGCGACCCCCAGCGTGTAGCAGAGCCCCCCTGCCGCGAGGAGCACGAGCCCCGGCGTCGCGATGTTCGCGAGCATCGGCTTGACCGCGATCACGGCCAGCCATCCCATCACCAGATAGAGCGCGGTGGACCAGACAGGATGCGAGATGCGGTCGAACGCCTTCAGCGCGAGGCCGAGGATCGCCAGCGTCCATACGAGCCCGAACAGCGTCCAGCCCCAGGGACCGCCAAGGACGCCGAGAGTGAACGGTGTGTAGGTGCCTGCGATGAGCAGATAGATCGCGCCGTGGTCGAGCTTCTTCAGCAACTGTTTGGCGCGCGGATGCGGCACCGCGTGATAGAGCGTCGATGCGAAGTAGAGCAGCAGCACCGTCGCGGCGAACACGCACGCGCCGACGACGTTCGCGGCCGCACCATGCCGCGTGGCGGCGACGATGAGGACCGGCGCGCCGAGGAGGCCGAAGAGCAATCCGACGCCGTGGCTTACGCTGTTGGCGATTTCCTCGCCGATCGTTTGCGCCCGTTCAACCATGCCGCCCATTGTCGCATGCGGCAACGACGGCACCGACACCGGTCAAGGGTTGCCCCCAGCCTTGCGGGCGTTTTCCTCGGCCTGCTTCTTCAGCGTTTCCAGGTCGCCCTTCAGCAATCCGGTGCCGACCTTTTTCAAGTTGTCGGCCCGCTCCTCGAGGATGCGCCGGCGTTCGGCCTGCACCTCGCGACTGATCGCGACGGATTCCTCGCCGCCGGTCACCGGCGCCACCGGAGGAATGGCGGCGGCCTCCTCGCGCAGTCTGCGCGAATATTGGTCGGCATATTCCCGGCTGACGAGCGCCCTCGCGTCGGCCGCCGCTTCGGCCAGCCTGGCACGTGCGAGACCGGCGAAATCGGCAAGGCTCAACCCGTACATCCGCAAGATCGCCAACAGGATCGCAAACGCGATTCCCGCCGCGTAAATCTTGCTTGTCGTGGATTTCAAGCGCATGCGCCTATCCATCCACGATTTGCCTTCTCAGTTCGCACCGGACGCATCCGCGTAGGCGGCTTCGATCTGCGGCGCAAGCCGCTGCAGCAGGATCGGGCGCTTCAATTTGAGCGTTGGCGTGAGCAGGCCGTTGTCCACGCTCCAGGGTTCCTTCTGCATGACGACCCGCCGCACGCGCGTCCACCGCGGGAAATCCCGAAGCTTGTCGTTGGCCCGCCGTATCAGCTCCTTTTCGTCGGTCTCCTGCGTGACCGCGAGCAGCACGACGAACGGCCTGCCCTCGCCCACCAGCATCACCTGTTCGAACACCGGATCGTGGAGGATCGCGAATTCGGCATCCTGCGGCGGCAGTTTCTCGCCGTTGGAAAGCACGAGGAGGTCCTTGGCGCGACCGCGGATGTAGATCCTGCCATCGATGGTCTCGGCGACATCGCCGGTGCGCAGCCAGCCGTCCGCGGTGAGTGCGGCGTCGGTGGCCCCGGGATTCTTCCAGTAGCCCATCATGACATTGCGCCCCTTGACCAGCAGTTCACCGCCGTCGCCTAAGCGAATCTCGATGCCGGGGAGCGGCGGTCCGACCGATTCTGGCACGTTGTCGTCGTCGCGGTTCACCGAGATGACCGGCGAGGCCTCGGTCATGCCGTAGCCTTGCAGCATGCCGAGCCCGAGTCCGATGAACGTGCGCGCGAGCGTGGGATCCAGCGCCGCGCCGCCGACGACCGCGAGGCGCAGGCGGCCGCCCAGGCGTGCGAGCACCGGCACGGCCACAAGCCTGCGCAATCCGGGCGTAACCAAGCGATCGAGCGCGCTGCCCTTCCCGGTGGCGACGCGAAAACCGCGCGCGACACATGCGTCGAAAAGACGCCGCTTCGCCGGTGACTTCGCCAGCGACGCCGCTATGCGCGACTGAAAGCGATCGAAAATCCGCGGCACCGCAAAGATTGCCGTCGGCGCCTGCGTCAACAGGTCATCGGCGATCTGCGCGACGCCGCGGGAAAACGCCACCTTGGCGCCGAGCGACAGCGGCAGATAGTAGCCGCCGGTGCGCTCGAACATGTGCGACAAGGGAAGGATCGACAGGAACACGTCGTCCTCTCGCGCCATGCCCGTCGCCGCGCATTGCCCGACATTGGCGATGATGTTCGCGTGCGAAAGCATGACGCCCTTCGGCCGGCCCGAAGTTCCGGAGGTGAAGCAAATCGTGGCCAGCGTATCGTCCGCGAATTCATCCACGGCAAGTTCAGGCGCCGGCTCGGGAAGGAACGTCGCCAGCGTCGCGGCGGTCTCGCCCTCATCCGGCCGCAGCACGACGAGCGGCGGCAGTGAATGCCCCTCGACGCACTTCGCGAGCGCCGCGGCAACCCGGGAATTCTCGACGACGAGCAGCCGCACCTCCGCCATCCCCACGCACCACACGATGTTCTCGGCGTTGTCGTCGACGTAAAGTGGGACGACGACCAGCCCCAGGCCCAGCGCGGCGATGTCGATGGCCACCCAATTGATGCCATTCCGCGCGCAGATCGCAATCCGGTCGCCCGCCACGTAATGCTCTCGCCGGAACGCCGCCTGCCAGCGGCAAGCCAGCGCGGCGACCTCCGCGACGGTGACGTCGCACCACGCTCCGTCGGCATGATGGCGGAACAGCGCGTGAGTCGGCCGCGCCAAATGCCGCGAAAAATACTGGGCGATGTTGCCGGGCATCGTTTCTCCGGGGGCGCGTCTCGCGCGCGGCCTTGTCCCGCCAAATTGTGCCTACTTGGCCCGCGACAATCCATCGCCGTGGACGCATTTGGCTATACTTGGCGCGGGAGGAACCGATGGCCACCATTTCGATCGCCCGCAAACATTCGCTATCCCACAAGAAGGCTCGCGACGTCGCGGAGAAGATCGCGAAAGACCTGAACAAGCGCTTCGACCTTGAATATGCATGGGACGGCGAACACATCGACTTCGAGCGCCCGGGCGTGACCGGACGCATTCACGTTGGCAAGGACCGGATCAAGCTCGACGTCCAGCTTGGGCTGCTGCTGGGAATGCTGAAGCCGACGATCGAACGTGAAATCGACTTGCAACTGGACAAGTTGCTGGGCTAAGTCGCCGCGCCGTTCCGCGACGACAGCCGGAACAGCAGCGGATCGGAAAAGGGATCCGTCGATCCGCCGATGATCGTCTCCATGATCTCGGTTTCCCTCGTTTCGATCGTGTGCAGGAACTCCTTGGCACCGTTCATCGCGCGGAATGCCGCGAAGCCACGTTCCAGGAAATCCTGCAGCCCGGACATTCCCGCGAGCTTCGCAGGCTGCCGCATCATCGCGAGTCCCGTTCGAATCAGCGGCTTGCCGACGTGGGCATCGAGGGCGGTGCCGATGTCCACGATCAGCTTGATCTGGCGCCGGCGGAGGGGAAAATTGCCCGCGCGACGATAGGCCTTGCAGTATTCCATGACGTTGAAATGCCCGTCCGCGCGGGGCAGCCGGGCAAGGAGCACCCGGTCCAGTTCCTGCGACAACGCGTTGAGTTCCGTTGCCAACGCAACGGTTGCGATCACCCGCTCCGGCAGCACCTTCACCATGAGCGGAACCACCCGGGCGAGGTCGGCGTCGCGGCGGCTGAAATCGCCCGGTCCGTAGAGGTCGTTCTGGAAAAACGCGACCGCCGCGGTATAACGCAAATCGGCGGCGAGGTCGGCGTAGGTCATGCGCAAGCGTCGCGACTGCCAATGCGAAACGCGCTCCAGCGAACCCGCGAGAATCGGGTTGCCGGCGCGTTCGGCATGGAGGCGCTGGACGCGTGACAGCTCGCGCACCAACGCGACCGATGCATCTGGGACGGATTCGGTTTCGGCCATGAATGCGGTCGTGGCAATTCCGGAGGTCATCCGGAATCACGATTCCCCAAGAGTCTATCCGATGGCCAGCGCATTTTTGCCCGATTGCTCGCGAATTTGCGAACGACCGCTTCCGGTGACGCTTTCCAGTCCTTACTTTAGATTGATTCCTCTACAGGCGATGTCTAATGTCGGGGACACCCGCCCGCTGCCCCGAACCGATCGTGGCCGTGGCGCGGACATCCCGCACCTTACGATGATCTCCCGCCGCACCTTCATCACGACCGGACTGTTCGGCGCCGCCGCGCTTGCGACGGCGTATTGGCTCCGCGGTCCTCATGCGCCTCCGGGAACACGTCGTTGCGCGCGCTCGACGCGGACGCACAGGCGATCCTGGGGGCGATCGTTCCAGTGATGCTGGCGGGTGCGCTGCCTGTGGCCGCCGAGGCGCGGCGCCAGGCTGTGACGGATACCGTTCGCGGCATCGACATCGCGGTTTCGGGCCTTTCTCCGAATTCGCAGGATGAACTGCGGCAACTCTTCGCGCTGCTGGCACTCCCGCCCGCGCGTCTCGCCATCGCGCGAGTGAGCGCGCCGTGGCCGCAGGCGTCCGAGACCGACGTACGCGCCTGCCTCGATCGTTTCCGCGGCAGCTCGCTGACGCTGTTGCGCTCGGCCTACGGCGCGTTGCATCAGCTCACGTTCGCCGCCTGGTACGGCAATCCGGCGTCATGGCCGCGCATCGGCTATCCCGGCCCCCCGGAACTCACCACGTGACGTCCGCGCGCACCCCGGGAAGCCCCGACCCATTCGACGCGGGCCTGGCGTCGGGTTGGAAGGTGATCGACGCGTCGGCGCTCATGCAAGACATGACGCTCGACGCCGACGTCGCAATCGTCGGTAGCGGTGCCGGCGGCGGTACCGCGGCGGAAATTCTCGCCAAGGCAGGACTCAACGTGGTGGTGCTGGAGGAGGGTCCGCTCAAGCGCTCCGCCGATTTCCGCATGCGCGAAGCGGAAGCCTATCCGGACCTGTACCAGGATTCCGCTGCGCGCAAGACGCGCGACAAGGCGATCAACATCCTGCAGGGGCGCTGCGTCGGAGGCGGCACGACGGTCAACTGGACCAGTTCGTTTCGCACGCCACCCGCGACGCTCGCCTGGTGGCAACGCGAATTCGGACTGACTGGATTCTCGGTGGACGACCTTGCCCCTTGGTTCGCGCAGATGGAAACACGACTTTCCATCGGTCCCTGGGAAGTCGCCCCGAACGCCAACAACGAGGCGCTGGCGCGCGGTGCCAAGCGCATCGGCATCTCCGCGTCGGCGATCCGCCGCAACGTCGTCGGCTGCTGGAACCTGGGCTACTGCGGCATGGGCTGCCCCACCAACGCCAAGCAGTCGATGCTGGTCACGACGATTCCGGTCGCGCTGGCGAACGGCGCCACGCTCGTGACCCGAGTGAGGGCGCGCAGCCTAGCGATGCAGGACGGGCGCGTGTCGCTGCTCGAAGGGCACGCAATGGACGCGCAAGGCGTAGCGCCGACGCCGCGAACGGTGCGTGTGCGCGCACGGGCATTTGTCCTGGCCGCGGGCGCGATTGGAACGCCGGCGCTGCTGATGCGCAGCGGCGCGCCCGATCCCCACGGCGTCCTGGGCAAGCGCACGTTCCTGCACCCGGCCGTGGTTTCGGCCGCGCTCATGCCGGACCGGATCGACGCCTTCGCAGGTGCGCCGCAGACCATCTACTCGGACCACTTCCTCGACACGCAGCCGATCGACGGACCCCTGGGCTACAAGCTCGAGGCTCCGCCGCTCCATCCCGTGCTGACTGCGATCACGCTGCCGGACGATGGCGTCGCGCACGCGCGCTGGATGCAGGATTTCTCGCGGATGCAAGTGCTGATCGCGCTCATTCGCGACGGCTTCCACCCGGAGAGCCAAGGTGGGACCGTGCGCCTTCGCGACGACGGGTCGCCGCAGCTCGACTACCCACTGCTGCCGGTGCTCTGGGATGGCGCGCGCCGCGCGTTTCGCTCCATGGCGGAAATCCAGTTCGCCGCCGGCGCACAGACGGTGATGCCGGTGCATGCGGAAGGCGCGGCTTTCACGAGCTTCGCCGACGCGCGGGCCGCGATCGACGCCTTCGCGCTGCAGCCACTGGTCACGCCCGTCGTTTCCGCGCACGTGATGGGCGGGGCGCCGCTGGGTCCTGATCCGAAACGGGCGGTCGTCACGAGCAGCGGCCGTCACCACCAGGTCGAGAATCTGTACGTATTCGACGGGTCGCTGTTTCCGACGTCGATCGGCGCCAATCCGCAGCTGTCGATCTACGGCATCGTGGCGCGGCTGGCGACGGCGCTCGCGCAGGAACTCGCGCCGCCGCACTGACTCTCGCACCGCCTCCACGCTTGGGGGCCGAGATTAGTGTGATTGCTCTAGGCGAATCGCGTAGTTTTGATTTGTAACGTGAACAGCGGGCAGCCGAACACCGCGCCTCCTGTCCATCCCGGCGTTGCCGACACAATCAAGGAGATCTCACCATGCGTGCCATGAACCAGAATCGCAACACTCCCTACGGCGATGCCGTCCTCGCCGCCTCCCGCCAGGTATGGCTCGCGAGCTTGGGCGCAGCCGTCGTGACGCGCGAATGGGCGCAGTCCGAAGCCGGCAACGTCTTCCGTACGCTCGTCAAGGAAGGCACCGCCGTCGAGTCGAAGGCCATCCGCATGGTCGGCGACGGAATCGAAGTGTCGTTCACGCGCGCCAACGCCGTCTGGAAGCAGACGCGTTCGACGCTGGAATCGACGGTCAGACAGGCCGCTGAAGCAGCGGTCACGCTGGCTCAGAACACGATACCGCGATCGCTGCCCAAGGTGATGCTCCCCGCGATGATGAAGTCGTCGCCGCAGCTCAAGCCGAAGCGCGCCGCGAAAAAGACCGTCGCCAGGACCAAGCGAGTGATCAAAACGCGAGCGGCGAAGAGCGCGAAGCGCGCAAAGCGCACCGTCCGGGCCGCCACGAAGAAGTAATTCTCCGTTAACATTGCGTGTGAGGGCGGCCGTCAGATGCCGCCCCGCACAACACGCATGAGGAGAACCATGCCGGACAAGAGAGCATCCGGGCGGCCCGTGCTGACCCGGACGCGCGCGCATCCGCGCGCTCGTGCGGCTTCCACGTTGGCGATTGACGCCGCTGCTCAGCCGGCAGGCAGGCCGCCTGTCTCATCGCCGCGGATCGGCTTGGCATTGGCAGGTGGCGGTCCGTTGGGAGGCATCTACGAGGTTGGCGCGCTGCTGGCACTCGCGGATTCGCTCGACGGGCTCGACCTGAATCGCCTCGACGCCTATGTGGGCGTCTCGTCCGGCGGATTCGTTGCCGCGGCGCTCGCCAATGGCATTTCGCCGGCGCAAATGTACCGGCTGTTCATCGCCGACGGCGCCGATGCGGCGCTGAAGCCCGAAATCTTCCTGCGGCCCGCGTTCGGCGAATTTGGCCGGCGCCTGGGCAAGCTGCCCGCGCTTGCGCTGCGGGCGTCGCTGCAGTATCTGCGCGACCCCTTTCATCGCGGCATCATCGAATCGTTCGCCACACTCGCGGAGGCGGTGCCCACCGGCATCTTCGACAACCGTGCCATCGACGCGTTCCTGGCCCGCCTGTTCACGGCACCGGGCCGCACGAACGACTTCCGGCGGCTCGGGCGCAAGCTGTTCCTGGTCGCCACCAACCTGGACACCGGGGCGTCGGTGACCTTTGGCGCGTCCGGCCATGACCACGTGCCGATCTCGCGCGCGATCGAAGCATCCAGCGCACTGCCGGGCCTGTTTCCGCCGGTAGAGATCGACGGCCAACACTACGTCGACGGCGCGCTCAACAAGACGCTGCATGCGTCGGTGGCGCTGGACGAAGGTGTCTCGCTGCTGTTCTGCGTCAACCCGCTCGTTCCATTCGACGCCAGTTCCCCCGCCCATCGCGGTGGGTTCTCCAAGCGCCGGTTGAACCAGGGCGGGCTGCCGCTGGTACTCGGACAGACATTTCGCGCGATCATCCATTCGCGGATGAAAGTGGGAATGGAGAAATATGCCCGCCAGTATCCCGACGCAGCCATCATGCTGTTCGAGCCCGGGCCGGAAGACGCGGACATGTTCTTCGCGAACATCTTCAGCTACCGGCAGCGGAGAAAGCTGTGCGCCCTTGCGTTCGAGCGGACGCGCTGGAACCTGCTTCGCCGCGCCGACGCGCTCGCCCCCACGCTGTCGCGGCACGGCATCGCGCTGCACCTCGAGCGACTCGCGGATCCCACGCGCGGCGTGACCGACGCACTCAACGATCCCCGTCCGCTGCACGCGCTGGCGCGCGGCGATGTCCACGGCACCGCGCGCGATCTCCGGCACACGTTGGGGCACCTAGAACGCTGGCTCGCCAGCGCGCGCTAGAATATTTCCAATCGCAGCGTCGGCCGCACGGCGCCTACGCGCCTGCCGCGACCCGCCAAGCCCCATGCCGGAAAAGAAACGTCCGCGCCGCACGCCGCAGCGCATCCTCGAGACCAGCCTCGCGCTCTTCAATCGCCTGGGCGAACCGCACATCACGACGGCGGACATTGCCGATGAGATGAACATCAGCCCGGGCAACCTGTACTACCACTTTCGCAACAAGGACGACATCATCGGCGCGCTGTACGAGGCGCTCGAGGCGGAGATCCTGCCGCTGTTCGCGCTCCCGGACCGGCGCAGCGCCAGCGTCGAGGATCTATGGCTACTGTTGCACCTGCTGTTCGAGCGCATGCGCGAATACCGCTTCTTCTACCGCGACCTGGACGAGATCACCTCGCGCAACCGGAAGATCGCCGCGCGCTTCGCCAACCTGACCCGCCGGGGCGAAAACACCGTGATAGAGTTGTGCCGCGGTCTGGTGGCGGCAGGAGAGATGCGCGCGACGGAGCGTGAGATTGCCGCGCTGGCGTCCAACGCGACGCTCGTCGCGACCTACTGGATGTCGTTCCAGCGGATCGGCACCCATCACGGCGGCGATGCCGCCGCCGGCAACGCCGCCGCGGTCAGCCTCGATCGCGCGGCCTATCAGGTGTTGGCGCTCATTGCGCCCTTTCTGGTGGGTGACGGGCGAGCGCTGATCGAACGCCTGGGCGAGGATTACCTGTGAACGATCGACGGAGGTCGCGATGACAAAGAAATGGACGAAGTTTCCTCATGCCGACAAGGCGTACGCCTACGATGCCGCAGGGCTGAAAAAGCATTGGGCGCGGCTGCACCGAGGGGACTGCGAACCGATGCCGAAGGACGCAGGCGTCGTCGAGGCGTGGAGCCATTTCCATGCAGGTGACTTCGCGCAGGCGGTGGAAGCGGGCCGGGCCGCCGGCGGCGCCGGCATCAACGCCGCGGTCAAGGCGCAAACCGTCTACGCCCACTACCTGGAAAAGTCCGACAAGGCGAAACTCGCGCTGTTCGAAGAGGCCGCGGAGTGGGCCGACGAGCGGCGCGGCAAGGCGGCGAAGGACGCCAACGCGCATTACCTGTATGCATTCGCGCTGGGCCGCTACGGCCAGGGCATTTCCGTGGCGAAGGCGCTGGCGCAGGGATTTGGCGGCAAGATCAAGGACGCGCTGCTCGCGGCGCTGAAGCTCGATGCCAAGCACGCCGACGCGTACATCGCGTACGGCTCCTACCAGGCCGAGGTGATCAACAAGGTCGGGGGGCTCGTGGCCGGCATGACCTATGGCGCCAAGAAGGACTCGGCGGTCGAGCATTTCCAGAAGGCGGTGAAGCTCAATCCCGAATCCGCGATTGCGCGCATCGAATACGCGAACGGCCTGATCCTGCTGTTCGGCAAAGGTCGGATCGACGATGCCACGGCACTCTACGAGCAAGCCGCGGCGATGAAGCCGATGGACGCGATGGAGCGCCTGGACGTCGAGCTCGCCAAGTCGGAACTCGAATAGTCCATACCCGAAGGACGGATTCGGGGCGCCGAATACACCTGACCCGCGAGAACGCGAGCGGCTCGCCTCGCGCGTTCAGCTAAGCACGGCCGCGGCAGCCTCGTCCGGATCGAGATCGCCGTCTCGCGGCCATTCCGCCATCAGCGTCGTCAGCGTCAGTTTTTCGAATTCCGGCGCGAAGCGCGCAATCACCCGTTCAGGATCTGGGCACAGACCGCGGTCGGTGATGAGTCCGAACTGCACTTCGCCGTTGTAGGAAAGGATCGAAACCCCCATGCCGATATTGCCCGATTGCGGAACCCAGAACAGGAACCGCTCGATCTTTCCGCCCGCGAGGTAGAGCGGCTGCTGGGGTCCGGGCACGTTGGTCATCACCGCGGTCGCGTTGCGCGCGAGAACCGTCACCAGCTGATCCTGCAGCACTTTCGGCGCGACGCCGGCCGCAGCGAGCAGGCCCAGCGTAAGGAGCGGCTGGAGACTGTCTTTCAGCGCAGCCATGTTCGCGCGCACCGCGTACAGCCGCTCTACCGGATTTTCGATCCCGATCGGCAGGTCCAGGAACACGACGCCGAAGCGATTGCCGAGCTTGTACGCCTTTTCCATCGGCCGCAGATTGATCGGCACCAGCGCGCGCACCATCACGTCCGTGACCTTGTCTCCCTTGTCAACGAGATAGCCGCGCAACGCGCCGGCGACGCACGATAACAGCACGTCGTTCACCGAAGCGCCAAGCGCCTTGCCAACGGCCTTCACTTCCCGCAACCGCAGCGGATCCGCCCACGCGACGCGCTTGCCGACCGAAGGCTGGCCTTTGAATCGCGTCGCCGAATCCTCCGGCATCAGCGCGAGCTTGGCCAGTTCCGCCGTGATGGCAGTTCCCTGACCGGCGAGGGCCATCACCTTGCCGGGATCGTCCAGGATCGCGCTCCCCTGGTCGATCAGCGCGGAGCCGAGTACCTTCGCCATCTTCATGAGCCCCGACAACGGCGACAGCAAATGGCCGAGCGAATCTTCCGGTTCCGTGCGTCTCGGCAAGGGTGCGAAGGGCATCGCCGGCGGTCCATTCGGCGTCGCGTCCGTCATCGACAGCATGACCCGCACTAGCGCGATGCCGTCGGCGTAGCTGTGGTGCATGCGCATGACCAACGCGCTTCCACCCTCGTAGTTGTCGATGAGATGGAACTGCCACATCGGTCGCGACGGGTCGAGTGGTGTGCACGCGAGCCGGGAAACGTATGTCTGCAGTTCGCGCCGTCCGGCGCGGCCCGGCAACTCCACGCGTACGACGTGATTGTCGAGGTTGAATTCCGGATCGGTCTCCCAGAACGCGCCGGCCGCGGTCTCGACGGCGCGCTGGCCGAATCGCTTGAACACCAGGAAGCGCTGCCTGATGACCTGGCGCAAGCGCCGCAGCGCAATCCTCTCGCTGAACATCATCACGCCGCTGATCATCATCAGGTTGTGCGGACGATCCATGCGCAGCCACGCGGTGTCGACCGCGGACATCTTTTGGCGTTTCGCGCGTTTGGGTGAGGCGGGCATGATCGGCGTAGGGAGGGAGGCGATTGCCTGGCGTTGCGCGCGCCTTTGCGTTCGCGCTAAAGTAGCACGAAGCCGCGAAATCAGGATACAAGGAGGGGGAACCCCATGGCCACCGCGCCCAAGAAGGATGACCTGAAGGCGAAATTCGAGGCGGCCGCCGCCGCGGCCAAGAAGACCAAGAAGAAGCCCGACAACGCGACGTTGCTCAAGCTGTATTCGTACTACAAGCAGGCGACCGAAGGCGACGTCAAGGGCGACCGTCCGGGGGGCTTCGATTTCGTCGGCGGCGCCAAGTACGACGCGTGGGCCAAGCTGAAGGGGAGCAGCAAGGACGACGCGATGACGAACTACGTGAAGCAGGTCGACAAGCTCAATCGCGACTGAGCTGTCCCGCTCGGAATCAGACCTGTTGGACACTGTCCGCTCGGATTGAGCGGTCAGCCCACGCATAAAACGGTCACCTCTTTGCGAGTCGTGGGTGGGCGCCATCGACCCTGACCTGCCGGTCAAGAATGTTCAATCATTCTTGAGGACTTCTATCACCCGATTGGCATCTTGCAGCGAGTCCACCGCCGTGTAGGCGACGAACTGCGTTCCAATCACGGATGCGGAAAAACCACGAAGATTGATACCCGCGTCCGCGAGCTTTCGCGTCAGTTCCGCGGCAATGCCCGGCCGGTCACGGCCCATGGCGCGCACGGAGTGAAGGGTACGCGTAACGTTGAAACCCACCTGCGCGCCTGCAGCGATTTCCCGGTCACCCTGCAGTGGCGTGACGAACACCACTCCATTGCCGGGGTCGTCCGGCGCCCGCCGCGCGATAATGAACTGCAGGTTTGCGCCCGCGTCGCGCAAGCTGCCTAAGACGTCTGCGAGCCCGCCGGGCTTGTCTTCTATGCCCGACGCCCAAACATCCACGTGTTCCACGAATAGGTCCATGATGAATACTCCTTCCTCAACATCACTCCCTGGCGAATGTAGTGCCGCGCCGCTAGTGCGGGCGGCAAACTACCACTGGTACGTGGCTGCGCGTAAATACCTTCTGAGTCTCGCTCCCAAGCAGAACCGCCTGCACTCCCTTCCGGTCGTGCGACGCCATGACAATGAGATCGCACCCGATACCGAGCTGTCCGATCCCACGCGTAGCGGACGCAGCTTCGCGTAACCGATGGCGGACACTGCGGGTTACGTTTAGTCCGATGACCGGGCTCTCCTCCTCCTTTCCTGGGCTTCTTGGTCTTCTCGAAATTCCATCCCTGTGAAGAAGTGCTGGAGGGGGCATTTCGACATGACTGTGCAGGAATGTTCCCGTCTGCACTGCCTCTGCGTCTGGTCGAGGAGAACGTACGCTCGGCACACCACACAGTACTCGAAAGGTGAATCAAACACGTAGCTACCCTCCTCTCCCGCGGCGAGGGAGACGACCGTTCATGCTGCCAATAACAGCTTGAGCGGTTTCGCGCGACGCGTGTTGATGGCTGTCAAACCGACGTCAAATGGTTGAGCGAGCGGTGCAAATCGTGAGGCGATCGCCTCGCGCCGATCGAGTTGCCAAGCTGAGTGCGACGCGCCTGGTCCAAGGTACGTGGCAGGGGGGGCGAGATGGCTCGAACTTGGCACGCAGCAGTAACGCGCGTTAGCCCGACGCAGTCATCGGCATGTTGATGCAGACATTGGAATTGCGGGTACGCCGGGACGAGCCTATTATTTCTTTTCAGGACCTCGCGGAGGACAGCCAATGAAAAGCGTGGCTCTTATTCTCAAGGCGAAGGCTGACCCGACTGTCTACACGATTACGCCCACGACGTCGGTGTTCGAGGCCGTCAAGCTGATGGCGGAAAAAAACATCGGCGCGCTGGTAGTAACGGAGGGCGAGAAGATCGTAGGCATCATTACCGAACGCGACTACGCGCGAAAGATCGTCCTCATGGCGCGGTCGTCAAAAGATACTCCGGTACGCGACATCATGACCTCAGAGGCCATGTATGTAAGTCCCGTCCACAGGAGCGAGGAATGCATGGCGCTGATGACCGAGAACCGTGTGCGCCACCTGCTCGTTATCGACAATGGCAAGTTGGTTGGCCTTGTCTCCATCGGAGACCTCGTAAAGGACACCATTTCCGAGCAGAAATTCATCATCCAACAGCTCGAACACTACATTAGTGGGGAGTTGAGTTGAACTCCTGAGACCTCGCCATGGTGGCTGACGCTGTCTGTTTGATCAGAACGCGGTCTTGGCAGCTAAGCAGACGTTTCCCAACGAAAAAGGGCCCGCCGAAACCCGGCGGGCCTTGCCACAATCGGGGCCGGCTATTTGCGCGGCGTCCGGGCCGCCTTGGCCACCCGCGGCGCCGCAGCCTTGCCCTTGCGCCGCTTTGACGCAGCCGCGACCCTGGGACCGAACGCCGGCTTCACGCCGGTGACCTTGACGAGCTCATTCACCGCCTCCGCGAGCACGTCGACGCGCTCGGTCAGCCGCTCGACATCGTTCTGCGTGTAGACGCCCAGCTTGGACAGCGCGCGTTCGACGCGATCCTCGAACACCTGCTCAAGTTTGTCCCAGGTGCCGCCAACGCCCTTCTGCACTTCCTTGACCTTGGCGGTCGCGGCACCGCGCGCCATCGCTGCCGTATCGGACGCCGCCTTGCGGGTCTTGGACTCCAGCGACTCGCCTTGCTTGACCAGCGTCTCAAACACCTTGGTTCCTTCGGCCTGCGCGCGCGCAAACGCACCCAGTCCAGCGAGCCAGATCTGGCGCGACGAATCGAGCACTGCCTGCGAGATGTCCTTGGCCTCGCCCGCCGGCTCACCGGATGCAGCGGCCTTCGCTTTTTTCAACATCGTGTCTTCTCCCGTCGTTCGTGGCGGCCATCGCGGCGCACGCTTTCGTCACGGTTCATTCTAGGCGGCTCGCCTAGAGCAATCATACTAAACGGGCCGCCTTGGGGGGTTACAATCGCCGGTTGGAAAGCGGGGACTCATCCGCGCAAGCCACGATCAGAACGCAAGGAGGAAGTAATGGCCTATTTCGTCACCGGCGCGACCGGCTTCATTGGGCAGTTTCTCGTGCGCAAGCTGCTGGCGCGCGGCGAGCCGATCCATGTTCTGGTGCGCAAGGGGTCGCTGAAGAAGCTCGACACGCTGCGGACCGAATGGGGAGCGACCGAAAAGGAGATCATCCCGGTCGTCGGCGACCTGGCGAAGAAGAACCTCGGCATCGCCGACGCCGACCTGAAGAAACTCAAAGGCAAAGTCGGGCACTTCTTCCACCTCGCCGCCATCTACGACCTGAAGGCAAGCGCCGAAGACCAGCAGGCGGCCAATGTCGAAGGCACGCGTCACGCGGTGCAATGTGCGCAGGCCCTGGCCGTCGGCTGCTTCCACCACGTCAGTTCCATCGCGGCCGCCGGCCTCTACGACGGCGTGTTTCGCGAGGACATGTTCGACGAGGCTGAGGACCTCGACCACCCGTACTTCAAGACCAAGCACGACTCCGAGGCGGTGGTCCGGAACGACTGCAAGCGTCCGTTCCGGATTTATCGTCCCGGCTTCGTCGTCGGCGATTCGAAGACCGGCTACATCGACAAGATCGACGGCCCGTACTACTTCTTCAAGTTCATCCAGCGGATGCGCAAGATGCTGCCGCCGTGGATGCCGATGGTCGGCATCGAAGGTGGGCGCATCAACATCGTGCCCGTCGACTATGTCGCCGACGCCATGGACTTCTTGGCGCACAAGAAGGGCCTCGACGGCCAGTGCTTCCACTTGACCGATCCCGCGCCACACCGCATCGGCGAGGTGCTCAACATCTTCGCCAAGGCCGCGCACGCCCCGCAGATGACCATGCGCGTGAACGCCAGGATGTTCGGCTTCATTCCGGCGCCGATCCTCTACGGACTGGGCTCGCTGTCTCCGATCAAGCGCATGGTCCGGGCGGTCCTCGCCGATCTCGGCGTGCCGAAGGACGTGTTCCAGTTCATCAACTGGCCGACCCGATACGACAATCGCGACACCGTGAAAGCACTGAAGGGCTCCGGCATCGCGGTGCCGCACCTCGAAACGTACGCGGCGAAACTCTGGGATTACTGGGAGCGCAACCTCGACCCGGACCTCTTCATCGACCGCACGCTCGCAGGCCGTGTGAAGGACCGGATAATCGTCATCACCGGCGCGTCGTCCGGCATCGGCCGCGCCACCGCACTCAAGATGGCGGCGGCCGGCGCCAAGGTCATCCTCGTGGCGCGCGGCGAGGAAAAGCTGATCGAGACCAAGAAGGAAATCGAGACCGCCGGCGGCCGGTGCTGGATGTACGCGGCCGACGTTTCCGACCTCGCTTCCTGCGACGCGCTGGTCGCCAAGGTGCTGAAGGAGCACGGCGCCTGCGACTACCTGGTCAACAACGCGGGCCGCTCGATCCGCCGCGGCGTCCTCAATTCGTTCGACCGCTTCCACGACTACGAACGGACGATGCAGCTCAACTACTTCGGTGCGCTGAGGCTCATCATGGGCTTCCTGCCGAAGATGATCGAGCAAAAGCGGGGCCACATCATCAACATCTCGTCGATCGGCGTGCTGTCGAACGCGCCGAGGTTCTCCGCGTACGTCGCGTCCAAGGCGGCACTCGATTCGTTTTCCGCGTGCGCGGCGTCGGAGTTTCTCGACAAGGGCGTCAACTTCACCACCATCAACATGCCGCTGGTGCGCACGCCGATGATCGCGCCGACGAAGATGTACGAGAACGTGCCCACGCTGGCGCCGGAGCAGGCGGCCGACCTGGTGGTCGAGGCGATCGTCTACAAGCCGGTGCGCATCGCAACCCGGCTCGGCATCTTCGGCGCCGTCTCCCACGCCGCCGCACCGCGATTGACGCAGATCCTGCTCAATACCGCCTTCAACATGTTTCCCGATTCCGCGGCGGCGCAAGGCAAGAAGGGCGAGGAAGCCGCCAAGCAGGAACTTTCACCCGAGCAGATCGCGTTTGCCCAGCTCACGCAGGGGATCCACTGGTAGCGGCAATTTCGATCTGCGCGACCGTTTTCTCCCACACGCCGGGATCGTCGAGGAGCGCGTTGTGCGCAACGCCGACAAGCACGATGTTGTCTCCCCGATCGATGCGCGATGACGTCTGCGGCGTGACCATCGAGTCGTGCCACGACCAGATCGACGCCAGCGGGACGCCGTCGGCGAAGCCGTTGAGTTCGGCCAACCAGGCATTCGACGGCCGCATCTGCGCCAGCGACATGCCCGCCATCAGCCACGCGTGCATGCTGCCCTGGTGGGGCGTGCCGATGGTGATGAGCCGGCGAACCTTCGCGCCCCCATACTGACGCAGATAGGCGCGCGCCACGAGCCCGCCCATGCTGTGCCCGACGAGCACGACCTGCGACGCCCCGGTGGCGGCCTCGATGTCGCCGATCCGCTTCGCGACCTGGTCCGCGAAGTGTTCGATCGACGCGAGCGGCGGACCATAGGAGAGCGCGTACACCGGTCCGAGCCCCCATCGCTCGAGATGCCGGCGAAAGCCGCTCCACACGCCGGCGTTGCAACCGACACCATGCAACAGCAGGATCGGCAGCTTGGCGGGCGCGGCTGGAGGGTCGGGCATCAGGGCCCGGTAGAAGATCATGCGCGGGATCGAGCGCGCAAGCGCCACGAATTCGCGCCAGAACATCGCGATGCGCGCGGGCGGCGCCAGATGGATATCACCGGGCCGCTCGGCGCGGAACCACCACGCGAGCGCGAACCAGAAAATGGTCAGCAGCAGCGGCACCGCGAGATACGCGAGCGGGATCCCGACGATGAAAGGCCACATCGGCGCACCGAGCGCGACCGCATGCATCGCCCACGCGCCGTAGGCGATGGTGCCGCCGGCGACGATTGATGCGAGGATGATCGCGGTCCACATGGCGAAGGATGTGCGCGCCGCGACACGGCCACCGCAGCGCGGTCAGGCCGCGGCGGGTGCGAGCGTCTTGCGGAAGCGGTTCAGCTGTTGCACGGATTCGAACCGTTCGCCGAACAGCGACGACAGGTTCTTGAGAATCATTGCGACCACCCGCTTCTCCCAGCCCGCGTCGAAACGGATCTGTTCATCCAGCCAGCGCTCGAGCCACGACGGATCGGGTAGCCGGCTTTGCACGGTATCACGCGGAAACATGCCGATGTTCACATGCAGGTTGGTGGGATGCAGCGGCTTGCGCGTGCGCGACGAGCTCGCCATCAGCACGCCGATCTTGGCGAACGAGCGCTTGACCTCGGCGCCGCCTCGTTCGATCGCGCGTTTCATGAAGCGAAGGTACGCGCCGCCATGCCGGGCCTCGTCCCGGGAGATGAGTTCGTAGATCTTCTTGATCACCGGCTCCGTATGCCATTCCGCGGCGCACCGGTACCAGTGGTTGAGCCGGATCTCGCCGCAGAAATGCAGCATCAGCGTCTCGTCGGCGGGGGCCGGATCGAATTCGAAACGCACCGCGTGGAGCTCGGCCTCGGTCGGCACGTATTCGGGGCGGAACCGGCGCAGGTATTCCATCAGCACCAGCGCGTGCTTCTGCTCCTCGAAGAACCAGATCGACATGAACGCGCAGAAGTCGCTGTCCTGGCGGTTGTCGCGCAGGAACATTTCCGTCGCCGGAAGTGCCGACCATTCCGTGATGGCGTTCATCTTGATCGTCTGCGCCTGCTCGTCCGACAGGCGCGCGCCATCGAACGCTGCCCACGGCACATCGTGGGTCATATCCCAGCGCACCGACTCGAACGCCTTGAATAATTGGGGGTAAAGCATGCCATCGCTCCCTTACGCCGACCGGGCCATTCTACCTCGCCATCCCGCTAAGGCACCCAGTGCGCGCGCCAACTGCGGAGCGCGTTGACGATCGACGCCAGGTCCGGGATGAGCATGATGCCCGGCATCGTCTTGCGCACCCGCCGCGTCATTTCGCCACCGGCCCACAGGCCCACGGACGCCGGAAGCTGGCGGCGCAGCGCGGCCAGGCCGTCGCTCGCCTGTCGCACCGGAAACGCGGCGGAGAAGCTGAGGGCCACGATGTGCACCTTGTGCGCGACTGCGGCACGCCGGATATCCTCGAGCGGAGTCTGCGGTCCCAGCGAAATGCATTGGACGCCTTCGGGCACCATCATTGCCTCCACCATCAGCAGCCCCAGCCCGTGATGTTCGCTCGGGAAAGTCGTGAGCAGGACCCTTGGTGTGCCGGTTTGCCGCGGAAACGCATTGATCGCGGTGCGCAGCGCGACCTGCATCTGCTCGGTGTACAGATGTTCCTCGAAGATCTGCAGTTCGCCCTGCATCCACGCATCGCCGACGGCCTGGTTCAGCGGCGTGATCGTTTCCAGCACGAACTTCTGCAGCCCCTGCCGCATCAGCATGTTGGCCAGCGTGTGCTGCAACGACGTGGCGTCGTGACTCTTGAGCATCGTGAGCACGTCGCGTTCGAGCGCCGGGGCGATCGCGTCACGGCGCGGCGGAGTCCGCGCATCGGCCATCGCGTTCAGCTCGTCGATCGACAGCGTCATGATCTTGCCGGGCCGCAGGCCGACGTCCATCAGGCGCTTGACCGCCCGCAATTTGCCGATGTCGACGACCGTGTATTGGCGCTCGCCGTTGTCGTCGCGCCCCGGTTTCGGAAAGCCGTAGCGGCGCTCCCACATGCGCAACACATCTTTGGAAAGACCGGTTTCGCGCTCGACACCACTGATGTTGAGAGTCATTGCCGATTCCACGAATTTATTCATCTTGTCTTGGACGAAGGATTGACATTAGCCGAAATGGCGGCTATTGTAGAGCTTATTGCACAATTTGTCCAAGACAAACTAGCAAATTTTGGAAGATATGTCGTCATCCAACACAGCGCGCGGAATGAAATCCGTTCCAGCCGAATCCGGCGCCTCCCGTGGCGGGCAATGGTCGGTCGTGGTCGCCCTGACGCTGGCCGCCATTGCGGCCATTCCGGCGTTCGCCGCTGATCCGGCGCCAAGCGCGGACGCTGCGTGCCCCCCGCTTCTGCAGCACACGTTCAACCGTCTGCAAACCGGCCAGCCTCAATCGCTGTGCCAGTTCCAAGGCAAGGTGCTGCTCGTCGTGAACACCGCGAGCTACTGCGGCTATACGCCTCAATACGAAGGCCTCGAGGCGATGTATCGCAAGTACAAGGACCGCGGACTGGTGATCGTGGGCTTCCCCTCCAACGACTTCAGCCAGGAGCCGGGCACCAACAAGGAGGTCGCGGAATTCTGCCGCACGACCTACGGCGTCGACTTTCCGCAGTTCGAGAAATCGAGCGTCGCGCACCTGTCGGCCAACCCGCTATACAACGATCTCGCCAAGCTGACCGGCCAGCGGCCGAAATGGAATTTCTACAAGTTCGTTGTCGACCGCAGCGGCAAGCCCGTGGCGACGTTTCCCAGCGCGATGGCTCCCGACAATCCGGAGTTGACCACGCTGATTGAAAAGCTGCTCGGCGAAAAGGCCGCGTCCAGCAAGGGCTGACTCCGCGTCGGATCGGTCCGGGCCACATGCAGGAAAAAATGCGCATCTGGGCTGCAACGAACAGGGCCCGCGCCTTGCATGAATTGATCCTGCTCACGTGTTGAACATGAGACGGATGGCAACGACTTCACGAAGCCCCGCCCCGTCGCGGCCGAGGTCGATATGGACCCAAGTCGCGGATTCTGCGATAATTTAAGGCTGTGGCGAGCTAGCTCAGCTGGTTAGAGCAGTGGAATCATAATCCATTGGTCGGGGGTTCGAGTCCCTCGCTCGCTACCAGAAATTGCGAAGGGTCCGGGAGAAATCCCGGGCCCTTTTGCCTTTGCGCGAAGCGCCTCTAAAGCTGATGTGCGTCAGAAAGGCTGTCGGCCACGCACGCGCGCTTATGATGAGGATCAACGGCGACCCGGGGATCAAGGGTCTAGCCTTTCTCAAGTGTGATAGCGGCAATCGCTATCGTCGGCAGATAGATCCGGAACCGCCATCAATACAGCAGAGGTCACCATGTTCACCAGAACCAAGCTCGCCATCGCGTTGGCTGCCGTATCGCTCGCCGCTTGTACGATTTTCGACACAGTGCCGCCCAACACGCTGGTCGTCGCCAAGGCTGCCGCCGCTCCCACGCTCGACGGCAACGCCACGGACGCGGTGTGGGATTCGGCGAAACCGTTGACCGTGAGACTCTCCGGCGGAATGAACTTCGGCGGGAACGGCGAAACGACCGCGACATTGAAGGCGGTGACCTCGGGCGACATGATCTATTTCCTGTTGCAATACGCGGATCCGACGAACTCCGTCCGCCGCGCGCCGCTGCAGAAACAGGCCGACGGCAGCTGGAAGAAACTGACCGATCCGAACGACAAGGGCGGCGACGACAACATCTACTACGAGGACAAGTGGTCGATCATCTGGAACGTCAACGATTCGATCGCCGGCTTCAACCAGAACGGCTGCGCGGTGCTTTGCCACGTGGGCGAAGGCTAAGCCTTTCGGGAACAAGTACACCGCCAACGTCGGCGAGATCGGCGACATGTGGCACATGAAAGGCAGCCGCAACGGCGTGTTCGGACAAGTCGACGACCAGTACGTGGACGCCACGCGCTACGACAAGGAAAAGTCGCCGAACGCCGGCCGCAAGGGCGATCCGGGCGGACCGGACTACAAGAGTTTCGGCCTGGTCAACGGCAAGCCCGAGTTCATGAACAAGGACGGCAAGCCCGCCAATGCCGGCGGCACGTATTACATCAGGGACGGCGACCAGGTTGCCTTCGACGACAGCAAGTTCAAGGCGGGCGACGAAGTCGCGTCGTACATCGTCTACCGGCTGCTGGGCGATCGCGGCGACATTCAGGTGGCCTATCGGTGGCAGAACGGCATCTGGACGTACGAAGTTGCACGCAAGCTCACGACGGGCAGCCCGTACGACATCCAGTTCAGCGACGCAGGCAAGACCTACACGTTTGGAATCTCGGCGTTCGACAACGCGCAGGTGCGGCACGCTGTCGGCTCAGAACCGCTGAAGATGGTGTTCGCGAAGTAGCAGCAGAACCGGTTCGCATCTCCCGCGCGCTCGCGATCGCGCCGGGTGCACAGGATGGCCGCGCCTCATCCCCGACCGGTACGCGAAAGAGGGCGGCCCTGTGCGTGTGGTTGACTGCCCGATCAGTGCGGAGTCACCTTGACTATCCAGGTGTTGTCATAGATCACCCCGATAGTATACGGAGGGCCCTCGATGAGGTATGGCTCGTAGAGATGAATCACATGCGTTCCTACGGACAGCGGCTGACTCACGATGCCGTAACCCTGGAATGCCACTGCGGCCACCGAGCCGTAGCTGCTTGGGGTCGGGTAGACGACGATCGGATCGAACGTGGTTAGCGGAACATAACGGGCTGCCTTGTTACTGTCTGAGACAATTTCCTTTCCATCCATGATCAGGCTGGGCGAAACCCCTGCGAGGAATGCTCCGTCGGGGATTGGCAGATCATCCGGTACGCCTGGATAGCCTTCGTACCGCTCCACCGTCCAGATGCCGAGTGGAAGCACAAAGGGAGTCCCGGGCGGCAGGGTGATCTCCAGTTGGCCGACGTAAAGCGCAGGGCTGTCCAGCGTGCCATCACCGCTGACATATGCGCCAGCCGGCAGAGGCAACATCTTGACGTGTCCAACGATGCTTTGCGCCGGATCTGCCCCGCTGTACATCCACCGCAAGTAGGTGGTCATCCACCCCGTCAAGGTGTTGCCGTAAGCGTTCGATTGCGGCGGGGAAACCCCGTGCGCATGGCCCTGCTCAGCCGCGGCGGGGGCGACGCAAAATGCTATTGCCACAATGGCCAGTGCGAGCGACATCATGGGCGCTGCGTGCCTTGTTCTCATGATCGTTTCCTTCGGATTTGGATGCAGCCTCTCGGCAGCCGGCCAGGCGACAGTTTGCAAGGTCGCCTGATGGTATGCGCCTCCCTGCAACTGACCAACTCCACCGCTTGGCAATTGCAGAGGTGGGCCCTGTACCAACTTGACCTTCTAGGTGACGAGGCCGACAGCCGCAAGTCGGCTTTGCAGCCGTCGGCTAGGCAGTGGACGGCCAGGATCTACGGATATACCGGACAACTACGCGCGGTTCGAACCGCGCAGATTGGCGGCAGGTGGCTCCCCGGCGTGGCCGTCAACGCAATGAACTCCTGCATGACGCAAAGAAGCAGCTGCGTGCGATCGGTGATGGCCAGCTTGCGGTGCAGTCGCTCGACGTGGGTGTGGATCGTGCTCGGCGAAATGTGGAGATCGGCGGCAATTTCGACTTCAGTCTTGTCGTCGAACGCGCCACGCACGATCTGGAGTTCCCGACCCGAGAGGCCAAGGCTACATTCGATCAATGCCCACGCGTGGGGCGAGAACATCGCTGAACCGACGCAGCGCCCGCGGTCGCGGGGCGAGTACGCATCGGTTGCCACACCAATCTCGATCTTCTTCATGACCACCTCCCCTCGGTCGGTGAACGGATCTTGAATGGCCTTCGATTACCGCATTACCGATAGTCTGAACTCACTTCCCGAGCATGTACAACTGCCACAGGTCCTTGTGGCTCATGTGGCACATCGGCTGGATCGCCATCAAGCCCGTCTTGCCGATGCTCGACTCGAGGTAGCGCATCTCGGTGAACTTGGCCTTGGTCGCGTCGTCCACGTCAACGTTGAAACCGTTCTCGCGCATCATCAGGATGCCCTTCGCCTGCAAAGCGAGCTCCGTGTAGAGCCGCAAGTAGCAGAGAAGATCGGCGACCACCGGTCCCTGGAACTTGTCCTTCAGCGTATGCAGGTATTGGCCCACGGGGGAATCCGAGAGGTGTCCGGAGTTGATCAGCTCCAGCATTTCGGTATCGGCATCGAAGCCCTGCCCGAGCCAGCCGCCCACGGCCTTTTCGCTGCGCTCGAAGACCATGTAGAACAGCGGCGGCAGGACCAGCATGATGGCGAGCGTGGCGAGCCGGGGCTCGTGCGTCAGGTGGTTGTAGCCCGAATGCAGCACGACCGCGAGGGCAAAGCCGGGGAGCAGGTCGGTGAACCTCGCGCGCTTCGCCCGCTCCAGCATGGCAAGTCCCAGGACCGCGAAGATCGCCGTTGCGCCGCCGTGCATGATCGCGGTGCCGAATCCGCGCACGATCCACGTCCCCATGCCGGCATCGGGCGCCAGCCGCAGGTAGTAGAGATTTTCGACCAGCGCGAATCCGGTGCCGACGGCGAAACCCATGATCGCCGCATCCACCAGGAAGCCGATGCGATGCGCGCGAATCAGCGCGACGATCACCAGCCCCTTCAGCAGTTCCTCGATGATCGGCGCCACGTAGCGTGAATAGGTCGTGATGTCGATCCGGACCTGCCCCAGCACGAAGGCGTTGACCCCGTAACTCAGACCGGCCACCAACGCGCCGCAGACCACGATGGCGATAACCGCCCGAAGGTTCACCAGCTTGTAGCTGTCGAGGTAAAGCAGCGCACCCAGGAACGCGAGCACGGGAAGCAGGCCGATCAGCGCCGGCAGCAGGTACTCGAAAAGCAAGGCCGGTGCGGACACGCTCAGAAGATCTTCAGCGACAGCATCCACTCGGACCCGGCGCGCTTGCCGTCACGGAAGCCGACCGCATAGCCCGCCGACAGCGTCAGGTCGTACCAGTGGAGAATGCTGAACCGCAAGTCGGCCTGGCCGCCAACGCTCTCGTAGTTCTGGCGCAGCGACGCGTTGCCGGGGTTCGTCACCATCGCCGAGGCGAAGATCGCGGGACGCAACCAGGCCGCGTGAAAAGCCGCCGTGCCGGCCGACTCGAAGACGACCGGCGGAATGTTCCACTCGACCATCTCGCGCACGAAGTTGAGTCCGCTGATCTCCTGCAGCCCGAAGCCCGGAAAGGATTCCCAATCGCGGTAACGTTGAATCGAGCCGTCATCGACGTAGTTGTTGCCGAAACCACCGAAGTAGAAATTCGCCACCTGGAGGCTGTTCTTCTGCGTCGGCCACGCCGGCGGCGCCGCGCAGCCAGATCGAAGAATGCGGCAACGGAAGGTCGAAGCCCAAGTCGAGAGTTCCGTGCAGCTGCGGCGTGATTTCCCCATTGACTCGGCTGGTATTGACCACCGCCGACCAGACAATGCCCTTTTCACCATCGACGGCACCGAGCGAGCGCCGCACGTCGGTGTAATAGAGCCCGGCTTCCGCTGTCGTGAGCCGGGTGAAGGTGGTGTCGACGTTCTGCGCGCCAGGTAGCGTGTCGATCTGGTCGTAGTACGCGTAGTCGAACTTGGCTTCGAGCTTGCGTGGCTCGTCGTAGATGATCAGCCAGTCGTAGCCGATCTTGGCCGCGTATCCCTTCTGGCCGCGCTTGGTCGGACCGAAAATGTCGTAGAAATCCGTGCGATTCCAGTAGAACTCCCCGCGCCAACCCAGGTAACTGCCCTTGATGTTGACGTGGCCCTGCTCCTCGCCGGGCACGCCTTGGCCGGGCGTGTATGCGGCGGTGATGCCGATGTTGGCGAACGCGATCGGGTCCGCAAAGTTGAAGTGGTAGCCGATGCCGACCGCATCCTTGTAGCCCGTCACGATCGGGAACGCGTTGTCGAGCCCAATGTTTCGCAGCGGCGCATACGGCCCTTGAGCGACGACGGTCTTTTCGTAGTCGACCGTGGATGCCGGCGGAACCTGCCACGTTTTTAGCACAGGAAATTTCTCGACCAGTTCGGCGCCGAGAAACTTGATCGCGCTGACGTCTTCGATCGGTTTCGGATCGATGATCGCAGGGACGAAGCCTTCGCCGGTGTAGGTCAGGACCACGAGGTTCCCGTCGGCGAGCGGCACCGGACGGAAGTAGCCGGATTCCGCATTCGATACCGCCTCGATCTTTCCGGAGGCGACCTCGTAGCGGAAGATATTGGACACGCCAGTGTAGTAGCTGCTGCCGTAGAGGTAGCGCCCGTCGCGCGAGAACACGAAACTTTCCGGAACGCTTTGTCCGAAGCGGAACTCGCTCAGCGGCGTTAAGTCTCCCTTCAGTACCTTGTCCAGCTCCCATACACGGAGGAACTGGTCAGCGTTGACCTCGCTCATCGATGCAGACAGCAACTTTCCATCCGACGAAATGTCGAGATCGTAGGGCACATATTCGTAGGGAAACGTATATAGCGCCTGCCACTCGGCATAGGGGTAGGGCACGCGCACCAGGACAGCGAAGCCATTGGCATGGCGCACACCGATTAGCGACCTGTCGACGGGATTGAATGCCATTTCGCCGATGCGCGCGTCCTCGAGCAGCATCCGCGACTCCCCGGTCTTGACGTCCACCGCCATCAGGTCGCGCAGCGCAAGGTTGTCGTTGGTGTAGAAGGCGGTGCCGGTCGCCGGATCGTAGGCAAACGAGGCAACGCGGTACAACATCGCCCGCTTGATGTCGGCCAGCCGCCGGTGTGCTGCCGTCGCGCGTGTTCAGCGCGCCGACGTGCTCGACGATGCCCGGGATAGCGGAACGCAGCATAGATCGTTCCGCCCGCCTCGTCGTAGTACATGCGCGAGATTGATCCGACGGCGCTGGCTGCCAGCTTCTTTGCCGGCGTGATCGGATGCTTGCGCACCTCGGCCAGGTTGCTCTTCTGGAACTCGTGCTCGAACGCGATCCAGTCGTTCCAGCCCTGCTCGAGCGATTTGCCGAACACCTGCACAAAACTGTCGGCGTAATAGCGATCGCTGTCCTCGTCGCGCTTGATCCAGTCGACGACCTTCTGGGGCGAATAGACGTAGGCGAGATATGTGAAGAACCGCGTGCCGTAGAGATAGGCGTTGGCTCCGATCTGGAAATCCACCCGCACGCCACGGGACACGAGTCCCAGCGGGTTGTAGAAATGCGCGCCGTCGCGCACCATCGCGCGAAACACCATCTCGTCGTAGCCGCCCTGCGCGCGACCCAGCCCGCCCGCCATCCACGTTTCCATGAAGACGGCGGCACCCTCGATATACCAGCGCGGCGCAGTAAATCGCGGGATGGTCAGGTAGCTGTACAGCAGCGACTCGGGATGCGAAGACTGCGGGTATACCTTTCCCAGGAAAATGCGGCGCCACCGCCGATCTTCTTCCGACGCAATGTCTCCCTCCACGATGTGGACCATCTCGTGATTCATTATTGAGTACATGCGCTCGCTGGCGGGAAAGGTCTCGAACGCGTGGGAAATCGGCGCGATCTCCATGAAGATCCTGCTTCGCGGCGCGACACCCGCGCTCGCACTGCCATAGTCCGCAAAATCCTTCAGCAGGACGATGGTCGATTCTGACGGCACCCAGCCAAACGTTTTCCGTTGCCACTCGAGGGAGTTGGTGAAAGTACGTACGGCGTGCGGCGCGATGTAATCGAGGATGTCGAAGTAGATGAGCTTTAGGTCCTTGGTCTCGACGTACGACATTCCCAGAGAGTTCTCGTCAGCTATGGCCGCAACGGGCAATATCGCGAAGAACAGGCACCAGACGCGGGCACGCATACAGTCTCCCCAACCAAATCACAGTTCCCCGAAGCATAGGGGGGCTGCGACAAAAAGAAAACCGCCGGCGGATGAGGCCGGCGGTCAGTTAGTGCTTGGGTTACGTGCGAATTATCGAGGCTGACTCGCTGCGGCACTGGTCGCCGCTGATTGGGCTTGCTGGGCCGCCGCTGATTGGGCTTGCTGGGCCGCCGCTGCATTAGCATTGACCTTGGCGACGCTCGCCGCGGACTGGGCTGACTGGGCCGCCGCCGCATTGGAATTGGTCGCCGCTGATTGGGCTTGCTGGGCCGCCGCCGCATTAGCATTGACCTTGGCGACGCTCGCCGCGGACTGGGCTGACTGGGCCGCCGCCGCATTCGAATTGGTCGCCGCTGATTGGGCTGCTGGGCCGCCGCTGCATTAGCATTGACCTTGGTGACGCTCGCCGCGGACTGGGCTGACTGGGCCGCCGCCGCACTGGAATTGGTCGCCGCTGACTGAGCAGTGGTCGCCGCTGACTGAGCTGCAACATCAGCACTAGTCTTGGCCGCCGCATCAGCACTGATCTTGGCTGCCGCATCAGCACCGATCTTGGCGCCCATTGCCGCGCCCGTCCCGGCCTGGGTCGCCGCGCCGATTGCCGCGCCCGTTCCGGCTTGGGCTGCAGCATCCTGCGCCGCCGGAACGGCCGTGGAGGATTGCGCGCTGGACGGGTTGCCAAGCTTCACGTCAGCGGCCGTTGGCTGCGGCGCCTGATACCGCGTCGCCGGAACGATCGTGCCGGCCGTGTCTTTCCCGCTGGGCGGGAGAACGCCAGTCGAAACCGCGACGATGACGGCTGCTGCGGCAACGCCGGCGCCGATCCAGATCTTGCGGTTGCCGACGGAACTGGTGTTTTGTTCGCTCATGTTCTTCTCACCCCTGAAATGTGGTCCGCGCCGCGATATCGGGTGGACCGTTGCCGACGTTCCCGGGAAAGTGCCCGGGGCTTCCGTGGAATGCTCTCCAGTTGTTCCAATTACACGTGACCGCGAAAAAAGTTGGCGGACCCCGCCAAAACGCGTGGGCCGCTGTGGACTATAAGCGGGAAGTCCCGCCATGACCGAATAAACCAGCCCCTCCGGCGGAAACGGCCGGGGGATGGCCTTCAGGCCCTCGAACAGGCGCTGCAACTCGTCGAATTCCGCGCGGGCGGCCGGATCGGCGGCCAGGAGGCGCGTGAGTTCCGCGGACTCGCCGGGCGTGGCCTCGCCGTCCAGGACGGCATGCATCAATGGCGTGTGTTCGGTGTATTTCATGTCAATTCCTGCGCAAATCCTTGAGGAGGATGGCCAGGCGGTGCCTCGCTTCGAACAGGCGGGACTTCACCGTCTTCTCGTCCAGTTCCAGTATCTGCCCGATCTCCTGGTAGCTGCATTCGGAAAAGTGCCTCAACATGAGCACCGTCCGGTCGTTGGTATTCATGCTCATCAACGCGTTCTGGATCCGCTTGGAAGTCTCCGCCTTGCCTGCCTGCCACTCCGGATTGGCGCCGTCGCCATCCGGAATGTCGATTTCGTCGTCGAGCGCCTCTTCATGTCCGTTGCGGCGCAACAAATTGAGCGATTCGTTGACTGCAATGCGGTAGATCCAACTGAAAAACTTGTATTTCGGGTCGTAGTCGTCCAGCCGCTCCGCCACCCGCAGGAAAACGGTCTGGGTGACGTCGCTCGCGTCCTCCGCCCGGCGCAACATCCAGAACGCGGCGTTGTAGATCGGGCGCTGGTAGCGAACGACCAGGTCGCTGAAGGCATCCCGATCGCCTTTCCGGTAGCGTTCCAGCAATTCCAGATCGGTCTCATTGTCCACAATTACACGCGACGGCCGGAAAAGTTGGGGCGGCGGCTAGTGTGCCGCTTCAATTTCGAAGATCTTGTCGAAGCCGGAGTACCTGAAGATGTCCTGCAGATGGCGGTTGACGCCCGTGAGGCGCAATTTGCCTCCGGCGGCAAGCAGCCGCTTTTGCGTCTTCAGCAGCACGCCCAGGCCGGCGCTCGAGATGTATTCGAGCGAGCGGCAGTCCATTGTCACTGTCCCCATGGTGGCATCGAGAAACGCCTGGGCCGCCGGCGCCTCCGCCGCGTCCAGCCGTCCCACGATCTCGACCACGCCCCCCTCACTGAAATCAATTGCCAGCATCCTTCAGCCCCCAGTCCCCTATGTTTCGCCGGATCGCGCCGAGCCTTCCAGCGTCTTGCGGAACGTGGTCCGGCCCTGCCTGCGTTCCCGCGAGTATTCGTAATTTATCGAATCCACCATTCGCCGGATCAAATGCAGCCCCAGGCCGCCGGGCTTGCGCTGTTCGATCGGCAGGTCGATGTCGGCGTCAGGTGCCATCGTGACGTCGAATTGCTCGACATCATAGTCCGTCAACGCCATTTCCACCCCCCCGGGCACGGCGGTCATGTCGATCCGCACCTCGGCGGCGCCGTCCGGACTGTACTTGACCATGTTCGTGAACAATTCTTCCACCACGAAATCGACCGTCGGCACCAGTCCGGGGTCTACGCCATGTCGACTACAGAATTCCGCGGTGTGGGCGAAGATCGCCTGCAGCGAATCGAAGCTGCGGCGAAACATCCGCGACGTTGCTGCGGCGTCCTGGCGCTTCACCAGTACCACGGTCATGTCGTCCGCCTGCGGCGCACCCTGCGCGAACGCCTGCACGGCGTCGAAGAGGATTCCCGACAGCTGCGCCATCGGCGTTCCGTGGCTGGCCTGGAGGATTGCCTCGACGCGCTGTTCACCGAACTGCTCGCCCGACGGATTCTCGTATTCGTAGAAGCCATCGGAGAGCAGCACCAGGATGTCGCCGGGAAGCAGGTCGATGTTCACGGCCGGCCGCAGCGCCGACAGCGGCATGGCGGCAAGCGGGAAACTGGTGGGATCGTGCCGCGCGCAGGTTTCCGTCGCCGCCTGGAAGTGCAGGATCGGCGCCTGGCCGCCGCTGTGGAAGCGCATGCGGTGCGCGGCAGTGTCGAGGAGCCCGATGAACGCGGTGATGAAGCGGTCGTCGGCGAGGGTTGCAGCAAGCTGGTTGTTCACCTGCATGAACGCCGTCTCGAGGTCGGCGCCCAGCCGGAACGCCATGCGCAGCATCGCGTGCATCTGCGTCACCGACAGCGCCGGGGCAATGCCGTGGCCGGTCGCATCACCCAGCACCGTCAACAGTCCCTGGTCGATTTCCGTCAGGTCGAAGGTGTCGCCGCCCGTCTGGCTCGCCGGACGCGACGTTCCAAAGAGGTCGTAGCCGGGAACGGCCGGCATCACGGAGGGCAGCGTGCTCATCTGGACTTCGCGCGCCATCTCCAGCTCCTGGCGCATCTTCTCGCCTTCGATCACCGCCGCCGTCATGCGCACCCGCTGCAGCGCCACCGCGCACTGCGCCGCCAGCACCATCGCCAGCGCTTCGTCGCTTTCGTCGAACACGCCGTCCGTCTTGTTCAGGACCTGCATGACGCCGACGAGGACGTCCTTGTGGTCGACCAGCGGAAGCGTCAGCATGCAGCGCGTCCGGTAGTTGGACTGGCGGTCCACCTCCCGGTTGAAGCGCTCGTCGGCATAACAATCGGGGACGTTGATGATACGGCGGGTGCGCGCGCATGCGCCCGCGAGCCCCGCGCTTGCCGGCACGCGCACCGGCGCGATTCCGGTGGCGATCTCCAGGACCAGCTCGTCCTCCGCCGCGTCGAAGAGCCACACGGATCCGCGGTCGGCCTTCAGTACCTGCTTCGCCGCGCTCACGACCTCGGCCAGCATCGTCATCAGGTCGAACGGCGCCGCCAGCTTGGCCGTCACGGCGAGGATCGCCTCCATGTCCGGCACGGAAAGGGGGCGCTGGCTCGGCGGTCCGCTCATGCCGCGAGAATGTAACAGAGGCTAGGCGCCACCGCTCGCATGGGCTCTGGGCAATCGCCACGGCGCAAGATCGGTATTCGAAGTGACGATCCATCGCTGCGGCGGTATGCTCTCCTCCACAAGAGCGACAACGCCGTCATCAAGGAGACGCCGTTATGCTGGGTATCGTCGGTATCGTCATATCGCTCGGGCTGCTGATCTTCCTGGCCTATCGCGGCTGGAATGTGATCCTCATGGCGCCAATCTGCGCGGGCGTCGCGCTGCTGTTCAGCTGGGGCGAGGCGCCGCTGCTTGCTTCCTACACGCAGACGTTCATGCCCGCGCTGGGCACCTACCTGGCCAAATTCTTCCCGCTGTTCATGCTGGGCGCCATCTTCGGCAAGCTGATGGACGACTCCGGTTGCGCGCGCGCCATCGCCCATCAGATCGTCCTCTGGACCGGCAAGCAGCGCGCGATCCTCGCCATCGTGCTGGCCTGCGCGATACTGACGTATGGCGGTGTGTCGCTGTTCGTCGTCGCGTTCTCCGTGTATCCGATCGCCATCTCGATGTTTCGCGAGGCGGATGTTCCCAAGCGGCTGATTCCCGCGGCCATCGGATTGGGGTCGTTCACGTTCACGATGACGGCGCTCCCGGGAACGCCGGCGATCCAGAATGCGATTCCGATGCCGTTCTTCGGCACCACGCCGTTCGCGGCGCCCGGACTGGGCGTCATCGCCGCGATCTTCATGTTCGCCTTCGGCCAATTGTGGCTGCAGCGTCGTGCCGCCGCGGCCCGCGCGCGCGGCGAGGGCTACGGCGAGCACAAGGAAGAACCCGTCGTGAAGATCGAGGGCGCCATGCCCAACTTCTGGGTCGCGCTGCTGCCGATCGTGCTGGTGATCTCGCTCAACTACATCTTCACGACCTACGTAATCCCGGCGATGGACACGTCGTTCCTGGCGACGCCGAAGTTCAAGAACACGCCGCTGTCGGCAGTGGCGGGACTCTGGTCGATCATTCTCGCCATGGTGGTCGCCTGCATCGTCGTGGCGTTGCTCAACCGGCGCCACTTCGTCAACTTGATGGACACGCTGAACAAGGGAACCTTCGGATCGTTCCTGCCGATCATGAACGTCGCCTCGGAAGTGGCCTACGGCGCGGTCATCGCGTCGCTGGCCGCGTTCGTCATGGTGCGCGAAGCGCTGCAGGGGCTGTTCAGCGATCCGGTGATTTCCCTGTTCGTCGTGGTCAATGTGCTGGCAGGAATGACCGGGTCCGCGTCGGGCGGCTTGAGCCTGGCGCTGGGCGCGCTGGGCGAGCACTACGCGCAGGCGGCGGCCGCCGCGCACATCAGTCCGCAGATCATGCACCGCATCGCCGCGATGGCCTCGGGCGGCATGGACATCCTGCCGCACAACGGCGCCGTGATCACGCTGCTGTCGATCTGCGGATTGAATCACCGCGAGTCGTACTTCGACCTGTTCATCGTCGGTTCGATCGGCACGACGCTCGCCGGCATCCTGGTGATCATCCTCAACGCGATGTTCGGCACGTTCTGACGGGCGGAGAATCCCATGCCCCGCCTCGTCATACCTGCCTGGTTGCTGCTCTTCGCCGCGGCATTCGCCGCATCGGCATCCGCCAAGGAAATGCGCCTGATCACCGCGGAATTGCCGCCTTACACGTTTCAGATGCCGCCGGCGACCGTCGCCGAGTTCCCGGGCCCCGGCCAGGGTCTGGTGCAGGAGGTGGTCGTGGAAATGGCCCGCCGCGTCGGGCATTCCGGATCGATCGAATACATGCCGTGGTCGCGCGCGCAGCAGATCGCGATGACCGAGCCCAACGTCGGCATCCTGTCGCTGACGCGGTCCCCGGAGCGCGAGGACAAGTACCGCTGGCTCGCAAAAATCGTCAGCGACGACCTGGTCATGGTCGGCGGTCAGGGCGTGGACGCAGCGAGCCTCGACAAGCTGAAGAATCGCCCGACCGGCGTGCTGCTGCGTTCGGGCGCCGAAGCGCTTCTGCGCGAAAAGGGGTTCACGCGCATCGAGCCGGCGCCGGAAGAATGGCTGAACGCCAAGAAGATGAAGGAGCGCCGGATCGATGCCTGGCTGGCGCCGCGTCTGATGGTGATCTATGCGATGCAGGAAGTGCAGGGTGATCTCGGCACGCTCAATATCGGCGAAATCGTGCGCGCGAGCGACATCTATCTTGCCGCGTCCAAGGACCTGCCCGACGCCGAGGCCGCCCGCTGGGAGGCGGCGTTCGCGTCGATGCAGGCAGACGGCACCTACCAGCGCATCCTGCAGAAATATCGTCGGGTGAAGGCGATGCCGATTCCCGACGACGCCCGGCGCCTGGCCAACGATCCGGTCTGGGCGTACTGAGTCCGATGACCGCGACCGACCAGCGGCAGCTTCTCGAAGCGCTGCACACGTTCGAGCACGGCAAGGTCGTCACCGCGCGCGAAGCCGTCGCGCTGATTCGCGACGGCGACACCGTCGCCACCGGCGGCTTCGTCGGCATCGGGTTTGCGGAGAACATCGCCGTCGCGCTCGAAGAGCGCTACCTGGAAGCGGCGCGGGAGGACCCGCACGCGATGGGTTCCCCGCGCGGACTTGACGCTCGTCTACGCCGCGGGCCAGGGCGACGGCAAGAGCCGCGGCCTCAACCATCTCGGCCACAAGGGCCTCGTCAAGCGCGTGATCGGCGGACACTGGGGGCTGGTGCCCACGCTGCAGGCGCTCGCCGTCACTAACCAGATCGAGGCCTACAACCTACCGCAAGGCATCATCACGCACCTGTTCCGCGACATCGCGGCGGGCAAGCCCGGACTCCTGTCGCGGGTGGGCCTGGGAACGTTCGTCGACCCGCGCTTCGGCGGCGGCAAGGTCAACGACTGCACGACCGAGGACATCGTCTCGCTGATGCAGATCGGCGACGAGGAATACCTCTTCTATCGCACGTTCCCGATCAACGTCGGGATATTCCGCGGCACGACGGCCGACCCGGACGGCAACATCACGATGGAACGCGAGGCGCTCACGCTGGAGGCGCTGGCCATCGCGATGGCGGCGCACAACTCCGGCGGCATCGTCATCGCGCAGGTGGAGCGCATCGCCGAGCGCCACAGCCTCAACCCGCGGCAGGTGAAGGTGCCCGGCATCCTCGTCGATTGCGTCGTGGTCGCCGAGAAGCCGGAGTACCACCAGCAGACGTTCGCGGAACCCTACAGCGCTGCGTTCGCTGGCGAAATCCGCGTGCCCGCATCGGCCGTGACCGCCATGCCGATGTCGGAGCGCAAGATCATCGCCCGCCGCGCCGCGCTGGAACTGAAGCCGAACAGCGTCGTGAATCTCGGCATCGGCATGCCCGAGGGCGTGGCCAGCATCGCCGCCGAGGAAGGCATCATCGACCTGCTGACGCTGACGGCCGAGCCCGGCGTGATCGGCGGCATTCCGGCCGGCGGAATGAATTTCGGCGCGGCGATCAACACGCAGGCCGTGATCGACCAGCCATACCAGTTCGACTTCTACGACGGCGGCGGGCTCGACGTCGCGTTTCTCGGCCTGGCGCAGGCCGATCGCGAGGGCAACCTCAACGTGTCGAAGTTCGGGCCGAAGCTGGCCGGCGCCGGCGGCTTCATCAACATTTCCCAGAACGCGAAGACCGTCGTGTACGTCGGCACGTTCACCTGCGGCAAGCTGGCGCTGGAAGTCAGCGGCGGCAGGCTGGTCATCCTGAGCGAAGGGCGCTCGAAGAAGTTCGTAAGCGACGTCGAGCACCGGACATTCTCGGGACGCTACGCGTGGAAGCGGGAGCAGCCGGTGTTGTACGTCACCGAACGGGCCGTGTTCAGGCTGTGCGCCGAAGGCATCGAGCTGATCGAGATCGCGCCGGGCGTGGATCTCGAGCGCGACGTGCTGGCGCAGATGGAATTCCGGCCGGTGATGAACGAGCCGCCACGAGTAATGGAGGCGGCGATCTTCCGCGACGGAAAGATGGGGCTGCGCGAGCAGATGCTCGCCATCCCACTCTCGCGGCGCTTTGCATTTGCGCCGGAGCAGGACATCTTCTTCATCAATTTCGAACGGCTCGACGTCAGGCGGCCGCAGGACATCGCCGATATGCGCGCGGAAGTCGAGAAAAACCTGGTGCCGATCGGCCGCAAGGTCTACGCGATCGTCAACTACGACGGGTTTAGCATCGTGCCGGAGCTGGTCGACGCCTATTCGGCGATGGTCAAGGACCTGACGGAGCGCTTTTACACGCGTGTCACCCGCTACACCACGTCGAACTTCCTGCGCATGAAATTGGGTGACGCGCTGGAGAAGCGCGGCGTCGCGCCGCACATCTACGAGTCAGCGCAGGAAGCGCTCGACCACCTGGACCGGCCGCAACCCGCCTGAACAGGGATGGGCCGGCGCAGCGGACAAGTGGCGCCCACGTGATCTTGCTTATTGGGCCGCGGCTTGCGCCCGTCTCTTCGTGAACACGATCTTCACCAGCGGATGCGGAGCGGGCTTGGCCAATCCCAGCTGATAGAACGTGAACACGCGCGTATCGCCTTTGAATTCCTCGGTGATCCGGTAGTCGACGAAATGTCCCTGGCCATCGTTCTGTTTCGACGACCAGACCATCGTCTTCTCGGGTTCGTGCCAATATCCGTAGTCGGTCCGAACCGCGAGGTCGTTGGTGTCCACCCACGTGTTCACATAGGTCTTGGCCACCGGAGTCGTAACCCCACATCCCGTGGCCTTCGTAGGCAGGAAATTTTCCGTTGGCCGGGATCCGGAATTCGTTGACCATCCAATGCCTGTTCGCGAGGAAGGTATTGACCTGCACGCCGGTGGCGCGTCCGCTCGGCTTGTCGTCTGCATAGAACGTGACGTCGGCGTCCCAGGTTCCTTCCTCCATGTTCAACGGCGCGTAGACCGATTCCGGAGTCGCGGGTGGCGCGGATTGCGCCGCGCCTTCCAACGGAATCATTGCCACCAACAGCGCGTACAGCAGCGAACTTCCCCGTCACGAACCTGTCCCTGTCCTGGGGGACACCTTGCGCAGGAATTCGTAGATTCCGTTTTCGCCCATGCTGCGCGCATCGGCGAGTTCCCCGGCTCGCGTCACGTAGAGGACCTTGTTGGCCGCGGAGAGGATGACGACGGCAGGAATCCCGTTCTTCAGCGGCACGCCATAGGATTCCGCGACGGCGACGTTGCGGTCGAACCGGCCCACGTCGACCTTGACCACTCTGAACTCGCGCGCGACGAAGGCGGCGCTCGAGCCCTGCTTCATCGCCATGTCAAGGACCTTGCAGTCACCGCACCAGTTGGCGCCGAAGACAACGATGACCGACTTTCCGGTCTGCGCCGCGTCCGCCAGCGCCTGCCGGATTTCCTGCCGGGCGTCGGCGGCTTCGTTGTAGGGTCCGTCGGCCGCATGGACCTGCGAGGACAAAGAGCAGCAGCGGAATGGCAAGGAGTCGTTTCATGGCAGCCTCCGGCGAAATGGCGTGACGAGAGGGCGCTATTCCGCCGCCACCGCCCACGTGCAGATGATCAGACCGCGGTCGATTTCGTAGACGACGGCCACATCGAACGGTTGCTCCCGCACGCCCGAGATGCGCTCGTGATCGATGACCTTGTTGCCGAACGCCATCCGGCCCATCAGTTCGGCGTGCAGTCCGGCATGGTTGAAGCGTTGCGTCGCGTAGAACTCGCCGAACGCGCTCTTGCCGACAAGGGCCGGCGTCGGCCGAAGGCAGGCGATAGACGCGGATGTCCTCGCTGTACTCGGCGAGAAAGCGTGGCAGATCGCGGGCGTTGTAGGCGTCGAGCTGGCGTTGCACGACCGCGACCGGATCCATGGCGGAGATTCCTGATGGCACCAACGCGTCACTTGACGTACTTCTTCTCCATTTCCTTGGACCAGGCCTCGAGTTCGGCCTCCGACATGTTCTGGATTTCCTGCATCGACTTGCCCGTGGTGGACTTCATCGCGGCGGCGCCCTGCCCGGAGCTCAAGGCTGCCTTGGCGGAATCGGCCTCCTTGTAGGCGGTCGCCGTTTCCTTCTTGATCTTGGCATCGTACAGCTTGTCGACTTCGGCATCGGACTTGCCCTGGGCCGCCGCGCCGAGCGTCTTGCGCTTGTTGTCCATCTGCGCCTTGCTGTACTGCGCGTTGGCGTCGCTCTTCATCTTTTCCACCTGGCGCTGCTTTTCCCGTTCGGCCTTCTGCGCCGCTTCGCGTTGCGCCTGCTCGCGCGCTTCGAGCGCGGCATCGTAGTCTGCCAAGGCCGACGTTGCGGTCACCAATGCCAATGCGGCGAGAAAGACACGAATCTGCATGTTCGTCTCCATTGAGTTGAATTCAAGTTGCGGCGGCCACGGATTGCCAGCGATCGCGGCCGTTGCCGAAGATCGGCAACGAATCGCCGCCATGATAACCGTGGCGGCGCTCCCGGCTCGAGCAGCCGAGCGAACTACTGATCCTTCGACTTCTCCCATCCCGCGTCGGGATTGTAGACGGTCATCGACGCTGCCGTGGCCACGGTGTCCTTGCCCAGGTTCCGCTCGAACACGACGCCGTCGTGGTTGCAGATGAACGTCATTACGCCAGACCCGCCCCAGCGCGCCGGATAGGCCACCAGCGCGAAACCGCCGATCATCCTGCCGTTGACGATGTAGTCGTATGCGCCGCCCGGCGCGTCCTTGCCCTGGCCGGTCAGGATCTTGTAGTAGTAGCCATGGTAGGGGTTGCCGGCGCCCTGCGCTGAGGCGCCCCGACCTGCGCGCCCGGCCGTCAACGGCCCGAGCGGACTCGGCGCTTCGCCTGCCTTCGTTGCCCAGTACAGTCCGTCGCGCTTGCCAGGCGCGCTCGCCAGCTTTTGCGCGTATTCGAGCAAGCCGTTGCCGTCGCGGTCCAGCGTGGCGTATTCGCGCTGCGCGTCGACGTAGGCCAGGCAGACCTTGATCGCCGCCAGTTCGTTGCGGCCGATGCGCCGGTCGAGCACCTGCTCGTTGCCCTGCTTGGCGTCGAACTGCCAGCGGCCGCCTTTCATCACCAGCGGATAGGGAAACGGGAAATCCGCTGGGACCGACAAGCAATGTCGCCTTCGCCTCGCCACTCTTTTCGAACTTGACCGATTTGTCGTAGGCGGCGACGAAAGCTTCGCGCGCCTCTTCATCCTGCGCCGGATCGCCCGAGCGGATGAACTTGCTGGCGCCCGGACCCAGCACGCGCCAGATCAGTTTTCGTTCATCCGCGCGCATCGCGTCGGCGAGCGCCTTCGCGGCGTCTTCAGGCGTGGCATACGTGTTCTGGTCATGAGCCGGACGCGTACCGGGCGCAGGCGAGGGCGTCGCCGCATGCGCCATTGGCGCCGACAGGGCAACCACGGCCGCCAGCGCAAGCGCGCAGCGGCGCAGCGATTCGAGCCTTGAATTGATTCATGGCATTCCGTTCGTGTTCCATTAGCGACCCCGCCCCGGTCCGCCGCCGCCACCACCACCGCCACCGCCACCGCCACCTCCACCTCCGCCACCGCCACCGCCGCCTCCAGGACGACCTTCGCCACTCACCTCCGCCGCGGTTCCCGCTCGGGGCGGAACGCTGCGACGCTTTGCGGGGGACGCTGTGGCGACGCGCGGCTCTGCGCGCCGCGGCTGGCGTCGACGCTGCACCTGCGGCCGCGATTCCGGCTGGAAGCCCGATGGCGCGTTCCGCGATTCCGGGCGGCGTCGCGGGACGCATTGCGCTGTCCGCGCTGCGCGGGCGACGGTCGCTTGCGCTGCGCCGCTCCGGCGCACGGCCGGCGGACGCGTATGTTGCCCTCGGTCGTGCCATAGCGGCCACCCGCTCCCGGGGAGGGCCGGGTCATGTTGCTTTCCACGCTCGTGCCGGGGCGGCCTCCGGTTCCGGTGGACGGCCGCGTCACGTTGTCGCGGCCGCGGTAATTCTCGCGCGACTGCACGCTGGCATTGTTGGTCGGTCGATAGCGGTTGCCGGTGGCGTTGTCGCGGTAGGCGACACCACGGCGGTGATCCACGCTGTGATTCCAGTTGCCGTTGTTCGAAACGCGGTCGCGATACCCCGGCCGGTTGACCCAGACATTGTTGTTGTTGATATTGATGTTGATGTTGTTGCCGCGCCAGTTCGGTTGCGCCCAGCCCCAGTTGTTGCGGCTGACCCCCCAGGGCCTACCCCAGTAGAACCCCGAATAGAAACCCCAGTTCGACGGTCGCAGCCCAAAGCCCCAGATCGGCGGCGGATACCAGAACCACGGCTGGTATGCGGGCGCCCACCACGGGCCATAGATCACGGTCGGGTTGTAGACGGGCACGTAGACGTACTGGGGCTGCGCAGGCTGGATGAGGATCGTCCTGTCCTGCACGATGACCTGCTGCTGTTCCGTGCTCTGCAGGTTGCCGGCCTGTTGTGCCCGCGCGCGCAGACCCTGCACCGTTTGCATCACCGCCGCTTCGTCGGCGAGGAAAGCGTCGCCCAGCCGCTGCGTCCAGTCGAGCTTGTCGTTCATCATGTCGAGCACCTGCGGGAACGAGGCGAGCGAGAGCACGCTCGGATCCCACGGCATGTCCTTCAGCGCGTCGTCCAGCGCGGGGCCCTGCAGGCTCGGGTTGGCCTTGACGAAGCGCGCGGCCTGAACCACCTCCAGCGGATAGGTCGACGCCATCAGCACCTGCGCGAGCAACTGGTCCGGATAGAGCGCGATGGGGGCCAGCAGCGAGTCGAGGAAGTCCTGCGACATCGGCGCCGATGCCTGCTGCAATGCCGGCGGGGGGCGGCGTGTTCGGCGGCGGTATGTTCTGCGCCGAGGCTGTCGCCGCGACAATCGTGAGCGCGGCCGCAATCCAAGCCACCAGTCTTTCGGGAGACTTTCATGAACACTCCAGGGAAAGCACTGGGATGCGGATCGGCGGGCCATGCACGCGGCCGCCGGGGCACGACCTTCGCGATCGCCATTATCGTTCATTAACGCGGCCGGGACGCGCAGGGTTGACCCCTGAGGCCCGCGGCTGGACGCGCTATCATCTGCCTTCATGCAGGTGATGCTCAACGGGTCCCCCCACCGCTTCGACCCGCCCCCGGCGACGGTCGCGGAACTGGTGCGCGCGCTCAACCTGGAGGGCAAGCGCATCGCCGTGGAGATGAACGGCGAGATCGTTCCCAAGAGCCGGTATGAAGCAAACGCCGGTCGCTTCCGGCGACCGGCTCGAGGTCGTGGCCGCGGTCGGCGGCGGATAGCGCAGGAACCCGCGCCGATCCGCATTCGTTTTCCACCGGCGTAAAATGATGCGATGAATGCACCTGTCGAAACTGCGGCACTGGACGATCCGCTCGTCATCGCGGGACGGGCCTACCGTTCGCGCCTGCTGGTGGGGACGGGCAAGTACCGCGATTTCGCGCAGACTCGCGCAGGCGGTCGTCGCATCGGGCGCGCAGATCGTCACCGTCGCCATTCGCCGCACGAACATCGGGCAGGACGCGGGCGCGCCATCGCTGATCGACGCGCTTCCGCCGTCGGAATTCACCTACCTGCCCAACAGCGCCGGCTGCTACACGGCAGACGACGCGGTGCGCACGCTGAAACTCGCGCGCGAACTGCTCGACGGCCATGCGCTCACCAAGCTCGAAGTGCTGGGCGACAAGGAAACGCTGTACCCCAACGTGCGCGAGACGCTGAAGGCGGCCGAGGCGCTGGTGGCCGACGGCTTCCAGGTGATGGTGTACACGTCCGACGATCCCATCGTCGCGCGCGAACTGGAACAGATCGGCTGCGTGGCGATCATGCCGCTCGCTTCGCTGATCGGCTCGGGAATGGGCATCCTCAATCCATGGAACCTGAAGCTCATCATCGACCAGGCGAAGGTACCGGTGCTGGTCGACGCGGGCGTGGGCACCGCCTCCGACGCGGCCGTCGCGATGGAGCTGGGATGTTCCGGCGTGCTGATGAACACCGCGATTGCCCTGGCGCAAGACCCGGTGCGCATGGCGCGCGCGATGAAGCTCGCTGTCGCGGCCGGGCGCGACGCGTTTCTCGCCGGCCGCATGCCGAGAAAGCTCTACGCGGGCAGCCCCAGCTCGCCGACGTCCGGACTCATCTCCTGATCGTGCGCGGGCTCCTCGCGGCGAGTTGGGCGGTGGCGCTCGCGACATCCGTTTCGCGTTCGCGCGGCCCCGGTCACGGCGGCGCGCATCACGGAACTGTGCGCGCAGGCCGAAGGTCCGGCGCACTGCGGACGCCTGATCGAAGCCGACCAGTTGAAGGCGCTTCCGAATCTCGCGATCCGCGATGGCGGCACGTTGAAGGTCCTGCTGTATCCGACGGGCTCGCGCGATTTCGTCGACGTCGATACGTTGCACGGTTCCAAGACGTGGTCGCTGTGGGACTACTGGAGTCCGGTGAACGTGGTGGTGCTGTTCACCACCGACATCGACCGCATCGGCTATGCGACGCTGCAGCGGACCACGGGCCAGGTGACCACGCTTTCCGCCGAGCCGCTGCTGTCGCCGGACCGCCAGCACGCGGCGGTCGCGGATTTCTGCCCGACCGACTGCGACAACGAGATTACCGTGTGGCGCGTCGCGCGCGACGGCATCCGCAAGGAATTGAGCTGGAAGCCGGACGGCGCATGGTCCGACGTGACGACGCAGTGGAAGGGCGACAACACGGTCGTCGTCGAGTTCAAGGCGAAGGGCGACGACAAGCCGCGCACCGTCGAACGTCGCCTGACCGACCCCGAATGGCAGCGCTATCGGAGCGCGCCCCGCGCGATGACCGCCGCGACGCGCGTCGCCGGCGATGCCGCGCACCGCCCCGTGCGCAGCTACGTGCTGCGCCAGGGCCGGATGTCTCCCGCGCAGCAGCGCGCGCTCGACGTGCTCCTGCCTCGATTGGGAATCGCGTTCGCGCCGGAGCCGATCGATTTCGCGGCCACATTCGGCCGCAGTCGCGCCGGTCATCCTGGAGATCGGGTTCGGCATGGGCGAGACGACGGCGGCCATCGCCGCAGCGCACCCCGAGCGCGATTTCCTGGGTCTTGAAGTCCACGGCCCCGGCGTCGGCGCGCTGCTGAATCGCGTCGACGCGGCGGGTCTGACCAACGTCCGCGTGATCCAGCACGACGCCGTCGACGTCGTCGCGCACATGATCCCGCCCGCGTCGCTGGCCGGCATCCACGTCTACTTTCCCGATCCGTGGCCCAAGAAGCGCCATCACAAGCGGCGCCTGCTGCAGCCACGCGTTCGTGCACGCGCTCGCGCAGCGGTTGGCGCCCGGCGGCTACCTGCATGCGGCGACGGACTGGGACGACTACGCGCAGGAGATCCTGGCAACGCTGTCGGCGGAGCCACTGCTCGCCAACACCGTCCCCGGTTTCGCGCCGAGACCGGCGTGGCGGCCGCTGACGAAATTCGAGGCGCGCGGACTGCGAGCTCGGCCACGGCGTGCGCGACCTCGTGTTCCGGCGCCGCTAATTCTTCAGGCCGACTTCGCCAGCCCGTTGCCGCGGGCAAGCGCGATGAGGCGCGTGATCGTGCTGCGCGCGACGTCGCGGGAGAAGTGCTTGCGGATGTTATCGCGCCCGCCGGCTGCGAGCTTGCCCCACAGCGTCTCGTCCCGGTAAGCGCGAACGATTTCCGCCGCGAAGCTCTCCGGATCGTCGGCGACCAGCACGTCCTCGCCCGGGCTCAAGTGCATGCCTTCGATCGAAGGCGTCGTCGCGATCACCGGCAGCCCATAGCTCATCGCCAGGTTGATCTTGCCCTTGACTCCCGCCCCGTAGCGCAGCGGAGCGATCGACGCGCGGCAGCCGGTGAAATAGGACGTCACGTCCGGCACGTAGCCGGTGACGATGAAGTCCTCGCGCGGCGAGCGCGCGGACGTTGGCCGGCACCTTGCTGCCGACGATGTAGGTCTTGGCGCCGGGCAGCGCCTCCCGCACCCGAGGCAGGATCTCACGCGCGTACCACAGCACGGCATCGGTGTTGGGCGGATGCTGGAAGCCGCCGATGAACACGAGCCCCTCGCGTTCCGCGAACGGCTTGCCGCCGGGCAGGAGTTCGTGAATCGTCGACAGCACCATCACGCGCGCATCCGGGACCAGCTCGCCGAGCAGCGTCTGCTCGAACGGCGAGACGACCAGCGTCACGTCCGCCTTGCGAATCAGCGCCAGCTCCTCGTCGCGTTTCGCGCGCGCCGCCGCCCGCGCAACGGCGCTGCCTTCGAGCTCGGCCTGACGCTCCGTGCGCAGGAAATGCAGGTCGACCGTGTCGAAGACGACCAGCGCTTTGGGCAGGAACGAGCGCACCACGTCGATATGCTTGACGGCAACGTAGTGGCGGGACATCACCACCATGTCGAACTGGCTGCTGCGGCGGGCGAGGATTTCCGCGATCGAGCCGGCGTAGGGATGGAACAGAACTTCGACGCCGCTCTGCTGGAGCTGCGACACGTAGGGCTGCCGGTATTCGAGGTTGTCCGCGACGAAAGTGACCTTGCAGCGCAGCGACGTCAGGATTTCGAGGATCGCCTTCATCCGCAACGAGCCTGCATCGTGATCGGGCGTGAGCATGCACGCGTCGATGACCAGCACGCGCATCTGCGCGCCGCGGTCATGTTCCAGTTCCGGATGGATACCGTTCGCGCGGTGCAGCGCCAGCGTGGTGCCCCACTTGTTGGCGAAGGTCGCCTGATTCACGACCTGGTGGCGCTTGACTCCCGCGGACTCGTCCGTGCCGGACGTCTGGCCCTCGAAATGCACGACGGTGGCGAAAGGCTGGTAATAGACCCTGCGACCGGCCGCGCGCACGGAGAACGCGAGATCCACGTCTTCGTAATACGCGGGCGCGTAGCTGGCGTCGAAGCCGCCGACTTCGCGGAACAGCGCGCTCGGGATGGCAAGACACGCGCCGGAGCAGTAGTCGGCTTCGCGCAGGTAGTTGTATTCCGGCTTGTCCGGGTCGTCGTCGCGGCCCCAGTTCCACGCCGATCCGTCGCGCCAGACGATTCCGCCCGCCTCCTGCAACCTGCCGTCCGGGTAGATGAGCTTGGCGCCGACCAGTCCCGCATCCGGGTGCTCCCGGAACACCGTCAGGATCGCATCGAGCCAGCCCGGCGTCACGATCGTGTCGTTGTTGAGGAACAGGAGAATTTCCCCGCGCGCAAGCGCCGCACCGTGGTTGCATGTGCCGATGAAACCGAGATTGACTTCGTTGCGAACGAATTTCACGCCGGTCACATCCTTCAACTGTCCCGCTAGCGGCACCGCCGATGCGTCGTCGATCACCAGGACCTCGATCAGCCCGGCAGGCGAGTGCGCCTGCACGCTTTTCAGGCAGGTAAACGTAAGCAATGGATTGCCGAACGCGGGAATCACGATCGACACGCGGGGCGCATCGTTCACCGCGAACGCGAGCGGTGCCACGGACGCCTCCATCTCGAACATCGGCGCGCGCTGGGCCTTGAATCGCCCCTTTCCCTGGAACTTGGCCAACCCGCGCCTGAACGCCGCCGCCGTTCCTTCGTTGCGGAGTATCGACCACATCATTGCCGCGAAATGGGGCGTACGGCGAATCGCGGCCCAGCGCGCCCGCGTCCGTGCAACCAGTATCTTCGCGCGATGGCCGGCGCTACGAACAGGCGCAGTCAGGCGCCAGCTCGTCGATGCTTCGAGCTCGTCGATGCGATGCCGCGCGATGGCGAGCGACGTTTCGTCGTTTCCCGTGCGAATCTGCATCGTGTACAGCGTGCGCTGCGCCGCGAGCAGTTCGGCCGCAAGATGCTCTCGATCGCCCTGCGCTCGATCGCGGATCGCGCGAAACTCCTCGAGTTGCTGGTCGACCACCGCCACGCGGCGCTTGAGTTCGCTCCGCGCCTCCGTATGGCCGCAGTCGACGCCGGCGGAAAACAGCTGGATCAGCGACAGCGGCGGTGTGTCGACCTGGCCTTCGGCGAGGTAATAGTGGCGATCGTCCAGGTCCTGGAGACTGCCGGCCGATCGCGGCCCGCGCAAACCCGGAGGCACGCGCGCAAGATACTTGCGGACGTATTCCTTGGGATCCATCAGGTCTCCGCCTTGATCGCAAGCGCGGGCGCCGGAACAGCCGGCGCCGATGCAACCCGGCGGCGGCGAGCAGGGCTTCGTTCCACACCGCGGCCGGCGCATTCCAGGCAACGGTCGACGAGCGAGGGTGACCCGCCAGGCGTTCCGGAAACGCGCCCAAGTCCGACGCGACGATCGGCAATCCCGAGGCAAGCGCAATGGAGAGCGTATACGCGTAGGTTTCCGGGACCTGCGCCGGAAACAGGATCACGTCCGGCTTCTCCGCGCCGATCAGCCCGGGCAGATCCGCGTCGACGTATTGTCCGTGGATCGTGAGCGGAACTTCCGGCGACTGGGCGATCGGTTCGGTGGTGGACCCCAGCAGGCGAAACACCAGGGGAAGACCCAGCGCCCTCGCCTCCTGCGCGCACGCGGCCACCACGTTCAGCCCCTTTTCAGGCGACAGGTTCCCCAGAATGGCGACGCGCGCCATTCGCGGCGGCGGACCGGGCGCGACTTCCGGATGCGGCCAGACGTGGATCGACAGGTCGGGGAAATAGTGACGGATGCGCCGCTCCACGTCATGCGACGGCGCGATGACGCGGTCCGCCCCGCGAAGCAACTGCCCGAACGCTCCCCGCCACGCCGTGATATCGAGGCCCCATTGACCGGGGCGACGGGTCAGGCAAGCGGCACATCCGGTCGCATCCGGCTCGCCGCAGTATTGCCCGTGTTCCGTGACCAGGTGGTATTGCGGACAAATCGCGAAATAATCATGCAGCGTGCAGTCGTAGGGCACGCCCGCAGCCGATGGAAGGTCGAGAATGGCGCGAGGCAGCAAGTGCACGTGGTGAAAATGCAGCCGCTCGACACCGATCGAGCGCAGCAGCGCGGCAAGTTCGGGGAGCTCGGCCGGCAGCGTGAAGTAGACCGCGAAGCTCTCGCCGGCGCGCGGCCAATAGAGCTTGACGGTGTCGTCGGAAGCAGGCTCGAGATAGAGCACCTCGCAGCGAGGCGAGAGAAGGGATGCCAGGTCGTTCATGTGGCGGCGGATTCCGCCGCCCCACGGATGGGAAATGAACAGCAGCGGACGGGCGGGCGACTCGGCCAGTCGCAGCAGATCGACGCGTCGCGCGAATGGACGGCCGGGGTCGCGGACCAGAGTTTCCGCTTTCTGGTTGGCGTAGGCAGGATAGAGCTTGGCGAGTGCGAGCTCGGTGCGGCTGGCCAGTTCGTTCGCTTCGCGCGCGCCGAACGTCGCGTGACCGGAATGACCGACGAACACATCGCCGGCAAGGACGTTCCTGAACCCGGCGCTGCCTGCGCGCAGGCAGAAATCGACTTCGACGCCGTAGTCGCTGCCCAGCGGGGTCGCGTCGAGCGCGCCGACCACATCGAGGCAGTCGCGGCGAAAGTAAAGGCATGGCCCGGCTACGGCCGGCACCACGGCCGAAGCTCCCGGATTGGCGCGCGCGAACAGCGCATCGAGCATGGCGACGGTCATTCCCGCCGGCAGCGGGTTGTCGCTGCGTGGAATCGGATAGGTCGCCGTGCCCGCGTTGTGGGTAAAGGTGCCGATGACGCCAATTCCCCGGGCATCGCCGCGAGGGACCAGCCGGTCAAGCCAATCGTTCGCGACTTCGGCGTCGGACTGCAATACGACCGCGTCACGGTCGCGATGCAGCGCGAACGCGCGATTCACGGCGGCGGCATAGCCCTGATGGACCGGCTGCTCGATCAGTGTCGCGTGGCCTCGATCCGCCAGTTCGCGCAGGTATCGCGCGAGCTCCGCCTCCGGCGTCCCATCGTTGACGACGACCAGTTCAAATGAAGTGCGACAGGATGACGCGAGGATGCTCTCGATGCAGCGACGCGTTGCCTCCAGATTGCGATAGACAGGAACGATGACGTCGACGGTAGGCATCAGCGGGGATCCGACCAGCGACGCTTCAGCATGGAGAACGGCAAGCGCAACCATCCACGCGCGGACTCGCGATAGGCGAGTCGTTCGCGCGTCACCGCGTGTGCCGCTTCCTCTCGGGCAAGTTCGTCCCGCACACCGGCAAGCGCCGCGATGCGCCGATCCTTCTCCGTGCCTGCGTCCTTCTCGCTCGCCAGTGCATTGACGGCGGCGATCAGTTCGGCCAGGCGGGCCTCGGCGATTGCGCGCGCATCGAGCTCGTCCCACGCAAGCTGCCTTTCGCGGGTAAGCGCGCGGGCATAGTCGCGCCACAGCGAAAGCGCGCCATCGTCGAACAGCGAGAGCGCGGGCAGCTCGGGCAGCGGCGTGCCTGCAGCCGCGCACGCGACGACGAAGTACATTGGGGACGCAGGCAGGACGCACCTCACGGACTTCGTCTGATTCGAGCTCTACGTAGCAGGTTTCCTTCCGCCCGCCTCCCTCGGCCCAGAGCGCGGACTGGGCGATCACGCGCTGCGCATGCCAGGCCTGTTGTGGAAACGCGGGATCGAGCAGCGCCTTCAGTTCGGCGCGATCGAGCTCGCTGACGTGAAAGTGATTCTCGACCAACCCAGCTTCGTTGTAGATGGGTCGGTTGGGAGAGGAAATGACCAGCACGCCCATTGGCGTCAGCACCCGGCGGAATTCCGCGAGCATTTCGCGCTGGAGAGACAGATGCTCGATGGTCTCGAAGGACACGACGACGTCGACACTTCGGTCGGGCAGCGGGAGCTGCGTGACGGAGCCCTGGACATAGGCGAGATTGTCCGACGAATAGCGTTCACGCGCATGCGCCACCGCGTCCGCGGAGATGTCGATGCCTGTCACATGCGCGGCGGTACGCGCAAGCAGAAAACTGCCATAGCCTTCGCCGCACGCGGCATCGAGCACGCGCAGGCCGCGCACGATCGACGCGACGAACGCGTAGCGATGCCAGTGCTCGTACCAGATCGGTCCGCGCACCTCCGGCGTGAAACGCTCGCCGGTGAAGGTGAGCGCGGTGGAGGCGGAAGGGAAGGAGGCCAAGGGGATGCGACTGTGGGGAAAATGGGCGACGCCCACGACGGCCATCGCGTACAACTCCGAATTGTAGCCGTCTTGCGCTGCGCGGCGGCCCGTCCGGGGTCCTCGGCGGACCCGCGTCAGGAAAGCGTCAGGACGACCGGCTGGTGATCGGAGGCCTGCAGCTCCGTATCCACGGTGACGTCGCGGACCCGCGATTTCAAGTCCTCGCTCAGAAAAATGAAGTCGCAGCAATAGCCGGGCGCGGTCGGGTCGATCTTCTGGTAGATGCACATCGTCGGCGCGTGCGGCACGCCCGGGTGCGCGTGCATCCATGCGTCGGTCAGGGCAGGCGTGCCGTCGGCGAACGGGGCCAGCATCTGCGCATGTCCCGGGTCCGACGGCGGCATGTTGAAGTCGCCGGTGATGATCGTCGCCGCCGGGAGCGGGTACGTCTGGAACGGGCCGCCATCCGTGCCGGTGACGCGCAGACCCTTGGAATACTGGTACCCCTGCGCGTAGACCCCGCGCAAGGCGTCGAGCTGCGCCGTGCGCTTCATGACGGAGTAGTACTCGATGTGCGTGGTGATCACCCGCACGTCGCCAAAAGGCGCGCTGACCACTGCTTCCAGCGCCATGCGGGGCATGCCGAGAAAATCTCGGTCGGCCGGATAGGGCAGCAGGTAGCGGAAGACCTGCTGCACCGGCAGGCGCGAGAAGATCATGTTGCCGAAGCGACGGCGGCGGCCGCCTTCGCCCGGATGGTCCGTGGCCACGCCCGGAATCGCCGTGTAACCCGGCAGCAGCGTCGAAAGCAGCGCGAACTGATCCTCGCCCGCGCTCCCCGCCAGCCGCGGATGTGGATAGTTGTCCGCAATCTCCTGCAGGCAGAGCACGTCGAAATCGGCCTGGCGGCGGGCTTCGGTTACGATGCGCGCCGGATCGACCTTGCCGTCGACGCCACAGCACCACTGCACATTCCAGGTAATAAGCTTCATCGTATTCCGGCTCGCATGAATGATTGGACGAATTGCCGTTGGAAGAGGAGGAAGGCAAGCAGCAATGGGGCGGTGGTCAGCAGTGTTGCCGCCGTGATGATCGACCAGTCAATACCCTGGTCGGTCGACGCGAACACCTGCAGACCCACGGTCACCGGACGCGCCTCGACCGAATTGGTGATGATGAGTGGCCACAGGAAATTATTCCAGTGATAGCTGACACTGACCAGCGCATATGCGAGATAGGTGGGACGGGCAAGTGGCACGTAGACCTTCCACAACACTTGCAGCGGCGTGCAACCCTCGACGCGCGCGGCTTCATCCAATTCCCGCGGAACCCCCTTGAAGGTCTGGCGCAACAGGAAGATACCGAACGCGCTGGCCATGTACGGCAAGCCGATACCCGTGATCGTGTCCTTCAGTCCGAGCGCGGTCATCGTGCGGTAGTTCTCGACGATCAGGACGTCGGGCATGACCATGAGCTGCATGAGCACCAGCGCGAAGAGGAAGTTGCGGCCGGGGAACTCGAAGCGCGCGAATGCGTAGGCAGCGAGCGTGGTCAGCACCAGCTGCGCAGCGAGCACCATCGCCACCAGCAGCACGGTGTTGAGAAAGTAGCGTGCGAAAGGCGCCGCATGCCACGCCGCGATGAAGTTGGCCAGCGTCAGTGGCGCGGACAGCGAAATCCGCGTGGAAAATTCGGCGGTATGGAACGCCGTCCAGAACGCGTACAGCAGTGGCAGAACCCAGAGCACACCGACCGCCCAGGCCGCGGCTGTCTCCAGCGCGCGCCCGAGTCCGTGCGGCTCGTAAACATTCATCGCTGCGCTCATAGGACCCCCACGCTGGCGACCTCATTGGACAATTCGGTCGCTGCGCTGCCCCCGGCGGGGGAGCAATTCGCACCTTGGGACGGCCCGGCGGTGCTCATTGGTAGTGCACCCGGCGCTCGACGAAGCGGAACTGCACGAGCGCGACCAGGCCCAGGATAGCCAGCAGCACCATCGTCAGGGCGGCAGCGTAGGCAGAGTCCCAGAACCGGAAGCCGATCTCATAAACGTAATAGAGCAGCAGCTCCGTCGCATTGTCCGGGCCGCCGCGCGTCATCACGACGACGTGGTCGACCAGGCGGAACGCGTTGATCACCGCGTTCACCAGCACGAACAGCGTGGTCGGCATCAGCAGCGGCCACGTGACGCGGCGAAAGAAATACCAGCGCGACGCGCCTTCCATGGCGGCGGCCTCCGCCAGATGCGGCGACATCGACTGCAGCGCTGCCAGGTAGAAGATCATGAAGAAGCCGGCTTCCTTCCAGATCGTGACGACCATCAGCGCGCCCAGCGCGGTTTCCTTGCTGCCCAGCCAGTTGTGACTCGGCAGCCCGAACGCGCCGGTGAACTGCTCGAGCAGGCCGTATTGCGGCGTATAGAAGAACAGCCAGATGTTGGCGACAGCGATCATCGGCAGCACGGTGGGCGTGAAGTACGCGAGGCGCAGGATGCCGCGGCCGGGAATCCGGTCGTTCACCCACACGGCCATCAGCAGCGCGAGCGCAATCGATACGGGGATCGTCCCCAACGCATACCAGAGGTTGTTGGACAGCGCCTGCCAGAAGATCGGGTCCTCGACCAGCTGCTGGTAATTGTCGAGGCCGACGAACTCCGTCGGTCGGTCACCTTTGGGCGTCGAGCGGAAGCTGTGCCAAAGGTTGGCGACCGCCGGATAGTGGGTGAACAGCGCGAGCAGCGCCATCGCCGGCAGCAGCAGCAGCCAGCCGTACACCCACTGCGTCCGGCGATTCAACGGAAACGCTTCTTGGTTCGCGCTGCGCGGGCTGGTCGACTACCGCCGGTACGTGCGCAAGATCCGTTCCGACTGCGCCTGAGCGTCCTTCATCGCCTGTTCCGGCGTCTTGGTGCCGGTCAGCGCGGCCTGTAGCCCATCGTTCAGCGCCTTGGTGACGCGCTGGTTGTCATGGGTCGACAGTTCCGCCTTCGCGAACGGCAGTTGGTCGCGCGCAACGGCGGCCGGAGGAAAGCCTTCGACATATTTCTTCATCGTGGGCGTGTCCCACGCATCCGAACGGACCGCCACGTAGCCGGTGTCGATGCCCCATTGCGCGGCGCGCTGAGGTGTGGTCACCCACTTGATGAACTTGAACGCGGCATCGCGCTGCGCCGGCGTCGATTTCTTGAACAGGTAGAAGTTGCCGCCGCCGGTCGGGCTACCGCGCTGCTTGCCCGCGGGCAGCATCGCGACGCCGAAGTCCATCTTCGCATTGGTCTTGAAGTTGGTCAGGTTCCCGGTCGTCGTCCAGACCATCGCGACCTTCTTCTCGAAGAAGTCCTTGGGCGTGGTGCCCCAATCGACGACGCCCTCGGGGTGGACCTTGTACTTGTTCACCAGGTCGACCCAGTACTGCAGCGCGCCGATCACCTCGGGCTTGTCGTAGAACGTCTGCGTGCCGGCGGGATTCATCAGGATGCCGCCGTTCTGGATCGCGAGCCCCTGGAACAGCCAGTAGGGGAAACCCGACGACGGAATCTGCACGCCCCATTGCGTGACCTTGCCCGACGCATCGCGCTTGGTGAGCTTCTGCGCGTACTCGGTCATCTCCTTCCACGTCGCGGGCGGACGATTGGGGACGAGTCCGGCTTCCTTGAACATCTCCTTGTTGTAATACAGGACGATGGTCGAGCGCTGGAACGGGATGCCCCATGTCTTGCCGCCGGTCTGGCTGTTCTCCATGAACGCCGGATAGAAGCTCTTCAGCCACGCCTTGTCTTCCGGCGTCTTGATGAGATCGTCGAAGGGCTGGATCGCGTCCTCGTCGATCAGCGTGTACATGTCGGTAGACAAGAGAATCGACGTCACCGGCGGCTCGCCGCTCTTCACGGCCGTCAGCGCCTTGGTGATCGAATCCTGGTAGGTGCCCGAATAGATCGGCTTCAGCTTGATTCCCGGGTTTTCCTTCTCGAAATCGGCCGCGAGGCCGTCGATGATCTTGGTGATGGGGCCGCCCACGGCAACAGGGTAGTAGAACGACACCTCAGTTTGCGCCTGCACCAGCGCGGGCGCGAATCCGATCGCGGCCGCAAACAGCGCCATCATTGCGATACGGACAATTCGATGCCACATGGTTCTCTCCTCCTAAGGCCGCGGATTGGCTCCGCGTGTTGTCAGGCAATCTGCGTTTCGGACTTCTGCTGCGCGGGAACGTCGCGGCTGGCGCCGTCTTCCGCAAAATAGTGCTGTGCACCGGGCGCCCACGTCAGCCATGCCGTGTCGCCAGACGCCAGCGCGACGTTGCCTTGCGCGCGCACAGCGACGGGCTGGACGCCGATCCGGCACGCGACCAGCGAATCGCCGCCCAGGTATTCGACGCTGTCGACGCGCGCGCGCACGCCACGCTCGAACGCGAGACCGACGTGTTCCGGCCGCACGCCGAGCATGCCGCCGGCGCAATGGGCCGGCAGCACCGCCGGTCCTTCCGCGCCGCGAATGATCGCGCCGCCGGCGCCGGGTTCCAGCGCCAGCAGGTTCATCGGCGGCGTGCCGATGAACCGCGCGACGAACGTGTTCGCGGGCTGCTCGTAGAGCTCGATCGGCGTGCCGTTCTGCTCGATGCGGCCGCCGTTCAGCAGGATCACCCGGTCGGCCATCGACATCGCCTCGACCTGGTCGTGCGTGACGTACACCATCGTGATGCCGAGCTTGCGCTGCAGCGCCCGGATTTCCAGCCGCATTTCCGCGCGCAACTGCGCGTCGAGGTTCGACAGCGGCTCGTCCATCAGGCACACCGGCGCCTCGTTGATGATCGCCCGGCCCAGCGCGACGCGCTGCTGCTGCCCACCGGAGAGCTGCGACGGCTTGCGCGCAAGGAGCGGCGACAGGCCGAGGAGATCCGCCACGCGCGCGAGCCGCGTCCGGCAATCCGCAGCGGATACGCGCCGCACATGAAGGCCGAAGAGGATGTTCTCGGCCACGGTGAGGTGGGGAAACAGCGCGTAACTCTGGAACACCATGGCGATGCTGCGCTGCGCCGGCGGCAGTCCGGTAACGTCGCGGCCGTCGATGATGACCCGGCCGCCGTCGGCAGCTTCCAGCCCCGCGATCAGGCGCAGCGTGGTGGACTTGCCGCATCCGGACGGCCCCAGCAGCACGTTGAACGTGCCCGCCGCCAATTCGAACGATATGGCGTCGACCGCGCGCACCTGCCCGGAAGGCGTAGTCCAGTGCTTGCTGACGTTTTCGACGGCAATGGCCGACACCGGGCGCGTCCTTTGAGGGCAACGTGAAGCGTGGAGTTTGGCGAAAAAAACGACCGTTGCCGAGACGGGACTCTGAAACTCTCCCCTCCAGCCCCGCGTATATGGCAGGGCATGATAGCAAACCGGAGGGTGGCGACGGGGAGCTCAGCCGAACATCGCGGACAGCGCCGCTCCCGGGTCCGGCGCGCGCATGAATGCCTCGCCGACCAGAAAGGCATGGACGCCGCGCGAGCGCATCAATGCGACGTCGCGCGGGGCCTGGATGCCGCTTTCGGTTACCACCAACCGGTCCGCGGGGACGCGGGAAAGCAGGTTGAGCGTGGTGTCGAGCGTCACGCTGAAGTTGCGCAGGTTGCGGTTGTTGATGCCGATGAGCGGCGTCTTGAGGCACAAAGCGCGACCGAGCTCGTCGCCATCGTGCACTTCGACCAGGACATCCATGCCATAGACGTGTGCCGCCGCCTCGAGGCTCGCCAGCTGCGCATCCTCCAGCGCCGCGACAATGAGCAGGATCGCATCGGCGCCAAGCGCCCGCGACTCGGCAACCTGGTAGTCGTCGATGATGAATTCCTTGCGCAGCACTGGAATCGAGCACGCATTGCGCGCCCCGACCAGATAGTCCGGATCGCCCTGGAAGAACGGCCGGTCGGTCAGTACGGAAAGACACGCCGCCCCGGCGGCCTCGTAGCTTGCGGCAATGGCCGGCGGATCGAACGCTTCGCGCAGCAGGCCCTTGCTCGGGCTGGCTTTCTTGATTTCGGCGATCACTGCGGGACGCCCCACAGCGATCTTCGCCCGCAGCGCGGTCACGAAGCCACGTGCGGAAGGCATGGCGCGCGCCGCCGCGTCGACGAGTTCGAACGGCCGCGCGACTTGCGCATTGATAATCTCCTCGGTCTTGGTCGCGATGATCTGCGCCAGGATATCGCTCTTGGTCATCGCGCCGCACTCATGGCGCTTTCGTGGCGAGCTTCTGCGTCGTCGCGACGAACGCGTCAAGCTTGCGCTTGGCCGCGCCGCTGGCAATCGCCTCCCGCGCGCGGACGATGCCGTCCTGGATCGACGTCGCGACGTTCGCCGCATACAGTGCCGCTGCGGCGTTGAGCGTCACGATCTCGCGTGGCGTACCGTCGACGTTCGCGAGCGCCTCCAGCAGCATTTCCTTCGACTCGATCGCGTCCTTGACCTTGAGGCCGCGATTGGACTTCATCGACATGCCGAAATCCTCCGGATGAATTTCGTATTCGCGGATTTCGCCATCCTTGAGCTCGCCGACCATCGTCGACGCGCCGAGAGAGACCTCGTCCATGCCGTCGCGTCCATAGACGACAAGCGCGTGCCGGCTGCCGAGCCGTTGCAGCACGCGGATGTGAATGCCGACCAGGTCCTGGTGGAATACGCCGATCAGATGGTTCGGCGCGCCGGCCGGATTGGTGAGCGGGCCCAGGATGTTGAAGATCGTGCGCACGCCCAGCTCCTTGCGCACCGGAGCCGCATGCTTCATCGCCGAATGATGGCTGGGCGCGAACATGAAGCCCACACCCGTCTCGGCGATGCATGCGGCGACCTGCGCCGGCGTCAGCATGATGTTGGCACCAAGCGCCTCCAGCACGTCCGCGCTGCCCGATCGCGACGACACCGAGCGTCCCCCGTGCTTGGCCACGCGTGCGCCCGCGCCCGCGGCGACGAACATCGACGCCGTCGAGATGTTGAACGTGTGCGATGCGTCGCCGCCCGTGCCGACGATGTCGACCAGGTGCTCACGGTCGGGCACGTCGACCTTGGTCGCGAGCTCGCGCATCACCTGCGCGGCGGCGGCGATTTCGCCGATGGTCTCCTTCTTCACCCGCAAGCCGACGGTCAGCGCGGCGATCATCACCGGCGACACCTCGCCGCTCATGATCTGCCGCATCAGTGACAGCATCTCGTCGTGGAAGATTTCGCGGTGCTCGATCGTGCGCTGCAGCGCGTCGTGGATGGTGATGGACATGTGCGGTGCCTATGGTTGCAGGTCGCGGACGCGCCGCCGCGTGAGGTCGACGCGGCAACCCAGGAGAGCCTGGTCGGCACCGGCGCCGCTCGCGTACAACGCCTTCACGTATTCGCATTGCGTCGTCCGGTAGTCCGCGAACGGGCGCAGCGTCTTGGCCAGCGCCGCGTTGGCGACGGCCCTGCCGGTGGCGTTGTCGATTTCGCGGGCGCGCGTGCCTGCCGCGGCTTCGGCGTTGCGCAACGATGCCTGCGCCTGCGAGTCGGCCTCGACCAGGCATTTGCTCACGGCGGCGTGATCGCCAGCGATCTGGCACTCTTCCAGCGCGCCGGCCGTCGCGCGCGATGCGGTCGCCAGGAGGACCAGCGCCAGCGCCACCAGGGTCACGTTCATTGCTTACCCTCCAGGAAATTGGCGAGCAGTCGCTTGCCGTGTTCGGTCAAAATCGCCTCGGGGTGGAATTGCACGCCCTCGACAGCGAAGCGGCGATGGCGCACGCCCATGATCTCGCCGTCGTCCGCTGTCGCGGTAACTTCCAGCGCTTCGGGAAGGCCCGCTCGCTCGATTGCCAGCGAATGGTATCGCGTCACCGCAAACGGCGCAGGAATGCCCGCGAAGACGCCGCGACCGTCGTGCGTCACCGGGGAGATTTTGCCGTGCATCACCCGCTGCGCGCGCACGACGCGGCCGCCGAACGCCTGTCCGATCGCCTGATGCCCGAGACACACTCCCAGGATCGGGATCTGCCCGGCGAAGCGCTGGATCAGCGGCACCGAGATGCCGGCCTCGTTGGGCGTGCACGGCCCGGGCGAGACAACGATCTGCGCGGGGCCGAGTTCGGCGACCCGGTCAACGGTAATCGCGTCGTTGCGATAGACGCGGACATCGGCCCCCAGTTCGCTCAGATATTGGACTAGGTTGTAGGTGAAGCTGTCGTAGTTGTCGAGCATCAGCAGCATAGCGACTCCTAACTACCTAATCGTCATTGGGTTCGACCACTTTGAATACCCTGGAATCTTGCTTTCCCGTTGCTTGTGCGGGAAGCGCGGGGAATGCGCTAGGCGTGGCGGGCTAGTGCCGCCAGCGGGGGGAATGGCGCGAGGGCGCGGGGATTGCGACCTTCACGCGTCACACTCTTCCGAGGCCTCTGATTCGGTCAAAGTAGCCGGGGGCTGCGGGGGTAGGGCGGGTCACCACGCTTCGACGAGAATCTTGTCTGCCAATGATTGCGCGATGCGTTGGCGGGTCCTGAACCCTTCTTCGCATCTGTTGCGCCCAGGTACGGCAGATTGTGGGTGTCGCCGGCGCTGCGGTCAAGCCGTCGCCCGCCCGCGGATACAATCGCCTTCCACCTACGGCTTGACCTGCCCTTCAGCGGGCACCAAGGCGAACGACCGGCGGATATTGATGGCGTGCCGGTGGAACGTCGATCGACGTAGGACCAATGGGGCACATTGCTCAAGTACTAACGCCGATTCGCCGCGGTCTCCGCTGCTCGCCCGCCTTCGACCCGTGCTCCGTCGCGTACACCCACGTGAATTCGGCGCCAAGCAGGAAGATTTGCGCGGAGTAATAGACCCAGACGAGCAACACGACCAGCGAGCCCGATGCGCCGAAGCCGGAGGCGACCGCGAATTTCCCCAGGTAGAGGCCGATCAGAAATTTTCCCACCTCAAATAGCAGCGCCGTCACTGCCGCGCCAACCCAGACGTCGCTCCAGGCAATACGGGCGCGCGGCATGATTTTGTAAATCATTGCGAAGACCGCCGTGGTCAGCGTGAAGGAAACGGCGACATTGACTGCCTGTAACAGCAGGTCCCAATTCCCGAACGAGCCGCTCCACCATTCGCCCAGCGCAGCAAGTGCTGCGCTGACCACGAGCGACACCAGCATCAGGAATCCCAAGCACAGTACCAGGCCGAAGGAGAAGAATCGGGCGCGCAGCAGCGAGAAGATTCCGCTTGGGCTGGGCGGCGCTTCCACGCGCCAGATGCGGTCCAGAGCGCTTTGCAGTTCCGCGAATACCGTCGTCGCGCCGATGATCAGCATGACAATGCTCACCGTGCTCGCAACGAATCCCTCCCTGGGCTCACTGGCACTCGCGATCAAACCCTGGACACCCTCCGCGCCTTCCCGCCCCAGCAGGCCGGTCAGTTGCGCTGCGATCTCTCCGCGTACCGCATCGTGGCCGAAAACCGCCCCGGCAACCGCGATCACAATAATCAATAGCGGGGCAATGGAGAACAACGTGTAATAGCTCAACGCGGCGCCCATGCTTGGAGCGTAATCGTCGATCCATGCGCTGATCGACTTCCTTAGCAGATCCCAGGCGTGTGTCCCGAGGGCGACCGTCCCGAACGTGCTCGTGAACCGTTGCGTGACGTTGCCACTCGCGTGTTGATCGCCCAGCTGCATTTTCCTGTCCATCACTCGCGCATCGGCCTGGCGGCAACGACTTCCATTGCCTCAGTTGGCGCGACGGTTCTCGCTCCTGTTGCCGTCACGGCTAGGAGGTGCGCTGCCGGACGCGGGTTTGCCGTTCCCGTTCTCCAGCTCCGCCTTCCGGGCGAGCATCCGCTTGCCTAATTGGTCCAGATCGATCGAGCTCTTGCGGACCTTGGGGAAGATTTCGTTTTCCTCTTCCTTGACGTGATGTTTCACGTACTCGCTCAGGACTTTGATGCCCGCGTCGTAAAGCGGGTCGCTCTGCGGCGCCGCCTCGAGCCGGCCGATGATGTCCTTCAGCGATTGGTGTTCTACCGCCGCCTCGTCCACGAGGTCATCCATTTCCGTGTCTGCACCACGGATCGCCGGGTAGAACAATTCCTCCTCGATCGTCGCATGTACGCTCAACGCTGAGCAGATATGGCTGGCCAGCGCCAGCTTGGCCGACGATGTGCCATCTTCCTTGGCGGCTTCATAGTCCTTGAACAGGCCGTCCACTTCGTCGTGGTCCTGCTTAAGCAGGTCGATGGCATTCTTGGTGTCCGACGTGCTGAATCCAAACATTGCTGTTCTCCTCGAAGATAGGGTTCCGATGGGTACACCGGCGATGTTAAGGGGGGCCTCCTTGGCAAGGCAGGCCGCTGTCACTCATTCGCCTGTAGGGCAACTCCCACAGGTGTATTTTTCCGCTGCCAAAGGAAGATTGTCGTCGGGCAGCGCACCCGCCAGCGTCGTCTCCGATGCAGCCTCGACGCGATCGCCCCACGCGACGCGTCGGACGCGTCCGACAGCGCTTTCCGCGGATACGCTGGATGCGGAGAGGAGCCTCGTTTGCTAATGTTCGTCGATGGTTAAATCGCCATTCGAAGAGCAGAGGCAGCCATGAATTCACATTGGAAACGGTTAGCGGCAATGACGACGTTGGCTGTACTCGTCTGCGCTTGCACGTCGATGCGGGACTCGTCGCGCTACTGGTCCGATACGATTGCCCGGGATGCATCGGTCGCCGAGACGTCGCTCAAGTCCCTCGACAGACCAAGATGAAATCCATTCGCAAGCGCACTTGATATCTGCGTCGGGCGGATTTTTTGGACGCCTATCGCGAGCTACAGTCGCCTTCATGCGCGTCGTACTCCGTCGCCAGTCTTTTTCAGTGCTCGCCGCGACTCACCTGGAGGGTGGCCTGCAATTGATCGATACGGTGCCCGAGCAATTCCGCCAGTTGACGCGTAGGCGGGTCCACGTCGGGCTCGGAAAGCAGCAGCAGTTCGAGCAGCACGATGTGCAATTCGCGAACGTGGCGGAGCAGATCGACATATTGGTCGCTTCGATCTCCCGCGTCCGAACGTAATGACGCTTCGTCCATCGCCACGAGCAGCGAGGTCGTGAGGTCGGATAAGCGATCCTTGCGCATGGACCTCACCCGCAAGCGGTGGAAGCTGCGACACGTTGCGGTTGTCAAGCGCGCGCAGGCGCACGACTTGCGTCCGGACGCCCTCCAGCATGACCAACGAAGTCGGAACTGACGCCGCTCTGGCCAGTCGCTTATTGCTTGGCGCTCTTGGCCGCGTCCTTGGCATCGGCCGCCGAGTCCTTGCTAGCCGCAGCCGGGCGCGCTGCTTCATTGGCTGCAGCCGCCGCCTGGTTGGCTGCGGCTTTCGCATCATCCTTGGCCGCCTGCGAGTCCGGCGGGGTTACGACCACTGTTGGCGGCGGAGTCGGGGCCGGGGTAGGTTGCACAACCACTGGGGCGGGCCGATCGCAACCGGCGAGGAGAGCACTGACGATGCCGATTACAAGTATGGATTTGTTCATTTCAACCTCCGCTACGGCCGGCGCGGCAAGCGGATGCGGCCGCGATGCGCGCTCACACTCGATCGTCCACTCACTCATGACTCGTCGATGTGGTCGCGACACTTAGGACGCGCGATCGCGGGCACTACCTCCGATCGCATACTTGCGTAGGTAAATTCCTACCGCCGCTCTCCGCCGCACAAATTTGCCGTCCGGCCCAGCTCAGATCTTCGCCATCGGGGAAACGCGCAATACGCTCGCTTGTTATTACGACTCTTCGTCCAGGCCCTGCTGGACCATCTCGGCCGCGCGCAGCACGGCCCGCAGCTTGTTCAGCGTTTCCTGCCACTCGCCTTCCGGCGACGAGTCGTGGACGATGCCGCCGCCTGCCTGCGCGTAGAGCGTCCCGCCCTTGAGCACCGCGGTGCGCAATGCGATCGCCGTGTCCATGTCGTCCTGGAAGCTGATGTAGCCCACCGCACCCGAGTAGATGCCGCGCTTCGTCGGCTCCAGTTCGTCGATGATTTCCATCGCGCGCACCTTGGGCGCGCCGCTCACGGTGCCTGCCGGGAACGTCGCGCGCAGCACGTCGATGCTGGTGAGCCCCGGCTTCAGCTGGCCCTCGACGTTGGAAACGATGTGCATCACGTGAGAATAGCGCTCGATCACCATCTGGTCAGAGACCTGGACCGAGCCGGTCGTCGCGACGCGCCCGACGTCGTTGCGACCCAGGTCGAGCAGCATGACGTGCTCGGCGATTTCCTTGGGGTCGTGCGCGAGTTCGCTCGCGAGCGCCTCGTCGGCCTCGCGCGTCTTGCCTCGCGGCCGCGTTCCGGCGATCGGGCGCAGCGTGATCGTCGTGCCTTCCTTGCGCACGAGAATTTCCGGCGACGCGCCGACGACGTGGAAGTCCCCGAAGTCGTAATAGAACATGTAGGGCGACGGATTCAGCGAGCGCAGCGCGCGGTACAGCGACAGCGGCGGCGCCGTGAACGGCATCGTCATCCGCTGCGAGATCACCGCCTGCATGATGTCGCCGGCCGCGATGTACTCCTTGGTTCGCGCCACGGCCGCCTTGTAGCCGCTTTCGCCGAACTCGCTCGTCGCCTGAGTGACCGCCGACGCGGTGCCGAAGGGAATCGCCACCGGCTCGCGCAACTTCCGCCGCAGCTCGGTGAGCCGCGCCGCGGCATTCGCGTAGGCATCCGGGTACGGCCGGATCGGCGTAGACGATCAGCGAGATCTTGCCGCCCAGGTTGTCGACGACGGCGAGTTCCTCGGACAGGAGCAGCAGCATGTCGGGAACGTCGGCCAGCGCAGGCGTCGGCGGCTTGGCCGAGTGCGCGAGGCGGGTCTCGATGTGGCGCACCGTGTCGTAGCCGAAATAGCCGGCCAGCCCGCCGCAGAAGCGCGGCAAGCCCGGCAGCGGTGCTGCGCGAAACCGCTCGCGAAACGCCTGGATGAAGGTCAGTGGATCGCCGTCGTGCGTCTCGACGACGCCTTGGTCATCCTCGACTTCGGTGTGGCTGCCGCGCACGCGCAGCCTGATCTTTGCCGGCAAGCCGATGAAGGAATAGCGCCCGAAGCGTTCGCCTCCGACGACGGATTCCAGCAGGAACGTGTAGCGCGTCGCGGCAAGCTTCAGGTACAGCGACAACGGCGTATCCAGATCGGCGAACGTCTCGAGCACGAGCGGGATGCGGTTGTAGCCCTTGGCGGCAAGGGCGCGGAATTCGGATTCGGTGATCATGCTTCGACCCTCATGCTTCGGAACAGCCTGTCAACTGGGAGCGTCGCTTGAGGTTATTGCGCGCGACGCGAAGACGCGAAGGGACTAGGAGGGGCGCTGCCAGCGCCACTCGCCCTTGCGCCGCCAACCCGTGGCCGGCCGGGAGGCTGTTGCAGTTGGAGGAGTCGAAGTCATATCAGAATTCGGTTCGGCCGCAGCACGCGACCGGTCCGATGCGATTCGATCATAGCATCGCCCGCACCCGATGGCGAGGACTAGCGGCCCTTCGCCGCCAGCGCGGCGCGCATCGCGCTGATCGTCGCGCGATAGTCGCCGGCGCCGAATATCGCGCTGCCGGCGACGAACGTGTCCGCGCCCGCCTCGCGCGATCTCGGCGATGTTGTCGACCTTCACGCCGCCGTCGACCTCGAGCATGATCGGCCGGCCCGTGCGCTGCTGCGCCATGTCCACCAGCTTGCGCGCCGCGCGCAGCTTGTCCAGCGCATGGGGAATGAACGACTGGCCGCCGAACCCCGGATTCACCGACATGATGAGAACGAGGTCGAGCTTGTCGATCACGTGCATCAGCCAATCGAGCGGAGTGGCCGGGTTGAACACGAGCCCCGCCTTGACGCCATGGTCGTGGATGAGCCCGATCGTGCGGTCGACGTGCTCGGAAGCTTCCGGGTGGAAGCTGATGATCGCGGCGCCTGCGTTGGCGAAATCCGGCACGATGCGATCGACCGGCTTGACCATCAGATGCACGTCGATCGGCACGCTGGTGTGCGGCTTGATCGCGGCGCAAACCAGCGGACCGATCGTCAGGTTGGGCACGTAATGATTGTCCATCACGTCGAAGTGGATCATGTCCGCGCCGGCTGCGACGACCGCGCGCACCTCCTCACCCAGGCGCGAGAAATCCGCGGACAACAACGACGGCGCAATCCTGTAGGTCGTGGGCATCGGGCTATAATCCGCGTGGGCAGGTTGGGTGCAAAACGATCGAGCTAGGCATGGCGGAAAGCAAACGATACGAAGTGACGGTCGAGCCTGTGGCAAGGTTCCTCGCGGATCAATCCGACCCTGCGAAGGACCAGTACGTCTTCACCTACACGATCAAGATCACGAACACCGGCGACGTCGCCGCCCAGCTTTTGAGCCGGCACTGGATCATCACCGACGCCGACCACAAGGTGCAGGAGGTCAAGGGCCTCGGCGTGGTCGGCCAGCAGCCGGTGCTCAAGCCCGGCGAGTCCTTCGAATACACCAGCGGCGCCTCGATCCCGACCAACGTGGGCACAATGCACGGAAGCTACCAGATGATGGCGGCGGACGGAAAGGCCTTCGACGCGCCGATTCCCCTGTTCACGCTGTCCGTGCCGCGCACGCTGCATTAAGGCTTCGCCTTGGGCGTGGCGCTGGATTTTCCGTCGCGCTTCTTCTGTGGCGCCATGGTCCACCACACGATGCCGATGGCCACCGCCAACGCGACGAGCGCCTCGATGAAGAACCATTCCATGGCATTGACCTTTCCCGGCGCTGCGCGCGCGTTCGCGCTGGCACTGCTTTCCTGTCTGCTGTTCGCGGCGTGTCAAACGGTGCCGGCCCCGCCGCCGCCAACGCCACCCGTGGTCGTTCCGCCGGTCGCTGTGCCGCCACCGCTTCCTGCGCCGCCCGCCGTTCCGCGACCGGTCTTCACACCCGCTGCGTGGAGCGGACATGCCCGGCTGGAACGGCGACCGGTCGAGGCGGCGTGGCCCGCGTTCCGGATTGGCTGCCGCGCTTTGCTCGCCGATCCGAAAACACGTGACCTTTGGCAACCGCCGTGCGCCGCTTCCGAACAAGTCGCCGCAGCCGACGCCGCCGCCGTACGCGCCTTCTTCGAATCACATTTTATCCCATACCGCATCGCCGACGCCGATGGCCGCGACACAGGACGCGTCACCGGCTACTACGAGCCGCTGCTCAACGGTTCGCGGGAGCGTACGCCGCAATTCACCGTGCCGTTGTACGCGCCACCCGACGACCTGCTGACCGTGGACCTGTCGGACCTGTATCCGGAACTCAAGGACAAGCGCGTGCGCGCCCGCGTCGACGGCAAGAAAGTTGTGCCGTACTGGACCCGTGCTGACATCGAGCGCGGCGGCCTGCCCGTCGCCGGAAAGCCGCTCGTTCACGTTGCGGACCCGGTCGAGGCCTTCTATTTTGAAATCCAGGGTTCGGGCCGCATCGAATTGGCCGACGGCTCCGTGATTCGCTTGGGATACGCCGACCAGAATGGCCATCCCTATCGTTCGATTGCGCGGGTGCTGATCGAACGCGGCGACCTGCCGCGCGAACGCGCGTCGATGCAGGGCATCAGCGCGTGGGTGAAGGCGCACCCCAACGAAACGCGCGCGCTGCTCGACGAGAATCCAAGCTACGTATTCTTCCGTGAAGTCCCGCCACCCGCGCCGGGTTCACTCGACGCCGCCATCGACGGGCCGATCGGCACGCTCGGCGTACCGCTGCTGGCGGAACGCACGATCGCCGTCGATGCGCGCGCCATACCGCTCGGCGCGCCCGTCTTCCTCGCCACGACGTTGCCGCTGTCGAAGACGCCGCTGCAGCGTCTGGTGATGGCGCAGGACACCGGCGGCGCTATCCGCGGCGTCGTGCGCGCCGATTACTTCTGGGGATTCGGCCCACAGGCCGGTCGCGAGGCCGGCCGCATGCTGCAGGACGGCCGGATGTGGCTGTTGTGGCCGAAGGGTGCCGATCCGTCCGCGCGCTAAGGCGCTTCAGCCAGCACGTCCTCGGCCTGCTTGTCCGCGTGATACGACGAGCGGACCAGCGCGCCAACCGCGGCGTGGCGGAAGCCCATCGCATACGCCTCGCGCTCGAACATGGCGAACGTGTCGGGATGCACGTAGCGCAGTACCGGCAGGTGGCCCTGCGTCGGCTGCAGGTATTGGCCGATCGTCAGCATGTCGATGTGATGCGCGCGCATGTCGCGCATGACGGCGAGGATCTCGTCGTCGGTTTCGCCCAGACCCACCATCAACCCGGACTTGGTGGGAAGGTCCGGGAACAGCGTCTTGAAGTCGCGCAGCAGCGCGAGCGAATGCGCGTAATCGGAGCCGGGGCGCGCCTGCCTGTACAAGCGCGGCACCGTCTCGAGGTTGTGGTTCATCACGTCCGGCGGCGCTTCGCGCAGGATCGCCAGCGCGCGATCGAGGCGGCCGCGGAAGTCCGGCACCAGTACCTCGATCTGCGTCGCCCGGCGAATGTTCGCGCACCGCGCGTATGCAGGCGACGAAATGCGATGCACCTCCATCGCGCAGGTCGTCGCGGTCGACGCTGGTGATGACGACATAGCGAAGCTTGAGCGCGGCGATCGTCTTCGCCAGGTTGATCGGCTCCTCGGCGTCGAGCGGCAGCGGACGGCCGTGGCCCACGTCGCAGAACGGGCAGCGGCGCGTGCAGATGTCGCCCATGATCATGAACGTGGCCGTGCCCTTGCTGAAGCACTCGCCGATGTTCGGGCACGACGCTTCCTCGCACACGGTGTGCAGGCTGTTCTCGCGCAGGATCTTCTTGATCTCGTTGAAGCGAGGACTCGACGACGCGCGGACGCGAATCCATTCCGGCTTCGGCAGCCGATCCGCCGCCACGACCTTGATCGGGATGCGCGCCGTCTTCGCCGCGCCCTGGTGCTTGACGCCTGCGGCGTTGTCGATGGCGGCGGGAGGCGGGAGGTCGATGGTCATCGTTGGCTCAAATGTGCGGCAAGTATGGGCGCCAGTTCCGCGCCGGCGCTTTCCACCGTCCGCGTGATCCCGAACGCGGCCAGTTGCGTCACCGCGAGCCCCGGAAAGCCGCACGGGTCGATATCCGCGAACGGCGCCAGGTCCATCGCGATGTTCGCGGCGACGCCATGGTAGGTGCAGCCGTTGCGCACTTTGAGGCCCAGCGCCGCGATCTTCGCCTCAACACCGTCGCGGGTGACATAAACGCCGGGAGCGGAGATCTTGCCATACGCGGAAATACCAACTGAATCAAGCCATTGTATCACCGCGGTCTCGATGCGCCGGACCATGTCGCGCACACCCATCTTCGGCCGGCGCAAGTCGATCAGCGTGTAGGCGACGAGTTGGCCGGGGCCGTGGTAGGTGATCTGTCCGCCGCGGTCTACCTTTATCGCAGGGATGCCGTTGTCGCGCAGCAGGTGCTCGCGGCGGCCCGCCAATCCCAGCGTGTATACCGGCGGGTGCTCGGTCAGCCAGACCTCGTCCGGCGTGGCCGCGTCACGCGCGTCCGTGAAGCCCCGCATCGCCCGCCACGTCGCCTCGTAGTCCGTACGTCCGAGGCTCCGGATCACGATTCCCGTCGTGTGCTCCACGCGCGCCGGCGTCATGTCGGCGCGCTCCACTGGCTGGCGGAAAACTCGTGTTCCTCGCGGGCCAACGCGTGGGTGCGCTGCCACACCACGCGATCGCGCGCGACGGACAGCATCCACGTCTGCTGCTCGAGCGGCGAAGGTCGCGCGAACGCACGCGGCGTCAGCACGGCGCAGCAGCCGCCGTGCTGCGGGTCGCGTACCGATTCATAGCGGATCGCGGCGACGCCTGCTTGACGGGCCGTCACGCCAAAGCGCTGGCATCCGCCGTAATCGTTCGGCTGCGTCCACGTCGCGCGATCGCGCTGGAACGGCGCTTCGCGCAGGTCGACCGCGCGCGCCGCAAGCCTGGCGCGAAAGACCGTCTGCGGCCGCGTCGGCATCGACTGCAATGCCGGCACGTCGAGCAGGTGCCGCCAGCGCCAATAGCCAAGTTCGGCGCACGCGGTGCGGCGCTCGTCCGCGGCATAGAACACGCCCGCGTCGGTGGGCCCGCGAAAGCGCGACCCGCCCGGTGGAGGCGCATAGCGGAACGGCGTGAAGAGCAGATAGTGCAGGCGATCGGCACCCGCGGGGATCGCCGGCTTGCCCTCGTCCAGGACGCGCTCGAGCACGTGCTGCTCGTCGAGCGTATCGACCAGCGACCGCGTCGAGACTATGTGCTGCGCCTCGACCGCGCGCCACACGTCACCGGCGAACGCCGCCGCGCTAGACGCGACCGCGCGCGGCGTCCAGGTACGCGACGACACGGACCATCCCTTCGACCGAACGCAGCAGGTCCCGGGGACGGGCCGCCAGGGCCAGGTTGTCGCTGGCGAGCCATGTGCGCGCCGTTTCCTCGTGGCCCCAGAGCGCGTCCAGCGACCGGAACATGCGAACGAACAGACGCGCCAGCTCCCATTCCTTGGCATGGTCCGGGGACAGCAGGTATTTGCCGGCGAACAGGCGCGAAGCGGTCGCTTCCGATACGCCGAGCGCGGCAGCCACGTCGCGCTGCGTGAACTCGAGCAGCTTGGCCGCGCGCACCGCGGCCTTGCTCAGCACGGCAGCCTCGGACAGGGGTACGGGATGGGGCTTGGGCGCGGCGTTCATGGAGAAATGTTCCAACTGTTATATTGCTCCAGAAACGAAGAATCCGCAACCCCCTCCTAAGCCCGCCGGCAACCTACAGCACCATCTTCACCATCGGATGGGCGACGAGTTCCCGGTACAGGTTGTCGAGCTGCTCCCGCGAGTTGGCGTTGACCGTCGCGGTGAACGACAGCCAGTTGCCTTCCTTGGACGCGCGCATCTCCAGCGCCGACGGATCGAAGTCGGGCGCATGCCGGCACACGACGTCGGCGACGGCCTGCGCGAACCCGTCCTGCGTGCGGCCCATGATCTTGATCGGGAACGTGCACGGGAAAACGAGCGCGGATTCGCGTTCTTCAGTGTGCAGGGCGTCGAGCGTGGTGTCGATTTTCGTCATGGCAGTCTCCGGCCGGGTCCATGGATTGGTGCGGGACCCGGCGATTCCGCCAATATGCGGGCAGTGTGCCCGTGTTGCAACTCGCCGCCGCGTCGGGGGCCGGCCTCGACTTGCCCAACCGTCAGGTGCTCGATTCGCCCCCGTACATGTAGTCGCGCGTGAGCGGATGCGGCAGGCGGCCGTCGGCGTACGCCTTGCCGGCCAGCACCTGCCACAGCGACAGCCAGCCGCGGTCGAAGGCGTGCGCCGAACCCGCCATGTAGATGCGCCAGATCCGATAGCGCTCGTCGCCTGCCTCGGCCCGCGCCGCGTCGGCATGGGCTTCGAGACGGTCCACCCAGTGCCACAGCGTCTTCGCGTAATGCTCGCGCAGCGATTCGGCGTCGACGGGTTCGAGTCCCTGTTCCGCCATGCCCTCGATCACGCGGGCGACGTGCGTGAGTTGCCCTCCGGGAAAGACGTAGTCCTCGACGAAATCGCTGATGCCGCTGCCCAGGTTCTGCGCGGTGACCGAGTTGAGCGTGATGCCGTGGTTGAGCACGAGGCCACCCGGCTTCAGGACGCGGTGGATCTTGCCGAAATAATCCGGAAACCTGCGCAGTCCGACGTGCTCGAACATGCCCACGCTGGCGACCTTGTCGTACTGCGCATCGTCGGGCAGATCGAGGTAGTTGCGCAGTTCCACGCTGCACGCGCCCGGACAACCCGCGCGCGGCGATTTCCCGCGTCACGTGGTCGAACTGGTTTTGCGACAACGTGATGCCCGTCGCCTCGACGCCGTAGCGTTCCGCCGCATGGAACAGGAGCGCACCCCAGCCGCAGCCGATGTCCAGGAACCGCTCGCCGGCAGCGAGGCGCAGCTTGCGGCAGATGTGGTCGAGCTTCTGCACCTGGGCCGCGTCGAGGGAATCGCCGTCGTGGCGGAAGTACGCGCACGAATAGACCATCCGCTCGTCCAGCCACAGTCGGTAGAACGCGTTGGACACGTCGTAGTGGTGGGCGATGTTGCGGCGCATGTCGCGCTTGCGGTGCAGCCACGCCTTGATGCGCGCCTGCGCCCGGTCGCGCTCGTGCTGCACGGACCCCACCATGGATTCGGCGATGGCGAGCATGCGCTGCGAACTGCCGGTGAAGTCGAGGTCGCCGCGGACGTAGGCACGCGCCAGCGAACCCAGTGCCGGCTTGGCCAGCGCGCGCATGCCGTTCCACGAACGCGCGACGACCTCGACGGCGGGCGTAGGCGACAGCGGCACACGGACGCCGTCCGGCAGCACGAGCGTGACAGGCACGTTGCGGCCGCCGTAGCGGCTCGCGATGAAATGACGGAGTGCTTCGGCCATGGTCCTTCGCCCCCCATTCAGGTGTTGACGATGTCCCGTGCGGTCGATGCCTTCGGCACCGCAGTGGCGAAATTCTAGCAATTTGTCGGCGCGGCGGGTGTAGGAAGAACCCTCAACTTTTGACACCGCGCAACCTGCCGCCTACCATCGGCCAGTCCAAGCTGCGGCGCGCGGGCGACTGTAAGCGCCGTCCAACCCTCCCCATGCCGACTCCCGGCCAGCCGGTCCATCCGCCGCAGGCCTTCGATTCAAGGCAGTTCCGCGACGCGCTCGGGGAGTTCGCGACCGGCGTGACGATCATCTGCGCACGGACCGGCGATGGCCGCTACGTCGGTCTCACCGCCAATTCCTTCAATTCGGTTTCGCTCGACCCGCCGCTGGTCATGTGGAGCCTGTCGCGGCGCTCGGCCAGCCTGCCGGCCTTCGAGGCGGCGGAGCGTTACAGCGTCAACGTGCTGGCGGCCGAGCAGACGGAGCTCGCGCGGCGGTTCTCGCGGCCCCACGAGGATCGATTTGCCGGCGTCGGCTACCGGATGGGATGGGCGGACGCGCCGCTGATCGATGGTTGCGCGGCGTGGTTCGAATGCGTGCATCACGCGCAGCATCGCGCGGGCGATCACCGTATCTTCATCGGCGAAGTCGCGACCTGCGAACGCGCCAGCGGCAACGGGCTCGTCTTCCACCACGGCCGATTCGGGGCGGTGGTGACGGTACCGGAGCGCTGACCCTCGCGCGGTTCATTGTGGCGGCAGTACTTGTTGCCTATGATGCAGGCTCGCGTGGCAGTCATGGGAGGGCGCCTTGGCGGGGGACCATCGGCGACTGGCGGCAATCGTCTCGGCCGACGTGGTGGGCTATTCCCTGCTCATGGGCCGCGACGACAGCGCCACGCTGGCGGGACTCAAGTCCCATCGGCGGGAGTTGATCGACCCGAAGATCGCCGAATACAACGGTCGGATCGTCAAGACCACCGGCGATGGCCTGCTGCTGGAGTTTCCAAGCGTCGTCGATGCCGTGCGCTGCGCGGTCGACGTGCAACGGGGCATGGCCGAGCGCAACGCCGATGTGCCTGCCGATCAGCGGATCGAATTTCGCGTTGGCATCAACGTCGGCGACATCATCATCGACGAGGAGGACATCTTCGGTGATGGCGTCAATGTCGCCGCGCGGCTGCAGACGCTGGCCGAGCCCGGAGGGATCTGCGTCAGCCGGGTCGTGCGCGATCAGGTGCTCGACAAGCTCTCCTTCGCCTTCGAGGATCTTGGCGCGCAGGAAGTCAAGAACATCGCGCGGCCGGTCGAGGTCTACCGGGTGGACTTGGCGACCGAGACGCTGCCAAGGCCAAGCCGCGGCCGCAGGCGCTGGCAGCGGTTGACGCGCGGTCCGCGGCGGTGGGTTGCCGCCGGCGTGGTCGCACTCGGTGTCGCCGGCCTCGCGCGTGTGGGCACTGCCCCAGCTCTGGAAAACCGCGGCCCCTGCGCCTGGACCGCCGCGCTACTCTGTCGCCATCCTCCCCTTCGCGGCGGCCACGGCCAGCCCCGCCGACGAGCAGTTCGCCGAGGCGCTCACCAACGACCTGACCATGGCGGTCGGGTTGCCAGGCTGTGATACCGGTCGTTTCGCACAGCCTCGCGGTCGCGTACAAGGGCAAGGCCATCGATGCGCGCGCCGTCGGCCGCGAGCTCAACGTCCGCTACCTCGTCCAGGGTGAGGTTCGCCGCGCCGGCGAGCGGATCATGGTCAACGCGCAGCTCATCGACACCGGCAATGCAACGCAGTTGTGGAGTGGCCATCTGGACGTCGACCCGGCACAGGCCACGCAAGACGCGCCTGGCCTCGTCGCGCTGCTGACTCGACGCGTGCGCAACGCGCTGAGTGACGAGGAGTCTCGTCGGGACAGCGCACCGTTGCCGCCGGGGGCAAGTGCCGCGGATATCGCGCGGCACGCCTAGGCCGTGTAGGGCAAAAGTACCTGTACGGTGGCCGCCGACTGTGTGAAGGCGGCGCTCGAAGCCCGCAAGATGTTCGACCAGGCGCTACGGCTCGATCCCAACCTTGTGGACGCAATGATCGGTCGGGCCGATACCCTGTACGACGAGCTCTGGATGGATTTGCATGCCGATCATGACCGGCTCGTCCGCGAGCTCGACGAAGTGACCAACCGCGCCGTTGTTGCCGACCCCGATGATCCAGGGACGTGGTCGTTTCGCGGCATGGCGCTACCGTGGCAATGGCGCTGGCCGGCAGCGCTCGAGGCGATGCACGAAAGCGAGCAGCCTCAATCCAACCTCGCCAGGGCCATTCATCGATCGCGCCTGGATCATGGTGCATACCGGGCAGCCTGCCGAGGCATTGCTGTGGATCGACAAGGCTTCCGCGCTGGACCCCAGCGTCACGGGTCTCGCCATACTCATGCGCTGCCGCGCCTACCAGGCGCTCGGTCGCTACGACGACGCGATCGCCGCCTGCGAAAAATCGGTCGTCGGAGAGATTATTGGATTCCGCACGCCTACCTCGTCGCCGCCTACGCACAGAAGGGCGAGACCGCCAAAGCAGAAGCCGAAAAGATCGATCCTGCTCAAACAGCAGCCAGGCATGACGATCGCCGACCTCAAGGCGCTCCGCCTGTCGAACGAGCCAGCCTACCTGCAGCAGACCGAGACGCATCTCTACGCGGGCTTGCGCAAGGCCGGCATCCCGGAGCAGTAGGGATGCACAGGAGAGAGCCTTGACGAGGGACCATCGACGACTGGCGGCAATCGTCTCGGCCGACGTGGTGGGCTATTCCCTGCTCATGGGCCGCGACGACAGCGCCACGCTGGCGGGACTTAAATCCCATCGGCGGGAGTTGATCGACCCGAAGATCGCCGAATACAACGGTCGGATCGTCAAGACCACTGGCGATGGCCTGCTGCTGGAGTTTCCCAGCGTCGTCGATGCCGTGCGCTGCGCGGTCGACGTGCAACGGGGCATGGCCGAGCGCAACGCCGGTGTGCCTCCCGAGCAGCGGATCGAGTTTCGCATCGGCATCAACGTCGGCGACATCATCATCGACGAGGATGACATCTTTGGCGATGGCGTAAACGTCGCCGCGCGGCTGCAAACGCTGGCCGAGCCCGGAGGAATCTGCGTCAGCCGGGTCGTGCGCGATCAGGTGCTCGACAAGCTTTCCTTCGCCTTCGAGGATCTTGGCGCGCAGGAAGTCAAGAATATCGCGCGGCCGGTCGAGGTCTACCGGGTGGACCTGGCGACCGAGACGCTGCCAACGCCAAGCGGCGGTCGCAGGCGCTGGCAGCGGCTGACGCGCGGTCCGCGGCGGTGGGTTGCCGCCGGCGTGGTCGCACTCGGTGTCGCTCGGCCTCGCGTGTTTGGGCACTGCCCCAGCTCTGGAAAACCGCGGCCCCTGCGCCTGGACCGCCGCGCTTCTCTGTCGCCATCCTCCCCTTCGCGGCGGCCACGGCCAGCCCCGCCGACGAGCAGTTCGCCGAGGCGCTCACCAAAGACCTGACCATGGCTATGGGGCGCGGCTTTGCTGGACCGGTCGTTTCGCACAGCGTCGCGGTCACGTACAAAGGCAAGGCCATCGATGCGCGCGCCGTCGGCCGCGAGCTCAACGTCCGCTATCTCGTCCAGGGTGAGGTTCGCCGCGCCGGCGAGCGGATCATGGTTACCGCGCAGCTCATCGATACCGGCAACGCGACGCAGTTGTGGAGTGACCATCTGGAGGTCGACCCGACACAGGCAACGCAAGACGCGCCTGGCCTCGTCGCACTGCTGACCCGACGCGTGCGCAACGCGGTGGGTAAAGAGGAGTTTCGTCGGGACAGCGCACCGCTGCCGCCGGGGGCAAGCGCCGCGGATATCGCGCGGCACGCCAACGCTGTGTACGGCAAATGGACCTGTACGACAACCGCCGATTGTGTGAAGGGGATCGCTCGAAGCCCGCAAGATGTACGACCAGGCGCTACGGCTCGATCCCAACCTTGTCGTCGCAATGACCGGTCGGGCCGATACCCTGAATGACGAGCTCTGGACGGATTTGCATGCCGATCATGACCGGCTCGTCCGCGAACTCGACGAAGTGAGCAACCGCGCCGTTCTTGCCGACCCCGATGACTTTCTCACGTGGTCGAATCGCGGCGTGGCGTTACTTTGGCAATGGCGCTGGCCGCCAGCGCTCGAGGCGAGCACGAAAGCGAGCAGCCTCAATCCAACTTCGCCCTGGCCATTCGTCCTTCGCGCCTTTGTCCATGTTGCAAACCGGGCAGCCTGCCGAGGCATTGCAGTGGCTCGACAAGGCTTTCGCGGTGGACCCCAGCGTCACGGGTCTGGCCACGTTCATACGCTGCCGCGCCTACCAGGCGCTCGGTCGCTACGACGACGCGATCGCCGCCTGCGAAAAATCGGTCGTGGAGGATGATTGGTGGCTTGCGCACGCCTACCTCGTCGCCGCCTACGCGCAGAAGGGCGAGACCGCCAAAGCAGAAGCCGAAAAGATCGATCCTGCTCAAACAGCAGCCCGGCATGACCATCGCCGACCTCAAGGCGCTGCGCTTGTCGAACGAGCCGGCGTACCTGCAGCAGACCGAGACGCATTCTACGCGGGCTTGCGCAAGGCCGGCATCCCGGAGAAGTAAAAACCGCGACGCCAAATTTCGGCAGCGCGCGCAGCAAGGTCAGTGCGCCCTCAGTGTGCTTTGGGCTTCTTCGCCTGGAAGATTTCCCACATCCTGCGAAAGACCGGCCCGGGTTGGCCACCCGCGAACGGCTTGCCGTCGACGGTCGTGACCGCGATCACTTCCTTCGTCGACGACGACAGCCACATCTCCTCCGCGGCGAGCGCCTCGGCCCGCGGAACCGGCCTTACCGTCAGCGGGATGCCGGCCTCGCGCGCGAATTCCATCGTCGCGTCGTAGGTGATTCCCGGCAGGATCAGATTGTCTTTCGGCGGAACGACGATTGCGCCGTCGATCACGACCAGCACGTTCGACGCGGAGGCCTCGGTAAGGAAGCCGTCGCGGAACATCACCGTTTCGACCGCACCCTGTTCCGCGGCAAGCTGGCGCATCAGCACGTTTCCCATCAGCGATATCGTCTTCAAGTCACAGCGATGCCAGCGATTGTCGTCGGCCGTGACCACGGCCACGCCCTGCTCCACGACTTCGCGTGATGGGGTCGCGAGCGGATTGCTCATCATGAATACCGTGGGTGTCGCGTCCTTGGGGAACGTGTGATCGCGCTTGGCCACGCCACGCGTGACCTGGAAGTAGACGCCCTGGTTCGCGTAAGGCTGCCGGCCGATCAGCGAACGCACCAGCGCCTCCCATTGCGCGTCCGTATGCGGATTGGGGAGCCCGATGCCGTCGAGGCTGCGCTGCAGCCGCGCGAGATGATGCGGCATGCGGAACGGCTCGCCGGCGTACACGGGAATCAGCTCGTAGACGCCGTCGCCGAAGATGAAGCCGCGGTCCAGCACGGATACCTTCGCCTCGCCCAGCGGAATGAATTCGCCGTTGAGGCAGACAATCTGGTCGGCGTCGAACATGGTCGGTGTGCGCTCCATTGGGTCGGTCAGGTGCGGCGCTTCGCGGCGGATCTCACGTGCGCTTGAACCAGAGGCGGATCGTATCCCACGCCCGCCCGAGAAGTCCGGCCGCCGGTACTTCCTCGAGCGCGATCAGCGGAAATTCGGCCATGGGTCGGCCTTCCAGCGTCACCTTCACGGTCCCCACGCGCTGTGCCCGGGCGATCGGCGCGAGCAGCGGTTGCTGCGCGTCCATCGCCAGCGCGAGCTTGTCGGCCTTGCCCTTGGGCAGCGTCAGGTAGCGATCGGCCAGGAATCCGGCGGGCAATTCGTCGCGCGTCCCCTTCCATACGCGCAGCGTCGCGATCGTCTTGCCCGACTGATAGAGCTGCACGGTATCGAATGCCTGCATCCCCCAGTTCAAGAGCTTTTGCGCCTCGGCCGCCCTCGCGGCATCCGACTTCGCGCCGAGCACGACGGCGAGCACGCGTCGCTCGCCGTGCTTGGCGGAGGCGATGAGGCACCACCCGGCGGCCTCCGTATGCCCGGTCTTCATGCCGTCGACATTGGGATCGGTCCAGAGGAGCCGGTTGCGGTTCGCCTGGGTGATGTTGTTGTAGCGGAATTCCTTCTGGGCGTAGAGCGGGTAGTACTCGGGGTAGTCGGTGATCACCGCGCTGGCGAGCCTGCCCAAGTCCGCCGCGGTCGAGTAGTGTTCCGGAGCTGAAAGCCCGGTCACGTTGGCAAAGCGCGTGTTGGCCATTCCCAGCCGCACCGCTTCCGCGTTCATGCGAGAGATGAACGCGTCTTCGCTGCCGCCGACCAATTCAGCCAGCGCGATCGACGCGTCGTTGCCCGACTGGATGATCATGCCGTGCACCAGTTCGTCCACGCTGACCGCGCGCCGCGGTTCGATGAACATCCGCGAGCCTTCCGCGCGCCATGCGCGCTGCGACACGTTGACCATCTGCGACGGCTGGATCGTCTTCGCGCGCAGCGCGCCGAAAACGAGATAGGCCGTCATCAGCTTGGTCAGTGACGCCGGATCCCGGCGTTCATCGGCATTGACCTGCGCGAGCGTCTGCCCGCTCGTGACATCCACCAGCAGGTGCGCGGCGGCAGCAATCGATGGCGCGGGAAGCGCAGCGGCGGGGACCGCCGCATTCGCTGCGACGACGACAGGCGCATGGAAGGTCGCGCAAGCGACGAGCGCCGCGGCAAGGAACGCGGCAATGAACTGGGAAGGACGCATGGGTGCCCGGAAAAGCCTTCGATTATACCGGCTGCACCGGGTCAGTACTTGCGCACGGGCCTCGCATCGGCGGCCGGCGCACGCGCGCGCACTTCGGCGTTGACGGTGAACTCCTGCAGCGCGCCGCTCTCCAGTTCGATCGTCAGCACCAACGGCACGCGATCGCCGGGATTGAGCGGGTGGGCGAGTCCACGCAATACCAGATGGAACGCTTCGGGCGCGAGCAGCACCGGGACCCCGGCGGGTAGCGCCAGTTGCGGGTAGTTCCTCGCGCCGGTCGGCGCCGCGCGAATCACGATACTGGTCGCGACCGTCGACCGCGCCTCCTTCAGGACGGCGCCCTCCGTGCTGGTGATCGACATGTACGCCGTGGTCGACGCACGATCCGGCGTAGGCCGAACCCACGGCGCGTCGACAAGCAGCGCCGCGTGCGCTCCGGTGCACGCCAGCAGCAATAGTCCGGCAAATGCGTGGCTTCGCATCGTCGATGTGCGGGATTTCATGCTCGGCGTCGTGCCTCGATCACGCATGGGCGTTCAGCGCGGTTCCAGCATGAGGACGCCGACAACGTCGCCGTTTGCCTTGTCGAGAACGATCGACATCGGAGCGGCGCGGGCGTGCAGCGGCAGGTAGACCAGGCCGCCCATGGATCTGCCGGATGATCCCACAAGACTCGCGACCGCCGCGGCATTGTCCGGGCCGGCCTGCGCCAGCGTGGCCAGCGGCTTGCCGCGCGCCGCCGCTTCGCGCGACGCCGTCGCATACGGAATGTAGAACCGGGGATAGGCGGTGAGGTCGGGGCCGCCGGCCATGACTTCCATGCTGATTTTCAACTGCAACCCCGGATCGACGGGGACGCGCGCTGCGGCGAGGCGCGGCCCGGTGAGCGGGACCGACTGGAATTCCGGGAGCTGCGCCTGCGCCATGCCTTCTGTCACGATGTCATTCGCCGACACGACGTCGAATCCGCCGCGCAGGTAGACGACGAACGCCGGGCGCGCCGAAGCCATCACATGAATGCCGTAGACGAGCGCCGCAACCTGCAGCATCACGATGGCCGCCAGGTCGTAGATCAGGCTCTTCTTGGCCGGATCGAAGACCACGAACGTCAGCAACGGACCCAGGACGACATCAACGCCGATGAGGAGGGTCAGCAAGGTTGCGCCGCCGGCAGCAGCGAAGTACGGGCTCGGGTACCAGACGAACAACATGAGGGCGAAGATCGCCGCCGCGACCAGCGCGCTGATGCCGAGGTGGATCAGCGCTGCCTGAGCGCGCGTGAACCGGACCAGATTTTCGGGTGCGAACGAGTTCATTGGGACACCGGCACTGTTGGGCTGCCTGTAAATGCAAATTCCACGCCAGGCTTGCGGCCCGCGATCACGTCCGCGAGCGCGCGGCCGGAACCACACGCCATCGTCCAGCCCAGCGTGCCATGTCCGGTGTCGAGGAAGAGGTTCCTGTACCGGGTGCCGCCCACCAGCGGGACATTGGACGGCGTGGCCGGGCGCAGGCCCGTCCAGAACTGTGCGCTGTCGCGGTCGCCGGCGTCGGGAAACAATTCGAAGGTACGCCGCAATAGCGCCTCGCAGCGCACGAGATTGAGGTCCTTGTTGTAGCCCGACAATTCCGCGGTGCCGGCGACTCGCAGCCGGTCGCCGAGACGCGTGAACACGATCTTCCACGCGAGATCGGTCAGCGACACCGTCGGCGCGCCGCGATGTTCGTCGATGGCGATCGTCGCCGAATAGCCTTTGGCCGGATAGATGAGGCAGGGCACGCCGAGCGGCCTCAACAGGAACGGGCTGTAGCTGCCCAGCGCGAGAACGTATGCGTCAGCCTGGAGCACTTCCTTGCGATGCTCCGCGTTGATGCAGCGGACGCCGGTCATCGCGTCGCCTTCGGCCGCCAGCGACTCGATCGCCATGCCCCAGCGGAACTTCACGCCACGCGCCTCCGCCATGCGCGCCAACTCCTGCGTGAAGCGCTGCGCGTCGCCCGATTCGTCGGAGACGGTAAAGATGCCGCCGGCGAGTTGCGCGCGGCAGGACGCGAGCGCCGGCTCGATGGCGACGCATTCGGCGACAGTCTTCACGTCGCGGTCGCAGCCGAGCTGGCGCATCAGCTCGGCCGAAGCCACGCCCTGCGCGAATTCCTTCGGATCGGTATAGAAGGAGAGGATGCCGCGCTCCAGGTGGTCGTATTGGATGCCCGTTTGCGCGCGCAATTCCTTCAGGCAATCCCGCGAGTAGAGCGCCAGGTTCAGGCACTGGATGGTGTTGTGCCGGGTGCGCGATGGCAGGCATTCGTAGAGGAACTGCAGTCCCCAGCGCCATTGCTGTGGATCGGCGCGCAGCCGGAACAGGAGCGGCGCGTCGTCGCGGCCCAGCCACTGCAGGATCTTGAGCGGCGCGTCCGGGTTGGCCCACGGTTCCGCATAGGACGCCGAAATCTGTCCGCCGTTGGCGAACGAGGTCTCGAGCGCCGCGCCGGGATGGCGATCGAGCACCGTGACTTCGTGACCGTCCTGCGCGAGATACCAGGCGGCCGTGACGCCGACCACGCCCGCCCCGAGGACGAGGATGCGCATCAGGGGGCCGCCGGCGTAGGCTCCCCGGCTTCGGTTGCGTAGTCGGCAAGCGGAATGCAACTGCAGAAGAGATTGCGGTCGCCATACACGTTATCGACGCGCGCCACAGGGGGCCAGTACTTCGTGGCCTTCTGCGCCGCTGTGGGGTAGGCCGCGGACAGCCGCGTATAGGCATGCGTCCACTCGTCGGTGGACACCGCGGCGGCCGTGTGCGGCGCGTGCTTCAGCGGGTTGTCGGCGCGGTCCATGCGCCCTTCCTCGATGGCGCGGATCTCGGCGCGGATGGCGATCATCGCATCGATGAAGCGGTCGAGTTCCGCCAGCGGTTCGGATTCGGTCGGCTCCACCATCAGCGTGCCGGGGACGGGGAAGCTCATCGTCGGTGCGTGGAAGCCATAGTCCATCAGCCGCTTGGCCACGTCGTCGACTTCGATGCCCGAAGTGGCCTTGAGCGGCCGCAGGTCGAGGATGCACTCGTGGGCGACGAGTCCTCCCGGTCCCGTGTACAGCACCGGGTAGTGCGGCGCGAGGCGCTTCGCGATGTAGTTCGCCGCGAGAATCGCGCTTTCGCTTGCCGCCTTCAGGCCCTCGCCGCCCATCATCGTCACGTACATCCACGAAATCGGCAGGATAGACGCGCTGCCGAACGGCGCCGCGGACACCGGGCCGATCGCGTGCGCCGCGCGGTCGTCGTCCGGCAGATTGCGATGGCCGGGCAGGAATGGCGCCAGATGCGCCTTCACCGCCACCGGGCCCACACCCGGCCCACCGCCGCCGTGCGGAATGCAGAAGGTCTTGTGCAGATTCAGGTGCGACACGTCGGCGCCGAAATGCCCGGGCGCCGCGAGGCCCACCAGCGCGTTGAGATTGGCGCCGTCCACGTACACCTGTCCGCCATGGGCATGCACGATTTCGCAGATCCGTTTGATGCCCGCCTCGAACACGCCGTGCGTGGACGGATACGTGATCATGATCGCCGCGAGATCGCGCGCGTGGGCGTCCGCCTTCGCTTCGAGGTCGGCCATGTCCACGTTGCCCTCGGCATCACAGGCGACGACCACGACGTGCATGCCGGCCATCTGCGCCGACGCGGGATTGGTGCCGTGTGCGGAGGCGGGAATCAGGCACACATTGCGGTGCGGCTCGCCGCGGCTCGCGTGGTAGGCGTCGATCATCAGCAGCCCCGCGTATTCGCCCTGCGACCCGGCGTTGGGCTGCAGCGATACCGCGTCGTAACCGGTGGCCGCGCACATCATCTGCTCGAGCTCGTGGATCATCCGGTGGTAGCCGGCCGCCTGGCTGGCAGGCGCGAACGGATGCAGGGCGCCGAACTCGGCCCACGTCACCGGAATCATCTCGGACGTGGCATTGAGCTTCATCGTGCACGAGCCGAGCGGGATCATCGAGCGGTCGAGCGCCAGATCGAGGTCGGCGAGCCGCCGCAGGTAGCGCAGCATCTCCGTTTCCGAGCGATGGCGATGGAACACCGGGTGCGTCATGAACGGCGTCGCGCGGACCAGCGCGGGCGGCAGCCCGTCGGCCACCGCGGAATCGTGGTCGGCGACGGTGAACGGCGCGTCATCGAAATTGAAGATGTCCCAGATGCGCGCGATGTCGTCGCGCGTGGTCGTCTCATCGAACGAGATCCCGAGCGTGCGCTCGTCGACGTGGCGGAAATTGAAGCCGTACGCGACCCCGGCGGCGAGGATGTCCGCAGTCTTGGCACCCGTCGTCACCGTAATCGTGTCGAAGTACGCCTGCGTGGGCACTTTGAATCCCAACCGTTCGAGGCCCTCTTTCAGGATCGCGGTCATGCGGTGCGTGCGGCGCGCAATCGTCGTCAGGCCCTCGGGTCCGTGGTAAACGGCATACATCCCTGCGATGACCGCGAGCAGGACCTGCGCCGTGCAGATGTTCGACGTCGCCTTTTCGCGGCGGATGTGCTGCTCGCGCGTCTGCAGCGCGAGCCGGTACGCGGCGTTGCCGTTCGCGTCGACCGTCACGCCCACCAAGCGTCCGGGCATCGAGCGCTTGAATTCGTCGCGGGTCGCGAAGAAGCCGGCGTGCGGCCCGCCATAGCCGATCGGCACGCCGAAGCGCTGCGTCGATCCGACGACGACATCCGCGCCCCATTCACCCGGAGGAACGAGCAGCGTCAGCGCGAGGATGTCCGCCGCGACGATTACCAATCCGCCCTGCGCGTGCACGGCCGCGGCCAGTGTGCGGCTGTCGCGTACTTCGCCTGAGGCGCCAGGGTATTGCAGCAGGACGGCGAAGGCGCCACTCGCGGCGGCGTCGGCAGCCGGCCCGACGACCACGTCGATGCCGAGCGGACCGGCACGTGTGCGCACCACGTCCAGCGTCTGCGCAAAAACATCATCCGCGACGAAGAAGCGCTTGCTGCCGCCTTTCCCGACGCGAAAGCTCAGCGCCATCGCCTCCGCCGCCGCCGTGGCCTCGTCGAGCATCGACGCGTTGGCGATCGCCATGCCGGTCAGGTCGCACACCATCGTCTGGAAGTTGACCAGCGCCTCGAGCCGACCCTGCGAAATTTCCGGCTGGTAGGGCGTGTACGCGGTGTACCACGCCGGGTTCTCGAGGATGTTGCGCAGGATGACGCCCGGGCGTGTGCGTGCCGTAGTAGCCCTGCCCGATGAACGACTTCAGCACCTTGTTCTGCGCGGCGATCGCGTGCAGCCTGGCCAGCGCTTCCGCCTCCGGCACCGGCGCCGCGAGCTTGATGGGCGCCCGCTCGCGTATCGCGGGCGGAACGATGGCGTCGATCAATGCGCCGCGGTTCGCATAGCCGAGTGTTGCGAGCATCGCGGCCTGGTCGTCGTCCGTCGTGCCGATGTGCCTGGCAAGAAAAGCGGCGCGGTCTTCGAGCGCGCGCAGGCTGGTGGCCGCGGCGCCGGGCAGGGGTTCGTTCATTTTCATCGGATGTGCGCCTTCAGTCTTCGCCGATCAGCTTTTCGTAGGCCGCCTTGTCGAGCATCGCGGCGATGGCCGCCGAGTCCGCGGGCTTGATCCTGAACAGCCACGCGGCGTAGGCATCCGCGTTCAGCGCTTCGGGCGCGCCCGGCAGCGCTTCGTTGACGGCAACCACCTGCCCTGCGATCGGCGCGTACACGTCGCTGGCGGCCTTGACCGACTCCACGATGGCGCACGCCTCGCCCGCCTTCAACTGCCGGCCGACGGCGGGCAGTTCGACGAACACGAGGTCGCCCAGTGCGGCCTGCGCGTGGTCCGTGATGCCGACGGTGACGGTGCCGTCGGTTTCCGCGCGCAGCCATTCGTGGCTATCGGCGTATCTGAGATTGGCGGGTACGTTCATGCGGAGTCTCCGAGGGGCTGCGGGCGATAGGAAAGATCAGGGAAAAATCAGGAAACGAGGGGTTTGCCGTTGCGTGCGAACGGCGGCTTGACAACGCGTGCTGCGAGACGCTTGTCGCGCACGGCGACATGGACGATGTCGCCGGTGGCTACGCCTACGGGCAGCCGAGCGAGCGCGATGGACTTGCCCAGCGTCGGGCTGAACGTGCCGCTGGTGACTTCGCCATTACCGTGCGCCGTGTGCACCTTCTGATGCGCACGCAGCACGCCACCGGCGTCTTGCAGCAACAGGCCGATCAACTGCTGCGCCGGCGGATTCGCGAGCAGCGCCGCCTTGCCGACGAAGTCGCGCGGACTCGCGAGATCGACCGTCCATGCGAGGCCGGACACCAGCGGCGAAACACTTTCGTCCATATCCTGGCCGTAGAGATTCATCCCGGCTTCGAGCCGCAGCGTGTCGCGCGCGCCCAGGCCGCATGGCTCGACGCCCGCATCGACCAGTGCGCGCCATGTCGCTTCGGCACGCGCGGCGGGCACCATGACCTCGAAGCCGTCCTCGCCGGTGTACCCGGTGCGTCCGATGAAGAGTTCCCCTTCGGGCGTGGTCGCCCGCGCGCCCACGAAAGGTTTCAACGCCGCGCTGTGCGCTTCGGTTTCCGGTAGCGCCTGCCACACCTTAGCGCGCGCGTTGGGACCCTGCACGGCGATCATCGCAAGGTCCTCGCGCGGCGTCAGCGTGAGGTGCGGCGCATGTTCCGCGATCAGGCGCCGGAACCACGCGATGTCCTTGTCCGCGGTCCCCGCGTTAACGACGATGCGGAAGAAATCCTCGCGCAGGAAATAGACGATCAGGTCGTCGAGCACACCGCCGTCGGGCGCCAGAAGGCACGAATAGAGCGCCTTGCCCGGATCCTTCAACTTGTCGACATTGTTGGCGAGCGCCCGGCGCAGGAAGTCGCGCGCGCCTCTGCCTTCGAGATCGACGGCGCGCATGTGCGACACGTCGAACATGCCCGCGTCGCGGCGGACCGCATGATGCTCGTCGATCTGCGAGCCGTAGTTGACCGGCATGTCCCAGCCGCCGAAGTCGACCATGCGCGCGCCCGCGGCGCGGTGCGTGGCATTGAGCGGGGTCTGCTTGAGCACTGGGAATCCTCCGGCAATGACGACAATAGGGCGAAGCGATACTTCCGCTTAAGCCCCATCTGTCCTCTTTACCTGAGAGATTTGGGGTGGCGGGATCGCGCTTGCCGCGTCCCAACACCCGGTGCCCCTTCGGTGGACCTTAAGGTCGTGCCAGGCAATCGTCCTGACGTTCCTTTCGGCCGCTCTCCAGATCGGTGTTGCGTGCGTGCAGTCCTCGGTACCTGAGCGATTTCGGGAATACGCCTTCGGCGGCCGCGTGGCCCGGTATGTTCCAGGCGACGCGACTCTCTCCTGCACGAACCGCGCTGATTCTACCGGCGTCCGGCGCCTCCGGTCAAAGCCGGGCGTCCGGCTCGCCGATTTGCCACGACCAAAACAGGACGGCCGAACGAAATCCTCAGCCGGCGGGCCTTCGTGAAACAGTATGTGCCTACTTCTTCAGCGTCAGGATCCAAGTGACGAGGTCGCTGATGTCCGTTGTCGGGATCGCCACGTTAGGCGGCATCGGGATCTGGCCCCAGACGCCCGAGCCACCCTCCTTGACCTTTTTCGTCAACTTGGCGACGGCGTCCTTGTCCCCTTTGTACTTGGCCGCGACCTCGACATAGGCCGGGCCGACGAGCTTCTTGTCGATGGCGTGGCACGCGGCGCAACCATCCTTTTTCATCATGGCTTCGGCGGCGGCGGCGTCGAGCGCGGCATGCGCGGTTCCGGCGGCGAGAAGTGCGGCGGCAGCGAGTGCGAGCGGTGCGTGTTTCATCGAATCTCCATGGTTCAACGGGTCGTGACGCGAGTGGTGCAAGTCGGATCGAGCGCCCGAATCTTACCCGACGCCCGCGCCGGGCGTCATGACGCCAGTTCGCGTTCCAGTTCCGGTAGCGTGACGATGGGGGGGAGGCACTGCGTGCCGCGGCAGACCCATGCCGCGGCGCCGTTCGCCGGTCGCGCTCCTTTGGCGAGCGCCGGCGGGAGTGGCGTGATGCCGGCAATGTTGTAGACCTGCACCGTGGGACGAAAGCTCGCTTCGAGCACCCGCTGCCACGCCAGCGCTTGGCTCACGTCGCCATCGATCAGCACGACTGTGGGCGGCGATTGGAGATCGGACAGCGCCGCGAGCAGCGTCGACCAGCCGAAGGGCTGCTCCTCGAGTAACGGTGCGAAGAGCCGCACGCCCCGCTCGGCGGCGACGACGTACCGCGGCTCCGCGGCGAGATGGCCGAACGCGATCAGCGCGCGACAGGCTACGCCGTTACCCGACGGCGTGGCGGTGTCCGGCCCGGGTTTGGTGCGGTGGAACAATTTCTCGTGGTCGTGGCTGGTGAAGAAGAATCCGCCGTGCTCGCCATCCTCGAAGTGCACGAGCATCGCTTCCGCGAGTTCGCGCGCCCAGGCGAAATCCTCCACCCGGAATCGCGCCTGCAGCAGTTCGAGCAGCGCGTCCAGCAGGAACGCGTAATCGTCGAGATAGCCGTTCAGGTCGGCGTGATCGCCGAAGCGCGTGGCGAGCAGCCGCCCGTCGCGCCAGACCGTGCGCTTGAGCGAATCGGCGGCGGCAAAGGCCAGGTCCAGCCAGCGCGGCTCGTCGTGCGCGCGTGCGGCGCGCGCGAGCCCGGCAATCGCAAGCGCGTTCCACGCAGTCAGCACCTTGTCGTCGCGGCCCGGCCGGACTCGCTTCGCGCGTGCCGCGAACAACGCCGCCTGCGCGCCGACGAGGCGAGTCCGGGCGTCCGGCAGCGGGATGCCAAGCCGCGCTGCGACCTTTTCAAGCGGCTCGGCCACGCGCAGGTTCCACGCGTGGCCTTCGAAGTTCGGCGGCCCGTTGAGCCCGAAATGTGGCGACGCGACGGCCCATTCCTCCGGCGTGACGACGGCGCGCGCCTGATCCGGCGTCCACACGTAGAACTTGCCCTCCTCGCCCTCGCTGTCGGCGTCGAGGCTCGAGTAAAACCCGCCGTCGGGAGCGCGCATCTCGCGCACCAGCCAGCCGACGATGCCGCGGGCGACGTCGGCGTATCGCGGGTCGCCGGTTGCACGCGCCAGGTCCGCGTACAGGCCAAGCAACGGACCGTTGTCGTAGAGCATCTTTTCGAAATGCGGGATCGTCCATTGCGCATCGACCGAGTAGCGGCAGAATCCGCCGCCCAATTGGTCGTGGATGCCACCGTCGGCCATTCGCGACAACGTCGTGCGAACGACGGTCAGCGCGGCCTCGTCCCGATTCGCGTCCCATGCACGAAGGCAGAACTCGAGCTCGGTCGGGTGCGGAAACTTCGGGGCTGCGCCGAACCCGCCATATTCCGGATCGAAACGCTCCTTGAGGGTCGCAAGAGCCTGGGCGCTCACTTGCGTACTCACTTGCGCGGAAAGGTCGCCACCCGGCTCGGGCTCGAAGATCGCCATTGCCTCGGCGAGGCGTGCACTTTGCCTGGCGATGTCCTCCCCACGCAGGCGGTACGCCGAGGCCATGCGCGGCAGCAGATCCAGAAAACCGGGCTGCCCGGACCGGCGTGGATTCGGAAAATATGTCCCGGCAAAATAGGGCGCGCCGGTCGGCGTCAGGAACATCGTGAGCGGCCAGCCGCCCGGATTTTGCGTCAACAGCAGGTGCGCCGTCTGGCAGATCTGGTCGAGGTCCGGCCGCTCCTCGCGGTCGACCTTGATGTTGACGAAGAGATCGTTCATCACCGCCGCCACCGCCGGATCCTCGAACGATTCGTGCGCCATCACGTGACACCAGTGGCAGGCGGAATAGCCGATCGACAGCAGGATGGGCTTGTCCTCGTCGAGCGCGCGCTGCAGCGCTTCGCTGCCCCACGGGTACCAATCGACCGGGTTGGCAGCGTGCTGCCGAAGGTAGGGGCTGGTGGCGCCCGCGAGGCGGTTGGCCATCGGGAATGCGCGGCGCGAATCCTGCCGCGTGTGTCAGGATTCTTCGAAGGCGACGCGCTCGAAGTCCCCACCGCGCTGCACCAGCTTGGTCAGGCGGAATTTGCGTTCCGGGCCGGGATCCATCGACCGGAACAGCCGGCCGGGATTGAAGGTTCGCGGAGGCACGATCAGCGTCCCGCGCTCTTCCGGCGTCTCCGACAGCAGCAGCGAGGGCATCGGCGGTTCTTCGACGTAGGCCAGCGACATCGGCCGAATGGCCAGCGATTTGGGGCTGCCCGGCCAGAACGCGAGCGAAATCGTGAACTCCCCTTGCGGATCCAGCGACACCCGGGTGACGTAGCCCATGCGCACGCGCTCGTCGTCGCGGGCGACCACGAGCTGGTCTAAGAACCATCGATAGCGGCCGTGATCGCCGCGCTTGAGCACCGCGCCACGCCATTCGCAAATCCCCTGCCAGCGCTCCCAGGGCCAGTTGCGCTCGGCGTCTTCGCGGAAGCGATCGTAGTCGGTCAGCGCCCCCAGGGTCTGCAGGTATTGCGCGCCCTGGAACGTCAGCCGTCCCAAGGGGTCCTGGCGATCGAACGTGCGGCCGCCGACGCGGAAATAGGCCGCCGGAACGCCACCGGTCACCAGCTCCTGCCACGCGTTCTGGGCATCGGCACTGCGTCGGGGCAGCTGATACCAGTGCGCGTCGAGGTGGGACAAGAGGGCGGTGCAGCTCTCGACCGACGTGTCGTGGCCGAGCTGCAATTCCGCGGGGCTCGCGCCGGCGGCGAGACGCTTCAGCCGTCCGCGCACGCTGGTAGCGAGCTTGCCGGGGTAGCAGAAGCGCATCGAGCGCGGAGGCTCGCCCGGCGCCGTCGCTACCAGTGCGGCGCCGGAATTGCCGTCCAGGTCGATGAGCAGGATCGGGCCTTCCGTTTCCCGCTGCTGCGCGTACGGAAACACCTTGCGTGCCCACTGGGACAGCCAGCGGTCGGTCAATTCGATCTGCCTTATCGACATTGCATAGGGATCCGCCAGCCCCAGCAACAGCGCATGGCAATACGTCGAATAGCAGGAAATGCCGACGGCGTGCGGCGTCATCTCGTCGGACACGGCGGTGACGGCGCAATCGAGAATCTCCGTCAACCGGTAGTACGCGTGCAGCTCCTGCCACAGCGATGCCGGCGCCGCGCGGCGCGCGAGCGCGTGCACCAGCACCAGTTGCTTGCCGACATAAAGGCCACGCTGCAGCAGCTTGGCCTTCACTCCCTGCAATTCGGTATCGCCTTCGAGCAGGGGCTTCAAGCACGCCGAATACTGTTCCCAGAGCGCATGCCACAACGCGATAGCCTGATCGGCCGCTTCCAACTCGCGGTCCGCTGCGGGCTGCGGCTTTCCGGCGAAGCGGCGCGCCAGTTCCGTGTGCAGGTGGGCGACCTGGTCGCGCATCACTTCGGCGATCGTCGCGCGCTCGCGAGGAGCGAAGGCCGCGGCGGACAGCGCGCGCAGTTGGCCGTGGATGGCCGCGTACAGGGGCCCCACGCCCGTGACCATCAGCGACTTCGCCCAGCGCTTGGCGCCGTCCGCGTCGGCAAAGGCCAGGGACGGGATTTCCCCGCGGTCCGCGACTTTCGCCTTGACTGGCAAAACCGGTGTGGAGGTGTCCTGCGTCATTGGTGGCCGGGGCAGACTTGCGCCGGAATCCGCTATGAATGGCCCTCGCGATTTATAGCACAAAGGCCGCCCGCCCCGGATGCCTCGCCAATCCGGACCCGACGGGCGGGAGGACGGTGAGAACGCTCCCTCTGCGATGGATGGCGAATATTCCGCATGCGACGGCGCGAAAGTTCCGACGCACGGACGTGCTCCGCAGCCTATCGTTGGTCCCATGGAAACCAAGAACACGGCAGTCGGCAACCAACATCCGCAGGCCCCGGATGCCGAACGCCTTGCCCCGTTGCCTCCACCCGCGAGGGCGCTCCGACTGGAATCAGGCCGAGCGTCCGCAGTTCCGAGCCAATCGCTTGGGCGTCTTCGCGGGATTTTTTCGGAGGCGATAGCGTCCGGTCAGTCCACGCCGGACAAGGAGAAAGCCATGGAAGCGCTGCTCACACACGAATTCGCCTCGCCGTCCTCGCCGCCCGAACCGGCCACGACCAGAAAGACACCGGAAGCCAGGACCGCGCGGACCGCCGCGATATTTGCCGCGATCTACCTGGCGCTCGTCCTGTGCGCTCCGCTCATCGTGCGCTATGGCCCGTCGACGGACGACCACGCGATGGCGGCGCTGGCCACGCAACTGGTCAAACCGCGCTGCGTCAGCAATCCGGATTCGGGCATCGTCTGCCAGGGGACATCGCTCGCAGTGCGCAACGGGCGTCCCGCCAGTGAGCCGGACCTCTGATCACACCAGCACGCGTTCGATGCCGCCGGCGTTCGCCTTCTCGACGTAATCGGCCATCCAGTTGACGCCCAGCAGGCGCTTCGCGATTTCGACGACGATGTAATCGGCCTTCGTGCCGGCATCGTCGTCGAAGCGCGACAGCCCCTGCAGGCAGGATGGGCACGACGTCAACACCTTCACGTCGCCGGCGAAACCGTCCGCCCGCAAGCGGTCCACGCCGTTGCGCATCTCCTCTTCCTTGCGGAACCTGACTTGCGTGGACACGTCGGGCCGAGTCATGGCCAGGGTTCCCGACTCGCCGCAGCAGCGGTCGCTCAGCGGCACCGGCGTCCCCATCAGCTGGTTGACCACCGCCAGCGGCGCGTACTGCTTCATCGGCGTATGACAGGGGTCGTGGTACATGTACCGCGTTCCGGTCACGTCCGACAGCGCGACGCCCTTCTCCATCAGGTACTCGTGGATGTCGAGCAGGCGGCAACCGGGGAAGATCTTGTCGAATTCGTATTTCAACAGCTGGTCCATGCAGGTGCCGCAGGACACGATCACCGTCTTGATGTCGAGGTAGTTGAGCGTGTTCGCCACCCGGTGGAACAGCACGCGATTGGCCGTCGTGATCTTCTGCCCTTCGTCATGGTTGCCCGCCGAGGTCTGCGGATACCCGCAGCACAGGTACCCGGGAGGGAGCACTGTCTGGACGCCCACGTGATAGAGCATCGCCTGCGTAGCGAGCCCCACTTGCGAGAACAACCGTTCCGACCCGCAGCCCGGGAAGTAGAAGACCGCCTCGGCGTCGTCGGCCGCGCGCGCCGGATCCCGGATGATCGGCACCACCTCGCCGTCCTCGATGTCGAGCAGCGCGCGCGACGTGCGCTTGGGCAGGTTGCCCGGCATTGGCTTGTTGATGAAATGGATGATCTGCGCCTTGATCGGACGCTTGCCGGCGGTCGGCGGCGGATGCCGCGTCTGCGCCTGCACCAATCCGGTCGCTTTGCCGATGCGATGGGCCAGGCGCTGCGCCTTGTACCCCCAGTCGATCATCACCTTCTTCGTCAGCTTGATCGTCGCGGGGTTCGTCGCGTTGAGGAAAAACATCGACGCCGCCGTGCCCGGATTGAAATTGCGCGTCCCCATCTTGCGCAGCAGATTGCGCATCGCGATCGACACGTCGCCGAAATCGATGTCGACCGGGCACGGGTTCGCGCACTTGTGGCACACCGTGCAATGGTCGGCCACGTCGCCGAATGCGTTGAAGTGCTTGAGGCTGATGCCGCGCCGCGTCTGCTCTTCATACAGGAACGCCTCGATCAGCAGGGACGTGGCGAGGATCTTGTTGCGCGGGCTGTACAGCAGGTTGGCGCGCGGCACGTGCGTCGCGCAAACCGGCTTGCACTTGCCGCAGCGCAGGCAGTCCTTGATCGAATCCGCAACGCCGCCGATCGCGCTCTGCTCCAGGATCAGGCTCTCGTGGCCGATCAATGCAAAGCTCGGCGTGTATGCGCCGGAAAGATCGGCGGCAAGGCCCGGATCGCGCAGCAGCTTGCCGCGGTTGAAGCGTCCCTGCGGATCGATCCGCTGCTTGTAGTCGGCGAACGGCTGCAGTTCGGCGTCCGTAAGGTACTCGAGCTTGGTGATGCCGATACCGTGTTCACCCGAGATTACGCCACCCAGCGCGCGGGCGAGGCGCATGATGCGCGCGACCGCGGCGTTGGCCTCGCGCAGCATGTCGTAGTCGTCGGAATTGACGGGGATGTTGGTGTGCACGTTGCCGTCGCCCGCGTGCATATGCAGCGCGACGAACACGCGGCTGCGCAGCACCTGCGCGTGCGCGGCGTTGACGCGCGCCATGACCGGTGCGAACGCAAGTCCCGCGAACAGCTCCTCCAGCGGCGCCTTGAGTTCGCGCTTCCATGACGCGACGATTCGATGCTCCTGCAGGTCGGGAAACGTCGCGTCGATACGGTCGAGCAGGTCCTGCCAGCGCGCGCGCGTAACCGCGATCACTTCGGCCGCCTCGTCCAGCTTGGCGGCGACGATCTCCGGCGCCGGCCGCACGTCGCTGTCGGGCGCCCACGCATGGTCGAGCAGGGGACTGGCGAGCCGCGCCGCGAGTTCGTCGCACAGGGCCAGCTTGTTGCGCAGCGACAGTTCGATGTTGATGCGTTCGATGCCGTCGGTGTAGTCGCCTAGGCGAGGGAGAGGAATGACCACGTCCTCGTTGATCTTGAACGCATTGGTGTGCCTCGCGATGGCGGCCGTGCGCGCCCGGTCGAGCCAGAATTTCCTGCGCGACTCCGCCGACACCGCGACGAAGCCCTCCGCGCCGCGCGCGTTGGCGATGCGCACGACCTCGGATGCCGCCTTCGCCACGGCATCGTCGTCGTCGCCGGCGATGTCCGCGAGCAGCACCATCTTCGGCCGCCCGTGACGTTTCGCCTTCGTGGCATAGCCGACGGCCTTCACGTAGCGCTCGTCGAGATGCTCCAAGCCAGCCAGCACCACGCGCGCGGGAGCGTCCTTGGGCAGCGCATCGATGAAGGTCTTGATCTCGACGATCGCCGGCGTGGAATCGCGCACCTGCCCGAAGAATTCGAGGCAAACCGTGCGGATCGCCGGCGGCATCGTGTGCAGGATGAAGCGCGCGCTGGTGATGAGGCCGTCGCAGCCTTCCTTCTGGATGCCCGGCAATCCGGACAGAAACTTGTCGGTGACATCTTTGCCCAGTCCCGCCTTGCGAAATGCCGTGCCCGCTATGGCCAGCGTTTCGGTGCGCTTGACGGTCGTGCCGTCCGCCGCAAACCACCGGCACTCGAACGTCGCCTGCGCGGCGTCGTGGATCTTGCCGAAGTTGTGATCGATGCGCGTGACTTCGAGCCACTCGGCTTCCGGCGTAACCATCCGCCACGACACGAGGTTGTCGAGCGCAGTGCCCCACAGGACCGCCTTCTTGCCCCCGGCGTTCATCGCGACATTGCCGCCGATGCACGACGCGTCGGCCGAAGTCGGATCGACGGCAAAGACGAGGCCCTCGCGCTCGGCCGCCTCCATCACGCGCCGGGTGACCACCCCTGCGGCCGCGTCGATCGTCGCTACCTGCCGAACCATTCCCGGGAGCGCGATACGCTCGACGGCGGAGAGGCGTTCCAGCTTTTCGGTGTTGATCACCGCGGAGCGCGCATCAAGCGGAATGGCGCCGCCCGTGTAGCCGGTGCCGCCGCCGCGCGGAATGATCGTCAGGTCGAGCTCGATGCAGCCTTCGACCAGGCCTCGAACCTCGGCTTCGCTATCCGGATAAAGCACGACGAATGGGTACTCGACGCGCCAGTCCGTCGCGTCGGTGACGTGTGACACGCGCGCCAGGCCGTCGAAGGCGATGTTGTCCTTGGCTGTGAAACGGCCCAGCACACGGCGCGTGCGGCGGCGAAGGTCGGCTGTTTGCTCGAAATTCGCGGCGAACCGGTCGACGGCCGCATTGGCGGCATCGACCAACTGCGCGACCTTGCCGTCGCGACCGGCATCGGCACCGGCGGACGCGGGCTCGTTTTCGCGGCGCCGCCGATCGACTTCGCGCAGCCGGTGCTTAAGCGCCGCGACCAGCAGCGCGAGGCGCTTGGGATTGTCGAGGAGATCGTCTTGCAGGTATGGATTGCGCTCGACGACCCAGATGTCGCCCAGCACTTCGAACAGCATCCGCGCGGAACGGCCGGTGCGGCGCTCGCCGCGCAGTTCCTCCAGCACCTGCCACAACGGCCGCCCGAGCAGCCGGATGACGATCTCGCGATCGGAGAACGACGTGTAGTTGTACGGGATCTCGCGCAGGCGCGGTGCTTCGGCGTCCGGATTCTCGAGGTCGACGAAGGCGTCGCGAATTGCGTTCTTGATCGGGGCGTTCATGGTTCACAACCGGCGCAATCTGCCATGTTACCGCAGCGCAGCATTCACGCGCTCCGGTGAGGCAAATCGGTGCGGCACGGCCTCTGGGCATCCCAATTCGACCAACCGCCTTGCCTCACCGCTGCGCCGCGTGCTATTGATTGAGCGCAGCCGCTTGGATTAACGAGCCATGTTGTTTGGCGTGAGGCGACTCACGAGGAGTCGTCCATGCAGCAAACCACAGCATGCGCTCGACGGGCGCAAGGCGTTTTCGGTCTCGGATGGACTGTGATCCTTACGGGACTATGGTGCGCCCTCGCTGCGGCGAGCGTTCATGCCAGCCTCGGCACGGCGGTCGAGTATTACAACCCCGCGCTTCGTCACTACTTCATCACCGCATTTCCGGAAGAGCAGGCGCTGCTCGATGCCGGTACCTCCTTCAAGGGATGGGTTCGAACGGGCGGCCAGTTCTCGGTGTTCACCGATCCCGCAGAAGGACTTTCCCCCGTCTGCCGTTTCTTCGGCACGCCGGGTGTCGGCGTCAATTCGCATTTCTATACGTCTGATGCCGCCGAGTGTGCCCAGGTAAAGACTCAGCCTGCATGGACCTTCGAGGCCGATCGCGTACTACATGCCGACGCCGATCAATGGGCAGTGCGGCGACAACTCTCCGATCTATCGCAGCTTCTACTCCGACAATGTCGCGGATGCCAACCACCGCTTCACGATGGACCTGACGGCGCACGTACGCATGATCAAGCGCGGCGATGTCCTCGAAGGCGTCGTGATGTGCGCGCCGGTGACGAGCGAGGAGGCCGAAGCGGACGTCGTGCGGTTCCTGGAGCAGGCCACGCTCGGGCCGACCGAGGCACTGGTGCAGGAGGTGAAGACAAAAGGAATCGCGGCGTGGATCGACGAGCAGATCCCGCTGAACGTCACGCGGTATACGCAGCTGCCTTACCTCGATCAGGGGGCCAGCATCACAACGTGCGTCGACGACAAGTCGCTGCCGTGGACGCCGGAGAAGTGCTGCGAAACCAACAGGAAAAGCCATCAATCGATCGCATGGGAGTTTTTCCGCCAGGCAAAGCCCGCGCCCGACCAGCTGCGGCTGCGCATGGCGCATGTCTGGCACCAGATCTTTGTCGTCGAACGATGGCGGCATTGCCTATTCGGCGGCGGAGTTTCAGCAGCGCTTTCGCGACCACGCGTTCGGCACTTTCGAGAACCTGCTGGCCAGATACACGCTGTCACCGCATCTCGGCACCTTTCAGAACTGGGTGCGAAACGAACCCGAGCATCAACGGCATCAAGCCGAACGAGAATTACGCGCGCGAGCTGATGCAGATTTTTACAATCGGCGTGAACGAGCTCACCGAGGACGGCGTTCCCAAGCTCGATGGCAAGGGCCAGTTCATCCCGACCTACGGCCAAGCGGACATCGAAAACACTGGCACGCGTATTGACGGGTTACGCATTCCCGACGCGGCCCGGCTTTTCATCCGGCTGGAGCCCGGATCGGAACTTGTACGCGTATTACATCGGCGACATGGTTCCCGTTCGACCAGTTTTCACGATGTGGGGGCGAAGAGCCTGCTCAGGGGCCGCCTGACCCTGAGTCCCGGCGGCGGCGCCGATTTCGAGGTGCGCGCGGCCATGCGGATGCTGGTCAATCATCCGAATGCGCCGCCGTTCATCAGCAAGCAACTGATCCAGAAGACCGTGACCAGCTCGCCTACCCCCGCCTACGTCGCGCGCGTCGCCGCCATCTTCAAGGACAACGGCAAGGGCACGCGTGGCGACCTCGCCGCGGTGACCCGCGCGATCCTGCTCGACCCCGAGGCCCGCGGCGCGCGCAAGATCGATCCGGAGTACGGGCGCCTGCGCGAGCCTGTGCTGTTCTGGACGGCGATGATCCGCGCCCTCGACGTGACGACCGATGGAGCCGTGCCGCACGGGCAGTTGCTTCGACAGCGGCCAGAATCTCTTCAACTTCCCCTCGGTGTTCAGCTACTACCCGGCCGATTTCACGCTGAGCGGTTCGCGCGTCCCTGCGCCGGAGTTCGCGATTTTCACGTCCGCCGAGTTCCTCACCCGGGCGAATCAAGTCAACGGCCTTCTCTACAACGTCGACATGCCTTGGATGCACGGCCCCTATGGCTGGGGGCCGCAGGGCTTTGTCCCGAACGCGACCGGCACGCCTGAGTCCGGCGTTGACCGCGTTCCTGCCCGATGCCGGCAACCCGGACATCCTCGTCGACCGCGTGAACCGGCTGTTCCTGCACCGGACCATGACGCCCGCGATGCGCAAGAGCATCGTCAACGCCGTGAACAAGGTGCCGCCGGCCGATGCGCTGCGCCGCGTGAAGCTGGCGATCAACCTGACGCTCGTCTCCGTCGCCTATCAGGTGCAGAAATGAGCACAAGAACGAAAATCCGCGCTTGCCGCCTGCCTTCGCCGATACGCCGTCGCCTGCTGCAGGCGATGGCAGCCTCGGGATTCCTCGCGGCTTGTCGAGCGCAACGTGGCGCTCGCGCAGAACGCACCGGACTACAAGGCGCTGGTCTGCGTGTTCCAACTGGGCGGCAACGACGGCGAGAACACGCTCATACGCTATGACAGCGCCGGCTACCAGAACTACGCCGCGATCCGCACACCGGCGCTCGAGCCTCAACATCCCGCAGGCGCAGTTGCTGCCCATCCAGCCGGCGCGCGGGGGACCGCCATTCGGCTTTCACCCCGCGTGTGCGCCCCTGCGGGCCCTCTTCGATCAGAAGAAGCTCGCCGTGGTCGCCAACGTCGGGATGCTGGCGCAGCCGTCCGCAAGGCAAGGTATCGACGCGGGGACGACGCCGCGGCCCGCCAACCTGTTTTCGCACACCGACCAGGATGCTTGCGATTCAAAGCGCCGATCATCACGGGCTTCACGCGGGTCGGCTGGGGTGGGCGGATGGCGGACAGGTTCGATGCGGCAAATCCAGGGACGCTGTTTCCGCCGCTCACCTCCGTCAATGGCCTGCAGACATTCGTCTTCGGACACACATCGATTCCGCTGACGGTGCCTCCGAATCCCAACTTCACGCTGTCTTCAAGCGGCCAGAACCAGTTTCAGTTCGACGTGCTGCGGGATGCCGCGCTGAAAGAGATCCTCGCGCAGGACCAGACCAATATCTACGACGTCGTTGCCCAGGTCCTTTCCGAGGAGGGGCTGGCGGCGGCGTCCGTGGTGTATCCCGATTTTGCAGAGCCCCAACTCCATCGTGCCGCCGATTTTCGCGAATCTCACGTCGCAGACGGCTGCGCAATTCAAGACCATTGCCCAGCTGATCGAAGGCCGGGCACAGACACAACTCAAGCGGCAGATTTTCTTCGTGCAACAAATGGGCTACGACACGCATGGCAGTCAGGCGCCCATTCAACAGGCGTTGCTCGACGAACTGAGCCAGGGCAATCGAGCGCGTTCCAGATCCGCTATGAACGCGCTGGGCCTGGCCAGCAACGTGACGACGTTCACGTTGTCCGAATTCGGCCGGACGTTCAAGCCCGCCGCCAACCAGGGCACCGATCATGGCTGGGGCAATTACGCGTTTGCGGTGGGTGGTGCGGTGCGCGGGGGCGATTTCTATGGAACGCTTCCAACACAGGCGTTGAACGGCCCCGACGACTTCGGCAACGCGGGTCGCTGGATTCCCGACGACGTCGCTGGAGCAATACGGCGCCACGCTGGCTCGCTGGTTCGGCATTGCCGAAGTCGGACCTGCCCTACGTCTTCCCGAATATCCGCTCCTTCGCCAATACCAATCTCGGGTTCATGACGTAGCAAGCGAGAGTACACGCCGGCTTTCAGTATCCGCACTGATGCGCACCGTTCTGCGCATCTAAACCGCGTCCATCCTGCGATAGCCGATGGCTTCCGCGACGTGCGTCGCGTCGATGCGATCGCATCCGGCGAGATCGGCTATCGTGCGCGCCACCTTCAGCACGCGGTGGTAAGCGCGGGCGGAAAGCGCGAGACGCGTCATCGCCTTAGCGAGCAGCTCCTCGGCGGCGGGCTCGGGCACGCAATGCCGCGCGACGTCGCCGGGCAGCAGCCGCGCATTGACCGTTTCCTGCCGCTCGAGTTGGCGCGCGCGGGCGCGTTCGACGCGCGAACGGACCGTAGCGGACGTTTCGCAACGTGTGCACGCACGATGTTCCTGCTCGGCAACCGTTGTGTCGGGGCGCTGGCCGCGCGATGGCTGTTCGTTCAGCGCAAGGGATTCCGGCGCGACCGCGGGCACGCCGATGGCGAGGTCGATGCGATCGAGCAGCGGACCCGATACGCGCCAGCGGTAACGCGCGACACGATCCGGCGCGCAATGACAGCGTCCGCTCGCGTGGCCAAGCCACCCGCAGGGACAGGGATTCATCGCGGCCACGAGCTGGAACTGCGCGGGGAACGTGCTCTGGCGTGCCGCGCGGGAGATGTGGATGACGCCGGACTCGAGCGGCTCGCGCAAGGCTTCGAGAACGCGCCGCTCCCACTCCGGCAACTCGTCCAGGAACAGAACGCCCTGGTGCGCCAGCGAAATTTCACCTGGTCGCGGATCGCTGCCGCCACCGACGAGTGCCACGCCGCTCGCGGTGTGATGCGGGGCGCGGAAGGGACGCTCGCCCCAGCGTTGCGCGATGAACCGACCGGCAATCGACGCCACCGCCGCAACTTCGAGCGCCTCGGCCTCGGTCAACGCCGGCAGCAATGACGGGAGGCGTTGCGCGAGCATCGACTTTCCCGTGCCCGGCGGACCGATCAGCAGCAGCGAATGCGCGCCTGCGGCCGCAATTTCGAGCACGCGCTTGGCCTGCGCCTGTCCACGAACATCGGCGATGTCGGGTCCCGGCGGTGCCTCGATCGGCGTGTCCGCAACTGCCTGCGTCAGCGGTGCGCTTCCGGCGAGGTGAGCGCATACCGCGAGCAGCGAGGGCGCGCCGAAGATCGTTGCATCGCGCACGAGTGCCGCCTCGCCAGCCGACGCGGCAGGCAACACGAACGCGTGACCGTCGCCTTGCGCGGAACGCGCCATCGCCAGCGCGCCGCGTACCGGGCGCAAGTCGCCGGTCAGCGCGAGTTCGCCGGCAAATTCGTACTGCGAGAGCTGGTTCGACGGGATCTGACCGGTCGCGGCCAGGATGCCCAGCGCAATCGGCAAGTCGAAGCGTCCGGACTCCTTGCGCAGATCGGCAGGCGCCAGGCTGACCGTGACCTTGCGGGCCGGAAACTCGAACTGCGAGTTCTGCAGCGCGGCGCGAACGCGGTCGCGTGCCTCGCGCACCTCGGCATCTGGCAATCCGACGACATTGACGCCGGGCAGCCCGCCGGCAATGTGCACTTCGACGGTGACACGCGGCGCCGCGACGCCGGCCAGCGACCGGGTTTGAACCATCGCGACGGACATGGGGTTGACCGCTTGAACATCCGTGGCCGGAGCGCGGCCGTTCGCGCCACGCGCCGTCGCGATCAGGACGCGGATTGCGGCGGAACGAAACGCGCCTCGAGCTCCGCCACACGTACTTCGAGTTGCTCAAGCTTTTCGCGGGTCCGGGCCAGGACGCGTGCCTGCGTGTCGAACTCTTCACGCGTCACGAGATCAAGCCGCGCGAGCCCACCTTGCAACATGGCCTTGATGTTCTTCTCGATGTCGGCGGCGGGGCTGTCCTTGATCGCCTTGCCGATGCGCGCTGCCAGCTCTTCGAGGGTCTGGGCATTGAAGGGTTGCATGGGGCGTCTCCGATGGGGTGGCACGACGAGTCTAGCAAAGGCGCCGGACAGAGCGCCGTCGTCCGTCCGGATGACCTTTTCCGTTCCCGAAAGCGCTTGCTGGAATTCGCGCGCCAATAATGTGCGATCGCAACATCGCCCGCACCGCATTGGTGCCGATCAGGACTTCCTGCCCGGATCTGCAGCGCAATTTACGTCGTAACTATTTGAAAAATATACGCTTATTTTTGTGGCACATGAAATGCTGAATAACGGTCGTAAGTAACGCTTTTTTCAACCACCTCGCAAGGAATTTGCCATGAACAAGAAGCCAGGCCTCCGCCTCTCGGTCGTAGCCGCGGCATGCGCCGCGCTGTTGGCAGGTCCCGCATTCGGCCAGACGGCGTCGCCCCCTCCCCCGCCGCCACCGCCCGCGCCCGCGGCGGCGCCCGCTGCACCGGAACCGGATTGGACCTTTGCTAGCAACATCGGCATCTTCAGCCAATACGTTTTTCGCGGCATTGCGCAGACCAACTCGCGGCCAGCCGTCCAGGGCGGCTTCGACGTGAGCCACAAGAGCGGCTTCTACGCCGGCACCTGGCTTTCCAACGTGAGCTGGCTCTCCGACTGCCAGTGCGGCGTTTCCAACAGCCTCGAATGGGACATGTACGGCGGCTACAAGTGGGACCTCGGTCACGACTTCGTGTGGGACAACGGCTTCCTCTACTACTACTACCCTGGCAGCTATCCGTCAGGATTCACGAACCCCGACACCACCGAGTTCTACACCGCGCTCAACTGGAAGATGCTGCAGCTGAAGTGGAGCGTCAGCCTGGGTGACAGGACCTTCGGCATCCCCAACTCGAGCGGCAGCAACTACATCGAAGGCAACGTCAACTGGGATGTCGTCGACAAGGTCAACGACTATATCGGCAAGATCACGTTGATCGGCCACGTCGGGTATCAGGACTTCCACAACAACGGCGACTTCAGCTACACCGACTGGAAGGGCGGAGTCGCGTTCGACCTGTCCGGATTCACGGTCGGACTCCTGGGAACAGGGACCAACGCCAAGAGCGCGTTCTACACGAATACGTACGGCAGGGACCTCGGCAACGGCCAGTTCGTCGCGTACGTGCAGAAGACATTCTAAAGGCGCAAGACCTTCGCGGCGGCGCATGAGTACTTCGCTCCAGCGCCGTCGCAAATCATCGGGGACACCATGAAACTCGTTACCGCCATCATCAAGCCGTTCAAGCTCGACGAGGTCCGCGAGGCCCTCTCGGCGATCGGCGTGCAAGGGATCACCGTCACCGAAGTCAAGGGCTTCGGCCGGCAGAAAGGCCATACCGAGTTGTACCGGGGAGCGGAGTACGTCGTCGATTTCCTGCCAAAGGTCAAGATCGAAGCCGCGGTCAAGGACGACATGCTCGACCGCGTGATCGAGGCAGTCGAAAAAGCCGCCAACACCGGCAAGATCGGTGACGGCAAGATCTTCGTTTTCGACCTGCTGCAGGTCGTGCGCATCCGCACCGGCGAGACCGGTCCGGACGCACTGTAAAGGGAGCCGCACATGAAGAAATTTCTGACCATCCTCGGGATGCTGGTCGCGCTCGCGGCCGGTGCACCCGTTCTGGCGGCGGACTCGCCGGCCCCGGCAAAACTGTACTTCGACACCGGCAAAGCCGACGTCCCGGCTGACGCGGCAACAGCCCTGGCGCCAATGATCACGTATGTGAAGGCGTCAAAGGACACCGTGCTTGCAGTCTCGGGATTTCACGACAAGACCGGCGATCCCGCGGCCAACGCAACACTTGCGAAGAACCGCGCCTTGGCGGTGAAGGGCGTGCTGATCGCGGCCGGATTGGCGGATGGTTCGGTCGTCCTCATGAAACCCGCGCCGAGCGCTGACGGCGGTCCGGACGACAAAGAGGCTCGCCGGGTCGAAGTACTGATTGCGACGGCCGAGATGATCGCAGCGGCAAAGGAGTACGCCGCAGCAGGCGATGCGCCTGCCGCAGCGCCCGCGCCATCGCCGAACAAGGGCGACAACGCGTGGATGATCGTGGCGACGGTGCTGGTGATCATGATGTCGATCCCCGGCCTGGCACTGTTCTACGGCGGCCTCGTCCGCTCCAAGAACATGCTGTCGATCCTGATGCAGGTGTTCGTGGTCTTCTCGATGGTCATCGTGCTATGGGTCGTCTACGGATACAGCCTCGCGTTCACCGAGGGCAGCGCGTTCATCGGCGGATTCGACCGCGTGCTGATGTCCGGGATCTTCTCGATCAAGGACGGCGTCGGATCGTTCTCCACCGCGGCCACTTTCAGCAAGGGTGTGGTCATTCCGGAGTTCCTCTTCGTCGTGTTCCAGGCGACGTTCGCGGCCATCACCGTGGCGCTGATCGTCGGCTCGTTCGCCGAACGCGCGAAGTTCTCGGCGGTCCTGCTGTTCGCCGCGCTCTGGTTCACGTTCGCGTACCTGCCGATCGCGCACATGGTCTGGTTCTGGCCCGGTCCGGACGGGATCAAGGACGCGGCGACCCTGGCATCCGAATCGGCCAAGGGCGGCTGGCTGTGGCAGAAGGGCGCACTCGATTTCGCCGGCGGCACGGTCGTGCACATCAATGCCGGCGTGGCCGGCCTGGTGGGCGCGTTCGTGATGGGCAAGCGGATCGGCTATGGACGCGATTCGATGGCCCCGCACAACCTGACGTTCACGATGATCGGCGCATCGCTGCTGTGGGTGGGCTGGTTCGGGTTCAACGCCGGATCCGCGCTCGAAGCCGGTGACACCGCTGCACTCGCGTTCATCAATACGCTCGTCGCGACGGCCGCCGCAGTCCTGTCGTGGATGTTCGGCGAGTGGATCACCAAGGGCAAGCCGTCGATGCTGGGTGCTGCTTCCGGTGCGGTCGCAGGTCTGGTCGCGATCACCCCGGCGTGCGGCTTCGTCGGCGTCAACGGGGCACTGGTCTTGGGCCTGCTCGCCGGCGTCGTCTGCTTGTGGGGCGTGAATGGACTGAAGCGCCTGCTTGGTGCGGACGACGCGCTGGACGTCTTCGGCGTACACGCGACGGGCGGCATCCTGGGCGCCATGCTCACCGGTGTCTTCGCCGCGCCGAGCCTGGGCGGCCAGGGGATTTACGACTATGTCGCGAACAAGATCAGCGCCGACTACGACATCATGGGCCAGCTCGTCATCCAGGGCACCGGCGTGCTGACGACGATCGTCTGGTCCGGCGTGGTCGCGTTCGTCGCGTACAAGATCGTCGACATGACCGTGGGACTGCGCGTGACCGAGGAACAGGAACGCGAAGGACTCGACATCGCGTCGCACGGGGAATCGGCCTATCGCACTTGATGCAGTTCGGCAAAAGATTATGCGCGGGCGGACCCTCTCCCCCGCCCGCGCGTAAGGCGAGGACAGGAACTCCTCTCGCGTAGTTGCAGTTTTCTCCTCAGTGGCTTTGCGGGGCGCGCCCAAAACGCGCCCCTCTTTTTGGTTCTCCGTTGTTCGATCATTGCGCAACGCGGGGCAGGCCATCCGCTCCGGGCTCAGGTGTCGCCAGGCGTGTCGTCAGGTACGCATTTCGGCGAGTGGCGGGCAGTCAACCCACGACTGCCCGCCACTCGCCGTGCGCACTGCGCCGACGGCGTCACATTCGCCCGTGACCGGACGGCCTGCCCCGCGCTGGCGTCGCGCGTGGCCAACGGGCAGCGCAACGGTTGGGGCCGCACGGCGCACGTGGGTCGCGCCGGCCGTGGCATGACAAGCGAAGTCTTGTTCCGACGAGCGCAGACGTGCCGGGTACCCGCAGGCCGGCGTTTGCGGCCCTCGAGCGCCTGTGCGGCCCAACCGCCGCGAGGGGCCTCGATCCAACGATTCATCCGGCTACAATTCCGCATGATCTCCGTCGAGTACTGCCAGCTCCTCGCGCGTTACAACCACTGGATGAACGAACGGCTGTACGCGGTCGTCGGCGAATTCAGCGTGGAGGAGCGCACGCGGGACTCCGGTGCCTTCTTCGGCTCGATGCACCGGACACTCAATCACATTCTGTGGGGCGACCGCATCTGGCTGTCGCGCTTCAACGGCGAGGCGTACACGGTCCGGGCCTTCGGCGCCGACATGTTTGCCGACTTCGCGGAGCTTGCGCGCGAACGCGCCGCGACCGACACGGCAATCCTCGACTGGGCGGGCCGGCTTCCACCCGCGTGGCTTGCCGGGACGCTCGAATACCGGTCGGCCTCGGATGGCAGGCTGCGTCGCGTGGCGAATTGGGTCGCTGCCGCGCACATGTTCCAGCACGCCACGCATCACCGCGGACAACTCGCGACGCTGATCAAGCAGGCGGGAAAGGACACGGGCACGACCGACTTGCCGTGGATGCCGGGCATCATCGAGGTGCTGGACTAGCGGGCTTGCGCTTTCTTCTTCTTGCGCGCCCGAGGATGGGCGGCGTCGTAGACCTTCGCCAGCGCCTGGAAATCGAGGTGCGTATAGACCTGCGTGCTGGCAATCGACGCATGGCCGAGCATTTCCTGCACCGCGCGCAGATCGCCCGAGGACTGCAGCACGTGCGACGCGAAGGAATGGCGCAGCATGTGCGGATGCACGTGGCGGTTGATGCCGCGGCGGATCGCAAGCGCCGCTAAACGCCGCTGGATTTGCCGCGGCGCGATGCGCGTCCCGCGCGCGCCGACGAACAGCGCGCGCTCGTCCACCGAGGGAATGGCCGCGCGTTCGTCGAGCCACGTCCGGAGCGCCGCCACGGCCGCCGCGCCGACAGGCACGATCCGCTCTTTGGCGCCCTTTCCCCAGACGCGCACTTCGCCGGTCACGAGATCGACCCGGTCGACATCCAGTCCGGCCAGTTCGGACAGGCGCAGGCCCGACGAATAGGCGAGCTCGAACAACGCATGATCGCGCCGGCCCCAGGCATCGGGTTCGGCGCCGTTGACCAGCCGCACGGCTTCATCCGGCGTCAGCGCGGACGGCAGGTTCCTCGGAGATTTCGGCGGCTTGAGGCCGATGCTCGGGTCGTCGTTGCGAGCGCCGTTACCATCATTGACGAAGCGATGAAACGCGCGCCACGCGGACAGCATCCGCGCCAGGCTGCGGCCCGACAGCCCCCGACCGTGCAGCGTTGCCAGCGCCCGCGCCAACTGCGCGCGCGTGAGCGCGGGAAGCGGCGTATCACCTGCGTGGGCGGCCAGCTGCCGCAAGTCGCTCAGATAGGCGTCGCGGGTGTGCGCGGGCCGGGTGGCGAGGTGCGTCGCGAAGGCATCCAGCAACGCGGCGTTGCGCGCTGTGTCCGATTTCGAAGAAGGCGCGGCAACGGTTCGCTTGGTCACGGGCTCGGGCGAGTTCGCGCCGGATCGCTAGGACAGCGGCAGGAAGCGCGCGGTGGCCACACTCGCCAGTTCCGCGAGACGCGTCTGGTACAGCGTGCCCATGCCGGCGTGAAAGCGCTGCGCGTCCGGGCTGCCCAGCGCCAGAAGGCCGAACGTGTGCGCCGTCCGCAGCGGCATGAACGCGAACGATTGCAGCGCGTCGCCATCCTCGAACCACTCGCGCGACTCGAACGTCGCGGCGGGGCCGCAATAGGGATGCCCCAGCTGGTCGGCGTACGCGCGGATCTCGGTCGACGTCGCCGCGAGTTCGGGCAGATAGGATTGCTCGGGCACCTTGCCCCACAACCTGGCCGCGACCTGAGGCACCGCGAAGTCTTCTTTCAGGCTGTGATAGAGCACGGCGAGCGTGGTTTCGAGATCCGGGGCGGCGAACAGCGCCAGCGTCGAGCGGTGCAGCTTTTCGCCGATCTGGTCGTTCTCCGTGCCGTAGGCAACGAGTTCGCGGAACCGCGCCTCGAGTTCGTTGTTCTTATCGCGCAGCGTCAGGATCTGCCGCTCCGCAATGGGAATCGCGTGGCCGCCATGCGGGTGCGGCACGAAGATCTCCGCGATGATGTCGGCGTAGTCCTCGAAGAACTTGGGGTTCTTCTTCAGGTATTCCGCGACCTCGCCTGCGTTTGCGGCTGCGTCGTTACTGGCGTTCATTCACCGCTTTCCAATCCTGTGTGTTGCTTACGCTCATTCGCGGTCGCGCATCAACGCACGATCCACACCCCATCGAACACGGCGACTGCCGGCCCGGTCATTCGCACCGGTTGGCCATCGCCTGCCCAGGCGATCAGCAGTTCGCCGCCACGCGTCTGCACGCACACCGGCGAATCGAGCAGGCCACGCCTGATGCCGCTTACCACGGCCGCACACGCGCCGGTGCCGCATGCGAGGGTCTCTCCCGCGCCGCGTTCCCATACGCGCAGACGAATGGTAGCGCGATCGACGACCTGCATGTAGCCGGCGTTGACGCGCCGTGGAAAGCGCGAATGGTTCTCGATCCGTGGACCCTGGATCGCGACCGGCGCGGCATCCACATCGGCAACATGCTGAACCGCATGCGGATTGCCCATCGACAGCACGGACACGCGGACGGCGACGCCATCCACATCCAGCATCTCCTCCAGGGCGCCCTTGCCGTCCGTGAACGGCACGTCCTCCGGCGCGAACCGCGGCACGCCCATGTCGACGGTGACCTGCCCATCGTCCTCCAGGCGCGGACAGATCAGCCCGCCGGCGGTTTCCACGCGCAGTTCGCGTTTGCTCGTGAGCCTTTGGGCGCGGACGAAGATCACGAAGCAGCGTGCACCGTTGCCGCACTGTTCGACCTCGCCGCCATCCGCGTTGAAGATCCGGTACCGAAAATCCGCGTCGCCCGTCGCGCGCTCGACCAGCAGCACCTGGTCGCAGCCGACGCCGAAGCGGCGATCCGCGAGCAGGCGCAGCTGCGCGGCCGAAAGCTCGACACGCTGGCGGATGCCGTCCAGCACCACGAAGTCGTTGCCCAGGCCCTGCATCTTGGTGAACTTGAGCGTGGTCATCGCGAAGCGTTCACCACGAATTCGGCGCTGCGCGAGAAGGGGATGGGCCAGCCCCCTTCGAGCATGGCGGTTCCGGATACCGAATAACGGAGCCGCACGGGTTGCCCGGTACCCTTTTGCTCCCGCGCCCGTTGCGAAATTTCGGCGGCCACGCGCAGCACCGCGGAGATGCCGGCGCGCGCCTGCACCGCTGCCGTCGTTTCTCCGTTGGCCGGTAGCCGCAGCGGTGCAACCAGCGTCGCGCTGCCGACCGGCACGTCTTCAATGGTCAGGTTCGCATCGACCGCGGTAACGGCGATCTCGCGCGCATTGGGATTCGTCAGGCTAAGCATGACCTCGAACGTGGCGTCGGTTCCGGTGATCTGTTCCAGCCGTACGTTCTCGACCGCGATGCGCGGTGCGGCCACGCGAGGCGCGTCGGCGCACGCGACCAGCGCGGCCACGCCGACAATCCCTAGCGCCGGCGGAAGCCATTTCATGGTCAGACGTTGAAGCGGAAGTGCATGACGTCGCCGTCCTTGACGACGTACTCCTTGCCTTCGAGGCGCATCTTCCCGGCTTCCTTGGCGCCGTGCTCGCCCTTGCACGCGATGAAGTCGTCGTAGGCGGTCACCTCTGCACGGATGAATCCCTTCTCGAAATCGGTGTGGATCACGCCGGCCGCCTTGGGCGCGGTGTCGCCGTGATGGATCGTCCACGCGCGCACTTCCTTCGGTCCGACCGTGAAGTACGTCTCGAGCCCGAGCAGCTTGTAACCGGCGTGGACCACGCGGTCGAGCCCCGGCTCGGTGACGCCCATGTCCTCGAGGAACACACGTTTGTCCTCGCCGGACAGGTCGGCGATCTCGGCTTCCATTGTCGCGCACACCGACACAACGGGCGCGCCTTCCTTCGCCGCATGCGTTTCGACGGCGGCAAGCAGCGGGTTGTCGTGGAAGCCGTGCTCGGTGACGTTCGCCACGTACATCGTCGGCTTCATCGTCAGCAGGAAGAACGGAGCGAGCACGTCCTTCTCCTCCGGATAGAGGTCGGCGGTCCGCGCCGGCCGGCCGGTATCGAGCACCGCCTCGACCTTTCTCAAGACGGCCAGGATGCGCTGCGCTTCCTTGTCGCCCGCCCGGGCGGGCTTTTCCGCCTTGGCGACTTGCTTCTCGACGGCGGCAAGGTCGGCAAGCGCCAGTTCCGTGTTGATCGTCTCGATGTCCGACAACGGATTCACACCGCCGGTCACGTGGACGACGTTGTCGTCGATGAAACAGCGGACCACGTGCGCAATGGCGTCGGTCTCGCGGATGTTGGCGAGGAACTTGTTGCCGAGACCCTCGCCCTTCGACGCCCCGGCCACAAGGCCCGCGATGTCCACGAACTCCACGACGGCCGGCATCACGCGCTCCGGCTTGGCGATCGCGGCCAGGGTTGCAAGCCGCGGGTCGGGCACCTCGACGATGCCGACGTTAGGCTCGATCGTGCAGAACGGATAATTCTCGGCGGCGATGCCGGCCTTGGTCAACGCGTTGAAAAGCGTCGACTTGCCGACGTTCGGCAATCCCACAATGCCACACTTCAAGCTCATTTCGAATCCTTGTTCATGGTGTGCAGCGTCATCATTGCGTCTTCCATGTCGCCTTGCGCGATCGCCGGCCACGCCTTCAGTGCACGGAGCATCGCCTCGTCGATCGCCGTGCGCTCCTCGGCGCGCGGCGGCTTCAGCACGTAATCCACGACATCCTGCTGCGAGAGTTCCGAATCGCGCGGATGGCCGATGCCGATGCGCAGGCGCCAGAAGTCCGCCGATCCCAGTTGCGCCTGGATGTCGCGCAATCCGTTGTGCCCCGCATGCCCCCCGCCGAACTTCATCTTCGCCTTGCCCGGCAACAGGTCGAGCTCGTCGTGAACCACCAGGATCTCGGCCGGCAGGATTCCGAAGAACCGTGCCGCCGACGCGACCGCACGCCCGGAAAGGTTCATGAAGGTCATCGGCTTCACCAGCCGCAGCGCGCCGGCCCTTGCGACGTCGCCGCCGAACTTCGCCTCGGGAGCAAAAGTTGCATTGAGCCCACCCGCCAGCTCGTCGACGAACCAGAACCCCGCGTTGTGGCGGGTGCCGGCATAGCCGCGACCCGGGTTGCCGAGGCCCGCAACGAGGCGGATGGGCGTATTCATGATCGGTTTGGCGAAGGCACCTAACGAATCCAGTCGCGCAAAAAAGAAGGCCCGCTCGAATTTCGCGGGCCTGCCTTTCGATGCGGCCGCAGCCGGCGACTATTTCTTCTTGTCGTCCTTCTTGGCGTCCTTCTTGTCGTCTTTCTTGTCGCCACCCTTGTCTGCCGCCTTGTCTCCGCCCTTGTCGTCGGCGGCCTTGGCTTCGCCTTCCGGCGCGACGGCCGCAGCAGCAGCCGCTGCTTCCGCAGTTGCCGCAAGTTCCTCTTCCGTCTCGACCTGCGCGCGCGGCACGATGGCGGCCGCGACGACGGGATCGGTCTTGCCGCGGGTCACGACCGTCACGCCAGGCGGCAGCTTCACCGACGAGACGTGCAGCGCGTGTCCGACTTCCAGCGCCGACAGGTCGATCTCGATGAATCCCGGAAGGTCCTTGGGCAGGCAGGTGATGTCCAGGTCCGTCGTCACGTGGCTGATGATCGCGGCCGACAGCTTCACGGCCGGCGACAACTCGCCATTGACGAAGTGCAGCGGCACCTTCATGTGGATCTTCTTGTTTTCGTCGACACGTTGGAAGTCGACGTGCAGGATTTCGTTGCGGAACGGATGCATCTGCACGTCGCGCAGCAGCACCTTGGTCGACCCGCCATCCAGCTTCATGGTCAGGATCGACGAGTGGAACGCCTCGCCGCGCAGCGCATGGAACAGCGCGTTGTGATCGAGCTCGATCGGCGTGGGCGCCACGGTGCCGCCGTAAACGATGCCAGGGGCCTTGCCTGCGCGGCGCATGCGGCGCGACGCGCCCCGGCCTTCGGTGTTGCGCGGGAACGCGGTGAATTCGATGTTGCTCATGGATTGCTCCGGTTGTCTGCGGCCTTCCGTCGGCGCGGCCTTTCGCGTGAAGCAAAGGCACGGCGTTCGGTCGTCCGCCTCGGTAATCGAGTGGTTGGCGACATTCGCTGCCGCGACCAGGGCATGCCGGGTCGGGAGCGGGAAAGCCTTGAATTATAACCCGATTCGGATCCGATTGCCAACCCGGCTGCGGACTCGCGCCGGGAGCACCACCCTTGGCCTCTTTGCACGGCAGAGGATTGGGCATGTCGCGCGTCGGCCTCCGAGGTCGACTCGCAATTGCTCGGATCCCCGCATGCGGGGCCCCTCCTCGCTTCTCGCGCCCTCGGCCTCTTTGCAAGGTCGAGCATTGGGCCTGTCGCGCGTCGGCCTCCGAGGTCGACTCGCAATTGCTCGGATCCCCGCATGCGGGGCCCCTCCTCGCTTCTCGCGCCCTCGGCCTCTTTGCAAGGTCGAGCATTGGGCCTGTCGCGCGTCGGCCTCCGAGGTCGACTCGCAATTGCTCGGATCCCCGCATGCGGGGCCCCTCCTCGCTTCTCGCGCCCTCAGTCGGTAAAGAGCGAGCTGACGGATTCCTCGTTTGAGATGCGAGTCATCGTCTCCGCCAGCAACTGGGCGCAGGACAGCTGGCGAATGCGCGAACATGCCTCGGCATCCGCCGTCAGCGGGATGGTGTCGGTCACGACCACCTCGTCCAAGTCCGACGTCGCGATGCGCTCGACCGCGCCCCCGGAGAGTACCGGGTGCGTGCAGTACGCCACCACCTTCTTGGCGCCCCGTTCCTTCAGCGCGGACGCCGCCTTGCACAGCGTGTTCGCGGTGTCGGCCAGGTCGTCCATGATGACGCAGATGCGGCCGTCCACGTCACCGATGATGTTCATCACCTCGGACACGTTGGCCTTCGGGCGCCGCTTGTCGATGATCGCGAGGTCGGAGTCGAGGCGCTTGGCGATCGCGCGTGCGCGCACGACGCCGCCCACGTCCGGCGACACGACGATCAGGTCCTCGTAGTTGCGCTTCCACAGGTCGCCCAGAAGAATGGGCGTGGCGTAGATGTTGTCGACGGGGATGTTGAAGAACCCCTGGATCTGGTCGGCGTGCAGGTCCATCACCATCACGCGGTTGACGCCTACGGTGGACAGCATGTCGGCGACCACCTTGGCCGTGATCGCCACGCGCGCCGACCGCGGCCGGCGGTCCTGGCGCGCGTAGCCGAAGTAAGGAATCGCCGCGGTGATCCGCGCAGCCGACGCGCGCTTCAGCGCATCGACCATCACCATGATCTCCATCAGGTTGTCGTTGGTCGGCGCGCACGTGGACTGCAGGATGAACACGTCGCGGCCGCGGACGTTCTCCATCAACTCGACCATCACTTCGCCGTCGGAAAAGCGGCCGACCTGACAGCGACCCAGGCTCACGTTGAGGTGCTTGCACACCGCCGCCGCGAGTTTCGGGTTCGCGTTGCCGGTGAAGATGCGCATGCGTTCAAAGGCCATGGCAGCGATTGTCCCTCAGTCAGACGCAAAAAAACGAAACAGGAGGGACGCAAATCCCCGTCTCAAAATGCCGGCGAGCAGCCCGAGGGCCGCAGTTGGCAAATGCGGGCCCGCAGCGAGCCCCGAGATAGTACCCAGACGTACAGCGAGGAGCGAGCCTCATTTGCCACTTAGAACGACAAGGCTATCGGGCCGCGCAGCCCATTTTGCGATGGGGATGGCTGGGGAGGTAGGGATCGAACCTACGAATGCCGGAATCAAAATCCGGTGCCTTACCACTTGGCGACTCCCCAGCGGAAACTGGAATTCTATCGTGGCCGGCGATCACGCGAACGCCGCAAGCGGGTGCCGTGCGAGCGTCCGGGCGACACATCCACGCATGTCCTTCGGCAGCAGCGCCAGCGCGCGCTGCGCTTCGTGCTCGACAGGAAATGCCGCGAATGCGCACGCTCCGGACCCCGTCATCCGCGCCTGCGGCGAAGCGCGCGACAACGCTTTGATGGCCGAGGCCACGGCGGGGAATCGGGCAGCCGTGACGGGCGCGAGATCATTCCGGCCATAACCCTCGGAAAAGACGTCTATTTTCGCCGACGCGGTCGAGCGTGTCAATTCCGGCGCCCGGAAGATGTCGGCGGTCGGCACAGTGGAAGCGGGGAACGCAAGCGCCACGAAGCTGTGCGGCAGCGAGACCGGTGTCAGGACTTCACCAATGCCGCGCGCGACGGTGTTCTCACCGGCAACGAACAAGGGAACGTCAGCGCCCAGGCCGACGGCCAGGCGCAACAATTCGTCGCGCGGCAGGCGGAGTTCCCAGAGCCGGTTCAGCGCGAGGAGCACGCTCGCCGCATCGGAACTACCGCCACCCAGGCCGCTCCCCAGCGGGATGCGCTTGACCAGCGCGATCTCTACGCCAAACCGCGACCCGGTGGCCGATTGCAGCACGCGGGCGGCGCGCACCGCGAGGTCCGCGTCCTCCGGCACGCCCTCGACATCGCCTTCGCGTCGGATCACGCCATCGTCGCGGCGGTCAAGCCTGATCGTGTCGACGAGGTCGATCAGCGCAATCAGCGATTCCAGCAAGTGAAAACCGTCCGCGCGGCGTCCGGTAACGTGCAGGAACAGATTGACTTTCGCCGGTGCGGGAACGATGAGGCGCTTCATATCCGCCCGAATGCGCGCACTCAAGGCGCCGCCTTCGCGGCGCTCCAGCGATCCACGACGACGCGGACCTCGACCGGTTCGGCATCCTGCCGGCGCAGCGTGACGCGCGACGGCCGCACGGAAGACGCATCGTCCGGATACGCGTAGACGATCTCCCACGCCTGCTGCCGCAGCACGAGCACGCGCCCCTGCGCATCCCGTTCCACCGTGGCGGCGGCGCCATCGCGCGCCGCGCCGCGGATCCAGAAGGCGAGCTGGTCCACCGGGACCGGCGCACCCAGCAGCGCGAGCGTCATCGCATTCCAGTCCGCGTAGCTCTCGGTCGCGCCACCGGGGCGTTCGACGACGACGCGATCTTTACCGCCGTCGATGCGCGCATAGACCTGCCCGAACGGCGACGAGAAGTCGATGCGGTCGCGGGCATCCTCGTGACTCCATGCGAAATTGGCCGCGGCACCGTCGGCGCCGCGCCTGGCCGACAATCGGCCGTCGACGGCGAACGGCTCATCGGTAGTCGAAACGGCGAGCTGCGCCAGCTGCGGGGGCGGCATCGTCGCGCACGCCGACACGACAATCGCTGCGCAGGCGAGGGCGGCGCAGTTGAACTTCGACGGGTTGATCACGGCAAAACGCCCGGCGTCGCGCGAAGGCGACGCAATCACTTCGAATAGCGGCGCACCGTTTCGAGCAGCACCTCGTTCTGCGGCGAGGACTGGAGTTGCGATTGCCAGACTTCATGCGCCTTTTCAGGGTCGCCCTTCTTCCACAACACCTCGCCCAGGTGCGCCGCGATCTCGGCGTCGGGGCGCTGCGTCATCGCGCGGCGAAGGTAGACTTCGGCGTCCTCGAGCTTGCCAAGGCGATAGAACGCCCAACCCATGCTGTCGAGAATGAATGGGTCCTCGGGCGCGAGCTTGTAGGCTTTTTCAATCAGCGCGAATCCTTCGCTCGTGCGCGGCGTGCGGTCGACGAGCGTATAGCCCAGCGCATTCAGTGCCTGCGCATCTTCCGGCTTCAATTCGACGACGCGGCGCAGGCTGGCCTCGGCCTCGTCGATCATGTCCAGCTTTTCCGCGACCATCGCCGCGTCGTAGAGCAGATCCGGCGTGTCCGGATGCTCGACGAGCGCCTGCTTCAGCACGGCATAGGCGGCCCGGTTGTCGTTGGCGTCACGCAGCAGCGCCGCTTCGGTCTGGCGCACCTGCACACGCTGGTCGATCGTCACTGCCGGCAGGTCCGCAAGGTAACGGCGCGCTTCGGGAACGCGCTTCAACTTTCCCATCATCGCCGCGACACGAAGCTTCGCGATCCACGCGCGCTCGCCTTCGGGCACGGCGAGATAGCGGTCGATCGCCTCCTGATAGCGGCCGGACTCCTCGGCGACCTGTCCCAGGTAGAGTTCCACGACACCGTTCTCGCCGTAGCCGGCCTTGTGCAGGTCGGTGAAAAGCGCCTCGGCCGTCGCCCAATCCTTCATTTGCATCGAGATCGCGGCAACGCCGAACTCGTATTCCCTGGCACTGCGCTCGTTGTCCCAAAGCTTCTGGAATATGGCGCGCGCTTCCGCATACCGCTTCTGCTCGACATAGACCTGCGCCAGCGCGCCCGCCGCGGACTTCGCGTCCGGATTGGCGGCGACGAACTCCTTGAGGAAGGCAACGGCCGAATCCGGCGAAGCACGCGCGAGGATGTCGGCCTTGAGCAGCGCCGCCCGCTCCCAGGCGGGCTTCAGCTCAAGCGCCCGATTGACCTCCGCCAACGCCGGGTCGACGCCGCCGCTGGCAGGAATTTCCGCACCGAACGCCGCGTAGGCGACGGCGAAATGCGCCTCTGGATTGGCCGGATAGGGCTTGGCAAGCGAACGAATCAGCTCGTAGACCTGCTTGCGCTCCGGTTGCTGCGCAAGGTATCGGTTGATTTGCAGGAAGACCTCGCCGACGCCCTGTCCGGACACCGCCGCATCGCTCAACAGCTTCTGAAGCCGGTCGCGTATCTCATCGTCGACGCCGCTTTCCGCCAGATCCTTGCCGGACGCGCCGCTGTTCAGCGACGCCACGATTTGCTTCGGACGCACGGCTTCGGGGTCGAGCGCGGCCCACAGCGTGGCGGACTCGATGGCGAGTGCGCGCTGGCGCGACGCCAGCGCAATTTCCGTGGCGCGCCGCGCCACCCGCGCGTCCTTCAATTCGCGGGCGGCCTCAAAGTACGCGCGAGCCGCTACCGGCATCTCGCCGCGCTGCAACGCGACTTCCGCCAGCATGAACTTGTAGAAGAGCTCCGCGGAGAGTCCCGGATTCGCGGCAGGCGGCTGGCCCTTATCCGCCGCGATGCGGCCGGTGCTCTCCGGTGGCGGTTGCTGCGCGCCAACGTTCCAAGGCGCAAGCAACGAACACGTGGCGACGACGACCGCGACGATCAGCGGCGCGCGCAGCGGGAGGATTGAACGGCGAAGCGGGAACGGGATGCGCGCCATACGGACTCGAGTGGTTGCAGGTAGACCGGCAGGCGGTCGATGTTAGGCTATATTGGGCGGCGCAACAAATCTCTAAATTACGCTACCGCCACCCGCGCTGCCGCGATGCCCGAACTGCCCGAAGTCGAGACTACCCGCCGCAGTGTGGCGCCGAGTGTCCTGGGACGCCGAATCGCCAAGCTGATGGTGTACGACCGCCGCCTGCGCTGGCCAGTTCCTCGCGACCTGCCGAAAAGGCTGGAAGGCCGGACGGTGGACGAGTTGTCGCGTCGGAGCAAATACCTGCTGTTCCGTGTCGGCGACGGGTCGCTGCTCGTCCACCTCGGGATGACGGGAAGCTTGCGGGCCTACGCGAAACCGCCTCCGCGGCGCCCGCACGATCACGTCGACATCCTTTTCGAGGACGGCTCGCTCCTCCGCTATCACGATCCCAGGCGCTTCGGCGCGATGCTCTGGGCACCGGACCCCGCCCTGTCGCACCCGCTGCTCCGCGATCTCGGGCCCGAACCGTTCGACGTGGCCTTCGATGCCGACTATTTCTGGCGGATGACGCGATCGCGCAACGCGGCGATCAAGCTCGCGTTGATGGACAGTCACCTCGTGGTCGGTGTGGGCAATATCTATGCGAATGAATCGCTGTTTCGGGCTGGCATCCGGCCGACAACACGGGCCAACAAGGTGTCGCGGCCACGCCTCGCGCGGCTGGTCATTGGGGTCCGGGACGTCCTGACCGAGGCAATCGCGAAGGGCGGCAGCACGCTGCGGGACTACGTCGACGCGGAGGGCGAACCCGGCTACTTCCAGCTCGATTACTTCGTGTACGCCAGGGAAGGCGAGCCCTGCCGGAAATGCCGCACACCGATCAGGCACCGGAGGTTGGGCGCCCGGGCCTCGTACTATTGCCCCGACTGCCAGCGCTGACTTGCCCCAGACGGCACGGGGCGCCGCGTTTGGGCGATCGCCTGTGGCGCGGTTTCAGCCGGATCGATGCCTCGAGGCGCCGGATGAGGCTATAGTCCGCTCTGTCGGTGTGGGTGCGGCGTTGCCGTCCAGCGTCAAGGCGTCCAATTCGGCATGACTTGTGCTTGACATCCCCCACGCGTCCCAAACCCGACCTTAAGACGGCCCACCCTCACGATCATGACCCATTCACGAGATCTGGCTGCCCGTTTCGAGGCCTATAGCGAGTGGCGCCGCCGTCTGTCCGGGCGCATTTCCAGCCTTCACGACTGGCTGCAGCAACACGACCTGGCCGACGCCCAGGTCGACCTCAGGGTCCAGCAGCTGCTGGAACGGCTGCATCAGGATAAGCTCATCGTCGCGTTCGTCGCGGAGTTCTCGCGCGGCAAGTCCGAACTCATCAACGCGATCTTCTTCGCGGATTTCGGCCAGCGCCTGCTGCCGTCGTCCGCCGGCCGCACGACGATGTGCCCGACCGAGCTTCTCTACGACGCCGCGCGCCCGCCGTCGATCCGGCTGCTGCCGATTGAAACGCGGTTGAAGGACGCCACGGTTTCCGAATTCAAGAACTACGCCGACGAATGGGTGACGTTCCCGCTCGACCTGGGCAATGCCGAGAAGATGGGCGAAGTGCTGGGCCGCGTGTCGCAGGTCAAGCGCGTGCCGGTGGACCTCGCCCGCAAATACGGGCTTTTCGGCGATGGCGCGGAGGACATGCTCTCGGCGCTCGAGGACGACGACGAGCGCACGATCGACATCCCGTGCTGGCGCCACGCCGTCATCAACTTCCCGCACCCGCTGCTGCAGCAGGGGTTGGTCATTCTCGACACGCCGGGATTGAACGCGATCGGCACCGAACCCGAACTCACGCTGAACCTGCTTCCCAACGCGCACGCAGTCCTGTTCATTCTGGCCGCCGACGCCGGCGTGACCAAGACCGACCTCGAGGTGTGGAACCAGCACCTGGCCGGAGACGACCCGGCAACCAAGGCCGGCCGCCTCGTCATCCTGAACAAGATCGATGGACTGTGGGACGACTTGAAGTCCGAGGCCGAGATCAACGCGGAAATCAACCGGCAGATGCGGAACACGGCGCAGATGCTCGGCGTTCCCGGCTCGCAGGTGTTCGCCGCCTCGGCGCAGAAGGCGCTGCTCGCCAAGGTCAATGGCGACGATGCATTGCTTGCGCGCAGCCGGCTCCCGGCGCTCGAGCATTCGCTGTCGCAGAAACTCATCCCAGCCAAACGCGACATCGTGGGCGCGGCGTCGCAGGCGGAGCTGCGCGCGCTCGCCGGGGGCGTGCGCTCGATTCTCGACGCTCGCGTCGCCGGTATCGAGGAGCAGCTCGCGGAACTGACTGCGCTGCGCGGCAAGAACCATGATGTCGTCGGGCACATGATGGAACGCGTGCGCGAGGAGAAGGAACTGTTCGAGCGCGGCCTCGCCCGCTACACGGCGCTGCGCAACGTGTTCACACAGCAGACGAACGAGTTGTTCGACCATATCGGCCTCGAGGCGCTGCGAGCCAACGCCAGCCGCACCCGCCGCAGCATCGAGGACAGTCCGTTCACCAAGGGTGTGCGCGGTGCAATGAGCGAGTTCTTCGCCGGGATCCGAAGCGATCTCGACGCGGCGGCGCGCCAGGCCGGCGAGATCCACGACATGATGCGCGCGATGTATACGCGCTTCGGCAAGGAGCACGGGCTCGAGCCGTTCAACCCGCCCCAATTCTCGGTGCTCAAATACCAGAAGGAAATCGAGCGGCTCGAACGCGCGTACAACACGCACTTCAACACGCTGTGGAACATGGTCAGCAAGGCCAAGTTCGCGCTGATGAAGCGTTTCTTCGAGACCGTGGCCTCGCGCGTAAAGCACGTCTACGACATTGCCAACCGCGACGTCGAGGCCTGGCTCAAGGCGGTCATGTCGCCGCTGGAAACGCAGGTCCGCGAACACCACCTGCAGCTGCGCCGGCGCCTCGAGAGCATCAAGCGCATTCACCACGCCAGCGGCGAGCTGGAGGAGCGCATCATCGAGCTCGAACAGCAGGAAGAAGCCGTCAAGCTCCAGATCAAGGGGCTCCTGCAGGAAGTCAGCAGCGTCGACGCCATCGTCATGTATCCGGATACGCTGCCGCTGGCCGCCAACGCCTGAGTTCGCATGTGACCGCGCACGGCCCGCGACCGCGGGCCGTTTTCGTTGGCGCAGCACCCCATGCGCGAGACCCGTCGCGCGCGGCATCCCGCGCGACCCGTTGACGACACACCGCGTCCGGCCTATAGTTAGGCAAATGCCTAACCAATCGACGCAGCTGAACCGTGTCTTCCACGCCCTCGCCGACCCCACGCGCCGCGCGGTTCTCGAGCGCCTTGGCGCCGGCCCCGCAGCGGTCAGCCAGCTTGCGCAGCCGTTCGGGATGGCGCTGCCGTCCTTCTCGCAGCACCTGGACGTACTGGAGAGCTGCGGGTTGGTCCGGTCTCGCAAATCGGGGCGCGTGCGCACCTACCGGCTGGCGCCGCAACCGTTGAAAGCCGCCGAACACTGGATGGCGAGGCAGCGCGCGGCGTGGGAGTGCCGTCTGGACCAGCTCGACGCAGTCCTCAAAAACCTGAAGGAGGATCCGAAGTGACTTCCCCAATCGTGCATCAAGCCGACCCTAGGCTCGACCTCGTTTTCCAGCGCATTGTCGATGTCCCGCCGGATCTCGTCTGGCGCGCGTGGACAACGCCCTCGATCCTGAAGAAGTGGTTCACGCCTGCGCCATGGACCACCGTCGATTGCGAAATCGACCTTCGTCCCGGCGGCAGCTTCCGCACGACGATGCGCTCGCCGGAGGGACAGGAGTTCCCCAACGCCGGTTGCTACCTCGAGATCGTGCCGAACCGGAAACTGGTCTGGACCAATGCGCTCGAGCCCGGCTACCGGCCCGCTCACCGCGCCGCGGCATGTCCCGGCGTCGAGTTCGCTTTCACCGCGGTCATTTCGCTCGAAGCCAGCGGGGCAGGCACCAGATACACGGCGCTGGTGATCCACGGGGACGAGGACAGCCGCAAGCAGCACGAAGCGATGGGCTTCCACGACGGATGGGGCAAGGCGCTCGACCAGCTGGTGGCGCTGGTCAAGCAGCCGCGATGATCAACTCGTGACCTTGATGGCCATCAGGCCCTCGTACTTCAGCCGCAATTGCGCGGGCGTCTCCACGTGGTCGGGAGACACCGGGATGCAGTCGACGGGGCACACCTCGCGGCACTGTGGCACGTCGAAGTGCCCGACGCACTCGGTGCATTTGGCCGGGTCGATCACGTAGATCTCCGGTCCCTGCGAGATCGCGGCGTTCGGGCACTCGGGCTCGCAAACGTCGCAGTTGATGCATTCGTCGGTGATCATCAATGCCATCGGATAGCGCCCCGCGGCTCAAGCGTGCTTGCCGACGTTGATCTCCGCCACGCGCGCCCGGATGCGCGCGTCGACGATCGCCGGCACGAAATGCGAGACGTCTCCGCCAAACCGGGCGATCTCGCGGACGATCGTCGCCGAGATGAACGTGTATTGTTCCGAAGGTGTCAGGAACAGCGTTTCGACATCGGGATGCAGGTGGCGGTTCATTCCAGCCATCTGGAATTCGTACTCGAAATCCGACACGGCGCGCAATCCGCGCAGGATGATCTTCGCGCCCTGCTGCCGCACGAAGTCCATCAGTAATGCCGAGAAGCCGATGACCTCAACGTTGGCAAGCGGCGCCAGCGTATCCCGCGTCATCGCCACCCGCTCCGACGCGGTGAACATCGGCCGCTTCGATTCGCTGTCTGCCACGCCGACGATGACATGGTCGAAGACGCGAGACGCGCGCCGCACCAGGTCCTCGTGGCCGCTCGTGAATGGGTCGAACGTGCCGGGATAGACGACTTTGATCATGTCGGGGGGGCGGGAGCAATGGGGTCGGACGCCACGCCGTCGGCTCGGATGAACAGATGATAATGCACGGCGCCGGCCTTGGCATGGCGCCAGACATGGAGCCCCCCGGTCGCCGCGAGTTCGTGGCCGGCCTCGGCATAAATGCGCCCCGCGCCGGCCAGGCGTAGCGCGCACGCGGGCAGCAACCACGACCATTCGTCGGACGCGAAGGGCGGATCGAGGAAAATCACGTCATAGCTGCCGGCGTCGCCGGAAAGATGGCGGCGTGCGTCGGCAGCGTGGGCCTCGAGTCCCGCGGCGCCGAAGGTCTTGGCGGTTTCCAACAGCGCCGCGACGAGGCCGGGATTGCGATCGATCGCCACCGCGCGTTCCGCGCCGCGCGACAGCGCCTCGAGCGTCAACGCGCCGCTTCCGGCGTACAGGTCCAGCGTTCGCTGCCCGGTCAGGTCCTGGCCCAGCCAATTGAACAGCGTTTCGCGCACGCGGTCGGGCGTCGGGCGCAAGCCCGCGGCCGCGGGAAAGCGGATTACGCGGCCGCGGAATCGGCCGCCGATGATGCGGACGCGATTGGCGGTTGCCGGAGGCATCGGGGCGGTAGAGGAGGGAGTGGAAACGCAAACCGGTAGAATTCTAGCCTCCGCCCGCCCATTGGCGGCGCGCGATACTTTCATTGCCGGTTCCCGATGTTCGACCTGTTCAAAAAAGCCCCCGCCGAAACTCCTGCGCCCGACAAGCCGTCGTGGACCGAGCGCCTCAAAGCGGGGCTCGGCCTGTCGCGGGAAAAGATTGCTGGCGCGCTCGGCGACGTCTTCGTGCGCCGCGTGCTGGATGACTCGGCACTGCAGGAATTGGAGAACGCGTTGCTCGGCGCCGATGTCGGCGTCGATGCGACGGAGCATCTGCTGGAGGCGCTTCGCGTCCGCTGGAAGCGCGCGGGGCCCGACGCCGGTCCGCGCGAGACATTGGCGGAAGCGATGACCGACCTGATCGTGCCCATCGAGCAGCCGCTAGTCATCGGCGCGCAGCGGCCTTTCGTGATCATGCTGACGGGCGTCAACGGCGCGGGCAAGACGACGTCCATCGGCAAGCTCGCGAAGTGGCTGCAGTCGCAGCACCTGTCCGTGTTGCTCGCGGCGGGAGACACGTTTCGCGCTGCGGCGCGCGAGCAGCTCGTGGTGTGGGGCGAGCGCAATGGCGTCGCGGTGATCCAGCAGGCAGGCGGTGACCCGGCCGCCGTCATGTTCGACGCGGTGGCCGCGGCGCGTGCGCGCGGCATCGACGTCGTGCTCGCGGATACGGCCGGGCGGCTGCCGACGCAGGCGCACTTGATGGAGGAATTGCGCAAGGTGAAACGCGTCCTGGGCAAGGCCGAAGCGGGCGCGCCACACGAGGTGATGCTCGTCCTCGACGCCAACACCGGCCAGAACGCGCTGGCGCAGGTGAGGGCGTTCGACGCAGCCGTCGGCCTCACCGGTCTCATCGTCACGAAACTGGACGGAAGCGCCCGAGGCGGGGTCGTCGCCGCGATCGCCAAGCAGCATCCGGTGCCGCTGCGGTTCATCGGTGTGGGCGAGGCCGTCGACGACCTGCGCCCCTTCGTGGCGCGCGACTTCGTCGACGCGCTGCTGCCCCAATCGGCCTGACGTCAGTGGCGCGCCGGAGGCAGGTTCGCGCGTATCCGCTGCGGAAAATCGTCGTCGTTGCCGGAAGCGCGTGAGATTTCCGTGATGTTGGAGCGACGGCGCAACTCGTCGAATCCCAGCGACGTGTTGACGAGGCCCGTGTTGTAGAAGTAACGGTCGATCAATCCGTTCAGCACGTGGCGGATATCGAGGGCGCCGGTCCGTCCGGCGGCGTTGGCATAGCGGACGATGTTGATCGTGCAGCTGTTGGAGAGCAGGTGATACCACTCCGCCTGCGCGTAGAGTTCGTTGATCCGCTGGAGATACACCAGGAACAGCCGCCGCGCAGCCTCCGGCGAAATGGCCAGGTGGTACAGGAACAATTCCTCATCGCGATAGTTGGTGCGCAGGCGGACCAGGTCACGCTCTTCGCCGACGATGTAGATGAGTTCGTATTGCTTGAACATCGACGCCAGTGGCGAATAGCCTTCGTGCGCCTCGGGCCGCGTCTCGATCGAGATGCTCAGCGGTGGAGCGTTGTCGAAGATGAAACTGAGGAACGTGTGCCCGATTGGGCCCTCCATCCAGAACGACACGTAGAAGTCCACGCCGGTCAGATGCGACACCGACACTTCGCGCTCCAGGTAGCGCGGCGTGAAGTCGTTGCGACTCCGATAGTCGAAATCGCGAACACCAGCGATGCGCACCTGGTCGCCGTCGATGACGGCATGCGGCATCACCGCGACGTCGCGGCGCCACACGCGGTCGTGCGACGGCAGGATAGTGGCCCACCACGCACACACGACGAGAAAGAGCCCCGCGAGCACCCAGCGCATGCGCGGCCCGCGTGCAATCCAAAGCGCCCAGATGCCGAAGGCGGCAAAGGCCAAAGCCAATGCCAGACGCAGCCACGGCCACGGCAGGTTCGAATAGTTGATTGCCAGCGTCGCCCAGATCAGCAGCACCGCCGCAACGGCATGCGCGACGCCACGGATGAAGATGCGCAGCACGCCGACGACGCGACCTGCCGGCGTCGGTGCCGGGCCGTAGTCAATACTGTTCATGGGCGCGCGCTTGCGATGATCGATGTGACGGGATTCTAGCCTGTGCATTCGACCTTGCTAGAATTACCGCCACCGGTTCCAGCGACGCATTGTGGTATGCCCGATCCCTTCAATTCCCGCGCGAAGGAAGCCCATGTTGGTTACCGTTCCCCAGTTGGGAATTGCCGCGACGCTGTTCGCCGCCGCGTGCAGCGCCTGCATCGCCCAGCAGGTGCCGGTACCGTCGGCTCCGGTCACGCTGTTCCAGAACGTGCGCGTCTTCGATGGCAAGAGCGGCGTGCTGTCCCGGCCGACCAACGTGCTGGTCAAGGGGCAGATCATCGCGCGCATTTCCGCGGATCCTGTCGCGATCGAGCCCGACGCGCGCACCACGGTGATCGCGGGCAACGGCCGCACGCTGATGCCCGGGCTCATCGACAACCATTGGCACACGATGCTGGTGCGGCCGACACCCCCCATGTTGATGACCTCGGACCTCGGCTACCTCACCCTTCTCGCGGGGGCCGAAGCCACGACCACGCTGATGCGCGGATTCACGACCGTCCGCGACGTCGGCGGACCGTCGTTCGCGCTCAAGCGCGCCATCGACGAGGGAGTCGTCGCCGGACCACGCATCTTCCCCTCGGGAGCGATCCTCACCGTCACCAGCGGTCACGGCGACTTTCGCGAGCCCATCGAGCTGCCGCGCGTGATCGGCGGACCGCCTGTTCGCCAGGAGGCGCTGGGGGCCAGCATCGTGACCGACACTCCCGACGAGGTTCGTATCCGAGCGCGGGAGCAGCTCATGCAGGGCGCTTCCCACATCAAGCTCACCGCGGGCGGTGGCGTGGCGTCCCCTCACAGTCCACTCGACGTTGCCACTTTCACCACGCCCGAGCTCCGCGCCGCCGTCGAAGCTGCCGAGAACTGGGGCACGTATGTCACCGTGCACGCGTACACGCCGGAAACGATCCGGCGCTCGGTCGAGGCCGGCGTGAAGGTCATCGAGCACGGCCATCTCATGGACGAGCCCACCGCCCGGCTGCTAGCCGAACGGGGAATCTGGCTCAGCATCCAGCCGTTTCCGCCTCAAATGGCCGACGTCTTTCCGCCCGGTTCGGACGAACGGCTCAAGTTTCAGGAAGTACTCGCCGGCCAGGACGTCGCCTACAACTTAGCGAAAAAGTACAAGATCAAGACAGCGTTCGGCACCGACGTCCTCTTCTCGCAGGCGCTCGCGGAGCAGCAGGGAGCGCTTCTGGCCAGCCTGACCCGCTATTACAGGCCCGCGGAAGTGCTGGTCATGGCCACCGGGACCAACGCCGAACTGCTTAAGCTCTCCGGCAAGCGCAGCCCCTATCGCGGCAAGCTCGGCGTAGTCGAGGAAGGCGCGCTCGCCGACCTTCTGCTGGTAGACGGCAACCCCGTCGAGAACATCAACCTCATCGCCGATCCCGGGCGCAACTTCGTGGTCATCATGAAGGACGGGAAGATCTACAAGAACACGCTGCCGCGCTAGGCCTTTCGCGGCGAAGGAGGTGGCGCGCGCAGGGCATTCGCGATTGCCAGCCCGCCCGCCGCCGCCGCCAGATGCTTCAGCATGTGTCCGGCGAACAGCTCGCGGGTCGCGTTCCAGACATAGACATCGCCGAACTCTGCGATCTTGGCGACGCCATACCAGGCGATCAGCGCCCACCAGGGAAACGGATCACGGCCGCGCTGGGTCAGGCTCAGCAACAGCAATATCGCCGCCATGCCGCCGAACTGGATCACGGCGTACAGCGACAGGTCGCCGGTGGCGTGCCAGTACAGCACGCTGGCCGGCCCGACCACCAGCATCAGCAACAGGACCGCGACGCCGCTGCGGCTGCTGACGCGCTCGGCCAGCATCGCGCCGAACACGCCGGCAAAAACGACGGTCATCGGCAACCTGTCGCCCACCAGGGTCTCGTTCGTCGGATTCCAGTGGAACCAGGCGGATCCGAAGCCAGTCGCGAAAAGACCCACGAAGAGCACCCCCAGGCTGAGACGCACCACCGGCGCCAGCGGCCGCGTCCCCTGCAGCAATCGGAACAGCCCGAGCAGGCCGACGGCCACGAACGCCAGGTTGGAAAGGACATCGGCGGCGTTGGGGATCCCAAGCCATGCCCGCTGGTCCGCGAACGGAAAATAGTTCTCGGGCTGGGCCACGGGCGGCGTGAACAGCCAAAGCGCTGCGCCAGCGATCAGCACCAACGCGACGTAAATCTCTCCGCGGGTCGATACGGCGTGACGAACCATGGGTCGCAGGTAGGGTCGAAATCCACTGAGGCGGGCTGCCATTGTAGAGGCTAGCGGCGAGGACCTGCGGCAGGATCTCCGCGGTATGGTCTGGATAGTGATCACTCACCGTCATGTTGGTCGTTGATTTTCATGGGTTTCAAGTTTTAACCTGACGAAGGGACCGCGACCATTGTTGGGCTCCAAGCGTAAACCCGATTGATTTGGTCGGGAACTTGCCGCACACTTAGCACTCAAACGACCCGAGTGCTAAAATCAGTTCGGTGGTTCGCGGTTGCGTGCTCGGACGAGCATCGGCGACACCTCAAACCCGGAGGCATGGCATGACGAGTACGACCTTGGCTTTCCCCACCCCCGCGTCACTGGGCAGCCTCGATCACTACATCCAGGCGGTGAACCGGTTCCCGCTGCTTACGCAGGAACAGGAGACAGCGCTGGGACGTCGCCTCCAGGCCCACGACGACATCGACGCGGCGCGTTCGCTGGTCCTGTCGCACCTTCGCCTGGTCGTTGCGGTGTCTCGCAACTACATCGGCTACGGCCTGCCGCAGGCCGACCTGATCCAGGAAGGGAACGTCGGTCTCATGAAGGCCGTGCGCCGCTTCGACCCCGATCGGGGCGTTCGCCTCGTCTCGTTTGCGCTGCATTGGATCCGCGCCGAAATGCATGAATACATCCTCCGCAACTGGCGGCTGGTCAAGGTCGCCACGACCAAGGCGCAGCGCAAGCTGTTCTTCAACCTGCGCAGCATGAAGGCGACCACGGCCGCGCTGTCGGTTGCCGAGGCGAAGGCCATCGCCAAGGACCTGGGCGTCAAGCCGGAGGAAGTAGTGGAGATGGAGACGCGCCTGAGCGGTCGCGACGTCTCGATCGATCCGACGCCGGGCGACGAGGAAAACAGCGTATCGCCGATTGCCTACCTGACGGACAGCGACGACGAGCCGGCCAGGATCCTCGAGCGCAAGCAGAACGCCCAGAATCGCACCAAGGGACTCAACACCGCGCTCGCGAAGCTCGACGATCGCAGCCGCCGCATCATCGAAGCGCGCTGGCTGCGCGAGGACGATTCGACGTCGACGCTGCAGGAGTTGGCCGACGAGTATGGCGTGTCCGCGGAGCGGATCCGCCAGATCGAGAGCAAGGCGATGAAGACGATCCGCGGGCAGATGGCGCACGCATCGTAAGCGCCGTTGGTCCATCCACAGAGAACGCCGGCCGCAAGCCGGCGTTTTTCTGCGTGCGTCGCGCGGTCAGTTACTGGTCGCGTCAAAGGTCTCCCAGCGGGTCCGCAACTCCTTGGCCCACGCAGCATTCGGGTTGTTTTCGAGCGCCGCCTTCTCGATTCGTTGGCGCGTCCCGGCGTCCCCGCCCCATCGGTCAATCGCGTAGCTCATGGCCGAGTCGTACAGACCCCAATCGTGGGGATTCGCTTCGGCCGCCCGATCAAAAATCGCAAGCCAGTCGCCGTCATTTAGTTTCGTGGCGATCATCAATCCTATCCACGCCTCGTCGGCGTCAGGGTTGATGCGGAGCGTTGACTGAAAGAACCGCTCGGACCATGCGATGAAGACAGGGAAGCCGCGCTTGCCTGCCGCAGAGACCTCCTGCCAGTACCGACCGCCACGCAGCATCCATCCGTAGCGCTGGAGCGCATAGGCCACCTGCCAATGGGTCCGATACGACTGCGGCCAACGCTCATAAATGCCCAGCGTCAGCGCCAGCGACATCGTATGCGTGGCCTCGTTGGGAGGCCGGTACGGGCGCGGCACCAACCAGTCGGTCACTTTCTTGGGCAGCAGTCGCGTCAGCAGAGTCTCCTCCGGCGCGTCTTCCGGGTAGCCTGCGGCGAGTGCCGACGCAAGGGACAGCCAAGCCGCGTGGCCATGGGGATGCTCGCGAACGAGGGCAATGAAACTCGGATACGGAGCGACGCGGACATTCCAACCGAAGTGGCGCGCAAGTTGCGAATGGGCGAGCAACTGGACGGCGCTTGATTGCGGCAATCCCTGGGCGATCACGCCCACCCGATCCCAATAGGCGTTGCGCCGTTCGGCGGTGTAGTTCAGGCGCCATAGATATTCGATCGCCGCAGGCGCGAACTTGGGATCGACCGCAATCATCGACTCTAGCGTCACCCAGGCCCGATTTTCCTTGGGACCGCCGAAGCGCGCGAGCGCCTGAAGGCTGTCGGGCCGAATTTCGCGCGCGCGCCGGCACGAGGCAAGAGCCTTGGGCGCGAGTTCGCCCAAGACGCTGGCGATTGCGAATTCGCACATTTCTGCAAGGACGCCGGGCCATTCGGATTCGCTGCGCACGGTCCACTGTCGACGATGCATCGAAATTCCGGCGGCGCATGCATCGACGACAAACTCGACCTGCACCGGATTGACACCACTGACCCGCCCATGCGTGCACCAGTTCGCGTGATCACGCAGCGCCGCGCGATAGGCGTTGGCCGCACTGTCGCGCTTTTGTCCACGAGGCGCACCTTTCATTCGCGTGTCGTACTGGTAGTGCCAGGGCGCCACGACGTCGAGCTTCGAATCCGCGCCGAAAAGCAGTTCGTTCAGCGTGAAACCGACCGCGTAGCCGCGATCCTGGTCCGGCAGCGATCCGTCATCGCCCAAACTCGCCACGACCATCAGCGGCGACGGCGACGGCATGGCGACGCCGACGAGGGATTCAATTGAGGGAAGGGGCTTGGCCAGATAAGGCGCGAGCCATTTCGCGAGCTCGGCGCTGGTCGGCAACGGATCGGCGGCAGACAGCGTATGCGCCAACATCGCGACGCCACCGACCACGAAAGAATGAAAACGCATTCCGGTGCTCCCCACTGCAATGCGACGCCACTGTGCCGGTCGCCCCCTCGACAGCAACGGTGAACGTACTCGGGTCACGTCGGCACGGCAAGCGATCCGCACGATCCGCGTCCGGATTAGAATCCGCCTCCGGATACCAGAGGGGACAACCATGGGAACTCGCGACAATCGCGTCGACGCCTATATCGCCCATTCCGCTGAATTCGCCCAGCCGATCCTGACGCATTTGCGCGCGCTGGTGCATGCCGCCTGTCCGGGTGCCATCGAAACGATCAAGTGGGGCTTTCCCCATTTCGAGTTCAAGGGGGTGTTGTGCTCGATGGCAGCATTCAAGGCGCATTGCGCGTTCGGGTTCTGGCACGCGGACATGCGCGCGAATGCCGGCGCGCAGACCGGCGGCGACGCGGCAATGGGTCAGTTCGGACGAATCACGAAGCTCGCCGACCTGCCGAAGGATGCAGCGTTGAAGGCGCTGATCCGACAAGCCGCCAAGCTCAACGAATCCGGCGTCAAATCGCCGCGCGCAGCGAGCCCTAGGCCAAAGACGCCGCTCGCCGTGCCCGAAGACCTTGCCTTGGCTCTGCGCGCAAACCGCGTTGCGCAGGCGAACTTCGACGCGATGAGCCCAAGCCATCGCCGCGAATACATCGAGTGGCTTTTGGGCGCCAAGCGCGACGAGACCCGGAGCAAGCGCCTCGCGACGGCGATCGAATGGATCGGTGAAGGCAAATCCAAGGAGTGGAAATACCGCGGATCATGACGCCGCGCTCAGTCGATCACTTCGTCCGCACGCTGGAGCACCGACGAAGGGATCGTGATCCCGAGCGCCTTCGCCGTCGCACGATTGATCACCAGCTCGAATGTCGTCGGCTGCTCGATGGGCAGGTCGCCCGGCTTTGCACCTTTCAGGATTTTGTCGACATAGGTCGCGGCGCGACGATAGATCTCGGCGAGGTTGGTCCCGTAGCTCGCGAGCCCGCCAATCTCCGCAAATTCCCGCCAGAAATAGATACCGGGCAGATGGTTCCTGGTGGCGAAGTTGACGATGCGATCCCGCTCGAACCCCAGGACCGGATCCGCGACGACGAACAGCGCATCGGCCTTCGCTTCAGCGATTTCGGCAAACGCGAGCTCGAGTTCCTGCCGGTTCCTTGCCTTCCACTGGATAAGCGTCATATCGAGCCGGCGCGCAGCCTCTTCGACGCCCCGGACGATGTCCTCGACATAGGGCTGCGCCGGATTCCAGACGACGGCGATCCGCTTCGCCCGCGGCAGCAACAGCTTGAGCATTTCCAGTCGCTTGGCCTCCAGGTCGCCGGCGAGGACGGCAAAGCCAGTCAGGTTGCGTCCGGGCCGCGCAAGACTTGGCACGACCTGCTCCGCGATCGGATTGCCGGTAATGAACACGATCGGAATCGTCGCAGTTGCCGCCTTGACCGCGCGAACTGTCGGCGCGCCGCCGGTACTCATGATGACCTCGGGTTTGATGCCCACGAGTTCGCTCGCCAGTCCCGGAAGTTGATCGGCTCGCTGGTCGGCCCAGCGAAACACGATCTCGAGATTGCGGCCCTCGACGTAGCCCAGTTCGGCCATGCCTGCCCGGAATGCGGCAACGTTCTTCGCGTTCGGCCCCGGCGGACCGGAATTGATGAACCCGACGACGTGCTTGCCCGGGGCCGGCTGGCCGGCCGCGCCGGACATCGCGATGTACGCGCCGAACATGCATAACAGGGCGAGGACCCGTCTGCGCGAAGTCATGTCACACCTCCGCCGCGTTGTGTCCCTGGTCGCCGGACGGGTTGGCATTCACCGTAGCTGCGCGGATATCTGCACGAAGAACCGGTTGCCGCTTGCGCGGTTCTCGCAACGAGTTTCTCCTGGTTTCAACTTGCACTTTCCGAGAAGTTGAGTTCCCGCCCCAGCCGCAAAGTACGTTGTTTCCTATTGGTATGTCGAGCAAAGTTGCTTGGTATCTTGCGCGATCGGCTGTCCGCTACAGCTCGACCTGCGTCCCCAATTCCACGACGCGATTGGACGGAATGCGGAAGAAGTCCGACGCCTTGGTCGCGTTCTTCGACATCGACACGAACAGCCTCTCGCGCCATAGCGCCATGCCAGGGGCCACCGTGGCGATCAGGGTTTCCCGCGACACGAAGAACGACGTCTCCATCATGTCGAAGACGAATCCGCGGCGGCCGCACTCCTCGAGGAGTTCCGGGATGTCCGGGTCGTCCTTGAAGCCGTAGTGCGCGACGATCTGGAAGAAGTCGCAACCCAGCGGCTTGGCCTCGTAGCGCTCGTCGACCGGCACCGTCGGAACATCGCCGGTCACGACGGTCAGGAACACGATTCGCTCGTGCAGCACCTTGTTGTGCTTCAGGTTGTGCAGCAGCGCGTGCGGAACCGAATTGAGCGACGATGTGAGGAATATCGCCGTGCCCTCGACGCGCGTGGGCGGCGAGGCTTCCACGCTCTGGATGAAGAGGTCGAGGGGCATCGCGTCGTCGGACAGCCGCTTCATCAGCATGGCGCGTCCGCGCTTCCACGTCGTGAGCACGGTGAAGACGACGATGCCGCTTAAGATCGGGAACCAGCCGCCTTCGGGGATCTTGAGCGAGTTCGATGCCAGGAACGCAATGTCGATCACTACGAAGGGGATGGCGATGGCCAGCGCCAGAGCGGTCGGCCATTGCCAGAGGCGCCGCATCACCACGAAGAGCGAAATCGAATCGATCAGCATCGCGAGCGTCACCGCAATTCCGTACGCGCCGGCGAGATTGCTCGAGCTCCTGAACCCGATCACGAGCAGGATCACCGCGATCAGCAGCGCCCAGTTGATGAAGGGCACGTAGATCTGCCCGATCTGCCGTTCGGACGTATGCATGATCGTCAGCCGCGGACAGTAGCCCATCTGGATCGCCTGCCGGGTCAGCGAGAACGCCCCGGATATCACCGCCTGCGAAGCTATTACCGTGGCGCAGGTCGCGAGCACCACCAGCGGCAGGAGCCCCCATGCCGGGGCTAGAAGGTAGAACGGATTCTTCACCGCCGTGGGGTCCGCGAGGATCAGCGCGCCCTGGCCGAAGTAATTGAGCACCAGCGCGGGCATGACGAACAGGGCCCACGCGCGCCGTATCGGCGACTTGCCGAAGTGTCCCATGTCGGCATAGAGCGCCTCGGTGCCTGTCACCGCCAGTACGATGGCCCCGAGGGCCAGGAACGACAGCATGGGGTTGGCGGCGAAGAAGGCAATCGCGAATTGGGGGTTGATCGCCGCGAGCACGCCGGGCTCGCGCGCCACGCCCAGCGCGCCAAGGACGGCAATCACGACAAACCACAGGCACATCACCGGACCGAACAGGGCGCCGACGCGGCCGGTCCCGTGGCGCTGGATCGCGAATAGCGCGACGAGAATGGCGATCGTCGTCGGCACGACGAACGGGTGCAGCCCCGGTGCCATGACCTCCAGTCCCTCGACTGCGGACAACACCGAGATCGCCGGCGTGATCATGCCGTCGCCGTAGAACATCGCCGCGCCGAAGATGCCGAAGCCGACCAGCCACCAGCGCCGACGCGGCTGTCCTTCCAGTCCCCGCGAAACCAGCGCGGTCAGCGCCAGCACGCCGCCTTCGCCGTGATTGTCGGCGCGCAGCACCAGCGTCACGTACTTGAACGTCACGACGATGACGAGCGCCCAGAAGATCACCGACAGCACGCCGAGGACGTTGGCAGGCGTCAGCGGCAGCGCATGCGGCCCGTGGAACGCTTCGCGCAGCGTATACAGCGGACTGGTGCCGATGTCGCCGTAGACGACGCCGATGGCGCCGACCACCAGCGCGGACATCCGGTGCTTGGCGGGAGTGGAATTGCTCACAGGGGTGTCGCGGCCGGATGCGCGGCGACTAGGTCGGCGTTTCGTCCGTGCGGCGCGAGAAGCGGATGTTGAGCTGCTTGAGCTTGCGATAGAGATGCGTGCGTTCGAGGCCCGCCTTTTCCGCGACCTTGCTCATGTTGCTTTGCTCCTTGCCCAGCAGCTGCTCGAAATAGATGCGCTCGAACGCCTCGCGCGCTTCGCGCAGCGGGATCTCGAAGAAATGCGCGGTGATTTCGGGAGCAAGCGACGGATTGGGCGCGGCGGCCTCGCCAAGCAAGCGCTTGACGAGGTCGACCGTGACCTCGCCGCGCAGCAGCACCAGGTTTTGTACGACGCCGGCCAGGTGATCGAGGTTGCCCGGCCAGTACGCATTGGAGAGCGCGGTAAGCGCGGCGGGGGGCAGTGCGGACAGGAGTGGCTGCGGTGTCGCGCCCTTGTTCGCGTCGCGCCAGAAGCGCTCGATCAGCGGCGGGATGTCCTCGCGGCGCGTGCGCAGCGGCGGGAGCATGACCGCTCCCGGGGACAGTTGCGCAAGCAGCGCAGCGTCGAACTTGCCCTCGGCGGCAAGATTGCCCAGCGGCTCGGCGCTCGTGCAGACCAGCGTCACGTCGTGGCGCTCGAGCTTTGGCAACAGGAAAGCCAGACCTTTCTGCTCGGCCTTGGAATACTGGCCAATCTCCGCGCAATACAGTGTGCCTTGGTGCGCCTCCTCGATCAGCGCCTGTGGATTCGCGGTCAGTCGCTGCCCGTTGGCCAGCGCGATCCATGGCGCGTCCGGCATCTGCAGCGCGCGCGCCGCGATGTCGTGCCCGGCGCCCGGTTCGCCGACGATCAGTATCGCGCGACGCGCGGCGACCAATTGATCCAATGCGCGTTCAGTCTCCCGCACCGCGGCACCGCTGCCCAGCGCCGCCAGCGACGCATGGCGAGGTTCCTGCGTTGCGGCGACCTTGAATGCGCGCGCGATCGTCGCGAGCAGCTTCGACAGGCCGATCGGTTTCTCGAGGAAGTCGAACGCGCCGATCTTGGTGGCGTCGACCGCGGTTTCGATCGTTCCGTGTCCGGACATCATCACGACGGGCATCGTGAGCAATCCGCTGCCCGCCCACTCGCGCAGCAAGGTCACGCCATCGGTATCCGGCATCCAGATGTCCAGCAGCACCAGGGCCGGCTGCTGCTTCAACCGGTATGCGCGCGCCTCGCCCGCGTTCTCGGCCGTCGCGACGCGATAGCCTTCGTCCTGGAGGATCTCCGACAGCAATTCGCGGATGCCGACCTCGTCGTCGACAATGAGTATTTCCCGATGCAGAGGTGCCATTGAGCCTTCCGTCAGGCCGCGGCGGCGGCGGGTTTCGCGGCCGGCAGGGTCGGAAAATGCAGCGTCACGCGCGCGCCGGTAGGCTGCGCGTTGTCGAGCACGACACGTCCTCCGTGCTCATCGATGATCTTTTTCACTATGGCGAGCCCCAGGCCCGTTCCTTTCGCTTTGGTCGTCACATACGGCTCGAACGCGTGCTCCAGCACGTCCGCCGCAAAACCCGGCCCGCCATCGGCAAAGGTGAGCGTGGCCTCGGTGCCGCTCGCGGCCAACGAGATCGCGAAATGCGGCTCGGCCACGTCGACCTGTGCGTCGACTGCGTTCGAGAGGAGATTGTGAAACACCTGGCGCAGGCGGGTGGGCTCGCCCTGGACCATGACCGGCGCTTCGGGCAAGGATAACGCAACGTGTGGGCGCAGATTGTCGTACAGACCCAGCACGTCGAGCAAGAGGCCTGCCAGATCGACCTGCTGCAGCTGTCCCGGCCGCGGCTGCCGCGCATAGATGGCGAAATCGTCGACCATGTTCTTCATCGCGCCCACCTGCGACACGATCGTCTGCGTGCCGCGCTTCAAGGTCTCCTGGTCAGGTCCCTCGAGTTTTCCGGCGAGCTTGACCGCGAGCCGCTCCGCCGAAAGCTGGATCGGCGTCAGCGGGTTCTTGATTTCGTGGGCCAGGCGCCTGGCGACTTCCGCCCACGCAGCATCGCGCTGCGCCTGCACGAGTTCGGATACGTCGTCGAACACGACAACGTAGCCCGCGGCGACCGGCGTGCCGGGCAGCCGCGTTCCGCGCATCAGCAGCGTCCGCGATAGATTCGCCACGCCCAACTCGGCTTCCCGCTGCCATTGTCCGTCGCGGCCGCCGCGAAAGCCTTCGGCGACCAGTTCGGCGAAGGACGCCAGCGCCGGGAGCCGCTTGCCCCAGTCCGCGAGCGGCATGCCAATCAGCTCCGCGAGGGGCTGCTGCAGGATCACCGCGGCGCTCGGATTGACAGTGCGCAGCCGATGCCGCTCATCGAAGGCGAGCACGCCGGACGACAGGTTGCCGAGGATGCTGTCCAGGTACGCGCGCGCCGTCTCGGTCGCGCGGCGGCTGTCCTCGGTCTTACCGTGGGCTTCGGCCAATTGCGCCGTCATCGTGTTGAACGACTCGGTCAGCACGCCCAATTCATCGCGCGAGACGACCGGCTGGCGGCGGGTGAAATCACCCCCCGCGACTGCGCGCGTGCCCTCGGCGAGCAACCCAAGGGGCGCCGCGAATCGTTCGGACAGAATCACCGCAAGGCCGAGCGCCGTCGTCAGCGCCAGCAAAAGGGTCAACAGCAGCGTCAGCTGGTAGAGCTGCTTCAGGCCCTGCCTCAGCAACGTGAGCTCGCGGTAGTCGCGGACGCCGGAACGAACGCGTTCGGCTTCCTGCGCCAGCGCCTTGGGAACCGGTTCGATCACTTGCAAGAGCTTGAGCGGATTGGTCGCGTCATCGGTGTTCACGGGCACGACCACGCGAAGCGCCAAACCGCCCTCTCCGGTCTCCTCGATCCTCTTGTAGGGTTGCTGCAGGCGTGCGAGCCGCAGCGCTTCCGGCGGCGGCGGCTCCGGCGTCGCACGCGAGCCACCGGTACCGGCGACCGCCAACACGCCTCCAGTCGGCGTGAATAGCGTCGCCTCGAATACGCTGGCCTGTTCGGCGGCGCGGTTCAATGCCATCGCCACGTTGCCTGGCGTGTCCGACAGCGCGACGGCCAGTTGCGTGGCCTTGTTCGACGTATCGTTGAGCAGGTACTTGAGGGAGCTGTCGGCGAGTGTCAACCCGCTGTCGAGCGCGCGGTCCACGCGCACGTCGAACCAGCTCTCGATGCTGCGGCCGATGAATTGCGCCGACACCGCGTACACGAGCGCGCCCGGCAACCCCGCGACCAGCGCGAACAGAAATACCAGGCGCACCGCGAGCCTCGAGCCGAAGACACCGGCCTTGAGGTTGCGCCGCAGCTGCCAGAGCTGCCAGCCGACGACGAGCATCAACAGCGCGACCAGCACGCCATTGACCACGAGCAGCGTGTCGTAGCCCTGCGCGAACAGCGCGGTGTTCGCCGTTGCCGTGGCGAGCAGGAATACCGCAATGGCCGACAGCGACGCCGATACCAGCAGCAGCCAGCGCAGGCCGCGCTTGCCCGGTAATGCGCTCATTGAAGGGCCCCCACGCTCACCGCGTTCGCTGCCGTCGTGGCGTTCACGGCGTGAAGCTCCAGCGCTGCCAGTCGGAGGCGAGCGTCCACTCGCGGGACGCCAACGCATTCACCTGGAATGGTTTCGGCAGTTGGTTGACGTCCAGGCGCAGGCGGACCGCGGCGTCGTATTTGGCGCCCTTGGTCAGCGCGTCGGCGGAGGCGACATACCGCGACGTGATCCGCCCGATGAAGCGCTCGACTTCCTCCAGCGAATTAAATGTCTGCGAGAGCAATCCGCTCGCAACCCGGTATTGCCGGGTCAGCGCGTTGTAGGAAACCCGGTAGACCAGCGCCGTCTGGGCGACCTTTTCGTCCAGCCAGTACCAGCGTCCGCGGGTGAGCTCGAAGTCGATGACGAAATATAGCGGAATGCCCTTTTCCAGCGCATCCTCGAGCGTCGCGTTCAGCGAGAACTCGAATTCGGCATTGAGCAGGACCTCGCCTTCCTCGATCCGCAGCTCGGCCGCCTTGACCGGGATGGAGTCGGCGTGCGCCGGCGTGGCCAGCCAGCACACCGCCACCAACAGCACCGCCAAAACCCCGAGCGCCGCTTGCCGGCATTGCGCGCGCGGCGAGCGGGACAGGACTAGGAAGGGGTTGCGGAACGGCATGCCGGAGACAATCGCGGTTCGGGTCCGGCGGCGCGGCGGGGGCCGCCCCGTTGCGACGGGGGCGATTGGGGCGTTTACAACCATCCCGGCCCGCGTCAGGCCTTGCGGAGCAGCGCGTAGAAGAAACCGTCCTGATTGTGGCGCGTGCCCTTCCCTGAAGGCAAGAGTTGGCCCCCTTCTTGACAGACTTCCGGGTCGAATCTGATGGTTTCGCGCAACGCTCCCGGCGTTTCGGCCAGGAAGTCGCGTACGCCGTGCTCGTTTTCGCCGGAAAACACCGAACAAGTCGCATAAAGGAGGCTCCCGCCGGGGACGAGCAACGGCCACAGCGCCCGTAAAATGTGTTGCTGCTTCGCTGCCAGGTCCGCGATGTCGGACTTGCGCCGCAGCCACTTGGCGTCCGGGTGGCGGCGCACGATTCCCGACGCCGTGCAGGGCATGTCGGCCAGGATCCGATCGAAGGCCTGTCCGTCCCACCACGCGGAGGGCTCGCCCGCATCGCCGGCAATCACGCGAACGTTGCGCGAAGCAAGTTTCAGTCGCGCCAAGTTCTCGCTTATCCGCGGCAGGCGCGCCTTGTCGTGATCAAGGGCCGTGAGCTCGATTTGCGCAAGTTCCAGCAAATGCGCGGCCTTGCCCCCGGGCGCGGCGCAGGCGTCCAGCACCCGCATGCCATCGCGCGGGGCAAGTATCGGCGCGGCGAGCTGTGCGCCCAGGTCCTGTACCGCGAACGACCCTTCGGCGAATCCGGGCAACCCAGTGACGGGCTGCGGCGGGTCGACGATAATTCCTTCCGCGCCGGCGGCGCTTGCCTTCACCCCCGCCGCTGCGAATGCCGCGAGCAACGCTTCGCGCGTGCCTGCCCTGCGATTGACGCGCAGGGTGAGCGGCGGGCGTTCGTTGCCCGCAGCGAGAATCGCCTGCCAATGCCGTGGATAGTCTGCTTCGACGCGGCCGATCCACCAGCGAGGATACGACCAGCGAGCGACCGGGCTTGCCGCGACGACCTGCAAATTCAGCGCGTCGCGTTCGCGCAGGTAACGTCGCAGCATCGCGTTGACGAGTGCTTTCGCCTGCGGGCGGGCGACGGCGCCAGCGGCATCGACCGCGCGGTCGACGACGGCAAACGAGGGCGCGTCGGTGTGATCGAGCTGATACAGCGCGACGGCGACCAGCGCCGCGAGCGATGCGTCGGTGATGGGCTTGGTCGCAAGCGCCCGCGTCAATGCTTCGCAGCGACCCCAATGCCGAAGCGTTCCGTAGGCAAGTTCCTGCACCAGCGACCGGCCGCGCAACGGCGAGCCATCGTCGACGGCTGCCAGCGCCGCCGGTAGCGCCATGCCGTCGAAGACGTGCAAGACGACCCGTGCCGCCTGCTGTTGTTCGATTTGCATCGTTCGTGGACGATGGATCAGGTCACCGCGGGCGCGCCAAAGCGCGTGCCCGGCGCCACAGCGTGCCCGGCAGCGAAGGCGGACGCCGCCATGCGCTTGCCGTTGGAAGGCTGCACCTCTCGCAGCCGCAACGTGCCTTCGCCACAGGCCACGTCGATGCCGTCCTTGCCGACGGCGACGACCGTGCCCGCCGGCGCGATGTGCTCCCGCGCAATCGGATCGGCACGCCACACCTTGACGCCCAACGCGCCGAAGTGAGTGGTCGCTCCGGGCACGGGATCGAGCGCGCGGATATGGCGGTCGATCGCGTCGGCGCGCCCCGACCAATCGATGATGGCGTCGCTGCGCTCGACTTTGGCGGCATAGGTAGCGCCCGCCGCAGGCTGCGGCGTCGCCTTCAGCACGCCGTCGCGGGCCAAGCGGCTTAAGACGTCCACGACGGCGATGGCCCCGGCAGCGGCCAGCTTGTCGTGCAGCGTCGCGGCGGTCTCGCGCGGATCGATCGCCACCGGGACGACCTCGATCATGGCCCCGGTATCGAGCCCGGCATCCATTTGCATGATCGTGACACCTGTCACGGTGTCGCCGGCGGCGATGGCGCGTTGAATGGGCGCCGCGCCGCGCCAGCGGGGAAGTGCCGAGGCGTGGATATTGAGGCAGCCGTAGCGGGGCCAGGAAAGGACGGCAGGCGGCAGGATCAATCCGTAAGCGGCAACCACCAGCACATCGAGACGCACGGCAAGGAGCGGCGCGCGCGCTTCGTCGGTCTTGAGCGTGGCGGGTTGCAGCACGGCGACGCCGCGCTCGCCGGCAAGGCGTTTGACCGGCGATGGTTCGTCGTGCAGGCCACGTCCTTTGGGCCTGTCGGGCCGGGTCAGCACCAGCGGGATTTCGAAGCCGGCCGCAAGGATGGCGGCGAGCGCCTGGGCGGCAAAGCCCGGGGTTCCGGCAAAGCCGACCCTCATCGCGCGCGTACGGGCGGAATCAACCCGCGAGCCGCTGTTTCTTGCGCTGTTTGTTCTTGAGCCGGGCGCGTTTCAGCGGCGAGAGGTAGTCGACGAACATCCTGCCCACCAGGTGGTCCATTTCGTGCTGCACGCATACGGCGAGCATGTCTTCGGCGGTGCGCTCGAACGGCTTGCCGTGCTCGTCCCAGGCGCGCACGGTGACCCGCGCCGCGCGAACGACCTTGTCGAAGTACCCGGGCACCGAAAGGCAGCCCTCCTCACATTCGATTTCGCCGGAGGCAGCAATGATTTCCGGATTGACCAGCACCACCAAGTCGTCCCGGGCGTGGGAAACGTCGATAACGATGACCCGCTTGTGCACGTCGACCTGGGTTGCGGCCAGGCCCACGCCGGGCGCCGCGTACATGGTCTCGGCCATGTCCCGGACCAGCCGGGCGACGTCCGGAGTGAAGGCTGTGACCGCCGCCGCGACTTTTTTGAGACGCGGGTCGGGGTATTCCAGTATGGAAAGGAGCGCCATAGCTTGCCAAATGCAGGTGCCGGATGCAGAATCCGTGTTAAGTCCTTATTTTGCGGCGGTTTAGGACGTTGGTTTACGACGTCGGCATAAGCCGCCCCTTGCGGTAGCCTAGGGAAGAGCCGTTATGGTTCAAGAGTTTACCACAGCGAGGCACCTGCTCGCGGCCGTGGCCGCGATGGGCGTGCTCGCCTTCGCCACTGTCGCCGGTGCGCAGAATCCGCAGGACCTCAAGATCGCGGACAAGGCCCCGTCCAGCTATACGGTGCAGAAAGGCGACACCCTCTGGGGCATCTCCGGCAAGTTCCTCAAGGATCCCTGGCGCTGGCCGGACATCTGGCGGATGAACCGCGACCAGATCAGGAATCCGCACCTGATCTATCCCGGCGACGTCGTCCGGCTCGACTACGTGGACGGCCAGCCGCAGCTGTCGCTGACGCGCAACGGCGTTCGCGTTTCGCCACAGACGCGCGCATCGGCGCTCGACATCGAGATCATCCCCTCCATTCCACCGGGCGACCTCGAGCCGTACCTGTCGAAGAACCTGGTCACCGGACCCAACGGACTGGCCAACACGGCGGAGATCATTTCCGGACGCAACGCCGCGCGCATGGTCCGCGGCCGCGGCGACATCATCTACGTCGCCGGGCTGGACGCGAAGGGGGGCGACTACTGGTACATCTACCGCCCTGGTCCTCCGATCACGACGCTCGACGGCATCAACGTGCTGGGCTATGAGAGCAAGTTCATCGGCACGGCACGCATCGAGAAATTCGGCGAACTCTCCACGGTGCGCATCGAGTCCGCCGACCAGGAGGTTCTCATCGGCGACCGGCTGTTGCCCGCGCCGCGCGAGACGGTGGCGAACTACGTGCCCCGCGCGCCGGACAAGGCGATCGACGCCCGCATCCTGAAGGTCCCGTTCACCAACACCGAGACCGGCCGCGGTTACGTCATCACCATCGACAAGGGTACGGCAGACGGACTGCAGCCCGGCAACGTGCTGGCCGTGTACCGCAGCGTCGAACCGGTTCCCGATCCGCGTCCGGCGAAGCAACAGACGGCCATCCTGCGCTTCCTGGACCCGACCAAGACATTCACGCCCGACGTGCTGGTCGCGCCGGCCGACGAACGCACCGGACTCATGTTCGTGTTCCGCACGTTCGACTACGTGTCCTACGCGGTCCTGCTGAATACGACCGATCCGGTTCGTCCCGGCGACTACGGCCGCACCCCTTAGGACGCGCGCGGTTGGCCGTTCGGCCGATAGCGGCGAGCTTAAGCCGCCGCGTATCCTCTGCCCATGTCCGTCGCCGCCTCGATCCCGGAGGCCTGGGCGACGTTGTCGCTCAAGGCCCTGCCCCACCAGGCGCTTGTCGCATTGCTGCGCGCGTTCGGCGATCCGGTTTCCGTACTGGGCGCCACGCGCGCGCAACTGGGCGCGGTCGTGCCGGACGCCGTCGCCGCACGCGTCCTGGAACCCATCGACGAGGACGCGCTGGCGGCGACCCGCGCGTGGCTTGCCGACCCTGCGCACGAAATCGTCGCGTGGGATGACCCGGACTATCCGCGCGCGCTTCTGGAACTGGGCTTCGCGCCACCGGCACTGTTCTTCGTCGGACGCCGCGATCTCCTTAATCGACCGGCGCTGGCAATCGTCGGCAGTCGCAACGCGACGGCGCAGGGCGCCGAGAACGCACGCGCTTTCGCTCAAACCTTGTCGCAGGCCGGGCTCACCATCGTCTCGGGCCTGGCGGTCGGCGTCGATGCCGCTGCGCATGCCGGTGCGCTGACGGCCGCAGGTTCGACGCTCGCTGTCGTTGGCACGGGACTCGATCGCGTCTATCCGGCGAGGAATCGCGCACTCGCGCACCGGATTGCGGAGGCTGGAGGCTTGATCTCCGAGTTCCCACCGGGCACGCCGCCCAGGGAGAAGAACTTTCCGCGCCGCAACCGGTTGATCAGCGGGCTCGCCCGTGGCGTCCTGGTGGTGGAGGCCGCGCTATCGTCGGGTTCGCTCATCACCGCGCGCTACGCCGGCGAACAGGGCCGCGAAGTGTTCGCCATTCCGGGTTCGATTCACTCACCGTTGTCCAAGGGTTGCCACAAGTTGATTCGCGAAGGCGCCAAGCTCGTCCAGACTGCGCAGGACATACTCGAAGAGTTGGGCATGACCTCGCCTGCTGCGGCTGCGGCAGCGCTGAAAGAAACCCCAGCGACAGCTTCCGAACGCTGCGTGCTCGACGCGCTGGGCGGCGACTCCGCCGACGTCGATGCGCTGGTGTCGCGAACCGCGTTGCCGCCGGATGTCGTCGTGGCGGCGCTCACCAACCTCGAACTGGCGGGGCAAGTCGCGGCAATGCCCGGCGGACTCTGGCAATGCCTGCACGGTTCGTGAACGCGGGCCCCTCGCGCGCGTGCGCACGCGCGCCTCGCGTACGCGCGCGCGTTGGGCCAGCCGAATCCTGCGTTTTCTTGCCGCGGTCGTGCCCGCCCGGTTAGTATCTGCGTCCCTTAGCGTTGACCCAGCCCGTGCCCAAGACCCTCATCATCGCCGAAAAGCCCTCCGTCGCCGCCGACATCACGCGCGCGCTGGGCGGCTTTGCCAAGCACGACGACTACTTCGAGAGCGACAAGCACGTCGTCTCGTCGGCGGTGGGACACCTGCTCGAGATCGGCATGCCCGAGGACGAGGAGGTCAAGCGCGGCAAGTGGACGTTCGCGCACCTGCCGGCGCTGCCGTCGAAATTCGCGCTGAAGCCGATCGAGAAGAATGAGGGGCGTCTGAAGACGCTTCTCAAGCTCATCAAGCGCAAGGATGTCTCCGCGCTGATCAACGCCTGCGATGCCGGGCGCGAGGGTGAACTCATCTTCCGCTACATCGTCCAGTTCGCGAAATCGGGCAAGCCGATCAAGCGCCTCTGGCTGCAATCGATGACGCCGGCGGCGATCCGCGACGGCTTTGCGCAACTGCGCACCGACGAGGCCATGCTGCCGCTCGCCGATGCCGCCGTGTGCCGCTCCGAGTCCGACTGGCTGGTCGGCATCAACGGCACGCGGGCCATGACCGCGTTCAATTCCAAGTCCGGCGGCTTCCAGCTCACGACGGTTGGCCGCGTGCAGACGCCCACACTCGCGATCCTGGTCGAACGCGAGGAGAAGATCCGCGCGTTCCGCTCGCGCAACTACTGGGAACTGGTCGGCACGTTTCGCGCGGCGAGCGGCGAATACACGGGCCGCTGGTTCGACGAAAAATTCCGCAAGGTCGACGACGACCCCGACGCCCGCGCCGAGAGGCTGTGGGAGGAGGCGCCCGCCCGCGCGATCGCCGAACTCACCGCCGGCAAGCCCGGTGTGGTCACCGAGGAGTCGAAGCCGTCGACGCAGGGCGCGCCGCTGTTGTACGACCTGACCAGCCTGCAGCGCGAAGCCAACGGCCGCTTCGGCTTTTCCGCGCGGACTACGTTGTCGCTCGCGCAGGCGCTGTACGAAAAGCACAAGGTGCTGACCTATCCGCGCACCGACGCGCGCGCGCTGCCGGAGGACTATATCGGCACGGTGAAGGCGACGATGGAGGAGTTGGCCGAGACCAACGCCTTCGGCGGCTTCGCGCGCGAGATACTGAAGCAGAAATGGGTGCGGCCCAACAAGCGCATCTTCGACAATTCCAAGATCTCCGACCACTTCGCGATCATTCCCACGCTGTCGCGGCCCAAGCACCTGAACGAGATCGAAACCAAGCTTTACGATCTCGTGGTCCGCCGTTTCCTGGCCGTGTTCTATCCGCCCGCCGAATTCCTGCTGACCACGCGCATCACGCGCGTGGAGGCGCAACCGTTCAAGACCGAGGGCAAGGTGCTCGTGTCGCCGGGCTGGCTCGCGGTCTACGGAAAGGAAGCGCAGGGCGACGAGGCCACGCTTGCGCAAGTGAAGCCCAACGAGATCGTCGCCACTGAAAAGGTCGATGTCGTCGCGCTCGTCACGCGCCCGCCGCCGCGGCTGAACGAGGCGACGCTGCTGTCCGCCATGGAAGGCGCGGGCAAGCTGATCGAGGACGACGACCTGCGCGAGGCGATGCGGGAAAAGGGCCTTGGCACGCCGGCCACCCGCGCATCGATCATCGAAGGCTTGATCGCGGAGCGCTACATCTATCGCGAAGGCAAGGAGCTTGTTCCGACGGCCAAGGCGTTTTCGTTGATGACGCTGCTGCATGGCCTGGGCATCCCCGAACTGTTCTCGCCCGAACTCACGGCCGAGTGGGAGTTCAAGCTGGCACAGATGGAGCACGGCAAGCTCGGCCGCGACGAGTTCATGCGCGAAATCGTCGCGATGACCGAACGCATCGTCGGACAGGCCAAGGGCTACGAGAGCGACACGATTCCCGGCGACTTCGCGACATTGGCCAATCGCTGCCCGAAGTGCGGCGTGGGCGAAGTGCACGAGAAATACAAGAAATTCCAGTGCATGAATCCAGCCTGCGACTTTGCCTTCTGGAAAATCCTCGGCGGCCGGCAGCTGGAGCCGCATGAGGCGGATGCGCTGATCAAGGATCGCGAAATCGGCCCGCTCGAAGGTTTCCGCAGCAAAATGGGGCGGCCTTTTTCGGCGAAGCTCAAGCTCACCGACGCCAACGAAGTCACGTTCGACTTTGGCAACGACACCGGCACCGAGGACGGCGAAGTGCCGGACTTTTCGGCGCAGACACCGCTGGGCACGTGCCCCAAATGCGCATCGCGGGTGTTCGAACTCCCCAACGCCTACGTTTGCGAAAAGGCGGTCGGTGCGGACAAGACCTGCGATTTCCGGTCCGGCAGGATGATCCTGCAGCGGCCGATCGAACGGGCGCAGATGGAAAAGCTGCTCGCGACGAAGAAGACCGACCTGCTGCAATTCGTGTCGGCACGCACCCGGCGCCCGTTCTCCGCGTTTCTCGTGGTGCAGAAGGACGGCAAGGTCGGCTTCGAATTCGAGGCCAAGGATCCGACCAAGACGCGCGCGCGCGGAGGGCGTCCCGCCACCGCCTTGAAGGTCCTGGGCGCGCACCCCAAGACCAAGGCGCCGGTCGAACTGCACAGCGGGAAATATGGCCCCTACGTCAAGCATGGCGCGGTGAACGCCACGCTTCCCGATAGCGACAAGGCAGAGACGCTGACGCTGTCGGAAGCGCTGGAGATCCTCGCCGCCAAGGCGGGAAAGTCCACCGGTACAGCGAAGCGCACCGCGAAAACGCCGGTGAAGAAGGCCGCCAGGACGGCCCCGGCGGTGCCCGGCGTCAAGCCGGCCGCCAAGACTGCCGCGAAGCGGCCGGCCGCTAAGAAACCCGCAGCGAAAAAGCCGGCGGCAAGGAAGTCCTAGCCGAACTTGATCCCTTGCGCCAACGGGAGTTCGCGACTCCAGTTGATCGTATTGGTCTGCCTGCGCATGTAGGTCCGCCACGCGTCGGAGCCCGATTCGCGCCCGCCGCCGGTTTCCTTCTCGCCGCCGAACGCGCCGCCAATTTCGGCGCCCGATGTGCCGATATTGACGTTGGCAATGCCGCAATCGCTGCCGCTCGCCGCCAGGAAGGCCTCGGCGGTGCGCATGCCCAGCGTGAATACCGCGCTCGACAAGCCTTGCGGCACGGCGTTGTTGAGCGCGATCGCCTCGTCCACCGTCGCAAAACCCATCACATACAGGATCGGCGCGAAGGTCTCGCGCTGGACGCACGGCCACTCGTTGCGCGCGCCGCCGATGATCGCCGGCTCCACCCAGAATCCCGGACCGGGCAGCACACGGCCGCCGCAGACCAGCGTGCCGCCCGACTTCGTGGCCTCGGCGATGGCCGCCACGTAATTCGCCACGGCGGTGGCATCGATGAGCGGTCCCATCAATGTGGCCGCTTCCAGCGGATCGCCGATGCGCACCTGCGCATACGCGGTTTTCAATCGCGCGAGCACGTCCTGCATGCGCGATTGATGCACGATCAGGCGTCGTGTCGTCGTGCAACGCTGCCCCGCCGTGCCCACGGCGCCGAACACGACGGCCGGCACGACCAGGTCGAGGTCGGCATCTTCGGCGACGATGATCGCGTTGTTGCCGGCGCATTCCAGCAGCGACTTGCCGAAGCGCGACGCAATGCTCGTGGCGATATCGCGGCCAACAGCGGAGGACCCGGTGAACGAGACCAGCGCAATGCGCGGATCCGCGACGAGTGAGCGCGTTTCGGCGTTGCCCGCGATGGCCAGCGTGAAGATCGACGGCAGCGACAACTCGGACATCACGCGATTTGCGAGCGACTGCACCGCCAGTGCGGCGAGTGGTGTCTTCGGCGAAGGCTTCCAGACGGTAGCATTGCCGCAGATCGCGGCGAGCATCGCGTTCCACGCCCAGACAGCGACGGGAAAATTGAACGCGGAGATGACGCCAACTACGCCCAGCGGATGCCATTGCTCGAACATGCGGTGCGCCGCGCGCTCCGAGTGCATCGACTTGCCATAGAGCATCCGCGACTGGCCGACGGCGAAGTCGGCGATGTCGATCATCTCCTGGACTTCGCCGTCGCCCTCGGCTTTGATCTTGCCGTTCTCCAGTGATACCAGCGTGCCCAGCGCATCTTTGTGCTCGCGCAACAGGTTGCCGAAGCGGCGGACGGCCTCGCCTCGGCGCGGCGCAGGAACGTCGCGCCAGTCACGCGCGGCCGACGCGGCCGACGCGATCACCGCCGCCAGGTCGTCCGCGCTGGTGAGTGCGACGTGCGCCAGCGTCTGTTCATTCGCAGGATTGATCGACGCGATTCGGTCACCGCCGCCGCGCCATTGCCCGGGGCCGGAGCACGCGCCGGAATTGTCGACCGCGATGCCGAACAGTTCGAATAACGCCTTGAGTTCGCGCGAGTCCATGTCCATGTCCGTCGAGTGGGTCGCCTAGTTTACTGATTTGGCGCGGCGTCCACAGGCTCGTCGCTCGGGAGGCCGGATCATTCGGGATTCCACTATGATGTCGACGTCGCGCCAAGGATGAAGGCAGTGGCAAGCAACCGGTGGGGAATCGTCGGGGTCTTTGCTTTCGTCGTGGCGATCACGGCGGTGCTGCTGCACTTGTGGCAATCGCAGCTTGTCGCGCCCTCCGGTGCGGCAACCGGGGCATTCTCCGAGGCACGGGCGCTCGCGACGCTTTCGGGCCTGCTGGCCGAGCAGCGGCCGCATCCGGTCGGATCGCCGGAGAACGCCGTTGTGCGCGACCGGATCATCGCGGAGTTCAAGGCGGCCGGCTACGTGCCCGAAGTCCAGGCTGCGCTCCAGTGCGAAGCGGAAGGGCCCAACGCCGGCTGCACCGCGATCGAGAACATCATCGCCGTACACCGCGGAACCGGCAGCGGCAAGGCGGTGCTCGCGAGTGCGCATTACGATAGCGTCCCCGGAGGTCCGGGCGTCAGCGACGACGGCGCGGGGGTCGCCATCGTGCTCGAACTCGCGCGCGCCTTCGCGGGCAGGACGACTGCCAACGACATCATCTTCCTGATCACTGACGGCGAGGAAACGGGCTTGCGCGGCGCGCACGCCTTCGCCGAGCACCATCCGCTGATGAGCCGCGTCGGCGTCGTCGTGAATTTCGAAGCGCGCGGCGCGTCGGGGCCTGCGATGATGTTCGAAACAGGTCCCGGCAATGCGCGGCTTCTGCAACTGTACGCCCACAGTGTCCCGCGTCCGTCGGCGAATTCCGTGACCTACGAGGTGTACCGGCTGCTGCCCAACGACACGGACTTCACCGTTTATCGCAAACGGGGACTGACTGGTTTCAATTTCGCGTTCTCGAACTCCGCATCGCTCTATCACTCGGCCCGCGACGACCTGCAGAACCTCGATCCGCGCTCGCTGCGGCACATGGGCGAGCAGGCGCTCGCCGTTACGGACGTTCTCGCCGACGCCGAACTCGACCGCCTCACGAGCGAGTCGAACGCCAGTTTCTTCGACGTGTTCGGCGGGTTCACCATCGTCTGGTCCGCGGCCATCAATGTGCCCATGGCCCTCGTAGTTCTTGCGGCGCTCGTCGGTATTCTCGGATTGCACCGCGATGCGTTGCGTTGGCAAGCGGCGGGGTGGGCCGGCGCGGCCCTGCTCGCCGTGCCGGTCCTGCTGTTCGCCGTCGGCTGGCTGCTTGCGTATCCACTGGGCATCTGGCCCGGCGTGCATCCGCTCGACCATCCGCAGCCATGGCCAGGCCGCGTCGCTGTCTTCACTGCGGGAGTCCTCGTTCCGCTGTTCGTGGCGGCCCTGGTGCGTAGGCGTGTCGATGCCCGCGTGCTCTTTTTCGTCAACTGGATCGTGCTTGCGCTGCTCGCCGTCGGCACCGCGATCAAGGTCACCGGCGCGTCCTATCCGCTGCTCTGGCCGGCGTTCGGCGTGGCCATCGCCGCATGGATCGAGACCGTCGCGCGCGGGGGCTCGGCGCGATCGCTGCGCGTCAGCGGCCTGATTGGGTTCGTGCTCGTCGCGTTCCTGTGGCTCTGGCTGGTGCTGGGGCTCGAGACGGTGCTGGGCTTCGACCTGACACAGTTTCGAATCCTTGCACTGGTTCCGTTTTCGCTGGCGCTGGTCCCGGTGTTCGCTGCGAGCGAGAAACCACGGTCCCGCTGCGCGTGGGTACTGGTCTCGCTTTGCATCGTGGTTATTGTCGGCGCGGCGGCCGTGGCGAACCGGACGCCGGCGTTCACTACCGAACATCCTCGCGGTCTCAACATCATCTATTACGACGACCGCGCTGCCCAGCCGCGCTGGCTGGTTGGTTTCGTCGGCCCGCCGGATGAGGATTTCCTGGCGACACGGGGCTTTCCTGCCCGAGACGAGCAATACCTGCAATTCGGCCTGCTGAAGGCGCGGGGGAGATTCAAGCCCGCGGCCGCGCAAGACCTTCCCGCGCCACGCTTCGAGGTTAAAGACGTCGCGACTCGCGACGGGACGACCGTCGTGAGAGGCGTGCTGCGCAGCGGACGCGGCGGCTTTCTGCTCAGTGCGGGCGTGGCACCCGGCGCCGGCATTCGTTCAATTCGCGTCGACGGTCAGGATGCGATTAGCGCAGAACGGCTGAAGGGCAAGGAGCCGGTGTTGGTGCGGCTCTGGGGCTTGGGAACGCGCGAAGTGCCGATGGAAGTGGCGTTCGCGGCGGATGCAAGACCAAGACTCGTGCTGTTCGAGCGCTCACCGCTGCCGGATTCGGACGAGGGGCGCGCGCTCCGGTCCGCGCGGCCCGCAGATGCAGCCGCCGCATACATGGGCGACTCGGCGGTCGTCATCGTCACGCTCGACTTGAAGCCGTAGCGCTCGGGCCGCGCGAAAAAGCCCGCCGAGGCGCGCGTGCCTCAGCGGAGATCGCAGCCTACTTCTTCGCCGCCGGCGCTGCCGGTGCAGCCGCCGGCACTGCGACCGGCGCATCTGCATTCCAGGTGTCGCGGAGGTAGTGCCACTTGCCGTCTTTCTTGCGCGAGACCGACAGGAACTTGCCCGTCTCGACGACGGCCCCTTTCAAGGTGACCTTGTACGTGCCCGATTCCCAACCCATGTTTCCGGAGACGCCGACATCGGTCTTGGGATTGATGACGAACACGACCCCGGCGGCCTTCGAGGCGGCGATGTCCTTGGTGAAGAACTCCAGGATCGCCGGCTTGCCGCTGACGCCCGATGCGCCCGGGGGAAGCAGCAGTGCATCGTCGGCGTACTGTGCGGCCACGCCTTTCGCGTCGCCGCCGTTATAGGCTTTCTCCCAGCTCGTTGTTTGCGCGCGGATCGCGGCCTCGTCCGCGGTCGCGGCTGCGTGCGCGATCCCTGCCAGCGAGCCCGCCACCGCGAAGACTGCGGCACTCATCCACGACACGGGTTTCAAACAATGCATTTTTTTCTCCCTTTGTTGTAGCGTGCCACGATTGAGCACGAAGTATTTTTTTGCGCTTCCCGGGCATGAGATTGCCCGAGGATAGCGACACCATTATTGAACACGTGGAGCGCTTCCGCCAGCGTAAAGGCAGAAACCGAATTCTCAATTCATTCACGGGAGAACCGCCGGGGCGGGCAGGCGCTAACCCGCTTGCGGCGCTCAGGGTTCCTTCCTGAGCACGATCTCGAGCGAGGCGAACCACGCAGCGAGGTCGGCGATGTCGGCATCGGTGAGGGGCTTCGCTACCACGCCCATCACCTCGTGCGCGCGCTTGCCGCTGCGGTAAGCCTTGAGTTGATCAACGAGATACGGCTCCGGCTGCCCCGCGAGGTGCGGCGTGTTTGGCGCCACGGCCAAGCCATTGGCACCATGACACGGCGCGCACATCTGCGCCTTGGTTCGCCCCGTCGCGGCGTCGGCCAAAGCAGGCGGAGGGGCGGCCGCGAGCGCGAACGCCGCGGCGAGCGCGAGGGCCACCCCCTCTCGTGACACGACTGAAACTGCCTTACTGCGAGTAGCTGATGCGGTAGATCGCACCTGCGAAATCGTCGCTGACGAGCAGCGAGCCGTCCTTCATCACCGCCACGTCGACCGGTCGGCCGCGATAGATGCCGTTCTCATCGAGCCAGCCCTCGGCGAAGACGCTGCTCTTGTCGGCTGAACCATCGGCCTTGAGCGAGACGAAGTTGATCAGCGCACCGGAGGGCTTGGTACGGTTCCACGACCCGTGCGCGGCGACGAAGATGCCGCCCTGGTACTGCGCGGGGAACATCTTGCCGTTATAGAAGGCCATGCCGAGTTGTGCCTGGTGCGCGGGGAATTCAATCTGCGGCTTCGTCCAGTTTGCGGGCGGCTGCATGTCCTTCAAGTCGGGCGCGGCCGCCGTACCTGCGACAGGGACACTGTTGCCGTGAATGTACGGGTAGCCGAAGTGCTCGCCCCCGGCCTTGGTGATGCGGTTGAGCTCGCCGGGCGGCGTTTCGTCACCCATGCCGTCGGTCTGGTTGTCGGTGAACCATACGACTTTGTCCTTGGGGTTGATGTCCATGCCGACGGAATTGCGCACGCCCCGGGCGACCACCTCGCGACCCGAGCCGTCGAACGCATTCAGCCGTATCATGCCGCCGATGCCCAGCTTCTCGTACATCGCGACCTTATCGCGCGGCTGCACGTTGTACGGCTGGCCGAGCGTGACGTAGAGCTTGCCGTCGTCGCTGACGCGGCAAGTGCGCGCACCATGGTTGTAGCTCTCTTCCTCGGGCGGGACCAGCTGGCCCTGCGGCACGACCTCGATCACCGCGACGTCCGGGCCCTCGTAGAAGAACTCGGCGGCCGGGAAATTGAGCACGCGGTTGTGCTCGGCGACGATCAGGAAGCCATCCCGGGTCCAGCACACGCCGTTCGGGTTCGTGAATTTGAGGCTCGGTGCAAAGCTCTTCACCTCGTCGGCGACGCCGTCGCTGTTGCGGTCGGTCACCGCCCAGACAGTGGTCTTGCGGGTGCCGACGAAGAGCATGTTGGTGCTCGGCGCAACCGCCATGTGGCGCGCGTCGGGGACGATCGCGAAAAGCTCGATCTTGAACCCCGGCGGAAGCTTGATGCGCTTGAGATTCTCGCGGATGGCATCCGCATTCTTGCCGGTTTGCGGAACCACCGGGATGTTGAGGTCGGTGGTCGCGACCTTCATCTGCTTGAGCTTCTCGAGGTTCGGGGTCGGGGTCGGGGCCTGGGCCCGGGCGTCGAAAGCAACGAACAGCGCGCTTGTCAGTGCGACCGCGGTGACGGCTTTGCGGATTTGCATGGTCTCCTCCTGAGTTCTTGCGACGACCTGCTGCGATGGAATGCGCAGGGCATGGCGTGTACGCTACACCACGGCCAGGCGGATTTGAAGAGGGACCATGCGGCACGTATTGGCCGCCCTGGACTACGTCGGTCAGTGCGTGTCAGACGTCGAGATTGCGCACCCCCAGCGCGTTGGACTCGATGAACGCGCGCCGCGGCTCGACCAGTTCACCCATCAGCGTCGAGAAAATTTCCTCGGAGGTGATGGCGTCCTCGATCTGCACGCGCAGCAGGCGGCGCACCTTCGGGTCCATCGTGGTCTCCCACAGCTGCGCCGGGTTCATTTCGCCGAGCCCCTTGTAGCGCTGGATGCCCGTGAGGTTTCGCGCCTCGGCGAGCAGCCAGTCGAGCGCCTCCTTGAACGAGCGGATGGCCAGTTGCTTGTCGCCGCGCCGGATGGAAGCACCCGAATGCACCAGCCCTTGCAGCACGTCGGCCGCGGTGCGGATCTGCGCGGCGTCGCCGCTCGCCAGGAAATCTCCGTCGATCGCGGTGACGTGCGGCGTGCCGTGGTGCATGCGGACGATCACCAGTCGCCGCGTCTCGGTCGTTGCGTCGTAGCGCGCCTCCACGGTGACGTCGTCGTCGCCAATTGCTTTCTGCAGCGCGCTCGCGCTCGCAACCGCGGCGGCTTCCGTCGACAGATCCACGCGCACTCCGCCGAGCATCGCGTGCAGCGCCTGCGGATCGGTAAGGCGCGCGACGCGCTCGATGACCGCCTCGGCCAGCAGGAATTCGCGCGCGATATTGGCGAACGTCTCCGCCGCCAGCGGTGGCCGGCCGGTGCCGGGCGTCAGTTCCGCGCCCTTCAGCGCGAACTTGAGCAGGTGCTGCTTGAGTTCGTGGTCGTCCTTGAGATAGACCTCTTCCTTGCCCTGCTTGGCCTTGTACAGCGGTGGTTGCGCGATGTAGATGTGGCCGCGCTCCACCAGTTCGGGCATCTGCCGGTAGAAGAACGTGAGCAGCAGCGTACGGATGTGCGAGCCGTCCACATCCGCGTCGGTCATGATGATGATGCGGTGATACCGGAGCTTGTCGGCATTGAAAGCGTCCTTGTCATCCTTGTCGCCTGCCGGCTTGCCGAAGCCTGTGCCGAGCGCGGTGATCAGCGTGACGATTTCCTGCGACGAGACGAGTTTCTCGAACCGCGCGCGCTCCACGTTGAGGATCTTTCCCCGCAGCGGCAGGATCGCCTGGAACTTGCGATCGCGGCCCTGCTTGGCCGAACCGCCCGCGGAATCTCCTTCGACCAGGTACAACTCGCACAGCGCCGGGTCGCGCTCCTGGCAGTCCGCGAGCTTGCCGGGCAAGCCCATGCCGTCCAGCACGCCCTTGCGGCGCGTGAGGTCGCGCGCCTTGCGGGCCGCTTCGCGCGCACGCGCGGCGTCGACGATCTTCGAGCAGATGATCTTGGCATCCGCCGGCTGTTCCAGCAGGAACTCGGACAACTTGGCCGACACCACTTCCTGCACGATCGGCTGCACTTCCGACGAAACGAGCTTGTCCTTGGTCTGCGAGCTGAACTTGGGCTCGGGCACTTTCACCGACAGTACGCAGGTCAGGCCTTCGCGCATGTCGTCGCCGGTGGTTTCGACCTTGGCCTTCTTGGCGACCTCTTCCTTTTCAATGTAGCTGTTGAGCGTGCGCGTCATCGCCTGGCGCAGGCCCGTCAAATGCGTGCCGCCGTCGCGCTGCGGAATGTTGTTGGTGAAGCACTGCACGCTCTCGGCATACGAATCGTTCCACTGCATCGCGACTTCGACGACGACGCCGTCCTTCTCGCCGACGGCATGGAAGATCTTCGGATGCAATGCCTGCTTCGACCGGTTCATGTACTCGACGAAGCCCTTCACGCCGCCCGAGTACGCGAAATTCTCGCTCTTGCCGTCGCGCTGGTCGATCAATTCGATCTTGGTGCCATTGTTTAGGAACGACAGCTCGCGAATGCGCTTGGCGAGGATGTCGAAGTGATATTCAATGTTGTTGAACGTCTCCGCCGACGCCATGAAATGGACCTCGGTGCCGCGCCGGTCGCTCGCGCCCATGACCGCCAGCGGCGACACGGCGACGCCGCGCCGGAATTCCATCTGGTGGAATTTTCCGTCGCGCCAGATCTTGAGCTTCAGCCAGTTCGACAACGCGTTGACGACAGACACGCCCACGCCGTGCAGGCCGCCTGAGACCTTGTAGCTGTTGTTGTCGAACTTGCCGCCCGCGTGCAACTCCGTCATCACGATCTCGGCGGCCGATCGCTTTTCCTCGTCGCCTTCCTTGATGTCCGTCGGAATGCCGCGGCCGTTGTCGGTCACGCTGATCGAGTTGTCGGCGTGGATGATGACCTTGATGTCGTCGCACCAGCCGGCCAGCGCCTCGTCGATGGCGTTATCGAGCACCTCGAACACCATGTGATGCAGGCCGGTGCCATCGGACGTGTCGCCGATGTACATGCCGGGGCGCTTGCGCACGGCGTCCAGGCCCTTGAGGATCTGGATGCTGGAGGAATCGTAGTCGCCACCGTTCGCCTGGCCGTTGGGCTGCGGCTGGGGCGTAGGACGCGTCTCATTGGACGGATTCGGCAGGGGTTGCGCTGGTGTCATTCGGTCTTTCTTCCGTCATCGGGGAGGAGCCTTCATCCCCGCCAAAACAACCGCGCCGACAAACGTGTCGGCGCGCGTTGCAGGTTCATTTCGCGGACGCGCGCCGCATCAGATGCGCATGGGCATGACGACATACTTGTAGTCATCGCGATCGGGCATGGTCACCAGCGCACTCGAGTTGGCATCGCCGAAGGCAAACCTCACCTTTTCGACGTTGACGTTCTGCAGCGCGTCCAGCAGGTAGGTGATGTTGAAGCCGATGTCGAGGGGATCGCCCTTGTACTCGATCTCGAGTTCCTCCTCCGCCTCTTCCTGTTCGCTGTTGGTGCACACGATCTTCATCAGGTCCGGGGCGAGCACGACGCGCACGCCGCGGAACTTCTCGTTGGAAAGAATGGCCGCACGCTGCAAGGCGGCCAGCGCCAGGACACGGTCCAGTTCCACCATCTTGGTGTGGCCAATCGGAATGACGCGGTTGAAGTCGGGGAACTTGCCGTCCACGACCTTCGAAACCAGTTCGATGTTTTCGAAGCGGAATCGCACCTGGTTGGCCAGGATGTCGATCGTGACAGGGGCTTCGCTGTCGGTGAGAAGCTTGCCCAGCTCGAGCACCGTCTTGCGCGGGAGGATCACTTCCTGGCGCGAGAAATCGCCGGGCACGGCGAGGCTGGCCCACGACAGACGATGGCCATCGGTGGCCACGGCCTGCAGCGTGCCCTTGTCGATCACCAGCAGCATGCCGTTCAGGTAGTAACGAATATCCTGCTGTGCCATCGCGAATTCAGCGAGCTTGAACAGCTTGCGCAGGTCGCCTTGCGGCAGTGACAGCGTCTGCAGCTGCTCGGTGCCCAGGCTGATCCGCGGGTAGTCGGCGGCCGGCAGTGTTTGCAGGTTGAAGCGCGAGCGCCCCGCGCGCACCGTCATCTTGCTGCTGGTGACGTCGACGTTGAGCGTCGCATCGTCGGGCAGCGCGCGGAGCAGATCCTGCAGCTTGCGCGCGCCTACCGTCGTGGCCTGACCGTCCTTGCCCTCCAGCGTGCTGTGCGCGGTGATCTGCATTTCCAGATCCGTCGCCGTCACGTAGAGATGGCCCTCGCGCTGCTCGAGCAACACGTTGGCCAGGATGGGCAGCGTGTGCCTGCGCTCCACAATGCCGGAAACGGCCTGCAAAGGTTTCAGGAGCGCGTCGCGGGCGATCTGCTTTAGTTGCATTGTTTAACAGTAAGAATAGTTAATAGGAGGCGCGGCGAATTCGGTATCGATCCAAAAAACGCTTCCGGTTCAGGGAGTTTGCATGCCGCGAACCGGCGGGATAATCGCGGTTCTCCCGGTGGATCGTTTGGGGATGAAAACGCGCACTTCGCAATTGCCGGTGTTACCCACAACCTATTCGTCGTAAACCTTTTAATTATACGCGCAAAACGCCGCTTTTCATAGGGAAAATCAGGTTTCGAACAGGTCCTTCCCCACGGACGCCGGACCCCCGCTCAACTGCGCAACACCTGCAGCAGGAAGTTCACGTCGTGGTTCATGTCGGGCAGGGATTCGCGCAGCTTGGCGACCTGCCGGCAGGCGTGCAGGACCGTCGTGTGATCGCGTCCGCCGAAATTGCTGCCGATCTCGGGCAGGGACATCTGCGTCAGTTCCTTGGCCAGCGCCATGGCCACCTGCCGCGGCCGCGCGACGGCGCGTGACCGCTTCTTCGAGTGCATGTCCGAGATGCGGATCTTGTAGTAATCCGCAACCGTCTTCTGGATGTTGTCGATCGAGATCTGGCGATTCTGGACGGCGAGCAGGTCGCGCAGCGCTTCCTTGGCCAGCGCAAGCGAAATCTCCTGCCCATGGAAGTTGGAGTACGCGAGAACCCGTTTCAGCGCCCCTTCGAGCTCGCGGACATTCGACCGGATGTGCTTGGCGATGAAGAACGCGACCTGCTCGTCCATGCGCATGCCCGTCGACTGTGCCTTGGCCAGCAGGATGGCGACCCGCATCTCGAGTTCCGGCGGCTCCAGCGCGACGGTCAGCCCCCAGCCGAAGCGCGAAATCAATCGCTCCTCGATACCCGCAATCTCCTTGGGATAGGTGTCGCAGGTGATGACGACCTGCTTGTGCGCCTCGATCAGCGTGTTGAACAGGTAGAAGAACTCTTCCTGCGTGCGGCTCTTGCCGCCGAAAAACTGGATGTCGTCGATCAGCAGCAGGTCGAGCGACCGGTAATGGCGCTTGAATTCGTCGAAGGCCTTGTGCTGGTACGCGCGCACGACGTCGGAGACATAGGTCTCGGCGTGGATGTAGCGAATCTTGGCGGCCGGGTTCTGTGCCAGGATGTGATTGCCAATGGCCTGGACCAAGTGAGTCTTGCCCAGTCCGACGCCGCCGTACACGAACAACGGGTTGTAGGACGTTGGGTGGTCCGCCACCTGGAGGCCCGCGGCCCGGGCCAGCTGGTTGGCCTTGCCGGCCACAAAGGTCGAGAAATTGAAGCCCGGATTGAGGCTGGTGGCGTCGAGCTTGCGGGGCGCAACCAGTGCCTGGGTGGGCATCCTGCCCTGCGCGGGGGAGTTGACCCCTGGCAAGCTATCCACAGGCGCCGCCGGTGGGGCGGACGGGACCGGAACCGCGTCGCCCAAGGCCGCTTCGCGGCGGCTTTGCGGGGCGGACGCCGCATCCACGACGGCGAACTCGATAGTGACGGGTGCCCCCGTCGCTTCACGGGCAAGGGCCTCGATGCGGTTGCTGAACCGGTCGCGAACCCACTGCAGCACGAAGCGATTGGGCGCGACGAGCTTGAGGGTCCCGCCCTCATCCGCACAGGAGAGTGGACGTATCCAGGTCGCGAACTGCTGTGGCGTCAGTTCGCGCTCAAAGGCGCTCAGGCACAGGGCCCAGGCAGGGGGAAGCAGGTTGGCGTGCATGCGGCGTACCGGTCCTTGGGGACTCTTGATGTGGTAAAACGTCCCGGCCAACGGTTTTGACTGGAACCTCGCTCCTGAAGGCGCCGGGCGCGTTCGGGTTGTGGATTGTATTCCGCCATGTTCCAGTTATCCACAGGATTTTGCGCGCGATCGCAGGAGCCAGCCGCCCCGGTTGTCCAGCCGGGCCCCGCGTGGATAGTAATCGCTCGCACCTACGCCGCACGGGGGCGGGTCGGCCACGCGGGGATTGACAAACTATGGCATAACGCGCTCTAATATAAGGCTTTTCCGACGCGATTCCGCATCGATTCCAAGCTTCACCAATCAGTCAAGGCACAGCGATGAAACGCACCTATCAGCCCTCCAAGATTCGCCGCGCGCGCAAGCACGGCTTCCGCGCGCGCATGGCGTCGGTCGGCGGCCGCAAAGTGCTCTCGGCGCGTCGCGCCAAGGGCCGCAAGAACCTTACCGCCGTCTAGCAAATCGCGCTGCCGATTCCGTCCGCACAGCTTGGCGCCCGGCTTGCCAGCCGGGCGTTTCGTCTCACCGGCCCCGGTGCGTTCGAGGCGGTGTTTCGAGAAGGGCGCCGCAGTGAAGGCCGCCATGTGCAACTGGTAGCCGCCGCAGCCGCCCAGACCCCAGGCCGCATCGGCTATGTCATCGGACGCAAGACTCTTCCCCGTGCCGTCGATCGCAATCGCCTGCGCCGCCGACTGCGCGAAACGGTTCGCGCCATGCGCCCGTCGCTTGCGGGCTATGACGTGATACTGCGCGTCAAGAAAGTCGCCAATCGCATGGAGCTCGATGCCGCGGTAGCCGAGGCTGCAGGACTCCTCGCGGCGCTCGTGGCGCGCCAATGAAAGCTGTGCTGCTGACCGGCATTCGCGGGTACCAATACCTGCTGCGTCCGATGCTGGGCTCGAATTGCCGCTTCGCGCCGAGTTGCTCGGACTTCGCGCGCGAAGCGGTGGAAAAGCATGGCGCGTTGCTCGGCTCCTGGCTCGCGGTCAAGCGCATTGCGCGTTGCCACCCCTACCATCCCGGGGGCTACGACCCCGTTCCCTGACGGGTGGTGGCCGCTCCAAAGCCCGACCCGCATTCGCCAAAGTCCCAATGGATACCCAACGCATCATCCTGTTCATCGTCTTTTCGTTCTCGTGCTTCCTGCTGTGGGGGGAGTGGCAGAAGGCGCACGCGCCGATCCCGGCGCCGACGCAGCAAGCCACGCCCGCTGCCGGCCAGGGCGCGGCCCCCGCCAAAGATCTTCCCGCCGTGCCTTCCGCCGGCAATGCCGCCAGCGCCGTGCCTGCGGCCGGGACCGTGCCGGGGCAAGCCGACGCCGCGCCCAAGGGCCAGACGATCACCATTCGCACCGACCTCTACACCGCCGAAGTCGATACGGCGGGCGGCGTCATTTCGCTGGTCGCGCTCAACCAGCATCGCGATGGGCACGACACCGGCAAGCCGTATCTCGCGCTGCAACGCAATGCCGAACGCATCAGCGTGGCGCAAGCCGGCTTGCTGGGCGAAGGGCTGCCCAACCATCGCACGCAGTACGAAGCGCTGCCGGGCGCCCGCGAACTCGCGCCCGGCGTGGACCGCGTCGAACTGAAGCTCGCCGCCACCGCCGCCAACGGCGACAAGGTCATGCAGGTGCTGACGTTCCATCGGGGCAGCTATGTCATCGACGCGGCCTTCGACGTCACCAATTCCGGCAGCGCGCCGCTGTCGCCCTACGCCTATTTTCAGCTCACGCGCGACACGAAACAGCCGGTGGTGCCGAGCTGGGGTGCGCCGGCGGCGTTCGTCGGCCCGGCGGTTTATACCGAGCAGGGCAAGTATCAGAAGGTCGAGTTTGGCGACGTCGACAAGCTCGCCGCGGATCCGTCGCGCAAGCTGCCCTACCAGAAGTCCGCCGACAACGGCTGGGTGGCGATGGTCGAGCATTATTTCGTCGCTGCATGGGCGCCTTCCGACGAGAAAAAGACGCTGCGCGAGTTCTATGCGAAGAAGCTCGACAACGGACTCTATTCCGCGGGCGTGATCGTGCCGGTCGGCACCATTGCACCGGGCGCCACCGGCGAAGTGCGCGTGCCGCTCTACGTCGGACCGCAGGACCAGGAGACGCTGGCCAAGACCGCCAAGGGGTTGGACCTGGTCGTCGATTACGGCATCTTCACCGTCATCGCCGCGCCGCTGTTCTGGCTGCTCAAATGGCTGTACGGGATCATCGGCAACTGGGGCTGGGCGATCGTCGTGATGACGATCATGATCAAGAGCGCGTTCTATCCGCTCAACCACGCCAGCGCGCGCTCGATGGCCAAGATGAAGGTCATCGCGCCGAAGATGAAGGCGCTGCAGGAACAGTACAAGAACGACAAGCAGCAGCTGCAGGTCAAGATGATGGAGATGTACAAGACCGAGAAGATCAATCCGCTCGGCGGCTGCCTGCCCATCCTCGTGCAGATCCCGGTGTTCATCGCGCTGTACTGGGTCCTGCTGTCCGCGGTCGAACTGCGGCACGCACCGTGGATTCTCTGGATTCACGATCTGTCCGCGCCCGATCCGTACTACGTGCTCCCCGTCATCTACGCGGTCACGGCGTACCTGCAGGTCAAGCTGTCGCCCACGCCGATCACGGATCCGGTGCAGGCCAAGGTGATGCAGATCATGCCGGTCGCGTTCTCGGTGCTGTTCCTGTTCTTCCCGTCGGGCCTGGTGCTGTACTGGCTCGTCAACAATTCGCTGCAGATATTCCAGCAGTGGCACATGAACCGCGTCATCGGCAACGAGGCGGTGGCCGCGGCGGCCAAGCGGCGCTGATCGGGCGTAGCGACGCAAACGGACGGGCCGGCAAAATGCCGGCCCGTTTCGTTTCCGGCAGGCGATACGCTATAAACGCGAAATGCCCGCAGCCGCAGCGCCGCCCACCATCGCCGCCATCGCCACGCCGCCCGGGCGCGGCGGCGTCGGCATCGTGCGAGTTTCGGGCACCAACCTGGAAGCGCTGATCGCAGGCGTCGCCGGCGCGGTGCCTGCGCCGCGCATGGCCACGGTCACGACTATTCGCGACGCAGCGGGTGCGCCGCTCGACCAGGGTCTGGCGCTGTACTTCCCGGCGCCGGGTTCCTACACCGGCGAATCGGTCCTGGAACTGCACGGGCACGGCGGACCCGCGGTGCTGCGTCTCATTCTGGCGCGCTGCATCGAGCTGGGTGCGCGCATCGCGGAACCGGGGGAGTTCACCAAACGCGCATTCCTGAACGGCAAGCTCGACCTGGTCGAGGCGGAGAGCGTCGCCGATCTCATCGATGCCGCGACGGGCACCGCCGCGCGCGCGGCGGCGCGCAGCCTGACCGGGGTCTTCTCCCAGCAAATCCACGCGCTGGTCGAGGCGCTGATCGAATTGCGCATGTACACCGAGGCCACGCTCGATTTTCCGGATGAGGACATCGAATTCCTGCGCGCGGGCGACGTGGTCGCGAAACTCGACGCCATTCGCGAAGCGCTCGGGCAGGTGCTCGCGCGGGCGGCCACCGGCGCGCTGCTGCGCGAAGGCCTCACCGTCGTGCTGGTCGGGCGTCCGAACGTCGGCAAGTCGAGCCTGCTCAACGCGCTCGCCCGCGAGGAAGCCGCGATCGTCACGCCCGTCGCGGGCACGACACGCGACACTGTCGAGCGGCGCGTGGAAATCGCCGGCATCCCGCTGACGATCGTCGACACGGCGGGATTGCGCGATACGGCCGATCCTGTGGAAGCGATCGGCATCGAGCGCACGTGGGCGGCCGTGCAGCGAGCCGATCTTGTCCTGCTGCTGGTCGATGCGCGCGCCGGCGCCGACGCGCTGGATGCGGAGGACCAGGCCATCCTTGCGCGGTTGCCGCCCGGAATGGCGCGCGTCGTCGTGCACAACAAGGCCGACCTTGCTAGGATCGCCCCGATGACGGCCCTGCGCGCGCATGAGGGCACCGCGCACCGGCACGTCTGGATTTCCGCGAATCTCCGCGGCAGCCTCGGTGGCAGCGACAGCGCCGGCATCGACCTGCTGGAACAGGAAGTCCTCGCCGTCGTCGGCGCGCAAGCCGCGACCGAGGACACGTTCCTGGCCCGCGAGCGGCACGTGCACGCATTGCGGGAAGCGTCGGGGCATCTGGCCGCGGCATCCGCGCAGCTGGCATGGGCGCCGCCGCCAATCGAACTCTTCGCCGAGGAATTGCGCGGCGCGCAGCGCGCGTTGTCCGCCATCACCGGTGAGTTCACCGCCGACGACCTGCTCGGCGTCATCTTCGGGCGATTTTGCATTGGCAAATAACGGCTGCGCGACGGCCGGAGTCGCGACGTGACCCGTCGCGGCGTCGGCAGAACGCTCGTCACGCTGGCCATCGGCGCCGCCGCAGGCTACGCGTGCACGCTGCTGCACACGCCTATTCCGTGGATGCTCGGCCCGCTGTTCTCGCTCGCGTTCCTGCGCGTCGCCGGCATCGACGTCGGCGTTCCAACGCCGGTGCGCTACGGCGGGCAATGGATCATCGGCACTTCGCTCGGGCTTTATTTCACGCCGGAAGTCGTGCGCGAGGTCGCGGGACTCTGGTATCTGCTGGTCGCCGGCGCGGTATTTTCGGTGGCCGTCGGTTATGTGTCCGCGCTGGCTCTCGCGCGGATGTCGGGATTGGACCGCACGACGGCACTCTTCGCGAGCGTTCCCGGTGGCGCCGCGGAAATGGCAGTCCTGGGCGAGCGTTTCGGCGCGCGCGTCGACCGTGTCGCCGCGGCGCAGAGCCTGCGCATCCTCGTCGTCGTGGCGGTCATCCCCGCGGTCTACACGCTAGTCGGCGTGCATGGCGCCGATCCCTATGTGCAGGGCGCGAAATCGTTCGTGCCGACGGGCTTCGTGTGGCTGATGGCCGCCACCGCGCTCGGCGGATTCATCTTCCACAAGTTCCACGTTCCCAACGCGTTCGTGCTGGGCTCGCTTGCCGTGGCCATTCCGCTCACGGCGGCGCAGGTCGACTTGTCGGCGATGCCGCAGTTGGCGTCGAACGTCGGACAGTGCCTGCTCGGCTGTGCGTTGGGGTCGCGCTTCGAGCGTGATTTCCTGCATGGCGCGCACCGCTTCGTCAGTGCCGTCCTGGGTTCGATTCTGGTGGCGATGGCGCTATCCGCGCTCTTCGGCGTGGGCTTGGCCCGGGTGTCCGGACTGCATCCGGCGACGCTGGTGCTGGGTACGGCGCCCGGCGGCATCGCCGAGATGTGCATCACCGCCAAGGTGCTGCAATTGGGTGTGCCACTGGTGACGGCGTTCCACGTCGCGCGGGTCGTCGTCATCCTGCTCACCACGGTGCCGCTGTACGCGCGCATCGAGCAGTGGTGGAATGCCAGTGGAGAGAAAAGTCACGACGATCGCGCGGAGGGGGGCTAAAAAGCATGCCGTGGAATCCCGCGCAATACCTGCAGTTCGAAGGCGAACGCCTGCGTCCGGCGCTCGACCTGCTGGCACGCGTGCCGCTCGAGAACCCGCGAACCATCGTCGACCTGGGGTGTGGTTCGGGCAATGTGACACGGCTGCTGGGCGAGCGCTGGCCCGATGCGCAGATCGTCGGCGTCGACAGTTCGCCGTCCATGCTGCAGCAGGCGCGCACGGCAACGCGCGGTGACCCGCGATTCACGTTCGTTGCCTCCGACCTGGCGCATTGGCAGCCCGACGGGCCGGCCGATCTCGTCTACAGCAATGCCGCACTGCACTGGCTGCGGGATCACGCGGCATTGTTCGCGCGCGTCGCGGCCATGGTGTCGCCGGAGGGCGCTCTCGCCGTGCAGATGCCGGACAATTTTCGTGCGCCGTCGCACACGCTGATCGCCGACCTCGCGCGCAGCGAACGCTGGCGAAAGCAATTGGCATCCATCGTGCGTGAGCCACCGGTCGCGACCGCTACGGAATATTTCGGCTGGCTCGCGCCGCTGATGTCGGCGGTCGATATCTGGCTGACGGAATACCTGCAGGTCCTGCCACCACGAAACGACGGCGAACATCCGGTCGCGGCGTGGACCAAGGGCACGTGGCTCGTTCCGTTTCTCGAGGCGCTCGATGAGCAGGAGCGCGCGAATTTCCTCCGCGACTACATGCGGCATCTCGCGCGCGACTATCCGGCGCGGCCGGACGGGAAGACGCTGTTCCCTTTCCGCCGTCTATTCATCGTCGCCACGAGACCGAACCGGTAAGGCCGCCCGACCAGTGCATCGGTGACAGTCAGCGGAGTAAAATTCCCGAAACCGCCGCACCATCGTCGTTGTCATAGATGGCGGATCCGAAGCTTCCCTGCCACTGACCTCCCCGAAGATGAATCAACCCGAATCGCTGGTCACGCTTGCCGCATCCGTCGCTGCGCCGTCCTATGTGAAACACGCCCGGCTCATGGGCTGGGTTCGCGAAATCGCGGCATTGACGCAACCGGAGCGCATCGTGTGGTGCGACGGCAGCCAGGCCGAATACGATCGCCTGTGCGCCGAGATGGTTGCCGCTGGCACGCTGACCCGCCTCGATCCGGTCAAGCGCCCGGGCAGCTACCTGGCCTGCTCGGATCCTTCCGATGTGGCGCGGGTCGAAGATCGCACGTTCATCTGCAGCGCCAGCCAGGACGACGCCGGCCCGACCAACAATTGGGTCGCGCCCGCCGACATGCGGCGCACGCTGAATGGCCTATTCGCGGGCTGCATGCGCGGCCGGACGCTCTATGTTGTGCCGTTTTCGATGGGCCCGCTGGGCAGCCCGATCGCGCACGTCGGCATCGAGCTGTCGGACAGCCCGTACGTCGTCGTCAACATGAGAATCATGACGCGCATGGGGCGCGCGGTATTCGACGTGCTCGGCAGCGACGGCGTGTTCGTGCCGTGCGTGCATTCCGTCGGGGCGCCCCTGGCCGTGGGGCAGCGCGACGTGGCCTGGCCATGCAACAAGGACCAGAAATACATCGTGCATTTTCCCGAGAGCCGTGAGATCTGGAGTTTCGGCTCAGGCTACGGCGGCAATGCACTGCTGGGCAAGAAGTGCTTCGCGCTGCGCATCGCATCGGTGATGGGCCGCGACCAGGGCTGGCTCGCCGAGCACATGCTGATCCTCGGCGTCGCGTCCCCCGCCGGTGAAAAGAAGTACGTCGCCGCGGCATTCCCCAGCGCCTGCGGCAAGACCAATTTTTCCATGCTGATCCCGCCCGCCGGCTTCGAAGGCTGGAAGGTCACGACGATCGGCGACGACATCGCGTGGCTGAAACCCGGTCCGGACGGCTACCTGCGGGCGATCAACCCGGAGTCCGGGTATTTTGGCGTCGCGCCGGGAACCTCCTATGAGTCGAACGCGAACGCGATGGAGATGCTCAAGAGCAATGTCATCTTCACCAATGTCGCGCTGACCGACGACGGCGACGTTTGGTGGGAAGGCATGACGAAGGAGCCTCCTGCGCACCTCACCGACTGGCAAGGCAATGGCTGGACGCCAGAGGACGGCAGGAATGGGCGCAAGGCGGCCCATCCGAATGCGCGGTTCACGGTCGCGTCGATCCAATGCCCGTCCCTGGATGCGCATTGGGATGATCCTGCGGGCGTCCCCATCTCCGCCTTCATCTTTGGTGCGAGACGCTCGGATACCGTCCCGCTGATCGCCGAGGCGCGCACGTGGGAAGAAGGCGTATACAAGGCTGCGACGATGGGATCGGAGACGACAGCCGCCGCCGCCGGCGCCGTCGGCGAAGTGCGGCGCGACCCGTTCGCCATGCTGCCGTTCTGCGGGTATCACGTCGGCGACTATTTCCAGCATTGGCTCGCGATGGGCAAGCGCGTGGCGCACCCGCCGCGGATCTTCAGCGTGAACTGGTTCCGCAAGGACGCCAACGGCAAGTTCGTGTGGCCCGGCTTCGGCCAGAACATGCGTGTTCTGCGGTGGGTGGTCGAACGCTGCGCCGGACGCGCGAAGGCCCACGAGACCGTCACCGGTCTCGCGCCCTCCTACGGAGACCTCGATTGGACGGGCACCGATTTCGATGCAGTTCGTTTTGCCGGTGTCATGGATATCGACCGCGCGCAGTGGCAGCGGGAACTCGCATCGCACGACGAGTTGTTCGCCAAGCTGGGCTCCAAGCGCCCGGCGACGCTGCAGCAGGAACGGCAGCGCCTCGGAGAGCGTTTCTCTCTCTGACCTTTCGGGGCCGTCTTATCGTTGGCGAAAGCCATGGCGCGGGCGCTCTGATCGGGCCTGAGAGTGAGCGGTTACTGCCTCGGTGATGTTTCACGTGAAACATCGGAGTGAGCGGCAGCCGGCTGACGCTCAACTGCGCGGCCCTCCAGCCGTCTTTGCCAGTTCCACGTGAAACATTCGGCTATCGGCGCGCGCCCGGATCGCGTAAAATCGCTGGCCGAGGCCGCTTCCGGTGACACAGCAATTTACTGATTGAAATCATGGACTTCACGCAACGTTTCGAGGTGATCGTCGTCGGTGGCGGACATGCCGGCACCGAGGCCGCGCTGGCGTCAGCCCGGATGGGGCGCGCAACGCTGTTGCTCACCCACAATATTGAAACGCTGGGTCAGATGTCGTGCAACCCGTCCATTGGCGGCATCGGGAAGGGGCATCTGGTCAAGGAAGTGGATGCACTCGGCGGGGCAATGGCGATCGCCACCGACGAGGCGGGCATCCAGTTCCGGATCCTGAATTCGAGCAAGGGGCCCGCCGTCCGCGCAACCCGGGCACAGGCCGACCGGATTCTCTATAAGCAGGCCATTCGGGCACGTCTCGAAAACCAGCCGAATCTGACGCTATTCCAGCAGCCGGTGGATGACCTGCTGCTGGAAGGCGACCGGGTTTCCGGGGTTGTGACCCAGATCGGCCTCACCTTCCACGCGGATGCCGTGGTGCTGACGACGGGAACCTTCCTGTCTGGGCTGATCCACGTCGGCCTGGAAAACTACGAAGCCGGTCGCGCGGGGGACCCGCCGGCCAAGCGCTTAGGCGCCCGGTTGCGGGAACTGCAACTGCCCGCGGGGCGGCTCAAGACCGGAACGCCGCCACGACTGGATGGCCGGTCGATCGATTTTTCCGTGCTGGCCGAACAGCCGGGTGACGATCCGGCACCGGTATTCTCGTTCATGGGGACCGCGGCCATGCATCCGCGCCAAGTCCCCTGCTGGATCACGCAAACGAACCAGCGCACCCACTCGATCATCCGGGCCGGACTGGACCGGTCGCCGATGTATTCCGGCGTGATCAAGGGGGTCGGACCGCGGTATTGCCCATCGATCGAGGACAAGGTCGTGCGGTTCGCCCAACGCGACAGCCACCAGATCTTCCTCGAGCCGGAAGGCCTCGCGACGCGCGAGATCTATCCCAACGGAATCTCCACGTCCCTGCCCTTCGACGTGCAGCTGGACCTGGTAAGGTCGATGCGCGGCTGCGAGCAGGCGCACATCCTGCGGCCCGGCTACGCCATCGAATACGACTATTTCGACCCGCGTGCGCTCAAGGCCTCCCTCGAGACGAAGGCGATCCAGGGGCTGTTCTTCGCCGGACAGATCAACGGGACGACCGGCTACGAAGAAGCTGCCGCCCAAGGATTGCTCGCCGGCGTCAACGCGGCCCTCCATGTCCGCGCGCAAGCTGGATGGTGCCCGCGCCGGGACGAAGCCTACCTGGGCGTCTTGGTCGACGACCTGATCACGCGCGGCGTGTCCGAGCCCTACCGGATGTTTACGTCGCGCGCGGAGTACCGGCTGCAGCTGCGCGAGGACAACGCGGACCTGCGGCTCACCGAACATGGCCGCCGCCTTGGGCTGGTCGACGACGCCCGATGGGACGCGTTTTCGCGCAAGCGCGACGCCATCGCACTCGAGATCGAGCGCCTCCGGACGACGTACGTCAATCCTAATGTCGTCGCCCGGCACGACGCGGAACGCGTGCTGGGACAACCAATAGATAGAGAGTATGCGCTTACTGACTTATTGCGACGCCCCAAGGTGAACTACGCAACACTGCTCACGTTGCCGGGCGCCGGGTCGCCGGTGGCGGACCCTCAGGTGGCGCTGCAGGTCGAGATCGCGACCAAGTATGCGGGCTACATCGATCGCCAGCACGACGAGATCGCGCGACAGTTGGCGATGGAGTCGGCGCAACTTCCGGCAAATCTCGATTACCGCACCGTGCGCGGCCTGTCCGCCGAGGTGCAGCAAAAGCTCAACCTGCACAAGCCCGAGACCATTGGGCAGGCAACGCGCATTTCCGGCATCACGCCGGCAGCAATCTCGCTGCTGCTCGTGCATCTGAAGGGGGGCACAGCGCGCACCGGCAGCGAGGCGCTGTCGGCATGACGGCGGCCGCGCAAGCGACGACTCGCGAAGTCGATCTGGCCTCGGGAATCGCGGCACTCGGGCTTGCGCTGGACTCGGAGCAGCACGCGCAGCTGGCGGCCTACATCGCGTTGCTGGCCAAGTGGAACAAGACCTACAACCTGACGGCGATCCGCGAACCTGCGCGCATGGTCACGCATCATCTGCTCGACGCGCTGGCCGTCGTGCCCTATCTCCCGGCGGCGGTCGGCGTGCGCATTCTCGATGTCGGCTCGGGCGGCGGTGTTCCCGGCATGCCGCTCGCCATCGCGCGGCCCGACGCGCACGTCGTCATGATCGACTCGAACCACAAGAAGGCCGCGTTCCTCATGCAGGCGGCGATCGAGGTCGGCCTCCGCAACGCGGAGTCGCACGCGGTGCGCGCCGAAGACTTTGCGCCGGCGAAACCCTTCGATGTCGTGATCTCGCGCGCATTCTCGGATCTGGCAACCTTCGCGCTGGCAGGGGCGCGTCACCTCGCTCCTCATGGCCGGCTGTATGCGATGAAGGGCGTGCATCCGGACGAGGAGCTGGCGCAACTGCCGGACGAAATCGCCGTCGCCGCGAAGCCGGCGCTCGCGGTCCCCGGACTCGACGCGGCGCGGCACCTCGTCATCATGCAACCCAGGCAAGCCATGGAAAGCCGGCACGAATGACGCGCATCATCGCAGTCGCCAATCAGAAGGGCGGCGTGGGCAAGACCACCACGGCGGTCAATCTTGCCGCGAGCCTCGTCGCGATGAAGCGGCGCGTGCTGCTCGTCGACCTCGATCCGCAAGGCAACGCGACAACGGGTTCGGGACTCGACAAGCGCGGCTTCGATGCCACCGTTTACCAGGTGCTGCTGGGCGAGCGCTGCATTGCTGACGTGCGCGTCCCATCCCCGTCGGGCGGCTTCGACGTCGTTCCCGCCAATCGCGAACTCGCGGGCGCGGAAATCGAACTGGTCGACCTGCCCGAGCGCGAAACGCGGCTGAAGGATGCGCTGTCCGAAGCGCTGTCGCAGATGAAGACCGCGATCAGCGAGGTCGCCACCGACTACGACTTCATCCTGCTCGATTGTCCGCCGTCGCTGTCGCTGCTCACGTTGAACGGCCTGTGCGCGGCGGATTCGGTGCTGATCCCGATGCAATGCGAATACTACGCACTGGAGGGCCTGTCGGACCTGATCCAGACGTTGAAGAAGGTGCGCGCGCATCTCAATCCCGCGCTCGAGATCGAAGGCCTGCTGCGCACGATGTACGACCCGCGCAACACGCTCGCGTTAAACGTTACGGCCGAGCTCGAAAAACATTTCGGCGAAAAACTCTATCGCACGATCATCCCGCGCAACGTGCGACTGGCCGAAGCGCCGTCACATGGCATTCCCGCATTCAAGCTGGAGCCGCAATCGAAGGGCGCGCTCGCCTACCTGGCGCTGGCGGGCGAAATGCTGCGCCGGATCGAGGCGCGCGAGTTGGCAAATGAGTCGGAGAATGGGGTCGCAAAAGTGGCGGACCCGGGCGCGGCTTCGGCAGCGGCGTAGCGCACTCATTCAGGTGGCATGATGATTCGACCCAAGGGACTCGGCCGCGGCCTCGACGCGCTGCTTTCGGGCGGCAACGAGGATGCGCCGCGCGAAGCGCTGCAATCGCTGGCCATCGGCCGCATCAAGCCCGGCAAGTATCAGCCGCGCACGCGCATGGACGAGACCGCGCTGAACGAACTCGCCGATTCGATTCGCGAACAGGGAATGATGCAGCCGATCCTGGTGCGGCCGGTCGACGGTGGCAGCTTCGAAATCATCGCCGGCGAACGGCGCTGGCGAGCGGCGCAGCGTGCTGGGCTCACCGAAGTGCCCGCGCTCGTCAAGCAGGTGCCGGACAAGTCGGCGCTCGCGCTGTCGCTGATCGAAAACATTCAGCGCGAGGACCTGAATCCGCTGGAAGAGGCCATCGGCCTGCAGCGGCTGATCGACGAGTTCGGCCTGACGCACGAAGCCGCGGCGAAAGCCGTTGGCCGCTCGCGCAGCGCCGTGACCAACCTGCTGCGCCTGACAACACTCGCCAAGGCGGCGCAGGAGTACCTGCTCAATGGTGGCATGGAGATGGGCCACGCCCGCGCAATGCTCGCGCTGCCCGTCGCGCAGCAGACGACCACCGCGGTGCGCGTGGTGAACGGCAACCTGTCGGTGCGCGAAACGGAACGGCTGGTGTTCACGCTGCTCAATCCGGCCAAGCAGCAGGCGCGGCGAGCCGCGCGCACGGGTCACGACGCCGATACAGCGCGACTCGAAACCGATCTCGCGGAAAAACTCGGCGCGAAGGTGACGATCGAAGTGGGAAAGAAAGGCGCAGGAAAGCTCGTCATCGGCTACAGCAGCCTGGAACAGCTGGACGGCATCTTGGCTCGTTTGCGCTGACCGCGCGGGATGGACCTGACTGCCTAGCCGGGCGGCACCAGACCGTTCCTGCCGACCGTGATCCGGTCGGACGTGATGGTTCCGTCAGGCAGCCTGGCCGCAGTGACGATCACGTGCGCACCCGGCACCAGCATCGATGTATCGCCCGGTTCGATCATCACCACCGGGACGTCGTCGCCGACGACGACGACCTTCTCGCCGTCCTTGTACTTCAGCGTGACTCGCAACCCGGGTCCGTTGGCGGCTACGCCGGCGACGGTCGCGTTGGTCATCGTATTGCCGGTCGCCGCCACGTTCGTCACTGTGGCGTTGGTCATCGTGTTGCCGGGTCCGGTGTCCATCGGCCGATGTCCCTCGCCGGTGCCGCGCATCGACTCGGGAAACACGTGCACTTCCGAGGCGCGCAGCGTGCCGTCCGGCTGCGGGACCGCCGTTGTGCCGATGAAGGCGCCGAGGGCGATCGCGCTGCGATCGGTGGCGGATCGCGCGCTCACGCGCACGTTGTCGGCCATCGTCACGGCCACGACGCGTCCGTTGTCCGCCCTGATCTCGAGCGTGTGCCCGCTTGCCGAGACGACGTCGCCGCGGATTCGCTCCATCGCCGTCTGCGCGCCGGCCCATCCGCCGAGCGCCAGCGCGCAGCCCAGCGACAACGCCCAGATGCGGCGGGCTGCCATCGGAACGGTAGCCGAGCTGCGCCGATCAAACAGGCGCGGCCGGGAAAGTTCGCCGTTCACGGCGCCGAACCGGCGCGGCTGGCCGGCGCGAATTCGGCCGCCAGCCACTGCGTGACCAGCGGCTTCTCGTAGCGCAGCGGATCGCGGCTCAGCTGCGCCTCGGGATGATTCAGCCGGTAATCGATATCGAAGAGCGTGCGCCGCCCTGCGCGGATGAGCGTGCCATCAGCGGCCACGAGGCGAAACTCGAGCTCGATTCGCGGCGGATATTGTCCGTTGACCACCCGTACCGAGTTCCATCCGGGCAGGCGCCACGGCTCGAGCGTTCCGGCGAGCGCCACGCGCGTGAAGGTCACGGCAAACGTGTTGCCCTCGGCGAGATACGGCGCCGCGCGCGCGATGACGAACTGGCGCAACTCGTCGCGCAGCGCCTCGGCGTCCGACCTGTACTGCAGGTCGCGCTCGACGTTGCCTGCGGCCGTCGCATCGAAGTTCACCCGTACCTCGGGCGCCGCCGCGTGTGCCGGCGCGGCGGTGAGGGCCACTGCCAACAACGTAGCGGCGCCTTTCATGGCCGTCAGCCGAGCTGCGTCAGCATCGTCTCGCCGCCCGACACTTCGTACTTGCCCGGTGCCTCGATATTCAGCGTCTTCACGACGCCGTTGTCGACCAGCATCGAGAAGCGCTGGCAGCGCACGCCCATGCCCTTACCGGTGAGGTCGAACACCAGGCCGAGCGCCTTCGTGTAGTCGGCGCTGCCGTCGCCCATCATGCGCACCTTGCCGCCCGACTTCTGGTCACGGGCCCATGCGCCCATCACGAACGGGTCGTTGACGGACATGCAGAGGATGTCGTCAACACCCTTGGCCTTCAGCTTGTCGAAGTTGGCCAGATACGACGGCACGTGCTTGGCCGAGCAGGTCGGCGTAAACGCGCCGGGCAGGCCGAAGATGACGACTTTCTTGCCGCGCGTGAGGTCCTCGACTTTGAACGTGTTGGGACCCACGGAACAACCGTTGCCTTCGACTTCGATGAATTCGGACAGCGTGCCCGCGGGCAGCGTGTCGCCGACTTTGATCGTCATGGAATCTCCTGGTGGCGGTCGTGCGAAAAGGGAACGGGGAACCGCAGAGGATTGCAGGCAATCGCAAAAATTTCAACCCTGCTTCTTGCCGGGACAATCGCGAAGCGGTAACTTTCGAGGTCTTTGATTCCGACCGCGAGGAGAACGTCATGGCGCGCACCGCAGCGAAGCAACCGGCAGGGAAACGCGTTGGGACTCCCAAGCGGCAGCGGTTGCTGATCGCGACGCGAAAGGGCTTGTGGACGCTGACTACCGATGGCGCCCGCCGCACCTGGAAGCTCGCAGGCCCGCAATTCCTGGGGCACATCGTGCATCACGCGATGCTCGACCCGCGCGATGGCAAGACACTGCTGGCAGCGGCGCGCACGGGGCATCTCGGCCCCACGGTTTTTCGCTCCACCGACAATGGCAAGACCTGGAAGGAAGCGGTCACGCCGCCGGCGTTCGATGGAGGCAGCGGACGCGTCGTCGACCACACGTTCTGGCTGACCCCGGGCCACGCGTCGCAACCAGGCGTGTGGTTCGCAGGGACGTCGCCGCAGGGACTGTTCCGCTCCGACGACGGCGGCGCCAACTGGAAAGGCGTGGCCGGATTCAATTCCCATCCGCAGCGCAAGGCTTGGTGTGGCGGCGACCAGGACGGCACGCCCGACGGCCCGAAACTGCATTCGGTCCTGATCGACCCGCGCGACGCCCATCACATGTACATCAGTATGTCGAGTGGCGGGACGTTCGAGTCAGTCGACGGCGGGGCGGACTGGCATCCGCTGAATCAGGGTGTGCGTGCGGATTTTCAACCCAACCCCGACATCGAGTTCGGCCACGATCCGCATTGCGTGCGCTTTGCTGCCGGCAATCCCGACCGGCTGTACCAGCAGAATCACTGTGGGCTGTTCCGCCTCGATCGACCGGCCACGCGCTGGACGGACATCGGCACCGGCATGCCCAAGGCCGTCGGCTATGTCGGATTTCCGATGGTGCCCCATCCGCATGACCCCAACAGCGCGTGGATCTTTCCCATGGACGGGACCGATGTCTGGCCGCGCATATCTCCGGGAGGCAAGCCGGCGGCCTATCGTACGCGCGACGCGGGCAAGACATGGAAACGACAGGCCGACGGCTTGCCCAAGTCACAAGCATGGTGGACGGTGAAGCGGCAGGCGATGACCGTCGACCGCTTCCCGGTCGCCGGCGTGTACTTCGGGACGACGTCCGGTGAAGTCTGGGGAAGCCGCGACGAGGGCCGGACCTGGAAATGCCTGGCCGCGCACCTGCCGCACATCTATGCCATCGAGGTCGCCTAGGGCGCCGGTCGATCGGAAACCGCGTTGAATTTTCGCGTCGCGATTCCCTCGCCGCTGCGATCCTATTGCGGCGGCGCGGCGACGGTGACGGTCCCATGCGCGTCATCGTCGCCGTCGTTGGGGGACGTTCTGGCCGGCCTCGAATCGGCCCATCCGGGCATCCGCTTCAGGATGCAGGATGAACAGGGCAAGCTGCGACCGCACATCCAGGTATTCGTGGACGCCTCGGTGCAGAGAAATCTATCGGCACCGATTCCGCCCGGCGCCGACATCATGATCGTGGCCGCATTGTCCGGAGGCTGAGCGTCCGATCGATCGAACGGCCGTGCGCCATTGCGCCGCAACATTTATTGCGAGCCAAGGCTCAAAGCGGTTAAAATCGACAAGTTTGCTGCGTTGCCCGGGCCGTTTTGCCTGGCGCGGTGATGAAAGCGCCCCTCTCGACCAAACCGATTCGCCGCGTCCTCCAATGGCAGGCGGCCGCGACTGTCGTGATCGCGGTCATCGCCGGGTTGTGGCAGGGGCCCCATGGGGCGCTGTCGGCGGTGCTGGGAGGCGTCGTCAATATCACCTCCGTGGTGGTCTACGCAGTGGTGCTGTCGGTGTCGAATCCTGCGTCGGCAGGTGGCACCGTGGCTGCGCTGTTTCGCGCCGAGGCATGCAAGATCCTCGTGATCATCCTCCAGCTCTGGCTGGTGCTGGTGAACTACAAGGAAGTCGTTTTCGTGGTGTTCTTTGCAAGTTTCGTGATCACGGTGTTGCTGTTCCGCATGGCCCTGTTGGACAAAGGTAACTCTAGGGAAACTGAGCGCAACTAAAGCGCTACCGAATTCGCGACCCAATCTTCCAGACCCAGACCCCATGGCGGCCAGCACTCCCTCCGAATACATCGAGCATCACCTTTCGTTCTTCACCAGGTCGGTGGGAGAAGGCGATTTCTGGTCGGTCAACGTCGACACGATGGTGATGTCGCTGATCCTGGGCGTGATCGGGCTCGGCTTTCTGTGGCTGGCGACGCGCAAGGCGACGTCCGGCGTGCCCTCGAAACACCAGGCGTTCGTCGAGTTGTGCGTGGGTTTCGTCAACGACCAGGTCAAGGGCATCTACCACGGCGAAAGCAGGTGGGTCGCGCCGATCGCGCTGACGGTGTTCGTATGGGTATTGCTGATGAACGCCGCGGACTTCCTGCCCGTCGACATCATGGCGTGGTTCTACGAGCATGTTCTGCATCTTCACACGTGGCGCCAGGTGCCGACGTCCGATATCAACACCACGTTTGCACTGGCGCTGACGATCTTCGGTCTGATGATCGGCTTCGGCATCAGGTCCAAGGGGCTCGGCGGATGGACGAAGGAACTTTTCGTCGCGCCCTTCGGCAATCATTTCCTGATATGGCCGCTCAATTTCATGTTCCAGATGGTCGAATTCGTCTCCAAGCCGCTGTCGCACAGCCTGCGGCTATACGGAAACATGTATGCAGGCGAGATCCTCTTCCTGCTGCTGGCCATGCTGGCCTCGGCAGGCTTGGGCTGGGCGGGGCTTGCCACCGTCTTCAACTGGTCGTGGGCGGTCTTCCATATTCTGATCGTCGTGCTGCAGGCCTACATTTTCATGATGCTGACCATTGTGTACCTGGCGATGGGCGAGGAACACCACTGACCACCGCACTTCTCCACCTGTTTCGGGCTTCCCACAACACCGCAGTCACGTGCAATCGAAAGGATAGAACATGGACAAGATTCAAATGCTGGCTCAGATCCAGGCCTACACCGCCGTCGGGATCGGTCTCATCATCGGTCTGGGCGCGCTCGGCGCATGTGTTGGCATCGGCATCATGAGCTCGCGATTCCTCGAAGGCGCCGCGCGCCAGCCGGAGCTGATGCCTCAGCTGCAGGCAAAAGTGTTCCTGCTGCTCGGCCTGATCGACGCGTCGTTCATCATCGGCGTCGGCTTGGCGATGTTCTTCGCGTTCGCCAACCCGCTGCTTAGCGTGGTGCCGAAGTAAGGGCTCGCAAGAACCTCTTTTCCGTAGAAGGTCCGCCATGAATTTCAATCTGACGCTCATCATGCAGGCCGCGTCGTTCCTGGCCTTCATCTGGTTTTGCGCGCATTTCATCTGGCCGCCGCTGATGCGCGCCATCGAAACGCGACAGAAGCAGATCGCCGACGGCCTGGCCGCGGGCGAAGAAGGCCGCAAGGAACTCGCCAACGCCGAGAAGCAGATGGCCGCCATGCTGACCGAAGCCAAGGGCAAGTCCGCGGAAATCGTCGCGACCGGCGAGCGGTTCCGGTCGGAGACTATCGAGCAGGCGAAGCTGGAAGCTAAGGCGGAGGGCGAGCGCATTATTGCCGCGGCCAAGGCTGAGATCCAGCAGGAAATCGCGCGCGCGAAGGAGCAACTGCGCGATGCGGTGGCCGACCTTGCGGTGGCCGGCGCGTCGAAGATCCTGCAGAAAGACGTCGATACCAAAGTCCACGCCGACTTGCTGGCGCAACTGAAGCGCCAGCTCTAGCAACCGGACGCAACGCGAACAGTCACACCCGAAACCATGGCTGAACTGACCACGATCGCACGTCCCTACGCCGAAGCCGCGTTCGCGCTGGCCCAGGAAGGCAATGCGCTGCCGGTCTGGTCGCAGATGCTGCGCCTGACCAGCTCCGTCGTCGCCGACCCGCGCGTGGCGTCGGCGCTGGACAATCCGGCCCTCGACGCGGGCGCCAAGGAATCGCTGCTGCTGTCGATCTGCGGCGACAGGCTGAACGCCGAAGGCCGCAGCTTCGTGCGCGTGCTGATCGATGGTGAACGCGTTTCCGTGCTGCCGCAGATCCAGGCGATGTTCGAGGCGCTCAAGGACTCCGCGGACGGCGTTGCCAAGGCGAGGATCGAGACAGCCTTCCCGTTCGCGGGCAACGAGCTCGCGGAGCTTACGACGGCGCTCGAGAAACATTTCGGCAAGAAGATTGAGGCCACCGTCGAGGTCAAGCCTGAGTTGATCGGCGGCGCGCGCGTGACGGTGGGCGATTCGGTCATCGATGGATCGGTCCAGGAACAGCTGCGGGCGATGGCCGCGCAGTTGCGGGCGTGACAACGTTGAATGGGCGAACGCGGTGAAAAAGGGATTTTCCCAATGATTTTGCGGCCCGGAATCGACTGGCTCCGCCAGCGATTTCAGGGAAACTGAACCCGGACCAAAGTAGGTTTTCACTTTGGTTCGAAGGAGTAGTCATGCAACTGAACCCTTCCGAAATCAGCGAACTGATCAAGACCAAGATCCAGCACCTGGACACGACCGCCGAAGTGCGGACGCAGGGAACGGTGGTCTCGGTTTCCGACGGCATCTGCCGCATTCACGGCCTGTCCAATGCGATGCAGGGTGAAATGCTCGAGTTCCCCGGCAACACGTTCGGCCTCGCGCTGAATCTCGAGCGCGACTCGGTCGGCGCGGTGATCCTGGGCGCATACGAAAAGATCAAGGAAGGCGATACCGTCAAGTGCACGGGGCGCATCCTCGACGTGCCCGTCGGGCCGGAGCTGATCGGCCGCGTCGTCAATTCACTCGGCGAGCCGATCGACGGCAAGGGCCCGGTCAACGCCAAGATGCGCGACGTGATCGAGAAGGTCGCGCCGGGCGTGATCGAGCGGCAGAAGGTTTCGCAGCCGGTGCAGACCGGATTGAAGTCGATCGACGCGATGGTGCCGATCGGCCGCGGCCAGCGCGAACTGATCATCGGCGACCGCCAGACCGGCAAGACCGCGGTGGCGATCGACACGATCATCAACCAGAAGGGCAAGGACCTGATCTGCGTGTACGTCGCGATCGGGCAGAAGGCGTCGTCGATCAAGAACGTGGTCAACAAGCTGACCGAATACGGCGCCATGGACTACACGATCGTCGTCGCGGCGACGGCGTCGGAATCGGCGGCCATGCAGTACATCGCGCCGTACTCCGGCTGCACGATGGGCGAGTACTTCCGCGATCGCGGCCAGGACGCGCTGATCATTTACGACGACTTGACCAAGCAGGCGTGGGCGTACCGCCAGGTGTCGCTGCTGCTGCGCCGCCCGCCGGGCCGCGAGGCGTATCCCGGGCGACGTGTTCTATCTGCACTCGCGGCTGCTGGAACGCGCCGCGCGCGTCAACGCCACCTACGTCGAGAAGTTCACCAAGGGCGCGGTCAAGGGCAAGACGGGCTCGCTGACGGCGCTGCCGATCATCGAAACGCAGGCCGGCGACGTGACGGCATTCGTGCCGACCAACGTGATCTCGATCACGGACGGGCAGATCTTCCTCGAGACCGACCTCTTCAACGCCGGCATCCGTCCCGCGATCAACGCCGGCATCTCGGTGTCGCGGGTCGGCGGCGACGCGCAGACCAAGGTCATCAAGAAGCTGGGCGGCGGCGTGCGCCTGTCGCTCGCGCAGTACCGCGAGCTTGCCGCGTTCGCGCAGTTCGCCTCCGACCTGGACGAAGCCACCCGCAAGCAGCTCGATCGCGGCAAGCTCGTGACGGAACTGATGAAGCAGCCGCAATACTCGCCGATGTCGGTGGCCGAACAGGCGCTGACGCTGTTCGCCGTCAACAAGGGCTACTACGACGATGTGCCGGTCGAGAAGGCGCTGGCGTTCGAATCGGCGCTGCGCCAGTTCATGAGGGGCAAGTACGCCGGCATCGTCGACAAGATCACGCAGACCAACGAGCAGACGGCCGACGACGAGAAGGCGCTGTCCGCGGCGATCGAGGACTTCAAGAAGACCGGCACGTACTAGGAACTGTCATTGCGTGACGGTAGCGCAAAAGAAAGTCCGACATGGCAAGTTCCAAAGCAATCACCACCAAGATCAAGAGCGTGCAGAGCACGCGCAAGATCACCAAGGCGATGGAGATGGTCTCGGCCTCGAAGATGAAGAAGGCCCAGGACCGGATGCGCGCCTCGCGCCCGTACGTCGAGCGCACGTTCAACATCGTGATGCACATCGCCAAGGCGAACACCGAATACCACCACCCGTTCCTGCAGAAACGGGACGTCGTCAAGCGCGTCGGCGCCATCGTCGTCACCACCGACAAGGGCCTGTGCGGCGGCCTCAACACCAACGTGCTGCGGCTGGTGCTGCAGCAGCACAAGGAGTGGCGCGCCAAGGGCATCGAGTGCGACTACGTCGCCATCGGCAGCAAGGGGCTCGGCTTCCTGCAGCGGATGGGCGCCAATATCGTGTCCAGCGTCTCGCACCTGGGCGACCGTCCCGCACGTGGACAAGTTGGTCGGCCCGGTGAAGACGCTGATCGACGAATACGTCGCAGGCAAGGTCGACGAAGTACACATCTACTTCACGACGTTCCGCACCACGATGAGCCAGGAGGCGCGGCACGGAAAGATCATTCCCGATTCCCGAGCAGTGGCGGACGTCGGCCGGCGAGGTGCGCAAGGCGGAATTGACCGGACGGTTCCTGGGACTACATCTACGAGCCGGACGCGCGGACGCTGCTCGACGGCATGATGCGGCGATACCTGGAATCCGTCGTGTACCAGATGGTCAACGAGAACATGGCCTCCGAGCAGTCGGCGCGGATGGTCGCGATGAAGGCCGCGTCCGACAACGCGGGAAAGATCATCAAGGAATTGCAGCTCATCTACAACAAGACGCGGCAGGCGGCGATCACGAAGGAATTGTCGGAGATCGTCGGTGGCGCGGCAGCGGTCTGATATTCGACGGCGAAACGAATTCGCAAATCTGAATACGCGGTTAACGGGCAGGGAAAAAACTATGAACCAAGGAACGATTGTTCAATGCATCGGCGCGGTGGTCGACGTGGAGTTTCCGCGCGACCAGATCCCGGAGATCTACGACGCGCTGAAGCTGGACGAGATCGGGCTGACGCTCGAAGTGCAGCAGCAACTCGGTGACGGCGTCGTGCGCACGATCGCGCTCGGCAGCTCCGACGGCCTGCGCCGCGGCATGCAGGTGGTGAACACGAAGGCGCCGATCATGGTGCCCGTCGGCACCGAAACCCTGGGCCGCATCATGGACGTGCTGGGCCGGCCGATCGACGAGCGCGGCCCCGTCAACGCCGCGAAGACAATGTCGATCCATCGCGCGGCCCCGGTCTATGAGGAGCTTTCGCCGTCGACCGAGCTGCTCGAGGTCGGCATCAAGGTCATCGACCTGATCTGCCCGTTCGCCAAGGGCGGCAAGATCGGCCTCTTCGGCGGCGCCGGCGTCGGCAAGACCGTCACGATGATGGAGCTGATCAACAACATCGCGACCGGGCACTCGCGGGCTGTCCGTTTTCGCCGGTGTCGGCGAACGCACGCGCGAAGGCAACGACTTCTACCACGAGATGATCGACTCCGGCGTCGTCAACAAGGACGATCTCGGCAAGTCGAAAGTGGCGATGGTGTACGGCCAGATGAACGAGCCGCCGGGCAACCGGCTGCGCGTCGCGCTGACCGGATTGACGATCGCCGAATCGTTCCGCGACGATGGCCTCGACGTGCTGCTGTTCATCGACAACATCTACCGCTTCACGCTGGCCGGCACCGAAGTGTCCGCGCTGCTCGGACGCATGCCGTCCGCCGTGGGCTATCAGCCGACGCTCGCGGAGGAAATGGGCAAGCTGCAGGAACGCATCACGTCGACCAAGACGGGCTCGATCACGTCGATCCAGGCCGTGTACGTGCCGGCGGACGACCTGACCGACCCGTCGCCGGCGACGACGTTCGGCCACCTGGACGCGACGGTCGTGCTGTCGCGCGACATCGCCTCGCTCGGCATCTATCCGTCGGTCGACCCGCTCGACTCGACGTCGCGCCAGATCGACCCGCACGTCATCGGCGAGGAGCACTACAACTGCACGCGCCGCGTCCAGCAGACGCTGCAGAGCTACAAGGAACTGCGCGACATCATCGCGATCCTGGGCATGGACGAACTGTCGCCGGAAGACAAGCTGGCCGTGTCGCGGGCGCGCAAGATCCAGCGCTTCCTGTCGCAGCCGTTCACGGTGGCCGAGGTGTTCACCGGCTCGCCGGGCAAGTACGTGTCGCTGAAGGACACGATCAAGGGCTTCAACATGATCGTCAACGGCGAATGCGACCAGCTGCCCGAGCAGGCGTTCTACATGGTCGGGACGATCGAGGAAGCCTTCGAGAAGGCAAAAACGCTGCAATAAGCGCAATAGGCACTGAAAGACCCATGGCCGATATCCACACCATCACCGTCGACGTCGTCAGCGCCGAAGAGCAGATCTTCTCCGGCGAGGCGGAATTCGTCGTCCTGCCGGGCGTCGATGGCGAGCTCGGCATCTACCCGCGGCACACGCCGCTGTTCACGCAGATCAAGCCGGGCGCGGTTCGCATCAAGGTCCCCGGCCAGGCGCAGGAAGAATTGGTGTTCGTGCAGGGCGGCTTCCTCGAAGTCCAGCCGCACAAGGTGACGGTGCTGGCCGACACGGCGATTCGCGCGCATGACCTGGACGAGGTCAAGGCGCTCGAAGCCAAGAAGCGCGCGGAAGAAGCGATGACGAACAAGGAGTCCGACGAGTCCATGGCGGCAGCGCAGGCGGAACTGTCCGCCGCGCTGGCGCAGCTCGAGGCGATCCGGAAATTCCGCCACCGCGCGTAGGCCGCGACTGGGCCGCGCGTACGATGGTGGCCCTCGCAACGCCGCCCCGTGTTTTGCCTGGGTCCTAAGTGGCCCCCGCCGGCAAGGATTCTCGCTAAACTTGACGCTTTGATTGGATTCCCGCATGCCGCTCGCCAAATACGTCAAGTTCCGTGAGGAGAAGTTTGGCGCCGTCCTTTTCGAAACGCGTTCCGAGAAGGTCTTCACGCTCAATCCGACGGCCGCCGCAGTCGTCCGCGAGCTCGCCGCCGGCCGCGACGAACGCGAGGTCGTGTCGATCCTGAAGGAGCGCTTCAGCGACACGGACGGCGCCGTCGAGCGCGAGGTGCGGGCCTTCATCGCCGACCTGCGCCAGAAGGGCCTGCTCGAAGGAACGGCGCCGTGACCCACCCGGCGGACGAAGGGGTGATCGTTCCCGCCAAGACGCCGGCCGCGACCGAGTCCGGAGACTTGGGCGCACCGCTCTACGTCGCCTGGCAGATCACCAACGAGTGCAATCTCGCCTGCCTGCATTGCATCGAGGAGAGCGGCCCGGGCAAGGCATTTCGCGACGAATTGAGCCGGGACCAGGTATTCGGCGTACTCGCGCAACTGCTGGATCAGGAGGTTCCGTACCTGTCGTTTTCGGGCGGCGAACCGATGGTCCATCCGCACTTCTTCGAGATGGCCGAGTATGCTTGCGCGCGCGGCGCCCAGCTGAAAGTCGAAACCAACGGCCATTTCCTCACGCCGGCCAATTGCGAGCGCCTGCAGCGGCTCGGCGTCAAGGCCGTCCAGGTCAGCTTCGATGGGGCGACCCGCGAAACGTTCAACAAGATGAGGGTGCGCGGCGAATTCAATACGGCGCTCGAGGGTGCGCGCAACCTCCGCGCTGCGGGCGTTCCGATCGAGATTAACTACTCCCCGACGCGCTTCAACGCGCATGAAATCGGCGCCGCCGTGGACATGGCGTACGAGCTTGGCGCCTACAGTTTCTATACCGGCCGCACGATGTACACCGGCAACGCGGTCAAGACGTGGCACCTGCTGGCACCCGACGAGGCGCAATACGAGGCGTTCTTCCGGACGCTGCACGCGAAGACCGAGGAATACTGCGGCCGGATGCGCGTGCATTTCCACGAGATGGGATTGCTGGAGGAGTTGCGTTACCGGCTGCACCACCCGGCGGCCCTTCTCATCGTTCTCCCCAACGGCCTGGTCAAGCTCATCAATGCACTGCCGTTCATCTGCGGCGACCTACGCACCCATTCGCTTGCCGAGATCTGGGATAACTTCCAGCGCGCATGGCGCGATCCACGCGTCGCGCAGTTCGTCCACGAATTGAGCCAGGACCCGCACCGGACGTCGACCCTGCACCAATGGGTCCATCTCTAACCGCCACACCGCACTCCCGCTTCGACGCGGCGCCCTCGCGGCTGAGGCGATTCCTGCACGTGCTGTCCATGGTGCGGTACCGGTTTTTCCTGTACGCCGGATTGCTGCCGTATCTTCTGGGCGCCGCCTGGGCGCACGCGATGGCTGGACGCTTCGACGCGCCGATCTTCTGGAGCGGTCTTGCGGGCGTGGTGCTCGCCGTCGTCGGCGTCGAGGCATTCAACGAGTATTTCGATTCGCGGATGGGCACCGATCGTGTGTTCAATCCTGACGACCTGCCGCCGATGTCGGACGCGGTCATGTGGCTGGGCGTCGCGGCGTTTGCGGGCGCGCTCGGCGTCGGCGTGTACCTTACGGTTCGCGTAGGCTGGCCCATTCTGGCCTTCGCGCTGCTGGGTGGAATGGCCGCGATTTTTTACGTCGCCCCGCCGATTCGCTGGGCCTACCGGGGTCTGGGCGAGACGGTCATCGCATTGTCGTACGGACCTTGGATGGTGCTGGGCAGCCTTTACCTGCATACGGGCCGGCTTTCCTGGGGCGCGCTGTGGGCGTCGCTGGTGCCCGGGCTCCTCATCATGGCCCTCGCGGTGGTGAACGCAATTCCCGATTTCCATCAGGACCGCCTGGTCGGCAAGCGCAATCTGGTCGTGCGCCTCGGGCGGCGTCGCGCGGTATTCCTCTATCTTGGGCTCGCCGCCGGCGGATTGGCTGCCGCGGCAGCGGGCGTGGCGGCGGGTGTATTCCCGCTGGGCTGCCTTGCCGCATTGCTGGCGCTGCCCCTGCTTGTGGCCAGCGCGCGCCGCGCCTTTCCCACCTTCGAGCAGCCACGGCAATTTGTCGCAGCGATCCGAAGTATTGTCGGTTGTTACGCCGCTGCGGTCACGTTGTTCATCGCCGGCATCCTGCTGCGACCCTGGCTGTGAGCGCCGCACCCTACTGGATCGACGAGCTGACGGCTCCGCTGCTGGTCTCCTGGCAGATGACGCGCGACTGCGATCTTTGCTGCCTGCATTGCTGCACGGAGTCGGCGCCGGGCAAGAAACTGCCCGATGAGCTAGACGCGGATGCGGCGCTGACTGTGGCAAGGGACATCATCCGCAACGACGTACCCTACGTCATGCTCTGTGGGGGCGAACCATTGGTCGTCCCGCACTTTTTTGCGATCGCGGAAGAGCTTGGGAAGGCCGGCATATCGCTCAAAATTGAAACCAATGGACAGAAATTCGACGCGGATGTCGCCCGACGCCTCGCGCGCCTCCCCATTCGGTCCATTCAGATCAGCCTCGACGGCGACACCGAGGAGGTTTATCAGCGCCAGCGGCCGGGCGGGTCGCTCGCCCGCGCACACGCGGCGTGCCGCGCGGTCCGGGAAGCCGATTTGCCCCTGGAAGTGACCTTTGCGCCGACCCGGCTCAACATCCACGAGGCGTCGCAGGTCATCGAGCGCGCAAGATCGCTCGGCGCGTTCCGGTTCAATACGGGTCAGCTCATGCGCATCGGCACCGCCGCCCGTTTATGGGACCGGATGGAGCCCGACGCAGCGCAATACCGGCGGTTCCGCGATGTTCTGGAGCGGCAGCTTGTAGGCGCCATGGAAGTTTGCTATGTTCCGTTCAGTATCGAGGAAGGATTGCGCAGAAGCCTTGCTGATCCGCCGGCAACACTGCTGTTGTTGCCCGATGGAAGGGTAAAGGTGGCGGCGGCGCTTCCCCACGTGTGCGGCGATTTGCGCAAGGAGCCGTTGGCGCAGGCGTGGGAGTCCTACCGACGTGCGTGGCGCGATCCCGCAGTGCTTTCGGCAATGCGGCGTGCGATAGCGGATCCATCGCGTCACGCGGAAGCCAATACCTGGCAGTTGCTGTCAGTTGCACGCGTCTGAGCCAACGGAGGAAATATGAGCGAAGTGAAGATGGAAATCGATGCACAGAAGAAGTCCAGCAACGCGACGACCGTGAAAACACCGACCGGCGAAAAGCCCACTTGGGAGACCCCCAAGCTGGAGGACGTCTCGGAACAGGTGATGGCCCAGCCGTACATCCGTTTCACCTGATAGCGGAAACGGTTTCTGATGGAAGGGCGCTCGGTAGACGAGTACAGCGCCCCTCTGTTTCTTGCCTGGCAGCTGACCAATCGATGCGGCGCTCGCTGCATCGCGTGCTGCGAGGAATCCGGGCCCGGAGCCGCATGGCCCGATGAACTTCGCCGCGACGAGGCAGTGGACCTCGCGCGGCGTGTGGTCGATTTCGGCATTCCCTATGCCGCATTCGGCGGAGGCGAGCCGCTCGGCGTCGCCCATTGCTGGGACGTGTTCGATGTTCTCGCCGAAGGCGGCGTCTCGCTGAAGCTCGAGACCGACGGCAGCCACATCGACGCCGCCGCCGCCGACCGCCTGGCGGATCTCGCCATGCAATGCATCCAGATTTCGGTCGATGGCGCAACTGCCGCGACCCATGAACGGGTCCGCCCCGGATCGAGTTTCGCCGCAGCCACTTCCGCCATCGCGCGCCTGGTGGAGAGGAAGCAGTCACCGCAATTCGTGTTCGTTCCCAATCGGTTCAACATCCACGAAGCGGTGGCCGCCTTCGATCTGGCGGTGACCCTGGGCTGCAGCGCGTTCGTGACCGGACCCATGATGCGGCTCGGTCGCGCGGCGATTGCGTGGGACCAAATTGCCTGCACCGAAGAGGATTGGCGGCACGCGGCCGACGCGCTGCGTGAGCGCGCCGCAACGACCGCAGCACCCATCGCGCTGTCGATCTACCCGTGGGACATCGTCGCTGAACTGGAGCGAAGGCTGGAAAGCCCACAGGCCATGCTGCTGGTCGTACCCAACGGAAAGGTCAAACTCCTGAACGCCCTTCCGTTCGCCCCTGCCGACCTGCGCCGCGACTCGCTCGCGCAGGCGTGGCATGCCTATCGCGACGCGTGGCGGACCGTCGAGGTTCGCGAATTCGTCGCCAACTGCCGCACCGACCCGCGCCTCCTGGGCTACGCCAACCAAACCTGGCCAATGGGTGGAAAAGGCAGGCTGCGCCCCGCGTGACTCGACCCCGTCGGGCATGGATGTCATGTTAGAATGTTGCAGCGCAACATTGCCTAGTTCCGACGGGATTATCCATGGCCGACCTGCACCGCACCATCGACCGCTCGATCAGCATTTCGCGATCGGTCGCCGACGTCCTACAGCGCAGGACGCGCACCGCCAACGAGCGCTTCGGCGAGCGCCTGCGCAAGGCCGGCGCGGCGTGGCAGGAAGGGTGCACGCCGCCCAAGACGCCCGCCGAGTTCTGGCGGCAATGGGCCGAATACAACGTCGACTTTGCCCAGCGCTCGGCGCTCTACTGGGACACGCTGCGCCAACGAGGCAACCAATGGCTGGAGCACGAGGCCGCGGGCAAGCCGCCGGTCCTCACCTACCAATACGAGACCATCGCCGACGCCCGCGACTACGCCCGGCCCGCCAACCATGCGCTGGTGCGGATCATTCCGCCCAAGGCGTCGTCGTCGACGACACCAAGCGTCCCTTCGTGATCGTCGACCCGCGCGCGGGCCATGGCCCGGGCATCGGCGGCTCCAAGGAAGATTCGGAGGTCGGCGTCGCTCTCTCTGCCGGACACCCAGTGTACTTCGTGATCTTCTTTCCCGATCCGTGTCCCGGCCAGACCCTTGCCGACGTCACGGACGCCGAAGCCGAATTCATCCGCATCGTCGCGGAGCGCCATCCGCGCAGCCAGAAGCCCGTGATCATCGGCAACTGCCAGGGCGGGTGGGCGGTGATGATGCTCGCGGCCGCGCGACCGGACATCGCGGGCCCGCTCGTCATCAACGGCGCGCCGATGTCGTACTGGTCGGGAAACGATGGCGATTCCCCGATGCGCTACATGGGCGGCCTGCTGGGTGGCGCGTGGCTGTCGCTGTTCTCGGCGGACTTGGGCGCGGGCAAGTTCGACGGCGCCAATCTCGTCTCCAATTTCGAATACCTGAACCCGGCAAATTCGCTGTGGGACAAGTGGTACCACCTGTTCGAGAACATCGACACCGAGCCGGAACGCTTCCTCGAGTTTGAACGCTGGTGGGGCGGCTTCTACGCGTACAACGAGGAAGAGATCCGCTGGATCGTCAACAATCTCTTCGTAGGCAACAAGCTCTCGGCCGGCGAGGCGCGGCTGGGTCCCGGACGCTATTTCGACCTGAAGGCCATCAAGCAGCCGATCATCGTGTTCGCGTCGATGGGCGACAACATCACGCCGCCGCAACAGGCGTTCAACTGGATCGCCGACGTCTATTCGTCGACCGAGGAAATCAAGGCCAATGGCCAGACCATCGTCGGCCTGCTGCACGAGGACGTCGGGCACCTGGGCATCTTCGTGTCCGGCAAGGTGGCCAAGAAGGAACACGCGCAGATCGTCGAGGTGCTGAAATACATCCAGCAACTGCCTCCCGGCCTGTACGGCATGGACATCGAGGAACACTTCGACGCGCACGGCGAGGTCAGTTACGAAGTCACGCTGAAGGAGCGCAAGGTCGAGGACCTGCGCTCGATGCAGAAGTTCGACCGCGTCGACGAGAAGCCTTTCCAGGCCGTCGCCGCGCTGTCCGAATTGCTGGAGCGCGCGTATTCGCTGCTGGCGCGGCCGTTCGTGCGCGAATTGTCGCCGGAATGGCTGGCCAAGGCGCGCCGGAGCATGCATCCGCTGCGCGTCCAGTACTGGGCGTTTTCCGACAAGAATCCGTTCCTGTGGGCGGTGCCGTACCTGGCCAGCGCCGCCGCCAACAATCGCAAGCCGCGATCCGCGGACAACGATTCGGTCAAGCTGGAAAAGCTCGCGTCGGAAATCATCAGCGCATCGCTGGACCGCTATCGCGAACTCCGCGATGCGGCATCGGAGGCGGCCTTCTTCGAGGTCTACGGCAACCTGCTTTCGCTGCACATGGCGGACGAACGCGAGGAATTCCGGCGCAGCCGCAAGTTCGACCCACGCTCGCTGCCGGCTGTGCGCGAAGTGCTGGACACGATCGACGAGGGCAGCGCTATCGAAGGTCTGGCGCGCATCGCGATGCTGATCAGCAAGGCCGGACCGGGCCAGCGCCGCTTGTCGCAGATGCAACGCACACGCGAAATACTTTCGCCGGAAAGCGATATCGCGCACTTGTCCGAGGATGAGCGGCGTCGCCTGTTGCAGGAAGAGACGATCGTCGTCGAATTCGAGCCCGAGCGCGCCAAACGCTCGCTGCCCAAGCTGCTGCGCACGCCCACCGAACGGCGCCATGCGCTGGCGCTGCTCGATCGCATCCAGCAGCACGGCGACCTGGATGACAAGCAGCGCCGCCTGGTGGTCGAACTGCGCGGACTGCTGCCGGCCGCCGCGACGCGTGTCGGAGCAAAAGTTCCCAAGGCATTGCCGCCACCGTCGCGCAAGGCGCGCACGCGCGCCGCGCCGCGTGGCCGCGCCCGCGCATAACGACCCCGGGGCGATTGGCGGGCGCGCCGTGCAGCAAGTCACCAACCGGACGTTCGACGAGATCGCGGTCGGCGCGAGCGACACCGTGGTGCGCACGCTCACGGCCACCGATGTCGAAGCGCTGGCGCTGGCCGCGGGCGACGTCGAATCCTTCCACCTGGACCTCACGCCTGGCGCGGTCGCCGAACCTGCGACGGCGCCGGGCGCGGCTGCCGTTGCGCTGGTGGCCGGCGTCCTGAACCGCCGTTTGCCCGGGCCTGGCAGCGCGATCGTCGGCACGCATTTCCGCTACGCTGGCAAGGTCCGCACCGGCGACACGCTGACCGTCGTGGTCACCGCGACCGCCAAGCATGCTACTGGGCAGCGTATCGACTTCGCGTGCCGATGCACGAACCGGGAAGGCGAATTGCTGGTGGACGGGGTCGCGACCGTATCCGCGCCGTCGGTGCGCATCGCTTACACCAACATCGCGACACCCGAAGTAGTGCTGCGGCGAAATGACGCGCTGGCGCGCCTGCTGCAGCGTTGCGAAGGATTGGCGCCGGTCACGTGCGCCGTCGTGCATCCATGCGACTACGAGTCGCTGATGGGCGCGATCGAGTCGGCGAAGCGCGGGCTCATCGTGCCGATTCTGATCGGTCCGGAAGCCAGGATCCGTGCGGTGGCCGAGTCGGCGGACATCGACATCACCCCCTATCGGCTCATCGGCACGCCACACAGCCATGCTGCCGCGGACCACGCGGTGGCGATGGCGCGCGCGGGCGACGTCGAAGCGCTGATGAAGGGCAGCCTGCACACCGATGAACTGATGGAGGCGGTCGTGCCCTCGGCGACCGGATTGCGCACCGAGCGCCGGATCAGCCACGTGTTCGTGATGGACGTGCCCGCGTATCCACGCACACTGATGATCACCGATGCCGCGATCAACATCGCGCCGGATTTGAACTGCAAGGCGGACATTTGCCGGAATGCGATCGACCTGGCGCATGTGCTCGGCAACCCGCTGCCCAAAGTCGCGATCCTTTCCGCGGCGGAAACGGTCAATCCGAAGATTGAATCGACGCTGCACGCGGCTGCCCTGTGCAAGATGGCCGACCGCGGCCAGATCACCGGCGGCATCCTCGACGGTCCGCTGGCTTTCGACAACGCCGTCTCGCCGGATGCGGCAAGGACCAAGGGCATCGTCTCGCCGGTGGCCGGCGTCGCCGACATCCTGCTGGTGCCCGACCTCGAGTCCGGCAACATGATGGCCAAGCAACTGACCTATCTGGCCGGCGCCGACAGCGCGGGCATCGTCGTGGGCACGCGCGTGCCGATCGTGCTGACGTCGCGCGCCGACAACCTGCGCACCCGCCTGGCGTCGACGGCGGTGCTGAAACTGGTCGCGCACGACCGCCGGACCAAGCTGCTGCCCAGGGAGTGACCGACCCGCCGAGGCTGACGTGAAGCCCGGGTCCGCGTTTAGTATCATGGACGCCTGCATCGGCGCAGGCCACGCGAGGACACGGCGGCCGTGAACTCCACCACCACCCGAATCGAAAAGGACGCCCTCGGCGAAGTCCACGTCGACGCTGCGCGCTTGTGGGGCGCGCAGACCCAGCGCTCCATCGACAACTTCCCGATCGGTGTCGGCCGCTTTGCGTGGGGGCGGCCGGTCATCCGTGCGTTCGGACTGGTGAAGCAATGCGCGGCGCGAGCCAATGTCGACCTGGGCCAGCTGGCACCGGACAAGGCCCTGTTGATCGTCCGCGCGGCGCAGGAAGTGATCGACGGACGATGGGATGGCGAATTTCCGCTGGTCGTGTTCCAGACTGGTTCCGGCACGCAGTCGAACATGAACGCCAACGAGGTGATCGCCAACCGCGCGATTCAGCTGGCGGGAGGCACTGTCGGATCGAAGCAGCCGATTCACCCCAACGACGACGTCAATCGCAGCCAGTCGTCGAACGATGTGTTTCCGGCAGTGATGCACATCGCGACGCTGGAGGAAATCGATCGCGCGCTGCTGCCCGCACTCGCGGGCCTGCGCGCGACGCTCGACGCCAAGGCGCGCGAATTCGCCGGCGTCGTGATGCTGGGACGCACGCACCTGCAGGATGCGACGCCCGTCACGCTCGGGCAGGTCATCGGCGGCTGGGTCGCGCAGCTCGATGACGCGCTGCGCTATGTGCGCTCGGCGCGCGAAGGACTGTACCCGCTGGCATTGGGGGGCACGGCCGTCGGGACCGGCATCAATTCGCCGGCGGCGTTCGGCGACGCGGTCGCGCTGCAGATCGCGCTGGCCACGTCGAAGCCCTTCGTCACGGCGCCGAACAAATTCTCCGCGCTGTCGGCGCACGATGCGATGGTCAATGTCAGCGCCTCGCTGCGCACGCTCGGCGGCGTGCTGATGAAGATCGCCAACGACGTGCGCTGGTATGCAAGCGGCCCGCGCGCCGGGTTGGGCGAGCTGACGATTCCCGACAACGAGCCGGGATCGTCGATCATGCCGGGCAAGATCAACCCCACGCAGTGTGAGGCGCTGACAATGATCGCCGTGCAGGTTTTCGGCAACGACGCGGCGGTGGCGTTCGCCGGTGCGCAGGGCAATTTCCAGCTCAACGTCTTCAAGCCGATCATCCTGCACAACGTGCTGGAATCGATCGAGTTGCTCGCGGACGGCATGCTTTCGTTCGACGTCCGCTGCGCACGGGGTATCGCGCCCGACCTCGAACGCATCCGCGAGCACGTCGAGGGTTCGCTGATGCTGGTCACGGCGCTCAATCCGCACATCGGCTACGAAAACTCGGCCAAGATCGCGCTGTACGCCCACCGCCATGGCACCACGCTGCGCGAGGCCGCATTGAAGCTGGAGTTGGTGTCGGCGAAGGACTTCGACCGCTGGATCGATCCCGAGGCAATGACCCGGCCGCGATCCTGACGCTCGCCCGCCGAACACTCCCGCGATCAGCGCAAGGGTGACTTATGATAGGCACCCTTTGGCGGGAGTCCGGCATGACCAAACTGTTGGCTGCATGTGCGCTGGCGTTGCTTTGCTGCACGGCGCGCGCTCAGGCAATTCCCGATGCGGCGGCGCCACCTGCGCCTGTCGCCGCCAGTCAGCCCGCATCCGCCGTGCTTCCTCTGGACCCCGTGGCCGCGACCCGGAAGTTCATGGACCGCGTGCAAGGCGAGGCGCGAGTGAAATCGGACGCGTATTCGGAAGGCGGCTATTGGCTGCTGCTGTGGGACCTGCTGTACGGGTTGGCGGTGGCCTGGCTGTTGCTGTCGCGCAGGATTTCCACGCGCATCCGTGATTTCGCCGAGCGCCGCACGCCGAGCAGGAACCTTCGCGCACTCATCTATGCGCTCGTCTACGTACCACTGACGGCGCTGCTGACGCTGCCGATGACGTACTACGAAGGGTTCTACCGCGAGCACCAATACGGACTTTCCAATCTCACGTTCCTGCATTGGCTGGGGGAAGCGGGCATCGGACTCGGCGTTGGGATGGTAGCGGGGGGAATCGCCATCACCGGCTTGTACGCGATCCTGCGGCGAGTTCCGCGGACGTGGTGGGCGTGGGGAACGCTTGCCGGAACCGTCTTCATGACATTTGTATTCATGATCGGCCCGGTGTTCATCGCGCCGCTTTTCAATACCTATAAACCGGTGCCCGACGGTCCGATTCGCGACGACGTCCTTTCGCTTGCACGGGCCAATGGCATTCCCGCCGACAACGTCTACTACTTCGACGCGTCCAAGCAGACGAAGCGTGTGAGCGCCAACGTGAGCGGCCTTTTCGGCACGACCCGGATCTCGCTCAACGACAACCTGCTCAACGGGACGTCGCCGCCGGAAATACGCGCGGTGATGGCGCACGAGATGGGTCACTACGTTCTGAACCATGGCATCAAGCAGACGCTAGAATTCAGCCTGTTGCTGTTGGGCGGCCTGCTCTTCATTAAGTTCAGCTGGGAATGGGCTGCGCCGCGCTTCGCCATTCCTTTCGGCGTGCGTGATATCGCCGATCCCGCCGGCCTACCGCTGCTGGCCGCGTTGTTTTCCGTCTACATGTTTCTTGCCACACCGGTTCTCAACACCATCATCCGCACCGCCGAAACTGAAGCGGACATTTTCGGCCTGAACGCTTCGCGCGAACCGGATGGCTTTGCCGAAGCGATCCTGAAGCTGGCCGACTATCGCAAGCTCGAACCCGGGCCGATCGAAGAATTCCTCCTCTTCGACCATCCGAGCGGGTACAACCGCATTCTTGCGGCGATGCGTTGGAAGGCGGAGAACGTCAGGTAGCGCGTGGCGACCGGCGTTGCGGGGTCACGCCCGGTGGATGAGCCAATAGGTCGCAGCGCCGACGGCTCCCGCCGCCGGCATAGTGATCACCCACGCGACGACGATTCGCTGCGCCACGCTCCAGCGTACCGCCGTTGCGCGGCGCGCCGCGCCGACGCCGACGATGGCACCGGTGATCGTGTGCGTCGTGGACACCGGCACGCCTAGTCCGGTCGCGATGAACAGCGTGATCGCGCCGCCGGTTTCCGCGCAGAATCCCTGGATGGGCTTGAGCTGCGTGATGCGCGATCCCATCGTGTGGACGATCCGCCAGCCTCCGAACAGTGTGCCAAGCCCCATGGCCGCCTGGCAGCTCAGCACTACCCAGAACGGCACGTGGAATTGCGTGCCGAGCAGCCCCTGCGAGTAGAGCAGCACTGCGATGATGCCCATCGTCTTCTGTGCGTCGTTGCCGCCGTGGCCGAGCGAATACATGGACGCGGAAAGCAGTTGCAGGACGCGGAACCGGCGATCGACGGCGTAAGGCGTCGCCCGCCGGTTGGTCCAGCTGACGATCAACACAAGCAGCTGCGCGAGCGCAAATCCGAGCAGCGGCGACAGCACTATGCCGAGTGCCGTTACCGCGAGGCCGCTGAAGACGACCGCGGCCAAGCCGGCCTTCGCGATACCGGCGCCGGCGAGTCCGCCGATCAGCGCGTGGCTGCTGCTCGACGGAATGCCGAGCCACCAGGTGACGACATTCCACACGATCGCGCCCGTAAGCGCGCCCAGGATCACGCTTCCGTCCACGACACCAGCGTTGACGATGCCCGTCCCGACCGTCTGCGCCACGTGCAGGCCGAAAACGGCGAACGCGATGAAATTGAAGAAGGCGGCCCACACGACCGCCAGTTGCGGGCGCAGCACCCGCGTCGCGACCACCGTGGCGATCGAATTCGCCGCGTCGTGCAGCCCGTTCAGGAAATCGAACAGAAGCGCGATGGCGATCAAACCGATCAGGAGAGGAAGGCCGAGTGCGGAGGGGTCCATGGCAATCCGGCACGCACCGGGTCGGAACCGCGATCAAACGTGCTTCGCGGTGATGCCTTGAATGGAGTTGGCGATATCGTCGCACTTGTCGACGACGTCCTCGATGAGTTCGTAGAGCTCCTTGCGATCGATGTAGCCCACGGTGTCGACGGCCCCCGCGCGCAACTGTGTACGCAGTTGCGCAAGCGCGTGGTCGAATGACTCGTCGGCGCGCCCTTCAATGTGGCCGATCTCCTCGCACAGCGCGAAGATGGCCTTGTGGTCGCGAGCGACGGAATCGAGGAATGGCATAACCTTGCATAGCAGCTCCGCGCTTTCCACGATCGCGTCGGCCATCGACCACATCTCCGGCGGAAATTCGTGCACCTCGTAACGCTGGATTCCTTTAGCGGTGTCCTCGATGAGGTCCACTGCATCGTCCAGGATGTGCGCGAGCACGAGGATGTCTTCGCGATCGATCGGCGCATTGAACGCGCGGTTGGCGGCGATGAACACCCGCTTCGCCACCTCGTCGGCGGCCATTTCGATGGCGCGGATGGCAACGACGTGCTGTTCCGCGCCGACGTTGTTCACGATCATCTGCCGGAGTTCCCGCGCGGCCTCGAGAATGCGCTGCGCCTGCTCGACGAATAGCGCGGTGAAGCTCTCCTCGCGCGGCATCAGGCGGCTGAACAGGTTGAGCGACATGACAGGTCAGGGGAACTGAATGGCCGGACGAGCGGAAATGCGCGGGCGTCAGCGAATATGATAGTCGATTATCGCATCATGGAATCATTGTCTCGCGGTGCGCGCTTTAACGAGAAAAAGGTTGATGGCGGTGCTGCCCTTTACCTCAAGCCCAAAAACCCCAGCAGAAAGACGATGATGACGACGGCGCCTACGAGGTAAACGATGCGGTTCATGAGTATTTCCTTTAGGGTCGATGGTGGAGTCGAACTTGCCGGACACCGCAAGAGGCGGTGGGGTTGATACTCCTAGGTACACGCGTGAGGGTCTGTACGGCAGCGCACCCTGGTAGATTTGATCGGCACCGCTGCACGTAGCCGCGCACAGATTCCCCAAGACTGGTCCTGGCGACTCGATCTCTAAATGACGCGCGGCGATAGCGGTCGGTCGCTGCGCCGACGAATGTGTGCGAGCGCACAGACGCGACAGCGTGGCGCGCGTAAATTCCCAATCCGAAGCGAACCGACTGCGTTACCGCGTCGTGTTTCGAATTGACAACGTATTGGACCGAGAGGAACTGACATGTCCAGACTTATGATTGCGCTGTTTGTGTCCGCCGGGTTGGGTCTTGCCGGTTGCGCCACGCAAAGTGCCGCGCCGGTGGCTGCAGCGAAGCCTGCGGTTCCCGTGGCGCCGATATCTAAGGACGCCTACGACACGGCAGTCAGGAACGCCGATGCGCAAGGCAAGGTAGACAAGGACGCCTGCTCGCCACGAAGCGGAAACGCCAAGGATATTTGCCTCGCGGAAGCCAACGGTAAGGAAATGATCGCCAAGGCGGACGCGGAAGCCGCGTACAGGAACAGTTCGATCGCGCGCGAGAGTGCCCGCGTGACACGCGCCGACGCGACGTACGGTGTCGCCAAGGAGAAATGTGACGACCTCGCCGGCAATACCAAGGACGTTTGCGTCAAGGAAGCGGACGCCGCACTGGTCAAGGCCAAGGCCGACGCCAAGGTTGACCGTGTCGCGACCGATACACGCCAGGACGCAGCGACGAAGCAGGCCGATGCCCGCAAGGAAGCGAGCATGGAGAAGCGTGACGCGGATTACAAGGTTGCGATCGAGAAGTGCGACGCATTCGCGGGAGCCGCGAAGGACTCATGCATCAGCGCGGCCAAGGCGCAATACGGCAAGTCCTGAAATCGTTTCAACTCTCTCTCCGCCCTCCACTGATGGCAGCGTGTCGGATCGGCAATGACGGCCGGGTTGTTTCTAGCCCGGCCGTTGTTCCGTCCTCCGGCAGCCGCCCGCCGGTCGCCTCATGAAAATTACCAAAGCCGCCTCGAGCGTCCCTAAGGTGCCGCCTATTCGTCGCAAACTTGAAAGCCAGGAGTTCGGTGCCTTGCCTCGCACGTTGAAAGCGCGCAGCCGGGCCGGTGACACCACGCTGCAGCGGCACGCGTCCTTCTTCGATGACAATGGGGATCGCGGCGTCGACGTTGCGGAGTGCACGCGCGGGCTGAGGGCCCTTGGCCTCCCGTTTGGATTGGCGGAGGCCGCCGCGCTCGCCATCGTTACGCCCTTGACCCTGCAGACGCGAGGCTCGCCGCTGCCGCTGAACATCGACATCGAGAACATTCAGAAGGGTAAGCACGACAGCGACACCGGCATCCTGGACAAGCGGGGCCGGCACAATTCCCGGCGCTTCGAGAAGATGTTCGGAGCATGTTCCACGGTCGATCGCAATGGAGACAAGGCATTCACCGCGACGGAGCTCACCAAGATGGTCAACGCGAACCGCGAGACGATCTTGGGTTCCCTGGTCTCGCTGGTTGAGTGGCAGACGTTGCTCGCACTGGCCGCCGACACGATAGCCGTCGAGCGCGGCAAGACGGTGCCCGCCTTGAGCGTCGCCAGAGTGAAGTCGTTCTACGATGGCACACTCTTCTACAAGCTCGCAAAAGAACGCGCCCGGAACCAGCGGAAGGAGTGAGATCTGCGAGAGCGCCGGACCGAGGTCTGCGCCTCCTTCCACTGCCGCCCGCTTAGTCGAGCGGCCAGGGAATCGACTTGGGCAGTGTCATTGCCGCTGGTACCTCGCTGGAGCGACGTATGTCGACGGTGCGCCACCAGGGCGTGACCCGCTCGACGTGCTGCGGCTCGACGGGCTCGCCCAGGCGAGGCATGACGAGATGCACGCCTTGCTTCGGGCCCAATGCCAGCAGCGTCTCGGCGGGGTCGTCCCACGCGTGCATCGCCAGGCTGAACGTGCCCCAATGCACCGGCAGGAATGCGCCGCCACCCAGAAGTTTCAGTGCCCTGAGCGCGTTTTCGGGACCCAGGTGAATGTGGCCCCATGAGCGGTGGAACGCGCCAACCTCGAGCATCACCAGATCGAACGGGCCGAGGCGCTCGCGGATGGCCGCGTATTCGGTCGTCAATCCGGTGTCACCGCTGAAGAACACCGAGTGCCGGCGTGAGCGCATGACCAGCGACGACCACAGCGTCGCATTGCGATCCTTCAGGCCGCGGCCGGAAAAGTGCTGCGACGGCGTCGCAGTGATCGTCAGGTCGGCATCGGGCAGTGTGTGCGATTCCCACCAGTCGAGCTCGGTGATTCGATGCGCCGGCACACCCCAGGCCTCCAGATGCGCGCCGACGCCGAGCGAGGTGACGAAGGGTACGTCGCGCCGCGCCAATTCGCGAATCGTCGGATAGTCGAGGTGATCGTAGTGATCGTGGGAGATGAGCACCAGGTCCACGGGCGGCAATGCGTGCAACGATATCGGAACCGGCTGGAAGCGCTTCGGACCAGCAATCCGCGACGGCGAGGCGCGCGGCCCCCACACCGGGTCGGTCAGAACGCGCAGGCCGTCGATCTCGATCAGTACCGTTGAATGGCCCAGCCATGTGGCGCGCAGTCCGGTGCCGGGTTCTTTAACCCAGGTCGAAATCGGATTCACCGAAGGAAGCGGCGCTCGCGGGACACGCCGATCGCCGCCGCAGAGAAATTCCGTGATCGTCGGTGGACGGGCAGTCTCGTCGCGCAACTCCGGCAACACCGGGTGAACGTTGCGAAACGCGTCGCCTGCCCACAGCAGCGAGTCCTTGATGCGCTCGAGGCGCAATCCGTCAGGTCGCCTGCCAAATGACTTCATGAATATCCTTCCGGCACCCGTTGCGCGCTTGATGCGGCGCTTGCCCACGCGCGTTCGGAGATAGCTGAGGGCGCCCAGGGCTATTTCAAGTCTCGGAATGGCAGGACACGGCCAACAGGGAACGTTCGCAAGGTCGTCAAACTGCTGCAGTGGGCGAGGATGTTGCGCACGCAGCAAGGTCGGCGTGCGGGCGATGCGACGCCATTCGCCCGCACGCTTGGAGTCCCTATTACAAGGTTCGCAGAAAGGCGACCAAGTCGGCTCGCTCCTGCGCTGTCAAACCGATGCCGAAACGCTCATTGTAGAAATCCACGACGGCGTCGAGATCGGCGGCGAAGCCGCTGTGAAAATAGGGTGCCCGGGATGCAAGTCCCCGGAGTATCGGCCCTTTGAAGCGCCCGATATCCTTCCACTTGCCGGTGATCATTGCACGTCCCGGATCCGTGGTCGCAAGGATCTCGCCGGTCGTCTTGTTGCGCAGCTTATAGAGAGGCATGTCGGGCGTGCGCCGGGAGGCGTCGGTGAGTCCAATGTCGAGCGGCGCCGGGATCGAATGATTCCCCGCATTTGGCGAATCATGGCAAGTCGTGCAGCTACCCTGCAGAATCGGGACGCTGAGATCGTCATTCAACCCTTTTACGCCCGCGATGTTGATCGGTTTGGTGTTGAACAGGGCCTGGCCGCGCGCGACGGCGCGACGAGCCTGAACGGCCCGCCCGTCATCATCGCGACCGGTCGTCAGATTCGCCCAGACGTCATAGAGGGTGAACACGACGGGATTGAAGGGCTTTCCCGTCCTATAGTCACCGGCAACCACGTCGTTGATGCCGAAATAAGTTGCCTGGCTCGTCGCGAACTGCGGTCCGCCGTTCGCTCCATGCGCGCCCAGATAGTGAGCATTCGAATCAAACACTTGCGCGGTAAAAAGACCCATCTCGAATTGCACGATGGCATCGCGCTGCGCCTGCGTCAGCGGCTGCGCAGCCTTGGCATGCCCCACGGTCGCGCTGTTCGACTGGTCGGACAGATCGAAATGAAGCGTCGCAAAGCATCGGGTCGATCCAAAGACGCAGTCGGCTGAAGTCGCATCAGGAAATGTCTCGCGCCCGTCCCACATCACCGTGCTCAGGAACTTGAGGTTGGTGGTGGGCAGCGGCCGGCGAAAGAGGGAGAGCTCTGCGGCGCTTGCGAAATCGTAGGGATCGTCCACGTCCATCAATTCAAACTCGGCGCCGTCCGGGATACCAATTCCGACACGGATCAGGCCTTTGGTGAGCAGCATGCTGTAGGCCGCCTTGCGGGCCGCGACGGTGGAGACGTCCGCGTTGGGAGAATTCGAGCCGTCATTCAGCCGAAAGATCGGATCCGTTCCTTTTGTGGAATCGAAGCGAGCCTGGATGTGCGACGGAATGACCGTCCAGCCGTCGCTCGCCTGATGACAGGTGCCGCAACTGCGTCCATTGGTTCCCAGCGACTGGAAGAACGGATTGTTTCGGTCGAGTGGCCCTGCCGTGTTAAACGTCGCGGCCAGGCCGGTTGGGTTCGTGAACACCATCAGCGGTCCATGTTCCTGATCCTCGGCATTGGCGATCGGCGTCGCGAGAAGTGTTGCCATCAGCATCGAGATGAGGAGAACGGGATGTAGGCGCTTCATTGGAAACCTCCTTGCATCGACGCAGAATGGAGTGGATGGACGAGAGGTCACCCGCGAGTGGATAGGGTTTGCCTCGCCCCAGGGCCCCCGGAAATGCGGTCGGGTTCGGGGAGGCTTACCCGTCAGAACGAGATCGCGACCCAAGACCGGCCAGACAATCAGGAATATTCACGAACGGTTGACCGGTGCCCCAGGACTGCCCAATATTGACGATGCAAGTTCGTGAGGATTGCCATTCACCTTTGGCCGCCGTTCGGATTGCGGCGCCGGTGGCCGGTTTCAGGGAATCCGATGCGAGAGATTGCGCAGCTGCTGGAAGGTGCCCGCCAAGGAGATCGGCAGGCAATCGATGAGCTGTTCGCGACGCTCTATGGCGAGTTCCGCAAGATCGCCCATGCGCGCCTGCGCAAGATCGCGCCGCTGACGCTCGTCGAAACCACGGTGCTGGTTAACGAGTCTTACCTGCGTCTGGTGCGAACCGGAAAACTCGCGGTCAACGACCGCGTGCATTTCCTCGCTTACGCAGCGCGCGTGATGCGGTCGATCGTCGTCGACCTGGTGCGCGAGCGCATGGCGGAGCGCCGCGGCAGCGGGCAGGCGGAAATCACTCTGAACACGGCGATCGGCGACGCAGTGGCCCTCGGCGAGGACGAGATTCTCGCGGTAAACGAAGCACTCGAATTGCTCGCCAAAGTCGAGCCGCAGCTGGCGCAGGTCGTCGAGCTTCGCTATTTCGCCGGCCTCACCGAAGTGGAGATCGCGGCGGCGCTTGGCTCAAGCGAGCGGACCGTCCGCCGGCAATGGAACAAGGCACGGGCTCTGCTGAGCGCATTGTTACAGGATGCCTGATGGATTGCATCGCTGGCCGGTTTCTCCCCTGGAATCCGTTTAGACGGTGACGGGGACGGTTGTCACCAATTCCAGGCACGCGATGGTTCTCACTGAAGCTCAGCTACGGGAATTGTCTCAACTGGTAGACATGTTGCAGGGGCTGCCGGAGGCGGCGCGCGCCCAATGGCTGGCCAATCTTGGTCCCGAGCAGTCGGCGTATCGACCGACATTGCAGCGCCTGTTTGGCGCTGAGGAGAGCCCCGAGACTCGGGACTTTCTGGCCACACTACCGAAGCTCGACGAAGTAGCCGTGCCGGATCCTGGCGGCTTGACGGCAGGCGCCGCGATCGGTCCCTACCGCTTGCTGCGAGAGCTTGGTCGGGGCGGCATGGGTACGGTCTGGCTCGCGGAGAGGAGCGATGGCGCGCTCAAGCGCGCAGTGGCGCTCAAACTGCCGCACACGGCACTTCCGCAGGCACAACTGGCGGAACGATTCGCGCGTGAACGCAACATCCTCGCCGGGCTTACCCACCCGAACATTGCGAGGCTTTACGACGCCGGTATCACGGAGCAGGGGCAGCCCTATCTCGCACTGGAGTACGTGGAAGGCGAGCCGCTGCTTGCATGGTGCGACGCCCACCAGCTGGGGGTGCACGAGCGCATCGAACTCTTCCTGCAGGCGCTCGCCGCCGTGCAGTACGCGCATGGGCAACTGATCATCCACCGTGACCTGAAACCGTCCAACATCCTGGTGACGGCACAGGGCGAGGTGAGACTGCTCGATTTCGGGATCGCCAAGCTTCTGACCGCCGGCGAGGCAACGGAGACTGAGTTGACCCAGGTGGGCGGACGGGCGCTGACGCCCGAATACGCATCGCCAGAACAGATCACCGGCCAACCTATGGGCACCGCGAGCGACGTGTACGCGCTGGGTGTGGTGCTTTACCAGTTGTTGACCGGCGTACTCCCGTATCGTGTGAAACGGGCCTCGCGCGGGGCACTGGAAGACGCAATTCTGGGTGCGGAGCCGCCCAAGCCAAGCCAGTCCGGATTTGAGGAGGCGAGAGCGACGGCACGCGGCACGACCGCGAAGAGGCTTGCCCGGCAGCTAGCCGGAGATTTGGACACGATTGTGCTCAAGGCGCTGAAGAAGGTGCCCGCGGAGCGCTATCCGACGGCGCAGGCACTGGCCGAGGACATACGCCGCTACCTATCCGGGCATGCGGTGCTGGCGAGGCCCGATTCCGCCCTGTACCGCACGAGCAAATTTGTGGTCCGCCACTGGCTGGGGGTGTCAGCAGGTTCTGTCGTGGTGCTGGCACTGGCGGCCGGCGGCACGGTGGCATTCTGGGAGGCGAACGTAGCACGGCAGCAGGCGCGCGTGGCGGAGCACGAAGCCCTGCACGCGCAGACAGTGCAGCGTTTTCTGCTCGATATCTTCAAGGCCAACAGCGATAAGCAGGAGGACCCGATGAAGGCGCGCGCCACCACCGCGCGAGAACTGCTGGATATCGGCGCCAGTCGCGCGGCCAATGAATTGAAGAACGCACCCGAAGCGCAGAACGAAGTATTGGGCACGCTGGCCGACATGTATGCGCAGATGAAGCTCGACGAACCGGCGATCGAACTGCGTCGCCAGCAGGTTGAAGCGGCAAAGCGCGCCTTCGGCGGGAGCGATCCACGCGTGGCCGAGGCGCTGCTCATGCTGGCGACCGATATCGGCGGCAGTAGTCAGCGCGGGGAACTCAAGGAGCTGCTCGATGAGGCGGAACGAATTCTCGACCTTGCCGGCGACCGCGATTCGCCCGTGCGCGGTCGACTTCTGATCGAGAGAGCGGAGTATTTCCGCTATCTTTCGTTGTCAAAGATGCGCGAGTACGCCGACCGCGCCGCGGAACTGTTTCGAACCCGGTATCCGGACAACGCCGATTTGCTCATGGCTTTGCGGCTGGCGGCGTTGGCACGCTCGATTCCGGGCGAGGCGGACCAAGCCGAACCGATCTTTCGTGAGTTGCTCAGTGCAGCGCAGCGCCTGTTTCCCAATGCACCGGCGCGGCAGATTACAGCGCTCGTCGATCTGGCGCAGACCCAGAATCGTCTGGCGAAAGTGGATGAGGCGGAGACAAACTTTCGCCGTGCGTGGGAACTGTCGAAGAAGATCAATGGGGAGTTCAACGCCGATGCACTGCAGACGCAGGCCAAGCTCGGCGGCCATCTGTATTTCTCCGCGCGGCGCGCCGAGGGGCTCGAGATGCTGTTCGGCGCCCTAAACGCGCTGGGACGGCAGAAAGGCAACGAAGCACCGAATACGGTCAGCTCGATCAACCAGTTTCTCGGCATGGCCCTGACGACCGATGGCCGCCTCGAGGAAGCCAGAAGGTACCTCGACGCCGAAGTCGACGATCTGCGCCAAAACTATCCGCAGTCGATGCCGCTGAACTTCATGCTGGTGAAGCAGGCCGATTGGTCGACGGAGTCCGGCCGTTACGCCGAGGCACAGGCGCGGCTAGACGAAGCCGAAGCAATCTGGAACCAGATCGCGCCCGGACTCACCGGTCCGCAGGCGAACATCGCACGCTTTGCACGCGTGCGGCTGCTGCTGGCGCAGGGCCGCGGCGATGAGGCGCTCGCACAACTTGACCGTGTTGTGCTGCCTTCGTTCGGTGCCGCCGCGTATCTTTCCAGAGACGAGGTGACCACCAGGTTGCTGCGGGCCCGCGCTCAACTACAGCGGGCCCGCTACGACGAAACTATCGAAGAAGCATTCAAGGCGCTCGAGGCCGTGCAGCACTCGCCGGTGCGCGGGTATTTCGTTGCCGTGGAGGCGGAAGCCGAGCAATTGTATGGCCAGGCGCTACGCGGACAGAGGAAATTTGCGTCGGCGCGACTCCATCTAGAGCGCGCGCTCGAACTGCTGCGTTCCAATGAAGCTCCGCTGAGCCTGCGGCTGGCGCAGGGCGAGATCGAACTGGCGCAGTGCTACCTTGATCTGCGGTCGCGCGCTGCCGCGCAGCAACTTGAAGCGCAGGCACGCACGATCCATGCCGCGCACCCGCTGCTGGGTGATCACTACCGCGTTCCGCTACGCGATCTGCAGGCGCGCCTCGCCGCCCCACGCTGAACCACCATTGGCGCGGGCGCTTCGCCGGCATGCAAGCGTAGTATCGTTGTAGTTGGGTTCTTTGGTCGACGTAGATTCAGTGATGGATCGGCGAACGTTCATCGGCGGTGTTGCAGGTGGTCTCCTCGTCGTGCCACTTGTTGCTCGCGCACAAGCCACGCGCGCTGACGACGAGCCGCGCGCCGCCTTGTTCGCGTACGTCGCGAATAACGGCGCAGGGACCGTCAGCGCATTTCGTATTGACACCGCGACTGGCGCGCTCACACCGCTTGCTCCGACGGCCATCGCAAGCGACAGGAATCCCTACTCTGTCGCGATAGACACTGCCGGGCGTCGGCTCTACGTCGCACATGGCGACGCGAGCAGCATCGTAACGTTCAACATAGATCCGACTAGTGGAGAGCTAAGGCCCGCCCCGATCTCGCGTACCGCAACCGGCGCCTATCCGGTTTCGGCTGCGATCGACCCGTCAGGACGATTTCTCTACGTATCGACCATGGTGGCGGACACAGTTGCGGCGTACGGGATCAATCCCACGACGGCCGAGCTCACGCCGGTGACAGGTTCACCGTTCGCTGCCGGAAAGCGTCCCTCCGGAAACGCGATCCATCCGAACGGCCGATTTCTCTACGTTACCAATCTTACCGGCAGCACCATCGTTGCGTTTGCGATCGATCGCGTCACGGGCGCACTAGAACTACTTCGCGGATCTCCGTTTCCTGCCGGAACGAACCCGCGCGCGATCGCGATCGAGCCCGGCGGGCGGTTCGCCTACGCCGTCAATGCCGTCTCAAATGATGTTTCGAGCTACAGGATCGACCCCAACACCGGCACGCTACACCCGGTCCCAAGCGGGGCGGTACCTACCGGTGAAAATCCTCGTGCTGTAGTTGTCGCAGCGAAGGGTGGTTGCGTCTACGTCGCCAGCCACTTCAGCGACTCTATCTGGGCGTACACCATCGACGGCGCGAGCGGTGGCTTGCGGCCGCTGCCTGGACAGCCGTTTGCGGCTGGCAAGAATCCACGCGGACTCGCCATCGACAAGCGCGGAACGTTGCTCTACTGCACAAACTACGGTGCGAACAGCGTCTCGGCGTACCGAATCAATCCGATCACAGGGGTACTTAACGAGATTCCCGGATCGCCCTACGGCACCGGTGATGGACCCTTCGGCATCGCGATCTTCTGATAACCACCCAGTCGTTGAAGCAGCGCGCGGACGAGGTGATTCAATGATGGACCGGCAATGCACTATCGGTGGCGTCATGGGCGCCCTGCTCGTGGCACATCGGCGCGGCCTGCCGGTTAGCTTGATACGTTCGGTATCTGGTGACGCATACCGCGGCCAAAAGCGCGTACTCGAAGGAGGCCAGTGATGGCGCGTGGACTCACGTTCGATCCAGATTCCTTCAAAGGCTTGGAGTATGCCGGTTGGCAGAAAGGCGCCGCGTCGTACGATGACCTCTTAGGTTCAGTGACGCGGCACGCGATTGAGCCGTTGCTGGACGCAACGGATGTGCGCGCTGAGTCCAGCGTACTCGATGTGTGCTGTGGCCTCGGCTACGGTACCGGAGCCGCGCTATCGCGAGGTGCTCGACCTATCGGCATAGACTTTGCCCCGGCGATGGTGGCGGCGGCGAGAGAACGTTATCCTACGGCCGTCTTCCGACAAGACGACGCGGAAGCGTTGAATTTTGATAGCGGCGTCTTTGACGCCGTCATTTGCGCCTTCGGCGTCAATCATCTGCAACATCCCGAGAAGGCGATTGCCGAAGCCCTTCGGGTTCTTCGTCCTGGCGGAAAGTACGCGTTCACGATGTGGTGCGTGCCCGGCAGATCGAAGTTTCATCAGTTGGTGTTGGAGTCGGTTCGTTCCCATGGCAACCTTGACGTGCCCTTGCCCGCCGCCCCTCCACCGTTTCGCTTCAGTGACCCTGAAGCCTGCACGATAGCACTGCTAGGCGCGGGCTTCGTTAGTCCCCGCGTTATCGAGGTCCCGCTTGCCTTTCGGCCACGAACGGCGGAGCAAGTCCTCGATCTAACGTACAGTGCCGTTCGGCTGGAGATGATTCTTTCACTTCAAACGGGCCAAGCGAGAGAGCGAATCCATCGAGCTATCGTCGAAGGAGTGGCGCGTTTCCGGGTCGGCGGTGAAATTGAGCTTCCTATGCCGGCGGTGCTGGCGTCGGCATCGAGGCGACCGTAAGGCCGGCGAAACGTGGCTGATCTATGCACAAAGCTGCCGAACAACCATTTCGAGCGACGGCCGCAAGTGCGCTTCGATTTCGGTGACGCCGCTGAATGAGCCGTTACGCAAAACGGAAGACACGCCGTCGCGGGATGGCAACTCAACGATGTCCAGGCGTCAGCTGCGCGGGTCAGGTTGGGTTCCTTTTGGACGACCGTCGGATTGGCACGCCAACCCTTGACAATTGATTCATCGCTATCGGGACCTGGCTCTTCGCATCGGATCGATGGTTCTTGACGCAGGAGCCCAATGCGGCGAAGAATCGATCCATACCACGCGGACCCATTCCGGCAAACTCGATGGCGCTCAACGCCGCATTGAAGCAACTCATCGCCACCAAGCTGGCGCATGCGCAGCGGCCGCAGTGGGAGCTTCCGATCGCGGAGGTTCGCCAGGCGTTCCGGAATCTGTGGACTGCGGCCATCATCGGCGAACCGGTCCCGTTGCAACGCATCGAGAATGTGACGATTCCCGGCGCGGACGCCGCCATTCCCGCACGCGCCTATGCGCCGGATGGCCCGGGCCGATGTCCGGTGATGCTGTATTTTCACGGCGGCGGGTACGTCAAGGGCGGCATCGAAGAGAGTGATCGGTTCTGCCGCCATCTTGCCAAGGTCACGCGGCACCTGGTGCTGTCGATCGATTACCGCCTGGCGCCTGAACATCCCTTCCCTGCCGCGCTTGATGATGCCGTGGCGGCAACTCTCTGGGCGAGGACACACGCCGACGACCTGGGCGGCGCACCGGGTCCCGTCGTGGTGTGCGGCGAAAGTGCGGGAGGGAATCTGGCTGCGGTGACGTGCCTGCAACTGCGGTCGAACCCTAACATCACGATCCGCCACCAGGTGCTGCTGCAGCCGGTGATCGACTTCACGTTGTCGTTCCCATCCATTGCCATGCCGGTCACCGAATGTCTGGTGCCACGCGAAGACTTGGCCTGGTATTACCGGACCTACGCTGGCGACCGATGTGATTCGCGAGACCCGCGCGTTTCGCCGATCTTTGCCGAAGACCTCGCCGGTTTGCCGCCGGCGCTGATCATCGCCGCAGAGTACGACACGTTGCGCGACGAAGCGGAAGCCTATGCGGGTCGGCTGAACTCAGCGGGCGTTGCGTCCCGCTACATCTGCGCCAACGGCATGGTGCACGGCTTCCTGCAAATGCGCGGCCTTGTTCCCGATGCACAGGCAGCCGTCGAGGAAATCGCGCGCGCCTTGAACTGATTCGGCGCAACCATGCACAGTCCGATGCGGCGATCTGCCCGTCGCTACGCCGCCCGCCGCACGCTCGCCTTGACCGGGAGCTGCTGCTCGGCCAGCGTCACCCAGTAGCTCGCACCGATCTGCAATGCGTCGTCGTTGAAGTCGTAATGCGGATTGTGCAGGTTGGGCGTATCCGGTCCGCGCCCGCCGCCCAGCCAGATGTAGCACCCGGGCTTCGCCTGCAGCATGAACGCGAAGTCTTCGGAGGCCATCGACGGCATCGGGTTGGTGTCGACGTTGGACGCGCCGAGCAGCGCGGTCGCCGCCGCCAGCGCGTGCTGCGTCTCCTGCGGCGAATTGACCGTCGCCGGATAGCGGCGCTCGTAGCGCAGCGTCGCCGTCATCTCGAACGTCGCCGCGATGCCGGCGACGATCTCACCCATTCGGCGCTCGATCAGGTCCTGGATCTCGGGAAGAAACGAGCGCACGGTTCCGCGCAACACGACCTCCTGTGGAATTACGTTCCACGTGTCGCCGCCGTGCACCTGCGTGACGCTGACGACGCCGGCCTCGAGCGGATGGATATTGCGGGAAACGATCGTCTGCAGCGCGTTGATGACGTGCGCCGCGAAAGGCATCGGGTCGCGGCCCAGATGCGGCATCGCGGCGTGCGCGCCGCGGCCCGTGGCGACGATCTCGAAGATGTCGTACGCGCCCATCAGGGGTCCGGCCCGCAGCGCGATCTTGCCGGCCGGCATCGGCGGCCAGTTGTGCATTCCGTACACGGCTTTCATAGGAAAGCGGTCGAACAATCCTTCCTGCACCATCACGCGGCCGCCGCCTTCGTTCTCCTCGGCGGGCTGGAAAATGAAATACGCGGTGCCGTCGAAGTTCCTGTCGCTGCGACATCGCCTTCGCCGCGCCCAGCAGCATCGTCGTGTGACCGTCGTGGCCGCAGGCGTGCATCTTTCCCGCGTGCGTGGACGCATGTGCAACACCCGTTTTTTCGTGGATGTGCAGCGCATCCAGGTCGGCGCGCAGACCGACGGCGTCGTTCGAGTCGCCCTGCCGCAGCACGCCCACGACGCCGGTCTTCGCGAGGCCGCGATGGACGTCGAGCCCGAACGATTCCAGCTTTTCCGCGACAAACGCGGCGGTCTGCGTTTCCTCGAAGGCGGTTTCGGGGCGCGCGTGGATGTGGTGGCGCCAGTCGCGCATGTCGCGGTCGAGGGCGGCGATTTCGGGGACGATGTGCATGGAGCCTCCGGCGTTCGAGCGATGCATCCTACCGCAAGTGGCGCGAGGGGCGCCGCGCTACAATTGAACCTCTTCCCGCATGCCATGACGTCCGCCGCTTCCCCTGTCTACGACCTGCTCATCATTGGCGGGGGAATCAATGGCGCGGGCATTGCCCGCGATGCTGCGGGCCGGGGAATGTCGGTCCTTCTGGCGGAGCAGGACGATCTCGCCGCGCACACGTCTTCGTGGAGCACGAAGCTGATCCACGGCGGCCTGCGTTACCTCGAGTACTTCGAATTCCGGCTCGTGACCGAGTCGCTGCGCGAGCGCGAGGTGCTGCTCAACACCGCACCGCACATCATCGAGCCGCTCGCGTTCGTGCTGCCGCATGAGTCGCACCTGCGCCCGGCGTGGATGATACGGTTGGGACTGTTTCTCTACGACCACCTGGGCGGCAGGATGACGCTGCCCAAATCGTTCGGCGTGAAGCTCGCGGGCAGGCGCTGGGGCGCGGGATTGCAGCCGCGATTCAAGCGCGGCTTCGTCTACGCCGATGCGCGCGTCGACGATGCGCGCCTGGTCGTGGTCAACGCGCTCGACGCGCAGGAGAAAGGCGCGCAGATCCGCGTGCGCACGCGCGTCACCGGCGCGCGCCGCGATGGCGGACTGTGGCGCGCCACGCTGCAAGCGCAGGGCGGCGCGCGCAGCGAGGTCAAGGCCAGGGCGATCGTCAACGCCGGTGGCCCGTGGGTGAAGCACGTTCTGGACAGCGTCAGCACGGCGCCGACGACCGAACAGGTTCGCCACGTGAAGGGCAGTCACATCGTTGTTCCCCGCGTGCATCCGGAGGAACACGCCTACATCCTGCAAAACGCCGACAAGCGGATCGGCTTTGTCATTCCCTACCAGGACCACTACACGCTGATCGGCACGACGGATGTTCCGGTCGAAGAATATGAACATCCGGCGATTTCCGAGGACGAAACCGATTACCTGCTCGAGCTCGTCAATTCGTACCTGGCAACGCCGCTGACTCGCGCCGACGTCGTGTGGTCCTACAGCGGCGTGCGGCCGCTGCACGACGATGGCTCCAGCGATCCCGCGGCCGTGACGCGCGACTACGTGTTCAAGCTCGACGCGCTCGACTGGCGAACCGGGGCCCGGCCGCGCACCGGTGCTGTCGATCTTCGGCGGCAAGATCACGACCTATCGCAAGCTGGCCGAAGCCGCACTCGCGGTGCTGGCGCCTTTCTTCCCCGGCATGAAGCCAGGATGGACGCGCGATGCGCCGCTGCCCGGCGGCGACCTGCCCAACGGCGACCGCAACGCGCTTCTCGCGCTGCTGTGCCGCCAGTATCCGGGCCTGCCGGCGGAATTGCTGCGTGGCTTGGCGCGTCGCCACGGATCGCGCGCGATGCGCGTTCTCGGCGAGGCGAAGACGATGGCTGACCTGGGACAGGACTTCGGCGCGGGACTCACCGCGCGCGAAATCGACTACCTGACAACGGAAGAGTGGGCGCGCGGCGCGGACGACGTGCTGTGGCGGCGCACCAAATGCGGCCTGCCGATGACGTTGGCGCAACGTGATGCCGTTGCTGCGTACTGCAACCGGGCCGCGCATGCCTCGAGCGCGCAATGACCGCCCGTATCGCCAGCGTTTGCCTGTTCTGCGGGTCGAACGTCGGCACGCGGCCAGCGTATGCCGAAGCCGCGACGCAGTTCGGACGGGCGTTGGCGGCGCGCGGACTGACGCTGGTCTACGGCGGCGGCAGCGTCGGATTGATGGACATTGCCGCGCAGGCCGCGCTGGATGCGGGTGGCCGGGTCGTCGGCGTGATCACGGCGCAGTTGATGGAGCGCGAAGTCGGTCATTCCGGACTCGACGAACTCCATGTCGTTGGCACGATGCACGAGCGCAAGGCACTGATGGCGAAGCTCTCCGATGCGTTCGTTGCATTGCCCGGCGGCTATGGAACCTTCGACGAGTTGTGCGAGATGGCGACATGGGACCAGCTCGGAATCCATGCGAAACCGCTGGTCATCGTGAATCTGGAAGGCTATTTCGACGGATTCCTGGCGCAGCTCGATCGCGCGGTGGCGGACGGATTGTTGAAGTGCGAGCACCGCGCATTGCTGGGTTGCACCACTACGGTGGACGCGGCGCTGGAGTCGCTGGCGTCTTGGCAGGCGCCTCCCGTCCCGGAATGGCTGCGCGCCGCGGCGCCGCGGCCATGAATTCGCTGCGGCCGCTCGCGGACATGCCGCCCTCCGTGCGCCAGCGCATTCGCGGCGTGCTCGCCGACATCGACGACACGCTCTCGACGCACGGGCGTCTTACTTCGGCCGCGTACGTGGCGCTGGAGAGGCTGCGCGCCGCGGGCAAGCTCGTCATTCCGATCACGGGCCGGCCCGCGGGCTGGTGCGACCACATTGCGCGGATGTGGCCGGTGGATGGGGTCGTCGGGGAGAATGGCGCGTTCTACATGCATCACGACGATGCGAATCACCGGCTCGTCAGGCGCTTTGTCGCGGATGCGGTGGAGCGCGCGACCAATCGCGATCGGCTGGCCGGCATAGGGGCCAAGATCCTGCGCGCAGTGCCGGGCGCGGCCCTGGCCTCGGACCAGCTCTATCGCGAGACGGATCTCGCGATCGACTTTTGCGAAGACGTGCCGCCGTTGCCGCGCGCGGCCATCGATCGGATCGTGGCGCTGATGGAGGCGGAAGGCATGACCGCCAAGATCAGCTCCATTCACGTCAACGGCTGGTTCGGCGGCTACGACAAGCTGGCGATGACGCGAATGCTTTTCTCCGAGGTGTTTGCGCTCGATCTCGACGCCGAGCGCGAGCGTTTCGTGTTCGTCGGCGACTCGCCCAATGACGCGCCGATGTTCGCGTTCTTCCCGAATGCCGTGGGTGTGGCCAACGTCCGGCCGTTCCTCGACCGCATAGCCACGCCTCCCGCGTACATCACACAGCGCGAAGCGGGTGCCGGCTTCGTGGAACTGGCGGAACTTCTGCTCGGCCCTGCCTAGGGTGCCGTCGCGGTTTCAGAACGGAGGACGCACGCCGCCGACATGCGCACGCGCAACGCGCCCTGTGCGGGCGACGTCGCGGGCTGCGAATCCGGCGCATCGAACGTGACGACGGGCTGCCCGTTCGCAACGTAGGCTTCCCGCGCCGACACCGCGCGAATCGCCACGCGCAGCGACGTTCCGGGATCGGGGACGACGATGATTGCCGGCGCCCGTTGCGCCAGCAGCGCGTCGACGCCTGCCAGGAATCGCGACTGGCACACACCGACGTCGTAGAGATGGCGCTGGATCGCGAGGTTGTGCGCAAACAGCGCGCCGGCACCGGTGAGCAGCAGGGCAGCCAGCCCCAGGCGCCGCGCCGCCAGCGATCGCTCGAGTATCGCGGCAAGCGCCAGCGACATCGTCAGCGCCGCGCCGTACAGGCAATGCGTGCCGGGATTGGGCAGCATCAGCACGGGCAGCAGGAAAATGAAGTAACCCGCGACGTAGCCCCACGCAAAGCGCGCTCCGAACGACCGAACCAACGCGGCGATCAACAGCAGATGCGCGGCCGTGGCCGCCAGCGGTTGCCACGGCGAGCGGAACACGGCAGCGGACATTTCCACGAGTTTCAAACGAAACGGAAACGCGAAGAAATGCCAGGCGTTGTCGAGAGCGTTACCCGAATCGGGCGTGTACGCCGGGTCGGCGTGACCCGCGAACGACACAGCGATTGCCGGTGCGCGAAACAGAAGGTAGGCGACGACGGGGAGCAGAACCGCGACGAATGCCACCTGCGAAGGGCCGCCACGAGAAGCGATCGGGTTCGCCGCCCAAGTCAGATAGGCGATCAGCAACACGACACCCGGCGCAACGATGGCTGTTTCCTTCGCCAGTAACGCCGCGGTCGTGGTCAGCACGATCCATGCGGCTCGTGGCAGCGACATGCCCTCGGTGGGCAGCCGCACGATCGCCGCGGCGGCGAGCAGAAGAAACAGGATGTACAACTGGTCGAACGAAGCCGCCGGCCATCCGGCACCCATGGTCGTCAGCGGCGACAGCACGAACAGGATGCTGGCCAAGCCGGCGGTCGTGCCGGCCAGCCCTGCGCGCCGCAGCACCCAGACGAAGGCCAGCGCCACCAGCGCATGGTTGAGGACTCCCACCAGATGCGACGCCCACGGCGCGGACTGCATCCAGATCGCGGCAATGCCCTGTTGCATGAAGCCGATGGGTCGCACCGGATAGCCGAACTCCGGGCCCGGGCGAAGGGCACCGTAGGCACGAATAAAATCCCACGTGCCGTGGAGACGAAGGTGGTCGAACTTCTGCCACTCGTCGTTGGAGTAGAAACCCGGCGCAGCGAGGATGATCGCGTGCGTCACGAGCGTCAGTGCAAGCAACGCGAGCGCACCCCGCATCGGCTTGCGCTCGACCAGGTCACCGATGAATGCGCTCAGTCTTGCCGGGACTTGCGCCGAGGACATTCGTAGCCCTAGCCGGGCAGGGCCGACGCGCCGGCGTAGTGCGCCGCGCCACCCAGTGCCTCTTCGATGCGCAGCACCTCGTTCCACTTCGCCATGCGCTCGCCGCGCGCGAACGATCCGACCTTGAGCTGGCCGGCATTCCAGCCGACCGCGAGATGGGCGATGGCGGCGTCTTCGGTCTCGCCCGAACGCGCGGAGACGATGGTGGCGAAGCCCGCGCGCTTGCCCGCATCGAGCGCGGCCTTGGCTTCCGTCAGCGTGCCGGCCTGGTTGACCTTGATCAGCACAGCGTTGCACGAGCCGTCGGCAGCGGCGTCCACCACGCGCGGCGCATTGGTCGTGAGGTAATCGTCGCCGACGATCTGTACGCGATGCGCCGCCGCGCGCGCGAACATCGTCCAGCCTTCGCGATCGTCTTCGCCGAAGGGGTCCTCGATGGACGCGATCGGATAGCGATCGAGCCAATCAAGCAACAGTTGCGTCATCTGGCCGCGGTCTAGCGTGCGGCCCTCGAGCGCCAGCGCATAGCGCCCGTCGCGTACCAGTTCCGTGGCGGCGACGTCGAGCGACAACGCCGCGTCGTGTCCGGGCCGGAATCCCGCGCGCTCGATCGCCTGCACCAACGTAGCCAGCGCCTCCTCGTTGGTCGCGAACGCGGGCCAGTAGCCTCCTTCGTCCGCGACGCCGGCCAGCTTGCCTGCCTCCGCCATCAGCGAGCCCGCGGCACGATAGATTTCGGCAACCATGGCAATGGCGTCCGAAAAGCTCGCCGCGCCGACGGGCATCACCATCAGGTCCTGCAGGTCGAGCGCCCGCTTCGCGTGGGCCCCGCCGCCGAATATCTGGATCTCGGGCATGGGCAGCGTCACGGCCTCGCCGGCGGACAGGTAGTGCCACAGCGGTTTGCCGCTCGCGGCGGCCGCGGCTTGCGCAACTGCCAGCGAAACCGCCACGGTGGCGTTACCGCCCAACCGCGCCTTGTTGGACGTGCCGTCGAGATGAATGAGCGTGGTGTCGATGGCGAACTGGTTGCAGGCATCGAGGCCGGCGAGCGCTCGCGCGATTTCTCCGTTCGCGCTGGCCAGCGCCCGGTCCACGCCGAAGCCACCGAAGCGCTCGCCCCCATCGCGCAGGTCGACCGCCTCGCGCGCGCCGCGGGATGCGCCTGCCGGCGCGATCGCGCGTCCCACTGCGCCGCCGGTGAGCGTCACTTCCGCCTCGACTGTGGGCCGGCCGCGTGAATCCCAGACGCGCCGGGCACGAACGCCGGAAACGAGAGTCTTCTTCACGCTGCCCACGCGTGGGCAAGCGCGGTCAGGCTCGATACCGGACGCAGCAAATGGGCGCGCGCGAATGTGCGGATGGCGTTGCGATCGGCATCCCGGGTCACGTATTCGACGGGCGACTTGCCGTCGACACGCGCCAGCAGCAAACCCGGCAACAGCGCCGCGGTGCGCGCCTCCAGCGTTGTCCACGACTCCCATGCCGCATGGGGGCGATAGGCGGCGCACAGCGCGGCGAACATGGCCAGGTAATCGCCGCGCCGGTCCGGTCGCCAAACGCCCTTCAGCAACAGGTGATTCAGCACGAAGGCGAGGTCGAAGGCCGGATCGCCATACCATGCGCATTCTGCATCCAGAATGACCGGACCTTCGGCGCCGACGAGGATGTTCTTGGGACTGAAGTCGCCGTGAACGAGCACCCGGCGGGTCGAGCCGGTCGTCGCCACCAGCGCCAACAGTTGCCGCGACAGGTCCGGATGCGCCTTGGCTGCCGTGACGAGGTACGGGTCCAGGCGAATGGCATGGAACAGGGCGTCGGTGGAAAAACGCCTCGCGATGTCCGGGCTGTCGGCGGTCGCGGCATGAATGCGTCCGAGAACGTCGCCCACGGCGGCGGCGGTTCGCGTATCCGCCACACCGTCGGCCAGCATCTTTTTCCAGACTGGGTACTCTTCCGGGGGCAGCCAGGTCATGGCGAAGGCACCCGACTCGGGATCCTCTCCCAGAATGGCCGGCACGGAACCCGGAACGATGCCGCCCGCTACGCGCATCCATTCAACTTCAAAGCGATTGCGCTCGACCGGAACTTGCCAGTCTGCGGCGACCTTGAGGCGCCCTAGCGCGCGTTTGACGCAAATGACGCCGCCGGGCACCGTAGCGCGATGGATGTCCGAGGATACGCCGCCCGCCAGAGGCGTGAGCACGATGGGTTGGTCAGTGCTTACTATCCCCATCCGCCTTAAAGAACGGACCAGTTCCGAGTCCGGAACGGACAAGCCCGGACCGGGCGAAGGCGAACTGACAGACGTCATCGGAGGTAGGGGTTTGCCGGTACGCTATTTGCATGCTTTACCTGTCCTATCATAGCAGCGCCCAGCCCTAACGCCTTGATGCGGCTAGGGGACGGTCCAAATACAACGGGCCAGACGCTTCAGAAAGGGGAGGCTTTTCGTGATCCGATACGGCTTCAACATCAAGACCAAGCACGGCCAGCGGGTGGAGAACATCCTGATCATGGCCGCGACGCTCGACGACGCGCAACGGCGGTTGCGCCAGATGTACCACCATTGCGAGATCGTCGATTGTCGCGAGCACGCCGTCCCGCGGCGCGTGGACACGCTCGATATCGAAGGCGTGATCGGGCTGATCAGCGCCGGCCCACCGTCACTCCAAAAGGCCGGCACCCACTAGCTCGTCATACAGGTCCGCGTAGTCGCGCGCACCGCGGCTGGCCGGCGCATGGCGGAAGATATCCAGCCCCACCGCCGGGCTCTCGGCCAGGTTCACATTCTCCCGAATGCGCGTGACGCAGACCTCGTCGGGTCGCAGCGACTGCGCCATCCGCGCAACCACTGCCTGACTCATCCTTCGCCGCGCATCGTAGCGCGTCAGCACGTAACGGCGCGGCAACCGCCGCTTGAACACCGGTTCCAACGCATTCAGCGCGCGCTCCACCTGTTCCGCGCCCTGCAGCGACAGAAAATCCGCGGACACCGGCACCAGCACGATATCGGCGGCGAACACCGCATTGAGCGAAAGCACGTTGAGCAGCGGGCAGCAGTCGATGATAACCGGCCCCGGGACCGCGTCCCGCCCGTGCAGCGCCAGCCGCAGGCGCGTCACCACATTCACGCCCTTGCCGAGCAGCGAGTCCAGCTTGGCCAGCTCCAGGTGGGACGGGCACAGCATCACGCCGCTGCGCGAGACCTGCGCGATGTCGTCCAGTCCCCGCTGGCGCATGAAGAAGCCATACACGGTGTCGTCGGCGAGACGAGGCTGCACGCCGAAGATGTGCGACAGGTGGCCCTGCGGATCGAGATCGATGCCCAGCGGCCGCTGCTTGCGCTGGGCCACGGCGGCGAGCAAGTTGAGCGCGGTCGTGGTCTTGCCCACCCCGCCTTTCTGGTTGAACACTGCGATGGCTGCCATGGCGCGCAGGATACGCCGTTTATGCGGCGGAACCCCCGAGGCCGGTGGCGTATCATCCCGGTCTGACCATGACCTCCCCGCTCAACGTCGCGATCCTCGCCGCCGGGCAGGGCAAGCGCATGCATTCGGCTCTGCCGAAGGTGTTGCACCCGCTGGCCGGCCGTCCATTGATCGCCCATGTCCTGAACTCCGCGCGCGCGCTTTCGCCGCGCGCGATCGTGATCGTGATCGGCCATGGCGCCGACGCCGTGCAGGCGGCCATCGCCGCGCCGGACTTGCGCTTCGCGACGCAGGATCCACCCAAGGGCACCGGTGACGCCACCCGCGTCGCGCTGGATGCGCTGCCGCCCGACGGCGTGACACTGGTCACGATCGGCGACATTCCGCTCGTGCCTTCGGCGGCGCTTGCCGCGCTGGTGCGGGAGGCGGAAGCGGGCAAGCTGGTGGTGCTCACCGCGCATGTGCCGGACCCATCGGGTTTGGGGCGGATTGTCCGCGATGGCGCGGGGCGGTTGCGTGCGATCGTCGAAGAAAAGGACGCGAATCCGGCCCAGCGAGCGATCGACGAAATCAACACGGGCGTGATGGCGGCGCCTACGGCGTTGCTTCGCCGCTGGGTGACCGCGCTCAAGCCCGACAACGCGCAGAACGAGTATTACCTGACGGACATCATCGCGCTGGCGGTGGCGGACGGAATACCGGTGGTGGCAACCGCCGCCGCCAACGAGCGCGACGTACGCGGAATCAACGATCGTGCGCAGCTCGCGGCGGTCGAGCGCATCGTGCAGGCGAGGCATGCCGACGCGCTGATGCTGGCCGGGACGACGCTCGCCGATCCCGCGCGCATCGACATTCGCGGCTCGCTTGCCTGCGGCCGCGATGTGCGCATCGACGTCGGCTGCGTGTTCGAAGGCGAAGTCACGCTGGCCGACGGCGTGCAGGTCGGACCCTATTGCGTGCTGCGCGATGTGGCCGTCGGCGCAGGGACCACTATCGCCCCATTTTCGCATCTGGAAGGCGCCATGGTCGGCGCCAATTGCCGCGTCGGTCCTTATGCGCGGCTGCGTCCCGGCGCTGCGCTCGACGCCGACGTCCACGTCGGCAACTTCGTCGAGATCAAGGCGAGCAGGCTAGGACGCGGCGCCAAGGCGAATCACCTGGCCTACATCGGCGATGCCAGCATCGGCGCCCACGTCAATTTCGGCGCCGGGTCGATCACCGCCAACTACGATGGCGTCAACAAGCACGCGACGACCATCGGCGACAATGCCAGCATCGGCTCCAACTGCGTCCTCGTCGCGCCGGTGTCGATCGGCGATGGCGCCACGATCGGCGGTGGCAGCACGATAGCCGAGGACGCGCCGGCCGGCCAGCTGACCGTGGCACGCGCCAGGCAAGAAACGATTGCGTCCTGGACGCGGCCGGTCAAGAAATCGAAATCTTAAGCCAGGGAAGCGAACGCAACATGTGCGGCATCATCGGCGCGGCTTCGCGCACCAACGTCGTCCCGATCCTGATCGAGGGCGTCCGGCGGCTGGAATACCGTGGTTACGACTCGACCGGGCTTGCGGTCATCAACGGCGGCACCTCGCCAATGCTCGAGCGGCTGGTCTCCGTTGCGCGCGTCGCAGACCTGGCCGCGCAGGCCGATGCGCGGCAGCTCGTCGGCATGACGGGTATCTCGCATACCCGATGGGCGACGCACGGCGCGCCGTCTCCGGTGAACGCGCATCCGCACACGTCGGGCAACGAGGTCGCGGTCGTACACAACGGCATCATCGAGAACTACGAGGCGCTGCGCGAGCGGCTGAAGGCGCAGGGCTACGCGTTCCAGACGCAGACCGACACCGAAGTCATCGCGCACCTGGTGCACGCGCATTGGCACGGCGCCGGGAACGGCGACCTGCTGCGTGCCGTGCAGCTTGCCGTCGCGGAATTCGACGGCGCGTACGCCATCGCCGCGATCACGACGCGCGAGCCGGGCCGCGTCGTCGGCGCGCGCCAGGGCAGTCCGCTGGTCGTCGGTGTTGGCGCCGACGATCACTTCCTCGCATCCGATGCGGCCGCGCTGGTATCGGTCACGCGGCGCGTGGCCTATCTCGATGAAGGTGACGTCGCCGATGTCCGGCGCGAATCCTGGGCGATCTACGATGCGTCGGGGCAGCGCGCAGAACGCACCGTCGTCGACGTGCCGGCAGGCAGCGCCGCCGCGGAGCTGGGCCCGTACCGGCACTTCATGCAGAAGGAGATCTTCGAGCAGCCGCGCGCCGTCGCGGACACGCTGGAGGCGGTGGCCGGCATCGACCCGACTTTGTTCGGCGCGCGCGCCGCGGAAAGCTTGCCGCGCACGAAATCCGTGCTGATCCTGGCCTGCGGCACGAGTTACTACTCCAGCCTGGTCGCGAAACAATGGATCGAGACGCTGGCGCGAATACCCTGCACGGTCGAGATCGCCAGCGAATACCGCTACCGCGACAGCGTACCGCAGGATGACGCGCTGGTCGTCGTCGTGTCGCAATCCGGCGAGACGGCCGACACGCTCGCGGCGCTGAAGCACGCGAAGGCATTGGGGCACGCGCATTCGCTGGCCATATGCAACGTCGCCACCAGTTCGATGGTGCGCCAGACGGATATGCTGTTCCTGACGCGCGCCGGCACCGAGGTCGGCGTCGCGTCGACCAAGGCATTCACGACGCAGCTGATCGCGCAGTTCCTGCTGGCGCTGACGCTGGCAAAGTTGCGCGGAAAGCTGTCTGCCGGCGACGAAGCCAAATGGCTGACCGCCTTGCGCCACTTGCCGGGCGCGATCCAGAGCGCGCTGGCGATGGAGCCGAACCTCATGGCATGGGCGCAGGCGTTCGCCGGCAAGGAGCACGCGCTGTTCCTGGGTCGCGGCCTGCACTATCCGATCGCGCTGGAAGGCGCGCTGAAGCTGAAGGAAATCTCGTACATCCACGCCGAAGCGTATCCGGCCGGCGAGTTGAAGCACGGGCCCCTCGCGCTGGTCGACGCCGACATGCCGGTCGTGGCGATCGCGCCCAACGATGCGCTGCTGGAAAAGCTGAAATCCAACCTGCAGGAGGTGCGCGCGCGCGGTGGAGAGCTGTATGTCGTCGCGGACCTCGACAGCCAGGTGACCGCCGGCGAAGGCATGCATGTGATTCGCATATCCGAGCACGCCGGTTTGCTGTCACCCATCGTGCACGTAATTCCGTTGCAGCTGCTTGCGTATCACACCGCGGTGCTGCGCGGCACCGACGTCGACAAGCCTCGCAACCTGGCGAAGAGCGTCACGGTCGAATAGGCGGACATTGCAACCCGCCGACTTCTTTCTCTACATCAGCTTCTGCCCATGGACGCAATCTCTCAAACTCTCGCCTCTCCCAAGCGCATCGCAGTCTTGATGGGGCTGGCTTGCACCGGTTTGGTCGGCGCAAGCTTCTACGTCCAGCATGTGCTCGGCATCGAGCCGTGCCCGTTGTGCATCATTCAGCGCTTCACCTACCTTGTGCTTGCCATGGTTTTCCTGGGCGCCGCGCTGTTGCCCTCCGAAGGCGCGCTGCAGCGTGGTCTTATGGTGCTCGCTGCGGTGCTGACGCTGGGCGGTTTGGGTGTGGCGGGCTATCAGACCTACCTTCAGTTGTCCCCGCCGGCGATGACCGGAACCTGCAGCGCCAGCCTGTCTTACATGCTGGAAACGCTGTCGTTCACGGATGTGCTGGCCCGGCTGCTTGACGCCAAGGGCGATTGCTCGGACACGTCGTTCAAGATCCTCGGACTCACGCTGGCGCAGGCGTCGCTGCTGATCTTCACGACGTTCGCGTTGCTGCTGGGCGCGATGTTCGCTCGCCGCCCCGCGTCGACCTGATAGGGAACCTTGGCGAGAACTAAGGCCCTGCCACGAGGCAGGGCCTTTGCCGATGGCCGGCTAACTATCAGCCCAACCGCTTGCGCTGGGCGAATCCGAGCATGAGGAGCCCGCAGCATAGGAGGGCGAGCGTCGCTGGCTCGCTCATCGCGGGGCTCTCAGTGTCCAAACACTGCGGACGGCACTTCGCAGGCAAGCAACTACCGTACAACCATGCTTAAACAATGCCTTAGCATCCGGCACCCGGTCGATCGTCAATTTGCCCGACAGAACCGTCAATGCCGGCCGCTGGTGCTACGACGCATCGTGGGGTCGACGTGGAGCAACGAAGAGTTCACGTGGACGCGGGTATCATTGATGGCGCGCACACTCCAATTCGGTCGGATATGAAGTTGAATCCAAGCGAATCCCGGCGACGGGCGTTGTTCGGCGCCGTGGCGCTGCTGGCCGCGTTCGCTCTTCCTGGTCCGTCGGCGGCCGCCGAGGTCGATCCCGCCGCCGCGCCGATTCGCGCGTTCTACGACGCGCTGCTGGCGGTCATGAAACAGGCCGATCAGCTGGGTGTGCGCGGTCGGTACGACAAGCTCGCCCCAGTGATCCGGTCGACATTCGACCTGCCGGCGATGACCCGCATCGCAGTCGGACCCGAGTGGACGGCGATTCCACCCGAGCAACAGGCAGCGCTGCTCGACCACTTCGCGCGCATGACCATCGCGACCTACGCCAATCGCTTCGATGGCTGGTCCGGACAGAGTTTCGAAGTCGACGCGGAGGTCCAGCCACGCAATAACGGCCGCATCGTGCGCACGAAACTGGTCCGGCCGAAGGAAGAGCCGGTCACGCTCAACTACCTGATGCGTGGCACCGGCGACAACTGGAAGGTGGTCGACATCTACTTGAGCGGCACCATCAGCGAGCTGGCGACGCAGCGCTCGGAGTTCGGCGCGATCCTCAAGGCGGGCGGTCCTGCGGCATTGATCGAGAGCCTGCGCCAGCAGATCGACAAGCTGATGAAAAAGGCCTGACCGTCGGCCGTCGCGTCACTGTGCCGGGGCGTCCGGGTCGACGAGGTCCTCGGGGGACTCCGCCAGGCCGCGCGCAGCGCGAATCTGGCCGTCGCGGTGCTGCCGGGCGAGGCTACGGAATTGCGCGTAGTAGTCGAGCGCATGTTCCTTGATCTGGTCGAGCGTCTCGATGTTGCGCGACCGGAGGTCGATGCCACTGACCGCATACGTGCCAACGGTGATCCACCATCCCGTGGCGCCCGGGACGAGATGCGCGGGCGGTGTGGTGTAGAAATCGACCGCAGCGCCGAACGCGTCGCGGAAGTTCGAAGGCCCGACGAGTGGCAGCACCAGGTAGGGTCCACTGTCCATGCCCCACACGGCCAGCGTCTGGCCGAAGTCCCCGGTTTGTCGCGGCAGCGCGTGCTCGCTGGCGATGTCGAACAGCCCGGCGAGCCCCAGCGTCGAATTGACGTAGAAGCGCGCGAACGTGAAACCCGCGTCGTTGATGCGCCCCTGCAGCAGGTTGTTCACGAAGATCCGCGGCTCCTGCAGGTTATCGATGAATGCCCGGATCCGGTCCCGGACGAATTGCGGTACCACGGTGCGGTAGCCTTCTGCGATCGGCTTCATGATCGCCGTGTCGACCGCATCGTTGGCGTTGAACACCATGCGGTTCATCGGCTCGAGCGGATCGTTGTTCCCGCTGTCGCGGGTTCCGGACGTCGTCGCGCACCCGGCAAGCGCGGCGCACAGCAACAGCGCGGCGACGCGAGGGCCGATCACCGGCGTCTGCGTACCGAGTACAGCAGCGCGGGAAGGAATAGCAGCGACGCCACAAGCGTGTACGCGAGCGAGAGCGCCAGAAGCTTGCCCATGCTCGCGGTGCCCGGGTGGTGCGAATACCAGAGGCTGCCGAACGCGGTGCCCGTGGTCAGCGCGCTGAAGAGCACCGCGCGCGTGAGGCTCGACTGCAGCAGGTTGGTGGCACCCGACCGCCACGCCATGACGAAATAGATGCTGAACGCGACGCCAATGCCGAACAAAAGCGGCAGCGCAATGATGTTCTCGAAATTGAGTGGCAGGTCGATCGCGACACACGTGCCCAGCGTGATCAGGCCGGCGAGCGTCAGCGGCGCCAGCGTCAACAGGACGTCGGCGGTCCGGCGCAACGCGAATGCCAGCAGGATTGTGATGGAAAGCAGCGCCCACAAGCCCGCTTGCAGAAACGCCTTGACGATCGTTCGGCTCGATTCCTGGATGCCGACCGTCGTGCCGGTGGCGTCGGGGGCAACCTCACGCACGGCGGCCGTGAAGCGCTGCAGGGCAGCGTTGTCGTTGGCATCGCCTTTGGGGAAGACCTCGACGCGCGCGCGTCCATCCGGCGCCATCCAGTCACGCTTCAGGTCCTCGGGCAGCGTCGCGAGCGTGACTGCCTCGGCCTGCAGCGCGTCGCGCAACTGCGCAAGCGTTACCACGAGGCCCGGCACCACGGCGTCTCGTGCCCGCTCGCGCGCCGCGAGATCGCCTTTGGCGAGGATTGTCAGCGCCTTGGCCAGCCGCGTGGCGTCGGTGGCCGCGACACCGGCCGGTGCGGAGACGGCGGCCTGCGCGAGTGCTTGCGCCGTACGCTGCATGGCGCGCACCGTTTCCTCGTCCGTGGGGGGCGGCTTCACATCCAGCGGATTGAGCGCGGCGTCGAGCAGCATCGCGGCATCGCCCAGCAACGCGAGCTTGGCGTCCTGCTGCGCGGGAATGAAGCTCGCCAGCGTCAATGCGCGATTGACGTCCGGCAACGACGACAGGCGCTTGGCGAGCGCCTCCGCGTCGCCGAGCGTCGGAGCGAGAACCTCGATCGTGTTCGGCGTCGTGTCCGGGCTTTGCATCAGGTCGAGCAAGGTCGCCACGGATTCGGCTTGCGCGCTGCGCAGGTTGAGGGGATTGAAGTCGAAGCGGAGCTTGGGCAGCAGCATCAGGCTGCCGATGGCGATCACGGCGGCGACCACGAGAACGCCGAGGCGGCGCCGCACGAGAAATCGATCGAAAGGCGCCGCTGCCGCATAGCCGATCGCCGCGCGTTCCCCACCAGGACGCAACAGCGCCAGCAGCGCCGGCAGCAGCGTGATGCTGGTCACGAACGCGACGATCATGCCGGTGCCGGCGACGAGGCCCAGTTCCGATACCCCGCGGTAGTCGGTCGGGAGAAATGCATAGAAGCCCGCCGCCGTCGATGCGCCGGCGAGCGCGAGCGGCACGCCGACTTCCGATCCGGCTTCGCGCAACGCGAGCTGCAGGTCGTCGTGCAGATGACGCTTGGCGCGATAGCAAACACAGAACTGGATGCCGAAGTCCACGCCCAGCCCGATGAACAACACGGCAAAAGCCACCGAGATCAAGTTGAACGCGCCGTAGACGAACAGTCCGAACGCGGCGGTGACCGCCATGCCCACGAGCAACGTCGCCAGAATGGCCATGATGAGTCGGGCAGAACGCAGCGCCAGCCAAAGCAGGACCACGACGATGAGCATCGTCACGATGGCGTTGACCGCGGCGCCTTCGGCCAGCGTCGCGAACTCTTCGTCCGCCAGCGGAACCGGCCCGGTCAGACGCACGCGAACGCGCGGGTCGGACGCGAATCCCGTGTCGGCTGCGGCTTGACGGATCGCCGCGACCGCGCGTGCGCCGGGCTGCAGCGCGCCGAAATCGAGTACCGGCTGCACGAGAATGAAGCGACGCAGTTCCCGCGCATCGGCTGCGCGGCCCATGATCAGCGTGCGCCACGAAAAGCTCGGCATTTGACCCGCGTTGACCGCTTCCATCGCTGCGGCAAACGCGGCGAGCGGCCGCGCCAGGTCGTCCAACTTGATCTGCTCGCGGCGCACGCCTTCCAGGACGAGCGACAGCGCATCCATCACGCCGCGCAAGCTCGGATCGGCCGCCAGCGTGCCGAGCAGCGGCTGCGCTGCGATCATCTGCTGCGTCGTGCGCGCCACTTCGTCCGTCGGCGCGAACATGAGGCCCGCGCGATTGAAGAACGGCCCGCCGTCGGGGCGCCGCAGGCCGACGATCGCCGCGGTGTTGCCGGCAAGGCGCGTGGCCAGCGCCGCCGTCGCCTGCTCCGCCAATTCCGGCGTGGCGCCGTCGACGACGACGGCGATCACCGCGACGCGCTGCGGAAAGGTCCGGGCAAAGTCGAGCTCGCGCTGCCGCCACGGCAGATCGGGCGAGATGAGCGTCGCCGTATTGGTATCCATGGCGAAATTGCGCGCGGCATAAACGGACGCGACCACGCCCAGCACCGCGGCAATGATGAGCACGAGACCCGCGTGCCCTGCGCAATAGCCGACCACACGGGTAATCAGCGCTCGCAAACGTCGACCCCTCTTTCCAAAGATGCCGGCGCAATCCGGCGGTGTCGCGCAACTTGTCGTCGGCGGCGCAAAGAGGCATGATTGTAGCGATAGCGGATGTCCGCGCGAAAGCTCATCTTGTCGATCCCATTGCTCCAGAAGGCCCGCATAGGCGCCTACGTCGTCCGCCAGCAACTGGCGGGCCGCAAGCGCTATCCGCTCGTGTTGATGCTGGAACCGCTCTTTCGCTGCAACCTGGCCTGCGCCGGGTGCGGCAAGATCGACTATCCCGGAGGAGATCCTCAACCAGCGGATTGTCCGTCGAGGATTGCCTCAAGGCGGTCGACGAATGCGGCGCCCCCGTCGTCTCCATCGCCGGCGGCGAGCCGCTGCTGCACAAGGAGATCAACAAGGTCGTCGAGGGCATCATCGCGCGGCGCAAGTTCGTCTACCTGTGCACGAATGCGCTGCTGCTGAAAAAGAAGCTGTCGCTGTTCAAGCCCAGCCCCTATTTCGTCTGGTCGGTGCACCTGGACGGCGACGAGGAAATGCACGATCGCTCGGTGTGCGAGCCTGGCGTCTACGACCGCGCGGTCGCGGCGATCAAGGAAGCGAAGGCGCGGGGCTTTCGCGTCAACATCAATTGCACACTGTTCAACGATGCCGATCCCGAGCGGGTGGCGCGGTTCTTCGACAGCGTCAAGGCGATGGGCGTCGACGGCATCACTGTTTCGCCGGGCTACGCCTACGAACGCGCGCCGGACCAGGCGCACTTCCTCAACCGCGCAAAGACCAAGCAGCTGTTCCGGGACATCTTCAAGCGCGGCAACGGCGGCAAGGCATGGTCGTTCAGCCAATCGGGCCTGTTCCTCGATTTTCTCGCCGGCAACCAGGAATACAAGTGCACGCCGTGGGGCAATCCGACGCGCACGGTCTTCGGCTGGCAGCGTCCGTGCTATCTGCTCGGCGAAGGTTACGCGCACACGTTTCGCGAATTGATGGACGAGACGGATTGGGATCTGTACGGAACCGGCAACTACGAGAAGTGCGCAGACTGCATGGTGCACAGCGGGTTCGAGGCGACGGCTGTGCAGGATGCCGTGCGGCATCCGCTGAAGGCCCTTGGGGTCAGCCTGCGCGGCGCCGGGGTGAATGGGGCGATGGCTCCCGAGATCCCGCTCGCGCAGCAGCGCCCGGCCCAGTACGTGTTCTCACGCCACGTTGACCAGAAGCTCTCGGAAATCCGGGTAACCCAGGCCCGGTCCAAGGAGTCGACGACCGCGTGACAGTGCGCGCAATGCGTGCCGCGTGTCGATCGCGTTGCGCACCAGCAGCGGAAGCTGGCCCGGCCTCCGCAGCAGCGAGCCCAGCACCGCGCGCCGGTTGACCGAGCCATCGGAGCGCATGGCGTCGAATGTCGCCGGCGCGAGCGCTCGCGTCAAAGGATCCGCGATCACCCGGAACACCGCGAACGGCATGTTGTGTTTGGCCGCGAACGCAGCGGCAACGTGCGATTCCATGTCCACGGCGAACGCGCCGGTGGTCAGCCCGAGCGCGCGTTTCTCCGCCGGCGACGCGATGACCGCGTCCGCGCCGGTGACGCTTCCCAGGATTGCGCCCGGCAATTTGCGCTGCAGCGCCGCCGTCCAGGCGGCATCGACCGGCCAGCGCGTCGCGCGCGTGATGACGGCATCGGCGACCAGCCACGTTCCGGCGGACGCCTCCACGACGAGGCCGCCACTGATGCCGAAGCTGATGATCGCGGTTGCGCCCTGCGCCAATTCGCGTTCGAGCGCAGCCGCGAGTTCGTCACGATCGCCGCCTCCGGCGACGGTTCGCACCCCCGGGCCGGCGGCAATGCGTGCCTCGAAGTCGAATCCCGTGACGGCGACGACGGACCGTGCGTCGCTCATGTCGCCCTCATTTGCCAAACGCGATGACCCGGCTCACATGCCGATGCGCGTTATGCAGTCGCCCGAATGCTTGAGGTTGCGGTAGCGCGCCAGCGCCCAGAGCGGGAAGAATTTCGAATAGCCGTGATAGCGCAGGTAGAACACGCGCGGAAAGCCGACGGCGGTGAACTGTGGCTCCGGCCAGTGCCCGTCGGCGTCGTTGGTACGCAACAGGAATTGAATACCGCGCTCCACCACCGGATTGTCGACTTCGCCTGCCGCCATCAGGCCAAGCACGGCCCAGGCAGTCTGCGACGCCGTGCTTGGCGAAGGCTGGTGATTGCGGTGGTCGAGTTCATAGCTGCAACCGTGCTCGCCCCAGCCGCCATCCGGATTGTTGATGAACTCCAGCCACTTCACCGCGCGCCGGATTTCCGGCGCCTGCGGACTCACGCCCGCCGCGTTGAACGCGCACAGTGCGGACCACGTGCCATAGATGTAGTTCATGCCCCAGCGCCCGTGCCACGAGCCATCGGCCTCCTGGGTTCGGCGCAGGAAATCGAGTGCGGCGTCGAGCGCCCCGCGGTCGGCGGCGGATCCCAGCTGCGCCAGCATGCTTGCGCACCGCGCGGTTACGTCGGCCGTCGGCGGGTCCAGCAGCGCACCGTGGTCGGCGAACGGGATGTGATTCAGGTACTCGCTGGTATTGTCCGCGTCGAACGCGCCCCATCCGCCGTTCCTGCTCTGCAATCCCAGCACCCATTCGCGGCCGCGGTCGATGGCCTCGCTGAAGTCGGCGCCTCCAGAGATCTCCAGGCGATGCGCGCCGCGATCCATCGCCATGACCACCACCGCCGTGTCGTCGAGGTCCGGATAGTGCGGGTTCGCGTATTGAAAGGCCCACCCGCCGGGCCGCACGTCCGGCCGCTGGTCGGCCCAGTCACCGACGGTATCGAGCACCTGGCGCGGCGCCAGCCATTGCAGGCCCCTGCGCGCGCTGGACAGCGCATCTTCGCCGCCTACTTCGATCAGCGCGTGGCACGCGAGGACCGTGTCCCAGACCGGCGACACGCACGGCTGGCAATAGGCCTCGTCGCGTTTCAGCACGAGCAGCTTGTCGATGGCTTCGCGCGCCGTCACGACTTGCTCGTGATCGCGGGCATAACCGAGCGCGTCGAACATCATCACGGTGTTCGCCATCGCCGGGAAGATGGCGCCCAGTCCATCCTCGCCATTGAGTCTCTCCGTGACGAACGCCACGGCCTTGTCCACGGCGCGCTTGCGCGGCGCGGCCGGAAAGTGCGGCTCGGTGAAGCGAAGCATCGCGTCGATCGTCGCGAATACAGCGAACCACGGACGCGACTGGTGCAGCGCGCGCGGCGCGCGACGAATGCGGGCTGAGCGGCTCGGGAAGAGTTCGTCGATCGTCACGCCGTGCGGATGCCGCGACGAGGGCTTCATCGCCTGCAGCACCAGCAGCGGCGCCAGCACCGTGCGCCCCCAATATGAGATGCGGAACAGGTGGAACGGGAACCAGCGAGGCAGGTACATTATCTCGACCGGGATCGAGGGCACGGCCTGCCACGGAATGATGCCGTGCAGCGCCAGCAGCATGCGCGTAAAAACGTTGGACGTCCCGGCGCCGCCGTTGGCCAGAATCGCCTCCCGGGCCGCGCGCATGTGCGGCGCGTCGATGGGGTCGCCGATGACCTTCAGCGCAAAGTAAGCCTTGACGCTGGCGCTGATGTTGAAAGGACCGTCGTGGAAGAGCGGCCAGCCGCCGTGCTGGCCTTGCGTCCGGCGCAGGTAGTTGGCGATCCGCGCTTCGAGCGCCGGGTCAGGTTCGCCCAAGTAGCGCTTGAGCAGGACGTACTCCGCGGGAATGGTCGCGTCGGCCTCAAGCTCGAACACCCAGTGGCCGTCACGGCGCTGTTCCGCAAGCAGCGCTGTGGTCGAACGTTGCACGCATGCATCGAGCGCCGCGGTCGCGACGTCGTGCGCGTCGACATCTGCCAGCGGATCGACGGCCGGCTGCCGGAGCGCGGTTTCCGCCGACCGTAGAAGCGAATGCTTCGCGCTTCGCATTACCCGCGCCATCGCGCCGTAGACAGTGGACGAGCGTCAAACACGTTAGTCTCCATGCGCTGCGCGGTCCGGCAATTCGGGCTCCGCTTCCGGCAATCCAGCCCGGAAGTATATTCCGAACCCGCGATTTGGCCGCGCCTCGTGCCCATGGCGCCTATTATCGCCCGTCAGGCGCCGCACGGTGCGCGCGGCCCTTCCACATGCCGCCCCTGCCGCGCCAGTGCTGCAGCGCCGAGTCCAGCGTGAACGCGAGATACACACCCGCGATTGCCGGCATCGCTACTCCCCACCAACGCGACAAACCGTAGAAGCGAAGTGTCGGCTGCAGGGCCAGCGCCATCTCCAGCCAGGCGGCCAGCGCGAGCCACCGTGTGGCACCCGTGGCTCCCACGACCAGCAGCGGCGGCGCCAGGCACGTCACGACGATGGCCAGTACGGTTCCCAGCAGCAGCCACGGCGAATAGCGCAACTGCGCGTATGCGGAGCGGCTGATCATCGCGCGAATTTCGCCGACGGAACGAAAGACGCGAAGGCTGCGTGCGCGGCGGGTGAGGCCAAGCCAGATCGGTCCCTGTGCCTTCATCAGGCGTCCCAGCGCGCAGTCGTCGATCAGGTGACCCCGGACCGCCGCAATGCCCCCCGCCGCCTGCAACGCGTAGTACTGCACCAGCATGCAGCCGCCCGCCGCCGCAGCGGTTGCGTTTCCCGGGCGATTGACCCATGCAAACGGATAAAGCATCCGGAAAAAGAAGATGAAGGCGGGGATCAGCGCGCGCTCCGCGAAACTCTCGCAATGCAGCTTCGCCATCAGCGACGCGAGGACCAGGCCATCCCGGCGCGCGCGCGCGACGAGCGCAGTCAGCGTTTCCGGCGCATAGCCGATGTCCGCGTCGGTGAACAGTATGAAGTCAGGCTGCTCCGGCAGAGCGGCGACATGTTGCGTGCCGCAGTGCATTGCCCAAAGTTTGCCGGTCCACGATTCCGGAAGCGCGGGCGCGGAAAGTACGGTCAGGCGTGCGGCCATGCCCGCGCTGGCGGCGGTCTGGCGGGCGAGGGCGGCCGTGTCGTCGCTGCTGTGGTCGTCGACCACGACGAGATCGAACGCGCCCGGATAATCCTGCCGCAGCAGCGAGGCAAGGGCAGCGGCAATGACTTCGGCCTCGTTCCTTGCAGGCATGACGGCGACGATACGCGGCCAGCCTATCGGTTCAGAAGTCGCCGTGGCATCGCCGTCGTCGCGTTCGCGGGCGCGCCAGAATCCGCCGCGCAGCAGCAGCGCGAACGTCCAGGCTGCGCACGCCAGCGCGGCAATTGCCAACATCGTCATTTCAGATGGCCGGCGCCACGAAACCACGCGACCGCGTCCTTGAGTCCTTCGCCGTACGGACGCGCCGCATAGCCGAGTTCGCGCGCCGCCTTCTCGCTGCTGAAAAACATGCGCTTGCGCGCCATGCGCAGTCCGTCGAGCGTCAGGAAGGGTTCCCGTCCGGTGCGCGACGCGATCATTTCCGCCACCGCGGCGGCGGGATAGAGAAGCCTTCGCGGCACCTTGAGCCGCGGCGGACGGCGCTCGACGAGCACGGCGATGTCGCGCAGCATGTCGGCGAGCAGCACGTCCTGGCCGCCCAGGATGTACCGTTCGCCGATCCTGCCGCGCGTCAGCGCCGCCAAGTGTCCCGTCGCGACGTCGTCGACATGAACGAGATTGAGTCCGGTGTCGACGTACCCGGGCATGCGTCCGGACGCGGCTTCGACGATGATCCTTCCGGTGGGCGTCGGCCGGATGTCCCGAGGCCCGATCGGCGTCGATGGATTGACGATGACCGCCGGCAGAGCGTGGCGCGCGATCATCATCTCGACCAAGTCCTGCGCCGCCACTTTGCTGCGCTTGTACGCGCCGACCGCCGCGTGCTCGGCCAGCGCGACGGACTCGTCCGCGGCGACGCCGTCGGCGCGCAGCGCCAGCGCGGCGACGCTGCTGGTATAGACGACGCGCTCGACGCCCTCGCGCAGCGCCGCCTCCATGACGATCCGCGTGCCCGACAGGTTGTTCTGGTGAATTTCGTCGCGGTCGCGCGACCACAGCCGATAGTCGGCGGCGACGTGCATGACGTGGCGCACGCCAGCCATTGCGCGGCCGACCGATTCCGCGTCGCGCATGTCGCCTTCGACGATCTCGACGTCGAGCGTGGTCAGGTTGGCGCGCGGGCTCCGGGTTCTGACGAGCGCGCGCACCGGGTAGCCGGCGGCAACCAATGCGCGCACGACCGCCGAGCCGACGAAGCCGCTGCCGCCGGTCACCAGCACCCGGCCGGAGTTGGTCATCGGTGCCTGCGACGGCGCGCGGCCACTAGGGCTTCGCCTTTGTGCCGCGAACCAGCGCGGTGGCAAGCGACGGGCCGTCTCGCGTCCGGATCCGGCTCTTGAGTTCGATGGCGGCGGCGCCTTCCTTCGCGGCCTTCTCGCCCATGTCGCCCAGCAGCCGCTTCTGGTCGGCGATCAGGGCCGTGGCCCGCGCCGCTTCATTGAATCCCGATGCCGCGCCGGGCAGCAGGAACGGCCGAGTCCATTCGGAGTTCTTGCGCGACAGCGCGTCGAAGTTGTCGAGCACGAAGGCGTAGGCCATCCCGCCGTGCGTGAAATTTCCGGCCACCATCCCGGGCAGCCGTGACGCAATCTGCGTCGGTACCGTGTCGCCCAGCGTGAGCGCTAGGAACGCCTTTGCGAGCGCGGGGTCCTCGACACGGGCCAGCGCTGACGCGTACACCCAGCCGTCTTCGACGCGTGTCGCCGTCGTCAGGCGCTTGGCCAGTTCGGCATAGACGCCCGCGTCCGCGGTCCGGCCGACGTTGGCCAGGACGCCGGGCCGCAGCGACGGGTCGAGGGCCGCGCCGCCGTTGCGCTCGAACGCGTACAGCGCCGCCGACTGGCGCAGCGTCGCGGCGTCGCCGAACATGCCCAGCGCCTCGATCAGTTCGTTGCGCAGGCCGAGCACGACGGCGCCGTCACCGGGTGCCACGGTCCATCCCAAGAGACCCAGCATCGGCCCCAGCTTGCGCTGTGCGTAGGCCTCCAGCGGCTTTTGCGCGGGCGAACCGTACATGGCGCCATACAGATTCGACAGCGCGTAGTCGGCCTGCAGGAAGAGGACCAGCGTCGCGGTGTCGCGTGCCGGATGCAGCCGGTCCAGCAGCGCGAAGTACTCTGACAGCGGTATGCGTCCAGCCTGCCCCAAGGCGAACGTGTCGGTCAGGAGCGCTAAGCGCGCCGACGGCGGGAGCTTCGGAAACGCCTGTGCGAGACGGTTGAGGTGGTCCGGCGGATACTGGACGCGGAAGAAGCCGGCCGACGAATCGATGAACAGCGGCGCGTCCGTGCACGGCCCGGTGGCGAACTTCCCGCTGCGTTCGGTGAGGAGGAAGCGCTTGGGCGTGGCGGTGCCGGCCGCCACCGCGAACGGTACCTGCCACAGGCTCGCCGTGTCCTCGCTGCCGTCGACGCTGAAGCGCTGCTGCTCGAGCTGCAGCGTCTGCTGGCCCTTGGCGCAGGTCACGCGCGCCTGCAGCAGCGGATAGCCCTTCTGGTCGGTCCAGCTGCGCGCGACGGCCGCGACATCCGTGCCGGACGCCTGCGACAGGTAGTGCCAGAGATCGCCGGCCGTGGCATTGGACAGTTGCTGTCCTTTGAAATAAGCAGAGAGTCCGTGCCGGAAGTTTTCGGGTCCGACGTGGGCCTCGATCATCTCGAGCACCGCGCCGCCCTTGGTGTAGGTGACGCCGTCGAACACATCGAACACTGCGTTCTCGTAGACGGGGCCGGACCGGATCGCGCGGGTGGCGGGACCGGCGTCGCCGCGCATTACGCGCTGGCGCCACAAAACGCTATTGAGTGGAATCTGCCAGTCCGGATTGAAGTTGGCCGTGGCCTTGTTCGCCATCCATGTCGCGAACGCCTCGTTGAGCCAGATCTCGTCCCAGGACGCCGCCGTGACCAGGTCGCCGAACCACTGGTGCGCCACCTCGTGCGCGATCACTTCGAAGACGCCCTGCTTGGTGTCGATCGAACTCTTGGCGGGGTTGTAGAGCAGGGTGGACTCGTTGTAGACGATGAAGCCCCAGTTCTCCATCGCGCCTTGGTAGACGCCCGGGACCGCGATCTGGTCGAGCTTGGGCAGCGCGTAGGGAACGCCGAAGTACTCGCGGTAGAACGGCAATATTTTCTTGGTGACGTCCATCGCGTAGCGCGCTTCCGCCTTCTTGCCCTTCGCGGTGAGGATGCGCAGCGGAATTCCGTCCACACTGTCCTCGAGCGAGTCGAACTGACCGACGGAGACCGCGACGAGATACGTCGGCATCGGCGGCGTCGGCGCGAATTCCCAGCGCGTCGTGGCGCCCTGCACGTCGCGCGACTTGACCGGCATGTTGGACACGACTTCGTACGTCGACGGCGCGGTCACGGTAATCGCGAAGCTCGCGCGGAACGACGGCTCGTCGAATCCGGGAAAGACCGAGCGCGCCGTGATGGGTTCGAGCTGCGTGGCGAGCATCCGCGCGGGCTTGTCCTCGGCCGTGTAGGGAACGGCGAACAATCCCTCGCCGGCTTTTTGTACGATTCCCGAATACGCGATTCGCAGCCGGTATTCGCCGGGTTCGATGCCGCGACCGTCGGCGATGCGCCACTGGCGCCTTTCCTTGTCGACCGTTGCCGTCATCGGCCGCTTGCCGCCCGGCCCCTCTAGCACGATTTCGCCGGCGGTCAGGTCGAAGGCGTTGAGCACGATGGCATCGACCGGACGCCGCACCTTGACGGCGATGTCCGCGACGCCGGCAAACGTTTCCTTGCCGGGATCGAGGTCCAGCGCCAACCGGTATTCGCTGGGCACGACGTCCTTCGACAACTGTCCCGGCGTTGCGTCGAAGGCGAAGCGCGGTTGCGCCTGCGCAGGCGCCGCGAACAGCACGAGCGCCACTAGGCAAAGCAGCCATCCACGCGCGAATGCTTTCATTCCCTGCTCCTTCCGCGACCGCGATGCCCGTCCGGAGGTAACCGGGCGAGGGCGAATTTTAGCCTAGCCGGTGCACGCGGTCCGCGCTAATGTGAGCCGCAGTCCGGGCCGTCGCGCTTGGGCCCGATGCGGCAATCACCTCGGCGCATGCGCGTGCCACTGCAATTCGAAAGGTCTATCATCTGCGGTCCGTCGCGCCGCACCTGCCGGAATCATCCCGCCATTGAAGGAAAATAAACCCATGAGTCAACAGGGCTATTTGCGCCAACCCTCGCTGCAGGGCCGGTCCATCGTGTTCGTGTGCGACGACGATCTCTGGCGCGTGGATGCCGGCGGCGGAACCGCCCGGCGCTTGACTGCGGGACTGGGCGAGCCGGCGACACCGATGCTGTCGCCTGACGGCAAGTGGATCGCCTATGTCGGCCGCGACGAACAACACCCGGAAGTCTATTTGATGCCCGCGGAAGGCGGCCCCGCGCGGCGCATGACGTGGCTGGGCCCGGACGTCATGGTGCGCGGCTGGACGCCCGATGGCCGCATCCTGTTCGTCACTACGCATGGGCAGCCATTCTTCCGCAACTATCGCGCCTTCACGCTTTCCGTCGCCGGCGGCCTGCCGCAGATGCTTCCGCTGGGGCAGGTCAATCACCTCGCATTCGGTCCCGGCAAGGCCATGGTCATCGGGCGCAACACCGCCGATCCCGCGCGCTGGAAGCGCTATCGCGGCGGCACGGCGGGACACTTGTGGATCGACGCGGCCGGCAGTGGAACGTTTCGCCGCATGCGCCGCCTCGAGGGCAACATCACGAGCCCGATGTGGGTCGGCAAGCGCATCTATTTCATTTCGGATCCGGAAGGCGTGGGCAACCTCTATTCCTGCCGGCCCGACGGCTCCGACCGGCGCCGTCACACGGACCACGACGATTACTATGCGCGCAATGCGCAATCGGACGGCGCGCGCATTGTCTACCAGTGCGGCGCCGATATCTGGCTGTTCGATCCGGCAACCAACCGCACGGCGCGTGTCCCTGTCGACGTGCCGTCGCACCAGACCCAGGCCGCACGCAAGTTCGTCAGCGCCGCCGATCATCTGGCCGGCTTCAACGTGCATCCGGCCGGCCACAGCATCGCGGTCGACGCGCGCGGCAAGCTGTTCACGATGGCAATGTGGGAAGGCGCGGTGCAGCAGCACGGCGTCACCGACGGCGTTCGTCACCGCCACGGCCAATGGCTGCCGGATGGCAAGTCGCTGGTCGCCGTCAGCGACGAGTCAGGCGAGGAGCGCATCGTGGTCGTGCGCGACGGCAAGACGACGACGCTGCCTTGGGACGTCGGCCGCGTGCAGACGCTACGCGCGGCGCCCGCCGGACAGGGGGTCGCGATCACCAATCATCGCAACGAGGTCCTGCTCGGCGATCTCGCCACCAGGAAACTGTCGGTTATCGATCGCAGCGATGCCGGCCGCAGCGAAGACGTCGCGTGGTCGCCCGACGGCGCATGGCTCGCCTATTCGTTCTGGACCAACTCGCGCGCGTGCGCGATCAAGCTCCACGACGTCGCGAAGAAGACGAGCACGCTGGTCACCACACCGGAGTTCCGCGACTATTCGCCGGCGTTCGATCCGGAAGGCAAATACCTGTACTTCCTGTCGGTGCGCACTTTCGACCCCGTGTACGACAACGTGCAGTTCGAGCTGAGCTTTCCGCGCGCTGCACGGCCGTACCTGATCGCGCTGCAGAACGACCTGAAACCGCCGTTCGATCCGGAACCGAAGGGGCTGAAGCCCGCGGAGGACCGCCGCAAGGAAGATCATGTCGATACGACGCCCCGCGCGACCCGCGTCGACCTCGACGGCATCGTGCGCCGCGTGGCTGCGTTCCCGGTGGCCGAGGGCCGCTTCGGCCAGATTGCGGGCGCGGCAGGCAAGGTGATGTGGACCGTCTTCCCGATCCCCGGTGCGCACGGGCGCGGCGGACACAAGGATTCGCCCGGCCGCCTGGAACTCTTCGACTTCGCCACGTTGCGCAGCGAAACATTGCTGGAGCGCGCGGACAGCTTCGTCCTTGCCGGCGACCATGCGACGCTGGTCGTGCGCGAAGGCAAGCGCCTGCGGGCGGTCCGCGCCAGCGCGAGGCAGGAGAGCAAGGAAACGCCGCCATCGGACGAGCCGTCGCGCAAGACCGGCTGGATCGATTTGAATCGCATTCGCCTGTCGGTCGAGCCACGCGTGGAATGGCGGCAGATGCTGCGCGAGGTCTGGCGCCTGCAGCGCGACCAGTTCTGGGTCGCGAACATGTCCGGCACCGACTGGGAAGCGATCTATCGCCGGTATGAACCGTTGCTCGCGCGCGTGGCCACACGCGGCGAGCTCTCCGACCTGATCTGGGAAATGCAGGGTGAACTGGGCACGTCCCACGCTTATGAAATGGGCGGCGACCATCGCCGGCCGCCGCAGATCGCCCTCGGGCACCTCGGGGCCGAATTGCGTGCGGCGGATGGCGGAGCGAGCTACGAGATTGCGCGCATTGTCGAGGGCGACCCATGGGACGCGGCGGCCGATTCGCCGCTGAACGCGATCGGCGTCCAGGCCAGCGTCGGTGAGCGCATCGTTTCGGTCAACGGGCAGCCGGTCGCGCGCGACCGGCCGCCGCAGGCGCTGCTTGTGCATCAGGCCGGGGCGAAGGTAGAGCTGACGCTCGCGGCAGCCAAGGGCGGACGGACCCGCGAGTCGTCGCGCACCGTGCTGGTGACGACGCTGGCAGACGAGGCCCCGGCGCTGTATCGCGAATGGGTCGAGCGCAACCGCCGCTGGGTGCACGCCAGTTCCAAGGGCCGCGTCGGCTACCTGCACTTGCCCGACATGATGTCGGCGGGCTTCGCCGAATTCCATCGCTACTTCGGCGCGGAATGCGATCGCGACGCGCTGATCGTGGACGTTCGCTACAACCGCGGCGGGCACGTGTCGCAACTGCTGCTCGAGAAGGTCGCCCGGAAGCGCATCGGCTACAACATCATGCGCTGGGGCCGCCCGGAGCCATATCCCAGCGATTCGCCCGCAGGACCGCTGGTTGCGCTGACCAACGAGCACGCCGGATCGGACGGCGATATCTTCTCGCACTGCTTCAAGCTCATGGGCATCGGCAAGCTCGTCGGCACACGCACATGGGGTGGGGTGATCGGGATCTGGCCGCGCCACGCACTGGTCGACGGCAGCGAGACAACGCAGCCCGAGTTCTCGTTCTGGTTCGGTGACGTCGGCTGGGGTGTCGAGAACTACGGCACCGATCCGGAAATCGAGGTCGACAACGCGCCACAGGATGCTGCATCAAAGCACGACCGGCAGCTCGAAAAGGCGTTGGCGACGGCGTTGCAGCTCGCAGGCAAATCGCGCGTGCTGAAGCCCAAGGTTGGACCCCGGCCCAATCTCGCGCGCAAGGCGTTGCCCCCGCGCAGCTGATCACCAGCCTTTCCCTGGCGTGGTCTGCGCCAGCCAGGTCATCGCGGGATGTCCGGCTGGCCCATTCGCCAAGAGATTTGTAAGCAAATGTTTTGACAAATCGGCTGGCGAGCGCGCCTCTCATGGGGGCGCGGGCTCCCAGAACCCCGCGCGCGGCGGATCGATTTGGTCTTTCTTTCCAATGCGAATGGTCAACCATCCCGGCGCACGCGCGTTTGTTAATGGTTGCAGTCGCGTCGCGTTGTTGCCCTTTTGTACAACCGTAAAAGATGGCGGCCGCGCACGCATAGGCGGGAGGGTCCGTGCGCAGAGGTCGTTTTGTAGGCCGCTCTTGTAGGACGCTTCGCGGCTTGGTTTGCAACTCGGTTTGCAACTCGCGTTGCGTGACAGCGCATGCCTCACTGCGCGCCAACGCGGGTGCGCGCTGACGCAGCGCGGGCGATCATGCCCTCCGCGACATCGCCCTCAGTTGACACCTTGGTTGGGATCTCCGTTGATCTGCCGGCGCGAGCCCACGCGGCGCGTAGGCTCATCGCGTGGCCGTCGCTGGCCGAAACCGTTCTGGCCATAGCAGCAATCGCCGTGATCTTTCCCCTATTCGCCGGGTTGGGCGTCGATGATGCCGGACGGGATCGTCGCTTCGCCGAGACGGGGTCCATCGCCCCCGTTGCGCCGCCGGAGACCCTCTTTGCAACATGGCGACGAATCGCTAGCGCCTTCGAAAAACCCACGGAAGGCGTCGAGCCCCACGACGCCGATCTGCAAGCGCAACCGCGTGAGGGCGCGGACGATTCCACGCCTGCCGTCGACACAGGCGTTCCCGCGGCGTCCGCAGTCGCGCTGGTCCGCGCCAAGAACGCGGCCATGCACGACTTGCTCGCCACGGCAGGCTGGCAATGGGGTGCGTGGATGTTCGCGGGCCTTGTCCTGGTGAAGCTGAGCCGCACGAGGCTGCCTGCCGCCGTCGGTGTTTCGTTCGCGCTCGCCATCTGGGCCGCCGCCGCATGGGCCGGTCGCGTGCCGTGGCCACTCGCACACGAGCGGGCGTTCGAGGTCGGTCGCCCGGACGCGCGATGGGACGCGATGCCGGCGAGTTTCGTGATCGCGCTCCTCGTCGGGGCGGGCGTGCTGCTCGCACTTGCGCCCTGGGTGCGCAAACCGTTGGTTGCGACGCCGCAAACGCTTTCGTCGCGCATCGGCTATCCGGGTTTCGTCGTCGCTACCGGGATCGGCTGGCTGCTGTTGCTGGACCTGTCGGCGAACGGCAATCCGAGCAACCGTTATCTGGCGCTCTATCACCACGGGCATTTGTGGCTTGCGATGCTCGTGTTGACAGTGGCGGCGTTCCTTCGACCCGCCATCGGCCGCGCACTCGCGTGGCTGTTGTCGGTCGTCGAAGAGCTCGGTGGCCGTGTCGGCAATCTGCTCGGGCCGCTGCTTGCGCCTGCCGCGGTCGTGCTCGCCGTGCTCGTCATCGTTGGAATCATCGGCGCGCTGCTCTCGGGTGTTCGGCAACTGACCTCGGAGCTGGGGCGTTTGTGGCTGATGGTCGGCGTCGCATGGTTCTTTTTCCTTCGCGGCGCGCCGGTCGCCGAGCGCATGGCGCGGAGCCGCAATCCGTTCCTGTCGCTGATTCGCTATGCGTGGCCGCTCGCTTTCGTGGGATTCGTGCTCGTGGGCGCGATGCTCATCCTCCGCGATATGGGGCCGCTTCTGATCGCCTCGTATGCGGCGGGGGCCTTTCTGGCGTCGTCGATCGCGATGTGGTGGCACGTACGTACCGGAGCGAGGTACGCGCCTGCCGCGCTGGCCGTCTGCGCGTTCGCGGCATGGATTGCGACGGTCACGTTGGCGCTTTTCTGGTTCGGCACCGTCCACGAAGTCACTGCGGGCCGCCTGGAAAACCTCGCAGCGCCATTGGCGTCCGCCAACGATCAGCAGGCGCTCGTCACTTGGTTCCGGCAGGCGGCGCCCGCGGACGGCTTCGGCTTGGGCGCCGTGCCGTGGTGCGGCTTCACGAACGCTAGTTGCGCCGGAGTTCCGGCCCAGATCCACAGCGATTACACGTTCACGGCGCTGGTCGGCGTGTTTGGATGGTCCGCAGCGTGGGCGTTCACCCTCGGCTGCGCGATTTGGCTGCACCGGCTGATCCGCTATCACGGTCGCGTCACTCGCGGCGAGCCGCGCTTTGTTCGTCGCGCGGGACGTGTCATTGCCGACAACCAGGCGTTCTTGAGCTGGATCGGCGTGGTCTGGGTCGTGCTCACACTGTGCCAGCTTGCTGTGACCGTCGCCGGCAATGTCGCCGTGCTGCCGCTCACGGGCGTGACGTTTCCCTTCGTGAGCTTCGGCATGACATCGCTGGTGGTCAACAGCGCCTTGCTTGCGCTTTGCATCAACGTGAATCTGCCGGGTGCGGACCGTGCCTGACGCCCGGCGCGCGTCGCTTCTCGATTTTGCGATTGCCGCCAGTGTCGCGGTCGTGCCCGTGCTGCTCGCCGTCTTGTTGAGCCTCGGCACTATTGCCCCGTCCGAGCTCCACCGCAACACCGGTGACAGCCACGTGAGCGTGCGTCAGGTTGCGGCACTGAAGACGTTCGAGCGCGCCATCGTGAGGCGCGACACGGTGCAGGCGGGCCCGCCGGACGCGCAGCAACTGATCGCGCAACTCTCCGACTGCGGCGCGGAATGGGGCGCTCGCGACGGTGCATTCGATCAGGTGAAGGACGTCTTCGGCCGCGCGACGAAAGGGGTGCGCACACCGGCGCAGCGCATTGCCAAGGAACTGCGCGAGATTGACGACGCACTGTTGCGCATGAGCGCCGGCGGCAACAGACGCGTCGTCGACACGGTCGGCTTCGACACGGTGCGCTGGGCGGAAGCAGCGAGACAGGCGCTTGCGACGCCGATCCGGACGGCGCTGTACGAGGAACAAACGTTCACCGTACGCTGCTCCGACTTGGGCGCAGCCGTGGCCATGCTCTCGCGCGGAGACGGACGGATGCTCGCCACCCTTGCGTGGCGTGGAACCGAGGTGGACCGTACCACCGCGTCGTGGCAACCCGGGCAGTACGTCGAAATTTCCGCGCGCCATCTCGCGCGCGCCAATCCATGGCGCGGCCTTCCGGGCTGCGTGTATCTCGCGAATCGCACTGCGGACGGGAAGGATGCGACTCCCGCGTTCTTCGTCAGGAATGCCGGCGCGGCGAGCCAGCGCGTGTGCACGCAGCCCGCGATGTTCGCAGCGGCGGCTGCCGCTGGCGACGATGCCGCGGCCCCTGTCGCCATTGCGGGCGAGCCCGGGCTCGAGGTTGCCGCAGACGACCTGCGCTGGGACGTTCCGCCCTCGCTGCAGACGCTGCTCCAGCCGCTCGATGCGCTGCAGCGGCCGTGGGGCTCGCTCTACCGAACCTTTACCCAAGCCGAGCATGCGCCGGATGAAACGAAGGCGGGTGACCGTTACGGGTCGAACCGGATCACGCTCGACGGCGCGCAAGTCGACGTGGGCTTCTCGGTGGACCTGACGATCGATCCCGTGCTGCAGGCGCTCGCGCAGAAGACCGCGGCCTGCTACACGGGCCGGCAGGACGTCTGCCGCTCACTCGGCGTGCATCGCGGCGAGGATGGCACTGACGCAGTGGGTCACCGGATGCTCGAGCACGCCGTCGTTCGCATGGCGGCGATCGCAATCATCGATGTGGCGAGCGGACGCATCGAAGCGCTCGCCGGCGCCCTCTCCCCGTGTACGCGCCAGGAATACGATGGCCCGGGCCGCGAGGCGAATTGCGACACGCGCCTGCCGTATGCGGTCCGCTATCGTCCGGACCAGCTGTTGAATCCGGCCGTCTTCCACGATGCGATGCCGGGGTCAGTCATCAAGCCCGTGATGGCGGCGGCATTCCTTTCGAATGCCAACGTGGGCCCGCGTTGGCTCGCGGCCGAGCGGGCCGAGATGCGGGCATCTGCGCAGCCGACGCGCGACAGCTTGCGCGGGCAATTGATGCGGTCGGATTCCGCGCGCTTTCTCGATCGCATGTTCTGCGGCGACCAGGGCTTTCGCCCTTGCGAGCGCCCTTGGGAAGTCCAGTCGATGGCCAGTGCGTTCGGCTGGAACGGCGGATGTGCCGAGCCGAACGAGCGTTGCGGAAAGCGTGACCTGCTGTTCGGCCGCTCGGTCGCAGCCGCGGCTTCGGATGACATCGTGTCGTTGGCCGAATGGGTGCCATATGGCCGGCTCCTCGTGGAACCGGATGGCGGAAAGCTGGGCTCACCATTCAGCACGCGCGCCGCGATCGCGCTCGATACGGCGAAGGTGAGACGCTGCGCTGCCGGCGCGGATGGCCGGCAAGGGAGCAAGGACGATTGGGGGAAGTGCGGCGGTGGCGTGGTCGTCGACATCGTTGCCGAAGGCTGGGGGCAGGGGCATGCGCGGTCCACGGCGCTCGGCGTAGCGGGCATGATGGCCGCGCTCGCGGCCGCGGCGAACGGACAGAGCGAAATTCACAAGCCGCATCTGGTGCAGGCGGTGCGAGCCGTTGCCAACGCGGCGCCCTCGACTCTCGGATCCGCCGCGACCCACTGGGCGGCCTCGGGCAGCGAACCGAACGCATTGTCGCGTGACGCCGCGGAAGTGATCTTGAGCGGCCTCTCGTTCAGCCATCGCAATGGCACCGCACGTCTCGCGTGCGAGCAGGTGCTCGACGCGCGCGCGTGTCGCGAGATCGACTGGATCGCCGGCAAGACCGGCACGCCCACCTTCCCGAACGACGACCGTTCGCTCAACGAGCTGGCGAAGCTCTGCGCGCCGGGCGTGCAACGCACGACCGTCGAGCAAAAGGCTTGCGGGGGATTGCGTCCGTACAAATGGTATGTCGCCGCCTGGCGAACTGACCCCGCGAATCCGGCGTGGACGAAAGTCATCGGCGTGCTCACCGAGCGCAACTGGCTCGCGGACAGCGGCCGCATTCACGGGGCCGGCGATCACGGGCCGAACCCCGCGGCGGAGATAGCCTTCCAGGTGGTTGCGCGGAATGCGGGCATCCTTTCGGGAGACGGCCGGTGAGCCGGACCACCGATCGCGCTCGCCGCGCCGCGCCGCCACGCGGCGCGCCCATCTCGTCGCCCCGTGTCCGCCCTTGTTCGCCGCCGCTGACATGGACGTTCGACGGTCCGTTCGCGGTGTGCCTCACCGATATAGAGGACACGCTGCGCCGCGCGATCGTGCAACTGGGCGACATATCGGGTGTCGCCATCGCAATCGATCTCTCGCTTCCCGCGCTCGCGGCACGGGTGGCGGCGGGGGATGTGATCCAACCCACATGGAGTCGCTTCCTGACCCGGCTGTCGCAGCGATACGGCTTGCCGTGCCCGCTGCGCATCCGGCCTCGCAATGACACCGGCCCGCTCGCGACGCTGGTGATCGTCTACCGGAGCTAGCATGGCGATCAAGACCTGGATTTTGCAGAGAATGAACCGGATCGGCCGCACCGATCTGCCGCAACGTGCATCGCGCACGGGCCCAATACCGGGCGGGGCCGGTGTGGAACCGCGTGAACCGTCACTTCGCGGCATGCCGGAAACGCAACTGGCACCGCCGGGTCCCGAGCATCTCGGGGCCTACGGGCCGCTGATCGGCGCGATCCGCGACGAACTCGAGCACTTCGTCGCAAGCGAACTGCGGCTGCATCTGGCGATCGCCGAGCGGGACCGATACGTCCTGACGTCCATCGAGGTCGACTGTGCGGATGATCTCGACGGCGCCGATCTCCTGCAGCGATTCACGCGAGAATTCACGCCCGAGCAGACCAAGCGATTTCTCGCCCGCGACGTGATCGGCCGCCTTCCCAATGCGAGCTCGATCGACTTGACGCAGTTCGGCGGACTCAACGCGACGCGCATGCACGGGGATCTCGCGCCGGACGACGATGCATATGCCGACCTGCGCGAGCAGCTTCGCGCATCGACGCCCGGCGAGCAACTGCACGTCTTCGAAGTGACGCTGCTGGGCCGCTGGATCGAAACGGAGTCGGGCACGACAACGGGGCCAGGGACGGAGGCGAAGGTCATGGCCTCGCCGCACACCCCGCTCGCGGGTAGCCAACTGGAGATAGAAATCGACGACGCCGACGGCCATCGCCACCTGACCCTGTCGGCGGTGGTGCCGAACCGCCGCTATGCGATCGGCAAAGGAGAGGGCTGCGATATCCCGGTCAACGGTATCTACGCGAGCCGCAGGCATTGCGAAATCTGGCTCGACAACGGCGCATGGTGGGCCGGTGACGCCGGTTCGACGAATGGCATCCGCGTGGAGTCCGGGCAGAGCGTGCTCGGCCGCGCGGGCGTCATCGCCGGCGGCGCCAATGCCAAGACGGTGATCGAGATCGTGCCCGGCGCGCGAATCGTGCTTTCGGCGCTCGCGCGGGGAAAACCGGGTGACTATCCGCAGGTGCTGCTGAACCAAGGCGAGCTGCCGTTTGCGACCACGACTCCGGTCAGCTCCGCCAGCAAGGTGCCCACGACGGCGATCACGCCAATCGCCGTGATGCGGCAGCGCAATCGGGAACTGACGGTGACAGCCAGCATGGTTTCCGGGACACGCACCCTCACGGTCGGTGCGAAGTCGGCGCCGGTGCGCGTCGGCCGCTCGCGCAACCAGGACCTGGTCGTGGACTGGGCACACGAGGGTGTATCCGGGCACCACATCGACTTGACGAGCATCGACGACACGGGCGTGGAGGTCGAAGTCCACGGCGACAATGGCGTCACGGTGGAAGGCACCACGCATTCGCCAGGGGATCGATTCCGCTGGCGCGTAAACGAGCGCATGACCCTGGGGCGCGCCTCGGGCGAGGAACCGGAATGCACATTGATGCTGTCCGGCCAGTCGTCATGACCGCATGGGGGCGTGGGGCTCCACAAATGACGACGCCCTATGAGCCCGTGGCCGCGGCCCACGAGCGCGAGTCGCATGCACCAGCGGCGACGGTCGAACGCGGCACGATAGCGACGACGCTGGCGCGGCTCGATCTCGCCGCCGCGTCGCGTTGTGGCGCGCGGCACGATGTCAACGAGGACGCGCACAGCGCACTGAACGGTGCGGCGCCGGTGTACGTCGTCGCCGATGGTGTAGGCGGTGGCGCGATGGCGGCGAGCGCGAGTCGCGAACTTGTGCGCCGCGTGCATCGCGTGCTCGACAGCCGCCGCATCGAGGATGCCTCGGTGCGCGGCGCACTGCTCATCGCGGATCACGAGGTTGCGCGCAGCATCGCGAGCCAGACCGATCAGCTCGGTGCCGCGACTGTCGCATTGTGCGCGTGCGCCGGCGGAGACCTTGCGAAATGGCTCGTCGCGTGGGTCGGCGATTGCCGCGCCTACCGGGTTACCCCGGATGCCGCGCGCGAAGCGGAACTGCTGACGCGCGACGATACGTACCGGCATCTGGAGGAGACGCCGCCGCCCGGAGGCTCGCCCGACGATCCCGCCCGCATGGTCGGAAACGGTGCCGTGACCGTGCCCAATCTGGCGCAGGTCGAGTTAGGCGACGACGAGATGCTGATGCTGTGCAGCGACGGCGTGCACAAACACGTGCAGGCAAGCGATATCGCGCGGGTGCTGCGCCGCTGCACCGTGCCGCTCGCGCGTCGTTGCACGCGCCTGCTCGCGCTGGCCCGCGCGCGGGGCAGCACGGACGACGCCACGGTGCTGGTGATTCATCGCGCCGCCATCGCTGCGCCGACGAGGTGACCCATGACTCCCGAGCAGATCGATCACGTATTCGGACGCGGGCGCTTGAAGATGGAGACCGGCGCACACGTCGAAGTGTTTCGCGAAGCCGCACCTCCGGGCGAGAGCCGCCGCTATACCAAGCGCTTCCTGACCACCGCCGATGGCGACTACGCGCAGTGGACAGAACGCGAATGGCGCATCCTTGCGCTCCTCGTCGGGCACGGGTCACGCTGCGTGCCGGACATCGTGCAATACGACCGCGACGCACGCGGGACCAAGCTCGTGCAGACCTACGATGCAGGCGCCACCGTCGACCAGTGGGCGACGCTGCTGCCGGTGGAACGCGGCGGCGGCCTGTATGCGCGGGTCTTCGAAGACTGCGCACACTGGTGGGCGCTGGCCCATCATTGCCTCGTTGCGCTGGACGAGATCCATTCGCTGCAGTTGGTGCACCTCGATATCAAGGGTGACAACATCTGCATTCCCATCGGACCCGCGGAGTTCGATCCGGTGGCGCCCGAAGAACGGCTCTTCCCGATGTTCGGCAAGCTTCGGCTGATCGACTTCGCGTTCTCGCTGGTGTCCGGCGAGAGCTTGCCGACGCCCCTGCCCATCGGTTGGCAGCAGGATTACGACTATCAGTCGCCGCGGCTGCTGCACGCACTCGAGGCCGGCCGCGCCGGAGACTTGCGGCCGACGGAGAATCTCGATTGGCGCTGTGACATGTACAGCCTGGCCGCGATGCTCAAGCGCTATCTGCCGGGCGAGCACCGGCTATGCCAGCCGGAACTCGCGTGCGGATGGACTGCACAGCGATACGACGCGGCGAAAGCGCTGATTCTCAAGATTCGCGAGACGCATGACCGCGAATTGACGTCACGCCGCCCACATTCCGAGTTGATCATGGAGACCAGTGCGCACGTGCGCGCGAATGAATTGGCGCAGTCGCTGGAGCAAGGGTGGACGCTGGCGCGCGATGCGCAGCCCTTTGCGGTGCCGGCGACGCCGTTGACGCCGGTCACCCGGCTGGCGCAGCCGCTAAGGCTCGTGATTCCGCCGCGCGATGACCACGTCGTCGCCGATGTAGTGTGGCCGGACGAACGCCGCGCGGCGCCGTTTCATCTGGCGAAACGACGCGACAAGGTGCCGCTCGTTGCTAGCGCAATCGGCATCGCCGCCGTCGGCGTCTTGCTGTTCGTCGCGGATAGCGGCGCCTTGCTGGGCAACGCATCCCAATTGGCGCGTCGTGCGCTGAGCGCGGCGATGAATCGCGTTGTAGACCCGGAGAGCGCGACCGGCGCAGCGACGCCTGTGCCCGGCGCGGATCGAAATACGGCCACGTTGCCCGCTGAAACTTCCGCTCCCGATGCGACCGCCGCACCGGGAACGGTGGCAACTGCAGGAGGCTTGGAGACTCCAGAGAACACGGCAGCCGAGACGTCCGCCGCGGCGCAAGACGCCCTCGTCGCTGCAACGGAATCCTCCGAATCGTCGCCATCGCTTGACGCCTCGCAATCGCAATCGTCTTCAAAGCCCGAGTCAGCGGAGCCGGCCGATGCATCGCCTGCATCTGCCGCGGTTGAGGCGCCCCCCTCATCGATGCGGGCAGGAAACTCGACGCCACAAGCATCACCGCCGCCCCGCGTCAGCAGTCCGCGCAGCCGGCAGACCGAAGGCTATCGTTCCAAATCGACGTCGGTGCCGCCGCGCGTCGCAAAGGCGCCCCCGCCTACGTCGCCTCCGTCGACTGCAGCGCAAGCGCCGCCAGCCCGAAATGCGGAGGCAGCGCGACGGACCCAACTCGCCGGCAACGCCAAGGCGCCGCGCTCGACGACCGCTACGCGCGCCGTGGCGACACGCTCCCCACAGGTCGCCGCGACGAAGCGGGCGGGCGAGACCACGTTCGTCGCGTCGCGAATCCCGCCGAACGTGCCGTCGGCTCAAGTTGCGTCCACTACACCGCCGGTGAGCACACCTGCGGTCGCGGCGTCGGCGGCTGCCGGGACAGCGGGAACGGCCACCGCAGCAATGGCGACCAACGATGTCGCCGCCGCGGCTCCAGGCGTCGCTACGACACCCTCGTCGGCGCAAGTGGTCGCGACCATTTCGCCTCCGGCCCAACCCGGGGCCGCGCCGCGTGTCGTCGCGCTGCCCCCACCACAAGCCGCGCCGGCGATCGAGGCTCCACGCGCGGCTCCTGCATTGACCTACCCCCTACCGAATCCGGCAGGGTCCGCGCCGATCGTCGAGACGTCGCCACCGCCAGCGACACCGATCGTTACGGAGCCGCGCCCGCCCGCACCGCGCGCGATCGTCGAGGCACCGCCCCAGCTCGCCGCGCCGATCGTCGCGGCACCGCTGTCGCCCCCGCCGCGCGCGATCGCCGAGCCGCCACGGTCCCGCTCATCGCCCAACGAGATCCGCGACGGCGACGCATACCGCACACAAGCGCGCTGGATACTTGAAAACGTTGTCCCGCGCACGTCGGCGCAATCGCACGCACAGATCTCGCGCGTGCTGTTGCTCGCGGCGAGTGCCTATCACCCCGACCAGGACCGCGCGGTGTTCGCTGCGGCGGCCTCCCCCGGCGTTCTCAAGGACGTCGCTTTCGTCGCGCGCGACTTTGCTCCCCTCGACGCGCGGCGGCTGCACGGCGAAGCCCGGCAGGCTTACTGGTCGCGCCGTGACATACCGGATGCGCTCGATCTGCAGCTCAAGGCGTTCGGCGCAAATCCGTACGATCCCGAGATTTCCGGTCATCTGGCGTTCCTCTACATGAAGGTCCTTCCCGCGCAGCCCGACCGCGCCCGGCAGCTTGCGCTGTACGCTATCGGCCTGCGCAACGGGCAATACCGGACCGGCCGTGCCGAGGACTGGACGACCTTCGCGATCGCCAGCGCGCTGACAGGGCGCGAAACCGACGCCCGGTTCGCGTTCTACACCTTGGTCGCATTGACGCGGAACGCGGACGGCGTTTGCCACGCGGCACTGAATGCGCTCGCGGTCTACGGCGATCGGTTGCGCGAGCCGGTGGACGCATTGCTGTATCGCCTGCATGCGCAGGGGCGCGCCGATGACTCGCCGTATTGCGCATGGCCGGCGAGCCGTGTGACACGCAACCCGTGAACTCGCGCGCAACCGATTGACGGTGCGCGGACTTGGGGTCAAGCGATGCCCTCCCGGCGATGCGAATGCCAGGATGGGTCCCAGCCTTGGCCGGGCACGAGCCGCCAGCTGGGTTTTGGGGCGGCTGGGAAAACCCGGAGCGGTCTGACACGCGCGTTGTGCCGTGGTCCGACTCAAATGGTGCAAGCGGCGCCCTCCTGGGGCACCGACAAAGCGTCGCGACTTGGCCCCGGCCGGCAGCAATGCGTTACGATGCTCGCCCGCGTCGCCATCTTCGAAGAATGCCATGGACGTCGCTTTCATCCTGGACCCGCTCCCGGAACTCAAGGCCTACAAGGACTCGAGCATCGCGATGATGCGCGCGCTGGAGCGCCGCGGACATCGCGTGTTCGCGCTCGGGCAGGACGACATCTTCTGGGAACGAAACGTGACTCGCGGCGCGGCGCGCGCGCTGACGCTGTCGGACGACGACCACGACTGGTATCGCGCCGGTGAGCCGGAGACGCGCCCGCTGCGCGACTTCACTGCGGTGATCATGCGCAAGGACCCGCCGTTCGACATGGAGTACGTGTATTCGACCTACCTGCTCGAGGCCGCCGAGCGCGAAGGCGCGCGCGTCTTCAACCGCCCGCGGGCGATCCGCGACAACAACGAAAAGATGGCGATCACGAAGTACGCCGAGTTCATTGCGCCGACGCTCGTCACGCGCGATGCGGTACTGGTCGACGCGTTCATCGACGAGCACGAGGACGTCATCATCAAACCGCTCGACGGCATGGGTGGCTCGTCGATCTTCCGCATCCGCAAGACCGACCCCAACCGCAACGTGATCGTGGAGACAGTGTCGCACCTTGGCCGGCAGACGGTCATGGTGCAGCGCTTTATTCCGGAGATCGTCGACGGCGACAAGCGCATCCTGGTGATCGGTGGGGAGGTCGTGCCGTTCGCGCTGGCACGCATTCCCAAACCGGGCGAGACGCGCGGCAACCTGGCCGCCGGCGGCCGAGGCGAGGCGCGGCCGATCACGGATCGCGAACGCCAGATTGCCGCGGCACTGGGGCCAAGGCTTTGGGCGGAGGGCCTGCTGATCGTCGGCCTCGACGTGATCGGACCTTGCCTGACCGAAGTCAACGTCACCTCGCCGACCTGCTTCGTCGAAATCGCGCAGCAGTCCGGCTTCGACACGGCCGGCATGTTCGCCAACGCGCTGGAACGCGCCTGCGGCTAGACATCGGGGCAGCAGGTTCGAGGGAGTTGGATTCGTTCTCACCGGGCAATGCGGTGCCCGCAAGTGCTCGCTCACGCTCACCCGGAGCGGCGCGAAATAAGGCGCCGGCCCTGCGGTTGAGTCATTGATTCCGGACCATCGTGCTACCATTTTGGTAGTGGGTGCGGGGTGTCATACGCCCGTCACCGGAAGGCCCCATGATCGGCATCCTCATCATCGCGCACGACACGCTGCCGGACAGCCTGGTCAAGGCGGTCACGCATGTGCTGGGTTCGCGGCCGCCGCAGTTCGAGACCGTGTCGGTGTCCGCGAGCGATGACCCTTTCCATCTGGTGCCGGCGGCGAAGGAAGCACTGGCGCGGCTCGATACGGGCGACGGCGTTCTGATTTTTTCCGACATCTATGGCGCGACGCCGTGCAATCTCGCGAGCAAGCTGCTCGTGCCCGGCCGCGTCGAAGTGGTGGCGGGCGTCAACCTGCCGATGCTCGTGCGCGCGTTCACGTATCGCGCGAAGGGCATGGACACGATGATCAAGAAGGCGATCTCGGGCGGGTGCGACGGCGTGGTGCGCATCGAGGTCGATCCGGTCTATGCAGCAGCGCGAGGTTGAGATCATCAACAAGCTGGGCCTGCATGCGCGGGCCTCGGCGAAGCTGACGCAGCTCGCTGCGAAGTACCAGTGCGACGTGCAGATGTCGCGCAATGGCCGCAAGGTGAACGCCAAGAGCATCATGGGCGTGATGATGCTGGCGGCGGGCAAGGGCGCGAAGGTCGTGGTCGAGGTCGATGGCCCGGACGAATTGGAGGCGATGGACGCCATCGTCGCCTTGGTCGGTGACTATTTCGGCGAGGGACAGTAAGCGGTCACACCCGTTATCCGTCAATGGATTCGAGGCCGAAAGTCCTCACCGTTGCAGCGGACATCATGATCGGAACGAGAGTTTGCGGAACCAACGGATGAATCCGCCGACCAACAACTGTATCCAGTCGCATTGCGGCGCGGATTTTTATTTTCACCCAACGCCGGAGGCATTTCATGCAGACATGCGACCTCGCCATCACCAATCGCCTCGGACTGCATGCCCGGGCATGCGCAAGGATCGTCCAGATCGCCTCGCGCTTCCATTGCAAAGTGTCGCTCGTGGTCAGGGGCCGGCGCGCCAGCGCACGCAACATCGTCGCGGTGATGCTGTTGACGGCCTCCGTCGGAACCACGGTCCGACTCGAGACAGAGGGCCCGGACGAAGTGGCCGCGATGCGCGAGATCGCGGCACTGTTCCACGACGGGTTCGGCGAGCGATCGTAGCCGACCGCCCCGCGCGACCGGGGTCGATTGTGGGTACTGAGTGATGGTCAGCTTCGCGCTGCACGGTGTGGGCGTCTCGTCCGGCATCGCGATCGGACGTGCGCAGCTTGTCTCGCATGCAACCCTCGAGGTTGCGCACTACCAGATACCGTCCTCGAAGCTCGACGCTGAGATCGCGCGCTTCAATTTCGCGATCAAGGAGGTCCAGAAGGAGCTGGAGGGCCTGCACTCGGCGATGACCAGCGGCGACGTGCCGGGCGAGTTCGGCGCCTTCCTGGACGTCCACTGGATGATCCTGAACGATCCGACCCTCTCCGAGGCTCCTAGGAAGATCATTCTGGAGCAACGCTGTAACGCAGAGTGGGCGCTCACTCAGCAAATGGGTGTGCTGGTCGAACAGTTCGAACAGATCGAGGATCCGTACCTGCGCGAGCGCAAGGCCGACATCGTCCAGGTGGGAGAGCGTGTTCTAAAGCGGCTGCTGGGCAAGCCCGGCGCGCTGCCCGCGCCGGTGGCCGAGGAGCAGACGATCCTGGTCGCCCACGACCTCTCGCCTGCGGACGTGATCCAGTTCAAGCAGCATCGTTACGGCGCGTTTCTCACGGACCTGGGAGGCGTGACTTCGCACACAGCGATCGTGGCGCGCAGTCTCAACGTGCCCGCGGTGGTGGCGACGCACAACGCGCGGCAGCTGATCCGCGACAGCGAGATGCTGATCGTGGATGGCCAGAATGGCGTGGTCATCATCAATCCCGACCGCGCCGTGCTCGCCGAATACCGGCTGAAGCAAACCGAGCTCGAACTCAAGCGGCAGAAGCTAAGGCGCCTGCGCACCAAGCCCGCCGAAACCATCGACGGCGTGCACATCGAGTTGCACGCGAATATCGAGTTGCCGGACGACGTGGAGCAGGTCCTCGAGAACGGCGCCACGGGCATCGGTCTCTTCCGCTCCGAATTCCTGTTCCTCAACCGCGAAGGTCTTCCCACCGAGGACGAGCAGTTCGAGGCCTACCGTACCGTGGCCGCCGGCATGAAGGGATTGCCGGTGACGATCCGCACGTTCGACCTGGGCGCGGACAAGCACAAGGAGGGACTGGACGGCCTGTCGCGGGTAGCGCCCAATCCGGCACTGGGCCTGCGCGCCATACGTTTCTGCCTGGCCGAGCCACGGCTGTTCCTCACGCAGCTGCGCGCCATCCTGCGCGCGTCTCACTATGGGCGCGTGCGCATCCTGGTGCCGATGCTGGCGTCGTCCGGCGAAATCGACCAGACGCTGCTGCTGATCGAGCAGGCGAAGGAGTCGCTGCGCGAGCAGAACGTGCCTTTCGATTCGCGCGTCGAAGTCGGCGGCATGATAGAGATTCCCGCCGCCGTGTTGGCCATGGGCGCGTTCTGCTCCAAGCTCGACTTCCTGTCGATCGGCACTAACGACCTCATCCAGTACACGCTGGCCGTCGACCGCGCGGACGAGGCGGTATCGCACCTGTACGATCCGCTGCACCCGGCGGTGCTGCGCCTGCTCGCGCTTGCGATCAGCGTCGCCGACAAAGCCAAGGTTCCTATTGCCGTGTGCGGGGAAATGGCCGGCGAGGTGCAGATGACGCGGCTGCTGCTGGGGCTCGGCCTGCGCAATTATTCGATGCATCCGGCGCACCTGCTGACGGTCAAGCAGCGCGTGTTGACGTCGGAATTCGCCTCGTCCAAGCCGCAGGTCGACAGGATCCGCCGTGCCGACGATCCCATGCGCGTCGCCGAATTGCTCGACAAGCTGAATATTTGAGCCTCCGAAGTGTTGGCACTTCCGTTGCGTTCGGTGTAGCCGGTTGCCGGCGATTTCGGCATAATGCCAATGTCATGAAAATTAAGGTTCTTGCCGCTCTGGCGGTTTCCCTGCTGGTTTCGCTGCCGGCCCCCGCGTTGGCGACGGACGCCGGCCAGCCCGCGCCGAGCCTTGCGCTGCCCGACGCGCAGGGCGGGATGGTCACGCTCGACAAGTTGCGCGGGCAGGTGGTCTACGTCGACTTCTGGGCGTCCTGGTGCGCGCCCTGCCGCCGGTCGTTTCCCTGGATGAACGAGATGCAGCAGAAATACGGCGGAAAGGGCCTGGCGATCATCGCGGTCAACGTCGACAAGAAGCGCGCCGACGCCGACAAGTTCCTGGCCCAGTTGCCGGCAAGCTTTCCGGTCGTCTTCGATGAAGCCGGCACGTCGCCTGCCGCGTTCGGGGTGAAGGGCATGCCCAGTTCGTATCTCATCGATGCCCGCGGCAACGTGGTGCTCGTCGAGCGCGGCTTCCTTGAAGGCAGCCGCGGCGAACTCGAGGAGCGAATCAAGGCACTGTTGGCCAGCCGCTGAATCGTCGCCATGGAGAAACCCCGATGCGCATGACCCTGCTCCTCGCCTGCGCCATTTTCCTTGGCGGATGCGCGTCGATGACGCCGCCGCAGCCATGGGAGAAGGGCGATCTCGCCAGGCCCGCGATGCAGTTCGACTACGACAAGCTGGAGACGCGCGCGCAGCAGCACATCTACACGAGCAAGGAAGCCGCAACCGGCGGTTATGGCGTCGGTGGAGGCGGCTGTGGCTGCAACTAGGCGCAAGCGCCGCGTCCGCTCCGTTCACGCGAACGCCGGTGGGACCCGACGAAATACGCAAGCCGGCGCGCTGCTTGCCGCGGCGCTGGCGCTGCCCGGCATGTTGCCTGCGGCCAGTCATGCGCAGGCCGCGCCGGACCAGGGCGTGATCCAACTCAATTACCTCGACTACCGCGACTGGCAGCCGGGGCAGGCGCGGATGAGGGTCGAGTCCCCGTCGTTCTATGCGCTCTATCCGGTGTCGGACACGCTGGTGGTCGAAGGTGCGCTGGTCTACGACGCGATGTCGGGCGCGTCCCCGCTCTACTTCAATGTGCTGTCGGGTGCGTCCGTCGGCGACTACCGCACGGCCGGCGACCTCAAGGTCACCAAGTATTTCGGCTCGTATGCGGTCAGCGTCAGCGGGGTCATTTCGTCGGAGCAGGATTTCCTGTCGCGGGGCGGCGCCGTGGCCTTGCAACTTTTCTCCGACGATCGCAACCGCACGTGGACCTTTCAGTTCGGCGGCAACTCGGACGTGATCAATCCGACCAACGACATCGTCGTCGACGCCAAGCGCAACACGCTGGAGTTCATGGTCGGCGTCACGCAAAACCTGTCGCCCACGCAAAACATCCAGTCGAATATCACCTACGCGACCGGCCATGGCTATTACGACGATCCCTACAAGCCGCTGGACACGCGCCCCAATCACCGCAACGTCGGCGCGTGGCTGACACGCTACAACCAGTATTTCGGCGCCTATGATGCGACGCTGAAGTTGGGCTACCGATTGCTCTTCGATTCGTTCGGCAGCGTGTCGAACACGTTCGAGGCCTCGTGGGTGCAGGCGCTGCCATGGGGTTTCACGGTGACGCCGGCCGTGCGCTACTACACGCAGAGCGCGGCCGACTTCTACATGAACCCGCCGTTCTTCGTCGGGTACGTTGACGGCCAGAACTACAGCGCGGACACGCGTCTGGCCGCGTTCGGTGCGTGGACCGCCGGCGCCACGATCACCAAGACCTTCGAGAAGGGCTGGAGCGTGATGTTCCGCGGCAACTTCTATCGCCAGAAACCCGATTGGCGCCTGGGCGGCAGCGGCAGTCCCGGTATCGAATCGTTCTCCGCGCGGTGGCTTGAACTCGGATTGGTCAAGACGTTCTGACCTTCGTGCCAGCAGTCCCGCCCCCGATCTCGCCGTTGTTGCGCAAGACATTCCGCGCGATGGCCGCGGAAAACGAATTGCAGCTTTGGTCGCCGGATGCAGCGGCCGCGCAACGCGCGGCCGACGCAGCCATCGCCGACGTGCGCAGGATCGAGGCGAAGTATTCTCGCTATCTCGCGGACAGCGTCACCACGCGCATCAACAACGCCGCGGGCCGCAGGGCGGTCCCCATCGACACGGAAACCGCGGCGCTCCTGCGCTATGCGGACCATTGCTTTGCGCTGAGCGGCGGACGCTTCGACGTCACGTCGGGCGTTCTGCGGCGCGTGTGGGATTTCAAGCGCCAGCCTCCGCAACTGCCTGCGGCCACCGCCCTTGCCGAGACTGCCTGCCTGGTCGACTGGGCAAGCGTGGAATGGAGTGGCGAATCCATTCGCCTGCCTCGATCCGGCATGGAAATTGACTTCGGCGGTATCGGCAAGGAGTACGCCGCGGACCGTGCTGCCACCATCTGCATCGACCATGGGATACGCCACGGCCTCGTGAATCTGGCAGGCGACGTTCGCGTGCTCGGCCCGCAGCCGGATGGAACGCCATGGCGAATCGGCATCACGCATCCGCGGCGCGCCGGCGCGACAATCGCCGGGCTGGACCTCGCGGCGGGCGCCGTGGCGACCAGCGGCGATTACGAGCGCTACTTCGAACTCGACGGATTGCGCTTTTGCCACATCCTCGACCCGCGTAGCGGCATGCCGGTCCGGCACTGGCAATCGGTCAGCGTCATCGCGCCACTGTGCATCGTCGCGGGTAGCTGCTCGACCATCGCCATGCTGCTCGAGGCAGGCGCGCGCGAATTCCTCGACGCGCAGCACGTGCAATGGCTTGGCGTGGCGCCCGACGGCAGCCTGCAGGGAAACGCGCTGGCACCGCGCGACGCCTGAAACGGACCTGGGCCCGCTGTCGGGCCCCGTCGTTGCTGCAGTTACGGCAATGGTGCGTTCACTGTGGCGCGCACATGCCCACGCCGATGCCGTTGCCTTCCGCCACGTAGCCCTTGTTGATCATCTTTTGCCGTTCGGCGAGGCTCGTGACGAAGCGATGGTTTGGCGCGCCGCCCATGCCCATGTTGTACAGGCGGTAGACCGGAATGGTTCCTCCCGGGCAATTCCCGCTGCCGTCCGGCAGCATCTCGTTGAACAGCTTGTCGTCTTCGAGCTTCCAGTCAGGGAAGCCGGCGATCGTCGCTTCGCAGCCCAGGCCATGCGGCGCGTAGAAGTGCGAACTCTTCGGCGCGAAGCTGTCGTTGAAGAAGCGGCAAATGGCGACGGACGACGCCGGAGCCGTCGCGTTCGCATAGCTGTTGAACGAGAAGCCCGTGCGAGCCCAATCCTGGAAGGGTGCCGCCTTGGTGTCGAGCAGGGAAACTTCGGCGGCAACCGGCGTGATGAAGAAGTGATCGAGTGCTGCGTTGTAGTACTCGACCACCGTGACGGTGGCGGGCGAACTCACCGATGTTCCGGTCCCACTAACGCTGATCGCCTGCGGGCTGCCGGTGCCGTTGCTGACCACCGATATCGATCCGCTGCGCGCACCGGTGGCGCCGGGCGTGAAAGTCACGCCGACGGCACAGCTCGCCCCGGCGCTTATCGTGGTGCAGGAACTGCTCGCCACCGTGAATTCGCTGGGATTCGTGCTGGACACGCTGGAGACGTTCACCGCGGCGCCGCCGATGTTCGAGATCGTCACGCTGCTGGACGCGCTGGTCGTGCCTACCGCCTGGCTCGCGAAATTCAGTGCTGAAGGGATAGACAACTGGCCGGGCGTGGCGACCGCGCTGCCGGTGCCGCTGACTGCCTACGGTCAGCATGCCGCCGGTGCGGTTAACGGTGATGTTGTTGCTCAACGCGCCCGCCGTGGTCGGGTGGAACGCCACCTTGAAGCTGCAGGTGTTTCCTGGCGCGGTTGTACCTAGCGTAATCCCCGAACAGCCGTTGGCGGAAAGTGGGAAGTGCGTCGAATCGTTGCTGCTGGCAGTGACCGCCAGCGCCGAGGCGGTTCCGACATTCGTGATCGTGATCGTGGTTGTCGCGCTGGTTGCGCCGACTGCCGTTGCCGCAAACGTCACAGGTGCCGGGGACGCTTGCAGGTTCGGCGTGCCGCCGCTGGAAGGACAGGCGGACGGATAGTAGAAAAGGAAGGTCGCGATATCGTCGATGTCCGAGAACGTCAGGTTGAGCGTGCCGCGGAGGTTGTTCATCTGGGGCTCGTTGTCGAGCTGGCTGTCGATGAGCAGCGGATTGTTCGCGCCATTGACGATGTTGTTGTTGTTGACGTTCGCGCCATGGCAGCTCGATTGGGCGCAGCTGATGTAGATACCGCCCACTTTTTTGAAGTAGATGGCCTTGCCGTTGTTGCAGTCGCCGGTGGCATACACGGGCAGCGTCCAGGCGATGCCGGCCGAAGCGACAAGAGCGTAGGAAAGGGAGCGCAGGCGCTTCATGCAAACTCTCCGGACGGCGGGCGCGCCATCAACACGATTGCGGAACCCCGGGCCGGCAACTATACGCGGATTATGGCGTCGTCATAAGCCATTGTCATAGTACGTTGTCATGCGAACCGACGGGCGGCACGCGGAAATTGAGCGGGGAGACCGATCCAGATTGGGCGTCGGTCATGCGTGGAGCCACCGACTCGACGGGTTCCGCATTCCAAACCGAGGCGGATGAGGCTAAACTTGTCCAATTGCGCCGATTTGATCCAGATTGCTGCGCGCAGGAAGCGCGTAACCTGCTGTTTCGGAACAAATACAACTTGAGCGGCGCGGGGCTTAACCCGTCGGGTCGACGGGTCCCCGGGACGGCTGGCCGGGCGCCATGGTTGTGCCGGAAATCGATACGAACATGCCTTCGCCCCCCGCCAAGCCCCGGCCATCCCACCAAGCCACGCCGAGCGTCCCCCGTTCGGTGGGGCCGGTGGTTTCCCGCGCCGCCTATTTCGACCGGCCGCTACCTCTGGCCTGCGGCCAATCGCTCGATGCGTACGAACTCGCCTACGAGACCTACGGCGAACTGAACGAGGACAAGTCCAATGCCGTCCTCGTCTGCCACGCGCTGAACGCGTCGCACCACGTTGCCGGCTACTACGCCGATGAGCCCGACAACGTCGGCTGGTGGGACAACATGATCGGGCCAGGCAAGCCGCTGGACACCAGCGTCTTCTTCGTCATCGGCGTCAACAATCTCGGCAGCTGCTTCGGCTCGACCGGTCCGCAGTCGAAGAACTTCGCCACGGGGAGTCTTTGGGGTTCGGACTTCCCGCTGGTCACCGTCGAGGACTGGGTCGATGCGCAGGCGCGCCTGGCCGATCAGCTGGGAATCGCGCAATTCGCCGCGGTCATGGGCGGCAGTCTGGGCGGCATGCAGGCGCTGTGCTGGGCGATCCGCTATCCCGACCGCATCCGCAACGCGCTGGTGATTGCCGCCGCACCCAACCTGTCCGCGCAGAACATCGCGTTCAACGAAGTCGCGCGCCAATCGATTCTCTCCGACCCGGACTTCCACGAAGGCCACTTCGAGGCGCAGGGCACCAAGCCGCGGCGCGGACTGCGGCTGGCGCGGATGATCGGCCACATCACGTACCTGTCCGACGAGCAGATGGAGGAGAAATTCGGGCGCTCGCTGCGCGAGGGCCTCAAGTTCTCTTTCGAGCCGGAATTCGAAATCGAGTCGTACCTGCGCCACCAGGGCGAAAAATTCGCCGACTACTACGACGCGAACACGTATTTGCGGATCACCAAGGCGCTCGACTATTTCGACCCGGCGCATGCGACCGGGGGCGATCTCGCGCGCGCGCTGGCGCCGGCCCGCTGCTCATTTCTCGTCGTGTCGTTCACGACCGACTGGCGGTTCTCGCCCGCGCGGTCGCGCGAAATCGTCAAGGCGCTGGTCGACCACAAGCGCGACGTGTCGTATGCGGAAATCGAGGCGCCGCACGGCCACGACGCGTTCCTGCTCGACAACCCCCAGTACCACGCGCTCATAGGCGCCTATTTCGATCGCATCGCGCCGGACACGAAGCAATATTCGACGTTTCGCTTCGGCAACGAGGTAAGAAGAAAAATCGAGGAGCGGGAGACAGAGGCGCAGCGCGCCGACTACGCCACGATGGCAAGCTGGATGGACAAGGGCGCGCGCGTGCTCGACTTAGGCTGCGGCGATGGCGGCCTGCTCGCGTACCTGATGCGCGAACGCGACGTGCGCGGCTACGGCATCGAGATCGACGACCGGGGCGTGTTCGCGAGCGTGCGCAACGGCATCAACGTCCTGCAGAGCAACCTGGAACAGGGGCTGGCCGGGTTCGACGACGCCTCGTTCGACTGCGTGATCCTGTCGCAGACGTTGCAGGCGATGCGCCACACCGAGGAAATCGTCGTCGAAATGTTGCGAGTCGGACGCGAGGCGATCATCACGTTTCCGAATTTCGGCCACTGGTCGCACCGCTGGCAGATCCTGAAAGGACGCATGCCCGTCTCCGATCGCCTGCCCTACCAGTGGTACGACACGCCGAACATCCACCTGTGCACGGTGGCCGACTTCGACGCGTTCCTGGCGGAGCGGCGCTATGCGGTCGAGAACCGCGTGGTGCTGGCGGGCGGTCATCGCGTGTCGGTCATGCCGAATCTGCGCGGCGAACTCGCGATCTACCGGTTCAGGCGCGCATGAGCGAGCGGGGCGTAGCCAAGGCCCGAAGGGCGCGTCCGCGAGCGACTAAGGGAGGCCGACAGCTCAGTGCATGGAGATTGTCGGTAGGCGCGGAGGCCGGCGCATGAGCGAGCGGGGCGTAGCCAAGGCCCGAAGGGCGCGTCCGCGAGCGACTAAGGGAGGCCGACAGCTCAGTGCATGGAGATTGTCGGTAGGCGCGGAGGCCGGCGCATGAGCGAGCGGGGCGTAGCCAAGGCCCGAAGGGCGCGTCCGCGAGCGACTAAGGGAGGCCGACAGCTCAGTGCATGGAGATTGTCGGTAGGCGCGGAGGCCGGCGCATGAGCGAGCGGGGCGTAGCCAAGGCCCGAAGGGCGCGTCCGCGAGCGACTAAGGGAGGCCGACAGCTCAGCGCATGGGGCTTCTCGGTCGAAGCGGAGGCCGACGCGTGACGAACGGGGCTACGCCCACCCCGGCCCCGCCAAAGGAATCCTGGCGCGAAGCGCTCTTCAACAGGCGGATGCTGATTTGCGTTTTCATCGGCTTCTCTTCCGGGCTGCCGTTGTATCTGCTCATCAACCTGCTGCCGGCCTGGCTGCGCTCCGAGGGCGTCGACCTGAAGGCGATCGGCCTGTTCGCGCTGATCCAGTTGCCGTACACGTGGAAATTCCTGTGGTCCCCTTTGATGGACCGCTTCGGCTTGCCGATGCTGGGACGGCGCCGCGGCTGGATGCTCGTCACACAAGTGCTGCTGCTCGTCGCCATCCCGGTCTTCGGCGTGCTGCATCCGAAACTCGACATCTGGACCATCGCCTATCTCGCCGCGGCGGTCGCGTTCTTCTCCGCCAGCCAGGACATCGTGCTCGACGCCTACCGTCGGGAGATCCTTCCGGAAGCCGAGTTGGGACTCGGCAACGCCGTGTACGTCAACGCATACCGGATTTCCAGCCTCATTCCCGGATCGCTGGCGCTGATCCTCTCCGACCTGCTGCCCTGGTCGTCGGTCTTCCTGATCACCGCGCTGTTCATGCTGCCCGGCGTGGCGATGACGCTGTTCGTGGCCGAGCCGCCGCTGACGAAAGGCGCGCCCAAGACCCTGCGCGAGGCGGTCATCGAGCCGTTCCACGAGTTCATCACGCGCTCCGGCTGGATGGATGCGCTGCTGGTGCTGCTGTTCATCTTTCTCTACAAGCTGGGCGACAGCATGGCCACGGCACTGGCCACGCCGTTCTACCTCGACATGGGCTTTTCGCGGACCGACATCGGCGTCATCGCCAAGAATGCCGGCCTGTGGGCGAGCGTGGCCGGCGGCATGCTCGGCGGGCTGTGGATGGTGAAGATCGGGATCAATCGCGGGCTGTGGCTGTTTGGCGCGGTGCAGATGTTCTCGATCCTCGGTTTCGCGCTGCTGGCGTGGGTGCACCAACCCGACAGGATGCTGCTCGCCTTCGTCATCGCGTTCGAGGCGCTGGGCGTGGGCCTCGGGACCGCAGCGTTCGTTGCGTTCATCGCCCGCGCGACCGACCCGCGCTACACGGCCACCCAGTTCGCGTTGTTCACGAGCCTGGCCGCCGTGCCGCGGACCGTCGTCAACGCGACGACCGGCTGGATCGTGGCCGAGACCGGATGGTTCAATTTCTTTCTGCTGTGCACGCTGCTTGCCGTGCCGGGAATGGCACTACTCTTGCGTGTAGCACCTTGGCGCGATCGTGCCAAGGAAGGAATTCGACCATGAATCCGCACAAATTCAGCGCAATAGCGCATCGTGATCACGACTATTGCAACCCCATCGCGGCAGGGAAGATCGAGCGGCTGCTCGACCTGCTGCCGCTCGACGAAACGTCGCGCGTCCTGGACCTGGGTTGCGGACGGGCGGAACTGGCGCTGCGGATCATCGAGCGTTTCGGCTCGACGGTGGTGGCGGTCGACCGGTCGTCGATGATGCTCGACGCTGCGCGTGAACGCGCCGAGTGGACCGGCGCGCTGGGCAAGCTGCACCTCGACGACGTCGACATCGCCGACTACCGCGCCGATCCGGAAAACTTCCACCTCACCGTCATGCTGGGCGCCGGCGGCATCAAGGGCGGCATGACCGGCATCTGCAACCGCTTGAAGCACTGGACTCGGTCGGGCGGCTACGTGTTGATCGGCGAGGGCTTCTGGCGCCAGAAGCCGCACTCCGAATACCTGTCATTGCTGGGCGGCGAAAAGGACACGCAGTTCCTCGACCACCGCGGCAACGTGCAGGCCGGGATCGACGCCGGCCTCATTCCGATGCATGCCACGACTGCGTCGATGGACGAGTGGGACGAGTACGAGTGGAAGTATTGCCGCGCGATCGAGCGCTACGTGCGCGAACAGCCGGAGGACCCGGACATCCCGGCCATGCTCGAGCGCAGCCGCCGCTGGCGCGACGCGTACCTCAAGCTGGGGGCGCGACACACTCGGCTTTGCCGTCTACCTTTTCTACCGGCCGGGCTCGCGGATGGGCTGATGGCCGTTGCGTCCGCCGGCGACTCCGGCAAGCCGCTGTGGCAGAAGCTGGGGTTGAAAGATGGCACCCGGCTCTACGTCGCGCACGCGCCGGCGACATGGCCGCGATTGCTGGCGGGTGCGCCCGAAGGCGTGGTGCGTCTGTCCCGCCTTGGCGAACTCGACATCGCGATACTTTTCGTCACGTCGCGTGCGGCGCTTGCCGCGGCGCTTGCGCGCACGCTGCCGAAATTGGGCCCTGGTGGAATGATCTGGGTGGCGTGGCCCAAGAAGGCGTCGGGGGTCGTCAGCGACGTGACAGAGGACACCGTGCGCGCCGTAGCGTTGCCGATGGGCGTCGTCGACGTCAAGGTGTGCGCGATCGACGCGACGTGGTCGGGACTGAAGCTGGTGCGCCGGCGCGCGCCCGCTGCCCAGCCGTGATCAGGTCTTGAGCGAGAACGGCGTGAAATTGGTGCCGACGTCGTAGTAATCCTCGTTTTCCTTGCGCTTCAGGAATGCCACGACCTTGTACGTCACCGGCGTCATCAGGACTTCCCAGCCTGTCTTCAACAGGTAATTCGTGACCATCACGGTCAGCAGCAATTCATTCGTGAAGATGCCGTAGAACGCGAGCGGATAGAACAGCAGGGAGTCGACCGCCTCGCCGACGACCGTCGAGCCGATCGTGCGCGTCCACAGCCACTGACCGTTGGTCAGGATCTTCATCTTCGCCAGCGTGAACGAATTCGCGAACTCGCCGCAGAAATACGCGATCAATGACGCAGCGACGATGCGCGGCGTCTGGCCGAAGACCGTCTCGTACACGGCCTGGTTATGCCAGTCCCTGGCCGGCGGCAGGCTTACCACCACCCACGCCATGAATGAGGCGAAGACCATCGCACCAAAGCCGGCCCATACCACCTTGCGCGCGCGCGCGTAGCCGTAGACCTCGGTCAGGATGTCGCCGAAGATGTAGGAAATCGGAAAGAACAGCACGCCGGCGCCGAAGGTGAATCCGAACAGCGTCGCCGCCTTGGCGGGACCGATCAGGTTCGAGCAGATGTAGACGGTCACGAACGCCGCCATCACGAGGTCGTAGTACTTGAACTGCTTGGGTGCGCTGGTCATCGGTGCCGTGGGAGGGGGCGAAGAACTGCTTTTACCGCACTCCGGGACAATTGTCGCGATGCCGCGCGCGCCGCGGCATCGCGCGCTGCCGCGCTACGAGGCGAAGCCCACGCCCTGCGCGCGCAGGCGTTCGATTTCGGTGCGCGTGAATCCCCAATCCGCGAGCGCTTCGGCGCCGAATGCGCCACGCTCGGGTGGCGCGCGAGCGCCGCGCCGGTCGTGCGGGAGAACCGCGGCGCCGGCGCGGGTTGGTGGACGCCACCCAGCGTGATATGGCCGTGACGGGCGACGTTGTGCGGATGTTTGCCGGCTTCCGCGAATGTCAGCACCGGCGAAAAGCACGCGTCCGATCCGGCGAAGACATCGCACCATTCGTCACGCGTCTTCGCGGCGAACACGTGTGCGAAACGCTGGCGCAATTCCGGCCACCGCGCACGGTCGTGCTGCGCCGGCAACGCCTCCTCCGCGAGCCCCATTCGTGCCAGCAGCTCAGCGTAGAACTTGGGTTCGATGGCGCCGACGGCGACGAACCGGCAGTCGCGGGTCTCGTAGATGTCGTACCAGGGCGCACCGGAGTCGAGAATGTTCTCGCCGCGCGCGTCGGTCCAGCGGCCGCCGGCCTGCATGCCCCAGAACATCGTCGACAACAGCGATGCACCTTCCACCATTGCCGCGTCGACGACCTGTCCGCGGCCCGAGCGCTGCGCTTCGGCGATGGCGCATGCCACGCCGAACGCGAGCAGCATGCCGCCGCCGCCAAAGTCCCCCACCAGGTTGAGCGGTGGCACGGGGGCGCCACCGGCGCGCCCGATCGCGTGCAGGACGCCGGACATCGCGATGTAGTTGATGTCGTGGCCGGCGCGCGGGGCCAGCGGACCGTCCTGGCCCCATCCGGTCATGCGCCCGATCACGAGCTTCGGATTGGCGGCGAGCAGGACATCCGGACCGAGTCCCAGCCGCTCCATCACGCCGGGACGGAATCCCTCCAGCACGACGTCGGCTTTGCGCACCAAGTCCAGCGCGGCAGCCACGCTGTCCGGTGCCTTCATGTCCAGCGTGACCGAACGGCGCCCACGCAACATGACGTCGTACCAGCGCTCGCGTTCCAGTCCGAGCTGCGGATCCACTGGGCGCTCCAGCAGCAGCACGTCGGCGCCCATGTCCGCCAGCATCATGCCGCAGAACGGCGCGGGACCGATGGCCTCGAACTCGAGCACCTTGATGCCGGCAAGCGGTCCCATCGTCAGAACTCCTTGTGCAGGAAGCGAAGCAAGACGCCGCATCGAACGAGAGGGATCACGCCACGATCCTTTCCAGCGCCTCGGCCAATTCCAGCCACTCGGTCTCGAGGCGCGCCAGCTGCCACACCACCTCGCCCTGGCGCGCGACCTTGGTTTTCAATTCGTCCTTCATGGCCTCGGCATAGGCATCGGGCAGCGCGAGCCACGCGTCGAGTTGTTCCTTTTCCCGGTTGTAGCCGGCCATTTCCTTTTCGATGGCGGCCTGGCGCGCCGCAATCGGACGGCGCGCGTCGGCGAGGCGCTGCCTTGCGGCAGCCTGCTCACGCTTTTGTGTCTTGCGGTCGACGGGCGCGGCCGCGATGTCCGTCTCCGGCTCGATGCGCTCGCGCCGGCGCAGGTTCAGCACCCAGTCGCGATAGTCATCGAGATCGCCGTCGAATTGCGTGATCTTTCCGTCCGCGACGAGCCACAGCGCGTCCGTGGTGGCGCGCAGCAGATGGCGATCGTGCGCAACGACAACCAGCGCGCCGCCATAGTCCTGCAGCGCTTCGGTCAGCGCCTCGCGCATTTCGATGTCGAGATGGTTGGTCGGCTCGTCCAGCAACAGCAGGTTCGGCCTTTGCCGCACGATCAAGGCGAGCGTGAGGCGCGCTTTTTCCCCGCCGGAAAAGCGACCGACGGCGGAACTCGCCATGTCGCCGCGAAAATCGAAGCCGCCCAGGTAGTCGCGAAATTCCTGTTCGCGCGTATCCGGCTCGATCTGGCGCAGGTGCCAGAGCGGCGAATATTCCTCGCGCAGCTGTTCGACCTGGTGCTGCGCGAAATAGCCGAGCTTCAGGTTCTGTGCGGTCGACCTGCTCCCGGCCAGAGGAACCAGCGTGCCCGCGATCGCCTTCAGCAGCGTCGACTTGCCCGCGCCGTTGGGTCCCAGGAGTCCGATGCGATCCCCCGCGAGAATGCCCCAGTCCACATGGGCGAGGACGGGCTTCCGGCCTTCGTAGCCCAGCGTTGCGTGCTCGAGCAGGACCAGCTGGCGCGCGGCCGCGGCGACGGGTGGAAAGGCGAACTCGAACGGACTGTCCACGTGCGCGGCGGCGATCAGTTCCATGCGTTCCAGCGCCTTGATCCGGCTCTGCGCCTGCTTGGCCTTGGTGGCCTTGGCGCGGAAGCGGTCGATGAACGAATGCAGGTGCGCGACCTGCCGCTGCTGCTTGGCGTAGGAGGCCTGCTGCAGCGCCAGCGCTTGCGCGCGCATCACTTCGAACTGCGCGTAGTTGCCGGTGTAGACGGTGAGCTTGCGCCCGTAGACGTGGACGATCTGGTCGACGACGCCGTCGAGGAAATCGCGGTCGTGGGTGATGAGCAGCAGCGTCCCCGGATACCTTCCCAGCCAGTCCTCGAGCCACAGCACGGCGTCGAGGTCGAGATGGTTGGTCGGCTCGTCGAGCAGCAGGAGATCGGAGCGGCACATCAGCGCCTGCGCGAGATTGAGGCGCATGCGCCATCCGCCGGAAAAACTCGACACCGCGTCGGAATGTCGCGCTTCGGGAAAGCCGAGCCCCGCCAGCAGCGTGGCCGCGCGCGACCGCGAGCTGTAGCCGCCGATGTCATCGAAGCGATGATGCAAGTCCGCCAGCGCTTCGCCGTCGAGCGAGTGATCGCGTTCCGCGGCGGCCAGTGCGCCTTCGATCTCGCGCAGCTCGCGATCGCCGTCAAGTACGTAGTCGATGGCGGGCACCGCGACGGCCGGCGTCTCCTGCGCCACGTGCGCGATGGTCCACGAAGGCGGCAACGCAATCGAACCGGCGTCGGGCAGCAATTCCTGCCGGATGGCGGCGAAGAGGCTCGATTTGCCGCACCCGTTGGACCCGACGAGTCCCGCCTTGTGCCCGGTGTGAATGGTCAGGTTGGCGCCTTCGAGCAGGCGTTTGACGCCGCGCGACAGCGTGAGGTTGGTGATGCGCAGCACGGCCTAGCGGAGCTCGTAGTCGTAATCGATGATCAGCGGCGCGTGGTCCGAGAACCGTCGATTCCTGTAGATCGTCGCGGAGCGCGCGGTGGCTGCGACACCCGGCGTGGCGATCTGGTAGTCGATGCGCCAGCCGATGTTCTTGGCCCAGGCCTCGCCACGATTGGACCACCACGTGTACTGCTCCGGGCGCGGGTCGACCTTGCGGAACACGTCGACGAAGCCAAGTTCGTCGAAAACCTGGGTCAGCCACGCGCGCTCCTCGGGCAGGAACCCCGAGTTCTTCTGGTTGCTGCGCCAATTCTTGAGGTCGATCGGCTGGTGCGCGATGTTCCAGTCTCCGCAGAGAATGATCTCGCGCTTCGACTTTCGCAGCTCCGCGAGGTGCGGCAGGAACGCCTCGAGGAACCGAAACTTGGACGCCTGCCGGTGCGGCCCGCTGGACCCGGACGGCAGGTACAGGCTGATGACCGACAGCTCCGCGAAATCCGCCTGCAGGTAACGGCCTTCGTCGTCGAATTCCTTGGCGCCGAAGCCTTTGACGATGTCCGGGGCAACTTTCGCGTACATGCCTACGCCCGCGTAACCCTTGCGCAGCGCCGGATTGAATGCCGCCGAGCATTTGCGCGGGGCCCTGAGCGCGCGCGGCACGTCGGCTTCCGCCGCCCGCAATTCCTGCAGGCAGATCACGTCCCAGGGCTCGATGCGCGTGATCCAGCGCGCGAACCCGCAGCGATCGGCGGAACGGATGCCATTGACGTTAAGGGTGACGACGCGCATGCCAAAGCGGAACTTGGAGACGCCGGCGAGTTTACTCCGACGGACGGTGAGGGCGCCGATCAGCCCCGTCGTGTCGATGACGGCGAAGCATTCGACGTAGGCACCGGAACGCCGCGTTATACTCGGTGCCAACTCTTTGAATCCACGCGCCGTGAACGATTTTCGTCAGGAGTTTCTCGCCTTTGCCTTGGCACGAGGCGTGCTTCGCTTTGGAGAATTCATGACCAAGGCGGGGCGCAAGAGCCCTTATTTCTTCAACGCGGGGTTGTTCAACGACGGCGAAAGCCTGCGGCGGCTCGGTCAGTATTACGCGGAAGCCGTGCTCGCATCGGGAATTGCTTTCGACCAGCTGTTCGGACCGGCCTACAAGGGAATCACCCTCGTGGCCGCGACGAGCATTGCCCTTGCCGAAAAAGGGCATAATTTGCCGTTCAGTTTCAACCGCAAGGAGGCGAAGGACCACGGCGAAGGTGGCGTCATTGTCGGGGCGCCGCTGGGCGGCAGGGTAGTCATCGTCGACGACGTGATTACCGACGGTGGCGCGAAGCGCGAGGCGATCGAGTTGTTGCGAGCGCACGGCGCCAACCCCGTCGGCATCCTGATCGCGTTTGATCGCATGGAGAAGGGCCGTGGCGAGAAGTCGGCGATCACGGAGCTGGAACAGGAATTCGGATTGCCGGTGATAGCCATTGCCTCGTTGGACGACCTGATCGGCTTCATCGGGGGCCGTCCGGAGCTCGCGGACCAGGTCGATGCGGTCGCGGGCTATCGGCGGCAATATGGCGCCATTGGACTGCGGGCAAACATCAGTGCGTAACGGGATAGCTTGACCAACGAAGATGCCAGTGCGACGCCCAAATGCCAGGCAGTGCGCGACGACCCTCCTCCGAAGCGTTGGGGGCGGCGCCGCGGCGACCGGCCGCGGCGGCAATGGGCCGATCGCGTCCTCGATGCTGGCGCTGCTCATGCTCGCGGCACTGGTCCTGAGTACGCCCGCCGCGCGCGCAACGACTTACAAATGGGTGGACGACCAGGGCGTCGTGCACTACACCGACAAGATGCCCCCGGAGGCAATCAACAAGGGCAACGTCGAACTCAACAAGCAAGGCGTGCCGATCAAGAAGACCGAGCCCGCGTTGACGCCGGAGCAACGCCGCGCGCGCGAGGCCGAGGATGAGCGCGCGCGCGTGGCCGCGAAGGCCCGCGACGACATCGCGCGCAAGGACCGCGCGCTGCTGCAATCCTATACGACCGAAAGCGAAATCGACCTGTCGAAAAAGCGCGCGTTGGGCACGATCGACGCGCAAGTGCAATCGGCGCAGGCCTATGTCGCCATACTCACCAAGCGCAAAGAAGAAATCATGGTCCGCGTCGCCGCGCTCGGCGACAAGCCGCAACCGCCCAGCCTCGAGCGCGAAGTCGCGAACGTCAACGAAGAACTGCAGAAGCAGGCCGATTTGCTTGCCACGAAGCGCAAGGAAGCCGCCGCCGTGACGGCGCGCTATGACGCGGACAAGCAACGCTGGCGCGAACTGCGGACCATTGCCGAAGCCGAAGCCGCCAACAACCCGTCGCCGCCTCGCGCAACGACGGCCACCGGCAACGGCGGCACCAGCCCGCCGCCCCGCGCGACGACGCCCGCCAACCCCGCCGGCGCCGTTCCCACCAGCAGCAAGAAATAGCCGGCGCCTCGCGCGGCGGCAGCGACGGACGTCCGTTCCGTCGCCCGATGTCATTTTCGATGGCGCTGCATCGGCGCGAGTCTGCGGCGCCCGCCGCCTGCGATAATCGGCGCTTTCCGAAATTTCCCGTCAGGCAGCGATGGCCCAATACGTTTACACGATGAACCGCGTGGGGAAGGTCGTACCTCCCAAGCGCGTGATCCTCAAGGACATTTCCCTTTCGTTCTTCCCGGGCGCCAAGATCGGCGTGCTGGGCATGAACGGCTCCGGCAAGTCGAGCCTGCTGCGCATCATGGCGGGCGAGGACAAGGAGTTCGAAGGCGAAGCGGTGCCGATGCCGAACATGCGCATCGGTTTCCTGCCGCAGGAGCCCAAGCTCGACGCCGGCAAAACCGTGCGCGAAACGGTCGAGGAAGGTCTGGGCGATATTCTCGAGGCGAAGAAGAGGCTCGAGGAAATCTACGCTGCCTATGCGGAGCCCGACGCCGACTTCGACACGCTCTCCGCCGAACAGGCGAAATTCGAAGCGGTGATCAGCGCGGCGGGTGCCGACTCCGACCTGCAGATGGAGATCGCCGCCGACGCGCTGCGCCTGCCTCCGTGGGACGCGAAGATCGAGAACCTCTCCGGCGGGGAAAAGCGCCGCGTCGCCCTCTGCCGCCTGCTGCTGTCCAAGCCCGACATGCTGCTGCTGGACGAGCCCACCAACCATCTCGATGCCGAGAGCGTCGACTGGCTGGAGCAGTTCCTGCAAAAATTCCCAGGGACCGTGATAGCCGTCACCCACGACCGCTATTTTCTCGACAACGCAGCCGAGTGGATCCTCGAACTCGATCGCGGTTATGGCATTCCATGGAAGGGCAACTACAGCTCGTGGCTTGAGCAGAAGGAAGCGCGACTGAAGACGGAGGCCAAGCAGGAAGGCGCGCGGATCAAGGCGATGCAGACCGAGCTCGAATGGGTGCGCTCGAATCCGAAGGCGAGGCAGGCCAAGAGCAAGGCGCGCATCCAGCGTTTCGAGGAACTGTCGTCGCACGAACACCAGAAGCGCAACGAGACGCAGGAGATCTTCATTCCCGTGGCGGAAAGGTTGGGCAACAGCGTCATCGAATTCAAGGACGTGCGCAAAGGCTATGGCGACCGCTTGCTCATGGACGACGTGAATTTTCTCGTCCCGCCGGGCGCCATCGTCGGCATCATCGGCCCGAACGGCGCCGGCAAGTCGACGCTGTTCCGCATGATCGCGGGCAAGGAGAAGCCGGACAGCGGCGAGATCGTCATCGGCTCGACGGTGCAGTTGGCGATCGTCGACCAGACGCGCGAATCGCTGCCCGGAGACAAGACGGTGTTCGACGCCATTTCCGGTGGGCAGGACATTCTCACCGTCGGCAAGTTCGAGATGCCGTCTCGCGCCTACCTCGGGCGCTTCAATTTCAAGGGGGGCGACCAGCAAAAGATCGTCGGCCAGCTGTCGGGCGGCGAGCGCGGACGGCTGCATCTTGCGGCGACGCTGCTGCGTGGCGGCAACGTGTTGCTGTTGGACGAGCCGTCGAACGACCTGGACGTCGAGACGCTGCGCGCGCTGGAAGACGCGCTGCTCGAATTCGCCGGCAGCGCGCTCGTCATCTCGCACGACCGCTGGTTCCTGGATCGGATCGCCACGCACATCATGGCGTTCGAAGGCGACTCGAAGGTCGTGTTCTTCGAAGGCAACTACCAGGAGTTCGAGGCCGACAAGAAGAAGCGCCTCGGCGAAGATGCCGCGCGTCCGCGGCGGATCAGGTACAAGGCGCTGATGGCCTGAGATCGGCGCGACTCGCGAGCGTAACTAGGCGAGCCTCTTCTTCAGGATCGCGTTGACCTGCGCCGGATTGGCTTTCCCCTTTGAGGCGGCCATCACCTTGCCGACCAAAGCGTTGAATGCCTTTTCCTTGCCGGCCTTCACTTCGGCGACGATTGCCGGATTGGCGGCGATCGCGGCGTCGACGATCTTCTCGATGGCACCGGCATCGGAGATCTGCGTCAGGCCCCTTGCCGCGATGATCGCGTCGGCATCGCCGCCGAGCTCGCCCGCCCACATTGCGTCAAACACATCCTTGGCGATCTTGCCCGAGATCGTACCGTCAGAAATGCGTTTCAGCAGGCCTGCGAGTTGCGTCGCCGCGACGGGTACTTGACCAATGTCGAGCTCGGTCTTGTGGAGTGCCGCCGACAATTCGCCCAGCACCCAGTTGGCGACCAGCTTGTGCGACGGCGCATTGCCCGCCTGCGATGCCTTTGCCGTCTGCTCGTAGTAGTCGACCAGGTCGCGGCTCGCGGTGAGCAGCGTCGCGTCGTACTCGGTGATGCCGTGCTGCGCAATGAGCCGCCGCTTCATCGCCGCCGGCAGCTCGGGCATGGATTCCTCGACACGCCTGATCCACGCCTTGTCGATGACCAGCGGCGGCAGGTCCGGGTCGGGGAAGTACCGGTAGTCCTGCGCGTCTTCCTTGCTGCGCATCGACCGCGTCTCGTGCCTGTCCGGGTCGTACAGGCGCGTCTCCTGCACGACGCGGCCGCCATCCTCGATCAACGCAATCTGCCGCCGAACTTCGAAGTCGATCGCCTCCTGCATGAAGCGGAAGCTGTTCAGGTTCTTGATCTCGCAGCGCGTGCCGAGCGTGTTCGAGCCCGCGGGGCGGACGGACACATTGGCGTCGCAGCGGAAGCTGCCCTCCTGCATGTTGCCGTCGCAGATTCCCACCCATTGCACCAGCGCATGCAGCTGCTTGGCGTAGACGACGGCTTCGTCCGAACTGCGCATGTCCGGCTCGGTCACGATCTCGAGCAGCGGCGTGCCGGCGCGGTTGAGATCGATGCCGCTCATGCCGTGGAAGTCTTCGTGCAACGACTTGCCCGCGTCCTCCTCGAGGTGCGCGCGCGTCAGTGCAATCCGGATCGGACCGCGCGTCGGAGACACGATGTCGAGGCCACCGCCGGCGACGACCGGAATTTCGTACTGCGAGATCTGGTAGCCCTTGGGCAGGTCCGGGTAGAAATAATTCTTGCGCGCGAACACGCTGCGCGGGTTGATCGTGGCGCCCACGGCCAGGCCGAAGCGGATCGCGCGCTCCACTGCGCCCTTGTTCAGCACGGGCAGCACGCCCGGAAGCGCGATGTCGACTGCGGAAGCCTGCGTGTTGGGCGCGGCGCCGAAGGCCGTGGACGCGTCGGAGAAGATCTTGGCCGCCGTCGACAGCTGCGCGTGCGTTTCCAGGCCGATGACGACTTCCCAATCAGCCATTACGCGACTCCTTTCCCCGCGAGCGCAGGCGCCTTTTGGTGCCAGTCCGTGGCTTGCTGGTATTGGTGCGCGATGTTCAGGATCGCCGCTTCGCGGAAATAGTTGCCCTGGATCTGCAGGCCGATCGGCAGCCCGCGCCGGTCGAATCCGCACGGAATCGATATCGCCGGCGCGCCGGTGAGATTTCCCGCAATGGTGAAGATGTCGTTCAGGTACATCTGAACCGGGTCGTCGGTCTTGGCGCCGAACTTGAATGCGGGCGACGGCGCCGTCGGTCCCATGATGACGTCGCATTTCTCGTAGGCGCGCCGGAAGTCGTCGGCGATCAGCCGGCGAACCTGCTGCGCCTTGAGGTAGTACGCGTCGTAATAGCCATGCGACAGCACGTACGTTCCGACGAGGATGCGCCGCTTCACCTCCGCGCCGAAGCCCTCCGCGCGCGACTTCTTGTACATGTCCATCAGGTCCGTGTACTTCTGCGCCCGATGTCCGTAGCGAACGCCGTCGAAGCGCGACAGATTCGATGACGCCTCCGCCGGCGCGATCACGTAATAAACGGGCACGGAGAGGTTCACGTTGGGCAGAGCGATGTCGACCGTGGTCGCGCCCAAATTGCGGAATTCCGCCAGCGCGGCGTCGACGGCCGCGGCGACGTCCGCGTCGATGCCGCTGCCGAAGTATTCGGCGGGCAGTCCGATACGCAGTCCCGACAACGATTTGGCGAGATCGCGCGTGTAATCCTCGCGCGGGCGTTCGAGCGACGTGGAATCGCGCGCGTCGTGACCGGCCATCGCGTTCAGCATGAACCCGCAGTCCTCCGCGGTGCGGGCGAACATTCCCGGCGTGTCGAGGCTGGACGCGAATGCGATGAGGCCGTAGCGCGAACACACGCCGTAAGTCGGCTTCATGCCGCAGATGCCGGACAGCGCCGCGGGTTGGCGGATCGAGCCGCCCGTGTCGGTGCCCGTCGTTCCGGGCAACAGGCGCGCCGCGACCGCGGCCGCCGAACCGCCGGAGCTGCCGCCGGGAACATAGTCGGTGTTCCAGGGATTCTTGACGGTGCCGAAGTACGATGTTTCGTTGGACGAACCCATCGCGAACTCGTCCATGTTGGTCTTGCCGATCAGGACGGTGCCGGCATTCCTCAGGCCTTCGACGACGAACGCGTCATAAGGCGCGGTGAAGTTCGCGAGCATGCGCGAGCCGCAGGTGGTGCGGAGGCCCGCGGTCATGATCACGTCCTTGTGCGCGATTGGCACGCCGGCGAGCGGCGGCGCGTCGCCCTTGGCCAGCGTCGCGTCAGCCGCGCGCGCCTGCGCCAGCGCGCCTTCGGCGTCGACGGTGACGAACGCGTTGAGCACGCCTTGCGCGGCATCTACGCGGGCCAATACCGCGCGGGTCAGTTCGACGCTCGACACCTGCTTCGCGCGCAGTGCCGCGGCGACCTGCGCCAGCGTGCCGGCGACGACATCGCTCACTCGGCGGCCTCTTTGGAACTCATTCGACTTCCTCTGTGGAGTACCGAGTGAACTCGATGCGTAGGTGCGTCGACCGCGTCGAACGAACGCGGACGCGCCCTGCGGGCCTTAGGCTAGCCACCGCGCTCATTCGACGGCCTCTTTGGAGAACTTTGCGAGAACGACGCATCGGAGTGTCGGCCGTGTCGAACGAGCGCGGACGCGCCCTGCGGGCCTTAGGCTAGCCACCGCGCTCATTCGACGCCCTCTTTGGAGAACTTTGCGAGAACGACGCATCGGAGTGTCGGCCGTGTCGAACGAGCGCGGACGCGCCCTTCGGGCCTTAGGCTAGCCACCGCGCTCATTCGACAGCCTCTTTGGAGAACTTTGCGAGAACGACGCATCGGAGTGTCGACCGTGTCGAACGAGCGCGGACGCGCCCTGCGGGCCTTAGGCTAGCCACCGCGCTCATTCGACTACCCTGGGCACGAGGTAGAGCCCGTCCTCGACGGCCGGCGCCACGGACTGGAACAACGCGCGCTGGTCCGTCGCGGTGACAATGTCGTCGCGCAGCGGCAGCATCACGTCCTGCGCGTGTGACATTGGCACGATGCCGGTCGTGTCGATGGCCTGCAGCGTGTTGATCATGGCGAAAATCGCCTCGAGCTTGGCGTGCACCTCGTGCGCGGAGGTGGCGTCGATCTCGATGCGCGCGAGGTGGGCGATGCGGTGAACGTCGTCGAGAGTCAGGGCCATGGTGAGGTTCGCCGCCATGTGTGGCGAAATCTGGATCGAATGGAGAGGAACGATACGGAATTCCCAGAGTCTACGTTCCCCAGGCGAGAGGCCGGGTCCCGCGGCTTTGAACCTGCGCATGCTGATGGCAGAAAAGCTCGCCAAATCAGCGCAGAAGACAAGCTTGGGATGCTATCATAATCGACATTCTTTGGTGCAGTCCAAGGCCTCTCCGATCCGCGGGGAGCATGCCTTGCTGCCGGTTTCGCAGGCTTCGCGTACATGTTCGATTTTTTCAAAGGTTATTTCGGCAGCGACTTGGCAATCGACCTCGGTACTGCCAACACGCTGATCTACGTGCGTGGCAAAGGCATTGTCCTGAACGAACCCTCGGTCGTCGCTATCCGGCAGGAAGGCGGCCCAAACGGCAAGAAGGTGATCCAGGAAGTGGGGCTCGCGGCCAAGCAGATGCTCGGACGCACGCCAGGCAACATCACTGCCATCCGCCCGATGAAGGACGGCGTCATCGCCGACTTCACGGTGACGGAGCAGATGCTGAAGCAGTTCATCAAGAAGGTACTCGATTCACGCCTTTTCTCGCCTAGCCCACGCATTATCATCTGCGTGCCTTGCGGATCCACGCAGGTCGAGCGCCGCGCCATCCGCGAATCGGCGCTGGGAGCGGGAGCGTCCAAGGTGTACCTGATCGAGGAGCCGATGGCCGCGGCGATCGGTGCCGACCTGCCCGTCGGCGAGGCCACCGGCTCGATGGTCGTCGACATCGGCGGCGGCACAACGGAGGTGGGCGTCATCTCGCTGGGCGGCATGGTGTACGCGGGCAGCGTGCGCGTAGGCGGCGACAAGTTCGACGAGGCCATCGTCAACTACATCCGCCGCAATTACGGCATGCTGATCGGCGAGACGACGGCCGAGACGATCAAGAAGACGATCGGATCCGCGTTCCCGGGTTCCGAAGTCAAGGAAATGGAAGTGAAGGGACGCAACCTCGCCGAGGGCATTCCGCGCAGCTTCACCGTTTCCTCCAACGAAATCCTGGAAGCGCTCACCGATCCGCTGAACAGTATCGTGTCGGCGGTCAAGAGTGCGCTCGAGCGCACGCCGCCGGAACTGGGCGCCGACATCGCCGAGCGCGGCATGGTGTTGACGGGTGGCGGCGCGCTGCTGCGCGACGTCGACCGCCTGCTGATGGAGGAGACGGGCCTGCCGGTAATCGTCGCCGACGATCCTCTTACCTGCGTGGTGCGGGGCTGCGGCAAAGCGCTGGAGAACATGGACAAGCTCTCCACGATATTCACGTCCGACTGACTCGGACCAAAGTCCGGTGTCATTCCGAGTACCGCGAGGTACATGCCAGTGGCCGCCAAGGCGTAGGCCCGCGTAAATGCGCCACGTTTCCGTTGATCCGCCGCCTTTTTTTCATCGCGGGCCCTCGCCGCTGACGCGGCTTGCGTTCTTTGGCGTCCTCTCGCTCGTGCTCCTGTTCGCCGACACGCGCTTTCGCTATCTCGAAGGCATTCGCTCGGTCGCAGCCGTCGTACTCTATCCGCTGCATCGCGCAGTGCAGGTACCGGGCGAAGCCCTGACCTGGGTCGGCGGCTACTTCGCCGCCAAGCAGGCGTTGAGCGACGAGAATGCCGCGCTGAAGCATGATCTGCTCGCGCGCGCGCCTGCGACGCAGGGCTTTACGCATCTTCAGGACGAGAATTCCCGGCTGAAGGCGCTGATGGGCATCGAGGCCCGCTTCGCCGGCGCGGCCACGGCAGTCGAAGTGCTCTACACCGGTCGCGACCCGTTCACGCAAAAGGTGTTCGTCAATCGCGGAACAGCGTCCGGCATCAGGCCGGGCGAAGCGGTCATCGACGAAATCGGCGTCGTGGGCCAGGTGACGCGCGTATTCCCGAACATGTCGGAAGTGACACTCGTCACGGACAAGGACCATGCAGTGCCCGTGCGCGTCGAGCGCAGCGGCGTGCGCAGCGTATTCTTCGGCGCCGGCGCGGGCAGAGCGCCCGAACTGCGCTTCATGGCGCCGACGGCCGACATCCGCGTTGGCGACAAACTGTATACGTCGGGCATGGACGGCACGTATCCGGCGGGCCTGGCCGTCGCCGAGGTGGAATCGGTCGACCGCGACAGCGGCCAGATGTTCGCTCACATCACCTGCAGGCCATTGTCGGGCGTGGATCGCAGCCAGTTCCTGCTGGTGCTGGGGCAGGGCGCGGCGCAGCTTCCACGACCCGAAGAACCTAGCGACATCGACAGCGGGAAAAAAGGCGCGCGGGGCAAGGGGAGGCGCGGCGGATGAGAGTGCTGGGCAAGCCCGCCGCATATACGCCGGCAGCGCCCGAGGAAATCCTGCGGCCGGTCAACCCTTGGGTCATTGCGCTCACGTTCCTGCTCGGGTTCCTGGTCAATATCGCGCCGGTGTCGGGCGCGCTCCTGGCGCTCAAGCCGGACTTCCTCGCCCTCGTCATCCTGTACTGGTGCATCCAGGAGCCGCGCTACGTCGGCGTGGGAGTGGCGTGGATGCTGGGACTGCTGATGGATGTGGGCGACGCGACGTTGTTCGGGCAGCACGCGCTGGCCTACGCCGTGCTCGCTTACTCGGCCGAATATTTCCGGCGCCGTGTGCTGCGCTTTCCGCTTTGGCAGCAGGCGCCGCAGGTTGCCGTTCTGCTCATGGTCTGTGCGCTGCTTGTGCTGCTCGTGCGCGTCGTCGGGGGCGCGCCGCTGCCCCGCTGGACCTATGCGGTGCCACCGATCGTCGGCGCGCTGTTGTGGCCGCTCTTGTCCGTCCTGCTGCAATGGTCGCGGCGACCCACGCGCTCGCCGGCGCAGCTTTGACCGGCCTTTGACATGGCAAGACGGCGACTCTTCTCCTCGAGCGGCGGATATGACGGCGGCCGGGGCCTCGGTTCGGCGGAAATGCGCAATCCGGAACGCGAGCTCTTCCTGTTCCAGCGGCGCCTGGCTATCGCTGCCGTGCTGGCGCTGCTCGCCTTCGCGGGTCTCTTCGCCCGCTTCGTCTATCTGCAGGTCTTCCAGCACGGGCATTACGCGACGCTGGCGGAGTCGAACCGCATTGCGATCGTGCCCGTTGTCCCGAACCGCGGCGTGATCACGGACCGCAATGGCATCGTCCTCGCACAAAGCTACTCGGCCTACACGCTGGAACTGACGCCTTCGAAGATTGCCAACCTCGAGACGACAATCGACGAGTTGGCGGAGATCGTCGAGGTGCAGCCGCGCGACCGCAAGCGTTTCCGCAAGCTGCTCGAGGAATCGAAGAATTTCGAGAGCCTGCCGCTGCGCACGCGCCTGTCGGACGAAGAGGTGGCGCGGTTCGCCGTCAATCGCTACCGCTTCCCCGGCGTAGACATCAAGGCGCGGCTCTTCCGGCAGTATCCGTACGGCGAAGTTGCGGCGCATGTGGTGGGCTACATCGGCCGCATCAACGACCATGACGTCGAACGTATCGCGAAGTGGGACGACGCAGCCAACTACAAAGGCTCCGACTACATGGGCAAGGTCGGCGTCGAGTTGTCCTATGAACGCGAGCTGCATGGCACGACGGGCTGGGAGCAGGTCGAGGTCGATGCCGGCGGCCGGGCCGTGCGCACGCTGTCGCGTACGCCGCCGTCGTCCGGCAACAACCTGCGGCTGTCGATCGACATCAAGCTGCAGGAAGTCGCGGAGGCCGCGTTCGGGGATCGCCGCGGCGCGCTGGTCGCCATCGATCCGACCAGCGGCGACATCCTCGCCTTCGTCTCGCGGCCGGCGTTCGATCCGAATCTCTTCGTCGACGGCATCGATTCCGCCAATTGGGCGGCGTTGAACGAGTCGCCCGACAAGCCGATGCTGAATCGCCCGTTGCGCGGCGCGTATCCGCCCGGCTCGACCATCAAACCCTTCCTGGCGCTGGCCGCGCTGACATCCGGCAAGCGTACGCCGCAGCAGTCGATCTTCGACCCCGGGTTCTACCAGCTTCCCGGGAGTTCGTACCGCTTCCGCGACGACAAGCCCGGCGGGCACGGGTCGGTCGACATGTACAAGTCGATCGTCGTGTCATGTGACACCTACTACTACACGCTGGCAGGCGAGACGGACATCGACGATACGGCACGATTCATGGCGCAATTGGGCTTCGGCCACGAGACCGGCGTCGATATCGAGGGCGAATTCACGGGAACGCTGCCGTCGCGGGAGTGGAAGCGGACGCGGTTTGCCGGCAAGAATTATCGCGACGAACACCGCAAGTGGTATCTGGGCGACTCGATCTCCGCCGGCATCGGGCAGGGGTACAACGCGTTCACGCCGATGCAGCAGGCGCAGGCCATCGCGACCATCGCCAACAACGGCGTCGCCTTCGTGCCGCACCTGGTGAAGAGCGTCATCAACCTGAAGACCGGCGAGGAGCGCGCGATCGCCGCGCAGCCGTCGCACACGATTTCCGCCAGGCCGGAAAGCATCGCCGTCATCCGCAGCGCGCTGGTGGGCGTCAACAAGGAAGGCACGGGAGCGACGGCCTTCGCCGGCGCCAAGTATGTTTCCGCGGGCAAGACCGGCACCGCGCAGGTCTATTCGCTGAAAGGCGAAAAGTACAGCGCGTCAAAGGTCGACGAGCGGCTGCGCGACCATGCCTGGTTCGTTGCCTATGCGCCGGCCGACCAGCCGCGCATCGCCCTTTCCGTGCTCGTCGAGAACGGCGGATTCGGCGCGCAGGCCGCAGCGCCCGTGGCACGCAAGGTGTTCGACTATTTCCTGCTGGGCGCCGCCGAAGCGGGGCCGGCGCCGATCCCTGCGGCTAAGGAACCGGAAGACGAGAGCGATTGATGGTCGAGTTCCTGACCCGCGCCTGGGAAGCGCTCACGCGCCGCATCGACAATTTTCTCTTCGGCTGCGCGCTGGCGCTCGTCGGCGTGGGGCTGGTCACGCTGTTCTCCGCGTCGGACCAGAGCGCCGCGCGCGTGACGACCCAGCTGTTCTCGTTTGGATTCGCGCTGGTGCTGATGTGGGTCGTCGCCAACATCCCGCCGCAGACGCTGGCCCGCGCTGCTGTTCCGCTGTACGTGCTCGGCGTGTTGCTGTTGGTTGGCGTCGCGATGTTCGGCGTCGTGGTCAACGGTTCGCGGCGGTGGCTCAACATCGGTGTCGCGCGGATCCAGCCGTCGGAGCTCATGAAGATCGCGCTGCCGCTGATGCTCGCCTGGTATTTCCAGAAATTCGAGGGCCGGATCAACTGGAAGGACTTCGCCGTTGCCGCGGTGTTGATCGTGGTGCCGGTCTATCTCATCAAGCGTCAGCCCGATCTGGGCACGGCACTGCTGATCGCGGCGTCGGGCTGCTATGTGCTGTACCTGGCCGGCCTGTCGTGGAAGGTCATGGCCGGCCTGGTCGTGGCCGCCGGCGCCGCGGGCCCGTACGTCTGGGCCCACCTGCACGACTACCAGCGGGAACGGATCCTGACGTTCATCGATCCCACGCGCGATCCTCTCGGGGCCGGATATCACTCGACGCAGGCGTCGATCGCCATCGGTTCCGGCGGCGTCATCGGCAAGGGCTGGCTGAATGGAACGCAGACGCACCTGGATTTCCTTCCCGAACGCCACACCGATTTCATCTTCGCCGTTTTCGGCGAGGAGTTCGGGTTGATCGGCAACGGCTTGCTGCTGGTTCTCTACCTGCTGCTGATCGGCCGCGCGATGATGATCACGGCGAATGCATCCACGCTGTTCGCGCGGCTGATGGCCGGTGCGGTGACGCTGATGTTCTTCACCTACGCATTCGTCAACATGGGCATGGTCAGCGGGCTGCTTCCCGTCGTCGGCGTGCCGCTGCCGCTCATCTCGTACGGTGGAACGGCGCTGGTGTCGCTGTTCATCGGACTTGGCATCCTGATGAGCGTGCAGGCGCACCGCAAGCTCATCACCACCTGAACTGCGCTGCTTTCGCGTCAGGCCACTGCGCTGTTCGCGCCGAGTGCGAGACCGCGCGCCGAGCGGCCGGTCGGATCGCGGCGGCCCATGTAATCCCGGGCCATGTCCAGCGCCGAACGTTCGCAGGGCGGCAACTGCGCGTCGCTTTGCGCGAGCGGCGTCACTCGCTCGCCCCAGCGGATCACGTGCGAGCAATAGGTCAAGCCGCCGCCGAACGCGGGCGTAAGCAGCAGATTGCCCGGCTGCACGCGCCCGTCCTCCAGCGCTTCGACCAGCGCCACCGGAACGGTCGCCGATGACATGTTCCCGTATTTCTGCACGGTGACGAACACGCGGTCCATCGATACGCCCGTGCGCTTGGCGACGAACTCGATGATGCGCAGGTTGGCCTGGTGCGGAACGACGACGTCGATGTCCTCCGCGGTCTTGCCGCATCGCTGCAACGCCTCGGCGGCGGAATCGCACATGCCGCCGATCGCACGCTTGAAGATCTCCTGGCCGTCGAAGTCCCAGATGGTGTCGCCGAACGTCACATCGCCTTGCATCGCGTACATGAATCCCGCGCCGCGAACACGCAGGATCGCGCGCGCGTCGGCATAGCAGCCCAGTTTCTCGGCGAGGACGCCGACGGGCTCGCTGGTCGCCTGCAGGACGACGGCCGCCGCGCCGTCGCCAAACAGCACCGCGACATTGCGGTTGCGCCAGTCGAGGAATGGGCTGATCACTTCGACGCCGACCACCAAGGCGGTCTTGACGACGCCCGTTCGGATCATCGCCGTTGCCGTCGAAAGGCCATAGAGAAAGCTCGTGCAGGCCGTGTTGATGTCCATCGCCGCGGCATGGCCGGCTTCCAGTTTCAAGGACAGGCCCGATGCCGTGTTTGGAATCTGTTCGTCGTTGGAGCAGCTGCCGTAGATGATGAGGTCGACGTCGCTGCTCTTTAGCCCGGCGCAGGCCAAGGCGCGCGACGCGGCGACGCGGGACAGTTCCAGGCCCGAGACGTGGGAGACGCGACGTTCGTGGATGCCGGTGCGCTGCATGATCCATTCGTCGGTGGTGTCGACGAACGTCGCGAGGTCCGCATTGGATAGAACGGCCGGCGGCATGCACTTGCCCCAGCCGGTGATGGCGGCGTACGTCATGGAAGCCCTCCCGTGGCCCTGAATGTGCTGCGCCGTGCCGAGGGAAATGCGGCCCCGCCGGACAATCGTTTGGAAGTGATTCTAGCAGCCCCCGCGGTGCCGCCCGGACGTCCTTGCGCCGCAGTTTAGCTACTTCTTGGCGGCGTCCTTCTTCGGGCTTGCGGCGCGTTTCGGGTCCTTTTCGTCGGGCTTGTAGTCCCCGATGATGGACTTCACCGGGCAGATGCCGAACACGGGGCACTTCTTGCAACCGACTGCGATCGCTACGGGACAAATGACCATGGAACACGCTCCGGAAAAGCATTGGCTGAAACCGGAATCATGGACGCAGTCGGCGCCGAAAGCCAGCCATTCTGGGCTGCCGGCGCGCCCTCCCTACAGCGTCTTGACCATTCGCACTACGGGGAGTCCCAAGCCTCCTTCGAGCGGGATGTCGTAGCGCTGCACTGCAACGTAGGACGCGGCCGCGTAGAGCGGCTCGCCGGTTAGCGTCGCGACGAGTTCCGCGGACCTGAACTGTGCCTGCGCGATGGCGACTTCGCAGGCATTCAGGATCAAGCGCCCGATGCCGCGGCGCGCCCATTGGGGATGCACGAAGAAGGCCCGGATCCGCGCGGGATCGTGTGCGGGATCGAGCAATGCGCTCTGCGCTGCCGTACGTCCCGCGTCGCTTCCGAAAAGCGATTGGCGCCGGCTCCAGCCGCCGCACCCAAGGATTTCCCCATTGTGTTCGGCGACGAAGTACGTGCCGTCGCGAATCAGTTCCCGGTCGACACCGAACACCGGTCCCAGCGCAGCATCCATCTGCGCACTGGAATAGTGTCGAGCTTGCAAAGTCCGGACCGAGATCCCGATGAGCGCCGCAATGGCCGGTATGTCGTGCGCCTGGGCCAGGCGCAGTGCGATGGGCGGAGGCTTGTCGAGTGTCGCGGCCAAGCCGTGGCGCTCAGCCGGCGGGTCGGATTCGGGCGCGCCGGTCTGCTCTGCTAGTCCGGGGTCTTCTCGTCGCTGGGCGCGGGAGGCGGATCTTCACTGGCCGGTACTTCGTTCGCAAGCGCCTTGCGCAGCTTCTTTTCTTCCTTCTTCTGCTTCTTGGCGAGGTCTCTTTGGCGCTTCGCGAATTCGTAGTTGGGTTTGGCCAATTGGCGGTCCTTTGCGTTATGGGTCGGGGCGACTGCAGCGAGAGTATGCCATTTCGAGCGGTCCCGCCAAGGGCCGGCGGCCGCTGGCGGCCGTACCGGTTGCGCAGCCGGCGGGCGGCGCCCGGTTCAGCGGCGGATATCCTTGAGTTCGCCCAGGGGCCGGCCGGTCAGGCGCTCGATCAGAATCCGCTCGCAGATCTTGAACAGCACGTAGAACACAATGGAAAGATAGCTGGCCCCGATGATCTCGATCAGCTGCTGCAGCGCCCCGTCGTCGATCACCATGACCCCATATTCGAGAAACAGCTCGATGTTGGCCTTGAGTACGACGAACAGGTTGACCGACGTGAATCCGAACAACAGGAAAAACGCGCCCATCAGCGCAAAAGTCACCTTCGGGTGCCGGTAGAGAAATTCGACCCAGCGCCGCGGCAAGGGGGGCACGGCCAATGCGCGGTTCAGCTTCCCCAACCGTGTCGACCAGTGTTCTCGGGGCAAGTGAGCGCTTTCCTTGGCCATGGGGCGTCCCTCGGACGAGCGGTTTCGGCGTCGCAGGGGCGCAGGTTCGTCGTGAGTCTACCGGCGACCGGCGGGGAGGCGAAGTCCGGCTGTGCAGGCGTCATTCCGAAAGAAGGCGCGCATTCAGCAGTCCCGCATAGATTCCGGGCGTCGAGCCGGCGATCGGAACGGCACCGACGGTCCTGGCGTAGAACTCTGCCGGCCCGACTCCGCCGACGATGCTGTACGCGTAACCCTGCTCGAGCTGTGCGTGGAGTGAGGCGAGGAGCAGCGCCCGCCCGACGCCGCGCCCGCGTTCAGCCTCGACGACCGCCTCCGGACCGAAGAAATTCCGCGCCGTCGCGTCATAGCAGGCGAAGCCGATAATCCGTCCCTCGCGAACGGCAATGAAACACGATATCGGCATGCGCCCGCATGCGATTCCAACTTCGGCCGCAGATCCGGGAAAGTACTCCTGTGTCCAGGCCACCAGCGCTGCAACTTCGGGCGCGAGCGCCCTGCGCACCGAAATGCCCAGACGCAATGCTCGGTCGAGCGCCGTCGCGAGCGGCGGCAAGTCGTAGAGCTTGACGAGCATGTCCTGCATCGCGAGACATCCTAGGAACGGGAATGCGCGCGACGCGGTGCCTTCGCCGACGGCACTAGCCACCTCCGGGCGGAAACATCTCGGCGCACGTCTCGGCGACCGTGATCGCATTCACGACGGGGATCAGCGGGTTTTTCGTGAGTACCTCGATCTGCAGCGCGTTCAGGAAGACGATGCGCTTGACCTCTGCATCGCGCCAGAACTGCGCCGCGGCCGATTTTTCCGCGCCGGAAATGGCGACGCAGATGAGGTCGATCTGGTCGTGGCCCGGCTTCTCGACCCACTTCATGAAATCGTCGATCCCCACGTCCGAGTTCGCGTATTGCCTGACCTGGTACACGCCGTCGAAAGGCAGTGCAGCCTGAAATGTCGCACTCGACGCGATCCATATCGCCAGAACCAAGGTGGCGCCCATCTCTTCTCTCCTGACGCGGGATGCCCGGAGGCTGACCCGGATCTAGTTCCGGAATGGCGCGCCAGGCGACGCGGTCAGATCATTGTAGCGCCAACGGCTTTGCGCACGGGAACTCCGGCGGGGTCGAAGTCGTGCAGGCAAAACACGTTGACGCCGAAGTGGTCCGGAGTGACCCGCTTGCGATGGAACGGATAGATTCCGCACGTTTTGCAGAAGAAATGACGCGCCGTCATCGTGTGGAACCGGTATTCGGAGAGCGAGTCCTCGCCGGTCAGCAACTTGAATTGACTTTCGTGCACCCTGACCATGAGCGCGTTCTTGCGCCGGCATATCGAACAATCGCAGGTGGTGAGTTCGGACAAATCCGACTCGATCTCGAACGTGACCGCGCCGCAGTGGCAGCTCCCCAGGTACTGGCGCACGGTCAGGATCGGCTCTTTTCAGCCGCAGCCTGATAGGCCTCAATCCGAGGCAACAACTCCAGCCTGCGGGCAAGGCTCTCAGCCGGCCAGTATTTTTCGCGTTCATAGTGCTCAGGCACGGAGGGCGTGTCGGGCGGGATGACGACCCATGGTTGCTTCGAGGCGGTAAAGATGTGGATATCGGGGGGCAGGAGATCGGGCGCGTCGAGGGTCCCGACGCGGATGAATCGGACCAACGGTCCGGCGCCGGCATAATTGCTCCAGACGGCGATGCGGCACTTCGGACAGCGGGCAATGGCCTGGCCGCGGCCGCTTGCCGAAGGCGTGTCCACGACCTCCGGCTGCCCGGTGAGAAGCGTGACCCGGTCCGCCTCGATCATGGCGTTCAGCGCGAATGATGCTCCGCTTTCGCGCTGGCACCAGCGGCAATGGCAGCAGTGGACGAAGAGTGGATGGGTTTCCATCCGGTAGCGCAGGTACCCGCAGTCGCAGCCGCCTTCGGCGGTAAACGGTCTCGATCGCGTCATGGTCGAACCTATCGGGACGGCTGTGCCCCTTCATATCCTTCGATGATGACGAGGTCGGCGGTCGACACGGGTTCTCGCAACAGGATGGCCTTCTGGTATTCGGGAGATTTCCAGCAATCGAGCGCGGCCTGGTAGCTGGGAAACTCGATCACGGCGTTGCGGGTGCGGCTGGTGCCTTCGGGATTTTCGAACGGTCCGCCGCGCACCAGGAAGCGGGCGCCATATTTCGCGAGCGGCGCGGCATTGGCGGCAACGTAGGTCTTGTATTGCTCCATGTCGGTGATATCCACGCGAACAATCCAATAACCCTTTGCCATGCGACTCTCCTGTTGGGGTTGCCCGGGAAGTCGGGTACCACCGATGCCCGTGCGACGCGGTGAATTGTAGCAATCACTGAATGATCTGGTCCGCGCGCAACAGAATCGATTGCGGGACAGCGAGGCCGAGCGCCTTGACCGCGAGCTCGACGCGCGTCGGCAGCTCGACCGGCAGGGTACCCGCGCGCGCGCCCTTGAGAATTCGATCTACGTAATCGGCGAGATGCCGGAACGCGTCGTTCAGGTTGGGACCATAGGTTGCGAGGAAGCCGGCCTGCGCGAATTGTGCCCACCCCGAAACGACCGGCAGCCGTTCCGTCGTACGCTGTCCGCGCCGGACGACGCGTCGTGACCGCGGGACATCGTCGGTGTGGGTTGCGCCGTTGTCTCACACGTGCGTGATCCACTGGCGGACGATGCGCTGAAGCGCGGCTTGCTTGGCCCGCACGTCATCGACTCCCGCGAAACAGACGATCGCCCTATCCTTTGCCAGCCATTCCAGCAGGCCCTCCGGATCTTCGATCGGGACACTCGGAATGGTGCGGACCTTGGCGCCCAGGTGAAGCACTACGCCCATGCCGACTTTCGCGCGCAGGTGTGTCGTGGCGAAGTACTCGGTTGTGCGAAAACTGGGGACATTCCACTTGATGCCTTCCTGGACCGATCGATCCGCACCCAGGATGGCTTGTCGAATTGCGCCGACCGCGGCCTTGTGCGGATGCTCCAGCGCCGCCATGAATGCATCGACGGCGGCCGAGGAATCCGGGCTCTCCTCACGTCTTGCTGGCACAGTTGAACATCCAATGGATGCCGAAGCGATCGACGAGGGTGCCGAAATAGCCACCCCAGAACATTTCCTCGAGAGGCATCTCGACCTTTCCCCCATCCGCCAGCGCATTGAACAGGCGCCGCGTCTCGGCACGGCTATCGGGCTCGAGGTTGATGAACACGTTGTTGCCCGGTGTCAACGCAAATCCCATGGACTCGGGCGCATCGGTGCCCATGAGCACGTGACCGCCGAGGATGGGAAGTTCCACGTGCATCACCAGCGTCCTGTCCGCTTCCGCCAGCGGGGGCTGCCCGGGACCCGCTGGCACGTCGGCGAAGCGCATGATCGGCGACGCGAACTCGCCTCCGAACACCTCTTTGTAGAATACGAAAGCCGCCTCGGTCGAACGCGGAAAGTTGAGGTAGGTGCTTACGCGCGCCATGATGTGCCTCCGGGATTCGGGAAAGCGACGGGGACGGTGCGGCGGGACTCCCGTGTACTGGAAATTATGCGCCCGGCCCCGGACACTGCCAAAAACGCGACCGGTGGGCCGATCAGGGCCCTGCCCCCAGCATCCTCCGATTTGCAAACCGGTTGCCGACGGGCAACGGTTCGACCTATATTGCGCATCTTGCCCGCCATTGCTGCGTGCGAAAGCATTCCATGTCCGGGAACGGGCGCGCTCAACAGGAGGATTCGATGTTCCGTTCATGCGTATTGCTGGTGATCATGACATTGCTGTTTGGCGTCTCGGCAGCTTTCGCCCAGACCAAGAAGCCCGCGGCGCCGGCCAAGGTCCCGACGGCGAAGGACAACGCCATCACCGTCAGCGTCTACATGAGGGACGGCAGCAAGAACGAGTTGATGGTTGGCACGCGCATCTGGCCGGACTATCCCGAGTACAACGCGGTCGCGCTGCAGCGGTTCTTTGCGATGATGAAGGCGCTGGAGCCGGCCTACAAGCAGGATGACGAAGTGGCCTATACGTGGGGCGCGAAAGGCAAGGTGACCAAATGCAGTATCTATCTCGAGGCGCCGGAGGCAGGCGTGAAGACCGGAACCGGCGCAGTGGTGGGGTGCGAGGCGAACGGCGTCAGCAGCCTGGCCGCGACATCGGTTGCCGATCCCAAGCACCCCGTCAGCTTGTCGCAGGATCCCAAGCACTTGAGCGACGTGATGGAACTGTTCAAGAAGCAATCCGAACGCGCGAAGAATACGCTTCCCAAGCAATGAACGGCTCGCGAGGAATCAAAGCTCGCGTGTCATGAAGAAACTGAACGAATCGTCGACGTAGGCGCCAAACGGTCCGCACGGACGGAATCCCTGCCGGGCGTAGAGTGTGCGGGCAGGCGCGAACGCCTCCGAGGAGCCTGTTTCAAGGCTGATTCGACGGTATGCGCGGCGCCGCGCTTCCTCCACGATGTGCGCGAGCAGCCCGTTCGCCACCCCTTTGCGCAAATGCCGCGAGGCCGTGCGCATCGACTTGATTTCGCCGTGAGACGGGTCGAGTTCCTTCAGCGCTCCGCAGCCCAGCAATTCGCCATCCTGCCAGGCGCTCCAGAATGTGATGTCGGGTGCCATCAATGCATCCAGGGGCAGCGCGTGCACGCTCGACGGAGGAGAATTCTGCAGCATATTCTGCATATGCTCCCGCACGAGCAGCGCGATTTCCGGACCACGCAAATCGTCGACTCGGATTTCCATGGGATAGGTCACTCGATCTCGCGAAATGCGTTCATGAGCGATTAGCGGGGGCGCGGGTTTTTAGTTGTCTGCGTTCGGCCTTTGCCAGGTTCTCGCGGACCCGTGCCTTCACGATCCTTCCAATCAGCGCATAGGGAATGCGTTCGTCGAGCGGAAACCGCAGGTTGCCCTTTTCATTCGCGTAGGCCGACGCCTCGTCGCGAAGTTTTTCATCCGATCGCACCGGCGGATAGAGGCCGATGTGATTCTTGAAGGCGGCAAAGTGCACGAGGTTGCCGCAAAGCGTGAACGTGGGTATCTGGTAGCTGATGGTTTCGGTGGCATTGGGCGCGGCCTTCCTGATCGTCGCCCGGATCTTCTCCAGGATCGATCGGATTTCCGCCGGAAAGGCCGCGATGTAGTCGTCGATGTTCGCCGGGGCCTTGCGCTCCGCTTTCACGATGGCTTACCCATGAACCCGTCCGCGGACGGCCCAGGCTCGCGCCGTGAGGTGAATCGGCCCGTCCGGCCCCGCGGCCACGCGGTCGCGAATCCGCTCCCGCAACCGGTCTCGGGACGCGGCGTCCAGTGACATGGCGTACGCGGGCGCAGGCCCCACGCCACCCAGGAACGGCGACCAGTAATCGTCGAAGTCCTGAAACGGCGTGGCGATGTCGATGGGCACAACCTGAGTCGCCGCAAGGCCGGCTTGCCGAAACGTGTGTTCCAACGCGGCCGGTTGGCACAGCGGGAAACGAACTCCTTCGTCCAACTCTCTCGCCCCCGGATTCAGCTCCACGGCGCAATCCCAGAAGTGGCGCATGAGTTCCATTTTTCCGGCGTAGTCCCAGACGTAGGCGGCGATCGTGCCGCCTGGAGTCGTCACGCGGCACATTTCCGCGAGGCCCGATACAGGGTCTGGTACGAAATTCAGCACCAGGCCAGAGACGACCGCATCCATGTCCGCATCCTGCAGCGGCACGTCGACGGCGCTTCCGACCTGAAACGTCGCTTTCCCCGGGAGCTGCTCTCGCGCCTTGGCCAGAAATCCTTCCGACGGGTCGATGCCGACAAGCCGGATCGGCCGAACGCGCTCGGCGATGGCTGCGGTCAACGCGCCGGTCCCGCAGCCCACGTCCAGCCAGCGCAGCGACGGCGGCAGGTCAAGCCAGGTCAGGAATTCACGCGCGACCCGACGGCTCCAGCGGCCCACATACTGTTCGTACGGGTCCCCGCCTGTCCACGCGTCGTTCGGCCTGGTTTGCGTCATTGGCCCACCCGATGATCAATTGCGGGTTGCGCCGGTGGTTTCCGCGCCGGAAGCCGCGGCGGGCTGCACGGCGGCCAGCTGCGCCGGGTCATAGAAAAACGTCTCCTCCGCGATGCGCTCGCCTTCCCAGCGCTGATAGGCAAGCTCCTCCATTCGGGTCACCGTCCCATCCAGCCATTCAAAACGGAACACCCAGCGAATCACCACTCTGTCGTCGCAAACGAATACCGGCCGGATGCACGTCGACGTCAGCGAGCGGGCCTTGGCCAGCACGCGGCGTTCGTTGGCGGCGTGGGCCGCGCGGCCCACGCGAGGTACAGCCTGATTTTCCTGCATCGTAGCGTCCTCGGTATAGAAAGCCTCAACGGCCTCCACGTGCGCGTTCCGTTCGACCAGTGCGATGAATTGTGCGAGCGTTTCGGCGGTTGGCATGGATGAGCTTTAGCGGGATCGAGCGCGCTTCTGCTCGGGAAGGAGGCTCACCTGGCGCTCTCTTCGGCAATACGAACATCGGGAATCCAATTGCGCCGCCTCCGCGCGAGCCGCGACTCAACGTCTTCGCCTTCGAAGTGCGCGGCGGTTCGCCGAAGCCACGCGGGGTCGACATTTTCCAGCGCGTTGACGTTGACGACCGCGTACAGATGGTCGGCGATCTCGCTGGTCACCAGCGGAACGGTGCCGCAGCGAGAGCAGACGAGAAAGGTGGCAGTGCGCGAGCCGAAAGTGTATTTCGACACGAGCGAAGCATCGCGGAAGGTGACCGCCAGCGTGGATTGGGGATTGGACGTCCAGACGCCGCCATGCCTCGTGCAGAACGAACAGTCGCATGCTCGCGCCGGGATCTCCGGCGGGTCGCCGTCCCATTCGAGATCGAATGCGATATTGGCGCAGTGACACTTGCCATGGAGCAGCATGGAAAACTCCGGCGAGTACGGCGGCGCGTTGCGCAAGTGACGCCGGTATCGCGTGGACCAGCGCGCAACGGCTCGCGCAGGCGACACAAGCTAAACGGCGACCGGCCTTCCGTCAAGCGGTCCCGTGCATGCGGCCCAACCGGCCGCAACGATGCAGGCGTCAACTCTGGTCGACGGACGAGGAGTGTCCCGACAGCGCCTGTTGCAGCATGAGGGTGATGAACTCCGTCTTCGCAAGCGAATACCGCTCACGCGATTCGGCCGTTGCGCCGACGTGGGTTGCCGCCAGGCTTCGCTTGAGTGCGAGGTATTCGTTCGCGGCTTGCGGATGGTTGCGCAGGTAGTCGCGGAACGCCAGGTGCCGGCGTTCGTGCTCCGAACCGGAAACGCACAGATGGATGTGATGCGTGCTTGGCCACTCGGCGGGCTTCCGGAAGAAGGGGTAGACCCGGTCGACGTCCCCGAAGGGCACGTGGTTGTAACCGAGCGAGGCGAGAGGGGCGATGTACACGTCCAGCCCGTCCAGCGTTGCGACCGAAATCTGGATATCGATGACCGGTTTTGCGGCCAGCCCGGGGACGGACGTGGAGCCTACATGTTCGATTCGCAGCGACAAGCCGCCCATCGCGGTGCGCAGGTGACACGCCTCGGAGGCGAAATGATCCGGCCATTGGTCATCGTAGGGAACGATCCTGATCATCGCGGCGCGATCAGTCCAGTTATTTCCTGTCCAGACGGATCACGGCCGGGCGCTGCGGAGTAGCGGCTTCGTGGTAGATGTCGTCGAAGTATTGCACCAGCTCGGCCTCGGGCAGGGATGGAGGAACGGGAATGTCCACCAAGGAACGCTTTCCGTCGGAGCCCAATTGGAATGTCCGCCATTCACCATCGCGCCGCTCGACGAGAAAGCGCTTGCCGAACACATCGAGCAGGATGGGTCCCGCCATCACTCTCCCCGCTTCACGCGCTGCCATTCGCGCTTCAGGATGGTCCGCAGCCGGATCTTCGATTGGACGGCGTCGTCATTGAGCGGTCCATCCGCCGTCGATCGGAATTGCCGCACCCGTAATGTTGTGCGCCGCGACATCACACAGCCACACGACCGTGCGTCCGATTTCGTGCGGCGTGGAAGCCCTGCCGCTGGGTTGCTTTTCCCGTAGCAGGTCGCGGATGCCGGCCTCCCGGTCTCCGCCGAACTGCGCAGCGCGCGCCAAGATCTGTGGCTCGATGATCGCGGTCTCGGTCCAGCCCGGGCAAATGCAATTGGCGGTGACGCCGCCGCTGGACCGGCTCCCGGCCTCCGCCGCTTCGAGCGCGGCCACGCGAGTGAGGCCGATCAGTCCGAATTTGGCCGCCACGTAGGGCGCCTTGTTTACCGATGCGACCAGCCCATGGACGGACGCGATGTTGACGATGCGGCCATAGCCGGCCGCGATCATCGCCGGCAACGCCAGACGCATGGTGTCGAATGCCGCGGAGAGATTGATTGCCAGTATGGCGTCCCATTTAGCGCGCGGCATCTCGCTCAATGGGGCCGTGTGCTGAATGCCTGCGTTGTTGACGAGGATGTTCAGCGGTCCGTCGGCCATTGCCTCGCTCATCATCCGCTCTACCTGCGCCTTGTCCGAGAGGTCATGGGACAACGAACTGACCGGGTGCTCGGAAATTTCCGCCAGCGCTGAACGCGCGGCCTTGTGCGCGAGCGCGTCGGCCAGGCCGTGCAGTACGACCTCGGCGCCCGCCCGGGCGAGCTCCAGCGCCACCGCGAGACCGATGCCCTGCACCGAACCCGTCACCAACGCGCGTTTGCCATTCAGCATTCTCGATTCCATGGATCCTCCTCTGGACAAGTTGTCCGGCCTGCTTCGTCGTCAGTCTGCGTCGGGCAATCCGGAAAGCCTCGCCCGCAACTCGGTCTTGAGCACCTTGCCGTAATTGTTCTTGGGCAGGTCGCCCACGAGGACGTACCTCTTGGGGCGCTTGAAGCGCGCCATCTGCGTCAGGCAGTGTCGGTCGAGATCCGCGGACGCGAGCCGGGTGCCCGGCATCGGCACCACGAAGGCCACGACCACCTCCCCCCATTCGGGATCGGGCGCGCCCACCACCGCGGCCTCCGCGACCCCCGGTGCCGTCAGCAGCACTTCCTCGACCTCGCGGGGGTAGATGTTCGAGCCGCCACTGATGATCAGGTCCTTGCTGCGGTCCTTGAGGGTCAGGAATCCATCGGCATCGAGGCTGCCCACGTCGCCCGTGAAAAGCCACCCGTCGCGAATGGCGGCGGCCGTCGCCTCGGGATTGCCCCAGTAGCCCGCCATCACGCTGTCTCCCTTGACCAGGATCTCGCCCACCTCGCCCACCGGCAGCTCGTTGCCATGCTCGTCGGCGACGCGCACCTGCACCGGCGTCTGCGCGATCCCAACCGACGCGATGCGCTCGGCATGACGCGGGTGCCACGTGTCGGCGAGGTGCTGGCGAGACAGCGCGGTCGCCACCATCGGTGTCTCGCCCTGGCCGTAGATCTGCACGAAGCGCGGACCCAATACCCGCAGTGCGCGCTGCATGTCGGCCACGTACATGGGCGCACCGCCGTAAACAATCGTCTTGAATGCCGAGGCCGCCACGTCGTGGGCAAGATGCGCCTCCTCCGCGTAGTCGACAATCCGCTTCACGATAGTTGGCGCGGCAAAGGTCGATAGCGGACCCAGCTGCCCGCCCAGCGCGAACAACTCCGCGGGATCGACGCCACCGGAGATCGGCACGACGTGACGGGCGCCCGCCATCAGGTGCGGTATTGCATACAGGCCTGCGCCGTGGGACATCGGCGCCGCATAGACGATGGCATCCCGCGCCGAGACGCTGTCCACGTCAACGAAATAGGTCAGCCCCATGGTCATGAGGTTGCGGTGGGTGATCATCACGCCCTTCGGCCGTCCCGTGGTGCCGCTGGTGTAGAACAGCCATGCCACGTCGCTTGCGTCGCGCTCGGCGACAGGAACATTCAGGGCATCGATCACGGGAGCCATCAGCGCGGTGGCGTGTTCCGAATCGATGTCGACTTGCCGCTCCAGGCCGGCCAGCGCCTCCGGTGCGACATCGCTCGTGACGAAGCCCCAGCGCGCTTGCGCATCCGCAATGATCCATTCGGCCTCCCGGGGATGCAGTTTGGCGTTGACGGGAACGACCACGAAACCTGCCCACCATGCGGCCCACAGCACCTCCAGGTAACGTGGATGGTTGCGCATGAAGAGCAGAATCCGGTCGCCCGGAACGAGTCCGGCGGCAAGCATCCGTTCGGCCAGTCCCGCACTGCGGGCCGCCCACTGGCCATACGTGGCGTGGATTTGCGGACCGTGGAAAATGGCGGCGTGCTCAGGTGTTGCGCGCGCGTGCCTCAACAACAAGTGGGCGAGGCTCATGACGAATCACCGGCACCGACGGTCGGCTGCGGCGCGAACGGTGCGCGCATGGAAGTGGCCACCTGTCTCATTCACTCGGGCATGTCGATCCCCGCGAGAGCTGCGGTAATCGCATGCGCATCGCGGGGCCGCACCAGGCGCGCGACTTCCCGGCCATCGCGCAGGAAGACGAAAGTTGGCCAAAGCGTGACGTTGAACGAGCGCCCGAGCGGCCGGCCGCGCGCATCTTCAATCCTGATATGGCGCACGCCTGGATGCCCGGCGAGCGCCGCGGCCGCCAATGGCTCGACACTACGGCAGTAGCCGCACCCTGGACTGCCAAATTCAAGCACTGCGGGTCCAGCCAGCCGCTCGACCTCTTCACGACTTGGTCCGGGCGCCGAGTATTTTTCGTTCATCGCCGACGGGGTCACAGGACGTTTGCGCCTCTCTCGGCCAGCAGGTCCCGAAGAACCGAGCGATGGCACCGGGACTCGTCGGCACAATAACAACCGACGGAGAAGTTTGCATGGTGCGACAACGCGGCAAGCAGGTCCAGTGTCCTGCGCGCCTCGGAGGAATCCATTTCAGCCCGGAATCGCTTCACGAAAACGGACCAATCGCGGGGAGTCCCGGCATCTTTCGCCTGCGCGACGAGTTCCGGGCTCGGCGCCAGATTGGGAAACCACACGTCGTACCAATTTTGCGAGGCGAACTCTGATTTCGGAACGCCGCGCGGGGGTCTGCGCACGGTGCCAATCCGAAGTCCTTCGTCACGGGCGCGGTCCGATCCAAGGCGAACGATTCGTAGCGTCATTGGGTAGCGCTCCCCTGCGAGTGGTCAGGTCCGCAATTCGAACCGCTGTTCATTCACTTCGGAACCCCATTGCGAACCGCGTTGCTGGTGAACCAGGGCGAAGCCGAATTTCTCGTAGAGGTGACGGGCTGCGTTGAGGCCTTCAAAGGTCCGCAGGTAAACAAGTTGGTAGTGCTGCGACCGGCAGAATGCTATCGCGGACGCAAGCAAGGCCGTACCTGCCCCACTGCCACGCACGCGATCGGAAGAAATGAACCAGCGCAGATGCGCGCCGCGTTCGTGCGCGGCAAGACCGTCGATGGCGATCGAGCCCTCGACATCGCTTCCGTTCATCGCGAGCCAGAGTCCATCGCGACTGTCGTCATATCGCTCGCAGAACTCCGCAAGTTCCCGCGCGACCCTGCATTCGAAGAAGAGACCAAAGGCGACCTCCCGGTGGTAGTACGCCGAATGAAGCTCCACGATCCGTCCGATGGCGCCCGGTCGATAGCCCTTGTTCACGGTGATCGTCATGAGTGCCTGGCCGCTGTCCATGCCTCGCGTGCCAGTTCCGCAATGTGCGCAACGTCCTCGGCCGTGTGGAATTCCAGTTCGACCCAGTCCGACGCGGACTTGCGGAAGTGCGCCTTCGGATCGGAACGAAGGCTCGCCTGCGCTGCGCGAGGGAGTCGCAGATCCAGCAGGTGGTCGGCATGCAGATGCGCAAACTCGCGGCCCCGAACCACCCACGCCGCGTTCTCATGACTGCCGAATCGCGACGCCATCTGTTCCGTCTCGGGCAAGGCCGACAATGCCTGGCGAAGTTGATCGGTCGGGCTCACAGTATTGTCATGTCTTGTCTGAATCGGGGTTGTCTCGTTCGACAAGGGAGAGGTACTCCGCGATGGAACGGCTGTCCAAAGGCTTGACGAGGACTCTGACGTCGTTCGTGCGGCTACCCATTGCGATGCCGAGTCGCTTGCGGACTTCGCGATAGCCCGTCTTGCGCCAGAAGCGCTCGGCCTTGACGTTTCCTTCGACCACGCCGAGTCGGATCCATGCGGCGCCATTCGCCGCCATCCATCGTTCGAGCATGTTGTAAAGCACCGACGCTGCGCCGGTGCCATGCAACGAGCTGGCGACGATGAAGATGCCGATGTGCCATACGCGCGCCGCCAGGATGTCGGACAAGACACCGGCGAATCCGACCAGTTTTCCGGTCGGGTCGGTGAAACCGATCAACCACTTTTCGTTGAACGAAATGTCGGCGGGAGGCAGGTCGTCGAATTCTTCCTGCGCTTCGCACGGGCGCGGTAGTTCGCCATTGACCGCCAGGAAATAGTCAGGGTTCTCGTCGAAGAACGCCTGCAACACCGGGACGTCCGAGGCGACCAGCGGACTGGCCCGAAAGCTCTCCGGCGCGAATTGGCTGATGGACAACGCGCGCATTTCAGCCAGGCGGCACGCTGACCGGCCATGTAGGTGCGCGAAGCGCGGTCTGCGAGGCATTTGTAGCGAGCGTCGGGTCAGGCATCAGGTTCATTGTCGCGACGGCGGAATTCCGGCGGAAAATACCACCATGTTGCCACGACGGCCAGACCGAAAATCGTGTAGCCGAGGGTGAATACCCAGGGCGGAGCGTCGTAGTACAGGATGCGTTGCAGCCAATGCCCGATGAAGCTTCCGGCGTACGTCGCCGCTCCCGCCTTGGCGCGCAGCCGCATTTCGAGCGTGGTGAGCGGGCACACGGCGCCCAGCCATGCCTCCGCGACGACAAACAGGATCGAAGCGAGGTGCGCCGCCCTGAACCAGAGCGCATTGACCCAGCGCCAGTCGCGCAGATTGCCGACGATGATGGCGAGCAGGCCGCCGCCAACGAAAACCACGATTGCGACATGCAGCGAGAGCACCGCATCGGCCAGCATTGCGTAGGGAAGCGTGTCGCTCACACGCCTTGCCGGCCGGCCGCAGTCAGACGAGCACCGCCGTCAAAAAATGAGCAGCGGACTGAGTGTCACCCCTGCAGGTGCCTGGATTACCCGGTAGAGGCCCGAAGCCTTGCACTGTCCGACGGCGCCCTCACGCGCGAAGCTTTTGGCCCCCAGCGCGATGATCTTCTCCAGCGTACCCAGCAACGCCGTGTTGTCGGAGTTGTCCTTGATGCTGCCGAGCTGCCATCCGTTCGTGATGGCGATCTCGACGGCGGCCTTCCCGAATCCGGACTTTGAATTGACGAGAAAAGGCTTCGACGTGTCCGGCAACACGAAGGGTGTTCCGGCCGAACACGATATGACGCTGGCGCCCGTGCAGTTGCCCCTGGCATCCTGCGCGCTGCACACTTCCTTCTGGCTCACCTCGACCACGACCATGGGTTCGTAGACGATGTAGCCCCTGAGGCTGGTGCTGCCCGCATGGGAGGCAGCCTCTTCCGCCGGGGACAGCGGCGTGATCTCCAGCCCGACACAGCCGGAAAGGCTCGCAGCGAGCAGCGGCACCAGGATAGTCGTCTTCATTGCGCTCCTCCCACCGCGAAATATCCGACGGTCATTTGCTCGCTTCGCGGCGCAGACCGAATGCAAGTACCGCCGCGACGACGCAGGCAATGACGCTCGCCCAGGGCGGAACATGCGCGCCGTTGACTGTGACTTCCCAGCCCAGCGCGACGCGCAGCAGTTGCAGCACGGCGACGAGGGAAAGAACAATGACGGCAATGGCGGTGAATGGTTTCACGCATGTACCTCCGCTGTCCGGCCGCGCCGCACGGCTGATTCTGGCGGATCAATCGCGCAACCGGCAAATGCTTTACATCCATTTCGCATGCCCGCGCAAGCGTGCCATGGGAGACGCGACACGGCAAGGGTCGCGCGCTCGGATGGCCCTGAGTCCCTGCCGAATGGTTCAGTAAGGCTCGAAGGCCACCTTGTGTTTGCGAAGCTGATCCTCGATCAGCCGGCGCCATCGTCCATCGGGCGACCATACGCCCGCGACCGACTCGTAGGCGACCCGCGGGTCCTCCTTGAGATTGACGACGCGATACAGAAATACCATCGCCGATGCACGAAGGTTGATCTGGCAATGGACCAGGACCTTGCTCGTTCCCAATCCGGCCAGCACGGGGGCAAACGTCTCGAAATCGGCCTCGGTGGGATTCTCGAATTTGATCGGAATGTTGACGAACGTCAGACCCTGGCGAGTGACGATGATCTATTCATCGCGGACCGCGTCGGAGACTGTGGGAGGCGCGAGGTAGATTACGGCATCAAATGCCATTGCCTTGAGACCGGCAAGGGCCTCGGCGGAGGGCTGGCCCGACGTCACCAATCGGGGAGAGATTTCGACGACGTTGGGAGCAATCAGACGCGGGGCCTGGCCACATGCGACTCCGGACGCCACGATCGACAGGGCGACGACGCCAAGGGCGACGGTATACCTGTGCCCGAAGACGCGCGTTTCGCGCGACAGATCGGGGCGGATTCGGTGCAGGAAATTCATAAAGAGAATCTCCGCAGTCACGGCGGCCGACCATTCGGACTCACAGTGGGGGCTGGACCGCGACAACCTCATTGCCCGTCGGGAGGCTGCCAAAGCTCGACCTTGTTACCCTCCGGATCAATGACCCAACCGAATTTTCCGTACTCGGAATCGTCGGTCTTTTCGAGGACATTGCATCCTTCGCTGCGCAGTGCCCGCAGGACGGCTTGCAGGTCCGCGACCCGGTAGTTGATCATGAAAGACGCCGTGCTCGGCGCGAAGTGATCGCCATCGGCCCTGCCGATCGACCAGATGGTCGTGCCCGCCGTCGGATTGCCGGCATCATCGGCCCAGCGAAATGCGGCGCCTCCCCAATCCTGTACGTCGATGCCCAGGTGCGTCCGGTACCAGGTCCGCAGTGCGGCCGGGTCCTTGGCGTTGAAGAAGATCCCGCCGATTCCCGTAACTCTCTTCATCCGTGCCTCCCAAAAGTTGCCCGCTAGCCAATTTGAACCTCATATTGCGCCACCATTAGCGCAAGATCATCCGTTGCGCCAGTTTGACGGTCCCGTAACTCAGACGGTTCACGGTGGGTGGCAACGCCAGTGGCTTGAGGAGCATCTTGATGGCCATCGGCGCAGGATAGTGGCTTCGCATCAGCGCCGTGGTGCGCGCCATCGCACGGCGAAACTCGCGTCCGCTGCGGGATGTATGCGGGTGCCGGATGCGATAGGGAAACCAGGCACCGCGCTTTACGTCGCTGCGAAGTATCACCTGCAGACGCCGCGCGAGGGCGCCCAGCACCTTCGCGCGGCCATTGTGCTCGCGCTCGTTGTAGTAGTTGAAGTAACGATGGAAATGCTCGTAGTGCCGAACTTCGTCGCGCTGGATGAAGCCGGCCAGCCTCACCAGCACCGGTTCGTCCGAGATGGATTGGATCGCGCGGTAGTAAGTCGCGGTCCCCATTTCCACGACGCACCGTGCGGCCATTTCCAGGCAGGGGCTGGCCTCGAGTTCCTCGACGTTGCAACACTGCGAGTGTTCTGCAAGGAACTCGGAAAACGCAGTTTTCCAGTCGAAGTCGGGCCAGACGTGATTCACATACGCGCGCAACGCCCGTCCATGCTGCAGTTCTTCGGGTTCCCAATGGCGGATCAGCCATGAGGATACCTCGGTGTCATCGTGGAACTGCGCGGTCAGGTTGCGTGTGTACAGGTCCGACGCGGTCTCGACGAACGAAGCGCCGGCAAGCAGCAGAAACAATTCTTCCCGCGGCCTGACGCGTCCGATCTCGACACGATCCAGAGGAATGTCGTCCAGCGTCCAGTGATCGCCGTTCGCGTATTCGCCCATCATCCGTGAGTTCCGGCCATGGATACGGAACTTCTCCAAGGCAAGTTCAGACACAGACCTGCCGTGCGCGAAACATTATAGCGAGATCAGGCTAAGCTCTCGTGCAGGAGATGCTTGGTGATACCGTCGGAATAGCCTGAGTTTCATGCGCGATGCCGGGTTGGTCATGGCGAAGGACATTCATCGATCGCGAATTGCCGCCTGCGTCGCCTTGCTCAGCGAGCCAATGGCGCGCTGATACGACGCGCCGACCAACTCTTCGAGGTAGACCGCCGGAAAGCTCGAAACGTTCACAATCGTGATCCAATAATAACGGCCCCTGTACCGGGCGGGCTTCACTCCCGGGACGTCTGTCAGCTCGATGAAGCGGTCGGGATTCACGCGGATGCTGAAACGCCATCGCTCCGGAAGGCTGGTCTTGAAATAGGCGAACTTCCTGCCGCCAACGGTGTAGACAAGAAAATTCCAGGGTTCGCGATGCAGGGTTTCGATCGCGCCCGGAAATTCGCGGCATAGCGCCTTGAGTTGCGCAACGTTCATGAAGCGACGCATCCGCGCCCGCCGACACGATGAGCGCAGGTGATCCTTCGGGGAAACGCGTTCATTTGTTCGCTTGAGCGGGGTTCCCCAGCGCCGCGTTCAGCGCAACCGCTGCCTTGGTCAGGCGACGCACCGTCGCGGAATCGATGGCCCTGTTCTCGTCCAGTTCGAGCGTGGCCATCTCGTATTTTCCCCCCGGTTTCAGACGCTCCTCGATTGCGCGCAGTCGCTGTCCACGCCAGAAACCGAACAACACCCGGTGGGCTTCCGCGCGAATGAGCAGGACCGGGCCATTGGACAGATAGACCAGGTGGCCCCATTTCACGACTTCGTCGAGTTTCGAGCTGGCTCGTACCGTTGCCCGAAGGTGCTCGACACACCGAAGCTGCCAGCCTTCGAGCGATGCGACGTACGCGTGGGGGTTTGCGGCGGGGATGGATTTCTTCATTGCGGGATTCCGTCCAGCCCGGTGTGGATGCTGCGTTGCCGCGCTGCGTCGAGAAGAGTGTCAGGCGCCGACGCGCCAGGGGGGATGGAGTCGATTGGCGCCTGCATGATAGAGACAGATGACGTTGCCGGATGGATCCACGAGGCGCGCTTCGCGCCATAGCCACGGTTCATCGCGCGGCTCCTGGATGAATCGCAGCCCCTTGGCCTTGAGTTCGGCGACGGTGCGGTCGAGTGCCGCGCACTCGAAGTACACGATGGTCTTTGACGCCTCGAAGGGCGATGAAACGGCGTGAACCGAGAATGTCGCTTCACCGACGGTGGACTTGAATCGGGCGTAGTGAGGAGCATCAACGATAAGGGCAAAGCCCATGCTGCGATAGAACGCCACCGATGCCGCCACATCGGCCGCGGGAAGGGTGACTTGATTGAGTTCCATCGGATCTTGATGCTCGATTCAGGGGCGGACCGCCTCCGCGTGTATGCAGGCGCAGCGCACGTCGAACAACGGCTCAGGCATCTATTGCATTAGGCAAGACCAGATAATCGGCAACAGGCTCGAGCAATATCTCCGGAAGCGATTCGGCGATCGCGGCACGCATCTGGGCAGACGCGCGGGGTCGAGTGGCTGGGAAAACGCGCGCTGCCGTGGCTTCCGCATTGGGCCATTGCGCATAACCGTACCAAATGCCGTCATTGCCGCGGTGGAGGCGTGAGCCTAGCGAGCTCGCGCGGCGGCGCAGCAACTCGGTAACGCGCGACCAGGATTCGACGAACGATGCCTCCATCCCCGGATTAAGCCTCCATCGATACAGGACGACGAGTCCCGGTCCGTGACCGTTGGTTCGAGTCGATGTCATGCCGGTGTCGCAAGCTTGAGTCCAACGATTCCGGCAACGATGAGCGCCAAACTGATCAGCCGTCCGGCGTTGGCGGATTCGCCGAGGAGCACGATGCCGAGAATCGCGGTGCCCACGGCGCCGACCCCGACCCAAACCGCGTACGACGTGCCCACCGGCAACGACTTCATTGCGACGCCGAGCAAGCCAAGGCTGATGACCATGGCCACCACGGTGCCCACCGTCGGCCAGAACCGGGTGAAGCCTTCGGTGTACTTGAGGCCGATAGCCCAGCCCACTTCGAACAATCCTGCCACGATCAGTATTGCCCAGGCCATGCAACCTCCAATATGCCAATGAAATGGGAGAGCGTGCCGCTTTCAGGAGTCGATGGCGCGGCGCATTGCGTTCATGGCCGGTACGTTAGCGCCAGGAACGCAAAGGGCGCAATCGAAACAACAAACAGAATCGTGCGGGTTCGGCGCGAAAAATCGTGGAAGCGGACCGGCGCCGCGCCGCGTGTGCGGATTTGCCACTCAGCAGCAGTTCCCCCCACCAGGGTTGCTATGACCGACCGCGCCAGGCTTGCCGCCTCATAAGCGAAATCGAAAGGGGCCGCCAAATCGAAGAGCGACCAAAGCATCCGATCCAAGAAAGTGACAAGCAAGAAGAGCACGACACCCAATATGGCGGCATTGTAAACGGGCGACTGCTGCGACGCGCGCCCGGTGACGTAGCCGCATGCGAAGAACATCAGGACGGCCACGAATTGACGAGCGATGGATTCGGCATCGAAGTCCCCGGGCGTACCGCCGCCGAGAAATGAAGACATCACAAAGCCAAACAGCGGAAGGATGATCAGCCACCCCGCGATCGCAACATAGGCCGCAACTCCCGTGACAATGGCGGAAGGATCGAGCTTGAGGTCGCCTGGCATGTGGCCTGCCGTTGTTGGCCGCGGGTCAAGCCCGGCCCAAGACATGAGTGTCGACGGCGGTGACAATTGCCTCCAATGACATGCCCGAGGTGTCGATGAACGTTGCCCCAGGCGGCAATTTGAGGCGTGGAAATGCACCAGCTGAATTGAGTTGGTGAAACCGCTCAACGGAATTCAATTTCCCAAATCTCGCACGTTCAGCCGACGCGAGCCGTCTCGCGTTTTCGGCGATGCCGCACCGTAGCTCGACGCAATGCACGCGGACGTCCAATTGCGACAACTCGGACACCAGCGCTGTCAGGAAATCCGGGCGCAACGCCTGGTCGCCGGCAATGGTGAATACGACATCGCCAACCCGCTCGTGAATGGCGCGCAAGAGCAGCTCCCGCCACAATCGTTCCCGCAGTTCGGCAAATGCGGGCGAGTCGAAAGGAAATAGCGACTCGACTGCGTCGAAGACGAGATGGTTGTGGAACACGCGATATCCACGCATTCGAGCCAGCCCTTGGGCGACCGTGAGCTTGCCGACACCGGGCAGCCCGCACAGGATGACGATGCGCATGCTACTGGCGTGCGCGGTCAGCGCCTGGCGATCGCGTCGGGATGCGCCTCGGAAGAGGTTCAGCGCTGCGCGACGACATGGGCGTCACCTCGTCATCAAAGAATATCCGGCTCGACGAGATGGGCGAGTTGCGCCATCGATTCCTGCCAACCGAGATAGCACATTTCGACCGGGATGGCTTGAGGCAAACCTTCCTGCACTACCGTAAGGTCGGTTCCACACGACACCTGCTTCAGCGTAATGGTCGTCTGCATTTCGCCAGGCAGGTTCGGGTCGTCGAAACTGTCCGTATAGCGAATCCGCTCGAACGGCACCAGTTCTCGATACACGCCGCCGAAGGAATGTCCCTGACCGGTCGTGAAGTTCGTGAATGACATCCTGTACGTGCCGCCAACCTTGGCTTCCATCTGGTGCACCTGGCATGTGAAACCATAGGGCGGCAGCCATTTGGCCATGGCCGCGGCATCCAGGAACGCCCGATAGATGCGCTCCGGTTTTGCGCGGAGCACGCGATGCAGTTGAATGGTGCCTGTAGACATGGTCAATTCATCATCTCATTCGTGATTCGTCAGGGGCAGGCTACGACATCGCGGCCGCGCGCCCCTCCTGATGACCCATTCTCTCGACGACCATGAGGAGCGCCGGACCGTCGGGTGTTGTGATCCTCCGGACCACCCGGAAGCCGGCCTTCACATAACAGCGAATCGCGCGCGCGTTCGCGGGGTCGGGGTCGGCCTGGACCCTGGTAACGCCGGGATCCGCGAACAGCCCCCGAACAAAGGCGTTGACCATCGCCGTGCCCAGTCCTTGCCCCAGTCTTCCGCTGTCGCAGACGAACTGGTCGATCCCGCGAACGCCAGGGTCGCGCTCCTCTTCCCACCACCCTCCGCCGCTGCCGAGTGCCACGTACGATTGGATGAATCCGATGGGCTCGTCCGCTAGCACCGCAATGTAGGCCTTGACCGGCGAGTCCTCGTCAATGCGCGGCAAGTACTTTGCTCTCGTGGTTGCCACATTGGCTGCGGCGTCGCCGCCGCTCCACCACTCCAGGATGTGGGGCCTGTTCAGCCACTCGGTCAAGAGAGGCAGGTCGGCTTCCTGCAGAGGTCGGAAAGTGATGCCCGAGTCCGTGGAATCGGTGACGATCTCCGCTCCAGTGGCAATGGTGCCCGAAGCGAGGATGTCCGCACGGACTCCAGCGCGATGCGCCAGATACTTGACCGCTGCCGCAGGAGAAACGACGTCGGTGGACATCGCCGTGCCCAAGCCCTTGCATGGCTCGCAAAGCTCGACGCCGCGCAAGCGAACGCTTCCTGCAACAAACTCCTTGCCCACCAATGAATCCAGGCGGACGCCCCGGGTGACAAGGTTTCTGCGCGTGCAGGAAAGTTCATGTCGCGTGCCGAACTTGACATTGAACTCTTCGATGACTTCCGCTTCGACGAGCGTGAGGCTCTGACCTGGCGCGTCCTTGGCGTCGAAGTAACGGTCGCCTTCGATCCCTGCGCCCGCAACTACACGGATGTGTGGAACTTCGATGAGCGCACCGCCCTGTGTCGCGGCCACGAATATGCGTTCTATGGACACCGCCGCCACTCCGTTCCCGGCGACGCGCCGCGGCACTGATTCAATAGCTCCCGGCCGGCGGGGGATACGGATATCAGAGCGCCGGCGCCAGCTCTATGCGCTTGGACGATGTAGCCGCGCGCATTCGCCTCCTCCCACACCGGCAGGCGAGGACATGACGTTCGCCAGGCATCGATGACCTCGGAATAGGGCCGGGCACCCGGCCCGATCCACTCCAGAAGGTCGATCACCAGTGCGTCAACCGGGTCGGGCATGGTCGCCTCCGCAAGATGAGCAATGCGACATTACGCTCGCCGTGAAATGGCCGCAACGGCGTTGCAACGGGCGCGGTCCGTTGTACGTGCCAAACCTTGTCAGCACCCAGGGCGATCGGCGATCAGAACCGATACGTCTTTCCCACGGCGGATGGCGCCACGGCATCGCCGAAGGTGGCGGCCAATGCGCTCACTGCGCGCCAGCCGGTGCAATGGGCGGCTGCGATCGTTTTCAGATCGAACGCACGCATCGCATCCACCGTTTCCGGAATGACGCGTTCGTTGCCGCCGGACAGGTGAAAGCCTCCCATCACGCCAAAGAGCGGCGGTCCCGGAAAGCAGTCCCGGGCATGCGCCAGGACGTTGACGACGCCTGCGTGCGAACACGCTGTGAACACGAGGACGCCCTTGCCCTTCACCCTGACCGCGACAAAGCGCTCGTCCATCAACAGAGGATCGGGCTCCCAATCCAACCCATCCTCCGTGCGCCGATACTGTCCCTGCATACCGGTCTCGAAGGGTGTGACACGCGGAATCTCACCGCTCACGTAGAAGAGATTTTCCAGGATCAATTGCGCCTCAGTAGTGTTAACGACGAGTGCGCCTTCCTGCTCGAGCATGGCTTGCGTCGGGACGTCCTCGAATGGCCGCATCGAGCCGTCGGGCGCCTTCATGGCACGGGTCCGGTACATGCCAGGATGCATGTAGGTGGGGACGGCGCGACCGCCGGCTTTCAATTGGATCATCTCGAGTGCCCGCAGCATCGCACCGCAATGGTCCCAATGGCCATGGGAAAGGACGATGCCATCGACGCTTCCCATGTCGAAGCCAAGGCGTTCGACATTGCGTTCAAAGACCCAGGCATCTGGTCCGGTATCGAACAGCAAGGTGCGCGCGGTGTCGCCGTGCCAAGCCGTGATCGCGCAGGAAAGCCCGTGCGCCCCGCAGCACAGGCAGCGACCCGACAAGCGCTTGAGACCCTTCCGCCACAGCCGGGGAAACTCGTTTTCAACGTAAGCCGGGACCGACGAGAGGCTGTCGGTCACGTTGTCGACCAGCACCAGGATCTCTACCCTATCAACTGCTGCGAGCTCAACCATGTGATGACCTCACCTTAGTCATGCTACCCGCGGTCAGGTGTCATATTGCCGGAACTGGACGACATTTCCTTCGGGGTCGCATCCGTCCAGAACCATTGCGCCGTTGTACTGCCATGCCCTGTCGCTGGGCTGAAGCGAGCCGCCCGTGGACTCCGCCGCCAGACGCACCGCTTCAAGACTCTTGACGGAAAAAACCGGCTTCAGAGCGGTGTCTTCCCGCACCACCGGCGGATTCGCAATGCGGATTTGCGACGCATATTCTTGCGGAATGACGTGAATCACAAGCTCGATGCCCGGGCCGCGCAGCAGGTCGTGAGTCGATTCGTCCTCGATCGCCAAAAGGCCGAGTGTCTGCCGGTAGAAGGCCGAGACGCGTCGCTTGTCCTTGGCGTAGATGACAAGACTTTGCCGGATTGAAGCTTCAGGCGCTGACATGACGATGCGTGCGTTCGTTTGGCGGGAAGACGCGCGTTGACCGGCGTGACGGGCGATGCGGCCATCCTACGCGCCCCGGCGGCCCTCCGGCCAGCGAGCCCGCGGCGCATGCCTGGAGGTAGAATCCCGGCTTGGTCGTGTCGATTCCAGATCGATGTGCCGGTTGCGTTCCCGGTTCATAAAATAGGCAGCCAATCATGATCATCAGGCGTTGGTCCCGCATCATTCCGCTTGTCGCATTTTTCGGCCTTGCGAGCATTGCCTCCGGCCAGGCGCCGGAAGCCGATGGCCTGGTGAAAGTCGCCCCCCGCAAGATGGAACTGGCGTGGTTGCGGCCGGGTGCCGATTTTCGCCCCTACACCAAGGTGATCGTCAACCAGACTTCGGTCGCCTTCATGCCCAACTGGCTGCGGGACTACAACATCAATGCCGACCTGAACAGCAAGATATCGCAAGCGCAGGCCAACCAGATCATGACCGCCGCGCAGACCAATTTCGACGAGATCTTTCGCGACGCGTTCCGCAAGGCCGGGTACGAAGTGGTCACCGCCGCGGGGCCGGATGTGCTGCGCGTGAATTCGGCCATCCTCGACCTCGACGTCAATGCGCCGGCTGGCCAAAGCGGATTTCAGATCACGTACATCATCACCGCGGGCCAGGCAGCGCTGATCGTGGAGGTCCGCGATTCGACCACCAACGCATTGCTCGGCCGGGTCGCCGACAGGCGCGAGACCCAGCAACTGGGCCGCCAGATGGCAAGCAACTCCACCAACCTCTACGAATTCCGCCAGATGTTCAGCCTATGGGCCGGCATTTGCGTCAATGCGCTCGGAGAATTGAAAGCGGTGTCGCCGATACCGAAGGACCTGCAGCCCAACCAGCGTCTTTGAGATCGAGGCAGGCCCGGAACGTATGCCAGAGCGATCAGATGCGAACCTCGTGATGGGTCACCAGGTATTGCAATCGGTACAGGCGGTCGGTAATTGCCGTGCCGCCATGCTTCTCGAGTTCGACACGGGAGAGGTCGGCCTGCGCTAGTCCCGCCACGGCGTCGTCGCGGTATCCCGTGATGAACAGTGCCCAGTCGACACCGGCATCGGCGCCTCGAATGCGCTGTTCCGCGGTCATGTGGGGCGTAAGAGCTCCTTCGAACAGATGAGCGCTGCCGAGTCCCTTACCTGCAGGAATCGCGGGAAGCGCCTCCGTGAGCAACCATGAACGAAGCGACGACTCCATTCCGATTGCAGGCTTGAAGCGAATCAGCAGGCCGGCCTGGCCCATGCCCACGCCAAAACTTCCCGACACCGAACAGAATCCTCGCGTCATGCCCCGGTAGCCGGGCATCATCCTGGAAGTCCACGGACTCGGATTGTTCAGCCGCTCGAGGTAGGCGTCAGACTGCAGGGTTGCGAGTTGCTCAACCTCGTACAGGACGAAGTATCTCGGTCCCGTATTCGACGATGCCCAGCGGCTTCCCCGGACGAATCCCGGAATGGAAAGCCGCTCTGGAAGGTGTTCGTGCGTGTGCCAATCGTCGTGCTCGGGAACCAGTTCATCGACGACATCGAACGAAAGAAGCATAGCGGCGTTTCCGAGCAGGGGCATTGCGATTCTCCAGCGGCGAATCATGGAGCTCCATGCGGCTCAATTATGCGGCCTTGCGCCGCGGCGCAACTCGGCCCATCGCACCTATGACGCAGCCGTCTCCGCCCGTTTGACGGCTTCGCGCCAGCCGGCAAAGCGCTCGGGCGGAATCGCACGGCGCCCGGCGACGCGCTCCAGCGCGAGGCGGACATCCGCGATGCTGCCGGCCTTGAGGGCGGCGTCGACGAAAATCTGCTCCAGCACGTCCTGCTGCGTGTGGCTGCCGCCGAGCCGGTACATGCCGCCGATGGCCGGACGCATCAGCGCGACGGCTTCGGCATGACGTCCGACGGCGTGCGCCAGTTGGGCCCGGGCAATCGGCAGCACATAGTCGCGCACGATCGGAGGCACGGTGCCGCGGCCACCGGCGTAGCCGCGCATGGCCTCGACCATCCGCTCCGCGGCGGCAGTGCGGCCGGTGGCGGTCAGCGCCATCATCCAGTGCGGCAGCGTGAAGGCGGATACGCAATCGCCGATGCGGGCCTCCGCCTTGTCGGCGAGTTCCTCCCAGCGGTCGCCGACATCGACACCAAGACGCTGCAGGCGAAAGAGCGTGGCCGCCGCGTTCTGCACATCGATGTAGACGTCGGGGGACGCGACCGTGAGTGGCGCGGCGAGGTTGCGAAAGCGCGTGTCGTAGAGTTCGAGCACCGCGCCAAGTTCGCCCTGCTCGAGCTTGAACAGCGCGACGTGCCACCAGAGATGGTGCTGCAGGTTGTGGCTGCCCTCCCAGTTGGGCGCGAGCGTGGTAAGCCACTCGATGCCCTCACTGCGCCGGCCCTGCATCTCCATCACGTGGGCAACGGCATGCGCGGCCCAGAGATCGCAGGGGTCGAGTTCGATGGCACGGCGCCCGGCAGGTTCGGCACCGAGGTAGTTCCCGGCCTCTTCCTGGGCGAAGCAGCGGCAGGCCAGTATCGTCGAATAGCCCGGGACGTCTTCCGACCAGGCCGGCATCACGCGCTCGACGGAGGCGACCATGTCCAACGGGCGGCCCAGCCAGAAATTCACGAAATGGGCGAGACGGAAGGCAACTACGTCATGCGGATGGGTGCGCAGGATCGACTCCCATGTCGCGATGGCGCGATCGAGCTCGCCCTCCGACCAGGCGGTCAGGGCGGCGACGTGGTCGCGCTCGCGCGGCGTGGCGCTGGAGGCAAGCGACTGCGCCGTGCGCGCCGCCTGGACGGCGATCGGAACCATGGCCTGCTTGAATCCCAGCATGGCGAAATAACCCTGCATGCAATGCGCCAGCGCAAAGTCCGGGGCGGCTTCCAGCAAGGCGGTCAGACGGGCCGGCGTATCCGCCCGGAAAGTGAGGTAGCCGGTGACGACATGGTCGTAGGCGTCGGCAGCCTTGGCGCTGGCAATCGAAAGCGGGAGACCGCGGGCATCGCGATGCATGGCGTTCTTTCTATCCGAGACGGAATACTAGGTGTACGAGGCGGGCTTCCTGGCAAAGCGCTCAACACACGCAAGCGAGCAGAACCAGTATTTCTTGTTGTTGTAGAGAAGGTCGCCCACGGCGCGCTGTTTGTCGACTTGCATCTTGCACACCGGGTCGATTGCGTACTGGCGCGAAGAACCTGAGATGACCACTTCAAACAGTTCCATCGGGTCGGGGAGGTTCCTAAGGGAAACTTGGCCCTGAGGCTTGATTTCGACATCCAGCACATCCGCTCGGCCAAGTATTTCCGCTACGCATTTCGTGCATAGGATCTGTCCGCCCGTGGCCTGCGCGGCGACGCGAGCGGCAATATTTATCGTTGAGCCAAAGTGCCGATTGCTTCGAATGAGCGCCGAGCCATGATGCAGACCGGCGCGGACGACAGGGAAATTCTGCCTGTCGGCGATCGAGCTGTAGAGTGCCAACAGAGCGTTCTTCGCAACGACCGGGTCGGAGAATACGAAGAATGCGCAATCGCCGACCAGCGACTGCAGATGCCCCAAGGGCTCGACCGACGTTCGAATCAAATCGGCGAAGTCATCGACGAGATCCGCGGCGGCGAGTTCGCCGTGGGTATCCGTCAGGGCGGTATACCCGGCAATGTCGACGAAGCAAAAGGTTGCCTCGATGGTCGTGCCGTCGTTCACGCGAGCCTCATCGTGCATAGCGAGGTCTGCGACCGCTCAGGCCGCATTCAGCACCTTGATGGATTGTAGCGCCGGATTGTGCGGGTCCCACAGTGTCGGAAAAACCTCGATCGGCGTGAACCCCCGGCGACGATAGAACTCGCGAGTTTCGGCGTATTCCTTGCTGGGGGATGTCGCAGCGACCGTCTTGACCTGCAGGAACCGAACGCCGCGTTCCTTGAGCCAGGCTTCGGCATGAGCGAGAAGTCGGGAACCATGTCCTTGGCCTCGCGCATCAGCCCTGACCGCAACGCAATGGATGTCCCAGGCATCAGGGAAGTGTTCGCGCAGCGTCAGGAATCCGACCAAACGGGGCGCATCGGAGAGTGCGAAAGTGGGCATGGTTGCCGAGTCCCGCGCATACATGAGCAGCGCCCGCTCGATTCCAAACCACATGGGCAAGGAACGCAGTACCGCCTCGCAATCGCCAGCGCGGTCAAGCTCGGGTCCGATGATTTCCACGAGGGAGGCTCCGCCTGCCTGTGATACTTACCAGTTGCTAAGCGTGGTCACGAGTCTGCATTCCGCAAAGTGTTTTCGATTCGCCGATCCGGTATGAGCCAGAGGAGGGCGACGAGGACATACAGACTCAACGAGACCCATACCCATTGCCACCAGAACGCTGCAGCTATGGCAATGGCGTACAGAACCGGCGACAGCTTGCCTTTCCAATCGCCTCCGACAGCCTTCCTGAGGATGGAGTCCGGACCCTGCGACGCGATGATCAGTTGTTCCAATATCCAATACGCGATAGCGGACATCAGAAGCACAACGCCATATAACGCCGACGGCAGGGCCGCGAAATGATTCTCGCCCATCCAGCCCGTCGTGAACGGAATCAGCGACAGCCAAAACAGGAGATGCAGATTCGCCCACAACATCGCACCCGTGACCTTTCGCGTCGCATGCAACATGTGGTGGTGGTTATTCCAGTAGATGCCGAGGTAGACGAAGCTCAGTATGTAGCTCAGGAATGGCGGCATGACGGGCACCAGGGCCTCCACGCTTTCGCCGTGGGGCACCTTCATTTCCAGCACCATGATCGTAATGATGACGGCAATGACGCCGTCACTGAACGCCTCGAGGCGATTGGTTCCCATTCAGAGCTCGTCCGTAGCCAACGATTCCCGTTTCGCGAAGCTTGCGAACGCCGCAATTGCCGACCTGATTGTAGCCGCGCTGGGCGCCATGTAAGCCAACGTCACTGTCGCTCCTCCATCGACGGGTCAGGCATCCTCGCGCCTGCGATTGCGAACATGACTGGTGGCGAGTCGCTCGTTTCCGCGCTTGTAGTTGCCTGTGATACGGGCCATGAGCTGTTGCTGTTCCAGCATGGAGGCCTCGCGAATCTCGGCGAGAAAATTTCGGGCGGCATCGCCTCGCAAGGCCGTCACTGCCTTGCCATTTCGAAAAATCGTGACATCGCCGTCTTTATTCGCGCGAATCGAAAAGCCGAAACCCTCATCGTCATCGGAGGCCATACCGACGCCTTACTTCCACGACCGAACCGACGACAAGCTGCTCCAGGATCCTGAAGTCAACGTCGCTGATCTTGCGAACGGAGAGGCATGCCTTTCCCATATTGTGCTTTCCGAGCCTGGACAGGAGTTCGTCCTGTCCAGGGGAACTCGCGACAAGATAGACACTGACGGCGCCCTTGCGCGAGGAAAAGCCTGTGAGAGGCGAGTCACCTTCGCGACCGCTCTCGTACTTGTAGTGATAGGTGCCAAAGCCGACGATACTTGGCCCCCACATCTTCGGCTTCTGTCCGGTGACCTTGCGCATCATCCTTACCAGGGCCGCGCATTCTTTCCGCCTGGATACATCTTCAATGGCGGCGATGTACCCCTTCACGCTGGCGCCGGTCGGCTTGGTCTTGTTCTCCGCCATTGCAAATCCCTTTCGGATTAGAGGGACGATGCCTACTGCGCCATCGCCGTGCTATGCCACCAGATCCGGCATTCCGAGCACAGGTCACCGTCAAACTGCGCTTGAAGGATTCCGTCCAGCGCCATGCGCGGCAGTGGGTCACCAGGGTTTCGCGCTATGACATTCGTTCCCGTCGATGCAGCCCAGATCTGGAACAGTTCCTCGGACGCGACCTGGTAGGTGACATGCCAGTGCGCGATTCCGCCATTGGAGGATGTCGCAAGGACTTCATACGCGACGTTGATATCGGCCTGCAGCTTGACGCGCTGCCAGTACTTGGCGAGCTGTGCGTGCCCGCGTTGCTCGGCGAAAGGGGTATTGCGGTAGATTCCGTCACTCGCAAAAAGGGCGCAGAAGCGGGACTCGTCACGCGTTTCCCACGCTGTCTTGTATCCTCGCACGAAATTCTCGATATCCATCCGTCTTTACTCGCTTGTTCGCCGCGCCGCGGCACTTCTCATTCGATTCGCCGATCCACGCGCACGAGCATCGTGGATGGAATGGTCAGGCCGATGGCTCTTGCGGTCTTCATGTTGATCACGAACTCGAAAGTCGTCGGCCGCTCGATCGGTATGTCGGCGGGCTTGGCGCCTTTGAGAATCTTGTCGACGAATACCGGAGCACGACGGTAGAGCGCCAGATAGTTCGCCCCGTAGCCGAAAAGTCCCCCTGCCTCGGCGTACTCGAGGAAGCTGATCGAGGGGAGACGCTGCTTGATCGCTGCCTCCGCGATCTTCGTGTGGTTTTGGATGAGGACAATGTCCTCGACCACCGCGAACGCATCTACGTTCTCCTTGGTCATTGTGGCAAAGGCGCCATCCAGGTCTGCGGGATCGCGCACGTTGAGCCGGAGCAATGCCACGTTCAGGTCCTTGGCCGCCGTTTCCATGGTTTGGTAGGCATGACTCGTTGCGGCATTGTCCGGATTTGCGAGCACCGCCACGCGGCGCAGGCGCGGGACGGCATCCTTGAGCAGCTCGAGACGTTTTGCCGCGAGTTCGGGAACGAAAAAAGTGTCGCCGGTGATGTTGCCGCCGGGGCGCGCGAGGCTGGCGACTATTCCCGCGCCAAGGGCATCGGAGACGTTGGTCATGACCACCGGTATCGGGTTCGCCGCGGTCGCCTGCTTCGCCGCGAGGGCTCCCGGCGCGGAGTGGGTCACGATGACATCGACCTTGAGCCGGACAAGCTCGGCGGCGAGCCCGGGTAGACGATCGTACTGACCTTCCGCAAAGCGAAACTCGATGGCAATGTTCTTGCCCTCAACGTATCCCAAGTCGCGCAATCCCGCCCGGAATGCGTCGACGCGCGTGGTCCACGCGGCGGGCGTGGACACGCCCAGGAACCCGATTCGTGGGATGGTCCCGGCCTGCTGGGCGCGGCCATTGCGTGGCGCACACAGCAGCGCGGCCATCGCAATCAAGAGCTGCCTGCGTCGCGCGTGACTCAAGGCGCCTCTCCGTCTGAGCCTGCGGGTTAGTTTATGCGGCGGCGTGATCTTTGGGGAGAATTTTGGTGATGTCAACCGCCCATGTACGCGCCGCCGTTGACGTGCAGCGTCTGGCCCGTGACGTAGCGCGCGCCCGGACCCGCCAGCCACACGACGGCGCTGGCGATTTCCTCGACGCTGCCGCGTCGCCCCAGCAACGTCTTGCGATCGGCGTGATGTGCAGGATTGGCCGATGTGCTGCCTTGCTTGCGGACGGTATCGACCATGCCGGGCGATACACAGTTGACGGTAATTCCAGCTGCTGCAAGTTCATGCGCCAGTGCACGGGTCAGGCCGCCAAGCGCCGCCTTGGCGGTCACGACGTGGGCGCGCATCGAAGCCCCGGTGTAGGCGGTCATGCCTCCGATGTTGATCACCGCGCCCGTTCCGCTGGAACTGAGCAACGGCAGCGCCGCCTGGGTACAGTGGAACGCGCCATCGACGCAGACGGCCTGCGCCTGGCGCCAGTCGTCGAAGGACAGGTCGGCGAAGGCTACCTCGAATCGCACCGCGGCGTTGTTGACCACGATGTCGAGCCGGCCAAAGCGCTTCGCGATCGCGGCGATCATCGCATCGACTTCGGCGCGCTGCGTGACGTCGGCCGTGACCAGCACGGCATCGCCGCCGCGCGTCGCGATCTCGTTCACGACCGCCTGGCCTTCGTCGCGGCTCGTCCGCACGTTTACCGCCACCTTTGCCCCGGCACCGGCAAACGCAAGCGCGATGGCGCGGCCGATGTTACGCCCCGAACCGGTGACCAGGGCGACCTTGCCCATGAGTGGCGTGTTGTCCGTGGCCATGCTTACCCCCGCAACTCGTCGAGAATCACCTTCGGTGCGGCGCGCAGTTCGCGCAATGCGGCAAGCGCGCCCCGTGCGCGGACTTCGTTCCAGCCGCCGAACAGGCAGTTGGCCATGAACTTCGACTCGAGGTCCCTGGCCGACATCGGCTCGTCGCGGCCGCCGCGAAAATGTCCCTGAAACGCCTCGCGCACCTCGCCGGAGGCGAGGGTCACGTGCACGTGGCCCGTGAATTGGCGTGGATAGGGATTGTCCGGATCGACGACGTAGCGCACCTTGCTGGCCAGCGCCCGGACGGCGCGATCATGGACGACCGCATCCTCGTATTCATTGAGGCCTGCGTCGCCACGCAACATGCCGACGGCGATGGCGTAGGGTATGCTGAATTTCGCGGCGTAGCCGTTGGGCGGATGCTGCTTGGCAGCCAGCGGTTCCCACAGGCGATGCACGATCCCTTCGGCGGTCTTGCACTCGATCGCGATGACGTCATCGGGCGAAACGCCTTCGGCAACGAGCTTGCGCGCGCAGTCGATGTAGGGATGCGCCATGGTCCCGCAGGCGTATGGCTTGAACGCGATATCGGCGGCCAGCCAGACCAAGCCCGTGCCGTCGAGCATCGCGCCGAAGTCGCAGTGCTCGCTGTTGGCGAAGGCGTGAAAGAAGCCATGCTCTCCCTCGAACAGTGTTCGCGGGCCGGTGAAGCCCGCCTGCGCCATGCGCGCGGCGCGATAGCCCGCCTGCGCCGCCCAGCCCGGATGCATGCGCTTGGTCCAGGCGCCTTCGGCGAGGTATTCGATGATGCCCGAGGCCATGCTGCCGGCGATGCCGAGGGCGTTGGCCCATTGTCCCGCGTCGAGCCGCAGGGCCGAACTGACGCCGGCTGCTGCGCCCAGCGCGCCGAAAACCGCCGTGGGATGGAATCCCGCCATGTGCACGCGTTTCGGCGCCACCAGGCAAAGGCGGCACATGACTTCGCAACCCACGGCCGTGCCGCGCGCGAAATCGTCGCCCGTCAGGCCATGATGCTCCGCGGTGGCAAGCAGGGCCGGAACGGTCACTGCTCCCGCGTGTATGGGTCCCCCCTCGAAGGTGTCGTCGTAATCCTCGCCATGCGCGGCCGTACCGTTGACCAAGGCGGCGGTGGCGACACTGTGGCCGCCAGAATGGCCGATCAACGTGCACGTACCGGGTTCGGCCGTGGCGCGCAGCGCTGCCTGCACATAATCGCTGTGACGCGCCGCCACGCACAGACCCGCGACGTCCATGAGGATGGCGTCACAGGCTTCCGTGACCGCAACGGGAAGGGTTGCCGGCATGCCGGAAAACGCGGCCGCGAGGCGTTGCGAGATCGAGATATCGGGGAGAGTCATCGTCGACCTACTCCGCTTCGATCCCGCTGGCCTGAGCCACGGCCGACCAGTGCGCGATCTCGTCGGCGATGTGCTTTCCGAATTGCTGCGGCGTCATGGGCATGACCGTGAGCGCCTCGCCCCGGAACTTCTCCTGCACGTCCCGCGATGCAAGAAGCCTGTTGATTTCGTCATTCAGCTTTCTTGTGATGGCATCGGGCAGGTTGGCCGGTCCGACAATACCGTACCAGGTCAGGCCGTTGAAGCCTGCGTAGCCGAGCTCCTTGAACGTTGGCACATCGGGAAGAAGCGGCTGGCGGGCATCGCCGGTGACGGCGAGCGCCTTGAACGCGCCGGAACGTATGTGAGGCATGGCAGCGGCAAGGCCAGGAAAGATCACCTGGATCTGTCCACCCATGGCATCGGTGAAGGCTTGCCCAATGCTCCGATAGGGCACCGCCATGCTCGTCATGCCGGATGCGTGTTTGAACTGTTCCATCACCAAGTGGTTCAGCGTGCCGACGCCGGAAGTCCCATAGTCGACCCTGCGCGGATTGGCCTTGGCGTAGGCAACGAATTCCTGCAGCGTGTTCACAGGCACGGCGCGCGCCACGACTAACACGTTAGGCGTGCCGCCGAGCATTGCGATCGGCGTGAAGTCCTTGACGGCGTCGTAGCCGAGATTTCGCTTGACCGCCGGATTCGTGGCGTGCGTCGCGACGTAGCCGATCATCAGCGTGTAGCCGTCGGGCTGCGCGCGCGCGGCCATCTGCGTGGCGATCGCGCCGCCCGCACCGGCCTGGTTCTCGACCACGAAAGGCTGGCCCAAGGCCAGGCGCAACTTGTCGGCGATGATGCGCGCGACGAGGTCCACGCCGCCGCCGGGCGCCTGGGGCGCGATGATCTTGACCGGCCGATTCGGATAGGTGTCCTGGGCGATGGCCAACCCGGATATCGGGACGATCGCAATGAATGAAAGCAGGGCCAGCCGTGGGAGCGAGCGGCGCTTGCCAATTCTCACGGCACCGGCGCCATCGGGTACGCAGCTGGCCGACATCACCGCCGCTCAAAGGCGAGTCTCACACCCAGACCAACCAGGATTGCCCCGGAGGAACGGTAGACCCAAGCCAGGACGCCTGGGCGAGTGCGCAGCCAAGCCGATAGCGCACCGGAAAATGTCGCCACGGGCGCCTTGACCAGGAACGTCAATCCGGCAAATGCAAGGCCCAGGACGAATACGGTGAGCGTAGGATGCTGCGCCGACGGGGACACGAATTGTGGCAGAAAGGCGAAATAGAACACGGCGATCTTGGGATTGGATAAATTCGAGAATGCCCCGTCGAAGAAGAGCCTGCCCGGAGGACGCAACGTACCCAACGTAATCGCAAGATCCTCCCGCTTGGTACGCAGCAAGCCTATTCCAAGGTAGAAAAGGTAGGCGGCGCCAACGAGTTTGAGCACAAGGAACAGCCATTCGGACGTGCGCAGAATCACGCCGAGCCCAAAGGTGGCCAAGAATGTGTGCCCGACAAGACCGACGCTCACGCCGGCGGCCGTGAGCACCCCGGCCTTCGCGCCTTGGCCGATCGAACGGGACATGACGAGAATCATGTCCTGTCCCGGCAACGCAATGAGTGCCAGCGAGGCGAAGATGAACAAGATCCAGGAGGCGTCGATCATGCGCGGGTCAGACTCATCACTGAATCACTTCGTCCGCGCGCTGCAATAGCGCCGGCGGGATGACAATGCCTAGCGTTCGTGCGGTCTTCAGGTTGAGCACCAGATCGAACTTGGTCGGCTGCTCCACCGGGATGTCGGCGGGCTTCGCACCCTTGAGAATCTTGTCGACGAAGCTGGCCGCGCTGCGCCAATGCCACGCATTGGTTGACTGATAGGACATCAAACCGCCGGCAGCGACATACTCGCGGCCGCCGAAACTGGAAGGTACCCGGGAGCGAAGCGTCTGATCGACGATGCGGACGCGATGCGGAAAGAACATCGGGTCGGTCACGACGACGAGCGCGCCGCCTTTGGCACGCGCGATGGCCCCGTCCAATTCGCCTTCCGCCGCCACGTCGATGCGATCCAGGCGGAGGCCAAGCGTCTTGGCGCGCGAGGACATCGCCTCAAACAGGAAACCGTTGGCAGGGTTGGCGCTGTTCATCAACACGCTGACCGTCTTGAGCTGCGGCACGGCAGCCGACAGCAGTTCCACTTGCTTGGAAAGGACTTCTTCGCCCGCGGCCGATGTGCCGGTCAAATCGCCGCCCGGCCGGGCCAAGCTGGTCACGAACTTCGTGCCCACCGGGTCTCCGGCGTTGATCATGACGATGGGCACACCTGGTGCACCATCGTGCGCCGCGCCGATCGCCGCCGTGCCAAGCGCAAGGATCAGCGCCACCGGAAGCGCCTTGAGTTCGGCGGCGAGTTCCCGCTGGCGCTTCGGATTCGCCCCCGCCCAACGGACTTCGATCAAAAGATTCTTGCCTTCGACCCAGCCCAGGTCGCGCAAACCGGCGCGAAGCGCGTCCAGATCGATGCGGTCCCCGGGCGTCGGTCCGGTAAACGGGGCAAGGAGTCCAATCCTCACGACCTTGTCCGACTTCTGTGCGCGAGCTGCAAGCGGCCCAAGCAGGCAGGTGCCGGTGATGAGGGTGACGAACGTCCGCCGGTTCACCACAGAGTCACCTCGTTGAGGACTGGAAGCCCGGCAATGGTACGCCTACCCGCGTGGCGTCACGCCCAATGGGCGAGTGCATTCGAGTTGATCGCGCGTCGCCACCGAATGTTCGTCGTCGGCCGATCGCAGACGTAGTCCTTCGGATTGCCGGGAACCGTACAAGTTAGCCCTCGGGCCGCGCCGATGATGACAGCAACGAAGACACATGCCGGCCGATCCGGTCGAGCGCCGGGTCGTCAGGCGGCAAAAGTGTCGCCGTCCCAGCATCGGAAAAATTTCATCGCGCGATTTATATATGCCTCGTCGATCCAGTCGGAGCCCCAATCACAAGCATTGGCCGCGTGCAATCCGAGCAACCAGATAGCTCGGGCGCCCACAAACAGAGAAGTCATCTCCACATCTACTTGCCTAAGCTCCCGAACCTCTCTGTACCCGTTTAGAAAGGGCGCCCAGCGTTCCTCTTCTTTTTCGAGGACTCTTGCCAGCCATCGAAACACCGCAATATCGTAGGCCCGCCAACCAGGACCACAACAGTCGAAGTCAAAGAACGTCAGTTCGCCGCTCTCATTTGCATGTGCGTTCCAACCGTTGAAATCACCATGGCAAAAACCGTACTGGAGAGAGTCTAGCGGTACCTTGTTGAATGCGGCGCTGAGCTTCTCAGCAAGGCCTTGAAGGTATTCCCAATCTGCCCGACGGTGTGCCATGACCGGTTCGATTTGTCGAAGGGGTGCGCCAATCAAGTGATTGAGGTCCAGAGCAGCACGTTGATGCGAAGTCGAAAACGCTTCCATCGCATTGTGAATTGCCGCGACGCCCCGACCGTATCGGGAAGCCAGAACATCACCTCCTTTGTCGTAGGAAAGCGCCTTTCCGGGGGCAAAATCAAAGAGCACCGCGTGGCGCACTCCTTCCGGCGCTTCAATCGTGCATAGATGGTCCCCGTCACGCCGCCGCAGCGCTTGCGAGACCGCGACATCTCTATTTCGCAGGTGCTCGAGTGCGTCAACCTCGTAGGCAATTTCACTCCTTGAACGCCAATTTGCGCGGTAGATGCGGAAGATATATTTTTTGTTAGCGCCACACCTCACGAGATACGTATCATTTAGACCGCGGCAAAAGAAGGTCAATTCCACGACCTCAGTTAACACATATTGTGTGGACAGGTAACGTGCCAGCGCATTGGCCGACAGCGTTGAGTATGTCGCCGGAAAATGAGTGCTCACGTGCCTCCGATATTTCTGTCTGTAGGAAGCGGCAATTGGGCCCGACCGGCAGTGTGTCGATCTCTTTCCGGCAAGCACGTCACGCATTCTTGACGCGCAACGAAACAAGCAGACCGGCGACCGCCGCGAGGGCGGAGGCACGCCGGTCGGCGTCGGCGTTGAACGACGGGTTAGGCGTCAATGGTTGCACGAGAGTTGCTCATTTGACTGCAACGAAAACAACCTCACCATCCTTGTCTGTCGCTTCGTTGTCGGTGAATCCGCCAAATGTGCGCACCGTTTGAAAGCCAGCAACTTGCAGCATCAGCAGTAGTTCCTGCACAAAATACAGGCTGCCTCGAAGAAGCGACGATTCAACTGTCAACCTGTGTCCATCTTGCCACTTCTCGATACACATCTCGCGGGCATAGCTTTGGGCCAATGGGTCGACTTCCACCGTGCGAATACGAAGGCGGAGCTCGCTGCCGTCCGGCAAGACGCGGGTGATGGGAATATCGGGCCAGTCGGCAGGCAGTCCTTCTCGAGCCGTAATTTTCCATAGATCCCAGTCTTCGTCGGACGAGTACTCCATCCCCAGATTGAAGACCAACGCGCCACCTGGTTTCAGGTGTTCGTGGCAGCGGCGAAACATGGAAAGGTCGTTGCGCCTGCCTCCACCCAAACCGAACGAATCGCAGATGAGGATCGTCCCGTATTGGCGCGAAAGGTTCAGTTCGTGCATTGGCTGCGTGAGAAGAGCCGGGGAGAAGCCATGTGCCGAAGCGGCCTTTCGAGCGCCGTCGAGCATGTCGGAGGAAATATCAACGCCGTCAGCGTCAACACCAGCGATTAGGAGGTTCGTCAAGATGCGTCCGCTTCCACACGCCAGGTCGAGGACAGGCTGACCGAATTGACCGATCAGCCTAAGTAGTTGCGGCACCTCTGGCGCGTCAGTTTTGAATTTGGCCCAGTACTCGGCCATCAAACCGTAGTGCCATACCAGCGGTAGTTCGTTCATTTCGTGCGGACCTTGTCGGCTTGACATTGACGCCTAACGAAACAAGCTGACCGGCGGCCCGCCCGTGGGCGCAGCATGCGGGACGTCCGCGTTGAGCGACGAGTTAGGCCCCTGATCAGCTGCCACCGTCGCCTCCCCCGCCTCCACCATCACCGCCGCCACCCGACGAGTGATCACTATCGCTGGACGGAGCATCCGAAAAACCGTGCGACCCCGACAAATATGGAATGTCGCTTTGCCCGCGCTCAGTGGACTCGGAGCGTGGCGACGGAACTCTCGGCGTGTGAAAGAGCAATGCAACTCCAATTAGACCAAGTATAAGTGCAAGAAAGCCCCAAGCGACGGTAGCGTACTGGGCAAATGGGACGACCGAAAATGCCAAAACGACCAGCAATAATCCGGCGGCACGATGTAGTCGCATCGGGGCGTAACAAATTGAAGCTAACCGGCGGCTCGCCGCGCGGGCGCGGCGGCGAGGGACGCTTCGTCTGGGATATTGTCAAAGTACTTGTTCAGTGCCTCTCGGAAGATGGGCTCGTTCGGATCGACAATGCCGAACAACGTTAGGCACGACCGGAACTTCGCCGCGTCGACCGGGCCCAGCACCTGTTCCGCGCTTAGCCCCTCCAGGCCGTTCATTGCGTCTACGCATTCCCGTAGCCGCCGCCCTAGAATCGGATGAGCCAGGTAGGCTTGGGCTTCCTGCACCGATACGATGCCATAGAAGTTAGCCATCGCACTGGATCCTAAGCCTCGCAGTTGTGGCAATACATACCAAATCCAGTGCGTCTGCTTTTTGCCTGCGCGAAGTTCCGCCAGCGCAGCGGAATAGTCCCTAGCCTGGGCTTCAACGAATCGGTTGAGGTGAAATGGATCGCCGCTTTCGGAGGTCATTTGGCTTGGCCGGAATCTCGGCCGCCCCGAATAAAGCCAACGATGAATGCTGCCACCGCGCCGAGCGGACCGAAAACGAAGGCGCTGGTCATCGCCGCCTCGACCGAGCGGTCGTGCACGTTGGATGAGAGCAGGTCGACAAGAAAATAGCTCGCAGCCGCGGCAACCAGATAGCCGACGATGGGGAAGAGCACTGCAATGCCGAATCGTTTCATCGGATGCGATCACCTGCCCACGATATTGCTCACGGGAACCCAGGTGTAGCCGTCTCCGTCAGCGCGAAGTTTCCCGATGCCGGGAAACGCTACATGCGCCGCCGCAACGAAGTATCCATTCTTCGCCGCGTCGGCGAACACCGTGCGTCGCTGCCGCGCTGACTGCGTCGTGTCCCAGTCAAATTGGACCGTCGCAGACGGTTGAGGAAATTGTATTGCCGCGACATGCATCAAATCTCCCCAGACCAGCATCTTTTCGCCACGACTCTCGATGGCATAGATCGTATGGCCCGGGGTGTGTCCCGGCGCTGGTATCGCGCGAACACCCGGAGTCAGCTCGGTTGCGCCGTCAAAGGGCCTGAACCTGTTCGCTGCGATGTAAGGCTTGAAGGCCACCATCGCGCTCTCAAAGTCCTCCCTCGCGTCAGGCGGCGCCGCGTCCAACCGGGCTTGGTTCAGGTAGAAATCAGCTTCGCGCACATGGGCGCGAACGGTGGCGTTGCTAAAGCCGGCCTGGCCATCGCGCGTCAATCCGCCTATGTGGTCCGTGTGCAAATGGGTGATGTAAATTTCGTCCACCTGTTCCGGTGCATAGCCCGATGCGCGGAGATTGGCGAGCAGGCTCCCCAGCTTTGAACCGAACATCGGTGACGTGCCCGTTCCCGTGTCGATAAGCACGAGCCTGGTCCCCGTATTGACGAGAAAAGCATTCACTGCAAGCGTGACGTCATTCGGAAGGTAAGCACGCGCCAGCAACGAGCCGATGCGTGCGGGACTGATTTTCGTGAAGACCTTGTCGGCCGGTAGCTGAAGCGTCCCATCATGAAGCGCCGTAATCTCGAACTGCCCAAGACGCATGCGATACCAACCCGGCGACTCGCTGTTGGACATCGCCGTTTGTGCGGCGCTCGGCAATGCGGCAAGCGCAAGGTACGCGACCATCGACAGCTTGAGCGAGGAGAGAATGCTTCTCACGTGCTTGCCCGCAACGGCCGAGACTCCTCCTGGGAGTGAATCGATGGATGTCATCGTAGCCATGTTCATCGCCACATCAAAGGGCGAGGACCGAGTCGAGACCGCGATGGACCCCGACGAGCGTGGAGACCTTCCGGATTGCGAGCAAGGCACCATCCGCATAGGGGCGCGCGCTGTTTCCCGAGTCGTGGCGAATCGTCAGCCGTTGATCGGGCATGCCGAAAATGATCTCAGCACCTATGACGTAACCAGGCAGGCGGAGCGAGTGAACCTGGGAGCCCGAGATCGTGGCGCCTCTGGCTTCCCGCGGACCGACCGTATTCGCCAGTGGAACCGTGGGCTCGGGAGCGCGCACTTTCGACAAGCGGAATGCGAGCTCGCGGGTGGTACCGCTTGGCGCGTCCACCTTGTCGTCGTGCGCGTAGTCGATGATTTCCCATTGAGGAATGAGCCGGGCCGCAGCTTCGGCAAATTTCTGGAGCAACACGACCGTCAAGGCAAAGTTTCCGCAAGCCAATACCCCGCGCTGGCATCTGCGAGCGGCGGCGTCGATCTGCGCGAAATCGCTCTCCGTGAGACCGGAGGTTCCCACCACGACGTGCGCACCGCGTTCGAGCGCCGTCAGGATGTTGGCTTTGGCGCTATCCGGTTTGGTGTACTCGACAAACACATCGCAGGGATTGGCGAGGGCCTCGGTGGCCGATGGGTATATGCGGCTGGTGAGCTTTGGCTCGCCAAGAACCTCGCCCAGGACACGGCCGGCGTGCTTGCGCGCCACCGCGGCGACAAGAGCGAGATCGTTGGTCTTGGCAATGGAGCGGGCAAGCTCGGAACCCGCCCAACCGGTGGCGCCCGCCAAACATACGTTGAGCACGACGGCGATTCCTTTTCCGGGTTGATTGTCGCTCAGGGCCTGGCAGGCGGCTCCGCCGGCAGCGGCAGCGAGGCCTGGCCGAACGCATACTTCCAGCCATCTGCCGTACGGACGTAGGTGTCACTGAACCAGAGCTTGTAGTCGAGCTGCTGCTTGCCGCCGTCGCGCGTGGCCTTGATCCAGAGCAAGGCCGTCACGATAGCGGTGTCCTTGCCGTACATACGCACCGTTTGCGTACCCGGGACCTCCACTTGATGCTCGTACACGTCATTTCCGGTGCGCGAATTGTCGAGTAGTTCCTGCCGTGAGAACGATTTCCCGCGGCCGGTCACGAGCACGAAGTCGGGATGCAGGATGCGCGCCATGGTGTCGACATCATTGCGCTCCACCGCCGCCTGGTATTGGGTGTCAAGCGCGGCGACGACGGCGGCATCGCTGGCTGGGTCGGCATGCGCGACGGCCGTGGACAGCGTGACCGCGAGCGCGGCGGCATGAAGTTCGGCGTGATATTTCTTCATCTCCGTGCTCCCAAAAGGGCCATCTCCTGCATCAGCTGAATTACCGCCACGACGGCGACGTCTGGGGCCTAATCGACGCCTTCGATAATGCGCAAGTCCCGATCAACTGCGTCGCCCAATACGCGGAGTGCCTCCTGATACCCGGGACTGTCGTGTGCGGCGACCGCTTGCGCGACGCTGTCGAATTCGATTAGAACGGTGCGCAGGTCGAGTCCGTCGTCATACACCTGGGCCGGGTTCCCTCGCGCAAGTATGCGGGCGCCGGCCTTCTGAAGCGCGGGAACGGCGAGCTTCGCATAGGCGGCGAGAGCCTCGGGGTCATGCACCGCCCGATACGCGGCAATCCAATATGCTTTGGGCATGGCTGGATGATCCTTGTAATTGTGATAGGTCAGCCGCCGAATCCCGCCTCCATGGCCGCGTCTATCTCGAGTACGGTCAGGCTTGCAAGGGGGCTGGCATCGGCCGGGAGTTGCACGTGGGGCCAGTCCTTCAGCGTCTTCCAGTGGCCGCCGGCGGTGAGACCCAAGCTCACGGCCTCGCCGGCATACACGCGATATGCGTTTTGGCCACCGACGAGTTTCGTGGTCGACCACTCGGCCTTTCCGTCAAGCAACCAGAAGCAGTCGAGCGCCTCGCCCCACTGGTGCCACGAGAAGCCAGGCGGCGCATCGGTGACGTGGCCGCCGTGTTGCGGTCCGACCGAACGGAGACACTGCGCGAGGAAATGCGCTCCTTGCACATTGAACTCGTTGATCTTCTCTGTTATCTCCTCGATCGATCGTGACTGCCGCCAGAGTTTGGCTTGCGCGAACGGGTCACGCAATCCATTGTTGGGACGCATTTCGAAACCTCGGCTTGCGCATCGCGCGATGAGCGTGACTACCTTGGCTTTGAGCTCGGGGTTGAGGAGATCAAGATTCGCGGCCATGGCTGCGATCCTTTCCGAGGCTGAAGAACACGAGCTACGGGTCAGTCCGGTGCAGAGGGACAGCGACCTTGAGCGGCGCGGGTCGCACCGCGATCGCTTCCGGCGCTAAAACCAATAGTCCGCTACACATCGACCATCCCGCGGCAGATCCTTCGAAGCTGTTGAGACCTTCGAAATGATCAATGGGAATCCGAGCCACTGGCTCTGGTTCGGTCAGACGCAGGTTGACTGCGATCCGGCGGCGGCCCTCTTCGTTTGGCTCCAGCGATCGCCAGTAAGCTACGCACCCGCATACGGGGCAGAAATGGAATCCTATGTATTTGCCCCGCGCGTAGACTTGGGTGGGGCCAGAGACTTTGATGCCTTCACCTTCGAAGTCATAGGCCCACAGCACGCCGTAGCGGCGACATACGGTGCAATTGCACGCTGTCGCAGACTCGGGCATTCCCTCGAATTGCCATTTCACCGCGCCGCAGTGGCAGGAACCATGGAGCATGCGAGTACTCATTTCAACCGGCCAGTATCCCTAGCCTATCGGATAAGGGATTGGAACCCTACCATGCGATGTGGATCCAGGCAAAGCTCGTCAGGGATTTGCCCCTGTCGGAACCCTAACGGCGGCGATGCACGATTTCAGGGCGAGCTCACGCCATCACCGTTCCATTTCCGCCACGGCGCGTTCCAGCGGCGCGGCCGAAACCTGAATCGGGCCGGCGAACGGCGCATCCATGTCGATGATCAGATAGACGGCCGCCGCAATCAGCGCCGACGCGACCAGGAAACTGGTTACCACGACCGCATTTCGGGGTGCCCGAAATCCAAAGCTGGCAAAAATGAGCATGAGCCAAGCGACCAACATGACAAGCATGGGCGCGGGAATGGTTCTTTCCGATTGCTCGACGATGACCCAGCGCAACTCCAGCAACTTCTGATGTTGTTGTCGCGCGCCCTGCCATAGGGCAACCCGTTCGCGGTCCCGAGGCTCGATCGCCTTGAGGCTGTTCGAGACATCGTAGAACATGCTCTCGGTTACCCGATCAGCGAACAGTGGATCATCGTGCTGCGTGCGATGGGCGGCCCGTTGCGCATACTTGAGCAGGTGTTCACGCGCCGGCATCGCTTCCGGGCCGTACTCGCGAAGTGTCCGATCCAGGACGATGAGGCCTGTGGCGAAGGCATGAACGTTTCGATCAGCCGACTCCAATGTATTTTTCGCGGAGTTGATCATCAGCCCCAACAGCAGCGACGTCATCACGCTGAAGATTCCGGCGACGAGCCGCACTACATTCTGAGTATCGTCCCCGCGATATCGCGCGGGAAGTCTTTCATAGACCGCGAGGCACACCAACGACGACATGGCGAGGCAAACAAAGATGACCACCGCGATCAGCGTCTCATTCATGGCGTCTCGGATTCCGCGCGTGGGCCATCTCGCTTGACCGCGCTTCGGCGCTTCGTCGCAAATGGCAGCCCGCGAATCGCACGCGCTTCACTGCTTCCAGAATTCGCGTGAGGCGATGCGCGCGCCCTCGGCCATCGCGGCCATTTTCGCCCACACGACATCGGGATCGACCGCGGCTTGTCCGACCCACGTACCGAAGCCGCAGTCGCTTCCGGCGATCACGTTTTCCCTGCCGACGAGGTTCGCATAGCGGCCGATGCGTTGCGCGACGAGCTCGGGATGCTCGATGAAGTTCGATTTCGATTCGATCACGCCAGGAATGAGCACCTTTCCGTCGGGAAGCTTGAGTGTCTCGAAGAGCTTCCATTCGTGGGCGTGGCGCGGGTTGGCGGCCTCGATCGCGATGGCGCTCGGCCGCGCGCGGAGTACGATGTCGATCACGTCCGCCAAAGGCACGTCGCAGTGATGCGGCCCCTCGTAGTTGCCCCAGCACAGGTGCATGCGCAGCTTTTCGGGCGGAATATTCGCAACTGCATGATCGAGCGCCTCCACGTGAAGCTGCGCCTTCTTGCGCCACTCCGCGAGGCTCAAGTCGGCATGCTGGATATGCCGCCCCATGCCGAGATCGGGGCAGTCGATCTGCAGGACGATGCCGGCCCTGGCGACCGTCTCGTATTCCTGCCTCATCGCATCCGCGATCGCGAACAGATACGCTTCCTCGGTCGGGTAGTGCTCGTTGCGAAAGAACAGCGACACCACGCCGGGCGACGCCGCCGTCATGAACGCTTCCTGTGCTGCGACGTTGGCAAGCGCGGATTTCAAATGGTCCACATCGTCCTGCGCTGCCTGTGGATTGCGAACACCGATCGCCGCATTGCACGCCGGCGTCTTCCTGCGGGAACGCCCCGGGTCGCCGAACACGCGCTTGGCGAGGTTGGGAAACTCGGTCAGATCCTGGTACACGAACGTGTTGCCGGTGCCGCCGAATCCGCTTAGCCGATCCTTGATGTACGTCGCATAACTCGGCTTGCTCATCTCGCCATCGTTTATCACGTCAACTCCTGCCGCCGCCTGCTTGGCTACAACTTCTTCGACGGCTGCTGCCACGCGCAGTGAAAGCGCGGCGGCGTCGACGGGCACGCCTTCCTCCTTGGCGTACATCATTCGGATGAGGTCTTCGGGCCGCGGCAGACTGCCCGTGTGCGTCGTGAGGAACCTGTCGGTGCTGCGCTTCATGAATGATCCTTTGCAAGTCCCACGATCGAGCCCGCGGTGAATGTAGTGTCGGCGGACGCCATGGCGCCCGCCATTATGGCCAATCGACCGAACATTCCCGGCCCGGCAAGGCGAAGGTTACGCGCCCGTTGACTCCAGTCGCAAGGCGAGTCTTCGCAGCAAGGCGGCACCGTCGCCGCGCCAGGCCGATCCGTGCATGCACGCGAGCGTCGTGGGAGCGGTGTCGGCGAGGCGTCCGAGCAACCTGCCGGTATCCGGTGAATGGGAGTAGTAGTCCATTCCGGCCCGTCCCGCTTCGCTTGGCTCGAGAATGTCGTCCTCGGTAATCGCCGGGTGCGTCTCGCCGAATTGCGTGAACAAATCGCCACAGAAGAGCGTGCGCGTCGTGGACTCGTACAGAAAGCCACACTCCCATCCATGCGGCAGATGCGGCGCATCGATCCATTGCACGACGTGCTGTCCGAGCGACAGCTGTTCCATATCGGCAAGCACGCGAGGCGGCCTGTCGGCCAGATCGCCGATCGAAACCATCGCGGCGACTTGGCCGCACAGTGGCACCGCCTGCGGCGCGATCGCGAGAAACTGGTTCAGCGATCCGCATTCGTCCGCCTCGACGTGCGAGAACGAGATGTAGCGAAGCGATTTCCACCGGGATCACGCGCCCGATGGCATCGCGCACCGCTCCGAACAGCATTCGCGGACCGGTGTGGAACAACAGCGGATCGGCATCGCGGATCAGGTACTGGTTGAAGGTGAAACCGCCCGGGACGACGCTGGCAGGGACGGGCGTACTGATCCGGAATATTCCGTCTGCAATCTCGTCGACCTGGGTGGCGGAGGATTGTCCGTTCGTGCTCATGACTGTTTCCCTCGAGGTTGGGTTCGGGTAAGCCGAGGCAGTAGATCGGCCAGGCAGTCGCTGGCGATCCGCGCCGCCTCGGCATTTGAGCGGCCTTGCGACAGTGCCTGCCAGGCCGGGTAATCCAGAAGCACGAAGGCTGCGTCGACAAACGCGGCCGACGGCTCGCGCTCCGGAACGACGGCCGCCGCGATGAGCTGACGAAGCGCGGCCTTGCTTTGATCCAGAATTGCGTTCAGTTCGGGGATGAGCGCTGCCTCGTACCAGGCATGGCGCATCCACGGCGCAAGAAAGGCGTGCCGCGCGAATACCGCCGTGGCAAGCAACTCCAAACGTTTCTCGGGCGTGCGTCCGGATTGGAACGTGCCGGGGCCAAGCGGGGGAGCCCGCGTCCCCACATGACTTGTGCACGCGCCTAACAGCGCGTCGAGCGCCGGGAAGTGGTTGTAGACCGTCTGCGGTGCGACCTGGGCGCGCTTGGCGATCATCCCGTAGGACGTGCCGAGCGGTCCGTGACTGGCGTGCAGCGCAACGGTCGCGCGCACGATGCGCTCGCGGGTCTCCGCCTCGAGTGTGGCGCGATGCTGCATATCGTAGGGGCGCTTGGTCATCGATCCACCATTTGATTGGATGGATTATACATCCAATTAATACGGTGTCAAGGGATGCGCGCGACGGCCCTTCGGCCGCCATGCACAGGGGGGTTGCGCCGAAACGTTCCGGAACGGGTCGATCCGGTCGAGCGGTCGGCTAGCGTGTAGCCTTCTTCGGAAGCTTTGACTTGCCGGAACCATTGAGGCCGACGGCTTGCCGGACGAGCGCCTTGAAGGCGGACTCGTCAATCGCTTCTCCCTCGTGGATATCGATTGCGCGGCGCACGTTTCCGTCCAGACTCGAATTGAAGAGACGGGCGGGATCCTTCAGAGACGCGCCCTTGGCAAACGTAAGCTTTACGACACTCTTGTAGGTTTCACCGGTGCAGATGATGCCGTCGTGCGACCACACCGGGGTGCCCATCCACTTCCACTCCTCGACCACGCCAGGGTCTGCTTCCTTGATGAGTTTGCGCATCCTGCCGAGTGTTGCCCCGCGCCAGTCCCCGAGTTCGACGATTTTCTTGGAAATGCGTTCCGAGGCCGGCGGGCCCTGGCCCGCGTCCGAAGTCTTCATGCTGTCCTCCTCATGGTTCCAGACTGGCTCATCTACAAAGTGGCGGACGTCGGCCACAAGATTCGAAGCAATGCCGCACGTCGAGCGATGGGTCAGAGCTCGGCGGCATACTCGAATGCCCAATAGTATTGCCAAGTCGACAGCGTCCCTCCGGTGCCGATCCCGGGGACGAGCGATTGCAACTCTGCTTCGGACGGAAAATTCTTCAGAATTCGATGCAATGAACCGTCCTCGAGATGGCGCAATTGATATGTATTTCCGTCGGAGTCAGTTTCCGCGATCGGTGAACTGCTGCCTTCCACGTACCGGTTGTCGAGCAGGACTACGTTGGCGCCAGGCAGGAGCAGCGCGTGAAGTCCACGCAGGAACGCACGCCGCCTAGCCTTCGGGATGTGAGAAAACCAGAACCCGGCGAACGCCGCACCGAACTCGCCAAGGCGGTGCGGAAGATCGTAAGCGTCGGCCACAAGGAATTTGACCTTTCCCGCAGGTACACGACCCTTCGCTATGCGTATGGTCTCGGGCGAAGTATCGATGGCCACGACGTGCGCCGCAGTCTGCGCGATGAATCTTGTCCAGTAGCCAGTGCCACAGGCGACCTCGAGCACGGCGACGTCTGCAAGCCTCGCCGGTAGCCAGCGCTCAATGTCGCGCAGATCGGTCTGTCGCTCCGGCTTCAGGTAGACGTCGTCATACTCCGGCGCGCGGGATCTGTAGTAAGACTGCAATTCCAACTCGCGGGTATTCATTCGGGGTCCTGGGAAATTCTCCACTGGAGGCCGCGGACCGGCCGCGACGGCTTCGGCCGATCGATTAGGTCTCTTGGCTACCGTGCATCCTGCTGCAGGTATTTGTGAACGAAAGCGATCGCCATGCTCCCCTCGCCGACCGCGGCGGCAACGCGCTTCACCGGGCTCAACCGAACGTCGCCGCAGGCAAATATCCCTGGGGCGCTCGATTCGAGCAGGAAGGGATCGCGGGTGTGTGACCAGCGCCCGGCCTTCACCACATCGTCACCGGTCAGCACATAGCCGCGATCATCACGTGCGATGTCCGCCGGTAGCCACTCCGTCTCCGCGTCGGCTCCAATGAAGACGAAGAGGCCGCCGCAATCGTGCCGACTCACTTTCCCGTTCGCGCTATCGCGGATGTCGATCGCCGTCAGATTGGTGTCGCCGTTCGCGGCAACGACTTCCGAGCGCGGCCGAACGCTTACGTTCGACTTGGTGCTGAGCTGCTCGATCAGGTAGCGGGACATGCTCCTCTCCAGGGAATCGCCGCGCATGAGCAGCGTCACCGTGCGTGCGTGATTGGCAAAGTACAAGGCGGCCTGGCCGGCGGAATTCCCAGCGCCGATGAGGTAGACGTCGAGTCCGTGAGTTGCGCTGGCTTCGCTTCGCGCCGCGCCATAGTAGATGCCTTTGCCGATCAGCCGGTCAAACCCGTCGATCGCGAGTCGTCGCCACGTTACGCCCGTGGCAAGTATGATGGTCCGACCCCGAATGATGTCGTCGCCATCGAGGAAAATCCGACGCGTTGCCGCGTCGAGTCGCGCGACTGAGCGCGTGACGAGTATCTCCGCGCCGAGGCGCCTTGCCTGCTGGAGCGCGCGGCTTGCAAGTTCGTCGCCTGATACGCCACTGGGGAAACCGAGGTAGTTCTCGATGCGCGAAGATGTCCCGGCCTGGCCTCCAGGCGCCTCGCGCTCAACCACCACTGTGCGCAATCCCTCCGACGCGCCGTAGACGGCAGCCGCCAGTCCGGCCGGCCCGCCCCCGACGATGATGGTGTCGTACTCGGAAAGACGCCCGCACGTCTGGAGGCCAAGGCGCTCGGCAAGCTCGCGCGTCGACGGCCGACGGAGAAGCGTCCCGTCAGTCAGACGCAGCACGGGGCATTCGTCGTCCGCCGGAGGCGGTCCCGGCCAGCGCGTTGCCAGTTCCGGCGAGTCGGGGGTCATCCAGTCATGACTGATCTGGTTGCGCGCAAGGAACTGGCGCAGCAGACTGCATTGGACGTCCCAGCGGTGACCGACCATCGCCACTCGCGCCTTGGGCGCCTCTGCCGCGATGCCCTGCAGCCCGCCCATGCGCTCGCGTGCGAGCGCGCCGACCTTTGCCACGATCTGCGGCGAGGTCGCTGCGACGGCGTAATACTGCTTCGGATCTACACGCAAGACGCGCGAGGGCTCCGACGCCCGATAGCCGCCCACGAATACCGTGCCAAAGGCGATGGGCACTTCGCCAAAGATGGTGCCCGGAACGCGCCAGCCCAGCGTTCGTTCGATGCCGTCAAAGAGCTTGACGACCTCGATCTTGCCGGAGAGCACCGCGAAGAGCGCGCGATCGCCCCCTTCATGAACGGCGAATTCTCCGGCACCGAGATGCAAGTCAGCGGAGGTCTCCGCGAGACGCTCGAGTTCGGCCTCGGCGAGCGTCGAGAACAACGGGACGGACCGGATGTCGTCAATGGTCAGCATGATTCGGTTGATGACAGGAAACGAGAACAGACCACAATGCCGATGGGTGCGGTCTCCTTGAGCACCCCGCTAGCCTGCATTCGATGCTCGTGCGCGAGTAGTTTGACGAATAGACAAGATGAACGCCAAAACAATGACCCCGAAGATTGCCCAGTTGATTGCGCCCCCTGGCGCCCGATCAGCGCGGATGATGGGAATGTATGCGTTGACACCCTTGCGGGCGAAGTACTCGACGAGCAGAAAGAGCAGGAAGAGCGGCACCAGTGCGCGGTACCTAACAAGCAGTACGACACCAAAGGCCGCCAACATGAACTGGGACAACCCGAGCGAAGCGAAGAGCGAGAGAAAGGCCTGCGCACCTTGGGGCGTATAGGAGTCAATTGGGATCCCATCCGCAACCGTGGCGGCTTGGTGCCCGTTGAAGATGGCACCGAGCGCGATGGCAAGTTTGAGCATGAGGACCAGGCCGAGCAGCCATAGCGCAATTCGACTGCCTCGATAAGTGAAGTCAGTTGCGGACGGAAACACCCGTTCAAGCATTCTGTGCTCCCTGTGCCAAGTCACGCCGCTCTTTCCGGGCTCCAGCGTCGTTCGCTATCACAGCACAGGTCCGCGGAGTACTCAATACGAGATGCATTGGGCAATTCCGCATTACCGGGGCGGTGGTGTCAACTGCAGCTTTGGATCAGCCGGCGCCAATCTTCCGCGGGAAACGCTGCGCACTGCGCAGACGTGCTTTGGCAGCCTCGACTTCGCGATATCGTGGCGGCGCACTCGTCTCCAGGGAATGGAGAAGCTTGCTCGAGATGGCGGCGATCCCGTCAACAGCGGCTACAAAGGCCGCTTCATTTGCCTTGGAAGGCTTGTTGAATCCGCTGACCTTTCTCACAAACTGCAGCGAGGCTGCGCGAATCTCCTCTTCAGTTACCGGCGGGGCGAAATTAAAGAGGATCTTGATGTTGCGACACATATCCGATTCCTCGATGTATTGGCGTCACCCTCGAGCGTCCGGTTGGACGGCACAGCGCTTCCGCCAACGACAATGGACATCGGCCGAAACAACGGGCTTGCCATCACGAGCTAAGGGCTCGTCAATCCCTGCCTGAGCTGCATGAAGACGCCAAGACGGTCTGTGACCTGCCAGTGGCCGGTCAGGCGTCCGGCGTCAACGCAGTACACGGTGGCGCCGGACATTTTGATCCGGTTTCCCGTGGCTGGAAAGCCTGGGATATCTCCCTCGTGAGTGGCGGTCCATAGCCAAGTCACAACAACCTAGTCACAACAACCTTATGAGTCTCGGCAAGAAGGTCCTTGACGGTGAAACACTGGTCAGGAAACGGCCTCTCGACAATCGCACGCGTTCCTTGTACTGGGCGAGATCCAGCTCTTGCTTGTCCCACGGATCGCCCGGATCGTGGTGAATTGTGTACTTCGGCGCTATGTATTTGTCGGATGCCTCGATGTTTCCGGCGTTCCATACTTCTGCCAGAAATTGAGTGAGCAGTTCCTTGTTTGCTGCGGCGTTTGACATTGCGTGATGATTCCTAGTTGCGTTCTATCGGCGAGGCGGCTCGGGCCGCCAAGGCAATCGGAATGCCGAAGAGGAAGACATGGGACAACAGGTCCAACGTCGTGGCAACGAGCCTGAAGCTGACCGGATGCGGAAATGCAGACCAGGGTAATACGACGAGGCGCATGAACAGGAACACACCGACGCCGAACAGACCTCCGAGGATGAAGGGACGGCGAACCAGCAGCGGGAGGCGGCGGCTGGCCAGAACATACGCGCCGGCAAATGCAATGGCCATGGCAAAGTGGAGAAGGAGACCGAGGGCCGCGCTGGGGCCACCACCCGTGTAAGCATCCCTTCCCAAGAGTCCGCTGGCTACCGACTGGAGCAAACGCATCGCGGGCATGCCGTTATAGGCCGCGAATGAGATCGCGAAGAGGATATCGAGCGTGCCGCCCGCGAGGCCGCCGACCAGGACCGCCCACCAGGCCGAGCGCTGCACCATGGTTGTTCCAGAGGGGCTAGCGCAAGTCAACCGGCCGCGCGACGCGGGAACGCAACCCCGCATGCCGGACGTTCTTATCGCGCGACGAGTCAGCGGTCACCATGCTCGTCCGTTCTCTCGCGGTCGTAATAGTCGACGATGTTCTCGGCGCGGAACATCTTGCGCAGGATTCTCTCACCTCGCGGTCCAGCCACGATGAGGACCTTCTGAGAATCAGGATACTCACATGTCTCGACATCGACGAGTGTTGACAGCGCCAGGTAGCGCATTGTCCTCGCACCGGTGTTTATGATTTGATGCGCCACTTCCGGACCACCCGGCGGGCAGGCGATCACATCGTGCTTGCGAATGGAGTAGCGCTTGTCACCAAACCTGAGCTCGCCTTCGCCTTCGAGGATCAAGAACATTTCCTCTTCGCCGTGGTGGCAATGGAAGGGACATTGGACCTTGCCGGGCGGTAGAACCGTCAGGTTGTAGCCAAGCTTCCTGGCTCCGATGTGATCGCTGATTTGTCCGCGACTGGAAGTGTAGCGGCCGTTCTCCTCCACGTCGTCAAACTCGACCTCATCAAGGTTCATGATGGGTTTCACCGTAGGGTCCTCCATTGGCGGTCGACATGGCCAGGCGTCGCCGCCCGGGCAATGCTCAGTCGATGAATTTCCAAGTGTCGGCTCCGTCGAAGTGGCGGATTCTCACGGCGGCAATCAAGCGCGGATCGAAATTACCAAGATTGACGCCGTGCTTGGCGCCCGGCGTCGGGCTCAGCGGCTCCCAGTGTGTAACGCAGCCGCACGTTTTGCAATGAATTGTCCTGAGCGTCTTGTCACCCCACACGTACCCGGAAGTAAATTCGGGATGGCCCTCGATCTTGACCTGCCCGAACTCGTAGTACACCCAAGGTCCGCCAATACGGCGGCAAAGTGAACAGTTGCAGTCCGTGGCCACCTCGGGTGGAAATGGCAGAGTCAAACGTACAGCACCACAGTGGCAAGAACCTTCAAGCATGGTTCTCCTCCTCAGGCGAAGAGCGCCCACCGGTTTCACAGCGTCGAAACAGGCTTCGCTCTATTCCAGGGCAGTCCGTCGCTTCCAATCTCGGGTTGCCATTCTGTTGACCAACGTCGGCATCTGGTGCCGGCGCCATCACTCTTTGCGCCGTCGCTGCAGCAGACAGAATCCATGACCAAAGGGATCGCTGCAGAACGCGGCAGATCCATGGCCCGCATGCTCGAATACCTGCTCTCGCTTGGCGCCCAGCGCTTCCACTCGCTCAAGGGCGGCGTGCAGGTCGTCTACATGAAAGTCGAGATGAACCGGCGTCCAATGGCGCTCGAATTTGCGCCGATCAAGGGTACTCGGCGAAGGTCTTGAACCGGGAGGCTTCTCCAGAAGGCACAACTCAATATTGAGGCCGTGCAAGACAGCCACGCCAGGGACAGGCTCGGACTTCTTGGAGAGTCCGAACGCGGCGCAATAGAATGCGACACCTTCCGCAAGACCCGGGACGTCGATGCTAACGGAAATAGAGGTGGTCATTGGAACCTCTCGCGTAACGCAATGAAGGCAACCGGTCGTCCACTGCGCGGGGCGCATCGCCCCGCATCCGGTGCTTCCGTGTCCAGCGCCATGTTAAGCCGTATCGAGCGCGCTGATTGTGACGAAATACCCGTCCGGATCTCGAAGTGCGAATTCCATGGTTCCAGTATTCGGATTCACGTGGGGTTCCTCATCGAGCCGAGCGACGAGCGCGCGTGCCCTTGGCAGCGCCGCGTCGAAATCATGGACACGGAAAAATAGGAGGAGGCCGTTTCCGGGCTGCGCGTGATCGGGGCTCATCAAGGAGGGATGCTCATGGATGCCCCATTCGTGAAGGCAGAGCAACACCGTTCCATCCGAATCGAGGATTTGTCCGAAGTCGTCATGGGCAGGCGCCGTCTCTGGCAGGCCAAGCAGTGATTGATACCACTTGAAGCTGCCAGGCACATCGCCAACGCCAATGATCGTCCACGTGCGCCTCATGGGGCCTCCTGCTGTAGGGGGATTTAAGCGACCGGGTGAAAACCATAGTCATCGATTAACCCAGCAGGACCGTGATCAACTTGATTCGTCGGCGCTGGCGTTGCAGCAGGTAGTTAACGAAATCTCCGATGATCAAGTTGGGCTTTCCGGACCCCCTGTTCACAACGCGACAAGACAGAACCTTTGTCGTGGGGCCCCATTGAATGTTGATGGTGCCGCGGCGATTGGGAGCGCGACTCCGCAGCTTGGTCCAACCAGGCGCACGACCCGCCTTTCGTTCCAACAATATTTCGAAGTAGTGAGCGTCGAGCTTCGTGTCGTTCGCTATCGCGTCGCGAACGCTTGGTCCGGGAGTGCAGACTATCTGAACTAGTGTTTGCACAGGCGCCCCTCCTAACGCAATTGGCCAATCAGCGGCCCGCCCGTGGGCGCAGTCCACGCATGCGGACGCTGATGCAGGCGGAGGCTATGAATTGCCCCAACCCGGGGTAGCCGCGGCTTGCTCAACCCACTTGGCCACCAGTGCTTCCTCCAAGCCACCTTCGCGGATGTTGAACCATCGCGCCTCATTGCCGGTGCCGCCCGGTGGGACAGGCTCCAGCGATGTGCCCCGGAAAAACGTTACCTTCACATAGTTGGTGAAGACGTGGAAGCTCACAAACCAGCCTTGGCCCTTGATGCCGTACATGGGCGAATTCCATCGAACGCCTTTGTGAACGCCCGGCACGATTCTCATGATGAGTGCGTCAAGGCGTTGCCCGACATCGCGCTTCCATCCCGGCATGGCCGAAATGTAGGCTTGTACCGCGCTGTCGCCGTCCGCTTTGGCGACCTGAGGATTTCCGCCCGAGAGAAGCACCGGCTTTTGACGCTTCACGGCGACAGAAGTTGCTCGCGACCATTTTCAGCTCGGAGCTTTAGTGAGCTGGAATCTGCATTTGCTTCCAGTATTGCGTAAGAGTCCTTCGTTCCGGTAGGGCCAACCACACTGATACCGGACTTGTCTTCGGAGGCGCCGATCTTGACGGAAGGGCGGCCGCGCTCGGTAATCAACCGGAACAGAACAGTCTCTGGGCTGACCGCGCCGGATGCTGATGTGCTCGCAGGCAGGACGCTGAGGCTCGCCCTCACGCGGTTTTTCTCGTCGACAATCTGAAGTGAACGAGCCCGCAGGACAGGCATCGTGACGATTTCATCCGCTGTCGCGGACCGAACCAGATTGGTAACACTGAGCAGCAGAACTGCGAAGTTGACTACGGTAAGCGAAATAAGGAATCGGGGGCTGTTCATGAACGATATCCTAAGGGCGCTGGAATGAGTGCTTGCGTTGAAGACTTGGGCGGACGATAAGACACCTCACGAACCAACCGGAAAATGAGCCGTCACGCTCCTTCAAGGGTAATGAGCATGTCGAGATCGCTAGTACATGCCTTTCGAAGTTTGATGAGCGGTTGATACTCAGGTGAGCTGTACCACGCGTTGAGGGACTGCATGTCGGGAAACGCGATGATGACGACGCGCTCGGGCGACCAATGACCGCCTTCCGGTAACTTGTGGCTACCACCCTTGGTTAGATAACGTCCACCGTGTTTGGCGATCATTGGTCCGGCCTTGATTCGGTATTCATCGAATTTCGCCGCATCCGTAATGATGTGTTCCGCGATCAGATAGGCAGTCACTTGTTTCCCGTCGGAAGCAGCTTCGCGCAAATGGCAACGAGGCTGCCGGGGTGAGTCGGACCGAAAGGGGACCGTTGAGCGGCGGCTAGGCCGTGCGTCCCATTGCCGTTGCGTCGGCGCGTGGAATCAAGAAGGCCAGGACGCCCGCAACGATGAACAACGCAGCAACGTCCCCCCAAAGATGACCGATGTGCTGCGTATAGACGGCAGCCTGAACCGCCATTACCGCTCCGTGCACAACGCTGGACCAAATGGTGAACCAGATCAGGCTACGGTGCGCCAGAGGATCGCGTGAGGCCAGTATGAGGAATACCCCGAGCGTGGCGTAGATCGCGAGGATCATCTGCAGGTATTCGGACTGTCCGGTATGCCACGCCCAACCCGATGGCCAATAGATCGTAAGCGGATAGACGCCAACCAGGAAGACAAGACCCACCAGGAGCAATACGAAGCGTAGATATTTGATGCGATCGTCGTCAGTCATTATCTCCCCCGCTTGGGCGGAGTGGCGATTCCGCGACAAGGATGAATGCGACACGGTGCATGGGTGTGCGGTCAGATCAACCGCCAACGAGCGGCGGTAGATTCTTCCCACGAGAAGCAACTCGCGAGAGCCAACCCGCGAGCACGGCTCCGACGATCGGTGCGGTCCAGAACAGCCATAGCTGCTGGAGCGCCCAGCCGCCGACGAAGAGCGCCGGTCCGGTGCTCCGCGCCGGATTTACCGACGTATTCGTCACCGGGATGCTGACCAGGTGAATGAGCGTAAGGCACAGGCCGATCGTGAGTCCCGCGAAGTCGCCCGGTGCCCGGCCGTGTGTCGCGCCCAGGATGACAACGAGAAACATGAATGTCATCACGACCTCGCAGACGAGCGCGGAGCCGAGGCTGTACTTTCCTGGCGAGTGTTCGCCGTAGCCGTTCGAGGCGAAGCCGGCTTGCAGATCGAAGCCAGCCTTTCCGCTCGCGATGAGATAGAGCACGCCGGCTGCGACGACTGCGCCCAGCACCTGGGAGGCAACGTAGGGCAGCAGCCGCGACGCAGGAAAGCGCCCGCCGGCCCAGAGCCCGACCGATACCGCCGGATTGAAGTGACCGCCCGATATCGGTCCGAGTGCATAGGCTGCGGTCAGCACGGTGAGGCCGAACGCGAGCGAGACGCCCGTGAAGCCGATTCCTGACTCGGGAAACGCTGCGGCAATTACCGCACTTCCGCAACCGCCGAGCACCAGCCAGAACGTACCGAGAAATTCCGCTACCAGGGGTGCCATAACTCACCTCCCTAAGTTGGGACCAAGGATATGCGGCGAGGCACGCTAGGACGACGGCGTATTGGACCCAGCCGCCATCAATTAATAGCACTACTGGCGTGCGGCGACAATCGCACGTTGCTCCTGCCTCCAAACGCACCAGCTAACCAGCGGTCTCAACTAGCCGGCCAAAAGGCTTCCGTGCCACGGATCGGATGAGATACATGATCCCGACGAGGAGGATCGTCATTGCAGTTAGCGCTTGCACCGGATTGCGATCGGTGACCACGCACAAGAGCGCCGAAAAGATGCAAAAAGTCAGGTAGTCGCCCAAGCCGAAGAGGAGCCAATCAGGCAGCGGTCGCCATCGCCCGCGAATCAGCGCAACAGTCACGACGCCGATGACGCCCAATGTGGCTGCCAGATACACCGCAAAGGGAACGTGGCGCGGCGCCCAGAATTGAGACAAATAAAAGAGGATCATGCAGCCCCCCAGCAGGGCGGGAATCCATGATGACTGCGTAAGTTCGGTCGTCGGCGAGCCGTCTCGTTGATTGCGGAACGCCAGGGCCGCTGCCGCCAGCCCCGCTGTAGCCACGACATACAGTGCGAAGACTGAAGGATCACTGCGTACCGGGTTCAGAAAATACAGCGCGTAGAGGCCGGCCACGAGGGTCAGGAGCACGTAGAGCAGCCAGCGCATACGGCCTGCAGCGAACCACCGCCGATTCGCGGTCGCGGGAAACATCCATCGCGTCAGGACAATCGGATAGAAGACGCTATGCAGCGCATGCCATACCAGGATGAAGATCGACCAGCCCCCTTGTATCGGGCCGGTCTCGCCGTAGCCCGCGAAGTCGTGCAACGGGGCGCCCGATGGCAAAGTGAGCGTCTTGGCGAGCACGCCCTCGTTCAGGATGCCGTAGGCGAGCCCGAGCATGATGAGGCCCGCGTCGTTGAGCTTGCGCGCGACGGACAACTCGCGGATGACGAGCACCGGTACGCCGTACGTGAGCGTCACCAGCAAGAACGGAACCGGCTGCAGAAACGTCAACAACTGAACGTTCTGCGACAGCACCTCCGCTAGCGGCCCCGGCGTCAGAAGGAGGAACAGCGCGGCGCGTCTCGTGTGCCTGTCCATCGAGGTTAGACGGCGCGTGGGCGTGGCATGGTTTCAGCGGCCGTGCGTTGGGCTGACGGCCTAATGGAATTGGCCAACCCGCGACCCGCGCCGACGAGTTGAAGCCGCCTGCCGACACGTCGGTTGAGCGAACGGTTAGAGCACTTCATTCAACTGAGGAGTTGGAAGTGCTCTACCAACTATTCGATCACTGCATCGGCGCGCAGCATGAACGGCTTCGGAATCGTGACGCCTATGGCTTTCGCAGTCTTGAGATTGACGGCCAATTCGTACTTCGTCGGTTGTTCAATAGGCATGTCTTTCGGCAGCTTACCCTGCAGAATTGCATGGACAAACTTGGCGGCATGGCGAACCGAGGTTGGCCCATCTGCACCGAAAGACATCAGGCCCCCGATATCCGCAAAGGCGCGCGGTGTCGACGCCGCCGGCAACCGATACTTGATTGCGAGATCGACCACCGGTTTGATCGACAAGCTGCCTTGGACGACGAGCGCGCCCGCGCCGTTTTTCGCAAGGGTTGCAAAGGCGCTTTCGAGGTCCTCCGTCCCGCGGACCATCACGACAGGCTGAATCCCGATTCCCGTCCGACGACCGGCCAGCAATACCTCATCAAGCATAGCCTTCGCGTATACCGGATTTGTGGCGTGGCCAAGTACGCCTATGCGTTGCACAGACGGAAGCATGTCTCGGAACAGTTCGACGCTCTTTCCATTGGATGCGGCAGCCATCAGAGACAGGCCGGTGATATTTCCACCCGGTCTGGCCAAACTCGGGACTATCCCGGTTTCGACCGGGTCGCCGGCTAGAATCACAATGGGAATGTCACGTGTCGCCTGCTTTGCCGCCAACGCACAGGGCACATAGAGGGCGACAATCACGTCGACTTTGAGGCTGACAAGCTCAGCGGCGAGCGCAGGAAGTCGCTCCGGCCGCCCTTCGGCGGAGCGAAATTCAAATTCAAGATTCTGTCCTTCCATGTAGCCAAGCTGACGCATTCCTTCGCGGAGTTCCGTTGTGAACGACGTGGCGTCTGCGACCCCCAGGTGGATTGCACCAATCCGGGCCACCCTGGATCGTTGCGCCAACGGAGCGAGGGGCCACGCCAATGCCACGCCACCGAAGAGCTTGACTAGCTTCCGCCTGTGCACATCAAGCATGGGTCCGCCTTCAGTTCTCGCACTATCTAAGTCAAAGGGGGTCATGGAGATCCAGACGATACGCCGAATGGCCGCCCGCCCGCGAATCAACGTAGCCCAGCGCGATCAATGCAGTTGAACCACGCGGCTGCCGTGCCCCTGAACATGTCGTCCCGTTCGACCGCGGAGAAACCTGCGACTATCTCCTGATAGGCGTCGTAGAGACGCTCGAACCCGATGGAAAGGCCGGCGATCGGCATGTGGCTGCCGAGCATGCAGCGCGCGGGACCAAACATGTCGATGACCGAGAGGACCCAGGGCGCGACGGTCTCCATGCGCCAGTCCATCCCGAAGAGACATTCGATCGCCGCTATCTCGACCCGGACGTTCGCGCATCGACTTAACTCCGCCATGTCGTGGCGCCATTGCGTGTAGCCCGTTGGGCTAAGGTCGAGCGGCCATCCCATTACGGCGAGCGTGAAGCCGATATCCGGATAGAGGCTGCTGACTTCGGTCAAATCGGAGAGCTGCGGCGCGAAGACTTCGATCCCGCATCTGAAACCATGGCGCCGCAGGGCGCCGAGCCCCTTTCGCCATGCCGGATCGGTCAGAAGGTCGGGACGCTTGGCGAAGCGCCGCAGCACGTTGCTGGCGTCCCAGCCAAGATGCTCACGCACGGCCACCACATTGGGCAGCGCGGCGTAGGCCTCCAGTCTCTGCTCCAACCTGGGATCGAGGAAATCGGCCAGGACCACCATGGATTGGTGGAGACGGGACGCATCTCCCAAGTTCTGAGCCCACTGCGCTTCCCTGACCGGGTCTGCGGAGAGGAACTCGTACCAGACGATGCCCTCCAGCTGATACGCCGTGCTGTGGTTCAGGTAGTCATCGGTCAGGTATCGCCGCGGCAGAGTCGAATAGTCGCCGGCGATGCTCCTGAAGCTGCGATCCTCATATTCGAGGAACGCGTGCGTGTTTGCTTCGCGGTCGAACAGGTGGACATGAGCGTCGAAAATGCGCAACACCGTGCACCTCCTCTATGGCGGCTTCGCATCTCTAGCGGACCCGGCTATCAACGCCGCACGAACGAAACTAGCCAGCCGGTGGCCCAGTGGGCAGCTCGGCCGTGTTGGCGGTTTCAACACAACAATCGCGCGCCTGTTGGACGGGAGGGCATTTCACCGAGCCATAGGAACAGAAGACGCAGCAGTCGCCTGTCTTTGGCCGAAGCAGCACGTGGCAGCCCGTGCATTCGTAGAAATGGAGGCAGGCGTCGGTGGGCATGGTTTCGGTTGCAACGAAGCCACACTGCGGACAAGTGAGGGCGGATTGGAGAATCGGCGGTGGATGCATTTCTTGGTGTCTAACGAAGGGAAAACGCTTGCTGAACGATGGCCGCCTAAGGAGTGACGTAGCCGCAGTGGCAAGCCCAATTGATGCCGAATGTTGCGCCGAAGCGAACAGCGAGGCAATTGCGCATGGCGTTATGACCTGATGTCTTACAATTGCTACGAATGAGGAGGCAGTTTGTCACGTCGCAATGCGCGAAACCAGCCGATTCCTTCGCATAGCATCCCGACCAGGAACAAGGCTCCAACCCAGCCTGGGCCTGCGCTCGCCAAATACGCGGCGATGGCCGCAGCGAAAAACGCAACGGTGATGAGATGTGTCATAACCAGGCTCCGCGTTTGTGTCGTGATGCAGTGTGGATCGGTGTTTGGCAATTCGGCGTAACGCCGGATTCAGCCGCGAAGGTGCGCGGTGGAAAGATGGAATTCTCCTGGAGCGCTGCGCCTTTTCGTCAACAGAAACGAATCGTTAGGCCGCACAGTTCGGGAGATGGACCGTGACTAGCCGGTAGCCGAGATCCAGCGCATCGGCCGCAAGCAAGTGCCCGTGCCGGGTGTGCCACGCGCCGGTCGCCAGGTCCGCGCGAAGCCGGTCCAACCCCGGCTCCGCGCCCGGAAGTGCGAACGAGGAGATACCTGCCCGCACGGCCGGATCAAGATATGCCGCGGGCCGCGCCCAGTACGCCCCGAGGAACCCGTCGACGCAATCGTGTGGGATTGGCACCGCCGCAATCTCGACCCGCGCGTCTGAGCCGAAGGCCTCCTCGTACGCTGCCATGGGCGGGAACTGCCGACGGTCCACCTCCGCGAACGCTGGAAGGTACTCCTGCAAGAGCCAAAAGGCATCGGCCGCCGGGTCCCACGTCAGGAGGACGACGCACTGCCGCGCGACCCGCGCGCACTCGGCGAGCCCGCGGGGACGGTCAGCCCAGTGGTGAAGGGTGAGGACGGCCATCGCGGCGTCGAAGGTCCGGTCCGGGAACGGGAGCGCCTCGGCGCGGGCCTGCACGGCGGGCGCGGCGTTCGGCGGACGCTGGGCGAGCATGACCGCCGACGGTTCGACCGCGACGACGTGCCGATCCGGCGGCTCGTAGGAGCCCGCGCCGGCACCGACGTTCAGCACCGAGCGCGCGCCGCCGAGCGCCGCGGTCAACTGGGCGGCAATGCGCGGGTCAGGGCGCCGCCGCCGCGCGTAGCCTCGCCCGATCGTGTCATAGACAGCGCTGGCGGACATGTTGGCTTCTCTAGATGTCGACGCTCCGGTGCGGCCTAACGATACAAGCTAATCGGCGGTCCGCCATGCGGATGCAGCCTCGCATGTGGACTCGTGTTCCATGATGGCGGGATTCAGCGCCTCATTTTGCCAGCCGCGACCAAGCACTGACGAGCGGCGAACTAAGAATAATGAACGCGCAGATGTTAATGACTGTCGAGCACCAGAATGCGGCGCGGAATGAGGCTTTGAGTGACTTGTGCCGAAGGAGCTGTTGCGCAAGTACGCCACCGGGCCACCCGCCGAGAGTGCCAATAATCAGTAGTGTGCTTTCGGACGTGCGCCAACCTCCCGACTTTGCGGCCGACTTGTCTGAAGCATAAGCGGCGAAGCACGCTACGCTCAACGCAAAATAGGCACCAGCTACCAGATTTGGCACACGCCAAAGGACGGCGACAATGGCATATAGGAAGAGGAATGCGGGAATCGCGAGCAGGGAAACGGTTCCCCAATCCGAGGTGGAGTTGGATCTTCTTGGCGTCCTGATCCGGGCAGCGCGAACGAGCTCCACATTCTTGGCGCGCTTCTTTCCCTCCTTGTTCTGCTCAATCTCGAAGGAAACGTACTGGCCCACGTGCGGCCGTCCCGACCGAGGTGGAAATGCCTTGATGTGAACGAAGATCTCTTGCCCGCCGTGAATTGGTTCGATGAACCCGAAACCACGGTCATCGTTCCATGACTTTACGAGTCCTTCGTTGCGCATTTCATTGCCCGACAATTCAGATTCCACGCATGCGGGATGTCCGCGTTGAGCGGCGAGTCTGGCACCAGCTTGTTAGGGCGCACAGCCGATAGCCTCGAGCGCATTCCTCACGTCGCGCGGCGAGCGAACGTGAACGGCTTGCAGTCCGGCTAATTGCGCCCCTTCGATGTTTTCAATCAGATCATCGAAGAACATGATGGAGTCAAGCGCCACACCGAGTTCACGTCCGATGTGTTCGAAGGCCTTCTTCTCGGGCTTTCTATGCCCAATCTCGTGCGACGCGAAGATACGGCCAAACAAGCCGGTGACGGTCGGAAACTGTGCCGACCAAGCTGCTTGGTGTGCGGCGTTTGTGTTGGTGAAGGCATTGCACGGTATGTCCTTACGTGCCGATCGGACCAGGGCTATGGTTTCGGGAATCTCTCCAATGTAAATGGAGTTCCACCCTTCCTGAATACGCGTGTCGTCCCCGCTCAGGAATAGCGTTGAGCGTAGGTGCTCAAAGTATGCTGCAGCGGTGATCTCACCACGTTCGTGTCGTTCATACTGGGCATCAAATTTGAACGCGTCGGCAATCTGGCTGAGGGATAGTGTTGAAATCGGCTGCCATGCGCGAAATGCTCGGCTGAAGTCGATGTCCATGATGACACCACCGAGATCGAATAGTAGCGTTTCAGGCCGGGGAGTCGGCATAGCGGCAGGTTTGCGCCCTAGCGAAGGCTAGCCAGCCGGCCACCTACTTCTCAAAGCGATCTGTGGCGTCACGATCGCGCTCGTATCGTCTCGCGAGCGGAAACGGCGGCAACCAGGACTCGCGACGAATGGTCCAGCTTTCGTAGGTTGGCAGCAGTTGGTCAGGGGCATCCAGGGATCCCAGGTTCACTTCGATTTCGTCTGCGGTGCGACCGAAAACGGGCGAACCGCAGCGGGGACAGAAGAAACGCCCGGCGTAGTCGCGTGTTTCGCCATCGATCGTCACCGCATCCTGAGGGAACACAGCGGAAGCGTGAAACAGGGCGCCATGATGCTTGCGGCAGTCGAGGCAGTGGCAGATGCCGACCCGGTATGGGAGTCCCGACGCCACAAATCGGACGTTTCCGCAAAGGCAACCGCCCGTGAATCGGTCCATGTTCCGTCTCCTCCAAAAAGGCCTAGCGAAGCGGACTAACCGACGGACCTCCCGTGGGCGCAGCATGCGTATGCGGGACTTCCGCGCTGCACGCCGGGTTGGGCGTCATTGTGAGAGGGTTCCAGAAACACTTCGCCCATAGATCACCGCGTCGCGAACTTGTATAGGCGCGGAAGTAGCCAGTTGGCGGTCGGGCTGAGCACCAAGCGCATCATTCACCGTCGAAAACGCCAAGCGGAACGCGACAAATACGGTCGCATCAAATATTTCCTGTTCCGAAAGACCGGCAGCGCGAAGTCGATTGACATCCTCAGCCGTGATTTCGTTAGGTTCGTGGACGACCTTTCCGGCCCATGCCGCGAGCGCCTTGTCCCGCGCTGTTAGTTCCGGAGTTTCATTACATTGTAAGACTGCAGCGGCGGCCGTCGGGCTGCATTCTGAAGCCAATGTCGTGCCCCACGCTAGAGCGCAATAGGAATCGCCTAGCTTGGCGGCCGTGGCGCAGACCAGAATGGAGCGCTCGCGAAGCGAAAGAGCGGCTTGTTCGGTTAGACGTTTACGCAAGCTAATGAACCCATCAAATACGTCCGGCCTCCAGGCCCACAATCGAGTGAAATTTGACACGTACCCATCGTCGGCAATATCGCGCGAATACAGAGCCGAGTTTGCATCGTTAGGATGTGGCTCGCCTAGGAACATTCTGTCTCCTCAATTTTTCGTTCGGTGCGGATCGATGATGCCCAACGAACTAAAGTCAACCGGCGGCCGGCCGCGCCGCGGGCAAGGCCGTGCAAATCCGGCCCGTCCGGTACAGAGCATGGTTGGGCCCCAGTGGTTACCCAATGTCCTTGAAGAATTGGACGACAGACGACCCGGAACCCCCTCCCTTCGCCGAAAACGGTGATCATGTCCGCGACCCCCTATGGAAGGACCGGGTTGCTCATCGAAGCAGCCATCCACCAATCCTAATGAGAACGAAGCCTGCCGGCAACGGCGTCAATTCTTGCCGGTGTTAACCGCCAGTTGAGCATCGAAGGCTCGCTTGTAGGCGGGCCGCGCTTCGCCGCGAGCGACATAGGCGGCCAGGTTGGGGAATTCGTCCAGAATGCCCGAGGATTTCAGCCTGAGCAGCACCGACACCATCAAAAGGTCTCCCGCGCTGAATTTTCCATCGAGCCAGTCGGCATTGCCCTGGCGAATGGAAAGTTGGTTTAGCCTGCCGCGAACGCGATCTTCGACCAGAGGAAGGCGCTCCGCATGCCAGGGCTTGTCGCCCTCGAGCAGCCTCGCGTTTCCAAGTTCAAGGATCGGCGGTTCCACCGTGCTGAGCGCGGCAAACATCCATGTGATCGCGCGAGCCCGAGGGTTGGCACCGATCGGCAGCAAGCCTGCATGTCGCTCGGCGATGTGAAACACAATCGCCCCTGTCTCGAACAGCGCGAGATCGCCTTCTTCATAGGTCGGAATTTGGCCGAAAGGATGAAGCGCCAGATGTGCGGGTTCCTTCATCGCTCGAAACGAAACAAGGCGAACTTGGTACGGTTGGCCCACTTCCTCGAGCGCCCAGCGCACGCGCGTATCGCGCGCCAGTCCCTTGCCGCCATCGGGTGAGCGTTCAAAGGCCGTAATGGTGATGGTCATTGTGGGCTCCTTGTGGCTGTCGATGCGCCCCAACGATGTTCAATTGACGAACACGACATCATCCCTGGGCTGCGGTGGGATCTTGATCGCAATGGCTTTGACCGGGCCGCTGCCTTGCGCGTCGGCGTCACTTCGGTGCGGCTGGGACGAGCCCGTACCTTGACATTACAGACAGGAGGGCCGTTTTGTCCGGCGGTCCTCCGGCGTTCACCACGACAGCAACATCTTTGAAGTATTGGGCTCCGATATCCGGGGACTGGACGATCAAGGCGCGAGCCGTCTCCGTGAATGGATTCGAGAAAGCATGAACCACCCCCTTCGGCGTGCTCATGCTTTGGCCGGGCGTCAAATCCCGTGTCTCCGCCCCGACTGTGTATCGAAGTGTACCGGCCAGAACGTACACACACTCTTCGTTGTTGGAGTGACTGTGTGCCGGGGGGACGTTGGAGCCCGGAGGCACGGTCAGTTCAAACAGTCCGATGCTCGCGCTCTTCGAGCCATCGACGATGTAGTTAATGCCAAGTTGGCCGACTCTGATTTCAGTGGCACCCATAGGATTCCTTAACCAGCGGGGAAGGCGGTGCGGTTGTTTGTGACACCTAACGTAGATGTGACCGGCGGGTCCGGTTGACCGATATGTCAGGCATCGCGGTTTGCCTACGCCATGTGCTCGATGCCTGGAGGCATGGACACCCAGCTGTGCATGCGTTCCTCGTAGACCGAGAACGTGGGACTTGGAAACTTCGGGTCGGCGAACGCACCGACCGGAATTGCGATAAAGCCTTCAAGGTATTCAGCTGTCCAGAACACCGTCGACCCACACTCAGGACAGAACCTGAAAGTGGCTCGTGAGCCTTCGTCTCCGACCCGGACATACTCCTTGGCGGCGCCCGTGATGGTTACGGAACTGGAAGCAAAGCGAGCCTGAGCCCCGAAGACACTTCCGGTCCGACGCTGGCAGGCAAGGCAGTGGCAGACGGAAACCCGAATCGGGTCAGAGGTGACGTGAGCTTGAAGTTGGCCACAACTGCAGGAGGCGGTTCGATTAGTCATCTATAGGGTAGGAATTGCGACACCTAGCGCATCAACGTTAACCGGCGCCCCGCGGCGCAGGTGAAGTCGCGCACGCGGGACGTCCGCGCTGAGCGACGGGTTAGGACGCAGCATTTTGTTGCACATGTTCCCAATCGGCTATTGGTCCGGACACGACGCGAAAGAGAGGATGCGCTGCGGGAAATGAAACTTCAAGGTGTTGGCGATAAACGGATGGGCTGCGCAGCTTCAATTTTCCGAGAAGCCACAGCCATTCGTATTCCACTTGGCCATCGGTAACGAGGATGCGCTGCGTGGCCCGAACGGGCCCGAGCTTGGAGCGATCGAAGGCATAACCGCGTGAAGCTGCCTCCGCGTAAACGAACGCGAGGTAGCGGTTGATGGCATTGCGCGGCGCGGCACTTGCGCGAAATCGACTTAGCTGTGGATGTTGACGATAACCATTTGTGCGCCCACGGAGTACAGCCCGAGCAAGTAGCGCTTCACGCCAAAGCGCGACCAATCCCTTCGCGTCGAGGTATCTGGGATGAAGGGTCCACAGTCGCATCGTGAGCCAACTGCGGCCTAACGGACTTGGCTAACCGGCAGCACGCTCGTGGGCGCAGCCCGAGAATGCGGGACGCCCGCGTTGAGCGAGGGGTTAGGCCGCATACGGCTCCACGGAGTTGTTCGGCCGCGTCATAGATCTGGCAGTTCGTAATCGTGACGCTGGCTCGGATCGTCGGATAGATATTGCACGAATTCCCAGTCATTTCCCTCCGGGTCGTAGAAATAGATGCGCTTGCGATAAGGATGTGCGTTCGGTACCGTGGAATCCTGGTACCCGGCGGCACGAAGCCTGGCGCGAATTGCCTCTACGTCCTCGACCTCATACGCAAGATGGTTGAGGCCCGGCCTACCTTTGTACGGAGTGCCACGTGGACCTTCTCCGGGCTTCGCTTGATTGAGTGCAATGTACGTCTCGTTCGTACCTATGTGCACCCATCGCGATCCGTCCAGATCAGTCGTGTCCTGCCGAGTCTTGAAGTCGGGAAACGCCGTCTTCAGAAAGCCAACCACAGCGTCAATGTCATGAACGCAGAGGTTGGCGTGCTCCAGTCTCTCGGTCATTTTGTATCCTTCGCCTGCGGCCTAACGAACTGAAGCTGACCGGCAAGCCGCTGCGGTGGGCGCAGCTGAGCACGGGTTAGGCCGCGCTTCGAGTCTTGCGTCCCGATTCAATCTCGGCCTTCCACTTTGCATTGTCAATGTAGCGGAAGACGCTGGAACTCACGCACTCGTAAAGCTTCGCCGTGCATTTCGGGCAACAATAGAACCTCTGTCCGGACCTGTTCGGAAACACCTCCCTGTCGCGCAGCACACTGAACAGAAGATCGCGCTGAGCCAAGTCGGATATGCGGTCTCGCCTGTACTTTGGCCCGAGCGCAATCTTGCTGGCCAACAAGAAGTCGCATCGAATCGCAGTCCTTCGTGGCGCCCCTACAAACTTCCTGTTGCCATTGGAGGTGTAGGTAGCCGGAAACCTGCCCTCCTGAATGGCTCCCCAGATTTCGCTGCGTCTTTGTAAGAAGGCTTGTTGCGCCGCAAGCCGATCCTTCTTTGATTTGTCCGCAGTGTTCAGCACTTCAGCGATTTCCTGCATAGGTCGCTCCAGAGTACTTTGTAGAAGGCGAAGCTAAGAGTGCCGATCGTGAGGGGCAACGATCAAGTTAACTGGACACGGTCCGGGTTGAACGCAGGGTTAGGCGCCCATTCACACTCCACGCGCCGCGTGCGGTTTGGACCGTCATTCGATCAGCTTGTCCGCCCGCACTAGCACCGACTGCGGGATGGTAATGCCTAGCGCCTTCGCCGTCTTGAGGTTGACGATCAACTCGAATTTCGTCGGCTGCTCGACCGGAAGCTCCGCGGGCTTGGCGCCTTTGAGAATCTTGTCCACGAAGGCCGCCACGCGCCGATACTGTTCGTCGGAGTTCTGGCCGTACGACATCAATCCGTTGGCCCGGACGTACCGCGGAGATGAATACAAAGCAGGGACGCGAGATTTGTTCACCAAACCGGTTACCAGTGCGGAGGGCAAAAGGCTGCAATCGAGGACAAGGATGGCCTCGAACTTTTCCCGCATCGCAGCCTCGAACGCGCCAGACAACTCCTCCGGTTGTCGGACCAGGATCGGCACGAGGTGAAGGCCCATCTGCTTGGCGGCCGGTTCGACCTCCGACCACTGCTGCGTGCCTACCGGCTCCGTTGCGCGGCATCCGATCACGCCGATGCGTGCCGCCCGAGGTGCGGCCTCCTTTAGAATCTGGAGGCGCTTAGCCGCAAGTTCAGGAGATATTAGCGTAAGGCCCGTCACGTTACTGCCCGGTCGCGCAAGGCTCGCGACCAGGCCCTGGCGAACCGCGTCGCCGCTGCCGGTCATGACAATGGGTATGGTCTTCGTGGCATCCTTCAACGCCAGGGCGGATGCTCCGGTAATCGCGACGATGACGTGCGGCTCGAGGCGGACGAGCTCGGCGGCGAGCGCCGGCAGCTGGTCGGCTCTCGCGGCACGCCGGGGCTCCAGGATGATGTTGCGGCCTTCGACATACTTGAGATCGCGGAGGCGCTCCACGAGCAGCTCCAATTCGCCAGGCCGTTCAGGCATCAAGACGCCGATTCGCCAGACCGTCTCGGTCTGCTGCGCGCGCGCGGCAAAAGGTGCCCAGAGCAGGGGGACACTGAGGAGGAGTGCTAGCCCACTGTCCATCATCGTGTCGCGAACGCGTTGTCTACCCACATCGTTGTCGTCCCCTGTAGCGCCAGTGCGCCTAGCGAATATAAGCCAAGGGGCGGCCGATGCGGTGGCGAAGCCACGCCACGGGGCGTTCGCGTTGAGCGACGGTTTAGGCCGAACGTCTATTGTGAGCGCGAACACGGATCACTCCGACGACGATGCAGATGATGGCGGGCCAGAACGTGAGAAAGGATAGCAAGCCTAGACCGATGGGATTGGGATTTGGATCGGGCCACAGCCCAAGTGCCGCCGCAGCGACAATGAGCACGAGCGGACCAGTCCCGACGATGAGCAAACCGAGACCGACCTTGACGAGGTGGGATTGAAGGTAGATGCGCATGCTAGGAGTTCGACTGGGAGTGAATGCGGTCTAACGTACGGGGTTAACCGCGCTGACTGCAGGAATCCATGCGGGGATGGGCAGCGCTAGCGAAGCGTGACGAATCGATCACGTCCTGGGGCATTGGCAAAGGCCTAACGAATCCAAGCTAAGGGACTCCCCGGAGCGCCGGGTTGGGCCGCAAGGGCCAGGATTGGTGCTTGCATCGGCAATTCGCTTTGCGACGGCGCGAGGCACGCGTTACCGTTTTCGCTTGGCGCCACGGTTCAATCTCCAGCTTGCCGTGGTGTCCCGCTCCGCCACTTGGTGGCATACGGCAGCACGAACATGTACAGACCGGTGAACATGAGCAGGAATAGCGGCAACAGCGGCGAATAGGTCACCCAGGCGGGAGGTTGCCCCTGCGTCATTGCAACGAAGTTGGCGATGACGGTCACAGTAAAGACAATGGCCAGCCAGCGGTGGATTTGCCGAACCCATTTGTTCCAATTCATTGGTCCTCCTCTCCAGACGGATCTCGCCGCCTCGAACTGCGGCCCAACGGCTAAACTAACCGGCCCGTCGCCACCGCCCCGCGCATACGCGCCCGGCGGGTCCGGTTGAGCGCGTGGTTAGGCGGTTGCACGCTGGTCGTACCGCCGTGCGAGTGCCTGGAAAACCGTAGCCCCGCCCCACGCCGCCAACGGGGGAACGAGGAGCTCTCCGTATACCCAGAAATACAAGTACAGGCCAGCCGACGGCGCGAAATGATTTGTGGAGTAGGCCCACCTTTCTGCACTGCAGAGCGTCCCCAGGGCAATCGCCCAGACGGTTGGTTTGGGGCCGACCTTCAGCAATGAGAGGAGCGCTCCAAGGCACGCGAAGACGATAGTCGGGAAGGTCCAGGTGATTACTTGGGACCAATCAAGCCAACCGAATGTGACCGTGAAGATGCGGTCGTTCGTGAACGATTGGGCCCAGCCGAGACCGCCAAGTGGAACGACAAATCTCGCCAGCAGCAAGACTGCCACGAAGATACCGATGTTTCGCGGGATCGGCCCCACGGACGCCTAGCGAACCAAGCTAACCGGCGGCCCGCGTGGACGCAGCCCCGCATGCGAGACGTCCGCGTTGAGCGACAGGTTAGGCAGCTGCAGGGAAGTTGGCGACATGCGAGTACATAAAGAAGTTGCCAGGACTGCCGCGGACGAAGCGATAGCTACGCAGAAGCCCCTCTCTGACAAAGCCGCAGCGCTCCAGGACTCTAGTGGAGCGGGCATTGGACTCAAGAACCGACGCCTGAACTCTGATGATGTCGGCGCTAGTATGAGCCCAACGTACGAGTTCCTGGCAGATCGCAGTTGCTATGCCTTTGCCCCACATTTCAGGCGCAAGGTCGTAGGCAATTTCCGCGCTTCGGTTTTGCGGGGAGACTGTATGAAATCCTGCAGTTCCAACTAGCTGGTTAGTTGATTTAAGTGCGATGGCAAACCGCAGCAGTGAAGAAGGGGTGAACTCCTCTGGCTTCCAAACGTACTTAGCCAATTCACTTGGTCCTTGTACGTTCCAGCTTGTGTGCTGGAATACCTCTGGAAGGCAAAGGTAGTCGTACCATGCGTGAATGTCGCCAGTCACGAGTTGTCGCATGAACACGACCTCGTGTTCCATTGTAGGTAGCTCCGTGAAGTTCACGTCAGCCGATTAACGAAAGGCTAAGGGGCGACCCGGCGCGGTGGTGAAGCCACGCAGACGGGACGTCCCCTTGAGCGCGGGGTTAGGCATGCAACGAAGAGCGTTCATGACCACCACGGAAAAATTACCAGGAACCAACCCAACGCAGTACCCACAGACGCATAACCGGACGAAATTGGATTGGGTTCACCTCGCGCTCGACAAATATCGACGGCCGACGCGACGGCTGGAAAACCGCAATGCGCACAACTGGAGATACCCGCCACGTTAACGAGTTCACACTTATGGCAACGCCAGCGATATGTAGGTGCGTGCATGTTCGGACCGTCCGCTGCAACCGATTGTTAGGCGTCCGTGCCACTTTGGTACTGTAGGACGACATGCGTGGCCTTCTCCGACGCTACGACGTCAATGCACTTGTATCCCAGAGCCCGCATATCAACCCCTTCGAACAGCCTTTCTCCCCGGCCGAGCAGGATCGGTGAGATGGCAATGTGCAGTTCATCAATGAGACCCTCCCGCAGGTACTGCTGGATTGTGTTCGGCCCACCGCCGACCCGCACGTCCATTCCAGCTGCCGCCTCGCGTGCGCGGTCGAGCGCCTCGCGAATGCCGCCCGTGATGAAGTGGAACGTCGTGTCGCCTTCCATCTCGATGGGTGGACGAGGATGATGCGTCAAGATGAAGGCTGGAACGTGATACGGTGGATTGTCTCCCCACCAGCCTTTCCAGCTCGCGTCCGGCCAGTCCCCACGAATGGGGCCAAACATGTTCCTCCCAAGAATCCAGGCCCCGACATTCTGAAAGCCACGGGCGGCGAAGTCGTCGTCAATCCCGGTCGTACCGCCGTCCTTGCCGAACAAAGCCCGCTGGAAAGTGCGTGTTGGGAACAACCACTGGTGCAGTTCCGTCCCGCCAACGCCGAGCGGATTGTTGATGTCTTGATTCGGACCTGCTCCGTATCCGTCGAGCGAGATGGTGAAGCCTTCAACGCGAACGCGCGTCATAATTTGCCTCGGTATAGACGCCTAACGATATTGGCTAACCGGACGGCCCGCCGCGTGGGCGTAGCCCACGCACGCTGGATGTCCGCGTTGAGCGACAGGTTAGGCGGTGTGGTCATTTCGGAGCAGGGACTCTCGAAAACGTTTCTGACACCACTCGCCACCGTTGATCTCTCTTCACAGCGACCCAAGTGAATTTGACTATGCGATTCGAGTCAACGCCAATGACAACAGCCGTGTCACCGTAAACATGAATTGCTTCGTTCGTGACCTGAAAGGGTTTGATGTCCGAGTTTCGAATCCAGTCGATGAATCCCGCACGATCAACCGTCTTGCCAGACGCAAACGTTATCAAACACCGTTCATCGAGCAGACGTTCCAATGCGTCCGTGTCACGGCGCACTTCCGCTTCGATCCACGCGTCGCTGAGAGCAGTTAGTTCGGAATCTTGCGCCGCTTGTTTTGCGTACGCGGGTGTCATCATCGCTCCCAGTGTTGACATGACCAAGATCGCGCGAAGAATCGTGTGGCCAAACTCCATGTTATCTCCGAACCGTGAACACGCCCAACCAGACTTAGGGCTCACCGGCTCTATGTAAGGCAGCACCCCAGCCCCCCGAAATGACAAATCGCGGAAACGTGACCCACTGCTCAAGGAACAGGCGAGAGACGAAATTGACCGGCCCGGTAAACGGCTCCGGCGGAATGGATTCCAGCCGGTGGCCCCGGCCTTGTAGCGCCACCGCCACGATGATGCAGCCAACAGCAACGGCGAGAGCAGCAAACGAAGCTTGAACGAGGGCGACCACCAAGCCGATCGTTCCGGCCAGGAAGAGCGGAACAGCCACAAGATGGATGAGCAAATTAGTGCGGGATTGATGATATCGAGGATAACCTTTCCACTGCCACTGCAAGAGTTCACCGATGCTCATGTGCCGACGCGAGAGAGCCCTAACGGGCTAAGGTATCCGGCGCGCCGCCGCCAGCGGTGACAAGAAGGAAGCCTCGTGCCGGCGCGTCCGAGTTGACCGCGTGTTGGGCCGCGCCTGCAGACTTACTGCCGCTCGCTGTGGCGATCTCAACGCGCCTCTGGATCTTCAATACCGGCCCACTTGAGGGCGTCCACCCGCTCCCCAAAGGAGAGATATTGGGTGATTTTTCCTTCGCGAAACACGAAACCATCGGCAAATCGTCCACCAACCCAGTCAGTTGAGTCCTTTAGGCGCACCCAAGCGTGAAGGTACACGACAATTTTGTCTCCGTTTACCAAAAACTTCTCGGGATCGCAGGTTCCTTCGGCCCAACTCCCGCGTCCTTTCGTGACGTGCTCTTGCACTTCCGCGATACCCCGATAGGTGCCGGCTGTTGGAAAGCCCTCGGGTTCAATGCGCACAATCTGCGGATCAAAATCCTTAGTTATGGCCTGCATGTCATTGCGATTGATAGCGGCGAAAAACTGTTCTAGTGCTTCAGTTTCGGTGCTCATAGATCTCACTCTGAGGCGATGCTAGTGGCGCAGCCTAACGATACAAGCGTTGGGCGACAGGTTAGGCCGCACCGTGTGAATCCGTGTTGAACGCCGGGTTAAGCGGGCTATTCATTTTTTTCTTGGGTCATCCGCGGGATTGACGTACGTGATGCCCCATGGGCCGATTCCACTAAGCTGCACCACCACCTCCTCTTTGGTCCAAGCAAAATGGTTGGTCTTCGGCTGCATGATCGTCACGCTTCCCGGGGGAAGGGACATCGACGTCTGCATATCCAGTTTATCGCCCACGCCCATGTTGAACGTTCCAGAAAGAACCGTCACCCGCTCAACGGCGGGATGCCAGTGCGCGGGAACCTGATAGTTTGCAGGGAACTTCAATCGGAACGTAAAGGGAACGGCCTCGCTCAACGGGCCCTCAATGACGGCAATTTTCGCTCCTGGCGGCAATGAAGGGACGTCGGCCCATTTCAGGTCTCCGGGCAAGATCATCTGATGGTCGCTCGATTGAGCCCAACTTGCAGGCATGCCCACAAACGAAGGCCATGGCCACGGCGAATGCAGCGTACGGCGTCGATTTCATGGTGAACTTCATTTCGTTCAACATTACGAAGGACCAACAAAGGAATGGGCGAGCACTGGTCCCGGTCGTGCACGCCTAACGAGTAAGGTAACCGGCGCGCCGCGCTGACGCTCGCTAAGTCGAAGCCATGAACCTGCGCGTCCGGTTGACCGCAAGGTTAGGCGTCACTTGGCACCACCACCGCAAATGAGGAAATCACCTTCATGAGGCACTCATTGAAGCGATCAGGTTGTTCCATCATCATAAAGTGACCGACCCCCGAGATACACATGACATCTATTCCGTGTTCGTGCATCGACTTCAAGTCGCTTGGTGGATCTTCGGGATTGATGGCCGTCACTGGGATCGTAAGGCTTCGCAGGATTTTAGGCACCTCGCTACCAAAGGTCCACGCTGCCTCCAATGCCGGTAAGGCCACTTCGGGCGGCGCCGCGGACATGTCTGCGGCCACGCGCTCGATGAGCACTGCATCAGCGTTTGCTGGAAACATGCGTTGAACGAACTGACGCGTTGTCGGAACAAAGTTCTTCTCGAAGGGCGCCATGCGTGTCCGCACCTGTTGCAACGTGCTGAACTGCGCGAGTTGACTATACGTATCGACACAGACAATTCCACGGACTCGCTCAGGGAACTGCCGCGCAGCTTCTAGAACTACGTCGCCCCCCATCGAATGTCCGACGAGAACGACATCGCCAAGGCGAAGATGGCTCACGACAGTGGCAACATCTAAGCCGAATGCCGCGATGGTCCACTCTCGGCGGCCCGAGCCGGAATCGCCATGCCCAGCGAGATCGAGGGTTATCACCTGGTAGTGTCGAGACAACGGTTCGACCTGATCTTGCCAGTAACTGCCGTCGCAGGACCAACCATGAACAAGAACCAACGTTGGCACGCCCGCACCATAAACCTGGAATGCGATTTCTATCCCGTCAGGGGCGATGGCATGCATTGCGTGTGACACCTAACGAATACAAGCTAAGGGGCGAACCGGTGCGGTGGCGAAGCCACGCACCCGGGACGTCCCCTTGAGCGCTGGGTTAGGGGGCTTATGTTACTCGGCACTGCGCGCCCACCAGAAAAGCCTTCTTGCGCCCCTGGCGCCTAACAATAGCCAGATCCCGATAGCAATCTCGGTTAAATAGTAGACCCAAGCGAAGTGCATGTCGGTGGTGTCAAATGCCGGGCTCCGTTGCGCCATGAAGAGGGCTGATAGGTAATAGATGACGGAAGCCAGAGCGGGGACAATCAGCCACATCCCAATAAGCGAACAGCCAACGGCGAACCACGTGTCAGGCGATGCTGGCTGTGTCGGAGTCAAGCTCTTGACGTCGAGCAGACCGCGTGCGACGGTTCGTGGAAAGAACCATAGGAAGAGGGCAAGAAGGACAGCAAGGACTGAGATAACGATGACGGTGACGCTCGCCGCGGTGTCGTCCGTTCGCAAGGATTCGCGGAAGAACGAAGGTGCGCTTCGCGCAAAGTAGATCACAAGCCAAATCGCAAACAGGCGAACGGCAACGGCGATGGTCTGATGCGGCGACATGGTGAAGCCCCCTAACGAAACAATCTAACCGGCGGCCCACTCGTGGGCACAGCCCACGCATGCGGGACGTCCGCGTTGAGCGACGGGCTAGGCTGTGGACCGCTCACTTCCTGGCTCCTGCCTTGACCGCATTGATGGATTGCGCGACTTTGAGCAGAACCTGCCGTTGCTCGGGCAGTGGAAGTGGCCCCACAAGCATAAGTTTGAAACTTGTCTCGTCTTCATCCCAGCTCAGGCTCGCCGCCACGCAGCCTGATGGGGATTGAAGGCCACCCGATCTGGCGGGAAAGCCCCCTACCGTGGTACTAGGCTGCCGTGTATTAAAAATGGTGATTCCATCGGCCTTGTAGTCCCATTGTTCGAGTACGAGAACCGATCCTGCGCGGCTGAACACTTGAGTTACCTTGTGCCCACGCTCTGGATAGTAGCCATTAAAACGCCACTCCGACAAAAGAGTGGCTCGCGCATCGATTGGGACAATGAGTAAGCCGCTCGAAGGCATTTCGAGTCGAGCGACTTCGGCCATTCCTGCGACGGCTGTTAAATGGCCTTCCTCGACGACAGTTAAGTCGTTGCTCGCAGGACGAGTTGCCGGCATTTCGACCTTAGCTTCGCCTCCAAATTGATTCGGAAAAGTTATCTTTGGAGTGAAATCGGGCGGCGCGCCCGGAGGCTGCCGTGGAATGGCTGCATCGCGGATCGGGCAATCTGGCCTCTGGGCATTCGCCGACAGCGTTTGGAGAATAAGAAACGCTGCGCACCACGATTTAAACTTCATGAAATCTCCCCGCTTGCCATCGGCGCAGTTGTCCGCAGCCCAACGTTCGACATGAGCGGCGGGCCAAAAGGCGCGAAGAGGCCGTTGGAACGTCCGCTCGATGGAGGGGTTAGGCCTCACCGGGGCGACCGTGACTGGCCAGTTTGGCGACCCAAGCCCTCGTGTCGTGACAATTCTCCATGGCGCGCAAGTAGCCATCGCGTCGGGACATGCGGGCCACATAAGCCTGTTCCGCTTCGCCGAGGGCAACGCTGCCCCCTCTTTGAGCCAACTCTAGGGCGTAGGTGACCGAAATGTCAGCGGCGGTGAAAGCGTCGCCTGCCATGTAGGGCGATCGCGCGAGCTGCCGCGTGACCAAGCCAAGACGGCTCTGGAACACCTCCAGTGCAAAGCGTGCGCCCCAGTTCCGGCGCTCGGCCTCGGGAGCAAGATTGCGGCTGGCATTGACGAAGTAGATGGATGCGGCGAGGCCGGCTTCGCCGAGGTGAAGGAACTGCTGATACGCGGGATAGGCCGCATCCGTGGAAGCCGGCGCAAACGGAGTCGGCCCGTGGCGGGCCATCAGATACTCCATGATCGCGATTGACTCGACCATCGTGACGTCGCCGTCCCGTATGGCGGGTATGAAGCCGGCGGGGTTGATGGTTAGGAACTCCGCGTCGTTCTCGACACCGTCCAGCAGGTCCACTCGCCTCAACTTGTAAGGGAGCCGCATCTCTTCCAACAGCCAAACGATCCGAAACCCCCTCCCTTCCCCAAAAACGGTGATCATGTCTGCGACTCCGTGCGGAAGGTCTGTGTGGTGTGGGGCCTAATGAAATAGGCTAACCGGCGGCCCGCTGCGAGGGCGAAGCCCTGCATGCGGGACGTCCGCGTTGAGCGACGGGTTAGGCCACGGGGTAAGAGTTGTGCCTATCTGCACCATCATCTATTTACCAGACGACCAAGGAACGACGCTAGCACGGATCGACTTCTCGGCAGCGGTCCAGGCATTGGGTCAAAGTATCGACGATGGATGTAGCACCATCCCCATGCTTCGCCACGTTCAAGGGAAGAGATCATCGGGTGACCCGTCGAATTGAAATGCGCGAGTGCGTGAGCGTACTTCGAATCCTCGCAGCATCCAACATGGCCGCAGGACAGACAAACGCGAAGTTCATTCCACGCTGACCCCAGTGCCAGGCACTCCTCGCAGCCGTTGGTGCGGGGCTTCACCTTCCGAATGGCGTCGAAATGCTCGCAACGATTGATCATACCCAGAGATCTTCCGTTCAGATGGTCATTGCGACCGTCAGCGCTCGACCCAACTGGCCTAACGAAACAAGCTGACCGGCGGCCCGCCGCGGGCGCGCAGCCCGCGCATGCGGGACGTCCGCGTTGAGCGACGGGTTAGGCCTTGTCATAGGTCGATACTTCTATGAGGTTCGAGTCAGGGTCCCGAAAATAGACAGACTGTATTGGGCCCGTTGCTCCTGTACGAGTTGTAGGGCCTTCCACGATTGGTACACCGCAGACTCTCAGATGGGCGATGACTTGCGCCAATGGTACTGCGGCGATTAGGCAAATGTCGGCGGAGCCTGGCATGGGGTGATTGGCTTTGGGTTCGAACTCGCGTCCGGCTTGATGGAGATTGATCTTTTGGGCGCCGAAGGCTAGCGCAACGCGCCCGACTCCAAATTCGACAGTATTCATACCTAGTACTCTCGAATAGAACTCGCACGTGGCATCGATATCCCGAACGGTTAACACTAGGTGGTCGATTCGGTCGATCTTCACCGATGCACAGACTCAGGTTAGACAAGGCCTAACGAATTAGGTAACCGGCGCGCGGCGTGGACGCTCGCCAAGTAGAAGCCACGAATTCGGCGCGTCCGGTTGACCGCCGGGTTAGGCGGCGCTTGCATTCGCTACCTGGGCCGCGATAAACGACGCCCATACATCATTCGGTTGCCACACGTCGCGCATGAGGGAGAAGGCGCGCTCTTCAGACCATCCTTCGCGCATTTGCCAGTAGAGGCCAAGAAAAGCGGTGACGCGCATATTGGCGGCGCAATGTATCCAAACGCGGCGACCTTTGGAGCGATCCATGGCGTCGAAAAATGAGGTCAGGTCGCGGGTTGTCGGAGCGCCGAACTGTACCGGAATGTGGACGTACTCAATTCCAAGAGCCTGAATCGAAGATGCCTCATCCTTCAACGAATAACGCGGGTCGTCGTGTAACGCGAGATTGATCACTACGTCATAGCCGGCCGCAGCGATTGCAGCGAGTTGATCTTCGCGCGGCTGCCCAGACGTTGCTATGTCCGGCGCGGCTTGACGATAGTTGTGAATGTCGCTGATCGCCACGATTGAGTACAAGCTGCACGACGACTACAGCCGTAGGGCATGCGTTGGGACGTCGTACTGCCATTGCGGCTCGTGCCGTCTCTCAGAAATCAGCCACCGATCACCTTCGCGGCGCAATTTGTCCCTATACCAGATGGCACGAACCGCGACTCGTTGCTCGCTGCTTTCCTCATAAAGAAGCGACGCGGTCAACCGACTATCACAAGTCGCGATGTCTCCATCGAGCACGATGTGCAGATTGCTGAGGGCGTGATCCGTCGCGCCATACTTGCCGACACGTCCACGAAGCCAATCAGCAACGCCGCGCCCACCTCGCAGCACGTCGGGCTCGAAGTTGTACCAGGACTGCGCGTCCTGCGTGAAGCACGATGCAATGCCGTCCCAGTCTTTTGCGTCGAGAAAATTGAGGTAATCCTCGATGGTCTCCCGAATGGCACTCTTGTCAAGAGCAGCGTCGGCCTTTGCCATGGCTTTACTCTCACCGCAGACGAATGTGTGGCAAGCATTTTGCGCCCGCCCGGAAGCCTTAATCAACTCGCGGCCTAACGAATACAAGCTAAGGGGCTACCCGGTGCGGTGGCGAAGCCACGCACACGGGGAGTCCCCTTGAGCGGCGGGTTAGGCGGCAACATTGCCGGGACCAATGGACAAGATGTTTATTGAAAACCAGAAAAAAGCGGCCTTAAATTTTGAATATGTTCATATGACGCCGCGAGCCGGGCCGCCATGGCTTCTGAAATCGCGCGATAAAATCGCACTGACGCCGATGGATGTACTTCAATCCATTGCAAAATAGTTGAAAAATCAGCATAGACGAAATAACAATGTTCCAGAGCTGAAAGTGTCGTAATCGCTTTTCGCGTTGAGAATAGCGGTGCCAGTTCCGCGTAAGCCGCGCCCGGCTTCAGTATCGCCAATTGTTCACAGTTTCCGGATTCATTTTTCTTGAAGAGAGCCATCGAGCCTTCTTGAAGCAGAACAATTTTTGAGTTGAGCTGGCCTTCCGGCCACAAGACCTGGGAAGCCTGCAATGTCTCTTTGTGAAAGAGACTTCGCAAATCGTCCAGCTCCGGATCTTCCAACTTGGAAAAGAAGAAAAATCTTCTTAAATCTATTTGGCCACCTACAGGCACGCTGACCTCCAAGATTCGTTGGGACGCGATGAGGTGCAAGTTGAGCCGCCTAACGATGCAAGCTAACCGGCGGCCCGCCCGTGGGCGCAGACCACGCATGCGGGACGTCCGCGTTGAGCGACATGTTAGGCCGCATGGTCGACGAAGTGTTGCAGCGGACCGATGGTCTTGACGCCTGGTTCGCGTCCACTGACTATGTGCCACACCACTACAAAATCGTTAAAGGGGCAATATGAAAAAGCCAAGAGGCATTCTGGCCGCGATACTTCTGTTGTTTGCTGTTTCGTTCGCTTCCCACGAAGCGACGGCGGGTTCGAGCGTATACCAATTCACCGTTACCGGCCTTAACGGTCCGCTCGGGGGAGTTGCGTCGGTCGGAACCTTCGCCTTTGATCCCACAATCGCGCCCGCAGGTGGCGGCTTCGTTGAGATCGCAGGGCTGTTTACGCGTCTTGCTTTTTCTTGGGATGGCGTCACCTACAACGAGACTACCGCTAACACGGGAGTTCTGGGTTTTGAGGCCGATGGGACCCTGATCTACGCGATGTTCGGGACCAACTGCGGCCCAAGTGGCTTCGGCTGTGGTGTCGGCAACGACCCGGACGCACACCAGTGGACTTTTGACAACTACTATGGCACTGGCTCGTTTCAATACCTCTCCCCCGCAGATCCGTCGGATATCTTCTACGGTACAACGTCATTTACGCCTCTACCTAGTCCCACATCCAAGAATCAGTGCATGAAAGGCTACTGGAAGTCATATGTTGGACCCAACGGTCCATTCAAGAATCAGGGAGACTGCATCCAGTTCGTCAATGCGGGCAAATGACGCTCGGGATATGGCGGGCTGCTGGGGGCCTACATCGCTTTTTCTGCGCATAGTCGACGCGTCCATTCGCGTAGAGACGAAAGTGATGGCGTGGAGGACGGCCCACGTCTTGGCCAAAGCGGTCTAACGAATGCGAGCTAAGGGGCTACCCGGTGCGGTGGCGAAGCCACGCACCTGGGGAGTCCCCTTGAGCGCCGGGTTAGGGCGCATGAAACTCTTGTGACGTATGGAGCCATGTTCGTGGCCAAGCGGGCCAAGGTCATCGGGTGGAGCGTCGGCTCAGGGGAACCGTCGTTGAGGTTTCGCGCGGTGCGAATAGTGGAACACAGAAATGGCGATAAGCCCAACGATCGGAATCAGCCAGACGATGAGACTCTGGGCAAGTCGTTGACCATTCGACAGCAACGGATCGCGAAGCAGGTAAACGCAGGCAACCAAATTCAGAGTTGCGAGTATGACGATAACCGCGAGTAGGACTGGGCTCATGTTCGTGCGCCCTAACGTTTGAGTTCAGCGGCCGCCGAAGGCGGTCCGCTGGAACAAAGGGTTGGGCGCCGCTCGCATCCGACGTTCATGAGCGTGTGCCCACCGCGAGTATCGCGACAGCGGGGACATGGAACACCTTGCCTTCCCTATACGTCTGCAGGGCCGAGTCAAGCGCGGCGACGACGGAAGGCAAGAGATCGGGTGGCTGGGCGCGGATCATTGCGGATGACCGAGCCGTGCCCTTGAGCATCAGCTCGATCAGCCCTGCTGCCGACTCAACTACGACAAGCTTCTCCAACCTCTGAGCTGACGTGTTTCCGAGGCCGAAGCCGGCCCCTCGCAGGAGGCTGAGGCAAGATTGGACTTCATTGATATCACCCTGTGGCGGGACGGGCAGTGACGATCCGGCTACGCCAGCTTGACGAATGGCATCAGTCAGCAGCTGTTGTAGCGCGTGATCGGTCGCGGACCACACCGTAAACGCAAGGCGACCACCAGGTCGAAGAACGCGATGTGCTTCCGCGATGGCGAGCTTTGGATTGGGGAAATGATGTACGCCAAAGCCGATGACGACACGATCAAACGAACCGTCCGGAAACGGAAGGCTTTCAGCGTCCGCCTCGACGAACGAAATGAGTGGGTATTGCTCACTTGACCGGGCCACCATACCGGCACTGAAATCGACACCTGTCGGCGCCGCACCTATGGCGGCGGCTAACGAAGAAATAAAGCCGCTGCCACATGCCACGTCGAGAACCTGTAAGCCAGCGTCACAGCCAACTGCATCCAGCAGCGGGCGAGCAAACAGCGCCGTCACAGTTTCAAACGAGTCGGCGTAGTTCGCAGCGGCGCGTTCCCAGGCCGCGTGCTCGAACTCGCGATACCGTAAATGTGTTTGGTAAAGGTTCATTGGGCCTCCCACTGCGCATGATGTGACGCCCAACGATACAAGCCAACCGGTGGTCCGCTACGGGGGCGCCGCCACAGCATGCGGGACGTCCGCGTTGAGCGACGGGTTAGGCGTCTCTTTCAACAATGACCTCCCATACGACTTTGGGTTGCGAGTAACGCTCAATGACATGCTCAGCAACGGAAACCTTACGCCAGCCGGTAGCGAAGGCCGCCTCAATTGAAGTATGGTCAAAGAAACGCTTCGGTTCGCCCTGAACAAGATAGTAGTTGTCTTCGATGTGCGGGTATCCAATTGCGCCGTAGTTGTGGTCACGTGTGGAGTTCAGACGGCACAGCAGCGCACCTCCTGGGCGCAGAGTTGTGCGTATTCGCTGGACAAGAGCGAGAGTTTCAACCCACGCGAAGTAGTGCAGGGACAAACTGGCGATGATGACGCCGACTTCGCCTGCAGTAACTGGGAATGGAGCGCGAAGGTCGCGGACGTGAAACTCTGCCTGCGGGGCCGCATTGCGTGCGCGTTCTATTGCGCGCGGCGACAAATCGACCGCGACAACGCGAAACCCCGCTTCGACAAGGATTGCTGTGTCTTTACCAATGCCGCAACCAAGCTCGAGGATTGAGGCTGCACCAGCGCGGTCGCGCAGCAGCGGAAGCCAGTCTTGCAGCCAGGGATCGGCTGACACATCGAGGCTTGACTCACCCAACTCAACAAACTCACCCGGCGGACCGCGAAGACCGCGGCCCGGGAAACGGCGAGGCAGGCGAGACATAGTGGTGAGTATGGCGCGGCGCCGCACACGGCGCGAGTCTCGCAAATCTGCGCCCAAACGCCTTTCTTGGCAATGTCGCCCATGGACACGTCTTGGATGATGGCGCAACGGAACGATGCTCGAACAAAGACGTTCACGCTGGCCTGACGCCTAACGAAATAAGCTAACCGGCGGCCCGCCCGTGGGCGCAGCCTCGCACGCGGCCGTCCGCGTTGAGCGTCGGGTTAGGCCGCGGTTGCGTAATATGGGCGCGCCGCATGCTTAGCTCTCAGTGGCTGCTTTCGGAGGGGCCTCGAGCTCTTCGACTATGCGCAGCCGTCGAACCACAAGCTCATCAATTTCCAGCCGGCGGATTCGGGCGCGACCAATCGCGAGCCGACCAATAGCGAGAGCGCCGATGGCCAATGCTCCAACCGCGAAGGCGGCAAGCGCCAGCGTGCCAACCGCTTGCGCGCCGACGCTGACTGCCGGAATGTGAGCAGATCGAGCCTTGGGATCGGTTCGATAGTCGTAGGCGACGCTCGTACTTCGTTCACGCGATAACATTAAGTGGCTCTCCACCGTTGGTTTGACTCCGGCACGATGTGGCCCAACCGAAACAAGCTAACCGGCGGCCCGCTGCGAGGGCGAAGCCCTGCATGCGGGACGTCCGCGTTGAGCGACGGGTTAGGCCACGGGGTAAGAGTTGTGCCCATCTGCACCATCATCTATTTACCAGACGACCAAAGATCGACGCTAGCATGGATCGACTTCTCGGCAGCGGTCCAGGCATTGGGTCAAAGTATCGACGATGGATGTAGCACCATCCCCATGCTTCGCCACGTTCAAGGGAAGAGATCATCGGGTGACCCGTCGAATTGAAATGCGCGAGTGCGTGAGCGTGCTTCGAATCCTCGCAGCATCCAACATGGCCGCAAGACAGACAAACGCGAAGTTCATTCCACGCTGACCCCAGTGCCAGGCACTCCTCGCAGCCGTTGGTGCGGGGCATCACCTTCCGAATGGCGTCGAAATGCTCGCAACGATTGATCATACCCAGAGATCTTCCGTTCAGATGGTCATTGCGACCGTCAGCGCTCGACCCAAATGGCCTAACGAACCAAGGTAACCGGCGACCCGCCGCGAGCGCTGAGCGCCGCGAGCGGGGCGTCCGCGTTGAGCGAAGGGTTAGGCATCGATTTGGATGGGCGCAGCACAGAATTGGCAAAGCCAACGACGTTCATAAATTTGCATTGATGCGCAAGGCCTCGAGACGAATCGCGATTACTGCCTCGAGTTCAACCAGTCGAAGCTGCAACCTCTGGCGGTCGTCCGGGTCTGTGGCAGATGCGACTTGCTGTTTCAACCGTGCACGTTCGTGAAACATTGCAATTTCGGCCGGGGCCGCGCCCGCGTCCTTAAGTATTTTCATGGGCATGCGCAGTGCTTCCGGCGTGGCGTCCCAGGCAGGATCTTCGGGCGTCGGCTTGCCATAGCCCTTCGCGGCTTGAAGCTCGCCGGAGTCGGCGGCTTCCTGAAGGCGGCGAGCGATTTCCTCATCGAATGAGCGCATGCATTACCTCCTACGAGTGATGCCTAACGTCAAAGTTCAGCGGCCGCCGGAGGCGGTCCGCTGGAACGAAGGTTAGGCCTCGGATTCGTGGCAAACCACTTCTATGTTGTGCCCGTCCGGGCCAATGATGAAAGCTGCAAAGTAGTTCGCGTGGTACTGCGCGCGCAGACCAGGCGCCCCGTTGTCTTTGCCACCCGCCTCCAGAGCCGCGCAACAGAACGCTTCGACTTGCTGGCGACTCTCGGCTGAGAACGCCAGGTGAAGGTGCGCCGGCTTCTCCTCGGTTTGGTACAGGCACAATGAAGCCTTACCCTTTTGGCAAAGCTCGACACCGTACGTCGGCGGCTCCTCGGCGACGACAGCTACGCCGAGCGGTTCGAGTGCCTTGAGGAAGAACGCCTTGCTCGCTGCATAGTCGCTGACCCCGAAATTGACGTGGTCAAACATGCGTTCTCCTAAACTGTGTGGACCTGTGCGAAGCCTAGCGTTAGCTAACCAGCGGCCTGCTTGGGCGCGGCCCACGCATGGGGAACGTCCCTGTCGAGGAAACTCATTCAATGACGCCATCTGCGCGCAAGAGCATTGCCTGCGGTAGCTTCACGCCGATCGCCTTCGCGGTCTTTACGTTGATCACGAACTCAACCGACGTTGGCAACTCCACCGGCAGATCTGCCGCTTTGGCGCCCTTTAGTATCTTGTCGACGTAGACGGCCAAGTGCGCGTAGGAGTCGCGAAGATTGGGGCCATAAGTCATGAGGAAGCCACTGTCGGCGTAAGTGCTCCAGCCTGAAACAATTGGCAATCGATACTTAAGCCCAAATGCCGCGATCTTGTCGCGTTGGTCGAGCGTAAACGCATCCGGGAAAACGATGATCGCATGCATCGCATCGCTCAATATCCTGTTGAATGCTGCGTCCAATTCCTCTGGAGTGCGCACTGGAAAGTAGCTGACCTTGATTCCGACGTCTTTCGCGGCGACTTGCGAACGCTGGAACTCGGCCTGTTCCCCCGGATGCTCCGGGTTGGCAATAATCGCAACGCGCGAGCCAGCAGGCAGTATTTGCGCCAGCACTTCAAGGCGTTTGCCGACTAGCTCCAGAGCTAGAAAGCTCATGCCTGTGATAGTGCCTCCCGGCTTGGCGAGACTCTTGACGAATTTGGCTTCCACAGGATCGCCGCTATAGCCTATGACGACGGGCGTCGTCCCAGCGTAACGAAAGGCGCTCCACGCTGCGCCTCCCTGGGTAACGATGACATCGACCTTCGATTGAACCAGCGCCGCCACCATTTGGTCGGCACGTTCTCGGGAACCGTCGGCCAGTCGCGCCTCTACAACTACGTTTTTCCCTTCGATGTAACCGCGCTCCTTAAGTCCTTGTCTAAAGGCATCGAAGAACGGCGACGGGGCGTCAGATTTGCCCAACGAGACCCACCCAATGCGATACACCCTCGTGCCTTGCGCAATTCCCGTGAGCGGAGCGAGGAGCAACCACGTCCCAAGGGTCCCAAGAACTTGCCTGCGCGAACTCATCGCGCGAGCTTACTCCAGAAAGAGGTCAATACAGACGGCGTGCGCGTCATGCTGGGGCTATCGACCGACGCAGCTACGCGCGAGGCCCACCGTGAAGCGGGCTGCCACTGGGAGCATTGCGCGACGGGATCATGCTGAGCGCATCTGCGGTTCGGTTGCGTTCGTGTGGCCTAACGATACTAGCTAACCGGCGGCCCGCTGCTGGGGCGAAGCCCAGCACGCGGGACGTCCGCGTTGAGCGACGGGTTAGGCGTGGCCACGCTCGGCAAATGTGATGAGGTTGCCATCAGGATCAAGGACGCCGAACTCACGCGAACCCCACGGCTTTTGCACGAGAGGGGCATTGGGATGCACGACGCCCACTAAGTTGAGTTCGCCATACAACGCATCGATTCCGCTTACGTAAACGCGACAACTGGTGTTTTCGGCGATGTTCTTGTCGGAACACGCCCAAAAATGGATTTGAACGGAGTCACGCGCCACGATACCCCAAGCGCCAGGCTCAACATACACGCGCGCGAAGCCGAGACTTGAGCAGTAGAAGGCAACTGTGCGCTCGATGTCGAGCGAAGCCAGCACCGGGGCAGCACTGATCAAAGTTGGCGCCATCGCGGAGGCTTCCGATTGCTTGGCCACGCCTAACGAAACAAGCTAACCGGCAGCCCGCTGCGCGGGCGCAGCCCCGCATGCGGCACGTCCGCGTTGAGTGTCGGGTTAGACATGCCGGACTTTGCAACCAAGAAAGGTGCCCAACACCAACCCGACCGCAATGCAAGGTGCGGCAAGAAGGGCGTAGTTAGACAACGCCCATGCCGGCCCACCAACGAAAACTGCGATGGCCAGGTGCAACGCGCATGTCAACAGCCCGGCCCATAGGGCGATTCGGACGGAGTGTTTGCGCTCCAAAACGCTCAAGACCAGACCCGAAATGAGGCCGGACGCCGCAGCAATTGATGCGAACGGAGTTAGAAATCCGGCGGTGCTTTCCATTGCAACGAAAGATTCTGCCAGCGATGACGTCGCAAAGACGCGAAACGAAAAACTGGACAAGAGATGTGCGCCAGATGCGGCAAAGACGGCAGCCACCATTTCGCGCATGAAGCTAGCGTAGCGGTTAGGAGGGGACGGCATGCCTAACGAAACAAGCTAACCGGCGGCCCGCCAGTGGGCGCAGCCCACGCATGCGGGACGTCCGCGTTGAGCGACAGGTTGGGCCTCATTGGCATGAATTCGCCATATCAGGGTGGCAACAACGGCGCCGATCGACAACCCAGCCGGGACCGAGAAGAAAACCAAGAGTGGCGCGACGTTGGAGGAGTAATAGAACAGGAAGAACGCCGGAAGCGCAAGACCAATGAAGAATCCGAGCACCACCCAGAAGAGCAGATGGCCGACGAGCTCGTCGAAAGCTTTGCGGACACTGAGGCCAAAGCGCCGGACGGCAAGCCAAAAGATGAACATGCAGATTGGGGCCGCGATTAACGGGGAGTAAAGCGCGACCGTTAAGGCGTCCATTTGCCCAGAGGCCTAACGAAATTAGCTAACCGGCGGCCCGCTGCGCGGGCGAAGCCCCGCACGCGGGACGTCCGCGTTGAGCGACAGGTTAGGCGTTGGGTGGTAAGGCTTCGGCGCCGGGGTTCCCAGAGACCGGTTGGACCAAGAGAGGCACTGTAGGGTAAACAGATCGTTGGGGCGGCGCTCCATCAGTCGAGCCTATCGTGAAGGTGGAGAGCGAGCAAGAACACGCCAACGAGAAAGACGCCATAGCCAAACCATCCGCCCGGAAATCTGTTCATGTCAGCAACAAGCGCAAAGATGACCCCCCGAAAACGGTAGTGAGGACCGCGTAACGCAGCTTTGGCGACACGTTTACGATTGCCTCTATCCAACGCCTAACGTAACAAGCTAACCGGCGGCCCACTGCGTCGGGCGTCAGCCCACGCATGCGGGACGTCCGCGTTGAGCGACGGGTTAGGCGTCTTAGCAGGCATGGCTTAAAGAAGGCTATTGATATCTGCATCAAGTAGCGTTCTGTCTTCCGTGCGAGATACGTTACTAGCCTGCGCCGCTGAGGAGGCAAGAAACTGTTTGCATTCGGCCGTATTACCGGCAAGTCTTGCTGCGCGCGCAAGAGCTTCAAAAGCATAGCCGAGATAGAAAGGCTCAAGATTGTGGCTGTACGAAAGACAAACATCTGCATATCGGCGTGCTTCCGCCGCGTTGCCAAGAAGGGCCTGTATTCGGGACGCTTGCCAGTAGCCCACGGAGCGGCGTTTGTCATCATTATCCGGCCGCTGCGACCAGTGAAATAGTGAAGCTTGGTTCAATGAGACCATCGCTCGATCGTCTTCAGGAGTGCGGTCTGTTTTCTCGATCAGATCCCAAGCGCAGTTGAAACAATGAGCGGCGAAGTACTTGTGCGCGGCTTCTAGATCGAAGTCTGGGGCTTTGGCCATCAGTGCACCTCGTGCGATATGGAGAGGGTGTAGACGCCTAACGATCAAGTTGAGCGGCGCGCCGCGCCGATGCTCGCCAAGTAGAAGCGTTGAACCGGCGCGTCCGCTCGAACGCCAGGTTAGGCCGCATGCCTCAGTTAACGAACGAGCAGGTCCAGTTGGCGCGCATCGAGACCCGCCTCGCGATAGTACTTGCGAGTCAAATCGAGAAGAGTGAATCCATCCTCGTAGGCGGCAACGCCGCCGTTGGTCGGCTTGTCCAGATAGATGAGGCCTCCCTCAACGACAAACATGACCAACGCCGGCTCTGGTGAGTCCTCCGTGATGACCAACGTATGGGCTTCTCCAGCCGGTTCATAAATGAAGGTTCCGGGCTTTGCGACCCAGCCGTGCTCGAGATATCGCCAGTGCCCACGCATCGTATAACCACGCACAGTGCCAACGTGGTAGTGCGTGCCCAGCGCAGCGCCGGGGAGACCTTTCAGAACAACGCTGAATCCACCAGACGTGCAGTTGAAATGGCAGGGCTGAAACCAGACACCATCGGCATAAGGCACCCAGCGGCGGTCATTCTCTATGTCGATATTGGTAACGAAGTGCTCGCGGCTTCTCTGGTTCGGGTCGAGGCCATCGGTAAAGCTGTTGAAAGCAGTGATCGGCATAACTGTCTCCCCTGTGAGTCAACCCTTGGCGCAGTATCCGCTCTTATCCGGGCCGTGCCGCTAGCAACCACTCCGAGTGCATCGCAGACTGGGCTCATCCGAGTGCGGCCTAACGAAATTAGCTAACCGGCGGCCCGCTGCGGCCGGCGCAGCCCCGCCCGCGTGACGTCCGCGTTGAGCGACGGGTTAGGCATCAATGCTAAGCACTTCATCAATGACGCTCCAAGGTCGAGCAGCTTCAGCTGCATTCGTTTCGGCCAGACCAGCCACGACGATCAACGCTTTCCATAGAGTCCACGCGCGGCCGCGAGCCCATGTACCAGGATCGAGCGGAAGCATTGCACGAAATGCTCTGCGGCTCTCACCTCCGAACAGTGTCCACGCGACGGACAGATCGCACGCGGGGTCGCCAACCCCGACCATGCCGAAATCGATGATAGCGCTCAAGCGGCCTTTGTCTATTAGGAGGTTTCCAGCGCTGACGTCTCCGTGTAGCCAAACGGCCGGTCGGTCCCAGGTGGTATTGAGCGCCAAGTCCCAAAGCTCGGTGACCGCTTCGGTATCGAGCTTGCCTTTGAGAACGGCGATTGCTTGCCTGGCTTCGGCGTCATAGGTCGTGAGTGAGCCACCGCGATAGAAGTTGTGGGGACCGGGGCGCGGGCCATCCGTCGTGTCGATGCGCTGTAGAGCGAGGAGGAAATTGGCGAGTGCGGTCGCAAAGTCTTTCAGATCGCCTATTCGCTCCGGAGCGGCGGTTTCTCCCTCGATCCATCGGTAGACAGACCACTCCCAAGGATAGCCATCAGCTGGCTTTCCGATCGCCAGAGGCGTTGGAATCTGAAGAGGGAGCTGGGGCGCAAGTTGTGGAAGCCACCGATGTTCTTTTGCAACCTGTGCCGCGTAGACCGCCGCCTGCGGCAAGCGGACGATCATGTGGTCGCCCAAGTGAAAGGTTCTGTTGTCCCACCCGGCGGTCTCGACCGACCGGACCGGAAGGCCTTTCCATTGGGGAAACTGAGCCGTCACGAGGCGACGTACGAGGGCATCGTCTATGACGGGTGCCATATGGACACTTTCGCTAGGCCGAAGAACGCGGCATCCACATGAATTGATGCCTAACGATATAAGCTCCGCCGGCGGGCGTCCGTGTTGAGCGAGGGTTAGGCAGCACTCGTGACTGCGCCATGGCGCGCGGCTCTACTGGCGACGTGAACCTAAAGGTTCCATCCCTCCGCTCCGGATCGCCGCGAATGCCCCCTCCGACGAGAGAAAGGCGATCAAACGCTTCGCCGCATCGACCTCTTTCGTTCCGGCCACTATTGCGGCCACGAATACTTGGTTCAACTGGATCTCCTCCGCGATGACGCCGGCAAGCTCGACTCCAGGTGCGTGCACGATCTCGCTGACGGGCATGACCGCCAAGTCGGCGTCTCCCGCGGCCACCATAGCCGTGGCGCCGGTGCCTCGCGGAGCTGCCTTGACGTTGACCTTATCCGCGATGCCGAGTCGCGGAAGAAGTTCATCTTTGAGGAAGATGCCGCTGGTGCTACTTGGGACCGCAACAGCCTTTGCCTGGGTGAGGATTCGCTTGAAGGCTTCTACGGTGCTTACGTCCGGGTCTCGTGGTTCCCGTCCGCACTGCCACGCCAAGCGGCGTTCGCGCCAGGTCCACGTCTGTGCCAGCAGCAATCTTGCCTGCTGCAACGAGTTCCGTGAGGCCTTCCCTGGAGAGAATTACGACGTCGGCAGCCACACCTTGCGAAAGCTGAGACCGGATGGTTTGGGGTCCTGTTCCCTGCGACGAACCGGAACCGGTCGTGACCTTGATGCCAGTGGCGCGCTCGAACTGCGGCAACAACTGCTCATAGGGGCCGGAGAAACCACCCGAAATCAACACCGCCAATTGCGCTGATGCAGTGAGAGGGATGATCAGAAGCGTCGCGACGAGGGAGATGGCTTTGAGAGTGTGTTTCATTGGGCGCCTCGCACTAAGGAATGGCGGAAACGAGTCACCTGCTTGCACGTGCGGCCTAACGAAATTAGCTAACCGGCGGCCCGCCGCGTGGGCTTAGCCCACGCATGCGGGACGTCCGCGTTGAGCGACGGGTTAGGCCGCATGGCTAGCGAAGCTTGGTACGCGCCAGGCGCCTGGCGTTGGCTACCGCCCGACGATGGACGGGCCCTATGCCTTTCCCCAGCACCCCGAGCGCGGCGTTATGCATTTGTGACCCGCTAAATTGAGTAGGCTTACCGGCCAACCATGACCGCCAAAATGATGTGGCGAGAACGTAGTTGGCACGAAACGCTTGGGTCGCCATCGCATTCCACGACTCGGCAAACGCCGCCATTTTTTCCGCCCCCATTCGTCGGAACTCCCGCTGATCGCGCGCGGTTGGGGACGTACCTGCCAGGGCCATGCGTGTTACGCGATGGGCCACAACTTGAGGTGCCGCAATGGCGAGTTCTGTGGCCTTGACCATAAGAGATGTGCTTTGGCGCTTGCGACGAGGAGGCATTGTGTTCCCTTGTGGTGGATAGACTTGGCGCATCGCAGTATGCGGCCTAACGAAACAAGCTAACCGGCGGCCCGCCGCGGAAGCGAAGCTCCGCATGCGGGACGTCAGCGTTGAGCGACGGGTTAGCCGTCTTGGGGTCACTGATTCGGCCGATCATCATGTCGCCGTGGTGCGAGCGGCAAGTATGGCCGCTATGACATCGGCAGGCGCGATAACGCCGTCTTTACCCCTTACGACGCCCTTCGATGTCCCTTCAGCAATAATTATTTCACCTATGGAGAACCTGTGGTTCATGAAGAAATGTCTTTCATCCCAATGCGTTAGTTGCATTGTGGCTTGGAATCGTTTGAAGACACCAAGGGGCTTGCGGTAATTCATGGTGTGCTCGGTGATGATTGGCTTCCACCCGCGCCTGAGCATTAGTCGGGCGAGACCTGTACGGATGAAAAGATCCACTCGATTCAGATCGCACAGGGTCAAGTAACGACCGTTGTTGACGTGCAAATTGATGTCTAGGTCGTTGGGTAGTGTCAGGAGAGTGAGTTCGCTGGTAGCTTGACCAGCCGGAAGTCGAGGTCGGAAGACCGACGCTACCAGCACATAAATCAACCTCAGAAAAAGGTTCATGGAAGAAAGGGCTGAACTCGGTTGGGGGACACCTCTGAATTGAACTGAACAGCCGCGCCGCGACAATAGAAGACGGCTAACGAAACAAGCTAACCGGCGGCCTGCTGCTGGGGCGAAGCCCAGCACGCGGGACGTCCGCGTTGAGCGACAGGTTAGGCCTCATTGGCATGAATTCGCCATATCAGGGTGGCAACAACGGCGCCGATCGACAACCCAGCCGGGACCGAGAAGAAAACCAAGAGTGGCGCGACGTTGGAGGAGTAATAGAACAGGAAGAACACCGGAAGCGCAAGACCAATGAAGAATCCGAGCACCACCCAGAAGAGCAGATGGCCGACGAGCTCGTCGAAAGCCTTGCGGACACTGAGGCCAAGGCGCCGGACGGCAAGCCAAAAGATGAACATGCAGATTGGGGCCGCGATTAACGGGGAGTAAAGCGCGAGCGTTAAGGCGTCCATTTGCCCAGAGGCCTAACGATAGAGTTCACCGGCCCGCGCAGGCGGGCGAAGCCCGCCGTAGTGGGTCCGGTGCAACGACGGGTTGGGGGGCATCACGACCGGCCCATGCTCATATCGGCACGACGCTTAGCCCGGCATCGGATGTGGGCACTGCTCTCAACAATGCCACGGAAGGTCTTGCCCCAAGCCAACCTAGCACAAGGTCGACATCCTCTCTTGGAGTCTTGTAGCCAAAGATCAGGCCCGTCAATGCCTCGCGCCGATATCGAACTGGCCCTGGTCCCTTGAAACGGACGACACGGACCTCTTCCTCATAAGCCCATCGAGTGTGCTTGGTTAGCGTGACTCTGAAGATCGATTCTACGGTACCCATCTCGTACAGCAGTACGCTGGGCGGCGGGTCCTGATAGATGACGTCGCGAAAGTCAAGGCCGAGCTCTTCGAAGATGGATTGACGGCGACCCTCATGGTCCCGAATCTTAAACTCCAGACAACATCCGATGTGCTGAGCTGCGTAGTGTGCGTGCATTAGAAGATTGTCGCTACGACCAGCGAAGCAACATATCCCGATCCGATTGCGAGCCTCTTCCAGCGTACGCTTTGTGAGCTGGTGCTTTGCAGGGTCTCCGAGGTCAAATTGCTTGTAGACCTTTTCGGCGTATGCGGATAGCTCCGCGTCAGTCATCGTGGCTAGCCGTGAGCTTGGCGCCATTTCTTCCGGCATGGGACCCTTGTACGACTCCCCTACCAACTGCATCATCTGGGATACGACTCGCTGTTCGGCAAGAAACGCCCCAAGGCCCTGCACCCGATCGTCAAGCGAAACGTCAAAGCGGCAGTCGAACGGATCGTTGCAAGCCTCCGGAGTAGCAAAGTACAGCTCATCCTGCATGAGAATCGGCTTAAGCCACTCGTTGATGGCGCGATAGCGGTAAACCGTCTCCTCAAGGGGTTCTGTACGAATGCGAAACCCGTCGGAAATGACGACGCCACGATCACGGTGAATCATCGTTCGCGCACCATCCAGCTCTGCGGTAAGGTGTATCCACCAGATCCGCTGAAGTCTCGTATGCCGATTGCGCCCACGGGAGGCTTTTCTCCTACACCAAGTGCCAGGAGGCAGTCATTGACAACGCTCGCCCACACTACTTAGGGATCTGCCGTGTGGCTGCCCCCCAACTAGAACTGGGGGACCTAAACGACGCAACGCAAACCGTCATTAGGTCGTGTGGATGATTGTAGGGAGAGGAAAAGAGGCCAAGAATCAACGGGAATATCCTCAGATAGCGGACCTAATCGCGTATGGACGAACCTCGGGAACCCCGTCTTCTCGACCGCGTTCACGACACTATCCGGCGCAAGCATTACAGCATTCGCACGGAGCAAGCGTACGTCGACTGGATTAGACGCTTCATTCTTTTCCACGACAAGGGGCACCCGGCGAAGCTCGGCGCCAGGGAGGTCGAGGCATTTCTCACGCACTTGGCGGTCGACCGCGAAGTCGCCGCAGCGACGCAGAATCAGGCGCAGTCCGCGCTGTTGTTCCTGTATCGGGAGATCCTGGGCGTCGAATTGCCGTGGCTCGACGATGTCGAACGCGTCAAGCGGCCCATCAAGGTTCCCGTGGTCCTCACGGTCGATGAGGTGGTGCGCGTTCTCGACCACCTGAAGGGAACGCACCGCTTGATAGGGCGGCTCATGTACGGCTCGGGGCTGCGCATCCTCGAGGCAGCGGCTGCGCGTCAAAGACGTCGACTTCCAACGTCGGGAAATCCTCGTGCGCGAAGGCAAGAATGCCAAGGATCGGGTGACCCTGCTGCCGCGCGAAACGGTGCGGCCATTGTGCGCGCATTTGCAGGAAGTGCGGGATACGCACCGACAGGATCTCGACGCAGGCTTCGGCGCGGTATGGATGCCATTCGCGCTGGCCCGCAAGTATCCGGCGGCGCCGCGAGAGTGGGCGTGGCAATACGTGTTCCCGGCCGATCGACGGTCGAAGGATCCGCGCAGCGGAGCGGTGCGACGCCACCATCTCGGCGATCAGTCACTGCAGCGCGCGATGCGGCAGGCGGTGCGGGACGCGGGCATCCACAAGCTCGCCACTCCGCACACGTTGCGTCACTCGTTTGCGACGCACTTGCTCGAATCGGGCTACGACATTCGCACTGTGCAGGAACTGCTTGGTCATTCGAACGTCAGCACGACGATGATCTACACGCACGTGCTCAATCGCGGCGGGCGCGGCGTGGTGGGTCCTTCGGACCGGATGCAGCCGTTAACGGCGCGGCGCGACGCCGGCCTCAGCTGAAGCGTGTCGACGCCAAGGAGTTGTCCTACAGGGAAATCCGAAATTCCCGCTTCGATGGAGGCATGCCGCCCGACCATAATTATGTCGCAGGTGCGCATTGCCCCGGGGTATCGACGAAAGGAATGCAAATGAACGCGAAAATTCTACTGGCGCTTTTCTCTATCGCCTTTGGCGCTTCCACGCTGACCGGTTGCAATACGGTGCAAGGCGCGGGCAAGGACGTCGAAAAGGCCGGTTCCAAGATCCAGTCCGAGGCGCAGGAGCACAAGACCTATTGAGCGCCGCTGCGCGCGGCATCTGACTTGCCAGCCTCCGCAACGCTTTGCGGTGAAACAGTAAGTGCGGACGGCGTAGACCGGGCGGGATTCGCCGCGCGACGCAGGATTTCAGCGCGGAACTCCTGCCATTGAACGCGCGTTCGCGCCGCGATGATCGCCGGCCCGATTCCGGGCGGAATCCATACGTCTGGCACGACGGTTCCGTGCTGAACGATCCGCGTTTCGTCGGATGTCGCGTCGATCGTGGTGACGAATTGCGAAGACTTCATGCTGCCATCGATCACCGACGTGCGGATTTCGGTGAAGGGAACCAGTTCGATTTGCCGCACCGTGGTGAACGGGAAGCCGAGAAGGCCAAATTGCACGGCGCCGTACTGCGTGACCTGCAACCAGTTTCCGGATCGCTTCTCGATCGAGCTTGCCTGGAGGGTCGATACGAATCGCGGCATGTTTTCGTAATCGGTGAGCACCTCCCAGACGTCGCGGGCATTCGCGCGGACGCGAAGTTCGGAATCGACTTGCATCGTCGGACCATCGCGGACGACTTTCACGCTGATGTCCTGGTCTTCGCCAGCCGAATGGGCGAGCGCCGCGTGCGCTGCCAGCAGAGCCGCTATCAGCCAATGTCGCATGCCAATCTCCCTTTCACCGTCGACACTACGATCTAGGATTGGTCCGCCCGGATCGCGAGGTTCCCGCCGGGCGTTGCGTTTGCGCACTCGCTGCATTTATTGCGGCCGTGATGGTCGTCGCGGGTTGCGCGACATTGCCGCCAGGCAGCGATTACCCGAAGACAGCCAGCACGGCATTGGCTCAATCGGAGGCTACGAAGCTCGGTCGGCAATTTGCGCTGCAATCGGCGCAGCATCCGGGACTGTCGGGATTCCATTTGTTTCCGCGCGGGCTCGATAGCCTGCTGTTGCGCACGCAGCTGGTCCGATCCGCGGAAAGGTCGCTGGACATCCAATACTTCCTGTTCGTGGAAGACTACACCGGAAAGCTGCTCCTCGACGGCGTGCTGCACGCCGCGGATCGCGGCGTCCGGGTCCGCATACTCATCGACGACCTGAATGCCTTTGCGTTGCCGGACGCGCGCAAGACGCTCACCGCGCTCGACGAGCATTACAACATCGAGGTCCGGCTGTTCAATCCCTTTGCGTATCGCGGCCCGGTGCCCCTTATGCAGCGCGTCGAGTTCGTGCTTGACGCGCGCAGGCTTAACCACCGCATGCACAACAAGCTGCTCGCGGCCGACGCGGCGATCGCCGTCGTCGGCGGCAGGAATGTCGCCGATAACTACTTCAATGCGGGCACGGTCTCTGTCCGCTTTGGCGACTTCGATGTCGCGGTGGTGGGTGCGGTCGTGCCGGAACTCGAGGCGAGTTTCGACGACTACTGGAATTGCGCATTGGCGATTCCGCAAAAGGCCCTGTACCAACCGAAGCCTGCTCCGCACCGTGCAGGAGGCGCGGACGGAGCTCACCGAGAACCGCGAGGAAGTTCCGGAAGTCATGCGCCGCGTCGATGCCGGCGATCCGCTGGGCGGATTGCTGGACGGTCGCGTCCCGCTGACATGGGCGCTTGCGACCGTCATCGCCGACCCTCCGGAAAAGGCGGAACCGCATTTGTCCGCCGGTGACCATTCCCCCACGGCAACGACGATCGATTCGCTGGTCGATAGCGTGTCTCACGACATCATCCTCATTTCCCCGTATTTCATTCCGGGGCCGGAACGGCGGTCCTCGCTCGAGCAGCTGTTGCAACGCGGCGTGCGCGTGCGGATCCTGACAAATTCGCTCGCATCGACCGATGTGCCCGCGGTGCACGGAGCCTATATGCGATATCGAAGGGCCTTGATCGACGCGGGCGCCGAAATCTACGAAGTACGGCCTGTGCCTGGCACACGCGGCTCGGATAGGGAAGCACGCGGCGTGGGCAGCGGAAGCAGCGGCAGTAGCGGTGGGGGCAGTGGCGGCAGCGGCGCGCCTTTTGCATTGCACGCCAAGGCCTATGTGTTCGACGAGCGAAAGGTCCTCCTGGGATCCGCCAACCTCGATCCGCGATCGCTCGAGCTCAATACCGAGATCGGGCTGCTGATCGACAGCCCCGAGATTGCACGCGACGTCATCCGGCGCTTCGACGGATTCGCGTCGTCCGCGCGCAGCTATCGGGTCGTCGTCGCGTCCGAGTCAATCGCGCGCTCGATGGAGTGGCACACCGAAGTGGACGGCCAACGCGTGTTTTGGGACCATGAGCCGGACACAACGCTTTGGCAGCGGATCAAGGCGGACCTCTACGCGCTGCTCATCCCGCTCGAACGACAATTCTGATGAGCTGCCGCGCGCGTTCAGCCGCGGCGGGCCCGGCGCGGTAAGTCCTTCGTGCCGGCGGCGAGGCGAGATTCCCACAATTCCTCGATGGCCTCGGCCAGCGTCGACGGAATACGTACGCCAGACGAGCGCACACCCCATCGGAAGCGCGCGAACGGCGGGACGGCCAGGTCGTCGTAGGTGATGAGCGGCAGCGGATGCAGCGACTCGAGGCGCAGCGTCAGTCGTTGCTGGGTTGCGCCTTTGGCCGCCTTTTCCGGGCGCCAATGAATGGTCGGCACCGGCGCGGTCAGCGTATAGCCGGCGCCGAAGAGGCCCTTTGGCGGCACGCCGACGCGAATGAGAAACGCGCGGCTGCCAATCTCGATGTTGCGCACGCGGCCGGAATTCCACTCGGTATCGTAGTGGCCGCGCCGCTTGAGCTGCCCGATGTCCTTGCCCATTTCGGGCCAATTCCAAAGCGAGGGATTCCAGGCGAAAAGATAGGTGGCCATGTCGTGCCGGGTGTGCGGCGATAGTAGACGAATGGTAGACGAATGGTAAATTCTGGCTCCAGGATGCGAGCTTTTCCCAACCCCCCGCGCATTTTCGCGCTGTGCGCAATCGCCGCACTGCTCGCCGCCTGCGGCAGTACGCCGAAGAAGGAGCCGCCACCGACCCCGTCCGGGTCCGCGCCGGCGCCGCCGTCGTCCACCAAGTACTACAAGGACGACGGGCCGGGTGACAGCCCGCCGGCCAATCTCGACGCCATTCCGGACGCCACTCCCCGGCTCGAGCCCCTCAACCGCTTCGCCAACCGTCCCTACACCGTGCTGGGCAAGGACTATGTCCCGGCGACGACGCTGCGTCCATACAAGGAGCGCGGCGTCGCGTCCTGGTATGGCAAGAAATTCCACGGGCAGAAGACGTCGAATGGCGAGACCTATGACATGTACGCGATGACGGCTGCGCACCCTACGCTGCCGCTGCCGTCCTACGCGCGTGTCACCAACGTCGCGACGGGCAGGAGCGTGGTGGTGCGGGTCAACGATCGTGGCCCGTTCCTGCACGACCGGATCATCGACCTGTCGTATGCCGCCGCGAACCGCATTGGCACGGCCTCCAAGGGCAGCGGCGAAGTCATCGTGGAGGCCATCATTCCGGGCGAGACCGCGACGGTGGTGGCGGCGGCGCCCTTGCCGCCGGTGATTGCCGCTGCGCCGGCGCAGCCTGCCGATGCACCACAGATCGCGCCGATCAGCAGGGAATCCGCTGGCGGGTTTGCCGTGCAGCTGGGCGCATTCCAGAACTTCAACAACGCGCAAGCCTTTCTCGCCCACGTGCAGGGGCAGCTTGCCACGGCACAGGTCGAGCCCCGGGTGCGCGAAGTCAACGGCCTTTATCGCGTCTATGTCGGGCCGTACCCGGAGCGCGACGAAGCCAGGCGAGTCGCCGACAGGCTGACCAGCGCCTTCGGCTTTGCCACGGCCATCGCGGCGCACTGAAGAATTCGCAGGTTGCGGAACTCGCGCCCCTTGCCCGCGGTCAACCCGTTCGCGCAGCCCCCTTCGTTATAATCGGCCACCTGCCATTGCGCGTTGGCCGCAATGCCGCGAACGGATCCAACAAAAAAGTGTTCACGTCCCGCTCGTTTCGCCACACGGTTGCGCTGGCCGCGCTGTTTCTACTGACTCTACCCCTGGCCCACGCCCAGCTCACCATCGAGATCGTCGGTGGTGCCGGGACGGCGGTCCCGATCGCCATCGTGCCGTTCGATGCCGAGCCCGTGGGTCCGACGAGCATTTCCTACATCGTCGGCCAGGACCTGACGCGCTCGGGCCTGTTCAAGCTGGTCGATCCGTCGGGTGTCGCGCCGCGTCCTTCGCGCATCGAGGACGTGCAGGCGGCCACCTGGCGCGCCAAAGGCGCGGATGCGGTGGTGGTCGGTTCGGCGCGCCCGCAGGCCGATGGCCGTGTCGAAGTCCGTTTTGCGCTGGTCGACGTCGTGAAACAGACGCCGCTGGTGGCCATGGTCTACAACGTCACGCCGGCGCAGTTTCGCGCCACGGCGCACAAGATCGCCGACGTCATCTACGAAAAGATGACGGGCGACCCGGGCGTATTTTCGACGCGCATCGCCTACATCACCAAATTGGGCACCCGGTTCCAGCTGCTGGTGGCCGACGCCGACGGCTTCGAGCCGCAGACCATCGTCACGTCCAACGAGCCGATGCTGTCGCCGCGCTGGTCGCCCGACGGCACGCGCATCGCCTACGTGTCGTTCGAAAGCAAGAAGCCGGTCGTGTACGTCCAGAACCTGGCCACGGGCTCGCGCGCGGCGGTAGCCAATTTCCGGGGCAGCAACAGCTCGCCCGCGTGGTCGCCGGATGGCCGCACGCTTGCGGTCACGCTCACCAAGGACGGCGGCTCGCAGCTCTACCTGATGAACGCCGACGGCAGCAATCCGCAGCGCGTGATGAGTTCTCCGGGCATCGATACCGAGGCGATGTTCATGCCCGATGGCAAGTCGCTTTTGTTCACGTCCGATCGCGGCGGCAGCCCGCAGATCTACCGCCTGACGCTGGGCAGCAACGCGGTCGAGCGGCTTAGCTTCGACGGCAGCTACAACGTCTCGCCGCGGCCGTTCCCCGACGGCAAGGGCTTCGCGTTCGTGCGCCGCGACGGCGGCCGCTTCCAGATCGCGACGCAGGACTTCGCGTCGCGGCAAGTGCAGGTATTGACGTCCGGGCCGCTCGACGAATCGCCGAGCATTGCCCCCAACGGCAGGCTGATCCTCTACGCAAACGAGGCCGGGGGGCGTGGTACATTGGCTGCAGTTTCGAGCGACGGGCGCGTGAAGCAGCGGCTCAGTGCGTCGGCGACCGACGTGCGCGAACCTGCCTGGGGGCCGTTCCCGCGGCCCTGATTCCCATGCCGTCTTTCATTCCCGCGCCGCGACATTCCTCGCGCACCCGCAAACTTTCGCAGGAGGCTCCATGAAAAAATTCCTCGTTGCCGCTGTCATGGCGGTGCTGATGGCAGGTTGTTCCACGCAGCCTGCCGCCCCGGTCGATGACCAGTCCGCCGCAGCGGCGGCCGCCGCCGCCAAGGACGGAGCAACGACCAGCGGCACCACCGCGACGGGCATCTCCGGCGCGTCCACGGGCACTGGGCGCCAACCCGCTCAAGGATCCCAACAACATCCTGTCCAAGCGCAGCATCTACTTCGAGTTCGACAGCTTCGTCGTCGAGGACAAGTACAAGGCGCAGATCGACGCGCACGCGAGGTACTTGTCCGCCAACAGGAGCGCCAAGGTCACGCTGCAGGGGCACACCGACGAGCGCGGCTCGCGGGAATACAACATTGCGCTCGGCCAGAAGCGCGCTGACGCCGTGAAGCGCGCGATGACGCTGATGGGCGTGCAGGAAGTGGTGATCGAGACGGTCAGCTACGGCAAGGAAAAGCCCAAGCGCGAAGGCCACGACGAAGCCGCGTGGGCAGAAAACCGCCGCGTCGACATCGTCTACTTCGGCGAGTGATGGGCGGCACCAACCCGGTGCGCCGTGCCGCGGCGCTGGGCGCGTTTGTCGCATTCGCGCTCCTCTACGTCGCGCCGCAGTTCGCGCACGCCGCGCTGTTCGACGACGAGGAGGCGCGCAAGCGCATCGCCGCGACCAACGTGCGCATCGATCAGCTGCAAAAGGACCTGGACGAACGCGTCTCGCAGCTCGAGCGGCAGTTGAAGAGCGGCGCGCTCGTGGACCTTGCCAACAACGTCGAGGCGCTGAAGAGCGACGTCGCCAAGATCCGCGGACAGATCGAGGTGCTGACTTACGAGCTCGAGCAGTCGCAAAAGCGCCAGCGCGACTTGTATGTCGACCTCGATGCGCGCATGCGCAAGCTGGAGGGCGCGCCGGGCTCGTCGAGCGACGCCGCACCGGCGGACGCCGCCGCAGCAGGCGCCGCGGCGGGGGGTTCGACGGCAGTGGCGCCGGTGCCGTCGACCGCCGCAGAGCAGCGCGCGTACGATGCCGCGCTCGACCAGTTCAAGCGCGGCGACTTCCAGGGCGCCATCACGGGTTTCACCGCCTTCGTCAAGACGTCGCCGAAGAGCGCGCTGGCGCCGTCGGCGCAATATTGGATCGGCAACGCGCACTTCGCGCGCAAGGATTACAAGGCGGCCATCGCGTCGCAGCGGCAGCTGCTGCTGGCCTGGCCAGACAGTCCGAAGGTCCCGGACGCGCTGCTCAACGTCGCATCCGCGCAGTCGGAGCTAGGTGACAACGCGGCGGCGCGGCGCACGCTGGAAGAGCTTATCGGCAAGTTCCCGCAATCCGACGCCGCCGCGAAGGCGAAACAACGCCTCGGCCAGCGCTGATCACGTTCGCGTCGCGCCTGATCAGGTGGCAGCGCGCGCACGGGCGGAAAGGCCTCCCGTGGCAGGACACGCGCGACGCCTACCGCATCTGGCTGTCCGAAGTCATGCTGCAGCAGACGCAGGTGGGCACGGTCATACCGTACTACGTGCGCTTTGTGTCGGAATTTCCCGACGTTCGCGCGCTTGCGGCCGCGCCGATCCAGCGCGTGCTCGAACATTGGAGCGGCCTCGGTTACTACCGGCGCGCGCATCACCTGCATGCGGCGGCGCAGGCGGTGGTATCGCGACATGCGGGCGTGTTTCCCGTGGATGCGAACGCGCTGGCGACGCTGCCGGGCGTCGGGCGCTCGACTGCGGCGGCCGTTGCCGTGTTCGCATCGGGTGCGCGGGCCGCCATTCTCGACGGCAACGTCAAGCGCGTTCTGGCGCGCCATCGCGGCATCACCGGTTTTCCCGGTACCGCCAGCGTCGTGGCACAGATGTGGGACGCCGCCGAGTCGCTGCTTCCTGCGCGGGACATCGAGACCTATACGCAGGCGCTGATGGACCTCGGCGCGACGCTGTGCAAACGCACGCAGCCGGAATGCGCCCGGTGCCCAGTCGCGGGCGATTGCGTGGCATTCAACACCGGTCGCGTCGAGGCCTTGCCGTCGCCGCGGCCCCGGAAGGCACTTCCGCAGCGCGCGCTGCGCGTGCTGCTGATCGAGCATGGCGGTGAGATACTTTTCGAGCGGCGTCCACCGCTCGGCATCTGGGGCGGGCTGTGGAGCCTGCCGGAATTGCCGCTCGACGCCGACGTGCGCGCGGAGATCAGGTCGCGCTTCGCGGCCGACGTGACGCTGCGTGAAGAGCTTCCGTCCATTACGCACGCGTTCACGCACTTCGCGCTGACGCTGCATCCGCAACGCGTGAACGCGCGCCGCTGGCCTGCGCGCGCCGAAACGCCCGGCACGATCTGGCTCGCGCCCGCCGATGCGCGCGGCGCGGCCTTGCCCGCGCCGATCAAGAAGCTGCTGCGCTCGCTGGAACGCTAGGCGGTGGATCCGGACTGCGGGACTGCGCGAGGATGCGCTCGACCTCACGCTCCCATTGCGTGAGCGCGAGGTCGTAGACAACGTAGATGCAGTGCACGCAGCCGGTCCCACAGCAATCCTCGGGGCGCGGCGGAATCGGCCGCGGCGGCAGGACCGGTGCTTTGCCATTTTCGGCCGTTGCGTTCATGGCTTGACCGTGGCCGCCCACGCGCGGAGCTCCGACGGCAGGCGGCTGTCGGCATCCGGAACGGCTTGGCGCAACGCGACCAGTTCCTTGGCTGCGTCGGCGAGCTTGCCTTCGTCGTGCAATTTTCGAATGCGGACGATCCACGCGTCGACGTCGATGGCCCTGGCAGTTGCGGAATTGGCCGCGGTCTTTCCCAATGCCATCGTTCCGGCCGCGGCCGGCGGCAACGGCTCGCTGCGTTGACGCTCGTCCTTTCGCTCGAGTTCGGAATATTGCGTGACGGGTGGTGCCGCAGCGGATTCCGGTGCCGGCGCCGCGCGTGCGCGAATTTTCATATCAGTGGATTCCGCCGATTCGCCCGACTCGGCTTTCTTTTCCGCGGGGAACGGCTGGGGCGCCAAGGCGAGCGAAGCGGGTGGCGGCGCCACACTGTCCATCGCCGGCGCGGCCGCCTTGGTCGCCTGCTTGCGGGCTCCCGACGGCGATGCCGCGGGAGGTAGCACCGCCACCGCAGGCCCCTGAGGTGCGTCTGCCTCGGCCAGCGTGCCCGGTGCGTCGCGCTTTTCCTTGGGCGGCAACATGTCGCGCAGCGCTTCCGGCACTGCCGCCGTGCGTTCGACAGCGCGCGCGGGCATGTCGCTCACCGAGGGCGCGACGTCCGATTCATGTTGCGGCATCGTCTGGACGATCCCCAGCGCGATGGCGCCGATGGTCGCGGCGGCAGCCAAGGGCATCCACCAGCGTTGCGGGCCCGTTGCCGCGCGTGTCCTCACACCGGCGTCGGCGGGCCGCTTGCCGGTCGCCTGCGCAACGACGGGCTGCGGAGCGCTGCCGGCCGCGCGATGCGCGGTGGCGAGGATCGCGGCATCCAGCCGCGCCGGCGGCATCTCCGTCGAATGCTCGCGCCATGCGGCGTCCAAGGCCGGGTCGCGCTCGGAATGGTCGGGATCGTGCGTCATCGGGATTCCTCGCGCAGCGACCCACTCAGGGAACTCAATTCGCCGCGCAGCTTGGCGACCGCATAGCGGAGCCGGCTCTTCACCGTTTCCACGCCCACGCCCGTCAGGTTGCCTATTTCGGCGAGCGACAGGCCGCCCTCCTGCTGCAACAGGAACGCGTCGCGCTGCACGGCAGGCAGCGCGGCGAGCGCCGCGTACAATTGTTCGCGCAGTTGTCGTGCGTCGACACGCGCTTCGGGCTCGTCGCGGCGAGACGCGGGCAGCGCGGCCACGGCATCGCGCGTGCCCTCGTCGCCGTCGTCGTCGATCGATGCAAACTTCGCCTGGCCGCTCGCGCGCCAGTGGTCGACGAGCCGGTGATGGGCGAGGGTGTAGAGCCATGTCGTGAATTTCGCCGTGGGCACGTAGCGATCGCGCGCGCGTATCGCGTTCATCCAGACGTCCTGGAACATCTCCTCGGCGATGCCGGCGTTGCCGCAGTGACGCAACAGGTAGCGGTACACCCCACCCTTGTGCCGCGCATAGAGCGAATCGAATGCCGCGGCGCGGCCCGCGGCGTACGCCTGCATCAGCGCTTCGTCGGAATCCTCGGCAAGGGGAATGGAAGAGTCTTCGCGCGGCGCCAGCATCGTGCGCCAAGTATGCAACAACTGCGCCCGGCGGTTGCCAACGGCGGGCGCGCGTGCGAATTCGCGGGCCGGGGTCAACGCCCCGCGCGGCGACGCCTCACCGCGGATCGGGCGCGAAGCGCAGGCCGGCCGGAAAAGGATCGGGCTGGCTGCGCCGCGCATAGTACGGCGGCGGAAGCACGCCCATCGCGACCAGGTTCTCGCGGCGGTCGTACTGGATGGCCAGCGTTTCGGCGGGCGAGTCCGTCGCGCGCTCGAACGCGACCGTGGCTACCCGCGAATCCTCGCTGCGGCCATGACCGGTACCGAGTTTGCCCAGCGACCTGCGCACGCTTTCCGGCGAGTCCTTGCTGCGGGAGTCGCTGGCCCCGAGATCGTCGCGCTCGCGCACTTCCGGGGCAGGCGATTGTGCGGCGCCGTCGGCGGCAGCTTCCTTGTGCGCGGCCAGCGGCGAAGGAACGGGTCTCGATTCCGGGTAGGCCGGCGCTTCGGCCGCGGCATTGGCGCTCTTCCGCTGCTTGTAGTCGTACACGGCGACAGGTGGCGCTTTCTCCTGGAACACCGCCACGCCCACCACGCCGACGTTCTGCGGCCGGCCGGTGCGCGCGGCGTACGAGTCGCCCAAGTCGGTGAAATAGAACGCGGCCGTGCGGTCCATGCTCTTGCGCCAGCCAGTGATTACGACATATCCCCACGGCTCCAGCACGTAGCCGGATTGCGATGGCGATGCGGTGTCGCCCGAGATCACGTTCACGCCATCCACGCTGGTCACCACGAGCACGCGGGCGCCGGTGCAGTTGCGGATGCGCACGCCGTATTCGTGCCCGGGCGTGCCGACGATGTAGTTGCGCCCGTTATTCGCATACACGGGCAGCGCCGTGCCGTTGGCGCGATCGTAGACGTCGACCTGCACCGTGCGGCCCTTCACGAACGACGATTCGTACCAATTTGCCTGCGCGGTGCCGGCCGCCAGCCCGAGCGCGACCGCCACTGCCGCGGCGGCACGCCGCCATGTTGCCCGAGTCCCGTCCATCGCAAAGTCCTCCGTCGTCACCGGTCCCGTTGACCGGTTGCTGGACGTTGAAACGGGAGGATCGGGACGATGGGGTTGAGCGGCGGAGCGCGGCCGGGAAGCTCTCGGCGTGCATGAGATACTTTCCCGCTATGGACGTCGCTCAATTGCCGTTGGTGGTCGCGGGTCTGGCCTTCGCGCTGGCCTTCGTCTTCGGCGCCGTGGCCAACCGCATCAACTTCTGCACGATGGGCGCGGTCGTCGACATCGTCACGTTCGGCGACTGGCGGCGGATGCGTATGTGGGTGCTCGCTATCGCCGTAGCCATGGCCGGTACTGGAGCCTTGGTGGGGGCGGGCCTCATCGACACCGGCAAGACCATCTATACGGTGCCGCAGGTGCGGTGGCTGTCGTGTATCGCCGGGGGCGTGCTATTCGGCTTCGGCATGACCCTTTCGTCGGGTTGTGGCAGCAAGACGCTGATCCGTGCGGGGGCCGGCAACCTGAAGTCGGTGGTCGTGATGCTGGTGCTGGGCGTCACGGCGTACATGACGCTGAAGGGGCTGTTCGCGGTGTGGCGCGTCAATGCGCTCGACCCGTGGCGCTTCGACGTCGCCGGCTGGGGTGCGGCGACGTCCGATCTGCCCGCCTTGGCGGCTGCGTGGGGCGCGCCGACGGTGGCGAAACGCGCGCTGCCGTTTGTTCTGGCGGCCCTGTTGGCTGTGTTCGTGCTCAAGGACCGCGATTTCCGCGCGTCCCCCGAGTTGGTCGCCGGTAGCATCGTGATCGGCCTCGTGATCGTCGGCGGCTGGTACGTCTCGGGGCACGTGGGCTATGTGGCCGAGGATCCCGCGACACTGGAGGAAAAATTCTTCGCGACCAATTCCGGCCGCATGGAATCGTTCACTTTCGTGGCGCCGTTTGCCTACACGCTCGAACTGTTGATGCTCTGGAGCGACACGTCGCGGATCGTGACGTTCGGCGTGGCGACGGTATTCGGGATGCTGGCCGGTTCAGCGGCCTACGCGCTGGCCTCCCGGACCTTTCGCTGGGAAGGCTTTGGCTCGGTCGAGGACGTCGCCAACCACTTGGTCGGCGCCGTCCTGATGGGCTTCGGCGGGGTGACGGCGCTGGGATGCACGATCGGGCAGGGCATTTCCGGGGTGTCAACGCTCGCCATCGGCTCGTTCCTGGCCTTGGCGGCGATCATCGCCGGCTGCATGCTGGCGGTACGCTACCAAGTCTGGCGCCTGGAACGCATGGCGTAATCCGCACCGACCCCTGAAACGTTAATAGCCGATGATCATTTTCGACCTTCTCTGCGGTAACGGACACGCCTTCGAGGGCTGGTTCGCCTCCGGGGCGGAATTCGACCGCCAGAAGGAAGCGCGGCTGGTGTCCTGCCCCGTCTGCGACGGCAGCGACATCGAACGGCGCCCGTCGGCCAAGGTGCGAGTCGCCAAGGCGACGGCGGCGACGCCCGCGCCCGCCCCGGTGACCGCCCCGCGTGGCGAGGCCATCGCCGGACTGCCGCCAGAACTGCTCGCCAAATTACGCGAGGTCGTTCGCAACACCGAGGATGTGGGCGAGCGCTTCCCCGAAGAGGCGCGCAAGATCCACTACGATGAAGTGCCGCCGCGTTCCATTCGCGGCCAGGCGTCTCGCGAGGAAGCCGAAGCGCTGGCGGAAGAAGGCATCGATTTCTCGCAGCTGCCGCCGATTCTCACCCGGAATTCGCACTAAACGCGGGGCCAACCCGCCAGTGCGCGGCCAGTGCGGCGGCGCACGCGATCCTTTTCCCGGACCAACGACATCGGCTATAATTCGGCCTCTTTTGTTGCGGGCCGTTAGCTCAGTTGGTAGAGCAGCGGACTTTTAATCCGTTGGTCGCCGGTTCAAATCCGGCACGGCCTACCAATCTCCAAAGGCCGTCCGGCGGAGCGCAGCAAGAGAAGCCACTCAAGATCGTCATGCAGGAATGGGTCGTTAGCTCAGTTGGTAGAGCAGCGGACTCTTAATCCGTTGGTCGAAGGTTCAAGTCCTTCACGGCCCACCATTCCAAGCAAAGGCCGCCCCACGAAGCCGCGTTTGGCTGCTCTTCCGTGCCCAGCTTGTGGGCCCGCGCGACCCGCCACGGGCAATCCTTCTTCCCCTCTCTTCGCCTTCGGTGCTGATCGACCTATGAGTGGCGGCGAACAGCAAAGGGAAATGCGCGTTGCAAGAGTTCGACGCAGTTTTTTCGAGCAAGAACCGCTTGAGGTTGGTCGATCGCTCATCGGCATGGAGTTGGGGTCGGAATTGTCCCAAGGCCGGTGCGGCGGGTTGATCGTTGAAGCAGAGGTGTATGTTGGTCCGGAGGATCGCGCTTCCCATGCCTGGAACGCACGGAGAACAGTGCGTACCGAGGTTCTGTTTGGTCCTCGCGGCTACTCATACGTCTTCCAGATCTACGGCGCTCACTACTGCTTCAACATAGTCGTTGGTGCAGGGCGGGTCCCCGCGGCAGTGTTGATTCGAGCGCTGCGGCCAACCTTCGGGCTGGAAATCATGGCGAGGAATCGCGGTCTTTCGAGCGTGCCAGCCAATCTACGGCAACTTGCATCGGGCCCGGGACGATTGGCGCAGGCGCTTGGAATCGATCGCCGGGCAAACGGTTTGGATCTAGGGCAGGCGCCGCTGTGGATTCGACGGTCTCCGATGGGACGCCGTCTGGTCGCTGTCCATGGGATCCGAGCCGGGGTTCGAATCAACGTGGATTATGCCGGGGACTGGGCAAGGCGAAACTGGCGATTCACGCTCTCGGACGATCCATTTGTCAGCGTTTGACGGCTAACGGATCAGGCTCCTAGACTATTGCCCTTCCAGATTCTCTGGGAGTGCTTTGGCCGAGCAATTGCACTCCCTGGGCGCAGTAGAACCCACCGGGGGCATTGGAAAGGATCAGCCATGAAGCGCAAAGACAAGCTCATGATTGTGTTAGCCGCCGCGGTGGTCTCTGCGTTGGGCGGCACGGCCGCTTGCGCGCAGGACAAGTACGCTCTGCAAACGCTGAGCGGCATCGCTTTCTCCGACTTCAGGGGATATGAGGACTGGGCGGTGGTCTCTTCCGCCCGGACCGATGAAGTGCTCAAGGTGATCGTCGCCAATCCGACCATGATCCAGGCGTACAAGTCTGGCATCCCGGGCAACGGCCAGTCCTTCCCGGAGGGCTCCAGGATCGCGAAGCTTCAGTGGAGCTTCAAGAAGAGCACGGAGGCTCCCTTCGCGGTGGATGTGCCAAACGTCTTCACGCAAGCTTTCGTCATGGAAAAGGACAGCAAGCGATTTCCCAAAAGCGGCGGATGGGGATACGCGCTGTTCAACTACGAAGCCGCGACCGACAAGTTCACGGCCGATCCCAGCCCCTCGGATTGCGGACACGCATGCCATGTGGCCGTGAAGACGAAGGATCACATCTTCCACCCGTACCAGAAACGCTGAACGTCGTACTTCGGCCGACGCATCAAAATGCCCGACCAATTCAACCATGACCGCCGCCGCCTTTTGGCTGCCGCGGTCGCGGGAATCGTGGGCGCCGAGCTCGGCATGGCGAACTCGGTGGCTGCGCAAACGACGACGATAAATGCGATCAAACCGGGGGCCAACACGTCGTTCCCCGCCTTGAAGCAGATCGATGCCGGCGTCTTGAACGTCGGCTATGCCGAAGTGGGTCCGGCAAACGGTCCTCCCGTCATCCTTCTGCACGGCTGGCCTTACGACATCTACAGCTTCGTCGACGTGGCGCCCTTGTTGGCGTTGGCGGGCTACCGGGTGATCGTCCCGTACGTGCGCGGTTATGGCTCGACCCGTTTTCTATCGAGCGATACGTTTCGCAATGGCCAACCGTCGGCGGTCGCCGTCGATCTCATCGCGCTGATGGATGCGCTCAAGATCCAGAAGGCGATCCTCGCCGGATTCGACTGGGGGGCGCGGACGGCCAACATCGTAGCGGCGCTTTGGCCCGAGCGCTGCAAGGCCATGGTGTCCGTGAGCGGCTATCTGATCGGCAGCCAGGAAGCCGGCAAGATGCCGTTGCCGCCGCAGGCCGAGCTCGAGTGGTGGTATCAGTTCTACTTTGCTACCGAGCGGGGCAGGTTGGGCTACGACAAGAACCGGCACGATTTCGCAAAACTCATTTGGAGGCTCGCGTCGCCCAGGTGGAATTTCGACGACGCGACGTTCGACCGCAGCGCGGCGTCCTTCGAGAATCCCGATCATGTCGCCATCGTGATCCACAATTATCGGTGGCGGCTCGCGCTGGCGGAAGGCGAGCCGAAATATGCCGACCTGGACAAGCGGCTCGCGACGGGCCCTGTCATCACCGTGCCCACCATTACTCTCGAGGGCGATGCCAATGGCGCGCCGCATCTGGACCCCAGTGCCTATGCCAGCAAATTCTCGGGCAAATATTCGCACCGGACCATCACCGGCGGCATCGGTCACAATCTGCCTCAGGAAGCTCCGCAGGCCTTCGCCCAAGCGGTGGTCGACGTCGACCGTTACTGATCAACGGCTGATCGAGAACGGGTGCATTGGAAATGAACGGAATCCGGCTCATTGTTGCGGCGATGCTCGCCAGCGCAACCGGGGCGCCGATCGGTTCCATGGCTCAGGACAAGATCCCGGTGCAGGCGACGGCGAGCGCCGCGATCAAATTGCCGGTCGAAGGCGAGTTTCCTTCGTTGGCCGGTGCGACCGGGTGGCTCAATTCGCCACCGTTGTCGGCAAGTGGCCTGCGCGGAAAGGTGGTCCTGATCGACGTCTGGACCTATACCTGTATCAATTGGCTGCGCACGCTCCCCTATGTCCGGGCATGGGCCGAGAAGTACAAGACCGAAGGTTTGGTGGTGATCGGTGTGCACTCTCCGGAGTTCGCTTTCGAGCACAACGTCGACAATGTTCGCCGGCAAGCGAAGGCCATGCGAGTCGACTATCCGATCGCGATCGACAACGACTTTGCGATATGGCGAGCGCTGAGCAACAACTATTGGCCGGCGCTCTATCTCGTCGATGCGCAGGGGCGCATTCGGCATCATCAATTCGGGGAGGGTGGCTACGACCAGTCCGAGAAGGTCCTTCAACAACTGCTTGCCGAGGCGGGAGGCCGTGATCCAGCGCCGGGGCTGGTCGCGGTTGTTGCCCGCGGCGCGGAAGCGGCGGCCGATTGGAACAACCTCAAGTCGCCGGAGAACTATGTCGGCTATGAGCGCACTGAAAATTTCTCTTCCCGCGGCGGGGCCGTACGCGACAGCCCTCACGAATATGCCGTCCCTGCGCGGCTCAAGCTCAACGATTGGGCGCTGCTCGGCGACTGGACGATGCAGAAGGGACTCGCGGCACTGAACAAGCCCAACGGACGCATCGTCTACCGCTTTCATGCCCGCGACCTGAACCTGGTCATGGGGCCGGCCACACGCGGATCGCCGGTACGATTTCGCGTGTTCATCGACGGACAACCGCCGGGCGCCGCCCATGGTTCCGACGTCGACGAACAAGGCAACGGAACGGCGAGCGAACAGCGGCTGTATCAGCTCATCCGACAGCCGAAGCCCATCGCCGATCGCCGCTTCGAAATCGAGTTCCTCGATCCGGGCGTGGAAGCGTTTGCGTTTACATTCGGCTGATTCGGAAATGCGTCCTGGTAAACGTTGAGACGGGTCTTCATCCACGAAATTTTCCTACAGCAGTTGCTCGGGCACGAATGGTGCGAGCAACATGTTCTGCAGGCGCATGAACGGCGAGACCTCCGGCTCTTGGGAGAACACGACCTCGCCTTGATCGTCGGTCGCCAGCCATTCCAAGCCTTGGCCATCGGGGCCGAATCGCAATCGGTACGAGCTCTGCAGCTTGCTGATATTGATGACGCGAATGACCTCCTTGGCAAGCTCCGGACACTCGGCGAGGATCCCGAGCTCGGTGTTCGTGCTTTCGGATCGCGGGTCGAGATTCATCGATCCGATGTAGACCGTCGACTGGTCGATGACCGCTGTCTTGGCATGCAGGCGACCCAACGACTTGCCGGGAAGCTGGAGCCGTTCGTTATGCTGGATGCGCGTGGGGCTGAGCTCGTAGAGGTCGACACCGGTCCGCAGCAGGTCGGCGCGGTATCGTGCGTATCCGTGATGCACCAGCGGCTCGTCGTTGGCCGCCAGCGAATTGGTGAGGATCGCGACTTTTACGTTGCGCTTCCTGAGGTCGCCGAATTCCTTGACGCCCATCGGCCCGGGGATGAAGTAGGGGGACGAGATGACAACATCGCTCGTCGATACCATCACCCGATCCATGATGTTCATCTGCACGCTCATCGATCGCGCCATTTCCGGCGACGTCGCCATGACCTTAGCGGGCTGGTCCGCGAACGCCATCGCCGTGCCCCAGACGAGCCCCAGACGTCCGGCGTCGAGATCATCGCTGATCGGGCCATAGCCCAGGATGTCGAATGGCGGCACGGTGACCGACATCATCTGCTCACCATCATCGACGAGGTGGTCGAAGTCGCGGCGCGCCTCCTCGCGATCGGTGAATTGCCCGAGGATAGCCTCCACCGGATAGGCCTGCGGGCTGTTCCAGTAGACGTCGAAGATGTTGGCGAGCTGACGAACGACCGGACCCACCATGAATACGTCCATGTCGACGAAGTTGGATGTACCGCTGCGCGCAAAGTATTCGTCGGCGATGTTGCGCCCTCCCATGATGGCGGCCGCGCCGTCGGCGATGAAGAGCTTGTTATGCATGCGGTGATTGAGTCGCCTGAAATCGGCGATGGATGCCATGTACTTGCTGGCGATGCTTTGGCGTGCGCAGCAAAATGGGTTGAACAGGCGTACTTCCACGTTCGGGAACGCCGCCAGGCCGGCGAAACATCGGGTCGCCACCCGACCGTGTAAAGATCGTCCACCAACAGTCGCACCCGCACGCCACGCAACGCGGCGTCGCGCAAGTTGCGCATCAACAGGCGGCCCGTGCGGTCGGCGGCGATCTGGTAGTACTGGACGTCGAGGGAGTAGCGGGCCCGGCTGGCGAGCTGGATCCGGGCGTCGAGCGAATAGAAGCCAAGGGGCATGAGCCTGAACCCCGTCAACGCGGGCGCGGGGCTCGAATCCTGCGCGATCCGGACCAGCGGACTATCGGCGGCGGGTTGCAGCGAAGGTGAAAACGGCCGATCAGCGTGCGGCGGAAGCGTCCCGCACGCCGACAGCACGAACGCCAGCAACACTGCTGCGGAGCTTCGAAACGGCGATAATATTGACGTCGGCGTTCCCTTGGAGATGACCATGGCCCGTTTTGTCGCGTGCGCATTAGCCTTGCTGACGGCGTCGCTCCCCGCAATCGCCGCACTGGATGTCGGCGAGAACGCGCCCGCGTTCACCACGCAGGCCGCGCTGGGGGGAACAGTCTACAACTTCTCGCTCGCCGAATCGCTGAAGAAGGGGCCGGTCGTTCTGTACTTCTTTCCAGCGGCGTTTACCGAAGGCTGTTCCATCGAAGCCCACTATTTCGCGGATGCGACCGAACAGTTCAAGGCGCTCGGAGCTTCGGTAATCGGGGTCTCCGGAGACGACATCGAGACGTTGACCAAATTTTCCGTTCAGGTGTGCCAGAGCAAATTTCCCGTTGCTTCCGACAAGTCGCAGGCGATCATGAAATCCTTCGACGCCGTGATGCAGACCCGACCCGAATACGCCAACCGCATTTCCTATGTGATTGCCCCCGACGACACAGTGGTTTTTCAGTACATGAGTCTGGATCCCACCAAACACGTGGAGAAGACACTGGGAGCTCTGCGAGGCTGGTTGGAACGCAAGGGCAAGAAGTGAGGGGTTCGTGCCGTGAAGCTCTTGTGTGGATTTTCAAAGTTGCGGTGCATCCAAGTTCGTGCGCATCCGCTTGCTTTATGCGTGGCAGGTAGCGTGGCGCAATGACGGCCTCGCCGACGCGAGCCCCGGCTACACCAACGTTGCCCCTGACGCGGACTTCGCCCTGGAGCCCGCTGCGGGATGCGCTCTTTCGCAACCTGTGGATCGCCACCATTGTCTCGAACGTCGGCACGTGGATGCAGGACGTGGGCGCCGGCTGGTTGATGACTTCACTTTCCTCGTCACCTTCGATGGTGGCTCTCATCGAAGCCGCCGACAGTTTGCCGGTCATGCTGCTCGCGCTGCCGGCTGGTGCGCTGGCCGATATTGTCGATCGTCGGCGGCTGCTGATTGCAGTTCAGATCTATTTGATGATTGTTGCCGGCGCGCTCGGAATACTGACGTGGATGGAATTGGTGACCGCGTGGGCGTTGGTCGGCTTCACATTTTTTCTGGGCGTCGGCGCGGCGATGGTGATGCCTGCGTGGGCTGCGATCGTCCCGGATCTCGTTCCCGCGAACGATATGCCCGCCGCGGTTGCCCTCAACAGTATCGCGATCAATGTATCGCGCGCCATCGGCCCGGCTATCGCGGGAGTACTGGTGGCGGCGGTGGGTCCGTGGCTTGTATTTGGACTCAACGCCCTTTCCTATATCGGCATCCTGGCAGTCCTGCTTCGGTGGCGACGCGAACACGTCAAGAGCTCGCTACCTGCCGAGCGCTTTCTTAGCGCCGTTCGCGTGGGGATGCGATTCGTCATGCACACCCGGGATTTGCAGGTAGTGCTCATTCGCGGCAGCGCCTTCTTTGTCTTTGCTGCGGCAACGTGGTCGCTGTTTCCCCTCATTGTGCGGCGGGAGCTCGGGCAAGGCCCGGAGATCTATGGGCTGTTGCTCACTTGCATTGGCATCGGTGCGGTCACCGGAGCCATGTTGTTGCCACGAGTGCGGGCAAAGGTAACCCGCGATGCGCTTGTCGCCGGTGCGAGTGCCCTGTACGCCGTAGCCGCGCTCGCCCTTGCTCACGTTCACAACATTGGACTCCTGGCCGTGGCCATGCTCGCAACCGGTGTGGCCTGGATCTCGATCCTTTCGGCGCTCCAGGTCTCCGCACAAATGACGCTGCCGGCGTGGGTGCGCGCGCGCGGACTCGCCGCCTTCGTCGTGATCTTCATGGGCGGAATGGCGCTGGGCAGCATTCTTTGGGGACAGGTCGCGGCACGAATCGGCATACCTGATGCCCTGACGGTCGCGGCCATCGGAATGGTGGTCGCCATCGGACTGACCTGGAAATTCAAGCTCGGCCATCATGAGGTGCTCGACTTCACCCCGTCGATGGATTGGCCCGCCCCGCTCCTGGCCGAGACGCCTCAACCGGACAGCGGGCCGGTCATGGTCACCATCGAATACCGGGTGCAGCCAGAAAAGCGTGTCGAATTCGTTGCAGCGATGAGCGCAGTGCGCGAGATGCGCCGCCGCAATGGCGCCTATTTCTGGGAGCTCTTTCATGATTCGGGAGATACCGCGCGCTTCATTGAATGCTTCATGGACGAATCCTGGCTCGAGCACCTGCGGCAGCACGAGCGTGCGAGCATTTCGGATCGAGAGATTCTGCAACGCGCCAAGATTTTTCTGGCCGAAGGAGAAACGACAAAGTCCTCGCACTGGCTTGCTGATCGGGAGGCCTGATCCAGGCAGTTCGTGAGCCGGAGAGGGCGGGCAAAGGGAGGGGCCTCAATGAATACTGCAGCTGATGGCCACGAAGTCTGGATTGCGGCAGGCGTGCGCACTCCGTTTGCCAAAGTCGACGGCCCGCTCGAAACGTTCGATGCAATCGGTCTTTCCGTCCCGGTCGTCCGTCACATGATCGACCAGTTGCATGGGGCCTTACCCGACTTCGCGGTCTGGGGTACGGTAGTGCCGAACCTGACCTGGAGCAATATTGCCCGCGAGGTGCTGATCGATGCGGGTGTCGCGCCATCCATCCCCGCCTTCTCGACCGTCATGGCATGCTCGACCAGCATGATTGGCGTCATCGAAGCGGCCGGCATGATCAATGGCGTCAATCGCAACTTGGCCCTGGTCGGCGGGGTCGAGAGCATGAGTCGAGTGCAGTTGGGCCTGGGGCAATCGCTGTCGGATTGGCTCCGCAAGGTGCAACAGGCGCGATCGCCAGGAAGGAAGTTTGCGCAAGCCCTGGCCTTGAAGCTGCGCGACATCAAGCTCTACATCCCCAGCGTGACCAATCGGACGACCGGCAAGAGCATGGGCGAGCACACCGAAATCACGGCCAAGGAATGGAACTTGCCGCGTGTAGAGCAAGACAGGATCGCCTTGCAGAGCCACCAGGGCGCCGTCGCGGCCTGGGATCGGGGCTTTTTCGACGATCTCGTCATTCCTATCGGCGATTTTCGGCGCGACGCCCTTCCACGCAAGGATACGTCGATCGAGAAGCTCGCGAAGCTGCCGCCGGCCTTCGACCGAACCAGCGGACTTGACACCCTGACCGCCGGCAATTCGTCACCGCTGACCGACGGCGCGGCAAGTATCTGGGTGGCTTCGCAGGAGGGTCTCGCCAAGCTGCCGTCCAATACCTACAGGGCCAAGCTCGTCGACTGGGAGATCGCGGCGATCGATTTGCGAACGGAGGGACTGCTGATGGCCCCGGCCTTTGCTATCCCGCGCCTGCTCGCGCGTCACGGGTTGCGCTATGCCGACATAGACATCTGGGAAATCCACGAGGCCTTTGCGGCCCAGGTACTGGCGCACATCAAGGCGCTCGAGAGTCCGGAATTCCTGCGTCACAAGGCGGGCGTTGCAATGGACTTCGGCGCCTTCCCGCGCGAGCGGATGAACCCCAACGGCGGCAGCATCGCGCTGGGGCATCCTTTCGGCGCGACCGGGGCGCGAATCCTGAGCCAAACCGTGAAAGAGCTCGCGAGTAAGCCCGCGGGACGGCGCGCGATAGTCAGTATCTGTGCCGATGGTGGCCAAGGTAGCGTCATCTTGTTGGAAGCGGGCTAGTATTTCGTTTCGAAGTTGATACTCCTCGGTTTGGTTTTCGAATGGAGCGAACATGATGCCGAATCCGCCCTCGCTGCTCGACGAACTACGTACCCAATACGAGGCGAAGCGCCAATCGACACAAGTGCGTAGTGACGTCGAGGACTTCCAGCAGATCGACGCCCATCTGCGCAAGGCGTTCCGCTGGCTCGAAAAGGCCGTCACCTATCTCGATGGACTCAAGCCGGCGATCGACCACCGGTACGACCTCGGCCACGGCTTGGTGTTCGAGTCGCCCAGGTTCGGGCATGGCTCCGTAGGACAGCACGAGCGCCGCGTCGTTGGCTACCCGGTGTTGGATGTAATAAACATCTACTACGAAATCACGGCGTCCGGACCCCTCGCCCTTGAAGTTGCGCCAGGCAACGTCGCGATGGCAGAAAAGGCCCTGGACGACGCCGGACTGCAGTACACGAGCCGCCGGGTAGAGGATTCCGGCGGCACCCTGCGCAAGTGCGCGATTTCAGTTCCGCCTGCGATACCCGCAGCGGTCTCGTTCCATGCCAACTATGAAACTGGGCTGGTTGCCGTGGCGCTTGCCAATGTCGACCGGCTCGATCGCGTTACTCTGGAGTTTCGCAGCAATGCGATCGAGGAGCCGGTCCTCGAGGATCTTGTGCGCCTGATCCTCGGTCGAAGTTCGGCATTCCTGCGCCGCGCTCCGCTTGCGGGCTTTCATCCGCGACCATAGGTATCCGGGCAGGCACAATCTGCCGAGTGCCAACCGGCGCGTTTGTAATCAGCATCTGGCCAGCCTTCGGGAGTTCAAGATGAGCAAGCACTGCACGCACGCCGCTGGCATTGCTCGGGTGGTACCGAGCGCGCTCGGTTGCGAGGAATGTTTGAAGATAGGAAGCAAGTGGGTGCACCTGCGTCTTTGTCGGACCTGCGGCCACGTCGGGTGCTGCGACGACTCGCCGCATCGCCACGCCACAGCCCACTTTCACACGACGCAACACCCGATCATCGAAGGCTACGACCCCCCGGAAGGTTGGGGCTGGTGTTACGTCGATCGCTTGATGTTAGACCTCGGTGATAACACGACGCCTCACAATGGACCAATCCCGAGTTATCTTTGACGCGCAACACGCCACATCCGGGAAAGACAGGAATTAGCGCAACCCGGTCATGATGGCGACCGAGTGAGGCTGTCGCAAGCGCGGCGTGGCCCGATGACTCGCCCCTCACGAGCGTTGGCAGTGCGGCCGCATGGGACACTGGCGGGACATTCGTCGGCCGGAAACTGCAACAGGCGAGAAGAAACAGGAATGGATAACCGTTTGATCTGATTGCTTTCGTGTGTTCTGGAGTACTCCAGCTTTCTCGTTTCCCCCGACTCCTAATCCGTTGGTCGAAGGTTGTTCTTCACGGTCCACCATTCCCTAGTGTTAACGGGGGGTTGCAGATTCTCCCACCTAGTCCACCGGTGAAAAGGCGGACTTTCGGAGAAGGGAATCTGACAATGGCATCCGCTAATGAGTCCGCCGGTGAATGGCTGGCTGTGCTTGCAGGCACGCCACCGACTCCAAACAGCGCATCTGGGGCAGCGTTTTCGTTCGCTGCGATGCAGCGTGACGTAGCATCACCATCCGCGATTTGGTTCACGACTACATGGCCCAAAACACGGGTCGGGATACTAGCCGGTGCAGCGCCTGGCATGGTGATCGGCGAAGTGTGGTGACGTCGTGCAACGCGATCTAAACGACGATGCTGTCTATCCGTCGATGTTGCAAGCTTGGTTTGCCGGAGCACGCCGCGCGATTGTGCGTCAACGCCCACAGTGTAAAGCCTGCTACGGGCGATGCGGATTATAGAGTCTTCAGATACTCGACAATGGCCCAGCGGTCCGCTTCCGAGAGATCGGTGCCATATTCGTGCCCGGCATTGCCGTTGCCATTGGCGTTGTTGGGATCGACCACGAAGGTACCGGAATTGAACGGCGTCTCATCGGTGACGTAACCGACGTTCTTCGAGTCGAACTTTCGGCTGCCTACCTTGAAGCTCGCCATTCGCTGATTGGCTGGCAGCATCAATTCCCACAGGCTCGCGACCGAACCGTTGTGCAGAAAGGGCGCTGTCGCCCAAACGCCATACAGCACGCGCGATTCATAAGCCGCGCCCGCGTCGGCTGAAGCCGGTTTGACGAACATATTGCTCAGCTGCGCTTTAACCCGGCCTTTGAAGTCCGCAAGCGCGCCGAACTTTGGGTTGACGATATCATCGAGCTTTTCATTCGGCTGCAGATCGGCCAAATCCTTGCGGATTGCCCGCCACACGCCGTTTTGCTCCAGCTTCTGTGGCGTGATCGGCAGGCTGAAGGCTTCGTCGAGTAGGCTGCCGATGACTGAGGCCCCGAGCATCTCGGCGGTGCTCGCCGGATTCACGAAGCGGGCACCGATTGCTGGTGGCGGCCGCAGCGCACCGGTATAGATACCAGGTTCCGAGGTGCGCGCCGCATTGGTCGCCATTTTCGGATCGGTGCCGACGGCGCGCACCGGCGTCGCCCATGCATGAACGAGGGTGGGCGACGCGCGTTCCGCATGGCACGTCGCGCAGTGGTTGGTGAACAGGGCGTGGCCTCTTTCCGCCAGGCGTTCGTCGATCGGCCAGATGTCACGCGGCCAGGGTGGCGGCCTCAATGACGCGATCTTCTCCTCGAGCGTTTGCAACCCTGCGAAATCCGCCGAGGTGTTCCTGAAGTCGATCACTGTCGGCGTGAACGGCGTGCCCGGAACCTTGACTCTGGGCTTGAAGTCGGCGAAGACGCCGAAAACTTCGCCGGTGTTGCGTGCCAGCGCCTGGATATAAAGCCCGTTGGGTACACCGCCGTTCCACTGCGTGTGGTCCTGGCGCGAGGCATTCCACAAGAACGGATAGCTGACCGGGGCGTTCGCGAGCCTGAAATTATTGTGAGGGTCATGTTCTAGACCGAGGTCGCGCCCAGCTACGCGGTTGAAGATCATGCCGAACGCGTCGAGCCGTCCCGGGCCCCAGGGCGACGTGGGAAGGCTTGCATCCATGAAATCGCCGAACTGCTTGACCCAGGCGCCAAAGTCGCTCTTGAGTTGCGCAGCCTTTGCCGTCGAAAAACTGGCTCCCAGCACAGCCTTGGCGAAAGGATCAAAGCGGCCGCGCTCATCCAGGGTCTTGCGCGTTGCCAACGTGAGGTCGACGAGGAACTGCTGAAAATCCGCATGCGCAGGCGCGCCGTCAAGGCGCATCGAATAGGTGACGTTGTCCCTCTGGTATTCAAGCTGGCCGGTATGGCAAGCCGCGCAGGTCATGCCGAGCTGGCCAGATTTGCTCTCGACAACGAAGCCGACCGGCAAGCCTTCGACATTTTTCGGACTGTCGTTGCGCAGATAGCCATAGCGCTGGAGTTGATCCGCGGCGAACGGCTCGTCGACTGCGGCCTGTCGCAGCGCCTTGAACCATATGTACGGGATCATGTGCGATCCCTGGCTGGTGGTGTAGAACGTGTCGCGATCCGCGGTCGACCAGCCCTGCGCGACGTAGGTCACTGGAGGCGATGCGGGGGTGGTCGCCGGTTGCGCGCGCCCTTCGCTCGCGGAGATGAGCATCGAGGCGGTAAGCATGCAGGCCGTGATCGGCGCCAATGCTTCATCCGACAAGTGGAGCCTGAGCATTGCCGCCCTCCTTCTCTTGTTGGATATTGCACTCTGAGAAACGGGCATGGAATCCGCTCTCTGTCGCGTCGGACCGCCTCACGCCGGCGACGTGAGGGCGCTCGATAGGTTGATAATTTTCCTGCTATGGCGTCGACTCGTGCTGCAATGGAACGAGAACTTTGGTCTGCGCATCCTGGATTGTCAAGCCTAGTACTGCGAGCTGTGACGTCTATTCAGGGCCTGAATGGCAGCTGAAACAATTGTCTATCATGTATTTTCCAGAAAGGCGCACGACCGCAATCCTGCGGCTTTGCATTAGCAGAAGTTGAGTGTTCCATCCAGGCGAATACGGTGGTGAATTGCACCGTCATTGGTAGCGACGATCGCTGGGGCACTGGGCTTTCAAGAACCTGGTGGTTACGTTCCGAATGGTAGCGCTCCATATATTCGGTCACGGCACCGCGTAGCGATGCCTGACCGATGAAGATCCCACGCCAGCGTTCGATGGCTAGGGCAACATAGTGGCCCGCGGGCTGAAGGCGCTCGCCTATTCCCTCGGCCACCATCGTCTTGCCCTGGATGATTTCCAGTACCAGCACCGCCTTGCGCCGCGCCGTCCACCGCTGTCGATCCGCCCGTGAGCCTGAATGATGCCGCCTACGCCCCAATTGGCGTGCGATTGTGTCGCAGCGGCGGACGGGTCGACGCAGGTCTCAATCGCCTACCGGCGCGCTCGCTGGATCCGCGTTAGCTGGTGCGCGGGCTCTTGAAACGCGAGATTGCTCGCCTGGCACAATCGGCGCGCCGAATATTCACCCCCTTCGCCCCTTGACCGCGCCCCGACTGTAGGCCTACGTTACCACCTCAATGCAAGTCCTACCGAACGGAACCGCGCGCCTCGTGTAGATCGCGACGAGCGCCGTGACAGTCATCGAGGGAGGGGACTATGGCGACATCTGCGAGGAAGGGACCGCGCACGGCGCGGGGCACGCAATCGTCCCGAGTGTCCGGTGCCAAGGGCTCCAAGACGGCGCGCAAGCCGGCGGCGAAGCCGACGGCCAAGCGGGCGAAGGTTGCGGTGCGGTCACCACATGCGGCGAAGATGCAGGCCGCCGCCACGTTTGTCCCATCCTTGCCGATCGAATCCACGATGCGCGCGGCGCGTGGCGGCCCAGCGCCAATCCGGCGTCTCACGCAGGACCAGTTCGCCGCACTTTTCGCGGCTTTCGTCGCCGATTCCGGCCACCGCGCAATCGTCGAGGTTCACCTGCATCACACTTGGCGTCCTCGCCACGTCGACTTCCGTGGCCAGTCGACGATCGAGGCGATGCGCCGATACCACATGGACGTGAACAAGTGGTCCGACATCGCGCAGCACATCACGATCGATCCGGTCGGCGGCCTGTGGACCGGCCGCTCGTGGAACGCGTCACCGGCGAGCAGTGTCGGCCACAACGGCAACGCGCAGCGCGGGCCGTTCATGTTCGAGATGATCGGCGACTTCGATGTCGGCCAAGACCCCTTCGGTGGCGTGCAGAGGGCGGCGGCGATCGAAGCTGTGGCGACCATCATCGTCGCGTCGCGTGCTACCGCCACGCCGATCACGTCGGCCGATGTCAAATTCCATCGCGAGCTGGGGTCGCCCAAGTCGTGCCCCGGCACAGGAATCGACAAGGCGGAACTAATCCGGGACATCGACCGGCGCGTCGCGGCGCTGTCCGGTGATCGCGCACGCGGCGCGCCTGACACGAAGGCCGCGCTGACGCTCGCCACGGGCTCGGAGCTCTTCCGGTCGCTCACGCAGCCGGCGTTAGGTGAGGACTCCCCGTCGGCGGGGATGGAGGAAAGCGAGCGCGCCGGCGACCTCATCGGGCACTTCGAGCGTGTGGCGTTCGCGAGCGCGGCGCCAGGCGCCGGCCGTGCGGTGGTGCTCGACGAGCGCGCACGCGCGCTCGCTCAATGGTCGGAACTGCGCCCGCACGTCGTAAACCTGAGCAAGGGACGTCTGTCGACCGGCGGCGAGTTCGAGATGGATGCCGGATCCATTGATGCGATCCTCGATGGCATCCGCGGCTACGCGCGCGTGATGGCGGCAAAAGCCCCGCCGCAGGCGCCGCGCGTCGTGCTGTGGGCGCACGGCGGGCTCGTCTCTGAGCTCGACGGCCTGAAGTACGCGCGCGCGACCCGGGCTTGGTGGCTGCAGCACGATGTCTATCCCGTGTACTTCGTTTGGGAGACGGGCTTTCTCGATACGATAATGCAAGCGATCATCGGCGCGCGCGGCTTCGGCGACCTTTGGGACGAACTAGTCGAGCGGCTTGCGCGGCCCGTCGGGCTGCCCGCGTGGTCGGCGATCAAGACCAGCGCGCGCCTGAGTTCCGAGGCGGACACCGGCGAAGGCTGGCCCGGTGGCGCATTGCAGTTCGTCAACGCGTTCGTCCCCGTGATAGACGAACTGAAGAACGGTCCGCATCCACTCGAAGTGCACGCGGTCGGCCACAGCGCGGGAGCGATCTTCCACAGCCACCTCCTGCCCCAGCTTGCATCGCGCAACGTGCCGATCGCATCGCTGTCGCTGCTGGCCCCCGCGATCCGCGTGGACCGCTTCCGCGCGAGCCTCGAGCCCCTGCGCACGAACGGCAAGCTGCGCGCGCTGCATATGTTCACGATGAACGAGGAGGCCGAGCTCGCGGACACGGTCGGCCCGTATCTCAAGTCGCTGCTCTATCTCGTGTCCCACGCGTTCGAGCCGAAGGTGCCGACGCCGATCCTCGGGCTGCAGGAGAGCATCGACGCCGATGGGGCGCTCCGTGCGTTCCTCGCCGCGAAGGCCGAGCTCCAGTTCTCGGTGCCGACGGACCAGTCGCCCAACCCACTTTGCCACGCGCAGGCGCATGGCGCGTTCGACAACGACCGCTTCACGGTCGGCGCGGTGCTCCGGCGTATCAAGGGCGTGTCGGACGCGGGCATGGAGGGCACCGACGACTTCCCCGAGGAGGAATCGGCCCGCACCTTGCCCGCATTGACAGCGACGGCCCCAATGTCCATGCGCGCGCGCGCAGCAGTGACGAAGCGCGGCCGACGCGTCGCGCTGTGCGTGGGCATCGACCGCTACGCAGAGCGCCCGCTTTCGGGGTGCGTGGCCGACGCGACGTCGTGGTCCCACGCGCTCGAAGGGCTTGGGTTCGAGGTGCAGAAACTCTTCGACGAGAGCGCGACGCGCGCGGGCATCGTTGCCGCGCTGGAAGGCATGATCGGCAGCGCAAAGCCCGGCGACTACCTCGTGTTCCAGTATTCCGGGCACGGCACGCAGGTCGAGGATCTCAACGCCGACGAAGGCGATGGCTATGACGAGGCCTTCGTGCCGATCGACTACGCGGCCGGGCGCTTGCTGCTCGACGACGACGTCGCCGCGATTTCCGCGCGCGTGCCTTCAGGGGTCGTGCTGACGCTGTTCATGGACTGCTGCCACTCCGGCACGATCAGCCGCTTTGCGCCTCCGTTGGATGCGGCGGCGCGCGGCGATGAGCGCGTACGCTACCTGCCGTTGTCGCGCGCGGTGCAGGACGCGCATGTCGCGTTCCGGCGCGGCATGGGCAGTGCCACGCCGGCCGCGCCCGAGGAATCGCTACCGGGTGTGATCCATTTCGCCGCGTGCCGCGACCACGAATACGCGTGGGAGAGTCAGGGGCAGGGCGACTTCACCCGCGCGGTAATGGCGCTTATCGTGACCGCGGTCGCGCAAGGCGACACCAACGAGGTATTCAGCGAGGCGGTGGCCAGCGAAGTCGGCAAGCGTGGTCGCCAGCATCCAGGTCTAATGCGCTTGCCGGCCAACCTGCGCGAGCGTCCGCTGCTGGCCGGCCGCGCGTCGCGCGAAGCTGCCGACGATGCCGCGCCGGACGACGGCGACGCCGCCCTGCTCGCGCTCGCCGAGTCACTGGTTTCGGCGCTGCGCGCCCGCGCGGTGCGGTAGCCGAACATGCCCGCTCCCCGCGGCTACACACTCGGTCACGCGGTGGTCGCGCAGTCTCACGCGACGCCGTACCAGCTCAAGCGCGGCGATCCCGAGACGCGCACGCTGAAAGTGTTCACGCAGGACCCCGCGACGTCACGGTTCGACGCCGCCGTCGCGTCATTGGCTGTGCCATACGAACCGCTTGAACCGGGTCCCTCGGGCGGCCTCTTCGTCGTACACGACTACGACGAAAATCAGCGCGTGCTGCACCCACCGCTCGAGCTCGACGTGCTCGCCCTCGCGTTGAAGGGCGGGCCGGTGCCGTCGACCACAGATCCGCGCTATGCGCAGCAGATGGTGTACGCACTCGCGATGTCGACTTATGACCGTTTCGCGCGTGCGCTGGGCCGGCAGCCCTCCTTCGGCTTCGAGGCGCAGCCGTTCGAGGCGTCGCCGCGCCTCACACTGCGGCCGCATGCGCTCGAGGAGGAAAATGCGTGGTACGACCCCGAAGCCCGCGAGATCGCGTTCGGGTACTTCCGCGCGGGCGCGCAGTCGCGCTGGAGGACGCAGCCGGGCGACCTCGTGTTCTCCGCGCTGTCGCACGACATTGTGATCCACGAGTTGACGCACGCGCTGCTCGACGGCATGCGCAGCAACTTCCTGCTGCCTACGAACCTCGACGTATCGGCGCTGCACGAGGGCTTCGCCGACCTGGTCGCGATCTTCCAGCGCTTCCGCCACCGCGAACTCGTCCGCCATGCGCTCGGCCGCGAGAAGGGCGAGCTGACGTCGCGACTGCTGACCGACATGGCGCGCCAGTTCGGCCAGACCGGCGAGAGTGGGGATGGGCGGACCGCGTTGCGCACCGCGATCCTCGACGCCGGCGGCGTGGACGATGACGTTCCCGCAAAGTTCCGCTACGAAAACAACAGGGAGGAGCACGACCGCGGCGCAGTACTCGTGACCGCCGTCTTCGAGGCGTTCCGGCGCGTGTTCGAACGCAAGACCGCGAAGCTTCGCCGCGTCGCCGCGGGGCGGTACGAAAGCGACGCGTTCCTCGACCTGCTGACCGACGAGGCATGCGGGCTCGCGGGACAATTCCTCAACATCGTCATCCGCGCGATCGACTACTGCCCGCCCGTGGACATCACGTTCGGCGAGTACCTGCGCGCGATGATCACAGCGGACGCGGACCTTGTACCTGACGACGAATGGGGTTACAGGGAGGCCCTTGTGCTCGCGTTCCGTCGGTTCGGCATCACGGTGCCGAACGTGCCGGACCTGAGCGAGGATGCGCTCAAATGGTGTGCACCGGACGGGGATCCGAAACCGATCGAGGCGCTCGCGTTCGCGACACTCTCCCATGGCCAGCATCCGGGCGACGATCCCGGCGTTGCGGAGCGCGAACGTCGCGCAGGCGCCGTCGGCGACTTCGTGACGGAGCCGATGCGTGCGAAGTCGTTCGGCTTGCGCGCCATCCCGAAAGCCACGCGCGACGTTGAACTGCCGATCGTGCAGTCGGTGCGGACGCTGCGGCGAATCGCGCCCGACGGCAATCTGCACTTCAATACGATTGTCGAGATCACGCAGCGGCGGCGCGTCCCACTCCCAGACGGGCACCGCTACACGTTCGACGGCGGCGCAACGCTCGTGATCGATGCCGACGGCTCGGTCCGCTATTCGATCGCGAAGTGGGTGGACTCGAAGAGCCGACTCGACTGCTACGCGAAGTACGTGAAGAGTCTCGACCGCGACCAGAAGGACCTGTTGCGAGCCGAGAACCCGGGCCGAGCCGCACTCTTCCGGCGCCTGCACCTGAGACGCTGAAAAACCAAATTTCCAGTGGTTCTGGCCACGATGGACAGCTAAGCAAGGCGCCTTTCATTTGCGGCATTGACGGCGGGCAGCCAGCATTCCCGCCGGCACTCGCGGCGCGGGCAAACCTTCCAAAGGTCCTTGGGTCAGGGATCCGCTGCGGCCCCGGCGCTACTTCTTCGGAGGCGCAAGTTTGCCGCCGAGCTTGACGCATGTGCCTACTGGAACTCCCTTCCAGTCTTCGGGATCGCGGTCGATATTGCTGAGCGTTGCGCAAGCGTGCTTGCTTGTGCCGCAATCGTTTTGCCCGGCCTTCGCAATGCCATAGCATTTCTCCATCCCCGCGGGCGCTGGCACGTCGTGCGCAGATGCGGCGGCGGCGCCGATCGCCAGGAGGCTCGCGATGGCCGCTTGAATCGCGCTTGTTCGGGCGCTCATCAGGTTCTCCAACGGTGGAATGAGGGAACCCGGATTATCCTACAACCATCCTTGCTGGACTGGCGGCAGATTGCTACTGTGCGGTCGTCACGCATTGCGTTGCCCACCGATGTCACCTGCTGATCCATTCACGCCAATTGGAGAACTTCATTGAGGTCCGGCCCGATTGCTTCGCTTCTCCTTTCCTTGGTGGCGACATTGGCCGCTGCCCAATCCGGTCCGAGCAATGTCTGGGAGGGATTTCAGGCCGCCATCGTCAAGGCGGACCGCGCTGCCGCGGCATCGGCTCTCGCCAGCGACGTCCAGATATTCGAGTCTGGTTTTATCGAGCGCTCCCGCGATGAGTATTTGTCACAACATTTCGACGAGGACGCCAAATTCGCCAAGGCAGTGACGCGCAAAGTCCTCAAGCACGATGAGCAAGCGACGGGTGCCATGGTCCTGATCATGGAGGAAACCGAAACCAGCGGCAGTTTTGAAGGCAAGCCGGTCAAGCTGATCGGCACCGAGACCGCCGTCTTGCGATTGCATACCGGGGCCTGGCAGATCGTGCACATTCACTGGTCCTCGCGCAGACCGAAGCCATGAAAGTGGCTATCCATTGGCGTCATAGTCGTTCCACGTCCAGATGGCGTACGCCTTGGGCATGTGATCAAGCAAGAATGCAGGCGCCGACTTCAGCGCGCCGTTTGCAAGGTCCTTGAGCACACCGAGCGGCGATTCCAGTTCGCCAATCGTTTCGGCGGAAAGAGGGATCGCCGGCTCGCCGCTAGAGACCGATCCATTGGACGCGACAAACCGCCTGTCATCGACGTGCCGGTATCCGATCGGCGGCGGAACGAGGGTTACTACGTCGCGGTTGTTGACATACCGAAGGCTCTTGCCTGAAAGTTTCGCATCGAACGCGTGCGCAAACGCGGGGTTGCCAATCCTGGGTGACCCCAACGTGCACACGCCGCGCGTCCCGGTGTAGTGATCGGCCGCCAACGTGGCGAGCGCTGCCCCGAGGCTGTGCCCGCAGAACCACAACGTTCGGCCCGGGGCCAGGCGCGCAATGATCGTATCGAGCTTGGGACGGATGGCGTCGAATGCCTTCTTGAAGCCAAGATGGACCATGCCGGTCCGCCACGGCACCAGCAAGATGTTTGTGTCGGCGACGATGTCCTTCCACTTGTCAGACTGGGTGCCGCGAAACGCAACGATAACGAAATCGGCCTGTGCTGCCACGTAGCAATCGGTTTCGTCCGCAGTGATGAATTCGCATTCGAACCCCGCCGCTTCGAAAATCGGGATTGCCTCAGCCGGGTCCCAATAGGTCAGCAGCGCTGCCTCCGCCAGCCACCAGGCGTTCACGCGCGGAAAGTCGCCCGGGTTCGGCTGGAATGGATTGGCGGACGCATTTTCGAAGTGCCGGTATGCGGCGTCCTGTTCCGGATGGAACACGAAGTCGAGCGTATAGACCGGTGCCGGCTTCTGCATGTCGAACCTCCTGCTCGGTCAGCGGAAGAAGTATCAATGCATCATGGGGCAATCCCGGCCACTTCGTGACAATGCGTGGCCAGGCGCGCAACCACCCGGAATCGGCATAGGCCGGAGGAGCTGCCCGGGATTAATATAGAGGGCATTTCTGCAAAATGCCACTCGAAGGACCCAGGCCGCGTCATGATTTCTCGTCGATAGCGTAGCTACATTTACTGCATCCACGGGCGGTGAATCGATGGAGTGCTTGAATTGCCGCGCCACCCTTGCCGAGGGGGCCAAATTTTGCAGCGAATGCGGCATGCCCGTGTCGCTTGCCTGCCCGGCTTGCGGGCACGTTTGTGGCGCTCCGGCAAAGTTTTGTCCGGAGTGCGGGGCCCGGGTGGCTCCCGGCGGCGTCAACCCGGCAACTTCGCCGGCGGCACCGTCGCTGCGCGATGGCACCGGCGAACACGCGGAGCGCCGTCAGCTCACCGTCCTGTTCTGCGATCTGGTTGGATCGACGGAAATGTCCGCGCACCTCGATCCCGAGGACTTGCGCACGGTTATCGGCACGTACCATCAATGCGTCGCCGACACGGTGGAGCAGTTCGGCGGATTCGTCGCTCGATTCATGGGCGATGGTGCGCTGGTCTATTTCGGCTTTCCCCAGAGCCACGAAGACAATGCCGAGCGTGCCGTTCGCGCCGCCTTGGCGCTGGTGTCGGCTGTGGGAAACTTGACTGCGATGAACACGCGCCTGGGCGTACGTATCGGCGTCGCGACAGGCCTCGTTGTAGTCGGCGAACTGGTCAGCGCCGGTGCGGCCCGGGAGCAGACCGCCTTGGGGGAAACGCCGAATCTGGCGGCGCGCCTCCAGGCGTTGGCCGAACCCAATTCTATTCTCATCTCCGATAACACCCGACGCTTGGCCGGCGACCGATTTTCCTTCCACGACCTTGGCAACGTTTCGATCAAAGGCTATGACGCCCCTGCGCGCGCCTGGCAGGTCATCGGCGCCACGCATGCGGCGGACAGCTTCGCTTTGCTTCGCCCCGACATGTCGCTGCGCAAGGAAGCGACCCAGGGTGTCGAATCCGTCTCACTCGTCGGGCGCGCGCAGGAACTGGGCCTGCTTCAGGACTGCTGGGCGCAGGTCACCGAAGGCGAGGGGCGCGTGGTGCTGCTGACGGGCGACCCTGGCATCGGCAAGTCGCGACTTGTACAGACGCTCATCGCCGGCGTTGGATCCGAGTTGCACGTACTCCTCGAGTTGCGCTGTTCGGAGTATCACGCCAACAGCCCGCTGTACCCGGTCATCGCGCTGCTTTGGAACGTGCTGAGCTGGAGGCGCGGAGATTCCGACGAGACCAGACTCGAGAAGCTTGTCGCCTTCTGCAAGCATTACCGAGTCTCGTCGACGGAGGGCCTGCCGCTCCTGATCTCGCTGCTCTCGCTGCCGCCGTCCAAGAGCTTTCCGCTTCCGCCGATGAGCCGGGAGCGACAAAAGCAACGAACGCTGCAGACGTTGCTCGGCGCGGCTATCGCTCTTGGCGCGGAGCGGCCCGTATTTGCCGTCGTGGAGGATCTTCATTGGATCGATCCCACCACCATGGAGTTCCTCACACTGCTGGTCGACCAGGTGCCCACCGTGCGTCTGTTTGTACTGCTCACAGCGCGATTCCCGTTTCGGACGCCATGGCCACCGCACTCGCACGTCATGCCTATCGTCCTAAGCCGGCTGACGCGACATCAATCCGGAGAAATGGTCGCGCGCGTGGCAGGAAGCAAAGCGCTTTCACCGGATGTCGTTGCCCAGATCGTTGCCAAGACCGATGGCGTTCCGCTGTATGTCGAGGAATTGACCAAGATGGTGCTCGAATCCGGCGGGGATCAAGCATCGGATGAATCGCATACGCTCCCTGGGCGCTCCCGAAAAATTTCCATTCCGACCACGCTGCAGGACTCGCTTACAGCCCGTCTGGATCGACTTGGCAGTGCAAAGGACATTGCCCAGCTGTGCGCGGCGCTGGGTCGCGAGTTCTCCTACGCGCTCCTGAAGTCTGTGTCGGGCATGGACGAGCCGCGGCTGCAACACGAACTGTCCCGATTGACGGATGCCGAGTTCCTGTACCAGCGCGGCACGCCGCCAGACGCCACCTATGTTTTCAAGCATGCTTTGATACGGGAGGCGGCATACGATAGTTTGCTGAAGAGCACGCGACACCAATACCACCAGCGCATCGCACGGGTCATGGTCAGCGAGTTTTCGGCTGAAGCGGAGGCGCAGCCTGAATTTGTCGCCATGCATTTCACTGAAGGAGGCGATCCGGTAGTCGCGGTTCAGTGGTGGCAGCGCGCCGGCCGGCGTGCCTTTAGCCATGCCACCTACACGGAGGCGGCCACCCATTTCACGAGGGGATTGGACCTGCTGACATCCATGCCTGCGTCTGCCGAGCGCGATCTGCAGGAACTCGCGTTGCAGGTGGAGCTTGGTTATGCGCTCATACCGGTTCAAGGTTGGTCGGCCGCCGAAACCGCGCGAGCGTTCACTCGCGCAGGCGAATTGAGTCGCCAGAGCGACGAGACAGCGGTGCATTTTCGAGCGCTGTGGGGATTGGGAGCGTTTCATTTCGTACGAGGCGACCAGCGCCAGGCGCGTCAAGTGGCAGAGCACTGCCTGCTGGTTGCGGGACAAGCGAGCGACGTCGACGCGCTCATGGAGGCACATTACCTGAGTGGCATCACGGCGTGCGTGATGGGCGAGTTTGTTGCCGGACTGAGCGAGCTGGAGGAGTGCGTCCGGATCTACGGGACGGAAAAGCGTGAAGCGCACAGGGTTCTCTATGGCCAGGATGTCAAGGCATCCGCACTAGGATGGCTCGCCATGGCACGCTGGACTTGCGGGCGTCCCGACGAGGCTCTTGAACGCGCGAAGGAAGGTCTGGAAATCGTTCGTGACGCGCCGCAGTCTTTCCTGCTTGCACGAGGCTTGGCTGCCGTCGGATTCGTGCATGTCTTTCGCGGGGACCCGCAGGGGCCGGAGTCTCCCTTGCAGGCCGCCATAGCGCTTTGTGCCGAGCAGGGCTTTACCTATTTCCAGGCAGTTGTTTCGGCATTCCACGGCGCCAATCTCGTACACCTGGGACGGGCGCCGGAAGGCATCTCTTTGATGCAGGCGAATTTGCTCACCCTGCGAACGGTCGGCTCCGAGCTCCTCTTCACGCTGATATATGCCAACCTCGCGTCGGCATATTTGGCCCTGAACCAGGTCGATGAGGGGCTCGCGGCGGTCGACGAGGGCCTCAATTGCGCCGCGCGAAATGGAGAACGATGGGCGGAGGCCGAACTGCTTCGGATCCGTGGCCAGCTCCTGCTGGAAAGAGGATTGGAGGAAGCCGAGCACGCGGAAACCTGCTTCCAACAGGCATTGAACATCGCGCGTCGACAGCAGGCCAAAGCGTACGAGTTGCGTGCCGCGATCGCTCTAGCACAGCTTTGGCGCCAACAGGGTAGGGCGACGGATTCTCAGGCTCTGCTGGCGGAGGTCCTAGGCGATTGGCCGGAGGCTCTGCAAACACCCGACTTGCTTGCTGCGAGGCAAATGCGGAACCTGAGTTAGATGGCGTACGGGCCGAGCGGTAACTGGCGTCGACGGGCCGGCGATGGCGTAACTTGCACCTAAACCGGTGCGTCAGTTGCACTTGTACGCTTTTACCCTTGCAATGCCGGGCGTGGACATGCTTCCTTCCTCCACGTTCTGCACGACGATGTGAGTGGCCCCCAGGCCCGATGCCTGTTCCTTGGCGTCGACGAGGGCATTGGTTGCACCCGTCGCGCCCATGCCGCCGATCAGGCTTTTGCCGGTGATGGTGCTGATCAATGTGCAATTCGTCACTTGCCGGGCAGCCACTTCCTTGATTGCGGCGGCTTGCGTTGATGGATTGGTGGCGCAGCCTTGGCACAGGAGCAACCCGGCAATTGCCGGCAGTAGTCTGTTCAACGTCGTTCTCCCGTAGATCGATTCAAGTTCGCTCCCATGCCTACACCAGCCGCGCCTTGATTCTTGCGCCATAGACGTTCACGGCCAGGCCCGCGAAGACAAGCAGCACGCCAACCATCTGCATGGCTGCCAGCGATTCGCCGAGGAATAACGCACCACTGGCGAGTCCCGACACCGGAATGAGGAGCGCAAACGGCGAGATCAACCCCGTTGGGTAACGATGCATGAGTCCCGCCCACGACGCAAAGCCGAACAGTGTCGCGCCCCACGCCAGGAACACCACACAGGCCCACGCGAGCGCACTTGCGTTCACGACAGCATCCCACGCCGCGGGTCCGCCTTCAAACAGATACGACAGCAGCGCCAGCGGCAGCGGCGGCACGAGGCTCGACCAGACTACCAGAGCGAACATGTCGGGCTCGTGGTCGCCGGCCGCGCGCTTGGCGACGACGTTGCCGATTCCCCACGACAGCGCCGCGACCAGGACCAGCACGAAGCCGATCAGCGTCGCCGTCGCCCCGCCCAGCAGCTTGTACGCTGCGAGGAGCACGATGCCTGCGGTCGCGATCAGCGCGCCCGCCACGTTCTGCGCGGAAATCCGGTCGCCGAGGTACGCGATGCCGAGCCCGATGGTGAAGAACACTTGCACCTGGATGACCAGCGACGACAGTCCCGCCGGCATGCCGAGCTTCATGCCGAGGAACAACAGGCCGAACTGGCAGACACCGATGGCGACGCCATAGCCGACGACATATCGCCAGGGCATTTGCGGGCGCCGGATGAAGAACACCAACGGCACGGCGGCGAAGATAAAACGCATCGCCGCGAGCGCGAACGGAGGAATCTCGCGCAAGCCGATCTTGATGGGAACGAACGAAAAGCCCCACAGCGCGACGATGCAGATCGTCAGCGCGAAATCGCGCGGAGTGAGGTGGGCCTTCAGCGAGGCACCTGAAGGCTCAGAACCTGACCGTCGCCGGCAGGTACTTCGCCATCAGGTCTTCATAGAACGGCTTCAAGTCGGCGAGCCTGGGCCGGTCGGGATTCTTCGAATAGAGATCGTAGGGGTTGAACTTCTGCACCCACGGCAGCATGGCGCGGTCGGCGTCATCCAGAAGGTAGTCGTACGCGCCTTCGCGATGCCAGGCGTAAAAGGAATGGAAGCGGATCATGTACTGCGCGGGCTGCGGCAGATAGTCGCGCGTCAGGTGGTACAGATACTCGTCGTGGCCCCACGACATGTGGACGTTCGACAGCCCGCAGCCATGCTGCGTAGACGCCGGTGCCGCGTCTGGAATTCGGCCCGCTGCGCATCCGGATTGGCGGCGAAGAATTCGCTGTAGACGACTTTCTCCGAATACGGACAGCCGGTGGGAAACGTATCGCCCACGACGGCCCACTGCGGCTCGCCGAAGAGGCACAGCACCTTGCCCAGGTCGTGGATGAAGCCGGTCAGGACCATCCAGTCCGGCTGCCCATCCGCGCGCATTGCCTCCGCCGTCTGCAGCAAGTGGTCGACCTGTGGCAGCGCGATGTCCGGGTCGGAATCGTCGACCAGCGTATTGAGATAGTCGAGCCCCTCCCACCACGTCATTTCGCGGCGGTTGAAGCGCAGGAAGTCGGCTTTCTTGGCGACGACGAAATCGTAGGTCTGCTGCGCGTGGTTCAGCCGGTAGAACTCGCGCACGGTATCGCGCGCCGGCGCGTCGTAGTTGCGATAGGCGGCCTTCGGCTTGGGATGCGCGGCAGTTTCCATGGCATGCGGCAGGACTGTGAACCGATAGGCGGAATGATACAACGCGGCGCGGCCCACCCGGGGCAACCGACGCGCCCGGGCGGGGATTCAGTTCGGCGTACGCCTACTTCTTTTTCGCGAACTCGCCGGCGAATGCGTAGCCGATGTCATCCGGCTTCAGGTATTTGCGCAGCACCGCATTGACGTCGGCGGCCGTTAGTTTCTCGATCGCCGCGTCGACCTGCCCGGAAAGTGCCCAGGTGCGGCCGAGGTACGACTGGTTGGCCAGCGAACCTGCCACCGACCCATCCTCGTTGCGGCCAAGCCGGCGTTCCTGCAACAGCGCGTCCTTGGCGTTGGCCACTTCGCCGTCCGTGAAGCCATTCTTCAGCGCGAGTGCCATTTCCTCGGCCATGGCGCGGCGCACCCGGTCGAGGTTTTCCGGCGCGAAGATCGCATACACGACGAACCGGCTGTTGGGCTCGAACGAGTTTGGCGCGAACTGGCTTCCCACGCCATAGGACAGCCCATCCTTCTGCCGCACCCGTTCCCACAGGCGCGACGTCGGCGAATCGCCCAGGATGAAGTTGGCAACCAGCATCGCCGGGTAGTCCGGGCTGACGTCGTTGAGCGGCATCGGCTCGCGGCCGATCAGGAACGCGTTGGCCTTGTCGGCAAGGTCGAACTTGAGCGCGTAGGGCTTCTTGGCCACGAAGGGATCGGGCACGCGCGCGTACGCGCTGGGACTCTTCCAGCTGCCGAAAAGTTCGGTGACCAGTGCGCGCATCTCGACCGGGTCGAAGTCGCCGACGATGGCCAGCTCCGCATTGCTGGCGCCGTAGAACTGGCTGTGGAACGCGCGCATCGATTCCGGCGTCACGGTCCTGGCCCAGCCAAGCTCCTCGTCCAGCGTCGGCGAATAGCGCGGATCGCCGGCCGGGTAGGGGTTGCCTTCGCGGCGTGACGCGCGAACGGCGACCTGCTGCGGATCGCTGCGCGAACTCTCGAGCTCGGTCGCGCGCTCGCGCTTGAACGTCTCCAGTTCAGCCGCGGGGAACGACGGCTCGCGCAGCACCTGCGACACCAGCCGCAGCGTGTCCGGCAGCTCCTTGCGGAACGTCTTGCCCGATGCCGACGCGCTGGTTTCGTTGCCGTTGATGCTGACGTGCGCGCGCAGCTTGTCGAACGCATCTTCCAGCTCCTGCCGGGACTTCGACTTGGTTCCGCGCATCAGCATGGCGCCCGTGAATTGCCCGTCGGCCTGCTTGCCGAACGCGGACTTTTCATCGGCGAAATGCAGCGACAGCGTGAAATTGACGCCTTCTCCGCGCGTCTTCTTCGGCAGCAGCGCCACCTTCATGCCGTTGGGCAGCGCAAAACGCTGCGTGCGCGCGTCGAGGTTGGCGATGCTGGTGTCGAACGTCTCGCCCAGCGTGGCGGTGGCATCGCCCTTGTAGTCTTTCACCATCGCGGCGATGTCGATCGTCGGCGGGACTGGCGCGCGGTCGGGCGCCGTATCCGGAATGAACTCGCCGATGGTGACGTTGGAACGCTTGAAATACTGCAGCGCGACGCGCTGCGCGTCGGCGGCGGTGACAGTGCGATAGCGATCCCGCTGCAGGAAGAAGAGCCGCCAGTCGCCGAGCGCGATCGCGCCGGAGATGGCCACGGCAAAGCGCTGCGGATTGGACATCACCTCGTCGAAATACTTGGCCGCCCGGACCTTGATCCGCTCGACTTCCGCTTCCGTGACGGGATTCTTCTTCAGGTCCTCGATCGTCGCGAACATGGCATCCCGTGCGGGCGCGATGTCGTCGCCGTCCGGGATTTGCGCGAACAGTGTCAGCGATCCTGGGTCGTGTTGCGCCTCGCCCCAGCTTTCCACGGCCGACGCCTTCTTGGTTTCCACCAGCGACTTGTACAGCCTCCCCGCGGGTTCTACCGTGAGCACGTCGCCCAACACGTCCGTGGCCACGTAATCCGGATGCGCGCCGCGCACCGTGTGGAACATCAGCCCCAGGTATTTGGAGTTGCCGGCACGGCGCAGCGTGACCGAGCGCTCGCCGTCCTGCACTGGATCCACCGTGTAGATCGTGGGCAGCTTGCGCGCCGGTTTCGGGATCGGGCCGAAGTACTTGGCGATCGCCGACAGCGTGGTGTCGACGTCGAACTTGCCGGCGACGATCAGCACGGCGTTGTCCGGCTGGTAGTAGGTCCGGTAGAACGCCTGCAGCCGCTCGATATCGACGTTCTCGATGTCCGAACGCGCCCCGATCGTCAGGTGTCCGTAGTTGTGCCACTGGTACGAACTCGCGAGCATCTTGCCCAGCAGCACCAGCTGGGGATTGTTCTCGCCGCTTTCGAATTCGTTGCGCACGACCGTCATTTCGGTGTCGAGGTCGCTCCTGCGCACGTACGAATTGACCATCCGGTCCGCTTCCATCGACAGCGCCCAGTCCAGGTTCTGCGGGTTGGCCGTGAACGACTCGAAATAGTTGGTTCGGTCGTTATTCGTCGAGCCGTTGAACTGCATGCCGCGCTTGCCCAGTTCGGTCATGAGGTTGCCGCTGCTCGGGGTCCCCTTGAACAGCAGGTGCTCAAGCAGGTGCGCCATGCCCGTCTCGCCATAGTTTTCGTGCGCCGATCCGACCTGATACGTCACGTTGACGGTCGTCGTTGGTTTCGACGCGTCCGGGAACAGCAGCACCGTCAGCCCGTTGTTGAGCCGGTATTCGGTGACGCCCTCGATCGACGGTCCCTGCGTGACGCCCGCGGGCAGCGCGGCATGCACGCCGGCCGCGACGAACAGCGGGACGAGGAACGCCGCGAGCCGGCGCAGCAAGGATGCGGGGAACGCCATGGTGAGGGGCCTGTGTCGTGATTGAGGGGCGGGCGCGTGTGCTAAGGCTGCGCGCATATTGGCTGTGGCCAGATTAAGCGGACCTGAAAGCGACAGTATGCCGCCTGCACCCGGTGTCATTGATTGGATTGACGTTTACGTAAACGTCATATATGGTCGCGACGCGAGGCTGCCCGACCGCCCGGGAGGTGCCTTGATGCCGGCCGGTTCCGGTAAGCTTGCTCTCCGCCCGCCAGCGAAAAGCCCGCGGGATCGGAGCCACCTGCGATTACGCGAGGTTCGCGATGAACGATCAAAGCACACGCCATCCGCTGGTCTTTCGCCCGGTCAACAAGGTCCGTTTCGTGACCGCGGCGAGCCTGTTCGACGGCCACGACGCGTCGATCAACATCATGCGGCGCATCCTGCAGGCGTCGGGCTGCGAAGTCATCCACCTGGGCCACAACCGGTCGGTCGAGGAGATCGTCAACTGCGCCATCCAGGAGGATGCGCACGGCATCGCCATTTCGTCGTACCAGGGCGGCCACGTCGAGTTCTTCAAGTACATGCTGGACTTGCTGCGCGAGCGCGGTGCCGGCCACATCAAGGTGTTCGGCGGCGGCGGCGGCGTGATCGTGGCCGCCGAGATCAAGGAGCTGCACGACTACGGCGTCGCCCGTATCTTCTCGCCCGAGGACGGCCAGAAGCTGGGCCTGCAGGGCATGATCAACGAGATCGTCGCCCCGGCCGACGTTGATCTCGCGCACGCGTTGCCACCCACCCTCAAGGCCCTGAGCGATGGCGATCGTTTCGCGAGCACCCGCGCGCTGGCGAGGCTGATTACCGGCCTCGAGGCCGGCGTGGTCGCCCCGAAATTGCGCACGGAACTGCTGGACGCCGCGGCCAAGTCGCAGGTGCCGACGCTGGGCATCACCGGCACCGGCGGCGCCGGAAAGAGCTCGCTCACCGACGAACTGGTACGGCGTTTCCGCATCGACCAGCGCGATGCGCTGAAGATCGCGATCATTTCCATCGACCCCTCGCGGCGCAAGTCCGGCGGCGCGCTGCTGGGTGATCGCATCCGGATGAACGCGATCGAGCATCCGAACATCTACATGCGCTCGCTTGCCACGCGCGACGCCGGAAGCGAGGTTTCGAAGGCGCTCCCGGACGTCATCGCGGCGTGCAAGGTTGCGGGCTTCGATCTGGTGATCGTGGAGACGTCGGGCATCGGGCAGGGCGACGCCGCGATCGTGCCACTGGTCGATGCTTCCCTGTACGTGATGACACCGGAATTCGGCGCTGCGTCGCAGCTCGAGAAAATCGACATGCTGGACTTCGCCGACTTCGTCGCCATCAACAAGTTCGACCGCAAGGGCGCGCAGGACGCGCTGCGCGACGTGCGCAAGCAGTACCAGCGCAACCGCGAGCTGTTCAAGCAGGCACCCGACACGATGCCGGTGTTCGGCACGATGGCATCGCGCTTCAACGACGACGGCGTGACGGCGCTGTACCAGGCGCTCGTGGCGAAGCTGACCGAAAGGGGACTGAAGCTGCGGAAAGGCACGCTCGCGCCCGTCACCACCCGGCAATCGACGGCGCAGCACGCGATCCTGCCCGCGGCACGCGTGCGCTACCTGGCGGAAATCGCCGAAACGGTGCGCAAGTACCACAAGTGGACGGAACGCGAGACGCGTATCGCCCGCGAACGGCAGCAGCTGCACGGCGCCAAGGCGATGCTTGCCGCCGAATGCAAGGTGGACGTGAAGGAACTTGACGCGCTCGCCGCCGGCCGGGACGCGCAGCAAGACCCGCGCGCCAGGAAGCTGCTCGACATGTGGCCGAAGACGAAGGAGGCCTACTCGGGCGATGAGTACGTCGTGAAGATCCGCGGCAAGGAAATCCGCAGCGCGCTGACCACGACGTCGCTTTCCGGCACGCACGTGCCGAAGGTCGCGCTGCCGCAATTCGAAGACGCGTCGGAAATCCTGCGCTGGCAATTGAAGGAGAACGTCCCCGGCAGCTTCCCGTTCACGGCCGGCGTATTCGCGTTCAAGCGCGAGAACGAGGACCCGACGCGGATGTTCGCCGGCGAAGGCGACGCGTTCCGCACCAACAGGCGCTTCCACCTGCTGGCCGACGGCATGCCGGCCAAGCGGCTGTCCACGGCCTTCGATTCCGTCACTCTGTACGGCAACGACCCGGCGATCCGCCCGGATATCTACGGCAAGGTCGGCAACTCCGGCGTGTCGATCGCGACGCTCGACGATCTGAAGGTGCTCTACGGTGGCTTCGACCTGACCGATTCGGCCACGTCGATCTCGATGACGATCAACGGCCCGGCGCCGACGATCCTCGCCATGTACATGAACGCGGCGATCGACCAGCAGCTGGACAAGTTCCGCGCCGACAACGGACGCGAACCGACGGACGACGAGGACGCCAAGATCCGCGCGTGGACGCTGTCCACGGTGCGCGGCACCGTGCAGGCCGACATCTTGAAGGAGGACCAGGGGCAGAACACCTGCATCTTCTCCACCGAGTTCAGCCTGAAGGTGATGGGCGACATCCAGGAATACTTCGTCCAGCACGACATCAAGAACTTCTACTCCGTGTCGATCTCCGGGTATCACATCGCCGAAGCCGGGGCCAACCCGATCAGCCAGCTCGCGTTCACGCTGTCGAACGGCTTCACGTTCGTCGAGGCGTACCTGGCCCGCGGCATGCACATCGACGATTTCGCGCCCAACCTGTCGTTCTTCTTCAGCTACGGGATGGACCCGGAGTACGCGGTAATCGGCCGCGTCGCGCGGCGGATCTGGGCGGTGGCGATGCGCGAGCGCTACGGCGCCAACGAGCGGGCGCAGAAACTCAAGTTCCACTCGCAGACGTCCGGCCGCAGCCTCCACGCGCAGGAAATCGCGTTCAACGACATCCGCACGACGCTGCAGGCGCTGATCTCGACCTACGACAACACGAATTCATTGCACACCAATGCGTACGACGAGGCGATCACCACGCCGACCGAAGAGAGCGTGCGCCGCGCGATGGCCATCCAGCTCATCATCAACCGCGAGTGGGGCATCGGCAAGAACGAGAACCCGAACCAGGGCAGTTTCATCATCGAGGAGATGACGGACCTGGTCGAGGAGGCGGTGTTGAAGGAGTTCGAGGCGATCTCCGAGCGCGGCGGCGTGCTGGGGGCCATGGAGACCGGCTACCAGCGCGGCAAGATCCAGGAAGAGTCGATGTACTACGAGCACATGAAGCACGACGGCAGCTATCCGATCGTCGGCGTCAACACGTTCCGCAGCAAGCAAGGCGATGCCGCGCCGCAGAAGGTGGAACTCGCGCGTTCCACGGACGAGGAAAAAAAGTCGCAGCTGCAGCGGCTCGCCGACTTCCATCAGCGGCATGCCGGCGAGGCCCCCGCCGCGTTAGCCAAACTGCAGCAGGTGGTGATCGAGGACGGCAACGTTTTCGCCGAATTGATGCGGACGGTGCGCGTTTGCTCACTGGGCCAAATCACCAACGCCTTGTTCGAAGTGGGGGGGCAGTACCGCCGCAGCATGTGACGGCTGCCGGTCCCGACGGGGCGCGGCGTGTAGGACAGCGCCCGATGGACGGCCCCGGACCGATTATGCTAATGTCATTAATCGTCGGGGCGTCCCCGGGGGAATCATGGCCATGTTCCAGTTGGTGACCAGGCATCTTTACTTCGGCGTCGACGCAATGCAATTGCAGATCGCGGCCGGCCGCGTGCTCATGCGCGTCGTCGGCCAGCCGCCCGAGCGCGCAACCGTGGGGCTGGAAACTCTGGCGCAGGATTTTGGGATGAGTACGCGCGAGAGCCTGGCGCTGGTAGACCAGATGGTGCTGGCCGGGCTGCTGGTCAAACCGAATCCGAGTGCCGCGGAATACATCATCACCGACAAATTCCGGCAATACGCGCAGGCGCGCATCGTCGACCCACTGCCGCGCGCGCGCGCCCAGCTTCTGCTGACGCATATGGCCGAGCGGGCGCAATACTTCAACCGCACCTCGTCCCGCAACAAGTACGAGATCGAGGCGCTCGCCGTGTATGGCAGCTACATGAGTCGCGAGCCCGAGATGCCCGACCTCATGATCGGCGTCACGGGCCGGCGCCGCGCGAGTGTCGACCGCCATGTCGCGGGACGAGCCACGACGCCGACCGCCGGCCGCCAGCAGATCCGCGACCTGTTCGAGGAATTGAGCAGCTTCGTGTGGGTCACGTTCTTCCACCGCCTGCAGGACGTGCCGCGCCCCTTCACCGTGATCTTCAAGGACGACGCCTAAAGCCTGTCCGGAATGCCGGTGATAGCATTGCCGGATCGTCATTCGAATTCATTCCGCACATGCGCACCACGTTGATCATCGCCATCGGCGTGGCTCTCGCGGCCGCGTTCGATTTCTTCGCAGCAGCGCTGAGCGCCCGGCGCGTCGGCGCGCGCAGCATCGACGGCGGCAGGATCTTCATTTGGACCTGGCTCGCGTTCACGCTGGTCGACTTCGCCATCGGTGTCCAGGCCGGCCACGGGGCGCTGTTGGAAATGGCGATCCATGCGCTTGTGTTCGCGGTGCCCACCGTTGCGGCGTGGTACCTGTCCCGACGGCGTCGGCTGCCGCGCACGCCACCCGGTTAACGCGGCGCGGATTGCCGCACCAACCAGCGTGGCGACGGGCTACCGCGCGCCGGCATTCTCGAGAATGATCACCATCGCTGCATGGCCGCGGCCTTTCGCCAGCGCGAGCGGCGTGCTGCCATTGCGATCGGCGAGGTTGACATTGGCGCCGGCCTCGACCAGCGCCTTCAGTGTCGCGACATGGCGTGGCCCGCCGTCGCCCAGGACGATCGACTCGATCAGCGCGGTCCAGCCGAGATTGTTGATGTGGTCGAGCGGCGCGCCGGCGCGGATCAATTCGCGCACGATGTCGGCATGGCCGAGATGCGCCGCCGCGATCAGCGCTGTCCCGTCGTAGCGGCTCGTGATATTGCCGGGCCGGTCGCCGAGCGCCAGCGCGACTTTGAGCGTTGGCAGGTCGTTGGCGACCGCGGCGGTCGTGACGATGTCGTAACGATCGTTCTCGAGGGCATTCGGATCGGCGCCTCCGCTGGCGAGCGCGCGCATCGCGTCATGGCGACCCGCGTAGGCCGCCACATGCAGCGGCGTGCGGCCATAGCTGTCGCGCGCGCGCACGTCCGCGCCCCCGGCGATCAGCCGCGCGATTCCCGCAGCGTCGCCGTTGTGTGCCGCTGCGAACAGGCCGTCATAGCGAGCGACTTCCGCAGGCGACGGCGGCACTTGCGCCGACGCGTCGATGCACGCGGCCATCGTTGTCACGATGGCGGCGAGGCAACCGGCGATTTTCATGGCGTTGGGCATGGGGCGATCCCGTTGGGTCATGGAAGAGCATGGGCGTCGGCGGTCGACGCGACGGGAATTGACCGCATTACCAACGACATCCCCCATTGCCGACCGTGCTCGCCACCAGCGGGACGACGGCGAGCAGGCCCATGCCGCTGTAGGCCGTGCGGCAATCCGGTTTGGCTGCCTTGGCGATGCCTTCGGCGAGCGTATCCTTGCGCTCGAGCGGCGGCGGGGGCGGGACGATGTTCAGCACGCCGCCGGAGCCCGAGCCTTCGCGCGCGATCTCGGCCGCGCGCCTGCGCAACGATTCTGCAGTGATGGCCGGCGGACCCCCGGATTCGGTCGCCGGCGCGGGACCGTCGCGCCGCGAGCGGAATACTTCGTCGTCGACATCGGGCGCGCCGTAGCGAAGCCGCGGCAGTTCGCTCCCCGCAGGTGCCTCGCTGCGGGCCGGTGGCGGCGCCGACGGCGCCTTTCCCGGCACGACGGCCGGTGCGGCGCGCTCCCGTGCCTGTGGCATTTCGACAGATTCGCTGCGCGGCGCCGTCGGAGTTACCGGTGCTGCTTCGCGCTCGGTCGCCGGTGCAGCGCGCGCGGGTGGGGCGGGGGTTTCCACGGGCGCTCTTTGTGGCCTGACCAACTCCACGGGAGGCGCGAGATTGCGCTCGAATTTCGGCGGCGCGATTGGCTCGATGGGCGCCATCGGCGTTATCGGCACATCGCGCGGCTTTACTTCCACTGCAGGCTCTTGCGCGCGCTCGATCTTTGGGGGCGCGACGGGTTCCGGCTTGGGCAGGGGTTCCTCCCGCGGTGTCGTCTCGACGGGCAAGGCGCGCGGCGCAACCGGAACTTCGCGTGGGCGCACCTCGACCGGCGGCGTGAGCTGGCGTTCGAGCTTGGGCGGCGCAATCTTTTCCAGCGGCGCCGCTGCCGGCATCGGGAACTCGCGTGGCGTCACGATCGGTTCGGGAACCGGTGGCGAAACCTTGGCAGGGGCCACTGCACGGGGCGCAACCGGCTTGTCGACTTCCTCCGGCGCAGTGCGATCGAGGCTCGGCAGCGTTTCGACCGGTGGCAGCGGCGGTGGCACGATGATTTCGGGAGCTGCGGCGCCCGCATCGCCTGGCGCGGACGCGGACGGCGTTGGAGCAATGCCCGCAGGTTCCGGCGGCGACGCCGACGGCAGTGGCTTGATCTCTCGCACGGCGGCCGGAGCCGCGGCTGAACCGGATAGGCGGCGTAACAGCGCCTCGCCAGGTAACTTGGTATCGGCGCCTGGCGCCAGCGTGAAACCGGACCCTCGCTCCGGCGATACCTGCCGCAGTGTTACGTCGAGCGGGCCGAGCCAGCCATCACCGCGCCGGGCGCCGCTCAGGGTCGCACTGCCGAAGATGACCACGACCAGCACATGCAGCAGCATCGACAGCAGCACGAACTGCAACAGCATCGGCGACCCGGCCTCGTCGGGAGGGAAGGTACGGCGAGCGGAATTGCGTTGTATGTTCACGAGAAGACGGATTCCGGCGCATACGGCGAAGCGGCGTCGGAGTGCAAGAATACCGCGATAGCATCCCGGACCGAATGCAGGATCGCGCGAGATTCGCAGTCTGATCGCGCTGTCGGCGGAGTAGGGGCACGCCGGCCGCGCGCGGCAAAACGTGTTCGCGTAATATTGAAGCGCGCGGCGGACCGATCCGGCGCGCCACCCACGCCCGAACGATGGCCGAATCCGCGCACTGGTCGTTTCCCGCAAGCCTGCAGCCGAAGGCGGAAGGCTTGCGCTTCGACCTGGGCGAGGCGCTGCGCTCGGTCGTCATGCTGCGCGCGGAAATTCCGGAGGACGCGTTCACGGCGCCGATTCTCGGGACCGAACGCTTCGGGAACGCCATCGTCATTCGTGATGACGGACTCATGCTCACGATCGGGTATCTCATCACCGAAGCGGAATCGATCTGGCTGACGTCCAACGATGGCAACGTGATCCCGGGGCATCCGCTCGCCTACGACTTCGCGTCGGGCCTGGGGCTGGTGATGCCGCTTGGCCGCCTCGGCATGCCGCCACTGACGCGTGGCTCCGCCGCCTCGATTGCCGTGGGCGACGAGGCGGTGGTCATCGGTCACGGCGGACGGACGCATGCCCTCAAGGCGCAGGTAGTCGCCAAGCGCGAGTTCGCCGGCTTCTGGGAGTACGTGCTCGACGAGGCGATCTTCACGGCACCCTCGCACCCGGAGTGGAGCGGCGCGGCGCTGGTCGGCATGGATGGCCGGCTGCTGGGCATCGGCTCGCTGTTCGTGCAGGAAGCGGTCGACGACAAGGTAGTGAAGGGCAACCTCTTCGTTCCGGTCGACCTGCTCGAACCGATCCTCGACGATCTGCTGGCCCGCGGCCGACCGGCAACGCTGCCACGACCGTGGTTGGGGATGTACACCGGCGAGGACGATGGCCGCCTCGTGGTCGGAGGCATTGCGACCGACGGTCCCGCCGATTTGGCCGGCGTGGAACCCGGCGACGTGGTCGTGGAGGTTGCCGGGAAGCGCGTCGACGGTCTCGCCGAACTGTTTCGCAGCATCTGGCGACAGGGTCCCGCGGGGACGGTCATTACGCTGGGACTGTTGCGCGACGGCGCGTCCGCGCGCGTGGATGTGCGCTCCCGCGACCGCGACGACTTCCTGCGCAAGCCTCGCCTTCAGTGAACCTGCGCGCGCCTTGCGTCAGCACGGATCGTAGTGCAGATAGCCGGTGGTCGCGCCGTTGCGCCCGCTGACGCGCTCCAGCTTGCCGCACCTCACCATCGGCGCGGTGTCGCGCGCGGGATAGTAGAGCGGATTGCCCGCTCCCAGCAGCGGCGGATCGGTCGCGCTCACGGCGGCGATCTTAGGCGCGCCCTTGCCGGACAGGTCGGCTTCGCAATCGACGGCCTTGCCGGATGCCTGGATCATGCGAACGGTGGCCAGTCCGCTGCCCGCCGGGCCGGCCTTGGCAACCCATTTCGCGCGGGCGTCGCCGACGGAGAGGCAAAGATTGATGGCCGGCGTCAGCTCGGGGAGCGATCGCGCCCAGTCTTCCGGAGGCTTCTTCGCGAATTCGGCAACCGGCGCGACCTTGACGTCATAACCGGCGAGCACCGTACAGCAGCCGGTCATCGCCTCGCCGGTCTTGAGCGAGAGCAGCGCGCGCCATGGCAGCGGTGCTGCGTCGGCCATCGTGGGGCGGCACGCTTCCTCGCGCAGCGTGATGACGAGGGTCTCCCTGGGCAGATGGGTCGAGTCGCCTCGCCACACCACCGCGGCCGGAGCGAGGTACATGAACGTCTGCGGTGCGCCGCGAAACATGACCTCGCGGTTGGCCTTGGTGGCGAGACGATTCAGCACCGCCGTCGTGCGGCTCGCTTCCAGCTGCCAGAACGGCTCCTCGCCGCGGCACAGCGCGCCCTGCACGACCACCGTCTGCTGCGCGGGCACGGCCGCCGCGAACATTGCCAGCCAGGCTATCGCGATGCAGGAACCGATGCGTGCCATGCGGTACTCCCGGGAGCGGTTGCGCGGGGCTTCGTGCACTGCCGGTAACCTGCGCGCTTCCGCGGGCTTGAGAGAAGATGATAACGCGGCTATCGTTCGTTCAGCATTTGCACGACCGTTCGTCAGGAAGCGAATCCGGATGAGGGGGCGATCAGTGACGAAGAGAGGCAGCGAGGCCCGACCCGACGACAGCGATCCGGATCGCCGCCCGGATCGCAAGCGCACCTGCGCGGAAAATTGAAGGCACCGCCGCGCATTCATCACGCGCACTCAGCGGCGTCCCCAGGGCGCCGCCGCGCGCTTGGGATCGCCGCCGGGATTGCGCTGGGGGCGGCGTTGCCCGCGCGCGCTGCGGCGGACTGGCCGGCCCGGGCGGTAAAACTGATCGTTCCCTTTCCGCCCGGAGGATCGACCGATATCCTCGGTCGTGCCATCGCGCAGAAGTTGCAGGAGGCGCTCGGCCAACCCTTTGTCGTCGAGAACAAGCCGGGCGCGGGCGGATCGATCGGGGCGACCGAAGTCGCGCGCGCGGCTCCGGATGGCTATACGTTGCTGATGGGACACATCGGGACGCTGGCGATCAATCCGTCGCTCTACAAGCGACTGCCGTACGATCCGCTGACCAGTTTTGCGCCGGTCGCGTTAGTGGCGCGTGTGCCGAATGTGCTCGTCGTCAACCCCGCCGTGCCCGCGCGCAGCGTGCAGGAACTTGTCGCGCTGGCGAAGGCGCGGCCCGGCTCGCTGCGCTATGCCTCGGGCGGGAACGGCAGCGCCGCGCACATCGCGATGGAGTATTTCAAGCTCCGGACGAAGACCGACATCGAGCACATACCTTATCGCGGCACGTCTCCCGCACTGACGGACGTGATGGGCGGGCAGGTCGAGATCATCATGACCGGCGTGCCGGCGGTCATGCAGCAGGTCAAGGCGGGCCGGTTGCGCGCGCTCGGCGTCTCCAGCCAAAACTCGCTCGCAAGCATGCCCGACGTGCCGACGATCGCCGCCACGCTGCCGGATTTCGAGGCGGTTCAATGGTACGGCATCGTGGCGCCGGCGCGCACACCCGCAGCCGTCGTCGGAATCCTGAACGCCGAGATCAATCGCGCGCTGTCTTCGCCGGCGCTGAAGAGTCGCCTTGACGCCGAGGGCGCCGACGCCGCACCGGGCCCGCCCGCGGAATTCGGTGCGCTGATCGCCAGTGAAATCGTGCGCTGGAAGCCGGTCGTCGAGCAGTCCAACATGAAGCCCGAGTAGGGTGCCCCTTCTTGAACCAGAGCGAGTCCATGCATGAGTGAAAGCGCGCATCCGGTCGATGCTGCCGCGCAGCGTGTCGCGCTTATCGGCTTCGGCGAGGTCGGTGGTATTTTCGGCAACGCGCTTGCGCAGCGCGGTGTCGCCACGCTGACTGCCTACGACATCCTGCTTGGAGATCCGGCGCGCAGTGCCGCGATGCGCGCGAAGGCCGGACGCGCGCGCGTAGCGCTCGCTGTGTCGCCACAACAGGCGGTTGCCGATGCCGACGTCGTCATTTCCGCCGTCACGGCCAGCGCGACGCGCGCGGCAGCCGAGAGCATTGCTTCGGCAGTCAAGCCGGGCGCTGTCGTGCTCGACATCAACTCGGCGTCGCCCGGCACCAAGACCGGATGCGCGGCAATCATCGCGGAGCGGAGCGGCCGCTATGTCGAGGCCGCCGTCATGACGTCGGTGCCGCCACACGGCATCCGCACGCCCATGTTGCTTGGCGGCCCCCATGCGCAAGCGGCCACGCCGCTGCTCGCGGCGCTCGGCTTTGCGGTGACGCCGGTCGCAGACGAGTACGGCGTGGCATCGGCGATCAAGATGTGCCGCAGCGTGATCGTGAAAGGCATGGAGGCGATCGTGATCGAGAGCTTCCTCACGGCCCGGCGCTACGGAGTCGAGCGCGAAGTGCTGGCGTCCCTCGCCGAGACGTTTCCCGGCATCGACTGGGAGGAGCAGGGCTCGTGGTTCTGGAAACGCGTGGTCCAGCATGGCCGCCGCCGCGCCGAGGAGATGCGCGAGGCCGCCGTCACGGTGCGTGAAGCCGGAATCGATCCGACGATGGCCACGGCGATCGCCGACACCCAGGCAGTGGTGGCGGCACTTGCGGCGGGCGGCGCGTTTGACGCAGCGCCTCCCGACGCCCGCTGGCGCGACCTTGCCGATTGCGTCCCGCGCGGCGACTGCGCCCCTCAACGCCGGACCGGAGTTGATACGGCGAGTTGCCGTGCGCCGGCGAGAAGGGTCGCCTATTCCGGGCCGAACGATTCCACGGTCCAGCCGCCGCCCACGGATTTGGCGAAGTCGACGATCGACAAGCGCGCATTGCGTGCCGCGCCGATGCGCAAGGTCTCCGCGGCAAGCAGCGTCCGCTGCGCGTCGAGCACTTCGAGATACGACGTACGTCCCGCGTTGTAGCGCAGGTTCGCCATCTCCAGCGCGACCGACAGGTCGTTGCGCCGGTCGGTTTCGGCGGCCAGCACGTCGCGCGCGGAACGATTCGCCGCAATGGCGTCGTGCACTTCGCGGAACGCGTTCTGCACCGTTTGCAGATATTCGACGGCGGCGCGGTCGTTGTTCGCCTGCGCGAGCGTCACCTGCGCCTCGATCGACTTCAGCGCGAGCAGCGGTTGCACCAGTCCGAACCCGATGCCCCAAATTCCCGCAGGAGACGTGAACAGGTCCGCGACCTTGGCCGCATTGCTGCCGAAATTACCCGAGAGGCCCAGGCTCGGGAAATAATTGGCCCGCGCCTCCTGGATGCGCAGGTCAGACGCCGCGAGCAGCGCTTCGGAGCGCTGGATGTCCGGCCGGCGCTCGAGCAGGCCCGATGGCAGGCCCGACGGCAGCTCGGGCACTTCGGTGGCGGCCTCGAGGGTCTGACCGCGGGCGACGACGGGTTCGAATACCGCGCGCGGCGAACGGCCCGTCAACGTGGCGATCGCCGACTCCAGCTGTGCGATGGCCAGGTTGGCGCGGGCGATGTCGGCGACAACCGCGGACCGTTCCGCCTGCGCCTGCTTGAAATCGTAGTCGCCGATGAGGCCCGCGTCGTAACGATCGCGCTGCAGCTGCACCGCTTCCGTTCGCGACTTCAGCGTGTCGTTCAGCACCACCAGTTCCGCGTCCGCGGCGCGCAGGCGGAAATAGGCATTGGCGGTGTCGGCGGCGACGGTGATGCGTACGGTCTCCCGAAAATATTTCGACGCCGCAAGCTCGTTGGAGGCGGCCAGCGCGCCGCTTCGATACTTGCCCCACACGTCGAGTTCATAGGAAATGCCGAGGCCGACGGAGAAGTTGTTGCTGAGGACCTGCGTACCGGGTGGCAGCGGAGGCGACGTCACCGTGGAAATGCGGCTGCGCCCGGCGTTTACGTTGAGATTGATGTCGGGCGCCAGGTACGATTGCGCGAGCAGCACGCTGGCGCGCGCCGCCTCGATCCGGGCCAACGACGCCTTGAGGTCGAGGTTGTTCGTCAGCGCTTCCGCGATCAATTGATCCAGCACAGGATCGTTGAACAACGTCCAGTACTGCCGGAGCGCCTCGTTTTGCGCCGCGGTCGCGGAAGCGGGCGGCAGGTCGTACTTCGGCGGAATCGGCTGCGTGACGGCGCAGCCGGCCAGCGCCAGCGCCATGACGAGCGCCGCGCTTCGCCGCAGGTCAAATCTCATGGCCGCCTCCTGTCGCGCCGCGCGGCGGATGCCCGGGAGTATCCGGCGGCTTCAGGTGCGCGATCGTGCGCGCGTGCTCCACCTCGTGCATCAGTTGTTCCTTGGTGCGCGCCTCCTTGACTCTGAGATCGATGATCAGCCGGAAGAACATCGGCACGAAGAAAATGGCGAGGAACGTCGCGGCGATCATGCCGCCCATCACGCCCGTGCCCGTCGATTGGCGAGCGCCCGCGCCGGCGCCGGTCGAAATCGCCAGCGGCGTCACGCCGAGGATGAATGCAAGCGAAGTCATCAGGATCGGACGGAAGCGCAGACGCGCCGCCTCGATGGCTGCCGCCGATGCCGACATGCCCTCTTCCTTTCGATAGATCGCGAATTCGACGATCAGGATCGCGTTCTTCGCGGCGAGCCCGAGCAGCGTGACCAGGCCGATCTGGAAATAGACGTCGTTGGTCATGCCGCGCAGCCATACTGCCGCCAGCGCGCCGAAAGTTCCGAAAGGCAGCGCCATCAGCACCGAGAACGGCAGCGACCACTTTTCGTATTGCGCCGCGAGGATCAGGAACACCATGACCACCGCGAGCGCCAGCGCAAATGTCGAAGCGCCGCTCGATCGCTTCTCCTGGAACGACGTGCCACCCCAGTCGTAGCTGAAGTCCGCGGGAAGCATCTCGTTGGCAATTGCCTCGACGCGCGCGATGGCCTGGCCCGAGCTGATGCCCGGCGCGGCGCTGCCAAAAATCTTCACGGCCGGCAGGTTGTTGAAGCGGTCCAGCGAATCCGGCCCGGATGAATACTTGACCGTCGCGAGCGCCGACAGCGGGATCATTTCCCCCTTGTTCGAGCGCACGTACACGGCGCCGATGTCGTCGGGGCGGCTGCGGTATGACGGGTCCGCCGACATCAGCACCTGCCACGCGCGCCCATACTTGTTGAAGTCGTTCACGTAGTAGTTGCCCAGCGTCGACGACAGCGCGCTGAACACGTCGTTGATCGGCACGCCAACCTTCTTCGCCTTCTCGCGGTCGACGTCGACGTACAGCTGCGGCACGTTGGCGCGCCACAGCGTCTGCGCAAAGCCCAGCTGCTTGTCGCTGTTGACGCGCTGCAGGAATTGCTGGGTCACCTCGTTCATGCGCTTCGATCCGCCTTCGCCGCGGCTCTGGATGTAGAACTCGTAGCCGCCGGCGGTGCCCAGCCCGAAGATCGGCGGCGGATTGAACGCGAGCACCAGCGCTTCCTTGATCCCGCCGGTCTTGCCGAACAACTCCCCGACCAGGTTCTGCGCCGTGACCTTGCGCTCGTCCCACGGCACCTGGGTCACGAAGATCGTCGCCGCGTTGTTGCGAAAGCCGCCGCCGAGGAAATCGAAGCCGGTGAAGGAAATGATGTCCTTGTTCGCGGGATTGGAGCGGATGGCCGCCTCGACCTGGGCGACGACCTTGTCGGTGCGCGTCAGCGTCGCGCCGTCCGGGAGAATGGCGGCGGCGATGTAGAAGCCCTGGTCCTCATCCGGGACGAGGCTGCCCGGCGTGAACCGCCACAGCCCGATCACGATGGCGACCATTCCCGCGAACAGCAGGATGCCCAGCGCGCCGCGGCGGATCATGAACGTGACGCCCGACGTGTAGTGGCCCGTCACTCGGCCGAACCAGCGGTTGAACCATCCGAAGAAGCCTCGCGCCGGCGGCGGATCGCGCTTCAGGATCAGCGCGCACAGCGCGGGGGTGAGCGTCAGCGCGACTAGTCCCGAGATCACGACCGCAATGGATATCGTCACCGCGAACTGGCGATAGAGTTCGCCGGTCAGCCCGCCCAGGAACGCGATGGGAATGAACACGGCCGTCAGCGTCAGGACGATGGCGACGATCGGTCCGGTCACCTCGTGCATCGCCTTGATCGCCGCCTCGCGCGGATTGGCTTTGTCCTCGTGCATGATCCGCTCGACGTTTTCCAGCACGACGATGGCGTCGTCGACGACGATGCCGATCGCCAGGACCATGCCGAACAGCGTGAGCGTGTTGATCGAGTAGCCGAGCACGAACAGGCCCGCGAACGCGCCGAGCAGCGAAACGGGTACCGCGATCAGCGGAATGATGGTCGCGCGCCAGCTTTGCAGGAACAGGTACACGACGAGGAAGACCAGGATCATCGCCTCGCCGAGCGTGAACATGACCTCGCGGATCGACACCTCGACAAAGCGCGTCGTGTCGTAGGGCACGGCGTAGGAAAGGCCCTCCGGAAACTTCGTGGCCATCCCGGCCAGGCTGGCCTGCACGCTCTTCGCCACCTCCAGCGCGTTCGCGCCGGGTTGCAGAAAGATGCCGACCAGCGTTGCTTCCTTCCCGTTGAAGCGGCCGATGAAATCGTAGTCCTTGGATCCCAGCTCGATGCGCGCGACGTCGGACAGGCGAACGGTCGACCCGTTCGGATCGGCACGAACGATGATGTCGCCGAACTGCTTGGCGTCGCTTAGGCGCCCCTGCGCGGTGATCGTGTAGACGAGATCCTGGCCTTTGCTGATCGGGGCCTGCCCGACCTTGCCCGCCGAGAATTGCGCGTTCTGCTCGTTGATGGCGGCGACGACATCGGCCGGCGTGAGTTTCAGCTGGGCGAGACGATCCGGCTTTACCCAGATGCGCATCGCATAGTCCTTCGCGCCGAAGATCTGCACGTTGGTCGTGCCGGGCAGCCGCTTCAGCTGGTCCAGCACGTTCAGCGTCACGTAGTTCGAAGTGAAGAGGTCGTCATGGCGACCATCGGGTGAATAGAAGGCAAGGACCTGCAGGAACGACGACGATCCGCGCTCGACCGACACGCCCTGGCGCCGCACTTCCTCGGGCAGGCGCGGCTCGACCTGCTTGACGCGGTTGTTGACGTTGACCGCGGCATCGTCGATGCGGGTGCCGATCTCGAACGTGACCTGGATCGACAGGATGCCGCTCGACGACGAGTTCGAGCTCATGTACAGCATATTCGGCACGCCGTTGATCGCGTTCTCGATCGGCGAGGCGACGGTCTTTTCCAGGACCTCGGCCGACGCGCCGGGATACACGGCCTGCACGGTGACCACCGGCGGCGCGATTTCGGGATACTGCGCGACGGGCAGCGTGCGTATCGCGGCGAGTCCCGCGAGCACGAGGAACAGCGAGATCACGGCCGCGAAGATCGGCCGGTCGATGAAGAAGCGCGAGAACATTGTTGTGCCTCGCGATCAGGACTTGGACGCGGGCTTCGCGTCCCCGGCCGGTGCTGCCGGCGCGGCGGGCGGCGCGCCGCTGCCCAGCTTGATCGGGGCGCCCGGATGCAGCTTGGTCAGCCCGTCGACGATCACCTTGTCGCCGGCCTTGAGCCCGGTCTCCACGACCCACAGATTGGTGCCGCCCATGCTGACCCAATCGCCGAGCGTCACGGGGCGCGCCGCTGCGACGTCCTTGCCGTCCTTGTCGCGGTCGGCGACATAGACGAACTTTCCCTGTGCGCCGTCGAGCACGGCGATCTGCGGCACGGTCAGCGCGTTGTTGCGCACGGCGCCGGAGAGGCTGACGCGAACGAACTGCCCGGGCTTGAGCACGCCATCGGCGTTCGGAACCTCGGCGCGCATCTCGAATGTTCCGGTCGACGGATTGATCCGCGTATCAGCAAAGTTGATGCGGCCGCGGCGCGGAATGCTCGTGCCGTCGGCCAGCTTGACCGTCACGTCATAGGCGTTGTCCTTGGGCAGCGTGAGCCGGCCCTCGCTGACCGCGCGATTCAGCGCAAGCTGCTCGTTCTCGGAAATCGCAAACGGAATCCAGATCGGATTGGCCTGCGAGATCGTCGTGAGCAGCGTGTCGTTGGCGGTGACGAGACTTCCCTCGGATTTCGGCGCGCGGCTGGACAGCCCGCCGATCGGCGCGACCACGCGCGTGTAGCCCAGGCTCAGTTTCACCTCATCGAGCTTGGCTTGCGCGGCCTTCACCGACGCCGCGGCCAGTTCGGCGTTGGACATGGCGTCGTCCGCTTCCTTTTGTCCCACGGCGCGCTTCTCGGCCAGCGGCTTCAGCCGGGCGACTTCGCGGTCCGACTGCGCCTTCTGGGCCTGCGCGCGCACGAGATCCGCTTCCAGCGCGGCCGCTTGCGCCGCGAGCGGCTTGGGATCGATCACGAACAAAACCTGGCCGGCCTTCACCGCCGAACCCTCCTGGAAGAGCTTCTGCTCGAGGATGCCGGTCACGCGGGCGCGCACCTCGACTTCCTTCGATCCTGCGGTTTGCCCGACATATTCGTAGTTGGCGGGAACCGCCTTCGGCTCGACCGCAAAGGTCGACACTTCGGATGGGGGGAATCCCTGGAAGCCGCCCGGCGGCTGGGACGGACCGCAGGCCGCGACGAGAACGGCGACGACGACGGGCAGGATGCGCAGGGCGGGGCGGCGTGCTGGGATATGCATGGGGGACTCCGGAGCTTGATCCAAGACAAAGCTTGGGCACAAAAGGCTTGCCAACAAGCCGTAGATTACATACATTCACGAATGTTTGTAAAGCCTGGAGAGGCTGCAAGGCAAAAAATAGATGGCACGCAGGACGAAACTGGAGGCTTTGGAGACGCGCGAACGCCTGCTCGACGCCGGCGAGGTCGTTTTCCGCCAGCGGGGAGTCACGCGCACGTCGCTCGCCGAAATTGCCGCGGCGGCCGGCGTGACTCGCGGCGCAGTTTATTGGCATTTCAAGGACAAGGCCGCGCTGTTCCACGCCATGTGCGAACGCGCGACGCTGCCGCTGGATGCGCTGTTCGCGCGCGCCGGCGAAACGGCTTCCGCCGAGCCGCTCGAAACGCTGCGGGCGCTCTGCGTGGGTGCGCTGCAACGTCTCGCCGTGGACTCGCGCACGCAGGTCGTCTTCGAGGTCATCTTCCACAAGACCGAAATGGTGGACGAACTGGCCGACATGGCGGCGTCGCACGAGTCCGGGCGATGCCAGTGCCTGGACCAGATCGAGGCCATCATCAGGCGCTGCGCCGAGAAAGGCGAACTGGCGCACGACATCGATCCTGCGCTCGCGGCGCAGGGACTGAACGCCTTGATGATCGGCATCATGCATCAGTGGGTGCTGGACCCTGCGGCCTACGATCTCGCCGCCGCGGCACCGGCGCTGATCGACTCGCATATTGCCGGATTGATGGCGTGCCCGCCGCGGCGAGCGGCGCGCACGATGCCGCGCGTGCGGGCAAAGACGACTTGCGTCTGACGCACCGGTGGCGCACGGATTATCCTACTGCGCAGGCATCATGATTCGGATCCCCGAAACTCTAAGGAGATTACCGCCATGACCACCATTCAGCGCGTCGGTATCGTCGGCGCCGGCACCATGGGCAACGGCATCGCGCAGGCCTGCGCCGTTTCCGGTCTCGACGCCGTCATGCTCGACGTGGCGGAAGCTGCCGTCATGCGCGGGCTGGCGACGATCACGGCGAGCCTCGAACGCCTGGTCAAGAAAGAAAAATTATCGGCGGCCGGCAAGGACGCCGCACTGCTTCGCGTCAAGGGTTCCACCGTCTACGACGATCTCAAGTCCTGCGATCTCGTCATCGAGGCGGCGACGGAAGACCTGGATCTGAAGCTCAAGATCATTCGCCAGATCGACGGCCTCGCGAAACCGTCGGCGCTGGTCGCCTCGAACACGTCGTCGATCTCGATCACGGCGCTCGCCGCGGTCACGTCGCGCCCCGCGCAATTCCTCGGCATGCACTTCTTCAACCCGGTGCCCATGATGACGCTGGTCGAACTGATCCGCGGGCTGCAGACTTCCGACGCCGCCATCGCCGCCGGCGTCGACTTTGCGAAGCGACTGGGCAAGGAGCCCATCGTCGTGAAGAACAGCCCGGGCTTCGTCGTCAATCGCCTGCTGTGCCCGATGCTGAACGAGGCGATCTTCGCGCTGCAGGAGGGCCTGGCGAGCGCCGAGGACATCGACAACGGCATGAGGCTCGGATGCAACCATCCGATCGGACCGCTCGCGCTCACCGACATGGTCGGCCTCGACGTGCTGCTGGCGGTGATGAATGTCTTCTACGCGGACTTCAACGACCCGAAATACCGCCCGGCGCCGCTACTGAAGGAGATGGTCGCCGCGGGCCGTCTCGGCCGCAAGTCCGGTCGCGGGTTCT
>CAWAKN010000001.1:0-88293 GCA_963782625.1 uncultured beta proteobacterium | reverse complement strand
TCCTAAGGGGCAGGTCGGACGTTCGATTCGTCTCCGGGGCGCCACCTAGTTCCCGCGGGATTCCTCTCTTCGCCCATGACCACCCCGTCCGCTCCGACGCAGTACCTCATCGTGCCGCTGGATCCGCATGCCCACCTGTACCAGGTCAGCGTGACGGTGGTCGATCCGGATCCGGCAGGACAGCGCTTCCGGCTGCCGACTTGGATCCCGGGCAGCTATCTCATTCGCGAGTTCGCGCGGCACTTCGTGCACGTGCGGGCCGAAGCGGAACGCGGCGAAATCCGGATCACCAAGGAGGCAAAGGACCTCTGGCGCGCAGCGCCGTGCTTTGGACCGCTGACCGTCGTCGCGCAGGTCTACGCCTTCGACCTGTCTGTGCGCACGGCCTACCTCGACGGAACTCGCGGCTACTTCAACGGTTCGGCCGTGTTCCTGTGTCCGGAAGGGCGCGAGGATGCGCCGTGCACCGTAGATATCGCGCCACCGGAGCCGGCATTCGGCGAGTGGCGCGTTGCGACGACGTTGCCGGCCGTGGTGGCCGCGCCGTACGGATTCGGCCGCTATCGCGCGGATAACTACGACGCATTGATAGACCATCCGGTGGAAACCGGAACGTTCGCCACGGCAACGTTCATGGCGGGCGGCGCGCAGCACGACATCGCGGTCACCGGCCACGTCCGCGCCGACCTTCCGCGATTGGCGCAGGACCTCACCCGTGTCTGTCAGTGGCACATCGACCTCTTCGGGGGAACGGCGGGCAGCGCCGCGCCCGTCGACCGCTACCTATTCCAGGTGCTGGCGGTCGGCGATGGCTACGGTGGCCTCGAACATCGCGCCAGCACCAGCCTCCTGTGCCGGCGCGACGAATTGCCGCAGCCGGGCGTGGCGGAAATCAGCGACGATTACCTCAATTTCCTGGGGCTGGCCAGCCACGAATATTTTCACACCTGGAACGTCAAGCGCATCAAGCCCGAGGTGTTTGCGCCTTACGATCTCTCGCGCGAAAACTACACGCGCCAGCTGTGGGCGTTCGAAGGCGTCACTTCGTATTACGACGACCTGGCGCTGGTGCGGTGCGGGCTCATCCCGGCTGCACGGTATCTCGAACTGGTCGGACGCACGCTGACCACCGTGCTACGCACGCCCGGCCGTCTGACCCAAAGCGTGGCGGAGTCCAGCTTCGACGCGTGGATCAAGCACTACCGGCAGGACGAGAATTCGGCGAATGCCGGCGTCAGCTATTACGCGAAGGGGTCGCTCGTCGCGTTGGCGCTGGACCTGACCCTGCGTTTGGTTGGTCGTGCGTCCCTCGACGACTTGATGCGGGCGTTGTGGACTCGGCACGGGCGCCCTGGTATCGGTGTGCCGGAGGATGCGATCGAAAAGCTCGCAAGCGAACTGGCGGGTCGCGACCTCGACGATTTCTTCACGCGCTATGTGTTCGGCACGGAGGACCCGCCCCTGGCTCGATTGCTTGAGGAATTTGGTGTGACGCTGCACCTGCGTGCCGCGACGGGGCCCAAGGACCGTGGCGGCAAACCGGTGCAAAGCGAGGCGCCGGCAAGCACGCTCGGCGCGCGGATCGGCCCCGACCTCAAGCTGACCCACGTCACGCGTGGTGGGCCCGCGAGCCGCGCCGGGCTTTCGGCAGGCGACACTCTGGTCGCCATTGACGGCATCAAGGCTTCCCAGGATCTGCTTGCCGCGTACCTGAAGCGCCCGCGCAGCGCCGAGCCATTGGCCATTCACGCGTTCAGGCGCGATGAATTGCGCTCGTTCGACCTTGAATTGCAGCCGGCCCCGCTCGACACCGCTTGGTTGACGCTCGATGAGGGGGCCGGCTCCTCCGCGATCATGCGCCGTGGCGCGTGGCTGGGTCCGTCCGGATGATGGGTAGTCCACGGCGCACGGCGGTACGCGCGCTCGCGTGCGCTGTCGCGTTCCTGCTCGCCTGTGCAGCGTACCAGCGCAGCGCATCGGCGCTCGACCTCTCTCCTCCCGATACCCTGGTCGGCTTCACCGTCGAGTCAATCTTCGGGCGCAGAATCCATGACCCGTATCGTTGGCTGGAGGAGACGGACTCGCCAGAAGTCATCGCGTGGTTTCATGCGCAGAACAATTATGCGCGAAGCATTCTCGACGCATTGCCGGGACGCGCGGCGTTGCGTACGCGCCTGCTGCAATTGATCGACTCGGATACGAGCATGCGCGACGTGCAAGCGGCGGGTGAGACGCTCGTGTATCTCAAGCGCGCGCCGGAGGACCTCATCTTCAAGCTTTATCTGCGCGAAGGCGTCGGCGGCACCGAGCGGCTGCTGCTCGATCCGGCCCAGTACGGCCAGGACGGTCAGCGCGCGGCGATCGAATATTTCAGCGTCTCGCCCAATGGCAGGCGGCTGGCGGTCGGTGTGGCGCTGGGCGGAAGTGAAGACGTCACGCTGCGGATTATCGACGTCGCCACGCGCAAGCAGGTCGGCGCGTCCATTCCCCGCGCGCGGGGCGCCAGCCCGGTGTGGCGCTACGACGGCGATTTGCTCTTCTACACGCAGCAACGCGCGCGCGCAGCCGGTGAACCCGCGTCCGAGCAATTTCGCAACAGCCGCGCCTTCATGCGCGCATTCTCGCCAGGCGGGCTGGAACGCGATACCGCCCTGTTGGGAAATGGTCTCGACCCGGCCATCGCCATCGACAAGGACGACATCCCGGCCATCTATGTCTCGCCGCTTTCTCCGTTCGCCATCGGGGTCGTCAGCCATGGCGTGCAGGACGAATTCACCCTGTACGTCGCGCCGTTGACGCAACTTCGTGGCGCGGCGACGCCGTGGCGAAAACTCGCCACCGCGGAGCAGGGCATCACGGATTTGGATCTGCGCGGTGAATGGATCTACCTGCTGACCCACGAGAACGCGGATCGCTACCAGGTCGTGCGCTGGTCGTTGCGCGATCCGCGGCCCTATGCGCTCCACGACGCCGAAGTCGTCGTCGCCGCCTCCGACCGCGTGCTGCGCAGCGTGCACGTGGCCAAGGACGCGCTCTACGTGCACGAGACCGATGGCGGGTACGACACGCTGCGACGTCTCGAGTACAACGTGAAGTTGAAGCGCGCCGCGGCGCCCGCCGCCCGCGGCGGAACGCGGGCGCGCTCCGTCAAAGGCGCGGCCGCATTGCCCAAGACCGCGGGCATCGCGCGCGGCACGGAGTTGAAACTGCCGTACCGCGGCGCCATCGAGGAAGTCGTCACCGACCCGCAGCGCGCGGGGGCGCTGGTGCGCGTCGCCGGCTGGACCGAGGCACCGAGCTACTACAGCATCGACGGCAAGTCCGGCGCCCTTGCTCGCACTGAGCTGCTGCCGCGTTCGGGCGCGGACTGGAGCGCCTACGCCGCCACCGATGTGACCGTGAAGAGCCGCGATGGCGTGGACGTTCCACTCACCATCATTGGCGCGAAAAGCGTCCCGCGCGACGGCAGCGCGCCATTGCTGCTCGACGCGTACGGCGCGTATGGCGTCAGCCAGGCGCCGCAATTCTGGCCGGCGCTGGCTGTCTGGCTGGAACGCGGCGGCGTCTATGCGGTCGCCCATGTGCGCGGCGGAGGTGAACTCGGCGACGCATGGCATCGTGGCGGATACCGGGCGACCAAGTCCAACTCCTGGCAGGACGTAATCGACGCGGCGCAATGGCTGATCAGCGAACGCTGGACCGCGCCGAACAGGCTTGCGCTCATTGGCGGCAGCGCCGGCGGCCTGACCGTGAGCAACGCGATGATTGAGCGCCCGGACCTGTTCGCAGCCATGGTCAGCCAGTCCGGATTCCACGACACGCTGCGCAGCGAAACGGGCGCCGCCGGCCCCGCCAACGCAGTCGAATTCGGGACCGTCGCCACCGAAGGCGGACTGGCCGATCTGCTGGCGATGAGCAGCTATGCGCGCGCGGCCGATGGCGTCGCCTATCCTGCGGCACTGTTGACGATCGGCTTTCGCGACGCACGCGTGGACCCGTGGGATCCCGGGAAGATGGCCGCGCGGTTGCAGGCGATCAGCGCGTCCCTGGGCGAACAGCGTAATCCGGTGCTGCTGCGCGTGGAATTCGACGCCGGTCACGGCACCAGCTCCGCGCACACGTCCGACGAGACCACCGACCTGTTCGCGTTCCTGCTGTGGCGCACCGGCGCGCCGGATTTCGCGTTGCCCTAACGGAAATTCAAGCCGGCGGCGTCTTCCAGTGCGGTGGTGTGGTCTTGTCGAAATACGGTAACGCCTCGATCCGCTTCTTCCATGCGAGCAGCTCCGGCGTGAGCATCCCTGCCGCATCGAGATCGGGCAATTTCATCTCGGCGCGCCACAGACCGGCGACCATCGGATAGAGCGTGAAGTCCGCCGCGGAAAGCTGACCAGCAAGGAAATCGCCACGCATCGCGCGCGTGAACAACGCGACTTCGTCGACGACCGCCTTGCGCCCCGCGGCGATCTTGTCGGGTTCGCGCTCCTCCGGCTTTACCCAGAATGCCTGCGTCGAAACCTGGCTGGTGGCCGCGTAGAAGTAGTTGTCGACTTCCTCGATGAGCCTGCGCACGAGCGCCCGCTGCCGGGCGTCGCCGGGAAACAGCGGCGCCCCTCGGCCGGGATACGCTTCGTCCAGGTATTCGACGATCGCGTTCGACTCGTAGAGCACGAATTCGCCGTCAACCAGGACCGGCACCTGATGGCGGGGATTCAACGCAATGAATTCCGGCTTCAGCGTGTCGCGCGCCGAAAACGAGAGCATCTTCAGCTCGTAAGGAAGCGCCTTATGCTCCAGCGCGAGCTGCACCCGCCACGCAAACGGAGAACCCGATCCCGCATACAACGTCAAAGCCATGTGCACTGCTCCCGATGGTTGATGAAGTCGATCATTTCTGCGCGCCACCCATCGAGCCACGCATGGCCTCGAGCGACGCCTTCTGCAATTCCATCGTCTTGATGCTCATCTGCATCATCGATACGCTCATCGTGAGCCAGTTCTCGATGACCCGAAGCTCGGCGATCTTGCGGTCGATTTCCACCGGGTCGAGCACCGCGAACATGGCCGCCGGATTCGGAAACGGCATCGCGCCGGGCGCCGCCGGCGCGGCCGCGCCCGGCATGCCGAAGCCGGGCATCGTCACACCGAGCGGATTCCACATCTTCTGCATGAACTCCATCGCGTCCTGCGGCGAGAACGGAGTGCCGCCCCCTCCGACCGCCGGGCCGGGGGTTTTCTTGTCACCGCTCATGGTTCCTCCTGTCGTGGGGCTGTCGCGGGGCGTTTCGCCTCATTTGTTAATATTCCCCCATGGCGGATATTGGCGCAACCATGCACGCCCGGCTCAGGACGATCGTCGGCGACGCCAATGTGCTTTCCGCGGCCGACGACGTGGCTCCCTACCTCACCGATTGGCGCGACCGGTTTCACGGCGCGGCGCTCGCCGTGGTCAGGCCGGCGAACACCGTCGAAGTCGCAGCGGTTGTGGCCCTGTGCGCGCAGCACCGCGTGGGCATCGTGCCGCAAGGCGGCAACACGGGGATGTGCGGCGGCGCGACACCGCATCCAACGGGGACGGAAATCGTGCTCTCGCTTTCGCGCATGAACCGCGTCCGCGAGCTGGATGTGGCCAACGCGACGATCACGGCGGAAGCAGGCGTTCCGCTGGCCGCCGTGCAGCAGGCGGCCGCGGATGCCGGCCTCATGTTCCCGCTGTCGTTGGCCTCCGAAGGCAGTTGCACGATCGGCGGCAACGTATCGACCAACGCCGGAGGAACCGCGGTGCTGCGCTTCGGCAATGCCCGTGACCTCACGCTGGGCATCGAGGTCGTGCTTGCCGACGGCCGCGTCTGGGACGGGCTGCGCGGGTTGCGCAAGGACAACACCGGCTATGACTTGAAGCAGCTCTTCATCGGCGGCGAAGGCACGCTGGGCATCGTGACGGCGGCGACGCTGAAGCTCTTTCCCGCGCCGCGTACGCGGACCACCGCGCTGTGCGCGGTTCCCTCGGTACGCGCAGCCGTCGACCTCCTGGCGAAGTTCAAGGCGGCGCTCGGCGATCGCCTGACCGGCTTCGAATTGATCAGCGGATTCGCGCTGGCCCTGTCGGTGAAGCACCATGCGGCCGTACCCGATCCGTTGCCCGGCCACCCGTGGTACGTGCTGGTGCAGGCTGACGACAGCGCCGCCGACGCCCCGCTGATGGCGTTGCTCGAAGGCGCGCTGGAGACCGCCGTGGACAGCGCCCTTGTGCTGGATGCCGTGGTCGCGCAGTCGGTCGATCAAGCCGCGAAGCTATGGTCGCTGCGCGAAAACATCAGCGAGGCGCAGCGCCGGGAAGGCCCCAACATCAAGCACGACATTTCGCTGCCCGTATCCGCCATTCCCGAATTCCTGGCCGAATGCGATGCCGCGCTCGCTGCCGCGTTCCCGAATTCGCGGCTGGTCGTATTCGGCCATTTGGGCGACGGCAACCTTCACTACAATCTGTCGGCGCCGGACGGCGTCGCCGCAGATGCGTTCCTGGCAAATGCCGGCGCCGCCAACCGGATCGTCCATGATTGCGTCGCGCGCCGGCATGGGAGCTTCAGCGCGGAGCACGGCGTGGGACAATTGAAGCGGGCCGAACTCGCACGCTACAAACCCGCCGTGGAACTCGAACTGATGCGCGCGGTGAAGGCCGCCATTGATCCGCGGCAACCTCATGAACCCCGGCAAGATCCTGTAGAAGGACCCATGGGCAAAGTCATCTTCTGGCTGGTCGTCGTGTTTGCCGTGTTGTTCGGACTGCGGCTGTGGAACGCTTCCAAGCTGCGCAACCGCCGCGACAGCACATCCGGGACGGCGAATTCGCGCACGCCGCCTGCCACCCCGATGATACGTTGCGTCGAGTGCGGGGTATTTCTTCCCGCGCCCGACGCCACGACCGCGCCGGACGGGTATCGTTGCGGTGACCCGGCCTGCCCCAACCGCAAGCGCACGCCTGTTTGACCGTGCAGGGCGACGCCCAATCCATGCCCATGCAGCCCGCCCCCGCCATTCCGCCGTTCGAGCCGCCACCGCTTCCGCTATCCCTTAGTGACTCGGGCCGGCGCATCCTGTGGATCGTCAGTCTCTATCGCGCGGTATGCGCAGCCTTGCTGCTGGGAACGGCGCTGCTGATCGACCCCAAGCTCCTCAACATCGCCACGCCCAACGCGTTCATCACCGGCGTCGGGCTGTATTTCCTGTTCGGACTGGCATCGTTCTGGTGGGTCCAGCAGGAGCGGCTGCCGATGCCGCTGCCGCACATGCTGTTCGGCCTGCTCGTTGGTGACGTCTTCTTCCTGGGCCTCATCATGTTCGCAGGCGGCGGCTTCGGCGCGCCGTTGCCGATCCTGCTGTTCCCGCAGCTCGCCGCGGCCGGGTGGCTGTTGCGCACAGGAGACGGCGTTCTTCCAGGCCGGATTCGCGTCGATCGCGCTGCTGGGCCTCGATGCGTTCCGGTGTGGAATGGACAGGCGGGCGGCGCGCAATTGTTCCAGACCGGAATCATCGGCTTCGGCTATTTCACGACCGTCGGCATTGCCGTCGCGCTGGGCCGCTACACGAAGCAGTCCGAGGACCTGGCGGCGCAACGCGGCATCGACGTCGCCAATCTCGAGCAGGTCAACCGGCTCATCATCCAGGACATGCAGGACGGCGTGCTGGTGGTCGACTTGAACGGCATCGTCCGCGGCCACAATGCGCAGGTGACCCGCCTGTTGGGCGGATTCGGCCGGATGCGCGGCGGCATGCGTCTCGCCGAATTCAGCACCACGCTGCACGATTACTGGCGACGCTGGCAGGAGGATTTCAGCGAGACGCTGCGCACCATTCAAGGTGGACGCAACGCAGCGCCTGCTGCGCGTCCGCCTCGTGCGCATTGGCTCGGGCCTGAACGGCGGCACGCTGATTTATCTCGAGGACCTGGGGCGCGCGCAGACCGAGGCGCAGCAAATGAAGCTCGCCGCGATGGGCCGGCTGACCGCGTCGATCGCACACGAGGTGCGCAATCCCTTGTCCGCGATCAACCAGGCTGCGCAGCTCCTGGAGGAGGATGGCGCAGTCGGCGCCCGAGGGCTCGCGGCTGCTCGGCATGATCCGCAACAACGCCAAGCGCATCGACCGCATCGTCGGCGAAGTGCTGCAGCTGAACCGGCGCGATCGCCAGCAGCCTGAAGTCGTGCATTTCGGCGAATTCATGCACTCGCTGATCGACGAGATCGTGCCGGCGGAGAATATGCCCGCGGGTGGCGTGTCGATGCAGATCCCCGACGACCTCCTCATCATCTTCGACCGCGGGCACCTGAACCAGATCGTGTGGAACCTGGTGCGCAACGCGTGGCAGCACTGCCAGAAGAAGGAGGCCAGCATCCGCATCGTGGCGCGCGCCGGTTACATGGGCGATGCCGTGATTTGCGAACTGAACGACGACGGCCCCGGCATCCCGGCGGAACTGCGACCGCAGATCTTCGAGCCATTCTTCACGACCCGGCCGGGCGGTACCGGCTTGGGCCTGTACATTGCGCGGGAGCTCGCCGACGCGAACGGTGCGGCGCTCGAATTGCTGCCCAAGGGACCCGGCGCGCACTTCCGGATGACGTTGAAGCGGGCACTGACGCCGGGACAGCCGGCCTGATGCCTTTGTAGGATGTGAGGGAGACGAAACATGGCAAGAAAAATACGCGGCCAACCCAGGATACTGGTCGTCGACGACGAGCCGGATCTGCTCGAGCTGCTGGAGCTGACGCTGTCGCGAATGGGACTCGACACCATTTGCGCGCAGACGGTCGGCGAAGCGGTGCAGCTGCTCGACAAGGAGCCCTTCGACCTGTGTCTCACCGACATGCGGCTGCCGGATGGTGAGGGCCTGCGCGTCGTCGAGCACATCACGCAAAAGGGCCTCGACGTGCCGGTCGCGGTGATCACGGCCTTCGGCAGCGCCGAGAATGCCGTCGCGGCGCTGAAGGCCGGCGCCTTCGACTATCTGGCCAAGCCGGTGGCGCTGGAGCAATTGCGCGCACTCGTGAAGCAGGCGTTGAAGGTGCCGGAGAAGTCCCAGCCGGCAAGCTCCTACCGGCTGCTCGGGGAATCGCCAGGCGATCGAGCAGGTCCGAGGACTGATCGAGCGCCTCGCGAAGAGCCAGGCGCCGGTCTTCATCAACGGCGAATCGGGCAGCGGCAAGGAGCTTGCGGCGCGGACGATCCACCTGAACGGCCCGCGCGGCGAGCAGCCGTTCGTCGCGGTGAACTGCGGCGCCATTCCCGAAAACCTGATGGAGAGCGAGTTCTTCGGCTATCGCAAAGGCGCGTTCACCGGCGCCGAGGCCGACCGCGACGGCTTCTTCCAGGCCGCCAATGGCGGGACGCTATTCCTAGACGAGGTCGCCGACCTGCCGCTGGCCATGCAGGTCAAGCTGCTGCGCGCGATCCAGGAAAAGAAGGTGCGCAAGGTGGGCGCCACGCAGGAGGACCCGGTCGACGTGCGCATCATCAGCGCCACGCACAAGAAGCTTGCCGGCACTGGTGGAGTCGGGTGATTTCCGGCAGGACCTCTACTACCGGCTGCATGTCATCGAGTTGGCGATGCCGTCCCTGCGCGAAATGCGCGAGGACATCCCGCTGATCGCCAACGCGATCCTCGCCAAGCTGTCGCGTGGTGTGGTCGCGCAACTCGATCCCGAAGCGATCGCTGCATTGGAACGCTATCCGTTCCCGGGCAACGTGCGCGAACTCGAGAATATCCTGGAACGCGGCCTGTCTCTCGCCGCCGATCCGCAGCACATTACGGCGGAAGACCTGCACCTGACGCCGCTGGCGGAAGAATCCGACGCCGCCATGCCGCCCGGCGACAAGTGGCCGCTGCAGGATTACCTCGACCGGGTCGAACGCGCCGCCATCAACGAGGCGCTGGAGAAGACCCGTTACAACCGGACCGCGGCGGCAAAACTGCTCGGCATCACTTTCCGGGCGATGCGCTACCGGATGGAACGCTTGGGCATCAAGTAGCCGCCCCCACATTGGCGCCGCCCAGCGCTAGTGTAGGATTATTCCTACTGTGGTTTGGCACCACGTCAACAACCGATTTGTCCGTCTGCCTACAGAAGTGCGGGCTCGGCGTAAATAGGCTACGTGATCGTGCCCATAGCAAGCGCGACCTGTATCGAAGCGGCAGCAGAAGGGGTTTGCATGGCTTCATCAGTACAAGTACGGCTGCTGATTGCTCTTCTGGCTGTCGCCTCCGCTTCGTTTGCACTTGCCCAAGACTTACGCGCGCCCGAAACGTTTTCCTCCATTGCCAATCCCGCTGAGCGCTCCCGCGCGCTGTTTACCGAGGCAGGTCGCGTTCTTCAGCATCCGCGTTGTCTCAATTGCCATCCAGTCAGCGATCGGCCAATGCAGGGGAATGACGCCCATCCGCATTCGCCGTTGGTCGTGCGCGGTGCGGACGACAAGGGCGCTACGGGCATGCGCTGCACGACCTGCCACCAGTCTGCCAACTTCGAGCCGTCGGGCGTGCCGGGACATCCGATGTGGCAGGTCGCTCCGGCGTCGATGGCATGGCAGACAAAATCGCTGGGGCAGATCTGCGCTCAGATCAAGGATCCGCGCCGCAACGGTGGCAAGACCCTTGCAGCGATCCACGAGCACATGGCGCATGACTCGCTCGTGGGCTGGGCATGGATGCCCGGCGGAAATCTCGTGCCCGCGCCCGGCACCCAAGCGCAACTGGGGACTTTGATTGCCGCGTGGATCGAATCTGGCGCCGCGTGCCCCGCATCCTGACGACCGATTCCGCGGTGCGCCCTTCCCAAGGAGTTTTGTATGTCCGTCACACTGATAGTCAACGGCACGCGTCGTGAATTTGATGGTGACCCGAATACCCCGTTGCTTTGGGTCATTCGCGAGGATATTGGCCTCACCGGCACCAAGTACGGATGCGGAATCGCTCAGTGCGGTGCCTGCACGGTCCATGTAGACGGGCGACCCTTGCGTTCCTGCTCGGCGCCGGTCTCGGCGGTCGCCGATCGCCCGGTAACGACGATCGAGGGACTCTCGTCGCGTACGGCCAAGGCGGTTCAAAAGGCGTGGGTGGAATTGGATGTCGTGCAATGCGGGTACTGCCAGTCGGGACAGATCATGTCTGCGACAGCGCTGCTCGAGCAGAAGCCCAAGCCGAGCGACACGGACATCGACCATGCGATGGCAGGCAATATTTGTCGTTGCGCGACCTACCAGCGAATCCGCGCGGCGATCCACGCCGCGTCCGCGCAGCTCGCAGGCTGAGGAATCGCCATGCATCCGCTGATAAGTGGTTTTCACGCCGACGAACAGCGCCGTTTGCTGGCGCTGCTTGGCGACCTGCAATCGAGCGCGCCGTTGCTGTCACGCCGCGTATTTCTGCAGAGTGCCGGTGCAACCGGCCTCGTACTTGGGTTCGGCTGGCTTGCGCCCTCAAGCGCCGAGGCCGCGCTTCCGCGGTGCCGAAGGCGCGGCTGCTGGCCCCCTCGCGCCGAACGCCTTCGTCCGTGTAGGTACGGACAACCTCGTCACCGTGATCTGCAAACACCATGAGATGGGCCAGGGCAATACGACAGGCCTGGCTTCGTTGGTGGCCGATGAACTCGACGCGGACTGGGCGCTGGTGCGCACCGAGTATGCGCCGTCCGATGCAAAGCTCTATAACAACCTCAACTTCGGACCGATGCAGGGAACCGGTGGCTCGTCCGCCATCGCGAATTCGTTCCTACAATATCGTGGCGCCGGCGCGACTGTACGCGCCATGCTGGTCGCCGCGGCCGCAGAAACCTGGCAGGTGCCGGCGAGCGAAATCCGGACGTCGAAGAATACGCTCACCCATGCCTCGGGGCGCCGCGCGACGTATGGCGAGATGGCGGTGGCTGCAAGCAAACAAGCGCCGCCCGACAATCCGCAACTGAAAAGCCCGGCGCAGTTCATGTTCATCGGCAAGGATCGCTCTACGCCCCGCGTTGATTCGCCTTCCAAGTGCAACGGCACGGCGATGTACACAGGATGACGTGAAGCTGCCGGGTTTGCTCACGGCTGTGATTGCATGGCCGCCCAGCTTTGGCGCCAAGCTAGTGTCATTCGATGCCACAGAGGCGAAAAAGGTGCAGGGTGTCACCGATGTCGTTGAAGTGCCCGAAGGCGTGGCCGTGGTCGCGACGGGAACATGGGCGGCAATGCAAGGCCGGCGCGCGCTCAAGGTGCAATGGGACGAGTCTACGAGCAAGGTACTCGATTCGGACGCGCTGCTGTCGGACTATCGCGTTCGCGCCAAGCAGCCCGGCACACCGTTCGCCAAACCGACGACAGAATCCTCAGCGGCGGTTACAGGCAAGACCATCGGGGCGGTCTACGAGTTTCCGTTCCTTGCGCACGCGTCGATGGAGCCGATGAATTGCGTCGCATGGTTGCACGACGGCATCCTCGAGACGTGGTCCGGACACCAATTTCCGTCGTTCGACCACATGTTCGCGGCCAAGGCGGCCGGCTTGCCGATGGAGAAGGTCAAGCTGAACACGCTCGTGTCTGGCGGAAGCTTCGGCCGTCGCGCCAATTCATGGAGCGACTTCACCGTTGCGGCTGTGAACGTGGCCAAGGCGATCGGCGGTCGTGCCCCGGTACGGGTCCAGTTCACCCGCGAAGACGACACTGGCGCCGGAATGTATCGGCCAATGTATGTGCATGCCGTCAAGGCGGGACTCGACAGCAAGGGCAACATTGCGCTCTGGGAGCACACGATCGTGGGCCAGTCGATCATGGCCGGTGGGCCCATGGCCATGATGATCAAGGATGGCATCGACCCCACATCGGTGGAGGGGGTCGACAAGAGCGTCTACAACCTGCCGATGCTGGCTGGTTCGCTTCACTCACCCGTGCTGTCGGTGCGGCCGCTGTGGTGGCGCTCGGTGGGCAACACGCACACAGCGTACGTGATGGAAACGATGATCGACGAGCTTGCCGCCGCGGCAGGTCGTGATCCGGTCGCTTTCCGCTTGGCGCTACTCGAGAAAAGTCCGCGCGCGGCCGGTGTACTCAAGCTGGCGGCGGAAAAAGCAGGCTGGGGGAAGCCACTGCGTCCCGGTGTCGCGCAGGGTATTGCGGTACACGAGTCATTTGGTTCGTTCGTCGCGCAGGTTGCCGAAGTTTCGCTGCGCAAGGGCAAGGTCAAGGTCGAGCGCGTGGTGTGCGCCGTCGATTGCGGCGTGCCGGTCAACCCAGACGTAATCCGCGCGCAAATGGAAGGTTGCATCGGCTTCGCCCTCGGTGCGATGTACTACGGCGAAGTCGAGATCAAGGACGGGCGCGCGGCGCAGCGCAATTTCGACACCTATCGCTCATTGCGCATCCACGAGATGCCCCGAGTCGAGGTTCACATCGTTGCAAGCAATGAGAAGCCGAGCGGCGTAGGTGAACCGGGCGTCCCGCCACTTGCCCCCGCTGTGGCCAATGCGGTTGCCAAGCTGGGCGGGCCGCGCGTGCGCCGGCTGCCGCTGACGCGCGCCGGATTGGTTGAGATTTGACGCGACGATCGATTTATCCGAGCTCCATCGCTATCTCATGGATGTAGCACCAACTCCAGCCTTCCCCGGGCTCGAGGGAGGTCATGACCGGATGTTGTGTCGAGCGCAAATGCTTTGTCGCATGCCTGTTTTTCGAATCATCACGGCAGCCGACATGGCCGCGGGATGGGCACAGGCGCAGATGAATCCACGTATCGCCTATGGCGAAGCATTCTTCGCATCCGTCGGTATTCGGATTGTTCGTCAGTACGGAGTTCAGATGGCTACAGCGCGACGACATGACACCGCTCCTTTGGTAATTCCGCCCTTTTCGTCGCCGCCGAGCCTTCGGTAGGGGGCTCACAAAACGGTGATGCAATGGTTCGCAGGCTCGCAGTGTAACTCGCCGTCCCAAGGCTCGTAGCCGAAGCCGGCGGTCGCGGCGCCCCCACGGCATTGGCGCCCGCGGCACGCGTACCAAGGTATTCCAGGCGCGGTGCAATCAGCGTATTCTTTCCAAGAGCATTGCACGCGGAGCGCGCGCATAGTGCGCCCGCTTTCGCCATCCAATGCGAGAACCTTGCGCGTGTGAGGAGAATCCAAATGCCCAAACTCAATATCAATGGCAAGTCGTACGACATTGACCTGCCCGCAGATACTCCACTGTTGTGGGTGCTCCGCGATGAGCTAGGTCTAACCGGTACCAAGTTTGGTTGTGGCATGGCGTTGTGTGGCGCCTGCACAGTGCACATCGACGGTCAGCCGGGACGCGCATGCGTGACTCCGATCTCGGCGCTCGCGAACAGGAAGATCGTCACGATCGAGGCGATCGGCGCCGACAAGGTCGGCAAGGCCGTGCAAATGGCTTGGATCGACATGGGCGTGCCGCAATGCGGCTACTGCCAGGCCGGACAGGTGATGTCCGCGACGGCGCTTCTCAAGAAGAATCCCAAGCCGACGGACGCCGATATTGATGCGGCCATGACGGGTAACATCTGCCGCTGCGGCACCTACGGACGCATCCGCGCCGCGATCAAGCAGGCGGCCGGCGGGAAAGGGGCGACAACATGAATGCGCCACGCGATTCAATTAATTCCGGGGCCGACGTCAATACATCGCCCGAGTCGCGATGCGTGATCGCCAACGTCAGCCGGCGTCGGTTCTTGCAGGGTGCCTCTGCACTCGGCGGCCTGGTGCTAGCGGTGGGCGTGCCGCTGCCGGCACGCTCTGCCGACCCGCCCAAATATGGCGCAGACGGGATGCCGCACGGCTGGGTCGACAATCCTCTGGTTTTCGTTGCCATCGGCGAGGACGGTATCGTAAGCATCGTCTGCCATCGCTCGGAAATGGGGCAAGGCGTGCGCACCGGCATGCCAATGATCGTCGCAGACGAGCTCGAAGCCGACTGGGCGCGCGTGCGCGTGGTGCAGGCGCCGGGCGACGAGGCGCGCTACGGCAACCAGGATACCGACGGCTCGCGCAGCACGCGCCACTTCTTCATGCCGATGCGCCGCTGCGGCGCGGCCGCACGGCAGATGCTGGAAGCGGCGGCCGCGGCACGCTGGAACGTGCCGGTCGGCGAAGTGCAGGCAAAGAACAACGAAGTGATCCATGTTCCGACCGGCCGGCGTCTAGGGTACGGAGCGCTCGCCAAGGCAGCGGCGAGCCTCCCCGTTCCCGCACAGAGCGCGATCCGGCTCAAGGACCCGACGCAATTTCGCTACATCGGTTCTGGCAAGCTGAAGCTTGTCGACGCTGCGGACATCGTCACTGGCAAGGCGCAATACGGCATGGACACGCGTATCGCCGGCATGTACTACGCGGTGGTGGCGCGGCCTCAGGTGTACGGCGGCAAGGTTGTGAGCTTCGACGGTGCGGAAGCGCTCAAGGTGCCCGGCGTCGTGCAGGTCGTAGCGATCGACGCCACGCCCGGCGCCCCACAGTTCAATCCGCTCGGTGGCGTCGCCGTCATCGCGCGCAACACGTGGGCCGCGATGCAGGGCCGGAAGGCACTGAAGATCGTCTGGGACGACGGCCCCAACGCCGGCTATGACTCCGTTACGTACCGAAAGACGCTCGAGGAAGCCGCGCGCAAGCCGGGCAAGGTCGTTCGCAACGAAGGCGACTTCACGGCCGCAGCGGCGGCTGCAGCAAAGCGAATCACGGCGGAATATTATCTTCCGCACCTCGCTCATGCGTCGATGGAACCACCTGCGGCGGCCGCGCGCATTACGGACGGCAAATGCGAGGTCTGGGGCTGCTTCCAATCGCCGCAGGCTGCGCGTGATCTGATTGGCAAACGGCTGGGCATGCCGGTCGAAAGCGTCACGGTGCATGTCACGTTGCTGGGCGGCGGTTTCGGACGCAAATCCAAGCCGGACTACGGCATCGAAGCCGCGGTACTGTCCAAGGCAATGAACGGCAAGCCGGTGAAGGTTGTGTGGACGCGCGACGACGATCTGCACAACGACTATTTCCACACCGTCTCGCTCGAGCATCTCGAGGCCGGTGTCGACGCCAAGGGGCTGCCGGTGGCCTGGCTGCACCGGTCTGTAGCGCCGACGATCGTGTCCACCTTCGACGCCAATGCGGTGCAGGAGGCAAATTGGGAACTAGGCATGGGCGTCATCAACGTGCCCTTTGCAATTCCCAACATTCGCATAGAGAATCCGCCGGCGATCGCCCATACGCGCATCGGATGGTTCCGTTCGGTCTCGAATATTCCGCACGCATTCGCCGTGCAGTCCTTTGTCGCCGAGTTGGCCGCGGCCGCCGGGCGTGACCCCAAAGACTATCTGCTCGAGGTGATCGGTCCGCCGCGCGTGGTGACACCGCAGATGCTCTCGGATACGTGGAACCACGGCGAAGACCCCGAGCGCTATCCCGTGGACACGGGCCGACTGCGGCAAGTCGCTGAGCTTGTCGCCAAGGAGTCTGGCTGGGGCAAGGCGCTACCCAAAGGTAGCGGGCGTGGCATCGCTGCGCACTACAGTTTCGTGAGTTACGTCGCCGCCGTAGTGCAGGTAGCCGTCGACGCGAAGGGCGAGTTGACAATTCCGCGCGTGGATATCGCGGTCGACTGTGGCGCGTGTGTGAATCCCGACCGCGTAGTCGCGCAGATGCAAGGCGCCTGCCTCATGGGCGTGAGTGCGGCAACCATTGGTGAAATCACCTTCAAGGACGGCCGCGCGCAGCAGGACAACTTCAATACTTATGAGGTGACGCGGATGGCGGCAGCACCGCGCGCGATCTATGTGCACATCGTGCCCGGCGACTATGGCAAGCCGATGGGTGGTGTCGGCGAACCGGGTGTGCCGCCGGTGCCACCGGCGCTTTGCAATGCGATATTCGCGGCAACAGGCAAGCGCATTCGGCAGCTGCCGATTCGGGATCAACTGAGGGCCTGAACGATCGAACCCGCCACGCTCGCGCTTCTCGGCCTCGGCCCGGTTGGACTCGGATTCGCGCGCCGCAAGCTGTGAATTGACTTCGCGATCACATCGGCCCCGCTTCGGCGGGGCTTTTTTTGGGCGACAAGTTGGCGCTGGTCATCCGCTGCCAATTCGTCGCCTTGGGCCAATTTGCCGCCCGACCAATGCATTCCACGCGCCGGAGCGATCGCAACGTCACCCGCACAACCGGGCCACTGCGCAAATCTGTTCGTTCCCTGAAACTCGCGTCGTCACGGAAAGAGGCCCTGCCGAATTTGGCAGGGCCTTTCTTCTTTGCTGCGTTGAGCCGAACTAACAGGCGTCCAAGTTATCCACAAATTCAGTGGACATCCTTGTGGACTATCCCGCAATCGCCGCACATGGCCGCCAATGCTGCGGGCTGCTCGACGGCACGAAGATGCCACATAGACATCGTAATACACTGAAGAATAATTAGATATTTGACCATGCGCTTACAAACTGCCTTGCGTGAAGCGGGCGGCGCCGCTTCCGGTTCAGCCGATGAATCGTTGCGCCACAAGCACGGTGCCGCCCAGGAACACGGCTTCGATACCGAGCAGCGCAAACGCGCGCGCGCCGACTCTCTTCATTTCGAGCGGTGATGTCTTGAGGCCCACGGCAGCGATCGCGATGACGAGGCAACCGCGGGCGACATCGTTGAGTGCCTCGCCGATAGGCTTGGGAATCAGCCCGAGGCTGCCCACGACAACCAGTGCGACGAATGCGAGCAGGAACGGCGGCAGCAGCGGATCACCGGTACGGGTTTCCCCTTTGCTTTGCAGGCGATGGCGCACCGCGAGCGAAATCACCGTCACCACCGGCAGCAGCATCGCCACCCGCAGCAGCTTGGTCAGGACGGCATAGTCGCCGACCTCGGGCGATATGCTGTAGCCGGCTCCCACCACCTGCGCCACGTCGTGGATCGTGCCACCGAGGAAGACTCCGGTCTGGTGCGCATCGAGGCCGATCATCTTCGCGAGCACCGGGTAGACAATCATCGCAAGCGTGGACAGCACGGTCACGCCGGCAATGGTGAAGACCAGCTCGCGCTCGGAGCGTTCGTCGCGCGGCAGGATGGTCGCGATCGCGATTGCCGCCGACGCGCCACAGATGGCCGTCGCGCCGCCGGTCAGGACTCCAAGGCGGCGCGAGAGCCCGAGCGCCTTGGCGGCGCCGATCCCGAAAACGATGGTCAGCACGACCCCGGCGACCATCAGCCCACCATTGAACCAGCCGAGGCCGCCAATCTGCTCGAACGTGATTCGTGCTCCCAGCAGCGCCACGCCCACACGCAGGATCCGCCGCGCGGCAATATCGACACCCGGCTTGGCCCTGCCCTCGGTGGCCACCGAGTTGAGCGCCATCCCGAGCAGCAGCGCGTAGAGCAGCGTCGGCCCGCCGCGATGATCGGCGATGAACGTCGCCGCAACCGCGATGACGATGCTCATCAGCACGCCCGGCCAGCAGCGATCGAAGTCGCCGCGCCAGCGCGAGGCGACGACCGCAATCGAGGCAAAGGAGGACCGCATAGTCAATTTCGCTCCGGCGCGATGACGATCGCGCGTCAGGCCCGGTCGGTGCGATGGTCCGGCAACTGTACCAGCTCGCCGATGAATTCCTTGGCCCGGGCCCATTCGCCATAGCCAGCCGCGGGGTTGAGGTGGCCGACCGCGCCCACGTCGACGACGCGGCCGCCCCACGCCTCGGCCAGCGCGGCCACGCGATCGTAGCGACCCAGCGGATCGTTGGTGCTCGCCGCCACGATGCTCGGGAACGGCAACGGGAAGCGCGGCGTCGGCAGCCAGCCGTTCTCGCGCAGTACGTCCTGCGTGGGATAACCCTCTGGCAACGGTGATTCGAGATCAGCGGGAGCAGCCAGCAGCGCTCCTCTGATCGCGTGGCGATGCTTTTGCGCCCAGTGGGCGACGATCATGACTCCCGCGCTGTGGGCAACGAGGACAACGGGTCCCTCGATCGCGCGCAGTGACTGGTCGAGCAGCCCAACCCATGCGGCGCAGGACAGCTTGTCGCGCTCCAAGCGCGGCACGGTCACCGCATCGGGCATTTGCTGAGCGAGAATGGTCTGCCAGTGGTCGGGCATGTGATCCCGCAGGCCGGGGACGATAAGAATCGTCGGCGAAACGCGACCGGAATCGTTCACGCCGGCACTCCGTTGCCCATGATTTCGCGAGCGTTCATCGGACCAGGCTCGTTGCGGCTGGCGTTCAGAATCGCTCGGCTTCAAACGCCAACACGCTCTGCGCGCCGGCCGTCACCGTTTCCTGCAATCCCGGCGCACGTGTGAGCCAGTGGTCGGCGAAATGGCGCGCCGTCGCAAGCTTCGCGCGCAGGAACGCGGTGTCGCCCTCGCCTGCGTCGAGCTTGGTCGCGGCGACAAGCGCCGCCCGCCCGAGTTGAGCGCCGCCGCAGACTATCCCCGCGAGTTCGAGGAACGGCACCGCGCCCGCCAAAGCGGCGCGCGGTTCGTCATTGAAGCGCGCCACCATCCAGCGCCCGGCGGACTCCAGCGCGTCCACGCCCGCCCGCAAGCGAAGGCCAATGACGGCGCACGGATCGCCGGACGCCTCGAGCGTGCGGTGGACGTCGCGCATGGCCGCGATCGCGGCGGCGAGCGTCTGGCCATTATCGCGGGCGATCTTGCGACCGACGAGGTCGTTCGCCTGGATGCCGGTGGTTCCTTCGTAGATCGTCGTGATTCGTGCGTCGCGCAGGTATTGTGCGGCGCCCGTCTCCTCGATGTACCCCATTCCGCCATGAACCTGCATACCGAGCGAGGCCGTCTGCTGGGCCATCTCGGTGCTCCAGCCCTTGACGATCGGGATCATCAATTCGGCGAAGGCAAGCTCTCGTTCACGAATCGCGGGATCGGGATCCCGTTGCGCGTGATCAAGCGCCGCTGCCGTGACATAGGCCAGTGCGCGCGCTGCCTCGATGCCAGCGCGCATCGTCAGCAGCATCCGCCGCACGTCGGGATGGCCGATGATGCCCGTCGCGGCGGCGTCCTTGGCGGCGCCGGCGACCCGGCCCTGGATGCGCTCTCGTGAATAGTCCACAGCCCGCTGATACGCGCGCTCCGCGACGCCCACTCCCTGCATGCCGACGCCGAAACGCGCGAGGTTCATCATGACGAACATGTACTCGAGGCCGCGGTTCTCGTCGCCGACAATCTCGCCGACGGCGCCGCCCTTGTCACCGAAGGCGAGCACCGCGGTCGGGCTCGCGTGGATGCCGAGCTTGTGCTCGAGCGACACGCAACGTATGTCGTTGCGCGCGCCAAGACTGCCGTCCGGGTTGACCATGAACTTGGGCACGACGAAGAGCGAGATGCCCCGCGTTCCCGGCGGCGCGTCGGGCGTGCGCGCCAACACCAGATGGACGATGTTGTCGGTGTAGTCGTGCTCGCCGTAGGTGATGAAGATCTTGCTGCCGTAGAGCTTGTAGCTGCCATCGCCCTGCGGCACGGCTTTCGTGCGGATCGCGGCGAGATCGGACCCGGCCTGCGGCTCGGTCAAGTTCATGGTGCCGGTCCACTCGCCCGAGACCATCTTCGGCAGGTACCTGAGCTTGAGCGCATCGCTGCCGTTGCGCTCGATCGCCTCGATCGCGCCGCTCGTGAGCATCGGGCACAATTCAAACGCCATGTTCGCGGCGTTCCACATCTCGTCGACGGCGGCCGCCACGAGTTGCGGCATGCCCTGGCCGCCGAATTCAGGGTCCTTGGCGAGGCCGTTCCACCCCAGTTCGCAAAATTGCCGGTAAGCGTCCTTGAATCCAGCGGATGTGCGGACGTCTCCCTCGGCGACGAGTTTGACCCCTTCCCGGTCGCCCGACGAGTTCAACGGATCGAGGACGTCGGTGGCGAACTTGCCCGCCTCCTCGAGGATGGCCGCGACGGTGTCAGGGGTTGCATCCTCGCAGCCGGGCAGCTGCGCGACGTCTCCGAGTCCCGCGAGTTCCGTCATGACGAACTGCATGTCGGCGAGCGGTGCGCGATATTGGCTCATGATTTTCTGCGTTGTGTCGTCAAGTTCTCAGGATGCAATCGCCGAAGCCGGCGACGCTGCGAGGAGATTCGCGCGAATCACCTTCTTGTCGAGCTTGCCCACGCTGGTCTTGGGAATGGCATCGACAAAGTGGACCTGGTCGGGAACCGCGTACCGCGAGATCTCGCCACGTTTCGCGTGTTCCGCAACGTGGAGGCGAATCGCTTCCGCCGTGGGAGCGGCGGCTCCGGCCTTCGCCACCACGAGCGCGACCGGCCGTTCGCCCCACTTGTCGTCCGGCACGCCGACGACGGCACACCTCCGCGACGCCGGGAGCGCGCAGGATGATGTCCTCCAGGTCGAGCGATGACACCCATTCGCCGCCGGTCTTCAGCACATCCTTGATCCGGTCGACGATCTTGAGATAGCCGTGGTTGTCGATGGTGCCGACGTCCCCGGTATGGAGCCAGCCGCCGTGCCACAGCTCCTCGGAACGCTTGGGTTCGCCGAGGTAGCCCTGTGTCAGCCATGGCGCACGCACCACGACCTCGCCCTGGCTCACCCCGTCGTGCGCGACATCGTTCATGTCGGCGTCGACGATGCGCAGTTGCACGAAAGGAATCGGCCGCCCCGCCTTGCAGCGGTAGGGCAGGCTTTGTTCGGCATCCCAATCGCGCATGGCCGGCACGAGATGCGCGAGCGTGAGGATCGGGCAGGTCTCCGACATGCCGTAGCCGGCGATGATGTCGACGCCACGCTCGACGGCCGCGCGCGCGAGCGGCACGGGCAGTGCCGAGCCTCCGATGATGACCTTCCACGCCGAAAGATCGACGCTGTTCACGGCCGGACTGCCCAGCATCATTTGCAGGATCGTCGGCACGCAGTGCGAGAACGTCACTCCTTCGCGGCCGATGAGCCCGAGCAGCGCATCCGGCACGTAGCGGCCCGGATACACCTGCTTGACCCCCAGCATCGTCGCTACATACGGCAATCCCCAGGCGTGCACATGGAACATCGGCGTGATCGGCATATAGACGTCGCCCGGCGCAAACGTCGCATGCGGCGCATGCGCCAGCGTGTGGCCCACGGCCATCGTGTGCAGGACGAGCTGGCGATGGCTGTAATAGACGGCCTTGGGCAGGCCGGTCGTGCCGGTCGTGTAGAACGTGGTCGCGCGCGTATCCTCGTCGAGCTCCGGAAATGCGTACGCGCTGGACGCGCGTGCGAGCATCGCTTCGTACTCCGCCGCGAATTCGATTGTTCCTTGCGGCTTCACACCAGCGTCGTCGATCAGTACGAACTTGACGCCTGGCCGGATCCGATCGCGGATGCGCGGTCAACAGCGGCAGGAATTCCGCATTGACGAGGATCACGTCGTCGGCGGCATGATTGATCGTATAGAGCACCTGCTCCGGCGAAATACGAACGTTCACCGTGTGCAGCACCGCGCCCATCATCGGGACGGCGAAGAAGCATTCGAGATAACGGTGGCTGTCCCAGTCCATGATCGCCACGGTCGAGCCGCGGGTCACGCCCAGAGCAGCAAGACCTGAGGCAAGGCGGCGCACGCGCTCGGCAAGCGTGGTGTAGGTGTACCGCAGGCGGTCGCCGTACACGATCTCCTGCGCCGGCGCCTTCGCGACGCCTTGCTCGAGGATTTGGCCGATGGACAGCGGCGATGCGTGCGCCGACGGGGTCCGGGTAATGGTGTTCATTGGAGAGTCCTTGGAGAGTGAGCCTTTGGCATCAGGCACGCGCCGGATGCCCGCTTTGCGCGCGTCGCTTGCGAACGACTGACGTCGGCAGCAGGAAATGCGACAGTGCGGGAATCAGCACCAGCGCGCCGACCATGTTCCACACGAACATGAACGTCAGCAGGATTCCCATGTCGGCCTGGAACTTGATGGGCGAAAATGCCCATGTGATGACTCCCGCGGCGAGCGTGATGCCGACGAGTGCCACCACCTTGCCCGTGAACTGGACCGCTTTCCTGTATGCCTCTGCCAACGGAACGCCCGCCCGCTGCTGCGCGAGCTGCACGGACAGCAGGTACAGCGCGTAGTCGACGCCGATGCCAACGCCGAGTGCGATGACCGGCAGCGTCGCCACCTTGACGCCGATGCCGAGCGCCACCATCAGCGCCTCGCACAGGATCGACGTCAGCGCCAGCGGCACGACGGCAACGACCACGGCCCGCCAGCTGCGGAATGTGATGAAGCAGAGCAGGGTCACCGCGCCATAGACGTAGAGGAGCATCGTGCGGTTGGCGTCCCGCACGACCAGGTTTGTCGCGGCCTCGATGCCGGCGCTGCCGGCGGCCAGCAGGAACTCGCGCTCCTTATCGGTATGTTCGGCGGAGAACTGGGCCGCGGCCTGCACGACGCGATCGAGCGTCTCGGCCTTGTGATCGGCCAGGTAGGCGATGACCGGCATCACCGAGCACGCCGTGTTGAACAGGTCGGGATTGTTGACCGAGGCCTGTTGCGCCGCATAGTTGAGCACGTCCTGGTTGCGATTGATCGTCAGCCACTTCGGATTGCCCTCGAACGTGCCGGCGGTGATCTGGCGCACCGCGTCCGGCAGCGACACCGTGGTCTGCACGCCCGGAACCTGCCTCAACTGCCACGCGAGCCGGTCAGCTTCGACCAGCGTCGGATACCGCAGGCATCCTTCCTTGTCCGTCTTCACGATCACTGCGAACTGGTCGGAGGACAGTGCGTAGTTTGCGGTGATGTAGGCATTGTCGAGGTTGTAGCGCGAGTCGCGGCGCAGCTCGGGCGCGCCCGGATCGAGGTCGCCGATCCGGAGGTGCGAGCTTACGACCAGTCCGGCGATCGCGAGGACGGCGGAGACGACGATCGCCCCGAGCGCCCAGCGCCGCGTCGTGAAGCGATCGAGCCAGAGCCAGACCGCACCCAGACCCTTGCCCGCCGTCTCCTCGCGCTCTTCGCGCAGGCTGCGCCGGGCCGCCGCCTCGCTGACCCCGGTGTAGGAGAGAAGCACCGGCAGCAGCAGCAGATTCGTGAAGATCAGCACCGCGACGCCGACGCTTGCCGTCAGCGCCAGCTCCTTGATGACGGGAATGTCGATCACCATCAGGACGGCGAAGCCCACCGCATCCGCGAGGAGCGCCGTCAGTCCGGCGAGGAACAGCCGGCGGAACGTGTACCGGGCCGCTACGAGCCGGTGCGTACCGCGGCCGATGTCCTGCATGATGCCGTTCATCTTCTGGGCGCCGTGCGAGACGCCGATCGCGAATACGAGGAATGGCACCAGGATCGAGAACGGGTCGAGCTCGAAGCCCAGGAGTGCGATGAGGCCCAGCTGCCAGATAACGGCGACGATCGAGCAGGCTATGACCAGCGCGGTGCTCCGGACGCAGCGGGTGTACGCGTAGATGATGGCGGTGGCGATTAACGCGGCGGCGCCGAAGAACGCCATCACCTTGAGCAGGCCGTTGATCAGCTCGCCGATCAGCTTCGCGAAGCCGATCACGTGGACCCGGACCGTCGGCGTCTGCTTGCTCTTGACCGTCGTGTCGAGCGCCTTCGCGAGCTCGTATTTGGCGCGGATCTTTTCCTCGAGCACCCGCGAGAGCCCGTGGTAATCCATCCGATTGCCGGTGCCCGGCTCCTTGTCGAGCAAGGGCACGAAGATCATGCTCGATTTGAAGTTGCTGGCCACGAGGCTGCCGACGATCCCCGAGCGGGCGATGTTCTGCTTCAGCTGCTCGACGCTCTGTGCCGAGCCGTCATAACCATCCGGCATCACGCCGCCGCCGCGGAAGCCCTCCTCGGTCACCTCGGTCCATCGCACCGATGGCATCCAGAGCGATTTCACCCATGCCCGGTCGACGCCCGGGGTCAGCACGAGCTCGTCGTTGATCTGCCGGAGCGTCTCGAGGTATTGGGGGTCGAAGATGTCGCCGTCGACATTCTCGACCACCACGCGAACGGCGTTGCCGAGTCCGCGCAGCTCCTTCTGGTACGTGAGGTAGTTCTTGATGTACGGCTGGCTCTGCGGAATCATCTTCTCGAAGCTCGCGTTCAGCACGAGCTTCGTCGCCGCGAAGTAGCCCAGCACGATCGTGATGAGCGTGCAGACGACGACCATCGCCAGTCGGTGGTTGAACACGAGGCGCTCGAGCCTGTTGCCGGAGCGTGGGTCGAATTCCGCGAGATTGCGGACGACCGGCATCGCGTCGAGTTCGGTAGTGGCGGTGGCCATGATGTGTGAGTTCCGGTGTCGGCGTCAGCGGGCGGCCGGTTCGGTGACGGCGATGCCGCGGGGGCCCGCCAGCACGAATCGCCCGTCGCCAAGGGCAGCAAAGCTGGTGACCGGCATCGACGGCTTGACCGCCATTGGAGTAAAGGAACGCCCGCCGTCGCTGCTCGCGGCAATCCGGCCACCGGCGTCGGCCAGGAGGATTGCGCCGCCTGCCGTGGACGCCGCACCCACGATCGCCGCCGGAAGTCCGGCCTCGACCTTGGTCCACGCAAGGCCTCCGTTGTCGCTGCGCCAGACGTTGCCACGCAGACCGAAGGCCAGCACGGCGTTGCCCGCGGCGGTGACTCCAAAGAAGCTCCCTTTGTAGGGAACCGCGAGCGCCTTGAACCGCTGTGCGGGAGTATCGAGCTTGAGCACGAGTCCACCCTCTCCTGCGAGGTAGACATCCCCCGCGACGGAACGGATCGAATACAGATTGAAGAATTTGGGATTGTCGGTCCGGTCGAACCACGGCTCCCACGTCTTTCCGCCGTCGGCGGTGCGGAAGATGAGGTTGTACGCGCCGACGACGTAGCCATTCCGCGCATCGGCGAACCAGACGTCGAGGAAAGGCTTGTCGGCCCCCTGTTCCTTGTAGCGCTTTGCTTCGGCGAGTAGTGCCTTCGCGCTCTCGGACGCGGGTTCGGCCGCGACCTTGCGCTCCATCGCGCTCACCAGCATGTCGTTGGCCCTGCGGCCGTCGAACTGCAGCTGCCACGAGTCGCCGCCGTCCGCCGTATGGAGCACGACACCGTCGTGGCCCACGGCCCAGCCGTCCATGGCGTCGACGAAATACACCGCCGTCAGGTCAGAGCTGACGGGGATCGTCGATTGCTTCCAGGTCTTGCCTTCGTCCGCCGAAACCACGACATGGCCGCGCTGGCCGACGGCAACAAGCCGATTTCCGGCGCGCGCGACCGACTGCATCAGGCCTCGGCTCGCAAGAGTCGAGGCCTGCGCGGGCGTGTCCAGCACGTCGGCGAAACCGGCGCCGGCCACGGGACCGGCGAGCGGGACCGCGGCGACGATTAGGATCACGACGGCATGGCGTACATTCATGATTTTGGATGTCCGGTTCGGATCTCCCGATGCGGGGCGACGTGTGCGCCCCGTATCGGGGGATTCCGGTGGATGCCTCAGCGCAATCCCGCTCCGGCGAGTGCTTCCGGCGACCAGGCGACGTCCTTCGGCAGCTCGGTCATGTACTTGAGGCCGTTGTGCGGACCGAAGAGGCCGGTGATGTTGTACGCCCCCGAATTGAAGTCGTAGATCGCGAACGTGTCGCCAAACGGCGCCTGCACGTCGTAGCTGTACGACTGGAACGCGAAGCTCGACCGATAGAGTTTGCCGCTCGCGTCGTACTGATCGGAAGCGACCGCCATCCAGCTGTCCTCGTCGAGAAAGAACACGCGCTTGTTGTAGATGTGGCGCTTGCCCGGCTTGAGCGTCGCTTCGACGACCCACACGCGATGCAGCTCCCAGCGCACGAGGTCCGGATTGATGTGGTTGGGCTTCGTGATGTCGGCCGTGTCCTTGTGGTAGGTCAGGCGGTAGCTGCTGTACGGGACGTACATTTCCTTCTTGCCGATGAGCTTCCAGTCGAAGCGATCGATCGCGCCCTGGAACACGGACACGTCGTCCCACGTTCCCGCACCCGCGGCACCCGGGTTCGGTGTGTCGCAGCAGAGGTCCGGCGCGAGCTTCACGCGTCGTTGTCCCGGCAGGTACTGCCACGCACGGCGCGGCTGCTTCAGCGGATTGACCGCATCGACGATGAGAACCGCCTCGCCGCTGCGCCGGGCAGGACCGACGTAGAGCAGCTTGCTGTTGAAGTACGGCTCGGTGGCGCTCAGCACACCCGACTTCTTCGGGTCGTAGATAGGCCAAGCCCAGAATGCGTCGGCCGTCACCGCGAGCGTCGCCACGCCAGCGGAGTCGACGTTGTAGTTGCTGTAGCGCGGGCCGTCGTAGCCAAGGCCGCTGTAACGCAGCAGGTGGTTCCAGATCGCCTCGGAGCCTGTCTTGGGAATGGGAAACGGATAGCCGGCCACGACGTTCTCGAGCGCGACGCCTTCCTCGATGGTCTTCGCGCCGACGGCGTTCTTCGCCGTGTTGTCGAGAATACGCTGCGGAACCGCAACCGTCCGGTGCGTCGGATACACGTCGACGCGCATCGTCGGGTAGCGCTTGAGCAGCTCCTTCGTGCCTTCGGTGAGCTTGTCGGCTTGCGCCGCGGCATCCTTCCCGGTGATCGTGAGCCGCGGCTTCTCGCCCGCGAACGGATCCGGCCGGACCGTCGTTCCGGGCTGGAAGCCTGCCGGCGCCTTGATGCCTCCCGTGTATTCGGGAATGGTGCCGTCCTTGTTGGCGGCCTTCTCTGCGCCGACCGCGGTCAACGTCGTGCCGAGCTGCTTGGCCTCATCGGCCGAAACGGCCGCTACCGCGCTTCCGGCGGCGAGCGAAGCGATGGCGAGTGCCATCAGTGATTTTCGAAACATGTCCTTACTCCTCGTCAGAATGTGGTCTTGAATGTCAGTGAAACCCAGCCGCGGTCGGACAGCGACGCGTTGGCGCCGTTGGGCACCCCCATCACGCCGCCTGCCGGGGTCGCGCCCGTCGGGTTGGTCGAATAATCGCCGTAATAGCCGTTGTACTTCAGGTCGATACGGTATTTCTGGTAGATGTCGGCGGCGATGCCAGCACTCCAGTTGCCGCCGCCTTCGCTGCCGCCGAACGCGACCGCCGCATTGCCGGAGACGCCCTGACTCCACGCGATCGGCGCCAGCATGTCGACACCCGGCCACACCTGGAACCAGGTCGGCGTGAAGTTCAGTGCCAGCCCGACGAAATTCCTCGACACCTTGTCGATCGCCGTGTAGTTGCTGCGCCCCTTGAACACCGCTTCGTTCTGAGTCACCTTGGCCCACTGCATCCAGGTCAGCTCACCCGACAATGTCGCGATGTCGAAGACGGCGGTCTTGGGGAAGATGTTGACACCGTTGATCAGCGCATGCCACGTGTCACCCAGCGCACCCGGCGTGCCCGACGACGGCACTGCTGTCGTGGCGATCGAGCCCGGCACCAGCGGCACGAACGAGGCCGGCAGCACAAACACCGGCTCGCTCACGAGTGGCATGTTCTGGCGATAGGAGACTTCCGCGCCCACGCTCACGCCGGCGACGCTCTTCGCCAGCGTAAGGCCGTAGATGTGGATGTTTTCGCCGTAGGCCCCGTTGTAGAGACCCAACTTGCCGTACTTTTGCAGGTCGGCAATCGTGGTCGCGTTGGGATTGACAAAGCACAGCGTGCCACCCGGCAGCGGCGTGCCCCCGCGCGGCGTGCACGCGGCGGCCGGCGCTGGAATCACACCCGGCGTCGCCATGGCCTGCGGAATCACGTCGGTCGTGTTGCGATAGTAGGCGGCCACGGTGCCGTCGAGCCATTCCGGGCTCCAGCGCGCGGACAATCCCCAGTCGCCAAGGCTGCCGGAGTTGGAGGGCGGCTTGATGTCCTGCCCACGCCACAGTCGCAGGTATTTCGGGGCTGCGGGGTTCGCCGCGGCGAGTGGATTGGGTGCGTAGATGAACGAGTCGCCGCCGAAGTTGAGCGGGTCCTGGATCGTCAGGTAGCTCCCCGATTCCGGGATGCGATCCGCTTGCCAGTTGTAGAACCACTGGGCCGCGACCGACAGGTCCTTGGTCGGCTGCGCCTGGAGCGTGAGCCCTCCGCGCGGACGGAAGAGCTCCTTCGCTTCGCTTCCCGGCGTCGCGAAAGCCTTCCAGATGTCCAGCGGATTCTGCCCGTACGAGACGCCGTGGATTGCGCCGCCCAGGAACAGGCTGTCGCCCCAGTAGACCGTGTGCTGGCCGGCCTTGATGCTGATCGGCACGTCGCCCGCGTCGAAGTTCGCGAAGGCGAACGCGTCGAGGATTTCTCCCGAGGCACCCTTGGCGTAACGCTTCGTGTACGGGCTCAGCGCACCTGCGACGGGCAACCCGTCGACAAGCGTGTTCGCGGTCGCGTTGAATGTGTTGTCCAGGCTCTGGTAGGCGAAGTCATACCAGCCGGCGGCGCTGACGCGGAACCCGTACTGGCGGCGAAAAACCAGGTCGAACTCGGACAGCACGTCGAACCGATTGGTGACGAGCGAGCCATTGCCGAAGTTGCGGTCGCCGTCGTCATAGTTCGGGGCGCCCAGGATCGCTGCGTCCTGCGACTGCGCGCGCGCGCCCAGGTTGTAGCGAACGGTGTTGTCCCACCGCACCGCGAGATCAGGATTGCCGGTCTCGATCTCGAACGCCTGCGCGCCGCCCATCGCTACCAGTGTGGAGGCAACCGCGATTGCCGCTGCCCGCCGCCGGAATGTTGTGCAGCCGATGGCCGCCTTCGTGTGATGCTGCATGGATACTTCCCCTAAAAATTGAAAATCGAATCAATGTTCACTGCCGCAAAACTCATCCTGTCCTGCCACGATCGCGTCGCTGTCGCGTACTCCGCGCTTGCCTTGCTCCACTGCCGGCGCTCGCGCCCTGGACTGCCAATCTCAGCGCTCAGGAGCGCCGGGACCAGCCCGTATTTGAGTCGCCGATCAATTCCTCGGCGCAAGGTTGACGATCCGCGCAAACAGTTGGCGGAATTCCTCGTCGTTGTCGACCGAGAATCGCGGGTCGCTGTTTCCGGCGAAGGCCGTACCGATCTCTGCCCAATCCGTGTCCGTCAGGTGCTTCCGGGCCGCGGGCATGACAACCTTCGTCTCGAGATTCATGTGTTCCCATTGCGCGGTCGCGTAGCGTTCGACGGCTATCGCGAACGCGGCAAGCCCACCCGCAGGGTCGGCCTCGTAACCGTCCAGGCTCCGTTCGAGCTCGACGACAAGCTCGTGTCCTGCCACGTGCTGGCGCTCGAGTTCGTCGAGCGTGTCGTCGAATTCCCTCGTGCGCTCGCGCAGCCTGCGAAACAGATACGCATCTTCCTTCGGGTGATGCAGCTTCTCGGGAAAGGCGTTGATGTAGTACAGCATCGCCCGCAGCAACGGAATGCGTGGCGCAACCACGCCGTCACGCGCTTCGCGGACCAGATGCTGAAGCCCGTGGATCACCGCGGCGAGCGAACGATGCTCGTCGCGAATGATCGAGGCCGGCAGGGCATAGGCTGCGGCAGCGATGTTGCTCTCCACTGCCGACACCAGGACAGGAATGGTCGTGTGCTGGAGCACTCGCTGCGTCTGCGAACCGAGCATCAGATTCTGCACGCCGCGGCGGCCGTGGGAAGCCATGAAGATCAGGTCGCAGCCACGCGCCTCCGCGGCATCCAGGATCGCCTCGTGCGGCCGGTCGCTGGTCACCACGAGCGAGTCGTACACCACGCCGGCGTCGCGCGCGACCACTTCGGCCTTGGCGAGCACCGCTCTCGCCTCACCCGCCACGTTCTCGTTGAACGCCGCCGGCGACATCACGCGCTCGAGCGCGCCCAGGCTGGAAGCACCGTAGTCGGATTGGGCGTGAAAGAACGTCACCTTCGCGCCGAGAACTCGGGCCAGCTGCGCGGCCTGGTGAACGGTCTCCGCCGACAGCGTTGAATCGTCGAGCGGAACCATCAAATGACGGTACATGCGGGTTCTCCTTGGCCAAGAGGCTGCGTTTGCCTGTATTGCACTTCGTGCCTCGGGCGATCAGAAAGGAAGGTCGCCGATGATGCCGGCGCGCTCCATCTTGCGATGGCATGGCGGGTAGTCCATCACCGCGTAATGCTGCGTGCTGCGGTTGTCCCACATCGCCATGCTGTTCGGCTTCCACCGGAACCGCACCTGGTACTCCGGGATGAACGCCTGGCTGATGAGGTAATTGAGGAGCTGCGATGCGCCCGGGCTGTAGTCCTGGCCGTAGCGCACGTTCGCGGCCGTGTGGTAGTTCGTGAAATGCGTCGTAAAGCTGTTGACGAAAAGAACCTTCTCGCCGGTCTCCGGATGCGTGCGGACGACCGGATGCTCCGCATCGGGATACTGTGCCTTCAGCGCGAGGCGCTTCTCGATCGGCATCGCGGCGCCGAACGTGGCCTCGATGCTGTGGCGGGCGCGCAGGCTCGCGATCTTCGCCTTGACATCGTCGGGCAGCTTCTCGTAGGCGAGCACCATGTTCGACCACATCGTGTCGCCGCCGACGGGCGGGCACTCGACGCAGCGCAGGACGCAGCCGAACGGCGGCTTGTCGCGCCACGTCGCGTCGGTGTGCCACGCGTTTTCGTAGCGATCGATCGGCGCGTCGGGTGACTTGTAGATGCGCACGAGGCCCGGGTTGTCCGGGTCGCTGCCCGCGACCGGATGGTCTTCGAGCTCGCCGAAGTACCGCGCGAAGGCGACGTGCTCCGCGCGCGTGATGTCCTGGTCACGGAAGAACAGAACGCGGTGCTTGAGCAGCAGCGCGCGGATCTCCGCGACGAGCCCTGCGTCGCGCGATGCCGCACCGAGGCTGACGTTGGACACCTCGGCGCCGATGGCGCAGGTCAACTGCTCGACCCTGAGGGAGCCGCGCGTCGTGATGTGTGCCGCAGCCGGTGCGGTTGTGGTCTCGGTCGTCATGTCCGTCCTCTCATGTGCGTCAGATCGCGAAGATCGACGAACCCGTCGTCTTGCGTGCTTCGAGATCGCGGTGCGCCTGCGCCGCGTCCTGCAGTTCGTAGCGCTGGTTGATCTCGATCTTGATCCGGCCCGCGGCGACGTGGCCGAAGAGCTCCTTCGCGAGCGCGTTCTTCTCGACCGGATCGGCGATGTAGTCGGCGAGCGCCGGCCGCGTCACGTAGACGGAGCCCTTGACCGCGAGTTGTGTTGCGTCGATCGGCGGGACCGGGCCCGATGCCGTGCCGACGCAGACGAGCAAGCCGCGTCGCTTGAGCGAGTCGATGGAACCCGCGAAGGTGTCCTTGCCCACGCTGTCGTACACGACCGAGGCACCGACACCGTCGGTGATCTCACGCACGCGCTTTGCCACGTCCTCGCGTCCGTACAGGATCACGTGGTCGCAGCCATGCGCGCGGGCGACGGCAGCCTTGGCTTCTGTCGATACCGTGCCGATCACGTTGAGGCCGAGGAACTTCGCCCACTGCGAGACGATGAGGCCGACGCCGCCGGCGGCAGCATGAAGCAGGATCGTGTCGCCCGTGCGCAGCGGCCAGATGCGGCGAAGCAGGTAGGCGGAAGTCAGCCCGCGCATGGTCATCGCCGCGGCGGTCTCGCACGAGATCTCCGGCGGCAACTTGATGAGTGGCGCCGCGGGGATCAGGCGCTCGGTGCTGTAGGCGCCGAGCGTATTGACGAAGCCGGTGTACGTCACGCGGTCGCCGGGAGCGACGTTGGTCACGCCCTCGCCGACCGCCTCGACGACGCCGGCGGCTTCGACGCCGATGCCGTTCGGCATCGGAATGGGATAGACGCCCGCGCGGAAATACGTGTCCGCGAAGTTGAGACCGACCGCCACGTGGCGAAGCCGCGCCTGGCCCGGGCCGGGATTGCCGACGGCGACCTCTTCCCAGCGCAGAACGTCAGGCCCGCCGGGCGCGTGCATGCGGATTGCGTGTGCCATGGTCATCACCTCACGCGACCTTGCGCAGGAAGCCCTGCTGCCGGCCCTTGGCGTTCGGCGCGAAGCCGTTGGCGGCCAGCGTCTCTTCCACCGTGTCGTAGAACACGCCGATCTTGCAGATCGCGCGCGCTTCCTTGCCCGTGGCGACGTCGCGGCCGAACTCGCGGGAGATGCGCACCAGCTGCTCGATCTGTTGCACGGTGGTCATCTTCCCCGTGCGCGACTGGTTCCAGAGGTTGTCCTCGATGCCGCAGCGCACGTGCAGGCCCATGGCGATGCCCATCATGTTGATCGGAAGCACGTTGCGCATGCTGCTTTCCACCGTCAGCATCGAGCCGTCGGGGATGGCGCGCAGGAAGTTGGACAGGCTGTAGATCGTGGGCTGGTCCATGCCGCCGCCGATCGCCACCCAGTTCATCACCAGCGGGCCCTTGTAGACGCCGCGGCGGATCAGGCGCTCGACGGTTTCGTAGCTGTTGATGTTGTAGAACTGGAAGGCGCTCTGGATGCCGGCGGCGCTCAGGCGGCGGACATGCTCTTCGACCCAGCTTGGGCTGGAGGGAACGATCATCTCGCGGTAGGCCTGGTAGTTCTGCGGCTCGGCCAGCGACGTGCCGGCGAGGTCGTCGATTTCCATCTGCTCGACGACGTTCATCTGCGTCGTGTTGACGGTGACGGTGACCTGGTCCGGCTTCGGATCGAGCTCGGCCAGCATGTGGCGCGTGTCGTCGGACAGCCACTTGGCGCTTGGCGCCTTCGGTTTCGGGCGCGAACGAGATCGAGCCGCCGACCTGGATGACCATGTCGGGAACGGCCTTGCGCACGCCGGCGATCAATTCGTTGAACTTGGACAGGCGCTTGGAGCCCTTGCCGTCCAGCTCGCGCACGTGCAGGTGCAGCACGGTGGCACCCGCGTTGTAGCAGTCCACCGCCTTCTGGACCTGCGCTTCCATCGTGACGGGAATGTCCTCGGGAAAGTCCGACGGCACCCACTCGGGGCCGTACGGCGCCGCGGTGATGACGAGCTTTTCCTGGTTTTCGGGGAACAACGATCCGTCGAGGAAGTTCATGGCATTACCCTTTGAAATTTGGTTGGAAGACCATCAGGCTGGCTTGGTGCAATTGCTTCGAGTTCATCGAGCAGGATCGGCGCACCGAGACACATGCTGTGCAGGCCCTGCAGCGTCGCAAGTTGCAGGACCGCGGTGATTTCTGCCTTCGTCGCGCCTGCCTTCAGCGCGCGTTGGATATGTCTGCGCACGCCTGGCGCGTACATGTGCGTGCACGAGGCGTCGAGCGCGATGCCGATCAGTTCGATCGTCTTGGCGTCGAGGGCCCCGGCGATTGCGGGTGCGATCGCCATCGCGATCACCTTCTCGGTCCAGGCGGGATCGAGCTTGGCAAAGGGCTCCCAATCCGGATTCCAATTGCCGCTCGCCTTCTTGATGGCGCGGGCCGGGCGGGTAGGATTCGTGGTTGTTCATTTTCATGGTAGCGATGACTTAGGCTCCGGCGTCAAGCGGGATGGGCGACGAGCTCGTTCGCATCGAGCACGGGCTCGACACCGCCGACGTTCTTGCGGTCGGCTTGGTAGGTCCGCGCCGCAAGCAGGAATACGGCTGCAGCGGCCAGGCAAATCAGAGGCACCACCGACATCGCGAACTGCAATCCATAGACGTCGGAAAGAGCACCGGCGAGCAGCGGTCCGCCCGCGAGTCCGAACAGGTTCCGCATGAGCGACAGGATCGAGGCCGCCGTAGCCCGCAGCGCCGGGTGGATGACGTCGACGACCACAGCGTCCGTCGGACCGATGCTGCCGGCCATGACAAAGCCACCAGCAACGATAAGGAGGAACTGCGCGTTGCCCGGTGGCAGGCCGATGAAAGCGGCGCACATGAACAAAGTGGTCAGCACCGCGGCGACCGCGGGCACGATCAGTCGGGCATTCGGCATCCGGGAACTCAGCCGATCGGCGACCGTGCTCCAGACGAGCGCGCCGACGCCGCCTACCAGCACCACGATTCCCGTCTTGAGTCCCGCCTGATCCGTGGCAAGCCCGTAATAACGGTTCAGGTAGCTCGGCAGCCATGCCCAGATCGTCGAAACCACAAGCAGATTGAGTCCGGCGCCGATACAGGTGACCAGCGCCGTGCGCGGCCGCAACAGCTCGGTGACCACGGCGCGTGCGGTAAGCCGTTGGGCGCCAGCCGTGGGGCCGCCGGAGGGCAGCTCCACCGTCTTGTAATCGCGCACAACCATCAGGAACACGACGCACAGGACGAGACCCGGAATTCCGACCGCGCCAAATCCCGCCTGCCAGCCCCAACGCTGGGAAATGTAGCCGCCGATCACAACGCCCAGCACCGATCCGATCATCCCCGCCGCCAGGAAGGCGCCGATCACGGTGCTGCGCATCCGGGCCGGAAACAGGGTCGCCAGCAAAGCGACGCCCACGGTGCCGTATGCAGCTTCGCCGACGCCGATCACGGCGCGCGCAGCCATCAGGTGTCCGTAGCTCGTCGCAAACGCACAAGCAATTGTCGCGAGGCTCCAGATAAGTGCCATCAGAAAGACGCTCTTGACGCGGCTCCAGCGGTCCGCGAGCAGCGACAGCGGAACCGCACCCATTGCGACGGTGACCGAGACGATGGAGACCAGCCCGCCCAACTGGCTGTCCGTAAGATTCCACTGCGCCTTGAGGTGAGGAAACATCGACACCACGACCTGTCGGTCGACGTAATCGACGACCATGAGCCCGAACAGGACCGCGAACACCGACCACGCGTAACGTCGCGGTGCCGGACGATGGTCCGCCGGGTCGATAGGCAACGTGGCGCGCCGTAAAGGCCATGGTCATCTCTCTCCTGAGTGCGGAAGCCGCATTGGCTTCTGCGGATTTCGAGGCTCTCCTCTCCGGGTGGCACTCGACGGCGTGAATTTTGCGCGTTGGGGCCTCTTCCGGATTGACCTCGGGTGACATAAACTTATCTATCCGGGACAACCTTCGGGCGATCGATGATCGGACTCATTCGCGGCGCGAGTCTCACCCATTACGCCGAGGTCGCCCAGCGTGCCGGCCTCGATCCGTTCCGAATGTTGAGCGAGTTCGGCCTGCCTCCACGTTGCCTCAAAGACCCTGAGCTCATGGTCCCGATCGACGCGGTGCGGCGGCTGCTCGAGGCGTCGGCCGAGAGGAGCGGCGTCGAGGGGTTCGGCCTGCTGATGGCGGAGGCGCGCCGATTGTCGAATCTCGGTCCGCTGGGACTGCTGATCCGCGATCTGCCGACCATGCGGCTCGCCCTCGAGGCGTTGGTGCGCTACAGCAACCGCCTCAACGAGGCGCTCTTCCTCACGATCGAGGAAAGCCAGGAAGTCGTGGTGCTGAGAGAGGAATTGATCGTCGGTGGTTCAGGTCCCGTGCGGCAGTCGACCGAGCTCGCGATCGGTGTGGCGTTCCGTATGCTGCGCGCGTTTTTGGGACCCGAATGGCGACCGCGACGCGTGTGCTTCGCCCACGACGCGCCCGCCGACCGCTCGGTCCACGAAAGGGTATTCGGCCACAGCGTGGAGTTCGGTCACGACTTCAACGGCATTGTCTGTGCCCGCACCGATCTCGATGTGATCAACCCGGACGCCGATCCGGTGGCGGCGGGATTGGCGCGGCAAATGCTCGACGCCGACCCCGCCAACAGAGCCCCTGAGATGGCCACGCGCGTGCGCGAGCTGGTCGTGTTGCTGCTTGCCACCGGGACGTGCACGGTCGACCGGATTGCCCAGCATCTGGGTGTCGACCGGCGCACGATCCACCGTCGTCTGTTGCAAGAAGGGGAGACCTTTTCCCACCTGGTCGAGGCCGTGCGGCGGGAACTCGCGGATCGGTACGTCAAGGATCCTCATCGTTCGCTGACCGAGGTTTCGCTCCTTCTTGGTTTCTCGGCGCCAAGCGGGTTCTCCCGCTGGTACCGTCAGCGGTTCAAGGCCAAGCCGTCGGAGCAGCGCGCGCGCACTGGGCGGAGATGAATAACGATTACCGCATGCGCACTTCCCTTGCTGCTCGCACTGTTCGCCGGTCCAGCGGTAGCGCAATTTGTGGCGCCCTACCCTTTGCCCGCCGAGCCGGCGGTCCGCGCAAACCGATCGACCAGCAGCATCCTGTTCGACCTGAAGGCCGCGGAGGACCTGCGGCTGCAAAGTCAGCCGATTTACGTGGAGTCGATAACCGTCTTCGGACATCGGCCGGAACCGCCGAAGATAGCGCTCGAACAACGCTTCGCCAATGCACTCAACGCGCCGGCCGCGGCGGGAGCCATGGAAATCCGCGCGATGGACACCACGCCTTGCATGTCAATGGCGTCAACCTGGAACAACATTGGAAGCTCGTTTGCCCCACTCACGGGTTGTCCACGATGACGCGGCGGAGTGGAGTCTTGCCGATTCGTGAAGTGCATGGCGCGCGCACGCCGCGGCGGCTCGTGATCGACGCGCAGGGCATCGCCGCCGCCGCCGCACAGGTTGCGTCTCCCAACCAGGACGATCGGCCCCCGGGGTCGACCATCTCGCTGATCGTTGTCCACGGCATTTCGCTGCCGCCGGGGCGTTTCGGCGGCGACGGTGTGGCGCGCCTCTTCACCAACACACTCGATCCCGGTGCGGATCCCTACTACCCGGGGATCGCCCACCTCAGGGTCTCATCCCACTTCTTCATCCGGCGGAATGGCGAGCTGGTGCAATTCGTGGCGTGTGGACGCCGCGCATGGCATGCGGGCGCTTCGTCGTGGCGAGGACGCGCAGCCTGCAACGACTACTCGGTGGGCATCGAACTGGAAGGGACGGACGACCTGCCCTATGCGTCCGCGCAGTACCGGGTGCTGGCCGCTCTTGCGCGCGCCCTCAAGCGGCGCTATCCGGTCAGGGACATGGTCGGCCACAGCGACGTCGCGCCGGGCCGCAAGACCGACCCTGGGGCCGCGTTCGACTGGCCGAAACTGGGCCGGCTCCTCGGCGCCATGCCGACCGACGGCCGCGCACACTGACGCCCGGCAAAACACGCGGCGAGGAGTTGCCCGGCGCATCGGTTATAATGGGCGGTTGCCCACTATGGACTGATTCCGGCTTGCCCCGGCGCCACGACGCTCCCCCAGGAAGACTAAGGCGTCCTTAAGGCGGTCTGGCGCATCCTTCGATCCCATGCAGTTACTGGCGGACTACTTCCCGCTCCTGCTTTTCTTCATTGCCTTCAAGTGGCAGGGGATCTATGTCGCGACCGCGGTGGCCATGATCGCGTCGGTGGTACAGATCGCCTGGTTCAAATGGAAAGGCAAGCTGTCGGCCATCCACTGGATGTCGTTCGCGATCATCGCGGTGTTCGGCGGCGCGACGCTCTGGCTCAAGGACGACGTGTTCATTCGCTGGAAGCCTTCGGTGCTCTACGGCCTGTTCGGCGCCATACTGCTGGTCGGCAAGCTCGCATTCGGGCGCGACCTCATCGGCGCCTTGCTGAAGGACATCACGCTGCCGCCCGCCGTGTGGTCGCGCGTGACGTGGTCGTGGACCGCCTTTCTCTTTGCCATGGCGGCACTCAACTGGTACGTCGCATTCCACTTCCCGCTGGAAACCTGGGTCAACTTCAAGGTCTGGGGTGGTATCGGGCTTTTCCTGGTGTTCGCTCTGGCACAGGGGCTGATGCTCGCGCGCCATATCGAGGAACCGAAGGAGGAGCCGCAATGAGCGCGCAGCCAGGCAGTGTCGCGGGCACGCTCGAGGCTCGCCTCGCCGCACTTTCGCCCAGCGTCTTCGAGCTGGCCGACGACAGCGCGGAGCATGCCGGACATGCCGGCGCCGCAGGCGGCGGCGGGCACTATTCGCTGTTGATCGTTTCGGAACAATTTTCGGGGCTCACGCGGCTCGCGCGGCATCGCGCGGTGCTGGATCGCGTGAGCGACCTCATCCCCCATCCAGTGCATGCGCTTGCCATTCGCGCCTACACTCCGGACGAATTCCCTTCCTGATGAAAGGATGTACGCAATGACCAGAAAGCCATTCCTCGTCGCGATTCTTGCCACATCGATCGCCGCGTCCCTCGCCATGGGTGCTGCCCAGGCACAAACCGCCGCCCCCAAGGCCGCAGCCGCACCCGCGTCGACGGGCAAGGCGCTGTACCCGCAGCCGATGTTCGACACGATGCTGAAGCAGCGCCTGCAACAGGGCCAGCCCGATTCGCCCGAACTCCGCAACGCCGTGCGCGAGGAGTTGAACACGCGCGAACTGCTGGCGAGGGAGGCCAAGAAGGCGAACCTCGACAAGAACGCCGACATCAAGACGCAGATGGACCTGGCGTCGCAGACGGTTCTGGTCAGCGCGTTCGTCGCCGACTGGGTCAAGAAGAACCCGATTCCCGAAGCCGAATTGCGCAAGGAATACGACGTGATCAAGACGCAGATCGGCGACAAGGAATATCACGTCAAGCACATCCTGGTCGAGAAGGAAGACGAGGCCAAGGACATCATCGCGCAGCTGCAGAAGGGCGCCAAGTTCGACGAGCTCGCCAAGGCGCGCTCCAAGGATCCGGGATCAAAGGACAAGGGCGGCGACCTCGACTGGAACGCCCCCGCCGGCTTCGTCAAGCCGTTCTCGGACGCCATGGTCGCCACGCCGAAGGGCAAGTTCTCGACGGTGCCGGTGCAGACTCAGTTCGGCTACCACGTGATCATGGTCGACGAAATCCGCGAAGCCAAGGTGCCGCCATTCGACGAAGTCAAGCCGCAACTGCAACAGCGGATGCAGGCCGCGCACCTGGACAAGTACTTCAAGGAACTGCGCGTCAAGAACGGCGTGTAAAGCACACGCAACAAGCATCTACGGAAGGGCGGGCCACGCGGCCCGCCCTTTTTTCTTGCGCGGGACGGCTAGGTGATATCCTTGCGCCCAAAGCGAAAACGCCAACCGGGGGAGCCGTGTCGCGCATCCGCAATCCGAAGGACTTCTGGGCGGGGTTCCTGTTCGTGCTGGTCGGCATCGCCGCGCTCGTCCTGGGCTCGCGCTACAACCTGGGCACCGCGGCGCGCATGGGACCAGGCTACTTTCCGCGCATCCTCGGGCTGCTGCTGATCGCGCTGGGCGGAGTCATCGCGCTGCGCGGGCTGCGCACACAAGGCGTCGCGATTCCCGTGTGGCATTGGCGGCCGACGATCGTCGTTCTGTTCAGCGTGGTGCTGTTCGGTCTCATCGTGACCTATGCCGGGCTCGCGCTGTCGACGGTAATCCTGATCGTCATCGCGAGTACCGCCAGTTCCGAGTTCCGCTGGAAGGAGGCGCTGATCAGCGGCATGCTGCTGGCAGCGCTGGCGGTCGGCGTGTTCATCGTCGGCCTGAAGCTGCAGCTGCCGATCTGGCCCACCTTCCTGACCGCCTGACGCGATGGAACTGTTCAATCATCTGGCGCTGGGCTTTTCGGTTGCGCTGACGCCGATCAACATGATGTACGCGCTGATCGGATCGCTGCTGGGAACGCTGATCGGCGTGCTGCCCGGTATCGGACCGGTTGCGACCATCGCGATGCTGCTGCCGACGACCTACGCGCTGCAGCCGGTTTCCGCGCTCATCATGCTGGCGGGCATCTATTACGGCGCGCAGTACGGCGGCTCCACGACGTCGATCCTCATCAACATGCCCGGCGAGACGTCCTCGGCCGTGACCTGCCTCGATGGCCACCAGATGGCGCGCAATGGCGAGGCCGGCGCCGCGCTGGCGACCGCCGCGCTCGCCTCCTTTTTCGCGGGATGCGTCGCGACGGTATTCATCGCCGCGGTATCCATTCCGCTGTCCGAACTGGCGCTCAAGTTCGGACCGGCGGAATATTTCTCGCTGATGGTCCTGGGATTGATCGGCGCGGTCGTGCTCGCGCACGGCTCGCTGCTCAAGGCCATCGCGATGATCGTTCTCGGACTGCTGCTCGGCATCGTCGGCACCGACGTCAATTCCGGCGTGGCGCGTTTCGACTTCGGGATTCCGCAATTGACCGACGGCATAGGGGTGGTCAGCGTGGCGATGGGCCTCTTCGGCTTCGCCGAGATCATCACCAATCTCGAGTCGCAGGAAAAGCGCGAGCGGCTGTCGAGCAAGGTCAAGGGACTGTGGCTGTCCAAGGAGCAGTTCAAGGCGGCCTGGCCGGCGGCGCTGCGCGGAACGGGCCTGGGTTCGTTCCTCGGCCTGCTGCCGGGCGGCGGCGCGATGCTCGCCGCGTTCGCCTCCTACGCGGTCGAGAAAAAAGTGGCCAAGGATCCGTCGCGATTCGGCAAGGGCGCGATCCAGGGCGTCGCCGGACCGGAAGCGGCCAACAATGCCGGCGCGCAGACGTCGTTCATCCCGCTGCTCACGCTGGGCATTCCGGAGAACGCGGTGATGGCGATGATGGTCGGCGCAATGACCATTCACAACATCCAGCCCGGACCGCAGGTGATGACCAGCAATCCCGGATTGTTCTGGGGGCTCATCGCGTCGATGTGGGTCGGCAACCTGATGCTGGTCGTGCTCAACCTGCCGATGATCGGCATCTGGATCAAGCTGCTGACGGTTCCCTATCGGCTTGCTCTATCCCGCCATCCTGCTGTTCTGCGCCATTGGCGTGTACACGATCAACAACGCCAGCTTCGACGTCAGCCAGACCGCCTTCTTCGGCTTTCTCGGCGTGCTTTTCGTCAAGCTCGAATGCGAGCCGGCGCCGCTGCTGCTGGGATTCGTGCTGGGCCCGATGATGGAGGAGAACCTGCGTCGCGCCATGCTGCTGTCGCGCGGCGATCCCACCGTCTTCCTGACCCGGCCGCTGTCCGCGGTGATGCTCGCCGCCGCGGTCCTGCTGATCGTCGTCATCGCGCTGCCCAACATTCGCCGCAAGCGCGAGGAAGCATTCCAGGAAGAGTGATGCCCTTCGACTGGTCGAACGCCTACGCGTCGCGCCGCCAACCCGTTCTTGCCCGCAACGCCGTCGCGACGTCGCAGCCGCTGGCGGCGCAAGCCGGCCTTGCCATGCTGGCGCGCGGCGGCAACGCGGTGGATGCCGCGCTGGCCACGGCCATCACGCTCACCGTGGTCGAGCCCTGCAGCAATGGCATCGGCTCGGATCTCTTCGCCATCCTATGGAGCGGCGACGAACTCGTCGGCCTGAATGCCTCGGGCCGCGCCCCGATGGCGTGGTCGCCGAACCGATTCGCGGGCAGGTCCGCGATGCCGGAACGCGGCTGGGAATCGGTGACGATTCCCGGCGCCGTATCCGGATGGGTCGCGCTGTCCAAGCGCTTCGGCAAATTGCCTTTCGCGGACCTGTTCGAGCCCGCCATCCGGTATGCGCGCGACGGCTGGCACGTGTCGCCCGTGGTAGCTGAAAAATGGGCGCTGGCGGTGCCGGCGCTGCCGAAGGACCTGGGCTGGCCCGACGTCTTCATGCCGCGCGGCCGCGCGCCGCGCGTCGGCGAGTTGTTCGCATGTCGCTCCATGGCCGCAACGCTCGAGACCATTGCGGCGACGCAGGGCGAGGCCTTCTATCGCGGCCCCCTTGCCGCGACCATGGTGGCGCACGCGCGGGCAGCAGGCGGCGGACATGCGCTGTCCGATTTCGCCGCACACGAAGCCGATTGGGTCACCCCGCTGGCGCAGGACTATCGCGGCTACACGGTGCACGAGATTCCTCCCAATGGACAGGGTGTCTCCGCACTGATGGCGCTCGCGATGCTCGGGCAGGTTGACCTCGCACGCCACGCCTGCGATTCCGTCGCCGCACAGCATCTGCAGGTCGAGGCGATGAAGCTCGCGTTCGCCGACGCTTACCGGTACGTGAGCGACCCGCGCACGATGCCCTTTCCGGGGACGGCGTTGCTGGATCGCGACTACATTGCCGCTCGCGCGCGGCTCATCGATCCGCAACGTGCGCAGGACTTCGGTCCGGGCGAGCCTCCGCGCGGCGGCACCGTCTACCTGTGCGCCGCCGACGCAGCCGGAATGATGGTGTCGCTGATCCAGTCGAATTACATGGGCTTCGGATCCGGCGTGGTCGTACCCGGCACCGGCATCAGCCTGCAGAATCGCGGCGCGGGATTCGTGCTGCAGCCGGGCCACCCCAATCAGGTCGCCGGCGGCAAGCGGCCGTACCACACGATCATCCCGGGATTCGTCACCCGCGACGGCGGGCCGCACGCGGCGTTTGGCGTGATGGGCGGCCCGATCCAGCCGCCGGGACACGTGCAGACGCTGGTGCGACTGCTCGACTACGGCATGAACCCGCAGGCCGTGCTCGACGCGCCGCGGTGGAAGGTCAACGCTGACGGTTCACTCGACCTCGAGGCATCCGCGTCACCCGAGCTTCGCTCGGGCCTGATCGCGCTCGGTCACAGGCTGGAATCGGTGCCCGACTCCTACATGGACTTTGGCGCGGGCCAGTTCATCGTCAAGGCGGACGACGGCTACGTTGCCGCCTCGGACTCCCGCCGCGACGGCCACGCCGTCGGCTTCTAGCGCTTCGTTCCGGCCTTCAGCTCAGACAATGGCAGCAGTTCGCCGAGGGCGAGCCGCTTGCGGTCCGGCTCGGGCGCAGGCAACGGCGATGTCGCGGTCATCGTGGCCAGGCTGCGCCGCGTGAGTTCCTGGTAGCTGCGCGTGCCTTCGATTTTCCACGCCATCTCCTGCTCGGTAAGTTCGCGCACGATCCGGGCGGGGATGCCGGCGACCAGCGTGCGCGGCGGCACCACGAAGCCCGCCTTGACGAACGCCATCGCAGCGACGATCGCCGATTCGCCGACGACGGCGTTGTCGTTGACGACGGCATTCATTCCCACCAGCGCGTTGCGCTTCACGACGCAGCCGTGCAAGACGGCGGCATGCCCGATATGTCCGTCCTCCTCGACGATCGTGTCGGTACCAGGAAAGCCGTGCATGATGCACGAGTCCTGCAGGTTGGCACCCGCGCGGACTTCGAGTCGACCGAAATCGCCGCGCAGACTGGCGCACGGCCCGACATAGCACCCCGGCCCGACGATGACGTCGCCGATCAGGACTGCGGACGGATGGACGTAGGCGGTCGGGTCGACGACCGGCGTCATGCCGTCGATGGCGTACACGGTCAGCGACATTTAGAGTCTCCGGCGTTCTTCGTCGCGTTCATCCGAGCCACGCTCGTGCGTTGCGGAACATGCGCATCCATGGCGACGCGTCGCCCCACCCTTCCGGATGCCAGGACATCTGCGCGCTGCGATGCACGCGCTCCGGATGCGGCATCAGGATCGTGAAGCGACCGTCCGCCGTGGTCAATCCCGTGATGCCCTGCGGCGACCCGTTGCAGTTGTACGGATAGATTTCGCTCGGGGCACCGCGGTGGTCGACGAAACGCAGGGCGACAAACGGCTGCGCAGCCGCGAGCTGCGCTGCATCGTGGAATTCCGCATACCCTTCACCGTGCGCCGTCGCCACCGGCAGGCGGCTGCCTTCCATGCCAGCAAAGAACAGCGATGGCGACCTCGGCACCTCCACCAACACCAGCCTCGACTCGAACTGTTCCGACGCATTGCGCACGAAATGCGGCCAGTGCGAGGCTCCGGGCACGATTGCACGCAGATTGCTCATCATCTGGCAGCCATTGCACACGCCAAGCGCGAACGAGTCGCCACGCGCGAAGAATGCGGAAAACTGTTCGTGCACCGCAGGATTGAACAGGATCGACTTCGCCCAGCCTTCGCCGGCGCCGAGCACGTCTCCGTACGAGAACCCGCCACCGGCGACAAAGCCCTTGAATTCGGCGAGCGACCGGCGTCCGGCGGCGAGGTCGCTCATATGCACGTCGTAGGCATCGAACCCGGCACGGTCGAACGCGGCGGCCATTTCCACGTGGCCGTTCACACCCTGCTCGCGCAGGATCGCGACTTTCGGGCGAGCGCCGGTCGCGACAAACGGCGCGGCGACGTCCCGATCGGGGTCGAAGGTCAGGTGCGGCGCAAGTCCCGGGTCATCGGCGTCGACGATGCGCTCGTACTCTTCGTCCGCGACAACGGGATTGTCGCGCAGCCGCTGCATCGCGTGCGTCGTCGCCGACCACGCCCGGTGAAGATCGATGCGCGACTCGTCGAGCACCATGGTGCCGCGGCAAGTGATGCCGATCCGGCCGGAGCGTGTCGGCGCGCCAACGCTTGCGGCGCCCAGGCCGGCCATGCGAGCGGCAGCGATGACGGCGGCTGCATCTGCGGCCCTTACCTGTACGACCGCGCCCAGCTCCTCGGCGAATAGCGCGGCGAGGCACGCGTCCGGCGCGGCATCGAGCGCGACGGCCAGGCCGCAGCGCGATGCGAACGTCATTTCCGCCAACGTCGCGAACAGTCCGCCGTCACCGATGTCGTGATACGCGAGCAGCCGTCCGTCGGCATGCAGCCGCTGGACCAGCGAAAAGAAAGCCGCCAGTTGCCGCGGATCGTCCAGGTCCGGCGCGTCGTTGCCGAGTTGCCCGTACACCTGCGCCAGCGCCGATGCGCCCAGGCGACGCCGGCCGCCTCCGAAATCGATGTGCACCAATTCGGTTTCGCCGGCATCGAGTCGAAGCAGCGGCGTCAGCGTCCTGCGCGCATCCACCACCGGTGCGAAGGCGGAGACGATCAGCGAAACGGGCGCGGTCACGGCCTTGGCGACCCCATTGTCCGTCCATGTCGTGCGCATCGACATCGAGTCCTTGCCGACTGGAATCGACAGTCCGATCGCAACGCAGGTGTCGATCGCCACGGCGCGCACGGTGTCGTACAGCGCGGCGTCCTCGCCCGGATGTCCTGCCGGCGCCATCCAGTTGGCTGAAAGCTTCACGTCGCCCAGATCGCGGATACCGGCAGCGGCGAGATTGGTGATTGCTTCGCCGACCGCCATGCGCCCGGACGCGGGTGCATCGATGAGTGCGAGCGGCGTGCGTTCGCCCAGGGCCATCGCCTCGCCGGCGTAGCCTTCGAAATCCATCAGCGTGACCGCGACATCAGCCACCGGCACCTGCCAGGGTCCGACCATCGGGTCGCGCGAGCACAAGCCGCCGACGGTGCGATCGCCGATCGTGACGAGGAAGGTCTTGTCCGCGACGGCGGGGAACTGCAGCACGCGATACGCCGCATCCTTGATCGTGACGCCGGCCAGGTCGAGTGGCGGCAACTGCCGCGCAACGTGGGCTACGTCGCGGGTCATCATCGGCGGCTTGCCGAGAATCACGTCCAGCGGCACGTCGACGGGGTTGTTGCCGAAATGCGAGTCGGCGACAACGAGGCGCCCTTCCGCGTTGGCATGGCCGACCACGGCGAACGGGCATCGTTCGCGCTTGCACATGGCGTCGAACGCCGCAAGCGAATCGGGCAGGATCGCGAGCACATAGCGCTCCTGGGCCTCGTTGCACCAGATTTCCCGCGGCGACATGCCGGGTTCCTCCGACGGCACCGCGCGCAACTCGAACGTCCCGCCCGCGCCACCACCGTGCACAAGTTCCGGCAACGCGTTCGACAAGCCGCCGGCGCCGACGTCGTGCAGCGAGAGGATGGGATTGCGGTCGCCCATCTGCCAGCAGCGGTCGATGACTTCCTGCGCGCGGCGTTCGATCTCCGCGTTGCCGCGCTGGACCGAATCAAAATCGAGGTCGGCCGTGTTCACACCGGTGGCCATCGACGACGCCGCGCCGCCGCCCATGCCGATCAGCAGTCCGGGCCCGCCCAACTGAATCAGCAGCGCGCCCGCAGGCAACGTGTGCTTGTGCGTATGCTCGGCGCGGATGTTGCCCAGGCCGCCGGCGATCATGATGGGCTTGTGATAGCCGCGCACCTCGCCCGCGACCCGCTGCTCGAACGTGCGGAAGTAGCCGGCGAGATTGGGGCGACCGAATTCATTGTTGAACGCTGCCGCGCCGATCGGGCCCTCGAGCATGATCGACAGCGCGGATGCGATGCGGTCCGGCTTGCCGTAGTCGGTTTCCCAAGGTTGCACGAGCCCCGGTATGCGCAGATCCGAAACCGTGAATCCCACCAGACCCGCTTTCGGCTTGCCGCCGGTACCCGTTGCGCCCTCGTCGCGGATCTCGCCGCCGGAGCCCGTCGCGGCGCCCGGAAACGGCGCGATGGCAGTCGGATGGTTGTGCGTCTCGACTTTCATCAGCGTGTGCGTCAATTCGCGGCGCGCGCTGTAGTGCCCGTTCTCGCGCGGGTAGAACCGCGCGACGCTTGCGCCTTCCATTACCGCCGAGTTGTCCGAGTACGCGACGACCGTCCCTTGCGGGTGCGCCTTGTGCGTTTCGCGGATCATGCCGAACAGGCTGTGCTCCTGTCGCACGCCGTCGACGATGTATTGCGCATTGAATATCTTGTGCCGGCAGTGTTCGGAATTGGCCTGCGCGAACATCATCAGTTCGACGTCGGTCGGGTCGCGGCCCAGTGCGCGGAAGCTGGCGTCGAGGTAATCGATTTCGTCCGGCGCCAGCGCGAGTCCCAGCGTTGCGTTGGCCCGCTCGAGCGCCTGGTGCCCTTCCGCAAGCAGCGGAATCGTCGTCAATGGCTGCGGCGGAAAGTGCGCGAACAATTGCTCGGCATCGGCGATGGCGGGCAATACCGCCTCGATCATGCGATCGTGCAGCAACGGCAGCAGCGCAACGCGATCCTCCGACCCGAGCGGCGCGCCTTCGACCGTCGCGATGCCGTACACGACACCGCGTTCGATGCGCCTGACGGCGATCGAGGCGGCAGTTGCGCGCGATGTCGGTGGCCTTCGACGACCACGGCGAAAGCGTGCCGGGACGCGGCACTACGAGCAGCGACGTGGTCGCAGCGGCCGCGGTTTTCGTCGCTTCCGGACCGTACGTCAGCAGCCGCTCGAGTGTGGCGCGCTCGCCGGCCGAGCAGTGGCCGGGCGATTTCGACGAAGTGATGGAACGTCGCCGTGATGCCGGCGACGCGGTGCGCAGGACGGGCGGCGGTGAGGCCCTGGTGCAGCTTGGCCAGGCGGAAATTCGACAGCGCGGGCCGGCCGGCCAGCGAGAGGATTTCGGACATCGCTTTGGGGATGCGCGTAAAGCCGGATTATACGCTGTCACGAGGGGACTCCGGGATGCTGCCAAGCGTTGACGGTATGCCGACACGCGCCCACACTGCCCCCCGCAGATGCGTCGATTCGTCAGGCACGCTGACCTGTCCGCCCGGAGTGTCACTCGCGGCGATCTGATGCGCTCGCTGCCGCCACCGAAATCGAAAGGACGATGAAGTGAAATCACCGTTGCGTATCACCGGACTCACCTTGCTGGTCGCGGCCATCGTTCTGATCGGCATCTCGGCCGCCAACGCGCAGCCTTATCCGTCGAAGCCCATTCACATCATCGTGCCCTACCCCGCCGGCGGTACGTCCGATATCCTGGCGCGCGCGCTGGGCCCCGGAATCACTGCCGCCCTGGGACAACCGGTCATCGTCGAGAACAAGCCGGGGTCGACCGGAAACGTTGGCGCGGACTTCGTGGCCAAATCCCCTGCCGACGGCTACACGCTGCTGCTCGCCGACATCGGCTCGCTCGCGATCAGCCCGAGCATCTTCCCGACGCTTCCGTTCGATCCGGTCAAGGACTTTGCGCCCGTCGTAATGGTTGCGTACTCGCCGCATTTGCTGGCCGTGAATGCTGCGCTGCCGGCCAAGGACGTGAAGGAATTGATCGCACTCGCGAAGGCGAAACCGGGCGCGCTCAATTTTGCGGTCTCGGGCATCGGCGGCGCCAATCACCTCGCGGGCGTGGACTTCGCGATGCGCACAGGCATCAAGTGGACGTACATTCCGTACAAGGGCGGTGCGCAAGCCATAGCGGACGTGGCGGGCGGCCAGGCGGACGTGCTGTTCAACGGCATGCTCGCAACCTACCCGATGGTCAAGGGCGGCAAGCTGCGGGCTCTCGCGATCTCCAGCACCAAGCGCTTCGCGGCGGCGCCCGACATACCCACGGTGGCCGAATCGGGGCTGCCGGGTTTCGAGACCGGGTCATTCCAGGGCATCGTGGCGCCCGCGGGAACGCCGCCGGAAATCGTGAACAAGCTGCATCAGACCGTGACCAAAGTTCTCGCCACGCCGGAAATGCAGGAGCGGCTGGTCACCGCCGGCGCCGAGACGCGCCCGGGTTCCCCGGCGGAATTCGGCGCCTTCATCCGCGACGAGAAGGCGCGGTGGGCCAAGGTGGTCAAGGACTCCGGAGAGAAGTTCGAGTAAGTTTCCCGACGTGCTTTGTCGCATGCGCAGGGGCGCTACTCGACCTTGCCGATGCGCTTCACCACTTCGGCCATCTTGGCCGCATCCGCATCGACATAGCGCTGGAACTCCGGCGTATCGAGATACTGGATCGGACTGCCGGCGGTCGTCATCACCTGCTTGACGCGTTCATCGTTCGCGGCCGCGCGCGCGGCATCGCGCAGGCGCTTGACCACCGCATCCGGCGTGCTGGCGGGGACGAACAGCCCCGACCATTGTGCGTAGTCGACGTTTGTGCCGAGCTCGTGAAATGTGGGCACATCCGGTAGCGCGACAAGGCGCGCATTGCCCCACTGCGCGAGCGCGCGCAGCTTGCCGGCGTTGACCTGCTGGACGATCGTGGCCGGGCCTGTCGCCACGGCATCGATGCTGCCACCCAGCAAGCCGACAATTGCGGGACCGGCGCCCGTATACGGCACGTGCGTCATCCTGATGCCCGCCGCGGCGAGCAGCATTTCCATCGGCACGTGCATCGTGCCGTAGTTGCCCGACGAGCCGAATGTGTATTTGCCCGGATTGGCGCGCGCGGCCGCCGCAAATTCCGCCCAGGTCTTCCACGGCGCATCGGCACGCACGACGAACACCGTCGGGTCGGCGGTGAAGCGCGCGATGGGCTTCAACTGGTCGAGCGTATAGAGCGGCGCGCGGCCGAGGACCTTGTCCGCTTCGGGCAGCACCGTATACGACGCCAGCGACATGAGGATCGTGTAGCCGTCGGGTTTGGCCTTCGCGGCCAGCGACATGCCGATGCCGCCGCCCGCACCCGCCTTGTTCTCGATCACGACCGGCTGCTGCAGTTCGCGGCTCATCGCCTCCGCCACGGGCCGCGCCACGGTATCCGCCACGCCTCCCGGCGGGAACGGCACGATCATCGTGAGGGCGTGGTCGGGAAATTCCGCCGCGAGCGCCGAAAATGCGGCGCTTGCAAGAATCAGAAATCCGAGTTCTGGCGAACAATTTCAGTGCTGCAGGATCTTGGCCAGGAATTGCTGGGCACGCTCGGAGCGCGGCTTGCCGAAGAAGTCGTCCTTGCTCGCGTCCTCGACGATCTCGCCGCGGTCCATGAAGATGACGCGGTGGCTCACCTTGCGTGCGAAGCCCATTTCGTGCGTGACGACCATCATCGTCATGCCCTCCTTCGCCAGCAGCACCATCACGTCGAGCACCTCGCCCACCATTTCCGGGTCGAGCGCGGACGTGGGCTCGTCGAAGAGCATCACGATCGGGTCCATCGACAGCGCGCGGGCGATGGCGACGCGCTGCTGCTGGCCGCCGGACAGCTGGCCCGGAAACTTGTCCTTGTGCACCATCAGGCCGACGCGATCGAGCATCTTGAGGCCGCGCGTCATTGCCTCGTCCTTCGGCCGCCCGAGCACCTTGATCTGCGCCAGCGTCAGGTTTTCCGTCACCGTGAGATGCGGGAACAGCTCGAAATGCTGGAAGACCATGCCGACGCGCGCGCGCAGCTTGGGCAGGTCCGTCTTCGGGTCGGCGATGGAAATGCCGTCGACGACGACGTCGCCCTTCTGGAACGGCTCCAGCGCATTTACGCACTTGATCAGCGTCGACTTGCCCGAACCCGAGGGGCCGCACACGACGACGACCTCGCCCTTCTTGATGCTGGTCGTGCAGTTGGTCAGCACCTGGAAGCTGCCGTACCACTTGGAAATGTCCTTGATGTCGATCATGGCGCGTTCTCTCGTTCCTTCGCAGCTCTAGCGAATGATGGCGATCCTCTTCTGCAGCTGGCGCACGAGCATCGACAAGCTGAAGCAGATGACGAAATAGGTGACGGCGGCGAGCAGGTACATTTCGACCGGCCGGTTGAAATTCTTGCCCGCGACCTCGAATCCCTTCAGCAGGTCGTAGGCGCCGACGGCGTAGACCAGCGACGTGTCCTGGAACAGGATGATCGTCTGCGTCAGCAGCACCGGCAGCATGTTGCGGAACGCCTGCGGCAGCACGATCAGCTTCATGCACTGCGCGTAGGTCATGCCGACCGCGTAGCCGGCCGAGACCTGCCCGTTCGGCACCGACTGGATGCCCGCGCGCATGATCTCCGAGTAGTACGCCGCCTCGAACACGGTGAAGGTGATGATCGCCGACAGTTCCGCGCCCAAGGGCCGGCCGATCAGCAGCGGGATCAGCAGGAAGAACCACAGGATCACCATGACCAGCGGGATCGACCGCAGCGTATTGACGTAGAACGCGGCCGGCAGCACCAGCCATTTCTTGCCCGACAGGCGCATCAGCGCGATCGCGGTGCCCAGCGCAATGCCGCCGACCATCGCGAACAGCGTCAGCTGCACCGAGAAAATGAAGCCCTTCAGGATGAAGCTGGAAACGACACTCCAGTCGAAGAAGGCGAAGGTCAGGTTCACAGGTCACCCCCGACAGCGAGCAACGCTGTGTTGCGAGCGTGGAGGCTCATCTGCGACTCCCGATCATGCCGGGCACCTGGACGCGCTTCTCGATGAACGCCGCGACGCGGTTGACCGCGAACGCCGACACGAAATACAGCCCTGTGACGGCGAGGTAGATTTCCACGCCGCGCGACGTCTCCTCCTGCGCCTGCATCGCGAAGAACGTCAGTTCGGAAATGCTCACCGCGAACGCCACCGACGAGTTCTTGATGATGTTCATCGACTCGCTGGTCAGCGGCGGAATGACGATCCGGAACGCCATCGGCAGGATCACGTACCGGTACGTCTGCGGCAGCGTGAGGCCCATCGCCAGGCCCGCGTAGCGCTGGCCCTTGGGCAGCGCCTGGATGCCCGCCTTCACCTGCTCGGCGATGCGCGCCGACGTGAAGAAGCCCAAGCGCGATCACCACCGCCACGAAGTCAGGCACGCCCTGCAGCGGCTTCCAGATCGACGGGATGACGTGGTACCAGAGGAAGATCTGGACCAGCAGCGGGATGTTGCGGAACAGCTCGGTCCACGCGTTGCCGATCCAGACGAACGCCTTGACGGGCGTCGTGCGCAGGATGCCCATCAGCGAGCCGACGGTCAGCGCGACGACCAGCGAGCACGCCGAAACCAGCAGCGTCCAGCCCCACGCCGACATCATCCAGCGAAAATAGGTCTGGCCGCCGCCGGTGTCCTGGAAGAAGACCTGCCAATCCCAGCTCATCTAAGCCGCCCCCTTGCCCGCCCGCACCGCCCCGGCGCGGCGCTTCCCGCGCCGCCTACCGTGTTCGCCGCCTACTGTACGGCGTACTCTTCCATCGGCTTCGTGTTCGGATTCATCCACGCTTGCTTGGTCGCGTCCGACAGCGGCAGGCCGACCTTGGTATTCGACGGCGGGATGGGCCTGCACGAACCACTTGTCGTACATCTTGGCCAGGTCACCGCTCTTGACCATCGCCTGGATGCTGGCGTCGACCGCCTTCTGGAACGCGGGGTCATCCTTGCGCATCATGCAGGCGATGGGCTCCACGCTCAGCACTTCGCCCAGGATCTTGTAGTCGGCCGGGTTCTTCGATTTGGATACGAGGCCCGCGAGGATCTGTCCGTCCATCACGAACGCGTCGGCGCGGCCGGATTCGAGCAGCAGGAAGCTGTCGGCGTGGTCCTTGCCGAACACTTCCTTGAAGTCCATGTTCGCGGCCTTCTTGTTCTTGCGCAGCGTCTGCACGGACGTAGTCCCGGTGGTCGTGGCGACCGTCTTGCCGTTCAGGTCGGCGATGCCCTTGATCGGCGAATTGGCCTTGACGACGATGCGCCCTTCCTCGACGTAGGTGGTCATCGCGAACGCGACGTCCTTCTGCCGCGCGGCGTTGTTGGTGGTCGAGCCGCACTCGAGGTCGACCGTGCCGTTCTGCACCAGCGGAATGCGGTTCTGCGACGTCACCGGCTGGAACTTGACATCGAGCTTGGGCATCTTGAGCTGCTTCTGCAGGTCGGCGGCGATCTTCTCGCTCATTTCGGTGTGGAATCCGACGTACTTGCCGTCACCGAGCGTGTAGGCCAGCGCGCCCGACGACTCGCGCGCGCCCAGCGTAATCGTGCCGCGTGTCCTTGATCTTCTTGAGCGTGCCGGTGAGATCCTGCGCGTGGGCGCCCAGCGCGAACACGGCGGCGGCCAGGATGAATGCGGAATTGGGGAGAAACTTCATTGCGACCTCCAAGTGGTGCACGGCGGATGCGTGCAAGTCGTTGCAAAACGGGAAAGGAAACGGATTGGACCGCGGGCGGAAGCAAACGGGGCGCGGCATCGCAGCCTAGTTTAGCGGCGCGGCAGCCGGTTTGTCTATGCACGAACGGGCCCCTTCGCCGCTCCGGCCGGCGCAGGTCCCGCGCCGTCGCACCCCTATAATCGGCCCATGGCCTGCGCCAACTGTCACCCATCCTCGACGTCGCCGAACTGCGCGCGCTCGAAGCGCAGCATGCCGGTTTGCCGCTCATGGAGCGCGCCGGACGCGGCCGCCGCGGAAGTCGCACGGAAGATGGCGGGCGATCGCGGCGGCCGGATCGTGGTCCTCGCCGGGCCGGGCAACAACGGCGGCGACGCGTTCGTCGCCGCGCGCTGGCTCCGAAGCTGGTTCCATCGACGTGCCGGTGGTGTTTCACGGGCGACGCCGCAACGCTTGCCGCCGGATGCGGCCGCGGCGCACGCGGGAGTTCGTCGGCGCCGGCGGCACCACTGCGGCCGCGGTCGATGGCGCCGCGTCCCGCCCTGATCATCGACGGCCTGTTCGGCATCGGCCTTAAGCGCCCGACGAACGGTGCCTACGCCGCGCTGGTCGATTGGGCCAACGGCACCGGCGCACCGATCCTCGCCGCTCGATATCCCGACCGGTCTGGATGCCGAAACCGGCACCGCGCACGTTCCGGCCATTCGCGCGAGCCGCCACCGCAACGTTCATCGCACACAAGCCCGGGCTGCTGACTGCGGACGGGCCGGATCATTGCGGCGCAATCTCGGTGCACACGCTCGGACTCGAGCTGCCTTCGCCGCCCAGTGGCCATCGCCTCGATTGGGCCGCGCTGGCGGCGACGCTGCCCGCGGTGCTCGCGCGGCGTTCGCGCAACGTCAACAAGGGCACGTTCGGCACGCTCGGCATCCTCGGCGGCACCGAAGGCATGGGCGGCGCGCTGATCCTCGCCGGCCGCGCGGCGATGCGCACCGGCGCCGGCAAGGTCTGGCTGGGCTTCCTGATGGCGGACCCGCCGAAGATCGACGCCCAGCATGCCGGAATTGATGCTGCGACACGCCGGCGCGGTGCTCGACGCGCAGCCGGATGCGCTGGTCGTCGGTCCCGGCCTGGGCACCAGCGATGCCGCGCGTTCGCTGCTGCAGCGCGCGCTGGCGCTTGCCGATCCCCATCGCGCTCGACGCCGACGCGCTCAACCTGATCGCGCGCGACGCCGCGCTGCTCGCCGCGACCCAGGCGCGCAGCGCACCGACGCTGGCCACGCCGCATCCCGGCGAAGCCGCGCGCGTGCTGGGCGTCGGACATCGACAGCGTCCAGAGCGATCGCATGCGCGCCGCGCGCGAGCTGGCGCAGCGGCTTGGCGGCCAACGTCGTGCTGAAGGGCGTGGGCAGCGTGCTCGCGCATCCGGACGGCACCTGGGACATCAATGCCAGCGGCGGACCGGCGCTCGCCACCGCCGGCAGCGGGGACGTCCTGTCCGGCCTGCTGGGTGCGCTGCTGGCGCAGGGACTGCCGCGCGAAGACGGCGCTGCGTTACGCGGTATGCCTGCATGGCGCCACCGCGGACGCGCTCGTCGCGCAGGGCATCGGTCCGCTCGGACTGACCGCCTCCGAACTGCCCGACGCCGCGCGCGCGCTGCTCAACCAGCGCGGGACGCGGCCGCGATGATCGCAGGTCTAGGGCATCAGCACGGTGGCGCCGGTGGTCGCGCGCGACTCCAGCGCCCGATGCGCCGCCGCCGCATCCTTCAGCGCGAAACGCTGCCGCGCTTCGGACTTCATCTTGCCGGCGGCGACGAGCTTGAACATGTCGTCGGCCATCGCCAGCAGTTGCGCACGCGTCGCGGCGTAGGTGAACAGCGTCGGCCGCGTCGCGTACAGCGATCCCTTCTGCGCGAGCAGCATGATCGAGAAGTCCGGAACCGGCCCCGACGAACTGCCGTAGCTCACGAACATGCCGCGCGGCTGCAGCACGTCGAGCGATTTCGGAAACGTGTCCTTGCCGATCGCGTCGTAGACCACCGGCACGCCCTTGCCGCCGGTGAGTTCCTTCGTGCGCGCGACGAAGTCCTCGCGCGTGTACACGATCGTATGCGCGCAGCCGTTCGCCTTGGCCAGTGCCGCCTTGTCGTCGGAACCGACGGTGCCGATCATCGTCACGCCGAGCGCGCGCGCCCATTGGCACGCCACCAGTCCGACGCCGCCCGCCGCGGCGTGAAACAGGATCGTTTCGCCGCCCTTCAGCGGAAACGTCTGCCGAAACAGATACTGGACCGTCAGGCCCTTGAGCATCAGCGTCGCCGCAGATTCGTCGCTGACGCCCGCGGGAATCGGGACCAGCCGATCGGCGGGCATGATCCGCTCGGTACTGTAGGAACCCGGAGACCCGCCGCTATACGCGACGCGATCGCCGGCCTTCAGGTAGTCGACACCGTCGCCCACCGCCTCGACCACGCCTGCGCCTTCGAGTCCGATGCCCGCGGGCAGCGGCTGCTTGTACTGCCCGGTCCGGTGGTAGGTGTCGATGTAGTTGACGCCGATGACGGTGTGGCGCACGCGGGCCTCGCCTGGTCCGGGCGAGCCGACGGCCACATCCTCCAGCACCATGACGTCGGGTCCGCCTACCTCGTTGATGCGAATGGCTTGGGGCATGGTAATAAATCCAGTTGGTGTTGTTGCCGTTCAGTAGCGAAGCGCGCTGGGATGGCGGAGGCCGATGATTATCGCATTACGCCAGCATGCGAAACGTGGCGAAGCCCGCGGCCGTGAGCAGCAGCGATCCGAACAGATGGACCGAAGCCAGCGCGATTCCGGCAGCATAGTCGCCGAGTGCGAGCAGTTCGGTCACCTCCGCCGAGAAGGTCGAGAATGTCGTCAGTCCGCCCAGGAATCCGGTGACGACGAACAGCCGCCACTCCGGCGACAAGTCGTGTCGCACCAGGAAATACGCGACCGCGAATCCGACCAGGTAGCCACCGATCAGGTTGGACGCGAGCGTGCCCAGCGGGAATTTCGGCACGCGCGCGTTGAGCCACGCCGACAGTCCCCAGCGCAGCCAGGCGCCGAAGGCAGCACCGGCGCCAACCGCCGCGAATTGACCGATCATAGAGTCTTCAATTCGTGCGCCTCACCGGATGAACTGTTCGACGTAGGATGCGCCGAGCCCGCACTTCAGCGTAGTGATCGCGGCACATGTCGATCTTGCTCCAGACGTCCTCGTAGCCGTTCTGCCGGCCGTCCGCGTCGAGATAGATCATCGCGCCGCTGATGTTGAAGAACGTGATCATTTCCGGGCAGTCGTCCGGTACCGTCAGCGTGTGGATCTCGCCCGGCGGCTCGTAGACGAAACTGCCCTCCTCCGCCGTCCAGTCGTGCTCAAGGTACTTCCAGCGGCCCTTGATCACGTAGCCGATGACCACCATCGGGTGCCGGTGCCGCGACAGCACGCCGCTCTTGCGCACGCGCAGCAGGTTGCACCAGCCGCCGGAAACGGTGTTGAGCAGCAGCGGACGGAACCAGACGTCCTTCGCCTGCGGCACCCATACGCGCTCGTCGTCGGGCAGCGCCGCGACGGCGATTTCCGGCTGGATGCCCGACGCGGGCAGGATCAACGGAGCATTCACTCCGTCCCTTCCTTGATGGCGCGCGCCAGCGCCGCGATCTCGGCCGCTTCGTCGTAGACCTTCGGGAAGTCGCGGTGCGCCTTGCGATACCAGTATCGCGCGTTGGCGACGTCGCCTTCCTGCATGTGGACGATGCCGTGCGCCCAGCACCCGAGCGTCGACGAATCTTCCTGCACGATCATGTGCGCCTTCTCCCAGTCGTGCTTCTTGAGGTAACGGACTGCGGTTCCAATCGGCATAGGCCCCCCTATGAAATCAGATAGCCGCCATCCACCGGCAACACGACGCCGGTGACGAAGCGAGCGGCAGGCGAACAGAGAAAGACGGCGGCGCCCGCGATGTCCTCCGGCGCCGCCCAGCGCGCGAGCGGCGTGCGCGCCAGTATTGCGGCGCTGCGCTGCGGATCGGCCTGCAGCGCCTGCGTCAACGGCGTGGTCACCCAGCCCGGCGCGATGGCATTGACGCGTATGCCGTCGGGCGCATACGCGATGGCCAGCGACTTGGTCAGCTGCGCGACGCCGCCTTTGCTCGCGCTGTACCCCGGCACCAGGCCGCCGCCGAGGAAGGACAGCACGGAGGCCGTATTGACGATCGCGCCGCCCGCGGCCTTCAGCTTGTCGCGCGCCAGCGCGCAGCAGCGCATGGTGCCCGTGAGGTTGATGGCAAGGACCTCGGCGAATACGGCAACGTCGTGCTCGGCGCCGCGGCGGATGATTCCCGCGCAGTTGACCAGCACATCGAGGCGGGGCAGCGACGCAATCAGCGCCGTGACCGCCGCGTCGTCGCGCACATCGAGCGCGACGGCGTCGCGGCAGCGGAAGCGCGGCGACGCGCGCGCGGCGTCGCATTCGTCGCGCGACGCACCGGTGACGGTGACCACGGCGCCCAGCCCGGCGAAAGCATCGGCGATGGCCGCGCCGATTCCGCTTGTTCCGCCCACCACGAGCGCGACCTTGCCCGAATACAGGTCCGGGAGGAACGTCGTCGCGGTCACGCCGCGACCCTGCCCAGCGCGGCGCGCACGTCGGCATCACGCGGCAGCGGAGCCACCGCGCCGAAACCGGTCGTGGCCAGCGCCGCCGCGACGTTGGCATACGCGGCGGCGGCGAACGGATCGTCGCCGGCGAGCAGGCGCGTAGCGAACGCGCCATCGAAGCAGTCGCCCGCTCCCGTCGCGTCCACCGGCGTGACGCGGTGCGCAGGAACGTGCTGCTGGCGCGCGCCGTCGGAGACGATGCAGCCTTCGGCGCCCAGCTTCAGGACCACCCCTCGCGCGCCGGCACGATGACAGGCGGCCACCGCTCCGGCGGCGTCGCCGCCGCCGAACAGCACCAGTGCATCGTCGAGGCTCGGCACGCACCAATCGCAGCGACCCATCGTCGCCAATATCGTCGCGCGGGCCCGCGCCAGCGGCCAGAGCTTGAGCCGCAAGTTGGGATCGTAGGTCACGAGCGCGCCGGCCGCGCTGGCCTCGTCGATTGCGGCGAACACCGTATCGCATGCGCTGGCCGAGATCGCCTGGCTGATGCCGGACACATGCAGCAGGCGCGCCGACCGGACGACTTCGAGCGGCAGCGTTTCGGGCCGCATGCGGCTCGCCGCGGAACCCGCGCGAAGATACGAGAACTCGTGACCCTGCGCGCCGTGCGTGACGAAATAGACGCCGGTCGCCGCGTCGGCATCGATGGCCACGCCGCGCATGTCGACGCCTTCCTCGGCCCACAATTCGCGGAACAGGCGCCCGAAGGAATCGCCACCCAGACGCGTGACATAGCCAGCGCGCGCGCCGAGGCGCGCCGCGGCGATGGCCATGTTCGACGTGTCGCCGCCGAAGCCCTGCACGTAGGCGCGCGGATCCGCGGCGCGCGTCTGGTTGAACTCGATCAGCGGCTCACCCAGCGCAACGATGTCCAGCCTGTCCTGAACCATGGCCACCTGAGCTCAGCTGCGGCGGAAATTGAAGTGCCTGCCCGAAGCGACGTCGCCGAGCATGACTCCTGGACCTTCGCGGGCGAGCCATGAGCGGCTGCCGTTGCTCCAGAATACCGAGCCGTCGCGGAAACTGCCCTGGCTGATGACTTGGCCCCGGTCATTGCGGAGGAACACCCTGCCGTCGCCGACCACGTCCAGTAATCACGGTGCTGCGCGCATCCGGATCCCAGGCGGTAAAGGTGCCCACCGCCCAGGACGGCGGGCGCGCCGGCGCAACGACGGGAGGCGGCGGCGTGTTCGGTGCTTGCGAATTGCCGATCGCCGCGCCGATCGCCAGCGCGCCCAGGATGCCGGCCGCGATCGCCGCATTGTTGTTATTGTTGTTGCGGGAGTTGTTCGAACTGCGCCCGAAGTCGAAATCCGCGCGGCATCCGCGATCGACCCAGATGCCGTTGCGGTCGAATCCCCAGGTGCGATTGCGCGTGCATGGCGCGTTCGACAGCTGCCTTCGCAGCGACACGTTGTTCTCGGTGTCCACGCGACAGAAATTTCGATTGTTGTTGCGGCTCTCGCAGCGAATCGTGCCGCGCGCCGCCCATGCCGGCGGAGCCGCCGGAACGACCAGCGCAAGCAGCGTCAGCGCCACGGCCGCGCGCGCAGGAAATCTCATCATCTTCCCCAATGGCGACGGACCTGCCGGCTATCTTACCGGCAACGCGCGGAATCCAGCAGCATAGGCCGCCGCCGCCGCGCGCGGACATCCTCGGCCCGCGCGCCCGGCGCATACAGGTTCGAGCCGGTGCCGAAGCCGGTCGCGCCGGCCGTCCAGTACGGTGCCATGTTGTCCGGCCGGATGCCGCCGACGGCAAAGACCAGCGCATCGCGCGGCAGGACCGCGCGCCAGGCCTTGAGCGCCCCGGGCGGCAGCGCCTCGGCCGGAAACATCTTGAGGCCGTCGGCGCCCGCGGCGAGCGCGGCGAACGCTTCGGTCGGCGTCGCCACGCCGGGCACGCACACCATGCCGAGCGCCTTGGCTTCGCGGATCACCGCCGTATCCGCATGCGGCATCACCACCACCTTGCCGCCGGCATCGCGCACGCGCGCGACATCCGCCACGGCGAGCACGGTACCCGCCCCCACCAGGCACTGCTCGCCGCATGCGTTCGCGAGCAGCCGGATCGATTCGAAAGGCCGCGGCGAATTGAGCGGCACCTCGAGGACACGGAAGCCTTCCGCGATCAGCGCTGCCGATATCGCGGGAACTTCCTCGGGCGTGATCCCGCGCAGAACGGCGATCAGCGGCAGAGGGTCTAGATAGCGCAGCAATGGATTCATGCGATGGCCGGTTCAATGAGGAAGGGACAAGGGAAGCGACGCATGCTGCGCGATGCGCCACAGGCCGCGCGCGGCGGAGTCGGCGGGCGCGCGGTCGACGGCAATGCCTGCCAGCGTCATCGCGTCAGCATAGCGCGCCATCAACGCGTCGGTGCCGACCAGCCGCACGCTTGCGCCATCGCAGCCCTTGCGCTGCGCCCATACGCGCCCGTTGCGCAACTTCGCGGCCGATCAGCAGGCCGGACAGCCAGTCCGGAACGTCGGTCGGCGCCAATTCGCCCGTCAGCGCGAGCGTGCGTGCGCCGAACAGGTCGTGGCTCAATCCGCCGGCGCCCAGGCCGCGCGTTACGCCGCGCGCGAACGCCGGCCCGGGATCCTGGCCCGAGGCTTGCGCCAGCCGGCCAAGGATGCTGTGGCCGAGAAGAACGTTGTACATCTCCCCGGTCATGTAGGTCGAGAAATCGACGAGTTGTCCGCGTTCGACCAGCGCCCATTTGCAGTGGGTTCCGGGAAGGACGGCGAGAACGCGCTCCTCGTCTTCGTCGACGGCACCGGCAAGTTGGGTCTCCTCGCCGCGCAGGACGTCGGGAATGCCGCTTCGCATCGCGCGTGCGCACGCCCGGAACGATGGCCAGCGCGTCGCCGGGAACGCGCACGATTCCCGCGGCGAGAGTGGCCAGCGGCGCGGGACACTCGACATAGGGCGCTTCCGTCCAGCCTTGCCGGCTGCCGACCATGCCGCACGCCAACCGCGGCGCGGCCACGTCGTGCCAATCGCCCAGCAACGTGGCGAGCGCTTCGGGAAAGCATCCTTCGTGCACCTGCATGACGCCCAATGGCACCGCAGCGCGTCGCGATGACTTCGCCGCCGGCACCGAGGCAATAGGCGCGCGCAGATGTCGTCCCCCAGTCGATGGCGATGAGCGCCGTGGCGGGCATGGTGGCGACGGAACGATCAACGCTTCAGCGTGGTGGCGCCGAGGGCTTCGTCCCAGCGCGCCGCGGCCTCGTCGTCGCTGGCCCGCGCGTCGACCCAGCGCGTGCCCTGCGGCGTGGTTTCCTTCTTCCAGAACGGCGCGCGGGTCTTGAGGTAGTCCATCAGGAAGCGGCAGGCGTCGAAGGCGTCGCCGCGATGCGCGCTGGTCACGACGACCAGCACGATCTGGTCGGCGGGCGCCAGCGTGCCGACGCGATGAATGACGAGCGCATCGAGAATGTCGAAGCGGCTCCTGGCCTCGGCAACGATGGCTTCCAGCGCCTTCTCCGTCATCCCGGGGTAGTGCTCGAGCGTGAGCGTCGCCACGTGCGCCGCGTCGTTGACGTCGCGCACCGTGCCGATGAACGTCGCCACGGCGCCCACGCGCGCGTCGCGTGCGCGCAGCGCTGGCAATCTCGTGGCCCGCGTCGAAATCGGCGGTCTGGACGCGAACGGTCATGGCGCCCCGCGGGTGCCGTTCAGCCACCGGTCACCGGCGGAAGCAGCGCGACTTCGTCGCCGTCGCGCACGGGCTCGTCGGACGCGACCAGCGCGTGATTGACGGCAACGCGCACGGCGCGGCCGGGCGCCAGCTCCAGCGCGAACGCACCTCCCCGCGCGCGCAGCGCGGCAAGGATGGCGGCGACGGAAATTTCCTTGCCGGGCAAGGTCAGCGTCTCGCCCGCGCGTCCGAAGGCTTCGCGCAATCGCGCGAGGTAGACCAAGCTGGATGGTAACGGCGGTAGCAGTACGCGATTCGGGCATAGGGGTCGCGGCGACGAGGTCCGCCGGATCGGCAGGACCGGAGCGTCCCGATTCTACGCGCAGGCGGCAGTCCGTTGCGCAGGCGTCGGTTGCGTACAGGTCGGCCCCGCGGGTTCTGCCGCGAGGAAACCGGCGCGAGAGAATCAGAACCGGAACTGCAGGCCGAACTGGACCCGGTCGGAGTCCGGCAGCACGCCGGGCATGGCCTCGGTCGCGAGTCGTCCGAAGCGTGCGTATTCGAGGCGCAGGCCGAGAAGCGTGTTGACGTCGTACCGCAGGCCCACGCCGTAATTGACGCCGTCGCGGTTGCGGCGGACGTCGCTGACCGCCAGGCTGTTGGGGTAGAGGACGACAGGCTCGCTCTGCACATAGCCCAGCCGTCCGTACAGCGAGAATCTCTTCGCGAAGCCCCAGCGTCGTGTACACGTCGGCGTTCCAGGTCTTGGCGACGGCATCGTTGGCATTCGCAAACGCGAATCCCATTCCGCGCGGCCCGGCAATGCCTTCCTGGTTGAGCGCAAAACGATCTGCGGACGCGACGGCGGCTTCCACCGCGACGTCGTTGGCCCAGCGGTAGCCGCCATAGGCCAGCGTGCGCGCGCCATGGTCGTCGCTCGCTGGCGGCGTGAATTTGTTCCACGCCGAGGCCAAATGTCCGAACTGCAGCCCTTCGGATTCGGCGCCACGCTCGCGCATTGCAAGTCCACCGTAGAACCCCGGTCATGTCCGCGACCGGCACGATTTCATCCGCCATCGCCGGAAACGCGACTGCAGCTCCGGTAATGGTTACGAAAATCGCTGCAAGTAGTTGATTTTTATTCATAACGGAATTGCAGGACTTGCGGTGGCATCGCCCCTTCCGCCCATGGGACAGGCTCTGGGCAGATGCTCAGGTCTTGGTCAGCCGGGAGTCCCGCAAGTTCAAGCTACTCCTACGCCTTGCCGCCCAAGTCAATGCGGGGTTGGCCAAGCGTCCGCGCGGGTGTGGATAAATGTTGCGATCTCATCCAGCGCGTCGAGCGCAAACGCGGGAATGCGGCCGCCGGCAAAGGCTCCAGGATTGTCCGTCGCGATGGCCAGGATGTGGGAATCCTGTGGATGGAGCAACGGCTTGCCGACGGATTCGCGCCAGATTTCGAGCTTGGGGATCGGGTACGCCTTGTATCCCTCGACCAGTGCCAGGTCGCACGGCGACAGGCGGCCAAGCGCCTCGGGCAGCGTCAACTCCGGGGCGCCGCGAAGCTCGTGGAGCAGTCCCCAGCGCACGCCCGACGTCACCAGTACCTCGCTGCAACCCGCGGTGCGGTGGCGATGCGAGTCCTTTCCCTGCTGGTCCAGGTCGAACGAATGGTGCGCGTGCTTGACCAGCGAAACGGTGAGACCCTTCGCGACGAGGCGCGGAATCACCTGCTCGATCAGCGTCGTCTTGCCGCTCCCCGACCATCCGGCAAATCCGAAAACTCGCATCGTCGCTAGCGTCCACCGGTCGGCGTTGAAACGCGTGGGGTACCTTCGCAGCGGAACGGCAGGCTTGCATGGGCGTCGAGCGTGGAGGCGTTGAACGGAAGGCCGATTGTAACGTTGCCGCGTCGGCCCCATCCGTCCCGATTGCGAGGTCCCCGTACGCCGCCTATAGTGAGGATGACGCGCTATGCACCGCTATTGCAAATCGCTTCCCAACACGACCGCCGCGCCGATGAACCGAAGCAACGCTGCCTCCCCTCCCGCAACCATCGAGCCCTCCGGCGCACGATGTCGGCGGCACCATTGAACGGGTGATCGCCGACGTGCCGCAGCCCCGCACGCAGGCGGTGCCGGACCCCGCAAGGGAAGCGGCCGTCATCGCCAAGCGCGCGGCAAAGCAGGCGGCCGTGCTGTCGGGTTCGCTGGCGTTGCCGCCGGGTCCGCTGGGAATGCTGACCGTGCTGCCGGATCTGTACGTCATCTGGAAGACGCAGCGGCAGATGGTCGCCGACATATTCGGCCTCTATGGACGCAGTGCGGAATTGACCCGGGTCCACATGCTGTACTGCCTGTTCCGCCACGCGGCCAGCCATGTGCTGCGCGACGTCGTGGTCCGCGCCGGCCAGCGAGTGATCGTCCAGCAACTGACCTCCGGCGCGCTGAAAGGTCTGCTGCAGAAGGTCGGCGTCACGGTCACCCGGCGCATCGTCGGCACGGCGGCGAGCCGCTGGGTACCGGTTGCCGGCGCCGCCGCCGTGGGCGCCTACGCCTATTGGGACACGCTGCAGGTCGCGCGGACGGCGCACAGGCTCCTGGCCGCGCCCGGCACCCTCGACCCCGAGTAGCGAGCGCGCCGGCATGTGCGGACGCTATGAACTGCACACGCAGCCCGCTGCGCTGGCGCTGGCGTTCGGCGTGCCGTTTCCGCCGCATATGCGTCCGCGCTACAACATCGCGCCGATGCAGGACGTGCCGATCATCCGGCGCAACGCGGCGGGAGAACGCGAACTCGTCGACGTCCGGTGGGGCCTGGTGCCGCGCTGGGCCAAGGATCCGGCGATCGGCAACAGGATGATCAACGCGCGCGCGGAGACGCTGGCCGAAAAGCCATCGTTTCGCACGGCGCTCAAGCATCACCGCTGCCTGCTGCCGGCGGACGGCTTCTACGAATGGAAGCAGACCGCGTCCGGCGCCAAGCAGCCGTTCCACATCGGCATGAAGGACGGCGCGCCGTTCGCGCTCGCCGGACTTGTTCGAACGCTGGCTGTCCCCGGCGGGCGAGGTGCTCGACACCTGCACGATCATCACGACGCAGATCCAATGCGCTGCTGGCGCCGCTGCACGACCGCATGCCGGTGATCGTGGCGCCGGTCGCGTTCGACCGCTGGCTCGACGTCGCCAACGAGGACACCGCCGACCTGCTGGCGCCCTATCCCGCCGACGCGATGACCTACTACCCGGTGTCCGTGCGCGTGAACAGCGTGCGCAACGACGACGCCAAGCTCATCGTGCGCGTGGACGAAGGCGAACTTCATGCGGCCGCCGCCGAGTCCGAACCTCCGCCGCCGATTCCCGGAGCAGGACTCGCTGTTCTGAACACCCCTGTCCGCGGCAGGCTATATTGCGGCATTCGAACGACAACGCCGGGCAATCCATGCACAAGTATCCCGAGGATATCTACACCGAAGCCGAAACCGAAGTCGACACGCTCGCCAATCTTGGACCGCTGACTGCACTGGCCGGCATCTGGACCGGCACGCGCGGCCAGGACGTCAATCCCAAGGCCGACGGTCCCGAACGGAAGACGTACATCGAGCATTACGAGCTGCAGCCGATCGACGCGCAGGTCAACGGGCCGCAGCTGTTCTACGGATTGCGCTATCACACGCAGATCTTCGAGCCCGATGATCCGAACACGTTCCACGACCAGGTGGGTTACTGGCTGTGGGAACCGGCCACCGGAGACTTGATCCATACGCTGGCGATTCCGCGGGCGCAGGTGGCGATGTTGACCGGACGCGCCGCGGCCGACGCAAAGTCGTTTCGCCTGGAGGCCGTGCGCGGGTCGCTGACCAACGGGATCATTTCGGTGCCGTTCCTCGAGCACGCGTTCCGTACCGAAAGCTGCACGATCACGGTCACGGTCAACGCCGACGGGACCTGGTCCTACGAACAGGACACGGTGCTGGTGATCCCCGGACAGGCGGAGCCGTTTCACCACACCGATCGCAACACGCTGCACAAGATCGGCGAACCCACGCCGAATCCCCTGGCGCGGGCCGCGGCGAAAACGCGGACAGGCTAGCGCAGGCTGGCGTTGATCGCCGCCAGCGCGGCATTTCCCGGCACGAGGTCGGCGTCGCCCAGCGAGTTGAGCGGCACCGCGACGGTGTCCAGCGCGTCGTGCAGGTCCGCGCTGTCGGGATGCAGGTACAGGAGGCCGGTGACGACCTCCCCCGCCTCTCGATGCGCTTCGAGGAACGCCATGGCGCCGACCTTGTCGGTGGGATCGTAGGTGGCGTCGAGCTTGCGCAGACGGATCGTGCCGCCGTCGTGCAGCCGCACATCCCGCGTTTCGCCTTCCGCGTAGTCGGTCGTGATCTCCTCGCGCGACGAGATGAAGTCGAGGCGATTCACCGCGTCGTTGTGCTCGCGCACGTAGTCGATAGCTCTTGGTCGAGCCCAGGTGATTGTTGAACGCGACGCACGGGCTGACGATGTCGATCAGCGCGGCGCCCCGATGCTGGACGGCGGCCTTGATCAAGCGGCACGAGCTGCGGCTTGTCGCCTGAGAATCCGCGGGCCACGAAGGTCGCGCCCAGCGTCAACGCCAGCATCGCGAGGTCGATCGACTCGTCGCGATTGATTGCGCCTTTCTTGCTCTTGCTGCCGCGATCGGCGGTGGCGGAGAACTGGCCCTTGGTCAAACCGTACACGCCGTTGTTCTCGACGATGTAGACCATGTTCACGCCGCGGCGCAGGCTGTGCGCGAACTGCCCCAGGCCGATCGACGCCGAGTCGCCATCGCCGGAAACGCCGAGATAGATCAGGTCGCGGTTGGCGAGCGCGGCACCCGTCAGCACCGACGGCATCCGGCCGTGAACGCTGTTGAAACCGTGCGAGTTGCCCAGGAAATAGGTCGGTGTCTTCGACGAGCAGCCGATCCCGACAGCTTGGCGACCCGGTGCGGCGCCACGTCGAGTTCGAAGAATGCCTGGATGATCGCCGCCGAGATCGAATCGTGGCCGCAGCCGGCGCACAGCGTCGATATCGCGCCCTCGTAGTCGCGGCGTGTGAATCCGAGCGCGTTCCTCGGCAGCGACGGATGATGGATCTTGGGCTTGGCGAGGTACGTCATGGCGCCACCTTTCGCATCGGCACTACGTTGAACAGGCGCGCCTTCTCGCCGATCTCGCGCGTGATGAACCGTGCCGTCACCGGCGTTCCGTCGTAGTGCAGGATCGAGATGAGCTTGGCCGGGTCGATGCCGCATTCGTTGACCAGCAGCGACTTCATCTGCGCGTCGCGATTCTGCTCGACGACGAAGACGTGCTCGTGCGCGTGGATGAAATCCGCGATGGCGTCCGCGAACGGAAACGCGCGGATACGCAGGCAGTCGAGTCGAATTCCCTCGGCCTCGAGGGCCACCAGCGATTCGCTCATGGCCGCGCCGGTGGAACCGAACCAAATCACGCCCGATTTCGCCGGCTTCACTCCTTGCTGGATCGCCGGTGCGGGCACCACGTCCTTGGCCGTTTCGAACTTGCGCTGGAGGCGCTGCATATTGTCGACGTATGCAGGACCTTCCTCGGTGTATCGCGCGTAGCGGTCCTTGGTGGTGCCGCGCGTGAAGTAGCCGCCCTTGGATGCATGCGTGCCCGGGTAGGTGCGGAACGGAACGCCGTCCCCGTCCACGTCGAGGTAGCGGCCGAAATCGCGTCCCGCGTCGAGCATGGCCGCGGTCATCACCTTGCCGCGATCCATCCGGCGCGCGTCGTCCCACGCCAGCGGTTCCGTGAGCCAATCCTGCATGCCGATGTCCAGGTCCAGCATCACGAAGATCGGGGTCTGGAAGCGGTCCGCGAGGTCGAATGCCGTGGCCGCGAACTCGAATGACTCCGTCGGGTCCTCGGGAAACAGCAGGATGTGCTTGGTGTCGCCGTGCGACGCGTAGGCGCAGCAGATGAGGTCCGCCTGCTGCGTGCGCGTCGGCATGCCGGTTGATGGACTGCCGCGCTGGACGTCGAACAGCACGGCGGGAATCTCGGCGAAATACGCAAGACCCAGGAACTCCTGCATCAGCGATACGCCGGGGCCGGACGTCGCCGTGAATGCGCGCGCGCCGTTCCACGCGGCGCCGATGACCATGCCGATCGACGCCAGTTCGTCCTCTGCCTGCACGATCGCGTAACGCTTCTTGCCGCTGCCGGCGTCGGTGCGCAGCTTGCGGCAATAGCTGCCGAAAGCCTCGGCCAGCGACGACGACGGCGTGATCGGATACCACGCTGCCACCGTCGCGCCGCCATAGACGCAGCCCAGCGCCGATGCGGTGTTGCCGTCGATGAAGATCCGGTCACCGACCCGGTCGCTGCGCTTCACGTGCAACGGCAGCGGGCACTCGAAGTTCGCGAGCACGTAATCGCGCCCCAGGTGCAGCGCCTTCCTGTTCGACTCGAGCAGCGCTTCCTTGCCTTTGTACTGCTCGCCGAAGAGGCGCTCGATCTCCGCCGGGTCGATATCGAGCAGCGCCGACAGCGCACCCAGATAGATGATGTTCTTGAACAGCTGCCGCTGCCGCGGATCGCTGTACTCGGCATTGCAGATGGCCGTAAGCGGGACGCCGATCGGCGTGACATCCGTCGCGCAACTTCGACGGTGGCAACGGCTTGGTCGAGTCGTAGAAGACATAGCCGCCGGCATCCACTTCGGCCAGGTCCTTGTCCCACGTCTGCGGATTCATCGCGACGGCCATGTCGACGCCGCCGCGGCGCCCGCGCCAGCCGGCTTCGACGACGCGCACCTCGAACCACGTCGGCAGGCCCTGGATGTTGGACGGAAAGATGTTGCGCGCCGCGACCGGCACGCCCATGCGCAGGATCGCCTTGGCGAAGAGGCCGTTCGCGGACGCGGAGCCGGAGCCGTTGACGTTGGCGAACTTGACGACGAAGTCGTTGACGCGGGAGACCGCGGCGGTGGGTGGAGTCATCGCGTCACTCCGCCGGCGAGCGCCATCAGCGGGGCTGCGGCGCGGTCGATCTTGCGCGCGCCGTCGACGTCGAACCCTGCTGCGGGTGGCAGCGATCGTCCGCCTGCGCCATGTCGAGCAGGAACTTCTGCATGTCCCACGCGCCGGTCGGGCAGCGCTCGGCGCACAGGCCGCAATGCAGGCACATGTCCTCGTCCTTGACCATCACGCGGCCGGTCTTGAGCCCGCCCGCCACGTACAGGTCCTGCGGCGAGATTCAGCGCAGGGGCATTAAGCCGCCCGCGCACGTCGGCTTCCTCGCCATCATGCGTGAAGGTGATGCAATCCATTGGGCAGATGTCGACGCACGCGTCGCATTCGATGCAAAGCTTGCCAGCGAACACCGTCTCGACGTCGCAGTTGAGACATCGCTGCGCCTCGGCGTAGCCGACGCGGCGGTCGAATCCCAGTTCGACTTCGGTGCGGATGTCGCGCAATGCAATGACTGTGTCCTTGAGCGGGACGCGATAGCGCTTGTCGTTGTGGATGGCGTTGTCGTAACTCCACTCGTGGATGCCCATCTTCTGCGACAGCAGGTTCACGTGCGGCGCGGGTCGCTGCGAAATGGGCACGCCCTGGCAATGATTGTCGATCGAAATGGCGGCGTCGTGGCCGTGCGCGACTGCCCAGATGATGTTCTTCGGGCCGAACGCCGCGTCGCCGCCGAAAAAGACGCCGGGCCGCGACGAGGCCATCGTCGTCTTGTCGACGACGGGCATGCCCCAATCGTCGAACGCGATCCCCACGTCGCGCTCGATCCACGGAAACGCGTTCTCCTGTCCGACCGCGACCAGCACGTCGTCGCAGGCCATGTGCACATCGGGCTCGCCGGTGGCGACGAGTTGCCGGCGTCCCTTGGCATCCTTCTGCGGCGCGACCTTCTCGAACGTGACGCCGGTCAGCTTGCCGTTGTCGTGCGTGAACGCCTTGGGCACCAGGTAGTTGTGGATCGGGATGCCTTCGTGCATGGCATCTTCCTTCTCCCACGGCGACGCCTTCATTTCCTCGAACCCGGAGCGCACGACGACCTGCACCTGCTCGCCGCCCAAGCGCCGCGACGATCGGCAACAGTCCATCGCCGTGTTGCCGCCGCCAAGCACGATGACGCGCTTGCCGATCTTGGTGACATGACCGAACGAGACCGACGACAGCCAGTCGATGCCGATGTGGATGTTCGCGGCGGCTTCCACGCGGCCGGGTAGGTCGAGGTCGCGGCCGCGCGGGGCGCCGCTGCCCACGAACACCGCGTCCCACCCTTCCGCCAGCAGTTGCTTCATGCTGTCGATGCGCTGGCCGCTCCTGAAACTCGACGCCCATGTCGAGGACGTAGCCGACCTCCTCGTCGATCACGGAATCGGGCAGGCGGAACTTGGGAATCTGCGAACGGATCATGCCGCCCGCACGGGCATCGCCGTCGAACACGACGCATTCGTAGCCGAGCGGCGCCAGATCGCGCGCAACGGTCAACGACGCCGGGCCCGCGCCGACCAGCGCGACGCGCTTGCCGTTCTTCGTCTTCGCCGGCGAAGGCAATCGGTCGCGGATGTCTTCCTTGAAATCCGCCGCGACGCGCTTCAAGCGGCAAATCGCCACGGGTTCGGGCTTGGCCTTGGCGTTGGCGACCTCCGGCGAGCCTTCCTCCACGCGTCCGCGGCGGCACGCGGGTTCGCACGGCCGATCGCAGGTGCGCCCGAGAATGCCGGGGAAAACGTTGGACTTCCAGTTGACCAGATAAGCGTCGCCGTAATGGCCGGCGGCGATCAACCGGATGTATTCGGGGACGGGAGTATGGGCCGGGCAGGCCCACTGACAATCGACGACTTTGTGGAAATAGTCGGGGTGTGCGATATCCGTCGGCTTCAAAGCCCTGCTCTCCAGTGGCCCGCCAGGTCACATTGTGCGTGGCGTATATCCACTCCCTTGAAGCAGGATTCACGCCCGAACCTTGTCGGTGCCGCGATGCTACGCCTGCTGCTGGCACAAGGAAAGCGGGACCTGCGCCAAGGGCTTGTTATCGGTGGGGTTTTTGCAACGCAACATGCGCCGATTAGGCGGGACGCTAGAATGGATATCCTTGCCGCAACAACCGTCGAGGCTCGACACGATGCGATGGAAGATGCCGTGAATGCTCCCGACCGCGTTCCTATGCGCCTGACGTCGTTTTCGCACGGGGGCGGGTGCGGCTGCAAGATCGCGCCCGGCGTGCTGCAGGAAATCCTGGGCAGCGCTGCGCCGGGGCTGCTGCCGAAGGCGCTGCTGGTCGGCGTCGAGACGTCGGACGACGCCGCCGTATACCAGCTCAACGAGCACCAGGCGATCGTCGCGACGACGGATTTCTTCATGCCGATCGTCGACGACCCGTTCGACTTCGGCGCGATTGCCGCGACCAACGCCATCTCGGACGTCTACGCGATGGGCGCGACGCCATTGTTCGCGCTCGCATTGGTCGGCATGCCGGTCGACAAGCTGCCGGTCGACACGATTCGCAGGATCCTGGCCGGCGGCGAGTCGATCTGTGCCAGGGCAGGCATCCCGATTGCGGGCGGCCACACGATCGATTCGGTGGAGCCGATCTACGGCCTCGTGGCCATCGGCGTCGTCGACCCGGCGAACATCAAGCGCAATGCCGGCGCGCAGGCCGGCGATGCGCTCATCCTCGGCAAGCCGCTCGGCATCGGCATCTACAGCGCCGCGCTCAAGAAAGGACTGCTCGCGCCCGAAGGCTACGCGGCCATGCTCGCCAGCACGACGCAACTGAACACGCCCGGCATCGCGCTGGGCGCCATGCCGGACGTCCACGCGCTGACCGACGTTACCGGATTCGGCCTGCTGGGCCACCTGATGGAGATCTGCCGCGGAAGCGGCGTGGCGGCGCAACTGGATTTCGCGCGTTTGCCATTGCATCCCGACGTCATGCACCTTGCGCGCGACGGCATCGTGACTGGTGCGTCCGCGCGCAACTGGGCCGGCGTCGTGCAGCATGTCGACCTCGCGCCATCCATCGGTGCCGCCGAACGCGCGCTGCTCACCGATCCGCAGACTTCCGGCGGACTGCTTGTCGCCTGCGCGCCTGGCCGCGTCGAGGAGATCCTGGCGCTATTCCGAGACGATGGATTCGCGCACGCCGCGGTCATCGGGTCGATGGCGGCGGGAACGCCGCGCATCGCAGTCGGATGAAGCGCCGCCGCGCCATGAAGACCGCGATCGGCGTCATGTCGTGGCCACGCGCCTAGCCCGCTGCGCGAGGCGGTTCGCGCCGACGATCGCCATGATGTTCTCCGCACTGGGCGCCGCCGCGCCCGCGCTCCAGCCCGCGAACGCCGACGGAATGTTCGGCCTCTACCCCGCGCCGAATTTCCGTCTGGTCACCGGCGAATGCCGCGATTGCCCGGCCATCCGCCAGGCGCTGTGGTACTTCCGCGACCAGACCATCGCCGTGCCGCTGGCCGGCCGTCCGGTGTCCGGATTCGCGACGGGCGTGCATGCGGAGGACGACGTGCGCGCATGGGCGGCGGCACGTCCACCCGGAACACCGATCGATTATCCGCCGCTGGTATGGGTGGCCGCGCCCGACATCGTGCGCGGCGCGCGGCTCTCGGCGGACGCGACCGCAGCTCGTCGACGCGAGACGGCTCGATGTCGTTCCATCCGGTGGCGAAGATCCCGCTGAATCGCTCGTACTACGACGCGTCGTCCGTCGCTTTCTTCCGGCAGCGCGACGATCACGGTGCGCGGCACGCCGACCGCCGATGGCTTTGTCGCGCGCACGATCTGGCCGGAGGACTTTCGCGTCGGCGGAGCCGCGCCCGCTGCGCGAACGCTGCCGGCCGGCCTGCCTCCCGCCGAAGCGTTGCGCAGCCTGATGCGCGAGGAACCTCGCGGCGGCGCGCAGAGTCCCTATGCCGTGTCGACGCTGTGGCAGAAAGCCGGCATGCCCGCCGACTGGACCGGCCGTCCTGTGCTCGCGCTCATGGTCAACGGCGCGCAGGGCGACGACGACGAGGCGCACGGCGGGCACTTCGCGCTCGTTACCGGACGCGTGCAGGCCGACGGACAGATCGGCGACTGGCTGGTCAACAATTTCTATTCGCTGGATGTCGAAAGTGAAAAGGGCATCATCGCGGCGCCGGTTCCGCTCGACAACTACCTGGCCGACCTCAACTCCGGCCAGGGCTGGTACCGGCCCTCCTACATGGTCGTCGCTGTATTGAACGACGAACGTGCTGCAGCGCTGGTGCAGTCGGCGCTCAATCGTGTCTACAACCAGTTCTGGCGTCACCAGCTGGTCTACTACCACCCGAACGAGAATTGCGCGAGCATCAGCATCGACGTGCTGCGCGCGCTCGGGTGGAACATTCCGCGGCGCGGACCGACGTCGCGCACGCTGGCCTGGCTCGGTTTTCCGTTCATCGCGCTCAAGGAGCTTTCGGTCGGCAAAGCCAAGCTCGCGTTCGATTACCTGCGCACCGACCAGACGCGGCTGATGCCCGCGGCGGCGCTGGAAGAGGCGTTCGCCACACTGCTCGCGTTCGGCCAGGGAACGACTCCCGACGGCGATGACCTGCTCGCGCGCATGCTGGCGCGAGGACATGGATGCGCTGGCCTTCGTGCGCTTTCCGCAGTTTCCGTCGAGTCGCGCGTTCGGCGATGCACCCGCCGTGACCACCTGGGAATACAGGGCGCTGATCCCGAACGATCCCGCACTCGTGCAGATCGTGCCGGTCCCGCCGCGCCCGTTCCCGGAGGCGTTACGCGATCCCGACCTGATTCCGCCGCCATGGCGGCCGTCCGACTACGCTGTGCTGGTCTGGGGGCTGCTGACCGTAGTCGGCATCCCATTCGTGCTGTGGCGCCTTTGGCGTTGGCGTCAGGCGCGCCGCCGGTAGCTGCCGTCCTCCTCCCTTCCTCTTCCAGGTTCACGGGGTTGACAACCGGGTGTATTTCTATATTATTGGAATTATGAAATCAAATGCCGCTTTAAAGCCCAGGCATGGCGATGCCGGTCAGGCCGTCGACGCACTCGCCGCGCTGGCCCAGGAAACGCGTCTCGCCATCTTTCGTTTGCTGGTCGAATTCGCGCCGACAGGTCTGACGCCCGGCGCCATCGGACTCCGGTTGAAGCTCGCTCCTGCGACGCTATCGTTCCACTTGAAAGAACTGGCAAGTGCGGGGTTGATCACTGACCGGCGTGACGGCCGCTTCATCTGGTACCAGGCCGACCTTGCCGCGATGAACTCGCTGGTCGCCTATCTCACCGAGAATTGCTGCCGCGCCACGGGCAGTGCCGACTGCGGACCGGGCTGCGCGCCCGCGGCCTGCGGACCCTCCGTCAAACGCATGAAAGGAAAACCATGAAACGGTTCCACGTGCATCTGGGCGTTCCCGATCTGTCCGCCAGCATCCGCTTCTATTCAGGACTGTTCGGCCAGGCGCCGACGATCAGAAAGGACGACTACGCGAAGTGGATGCTCGACGACCCGCGCGTCAATTTCGCGATCTCGCAGCGCGGGCGCGCCGCCGGCCTCAACCACCTGGGATTGCAGGCCGAATCGGCGGAAGAACTCGCGGGAATTCGCGCGCAGTTTGAAGCCGCGGATGCGAAGGCCACCGTGGCCGAACCCGGTGCGATGTGCTGTTACGTGAAATCGGACAAGCATTGGGTAACCGATCCCCAAGGCATCGCGTGGGAAGCGTTCCACACGCTGGATTCGATTCCTCTGTTCGGCTCGGACACCGAGGAAGAAAAGCCTGCGGGGAGTTGCTGTTCGCCGAATTCAACCTGCGCATCGATGCCCGGCAAAGCGACCAGCGCCTCGGGCGCATGCTGCTGACGCGAGCGCGGCATGCCCGATCGCGTCTACAACGTGCTGTTCCTCTGCACTGGTAATTCCGCGCGCAGCATCATCGCAGAATCGATTCTGACGAGTATCGGCGCAGGCCGCTTCCGCGCCTTCAGCGCAGGGTCGCAACCGACCGGCACGGTGAATCCGCTGGCGCTGGATCTGCTGCGCGCGAGCCGCATGCCGACCGAAGGCCTTGCCAGCAAGTCCTGGGAACGCTTTGCCGAACCCGGAGCGCCAGCGCTGGATTTCGTCATCACCGTCTGCGACAACGCCGCCGGAGAGGTGTGCCCGGTGTGGCCGGGCAAGCCGATCACCGCGCATTGGGGCGTCCCCGATCCGGCCGCAGTGCGCGGCAATCCCGACGCAATGCGCAAGGCGTTTTCGGAAGCGGGCCGCGTCCTGGGGAATCGCATCCGGGTCTTCGCCAGCCTGCCGCTGGCTACGCTCGATCGCCTCAGCCTGCAGTACAAGCTGGACGAGCTGGGCAAGTCTCCGGCCAACGTCGACCTGACATGACGGCGCGGTCGCCCAGCACGATGGACTTGCGTCCGGCGATCGCGTAGGCGAACCGGCGAACATCGTGGCATCGCTCTCGGCCAAGCTCGGTTTTCTCGACCGCTACCTCACGCTGTGGATCTTCCTCGGCATGTTCGCGGGAGTCGTGGTCGGTTTCCTTTTCCCCGGCGTCGCAGGATTCTGGGGCCGGTTTCAAAGCGGCACGACCAACATCCCGATCGCCGTCGGCCTGATCCTGATGATGTACCCGCCGCTGGCCAAGGTCCGTTACGAGGACTTGGGCGACGTATTCCGCAACCGCCGGGTGTTGACGTTGTCTCTGTTGCAGAACTGGGTGATCGGGCCGATCCTCATGTTCATGCTGGCCGTCGTCTTCCTGCACGACCAGCCGCATTACATGGCCGGCTTGATCCTTATCGGGCTCGCGCGCTGCATCGCGATGGTCATCGTGTGGAACGAGCTCGCGCGGGGCGACACCGAGTACGCGGCGGGACTCGTCGCGCTGAATTCGATCTTCCAGGTGCTGTTCTTTTCACTTTACGCCTACGTCTTCCTGACGGTGATTCCGGGCTGGCTGGGTCTGCAGACATTCAAGGTCGACATCACGATCGCGGACATCGCCAGCAGCGTGTTCATCTATCTCGGCATTCCGTTTCTTGCCGGCGCCGCCACGCGTTTCATACTGGTGCGCGCCAAGGGCAAGGCCTGGTACCACGAGCGCTTCGTGCCGAAGATCAGCCCGATCACGCTGATCGCGCTTGTCTTCACGATATTCGTGATGTTTTCGCTCAAGGGCGATTACATCGTCCGCATCCCGCTCGACGTCGTGCGCATCGCCACCCCGCTGGTCGTCTACTTCGTCATCATGTTCCTGGTGTCGTTCTGGCTGGGGCGCAGGATCGGCGCCGATTACGCGAAAACCACGACGCTCTCCTTTACCGCCGCCAGCAACAACTTCGAACTCGCCATTGCGGTAGCCATTGCCATGTTCGGCATCGACTCGGGCGAGGCGTTCGCGGCCGTCATTGGCCCGCTGGTCGAGGTGCCGGTGCTGATCATGCTGGTCAACGCAGCGCTGTATTTCCAGCGCAGGTATTTCGCGGAGCCGCAACCGGCAGGTCTGCGCGCTGACGAAATTCGTCCGTGAGCGGATCGGGCTGCGCCGGAGGCGTTGGCGGCGCGCGTCGTCGTCAACTTTCCGAACTGCTTCGCTTCCCGGCGGCGGCGATCGCCATTTGGTACGCCAGGAATGCCGCCACGGCGACCAGCAGCAACGCGTACGGCGTCAACGTTTTCGCCGGGTCGATCGTGAAGAGCAGCGTCAGCGCCAGCGGCGCGCTGGACTTGAGAATGAACTGCGGCCGCGCCAGGCGCCCGAGCAACGCGCCATAGCCACGCGGACCGAACAGTTCCGCGGGAACCGTGCCGCGCACGATGGTCATGACGCCGTTGCTCCAGCCGTAGATCATCGCGAACGCCAGCGCGACGATCCAAATGCCGCGGACCTGCGTGAACACCGCCAGCGACGCGGCCATCAGCGCGAACGCGAGCGTTCCCACCGCCAACGCGCGAAGGTGACGGCCGAACGCGAACTCCATCACGCGCCCGGCGACCTGCATCGGGCCGATCAGCGAACCGACCAGGACGGCGTCGCGCGCGCTCAATCCGGTCGCCGTGAGCAGGTCGATGACGTGCGCCGCCATCGCGGTGCCCATGAACGCCGCCAGTGCCAGCGCCGTGGCCAGCCACGCGAAGACGGCGCCGTCGCCTTCGTGCACCACGGCCCGCGCGTGTGCGCGCCTCCGCGACCGCGCGCGCGGCATGCCTGCGTGGAACCAGCAGCAGGTGCAGCGGCAGGCACACGAAAAGATGCAATCCGGCATAGACCAGGAATGTCTGGCGCCAGCCGATTTCGTCCAGCAGAGTATTGGGAAAGCGGCCAGAACACCGTGCTCGCGAAGCCGCCAAACAGCGTGAGCGCGGTCACCGCGCGCCGATACGATGTGCCGGAAACCTGGTGCAGCGTGGCGAACGCAGGGTCGTAGAGACTCGCCGACATGGCGACGCCGGCCAGCAGCCATCCGGCGAGCATCGTCACCGGCCCCTGCGAAGCATGCCAGCGCAGCCGTGGCCAGCGCGCCCAAGCACCGATCCGGCGGCGAGCACGCTCCGGCCGCCCCGCGCATCGATTTCCCGGCCGACGAGCGGCGACGCGACTCCCGACAGGAACAGTCCCGCGGTGAAGCTGCCGAACAGCACGACATCGGAGATGCCCAGGTCCCTGCGCATCGCGCTGCCGAGGACGGCGATCGTATAGAACAGCGACCCCCACGAAATGATTTGCGCAACGCCCAGCGCGCTGACCGTCCGTCCCAGGCGCGGGTCGCGGGGCGTGTCGGACCCGGCAGTGGTCATGCTTGCAGGCCGCACGGCTTTCGCGTCATCGTGGCCCCACGGCCGCCACATTGCTGCAATTCATCGTTGCCGCGCGAGCAGATCCGCCAACGCCAGCGCCACCACTTCGGTCGCGCGATGGAGATCTTCGAGCAGCAACTTCTCGTCGGCGCGATGGCCGTTAGCCTCGGCGAGCGTGCGCGGTCCGGCGCCATACAGAACCGCGGGGATGCCCGCGGTCGTGTACAGGCGCGCGTCGGTGTAGATCGGCAGGCCGTGCGTCGCGAGGTCCTCTCCCAGCACGGCCTCTGCCATGGCGCTTCAACGCCGCGACAAGCTTTTCGTGTCCGGCAATCGGAACGAACGGCACCGCCAGCAGGATGCGCGTCACGCTGACCTGAACGGCGGGCCACTTCGCCGCGGCGTCGTGAATCCGGCGCGTAAGCGCAGCTTCGACATCCGCAGGGATCTCCTCGGGGATGATCCGGCGATCGATGCGAAACGTCACGTGATCCGGCACCACGTTGGTGTTGATGCCGCCCTGGATCAAGCCGACGACGAGCGTCGGCGATCCGATGCCGGGGACGGAGGATCTCGTCGCTGCATACGTCTTGCGCAGCGCATAGAGGTCGGTCAGGATCCCTGTCGCCGCTTCGAGCGCGTCGATGCCCTTGTGCGGTTCCGCGGCGTGGCCGGACCTGCCGGAAACATCGACCTGCAAATGCAGGCAGCCGTTGTGCGCCGTCGTGATGCCGTGGGAAAAGCCGGCGGAAATCACGAGGTCGGGCCGGCAGATTTGCTGTTTCAGCAGCCACTGCGGACCGATCGCGCCCCCCACCTCCTCGTCGTAGGTGAAGTGCAACTCGACCACGCCGTCCAGTGCCCTCTCTCGGGCCGCCGCGTCGCGCAGCGCGAGCAGCGCGAATGTATACGTCGCGAAATCCGACTTCGACACCGCCACGCCGCGTCCGAACATGACTCCGTCCCGAATTTCCGCGCCGTAGGGATCCGCCGTCCAACCGGTGCCGGGCGGAACGACGTCGCCGTGCGCGTTGAGCGCGATGACGGGCCCTTCGCCAGTGCCGAAGCGCACCCGCACCACGAGGTTCGTGCAGCTGACCATGCCATTGGCCCGGACCGCCGTGTCCGGCACGACATGCCGCTCGACGACGAAGCCCATCGCCTCCAGCATTGCCGCCGCCCTCTCCGCGTGCGGCGCGCAATCCCCGGGCGGATTGTCGGAAGGCATCCGAACCAATTCGGCCAGGAAGCGCTCGGCGTCACCGCGGTGCGCGGCGACGAACGCGTGGATCGAGCCGGCAGTGTCGGTCAAGGCGACCTCCTCACACTGCGCGGCGGCGTGAACGACACGATGAACCGCCCGAGGACGCGCGCGCCTGCGGCGACATCGGCAAGCGTGACCGCCTCCGCCGGATTGTGGCTGATTCCACCCGTGCAGCGGACGAACAGCATGCCGATCGGCGCGATGGCTATGAGCGCCATGCCGTCGTGACCCGCGCCCGACGGCAGGCGGCGCGCGCGCCCGCCCTCCTTCTCGATCGCGTCAGCGAACTGGCGTTGCATGTCGGCATCACAAGTCGCAGTCTTTGCGTCCCACAACAGTGTGGTCTCCATGGCGACGTTGCGGCGAGCGGTAATCGCTTCGCACTCGGCGCGCATTGCCGCTATCGCCGCATGCCGCAGGTCGTCCGTCGGTGCGCGCACGTCCAGCGAAAACCGGACCTTGCCCGGAATGACGTTCATCGCTCCGGGCAGCGCGTCGATACGCCCCACGGTACCCACGACGGCAGGCATCGACGCGGCGATGCGTTCGACCGCCAAAACGCATTCGGATGCCGCGACCAACGCATCGCGCCGCAGTCCCATCGGTACCGTTCCCGCATGCCCGGCCATGCCGGTCAGTTCGACCTGGAATCGATTGCCGCCGTTGATGGCCGTGACCACACCCGTTGCCAGCCCTTCCGCTTCCAGCACAGGCCCCTGCTCGATGTGCAATTCGGCATACGCCAGGACATCGTCGGGCCGGCGCGCGACGGCAGCGACATGTGCGGGATCGAGGCCGGCATCGCGCAGCGCGTCGCGCATCGTCATGCCGCGTGCATCGACGTTGTCGAGCACCGAGTGATCGAACGTGCCGGCCACTGCACGGCTTCCGAGCAGCGTCGAGCCGAAGCGCACGCCCTCCTCGTCGCCAAAACCCAGGACCTCGACGGCGAAGGGGAGGCGCGACCCGCAGGCATTCAGCGCGTGCACGCATTCGATGGCGGTGATCACGCCGAGCATGCCGTCGTACTTTCCGGCATCACGAACGGTGTCGAGGTGCGAACCGAGCATCAGGCAAGGCTGCCCGGGGCGCGTGCCCTCATATCGGCCGGCGCAGTTGCCGATGGCGTCGACGCGCGCCTCCATGCCCGCCTCGCGCATCCAGCCCAGAACGAGTTCGCTCGCCTGCCGTTGCTCGGCCGAGAGGAACACGCGGGTCAACCCGCCCGGAAGTTCGGACAGGCGGCCGAGCGCATCACAGCGATCCCAGATGCGCTGCGGCTGCAGTGAGGAAAGTAGCGCGGAATCGCCGGACATGTCGTGCACGTGACGCTCGTGTCACTGCGATTCTAACCCGGGGCACGCTCGCGGCAGCCCTTGCGAAGAGGACGGACCGCCAATCCGCTTGACCAACGATGCTAGAATGAATCATGCATCGAATGGCATTGCTGGGTTGCGCACTGGCCTTGGCGGCGACCGGCTGCCAGAACGTCCCGCAGGCGGGTCCAACGCCGGCAACCGTGCCGGCATATGTTCCCGCCAACGCGATGCCACCGGTTATCACCGCGGCGTCCGATGCAATCGTCGGTCCCGTGTGGCAATGGCAGCGCACTTCCCTGGGAAGCGCGCCGGCCGTCGTGGCTACCGCGCCGGAGCGGTATTCGTTGTCGTTCGACGGCGGAGGACGCGTCAACGTGCGCGCCGACTGCAATCGCGGCAGCGGCAGCTACGAAGTCAACGACACACGGATCAAGTTCGGCGCCATCGCGCTCACCCGCATGGCGTGCCCGCCTGCGTCTCAGGACACCGAGTTCCTGCGCAGCCTCGTGCAGGCGACGTCCTACGGCCTGGATCGCGGTGAACTCGTGCTGACGCTGAGCGACGGCGCCGCGATGCGCTTCAAGCCCGCGCCCTAGTTCTGCCTTTCCACGCCGCTACTTCGCCCCGGCGATCAGTCCGCGCAATTTCAACTGGCCGATGATGAGATCGGCAAAGCCCGGCACTTCGCGCTGCACATTCGACGGATTGATCGTCTGGGTATTGGCCGACCAGACGGGCCGCCCGGTAGCCACTTCGAAAAGCGTGGTCTCGACGGTCGCCAGGTCGTATTGCGAAACTTCCTGCACGGGCACCATCGCCGGGCCAAAGGCCCCGCCGCCGCCCCAGCCGCCACCCCAGCCGCCGCCCCAGCCTGGCCCCCAGCCGGGGCCGCCCCACATCGGGCCGGTCGTCGGGACCATCGTTGTCGTCACCTGCGTGCGCGTGTCGACGCCCAGCAACCTGACGACCAGGAGTCCCTGCGCGCCGGTGCGCGTGACGGCCTCGGTGAACGGCTGCTGGGCAGCCCGCGCTTCATCGGGTATTACGGTCCAGCCGGCAACGCCGTCGACGCCGGCGTCGCGCAACTTCTGCGCGAAGATGTCCTCCGCCGCGCGGCGGTTGGGGAGGTTGGTGCCCAGCGCCACGACGTCGATTTTTTTCATCGGGCCGCCCTTGAAGTTCGGGTCGAACCACGCGGAGTTGATCGACGTCGACTGGCAGCCCGACAGCACGACTGCAGCGGCAAGCAGCGAAAAGGTCGTGAACAGCGGAGCGAGTTTGTGCATGATCGGTTCCTGGTCGGGTAATGGCCGCAGCGTTCAGCGGCCGGTGAATGCGGGAGCGCGCTTTTCGAGGAAGGCGGCGATCCCTTCGTTCCTGTCGTGACTGGCGGCGAGCAGCGCAAAGGCCTGCTTTTCGGCGGCCAGTCCCTCGGTGAGCGGCGTTTCATAGGCGCGCAGTACGGCTTCCTTGGCGAGGCGCACAGCCAGTGCGGGCTTGGTGGCGATGATCGACGCGATTTCAACGGCACGCGCGAGCGCACTTTCCGGCTCGTCGACCTCCACGACCAGGCCGGCGGCGAGCGCTGCCTGCGCGCCGATCGGCTGGCCGGTGAGCACCATCTGCATCGTCAACGCCTTGCCGATGGTGCGCGCAAGCCGCTGCGTACCGCCGGCGCCCGGGATCATGCCGAGGTTGACTTCCGGCTGCCCGAACTTCGCGTTGTTGCCGGCGACGAGGATGTCGCAGCACAGAGCCAGCTCGCACCCGCCTCCCAGCGCATAGCCGCACACGGCGCCGACGAGGGGTTTGGGAAATGTCGCGATCGTTCGCCAGTGTCGCTGGCGTTCGTGCGTCAGTATCTCCAAGGGGCCGAGCGCCGCCATTTCGCGCACGTCGGCTCCCGCGGCGAAACAGTCGAGGCCGCCGGTGAGGACCACGACGCTCGTCGCCGGGTCGGACTGAGCAGCGTCGAGCTGCGCCGCGATTTCGGTCAGCGTCTGCGTGCGCAGCGCGTTGCGGGAGTCCGGGCGATGCAGCGTAAGACGCACGACCCCCGTCTCCGGCCGGTCGACGACGATGTCCTGCAGCGAAGGATCCATGTCCGGTAGTTTACCAATCTGCGCGGCCGGCGGCGCCTTGGCGCGACAACGTCTGCGCTAGCGGTGCTTGAACGTCGGCTTGCGCTTTTCGACGAACGCGCGCATGCCCTCCTTCTGGTCGTCCAGCGCGAACGTCGAGTGGAATTCGCGGCGCTCGAACTTGAGCCCTTCGGCCAGCGACGACTCGTAGGCGCGATTGATCGCTTCCTTGACCTTGAGCACGACGGGCAGCGAGAACGACGCGATCTTGGCGGCGAACGCCAGCGCCTCCTTCTCCAGATCCGCCGCCGGAACGATGCGCGCGACCAGCCCAGCGCGCTCCGCCTCCACGACATCCACCATGCGTCCCGTCAGGCACCAGTCCATCGCCTTGGCCTTGCCGATGGCGCGCGGCAGGCGCTGCGTGCCGCCCATGCCGGGAATGGTGCCGATCGTGATTTCCGGCTGGCCGAACTTCGCGTTGTCGGCGGCGATGATCGTGTCGCAGGCCATCGCCAGTTCACACCCGCCCCCCAGCGCATAGCCGGCGACGGCGGCGATGACCGGCTTGCGGATGCGGATGACGTCCTCCCAGTCGCGCGTGATGTAGTCGTCGCGATGCACCTTGGCGTAGTCCCACTCGGCCATCGCGCCGATGTCCGCTCCGGCGGCGAATGCCTTCTCGTTGCCGGTGATGACGATGCACCCGACACCGTCGTCGGCGTCGAATGCATGCAGCGCGCGGGACAGTTCCTTGGCCAGCGCATCGTTGAGCGCGTTCATCCGCTGCGGCCGATTGAGGCGGATGATGCCGACCCGGTCGCGGGTCTCGACGAGAATGTTTTCGTAGGTCATGGCGTTTCCGTAAGATGGCGTCCTTCGGGACGTGGAGAAGACTGCTCCGAGGTAGTGGGCGGACTAGCGTCGGGAAGGGTCGAAGTTCTTCTTCAGTCCCTCCCAGCATCGGAAATACTCGCTTTGCAGCTGCGCGGATTCGAGCGCCGCGCGCGTGGGCTGGATCACCGCCCGCGTCTCGAACATGAAGGCCATCGTGTCGCGTGATGCGTGTCGGCTGCGACAGGTCCGCTGCGCTCGCCTTCTCGAAGGTCTCGGCGTCCGGTCCGTGACCGCTCATGCAGTTGTGCAGGCTCGCGCCGCCGGGCATGAAGCCCTCGGCCTTGGCATCGTACACGCCGTGGATCAGTCCCATGAACTCGCTGGCGACGTTGCGGTGGAACCACGGCGGCCGGAACGTGTCCTCCATCGCAAGGATGCGCGGCGGGAAGATCGCGAAGTCGATCGTGTCCACGCCGGGCGTGTCGCTTTGCGACTGCAGGACCAGGAAGATCGACGGGTCGGGGTGGTCGTAGCTGATCGAACCGATCGCATTGAAGCGCCGCAGGTCGTATTTGTACGGCGCGTAGTTGCCGTGCCATGCGACGACATCGAGCGGGGAATGGCCGATCGGCGGCCGCCCACAGGTTGCCCATGAATTTCGCGACCAGTTCGAACTTGCCTTCACGGTCCTCGTAGGCGGCGTGCGGCGTCAGGAAATCGCGCGGATTGGCGAGCCCGTTGGACCCGATCACGCCGAGGTCGGGAAGCCGGAAATGGGCGCCATAGTTCTCGCACACGTAGCCGCGCGCCGGGCTTGCCCTACTCGCATCGGGAACGTCGACGCGAAAGCGCACGCCGCGCGGGATGACCACGATCTCCTGCGGCTCGGCGTCGACTCGCCCGAACTCGGTGTACAGGCGCAGCCTTCCCTGCTGCGGCACGATCAGCAGTTCGCCGTCGGCATCGTAGAAGTAGCGATCCTGCATCGGCCGGTTGGCGGCGTACACATGAATGGCGCAGCCCGACATCGCGGCGGGATCGCCGTTGCCGGCCATCGTGACCAGCCCTTCGAGAAAGTCGGTCGGTGCGGTGGGTGCAGGCAGCGGGTCCCAGCGCATCTGGTTGGGCGGCGTGGCCACGTCGCCGAAGCGGCTGACGATGCCGCCGTTGTCGATCCTGGCGAACGGCGCGTGCATCGCGGACGGCCGGATCCGGTAGGTCCACGAGCGCCGGTTCGCGGCGCGCGGCGCTGTGAACGCCGAGCCCGACAGCTGCTCCGCGTACAGGCCGTAGGGCGCGCGCTGCGGCGAATTGCGCCCGACCGGCAATGCGCCGGGCAGCGCCTCGGTGGCGAATTCGTTGCCGAATCCGGATTGATAGGTCGCGGCGGTCTCGTCGCTCGCCGCCGCATGGGGGAACGCCCGGTGGGCGCTTGCTGCTTGTCGTCGTCATGGTGGTCTCGCGCAAGGTCGTGCAGGAATCTCTGCGCTCAACCACCGGCGACCACGTCCGCGCGCGCCGCCGCCATGGCTTCGCGGAGGACATCGCGATCGCCGACGTGGTTGGCCAGCAACAGGATGAGCTTGGCGTTGACGAGCGCGCTTTGCTCCTCGGTCAAGTCGCGGTGCAGTCCGATCAGTTCTTCGTAGAAGTCGTCCGGAGCCGCCATGTTGGGATCGGTGATCAATGCGCCCATTGCGCGTCCTTTCCGGCATTGCCGGTCGCGCGCGAGATCGCATCGCGCACGGCGACGGGATCGAATGCCTCGCCAGCGCGCGCATACGTGCTGGTCGGGGCGCATCAGGTAGCAGGTCTTGGGGCGTGCATCGTAGCGCGTGGCGATCAGGCCATCCTTGTCCTGGATCACGATCCGGTCGTCGCGCGCCGCGCCGCCCACCTGGACCAGTCGACACGCGATCGTGCCTTCGGCGAGTCTACGCGCGGCGTCCGCGGAAATGTCGTCGCCGAACGCGAGCAGCGCGAAGCCGCCGCCCAAGTGGCGAAGCAGCCAGTCGCCGCATGGGCCGCATCGCGGGCGCGTCGGCCGCCGGCGCGCCCGGCACCATCGTTCCCGACGAATATCATCGCCATCCGGCGTGTTGAGGCTGGAATCGGCGAGGACCTTCGGCACCGAGAGCCGGCCGCTGTTCACCAGCTTCCGCGCGAACGCATGCCGGCGCGCGAGCGCCAGCACCGCGTCGCGGAACGTGCGCGAGACTGCTGCTCTTGGGCGTGATGAAGTCGGTCGACGCGCGTCGAATTGAGAATGTTCTCGTCCGCGGCCGCGACGCGCTCCGAGTCATACGTGTCGAGCAGCGATTCGGGCGCCTGCCCGCGCAGCACCATCTCGAGCTTCCAGACCAGGTTGTCCGCGTCCTGCACGCCGCTGTTCGCGCCACGCGCGCCGAAGGGACTGACCAGGTGCGCCGCGTCCCCGGCGAACAGCACGCGGCCGTGGCGGAATTTCTGCATGCGCCGGCACTGGAATGTGTAGACGCTCGCCCATTCGAGTTCGAAGTCGGCCTCGGGCCCGAGCATCGCGCGCAGCCGCGGCTCGATGTTCTCCGGCTTCTTCTCCTCCTCCGGATCCGCGTCCCAGCCCAGCTGGAAGTCGACGCGCCACACATTGTCGGCCTGCCGGTGCAGCAGCACCGACTGATTGCGGTGGAACGGCGGGTCGAACCAGAACCAGCGCTCCGTCGGAAAGTCCGACGTCATGCGGATGTCCGCGATCAGGAAGCGGTCGCGGAACACCTGGCCCTCGGAATCCAGTCCGAGCATGTGGCGAACCGGGCTGCGCGCGCCGTCGCAGACGATCAGCCAGTCGCACGTCAACGCGTAGTCGCCGTCCTGCGTCGCGACGCGCACTCGGACATCCGTCTGCTCCGGAGCGCGACGTCGACGACACGATGTTTCCAGCGCATCTCGGCGGCAGCGAGCGCATCGCGCGCGGCGCACCAGGCATTCCTCGAAATGGTACTGCTGCAGGTTGACGAACGCCGGACGCTGATGGCCCGGCTCGGGCAGCAGGTCGAACTCGTACGCCAGATCGTCGCCGTGGAAGACCTTGCCGACGTTCCAGCCCACGCCCTTTTCCGCGACCGCGTTCGCCGCAGCCAAGCCGGTCGAGGATCTCCAGCGTGCGCTTCGCGTAGCAGATCGCGCGCGATCCGACGCTGACCGTGTCGTCGTCGTCCAGCACCAGCACCGGAATGTTCGCGCTGCGCGAGATCGATTGCCGCGGCCAGTCCCACCGGTCCCGCGCCGACGATCACGACGCCGCAATGCCGCGCCGGCGCCGTTCAGCTCCGGCGGGCGGCGGTATTCGTAGACGGGATTGGTGTAGGTACGCAACTGAATGAAGGCGACCGAGGAAGAACGCAGTGAGCGCAAGGAGTGTCAGCGAGCGTCTCAACCTTCGAGCGCCAGCCACATCTCCTTGTCGCGCTGCGCCGTCCAGATGCGCGGATCCTTGTACTGCGTCGCCTCGTCGTAGGCGCGCGTCACGTCGAACGGCAGGCAATGGTCGAAGATGACCCAATGGCCGAACTGTGGCTTGAGCGCGGCGTAGGTCTCCTTGTAGACGGTGCGCAGGTCGAGGCCGGCCGCCGCGCCCCGCTTCACCGACTCGAACATCGCGGTGACGAACGCGCGCGTGCCGTCGAGACCCGCCTTGACTTCGGCCGGCGTCCGCAGCGAAGCGCCCCGCCCGGGCACCAGCTTTTCCGGCTGCAATGCCGCGATGGCATCCAGCGTCGCGGGCCAGTCGGTCAGGTAGGCGTCGCCGGTGTAGGGCGTCGCGTCGTATTCGACCAGGTCGCCGGAGAACAGGATCTTCTCCTGCGGCAGCCAGACGACGGTGTCGCCCTTGGTGTGGCCGCGCCCGAGCTGCATGATCTCCACCTGCAGCTTGCCCAGCATCAGCGTCATCCGCTTCTCGAACACGATCGTCGGCCAGGTCAGCCCGGGCACCGACTCGACCGCGCGAAAGAGCCGCGGGAAGCGCTCGATCTCGCTCTTCATGTCCTGCTCGCCGCGCTCGACGATGAGATCGAAGGTGTCGCGGCTGGCGATGATGTGCTCCGGCTTGTAGCCGGACGCGCCGAGCACGCGCACCGCATGGTAGTGCGACAGCGTCACGTACTTGATCGGCTTGTCGGTCACCTCGCGAATGCGCCGGATCACGTCCTGCGCCATCACCGGCGTGGCCTGCGTGTCGATCACCATGACCGCGTCGTCGCCGACGACGACACCGGTATTCGGGTCGCCCTCCGCGGTGTAGGCGTAGGCGTGGTCCGACAGCCGGTCGAAGCTGATCGTCTTCTCCTCCACGTCGGCATGCGACGCGAATTTCTTGGTGTTCATGACGGGTATCCTGCGATGGCGTCCGGGGATGCAAGGCGCCGCGACGATTTGCAAGCGACCCCCATGGCGAGCCGCGGGCGTTGTCCGAGGTGGGGCCCGCCTGTCACTTTGCGCTCCCCACGAACATAGGCGGGATCGGAAAACAGCGACGTGATCGTCACCTTCCGGATGTCGGGATTGTCGGGCACGAGGTAGAGGATTGGCGTGATCAGTTCCTCGAAGATGCCGCGCAGGCTGCGCGCGCCGGTGCGGTATTCCATCGCCAGTTCGGAAATCTGCTCGAACACGCGCGGCGCCACGGAAAGCTCGACGCCCTCGTGGCCGAAAATGTCCCGGAATTGCGCATAGATGCAGTCCCTGGGCTCGGTCATGATCCGGACCAGCATGCTCCGGTCGAGGTCCCGGAAGCGCGCGATGACGGGCAGGCGTCCGGTGAATTCCGGAATCAGCCCGAATGTGAACAGATCGGTCGGCTTGATTCGCGCGTTGAGGCGGTCCATGATCGCCTTGTTGTCGCCCTGCGGATGTGGAGATGTAGCCGTAGCTGTTGGACTGCGACATGATCTCTTCCAGTCCCACGAACGCGCCGCCGCAGATGAACAGGATATTGGTGGTGTCGATGAAGCGCCCGTCGCCCAGCTTGAACGGCGATCCCTCCATGATCTTCAGCAGCGCGTGCTGCACGCTCTCGCCGGAAACGCTGCGCGGCTGGGCATCGGTGGCCTTCAGCTTGTCGATTTCGTCGATGAACACGATGCCGCGCTGGCCCCGTCCACGTCGCCGCCAGCCTTGTCGACGAGCCTCCGCAGCATGGCCTCGATTTCGTCGTTGACGTAGCGGGTCTGCGCCAGCGACGTGGCCTCCGCGGTAACGAACGGAACGCCGAGGATGCGTGCCAGCGTCTCGCATAGCAGCGTCTTGCCGGTTCCGGTAGGACCGATGAGCAGCACATTGCTCTTGGTCACCGGCGAGTCGTGCTCGCGCGACCGTTCGATCTTCCGGTAATGCAGATAGACGGCGACGGCGACCGTCTTCT